>NZ_JBGDZO010000007.1:0-116855 GCF_046548235.1 Salmonella sp. SAL4457
TCCCCATGCGAGAGTAGGGAACTGCCAGGCATCAAATAAAACGAAGGGCCCTGTCGGAAGACAGGGCCTTTTGTTTTTGTCTGTTTCTGCCGGATGGCGGCTCCGCCTTATCCGGCCTACAGGAATTATCCCGCCTACGAAGCTGGTGTTCTTGTAGAACCGACAAGAGTACATCCCACCCAATCGTTAACGATGAACTATCCTTTACACGTGCTTATATAAGCAGTGAGGATTTTCATTGGCTATCAAACCTTTTAACTACCAGCAGGACTTTTCCAGCATCGACTTCCGCCAGCAGCCTGAATTGTATCAGGTTGGACGAGGCGAGCAGGGGGTGCTACTGGTTGAACCCTACAAAAGCGAAATTCTTCCTTTCTGGCGCTATAAAGATGAAGCATCGGCGATGAAATCCGCAGAACAGATCTACCAGTTGTTCGAAGCTTACCGGCAGCAGGATGATTTCGTTGGTATGGACATGGCGCGTAAATTTATTCAGATGGGATACACCCGCGCCAGGCGATACGCTAACTATAAAGGCGGTAAAAAGTATGCAGAAGACGGCAGCCTGAATACACGGGGTAATGATCCTATTAAGGCCGCGGCGGCAACGGTTTTCAAAGGTTGGTGGGATAAAATCCGTCAGGACGAAGACTATCTGAAACGGAAACGCCAGCATCAGGCACGGTGGGGATAAAAATTAGCAAACAAATAATTAACACTTTATTTACTTTTGGGTCTCGCGTAATCTGAATCTCCAAAATAAAAGGCCGATTAAGCCTGGCAACAAGGAGAACAGTATGGCAGAAATTATTCAGCGTATAGATAAAAACAACGCTGAGGCTCCGGAGATGCGGCGACGCATATGGGCTATCGTGGGGGCCTCTTCCGGAAACTTAGTGGAATGGTTTGATTTCTACGTCTACTCTTTCTGCTCGCTCTATTTTGCACATATCTTCTTTCCTTCTGGTAATACCACTACTCAGCTTTTGCAAACGGCAGGCGTCTTTGCCGCCGGTTTTTTAATGCGGCCTATCGGTGGTTGGCTGTTTGGACGCATTGCAGATCGACGCGGGCGCAAAGCCTCAATGTTGATTTCGGTGTGCATGATGTGCATGGGGTCGCTGGTGATTGCCTGCTTACCTGGTTACGATACCATCGGCACCTGGGCACCGGCGCTGCTACTTATTGCAAGGTTATTTCAGGGGCTCTCGGTAGGGGGAGAGTATGGGACCAGCGCGACATATATGAGTGAAGTTGCGCTTGAAGGTCGTAAGGGATTTTTCGCGTCGTTTCAGTACGTTACGCTTATCGGTGGCCAACTACTGGCATTGCTGGTCGTTGTGATTTTGCAGCAGGTTCTGGACGATGCTGAGCTTCGTGCCTGGGGATGGCGTATTCCCTTTGCGCTGGGCGCCGTGCTGGCGGTTGTGGCGTTATGGCTACGTCGCCAGCTGGATGAAACCTCGAAGCATGAGACTCGCGCATTAAAAGAAGCCGGTTCGTTGAAAGGTTTGTGGCGTAATCGCAAAGCCTTTTTGATGGTGCTTGGTTTCACCGCGGCAGGCTCGCTGTGCTTTTATACCTTCACCACCTATATGCAGAAATATCTGGTAAATACAGCAGGTATGCATGCCAATGTCGCCAGCGGCATTATGACGGCTGCGCTGTGTGTTTTCATGTTGGTGCAGCCGTTATTCGGCGCGTTATCCGATAAGATTGGCAGGCGCACCTCTATGCTATGTTTTGGCGCACTCGCGACGCTTTTCACCGTTCCAATTCTCTCCGCGTTGCAGAATGTGACGTCGCCTTATGCCGCATTTGCTTTAGTGATGTGCGCGCTATTGATTGTGAGTTTCTATACCTCGATTAGCGGGATCCTGAAAGCGGAGATGTTTCCGGCGCAGGTTCGCGCCCTGGGCGTCGGTTTATCTTACGCGGTAGCAAACGCGTTATTTGGCGGCTCTGCGGAATATGTCGCGCTGTCGCTAAAATCTGTCGGTATGGAGAGCTCGTTCTTCTGGTATGTTACCGCGATGGCCGTTCTGGCTTTCCTGGTTTCGTTGATGTTGCACCGTAAAGGAAAGGGCTTACGCCTTTAGTATCGCGCCATTTGCCAGATAGCGTAACCGGTTGTCGCGCCAGCGACATCCCAGACAAAATCTTTCCAGCTCCAGCCGCTGCCTTCCGGGCGGCTGTCCCAGAGTTCTTTTGAGGCTCCGAGACTCAAAGAAAACATCAGCCCTATCGCTGCGCTGCGGTCAGGGCTTACTCCCTGGTGACGCGCATACTCATTACCGGCTGCCGATAGCATCGCTGATGCCATAAAATGCTGGGCTTTATCCTGACCGCTCCAGTGGTCGTTAGCCAGATGGCTGCACCCGGAGAGAAACAACACCGTAAAAGGAATCAACACGCGCACCAGTTCACTCCTAAGAGAAAACCCCGTACAGGACGGGGCTTCGATTACAGGATACGGCTAATTAATCTGTCGATGCGGATCCGGCGCAGACGGCGAATCAATTTACGCACTTTTATCGGATAGTCGGCAATGCTCTGCAGGTCACGATAATGTTTTACGATGGTTGTGTGCGTTCGGATAAGTTCCAGCTCTTTTTCCCGCTGAGGGGCAAGCTCCTGCTTAGGATCGTGGATCAAAATGGCGTTTTCCAGATCCAGACGCCAGGCGCGGGGATTCAGGTTGTTGCCGGTGAGTAGCATCCATTTATCATCTACCCACATCCCTTTCAGATGATAGGTATTGTCGTCATCTTTCCACAGACGCACCACAAGCTGATCGGTATTGACGTAATACTGTAAACGGCTCAGGAAGCGGCGCAGGTTAATCTCATAGAGATAGGGCAGCGCGCCAATGATCTTGAACGGTTCATCTTCCGGAATGTAAAAATCATTCGCGGTTTTATCGCCAACAATGATTTCGACTTTCTTTCCGTCGCGCAGTAGCTGAATAATATTCCGCACCAGTACCGCTGGTAGATTGAAGTAAGGGGTACAAATGGTGAGCTTATGCTCCGCACAGGGCATGAGATGGAAAATGGTTTTGTTCAACAGACTGGACTTTCCAAGCCCGACCAGCGGCGTAACGGAGAGCTGCTCGTCATTAGCGTCACCCTGAAAATGATATGACGCATCACGCAGCTCCTGACGGTATAAGCGGATATCGTTTTTAATCTCCGGGCTTTTCGGCCGCTGGGTATTATCCAGACGATTCACACCACGGCCATTCATCAGATTTTGCGTCACCCAGTCAAACATGATGTCTGCCATTTGCCGATTGCGAATCAGCTGGTAGCGATCGTAGCGATATTTGTCATGCTGATGGAGATAGACATCGTTCAGGCTGGCGCCGCTGTACAGGACGCTATCATCAATGATAAAGCCTTTAAAATGCAGTACGCCAAGCGCTTCTCGCGTATTAATCGGTACGCCGTAAACCGGGACATCAATGCCGGGGTTTTCCTGCGCCAGTCGGCAATACCAGTCTGCATTGGTATTCGAGGCCACTGCGCCAATGCGCCCGCGTTGCGCGCGATGCCAGTCGACCAGCACCCTCACGTCCAGTTCAGGACGCTGCCGTTTAGCCGCATAGAGCGCGTCGAGTATACCTTTACCCCCATCGTCCTGTTCCAGATACAGGGCAACGATACAAATACGCTGCGTCGCGCTGGCGATTTTCTCCAGCAGTGTCTCCCGAAAAGTAGCAGGAGTATAAAAGAAATCTACATCATCAACTGACTGAGAAATCTTAGGGAGTTGGGCAAGGTGTTGTTGATGTTTATTACGCTTAAATTTTGACAACATCACAGTGCATTTCTTCTCTGTTCATTGAAGGGTCCTCTGTGCTATGCAGACGACATAAGCGAGCAATAATAACATCAGTACCCGTTAAAGTGGTCAACATTTCCAGTACATTACTCACGATTCATCACATTTGGCCAGATTCAGCGTCAATCCCACGATGCCCTCGTCGAGCTGAATATCGACCTGAAATCCCAGTTTTCTGGCCAGCGCGACCATGCCGCGATTGTTCGGCATCGTAATACCGTTCAGCCGCTTCAATCCGTGATCGCGAGTATAGGCAATCAATTTCTCCATTAAACGGCGTCCTAAACCCAACCCTTTGAGATCTGAACGCACCAATACGGCAAATTCGGCATCTACGTTGTCAGGATCGGAGATCGCGCGCGTTACGCCGAGGATCTCTTCAGCATTGTCCATCCGCCTCACGGCCACAAAGGCCATTTCTCGATCGTAGTCGATCTGCGTCATGTTGGCTAAATCTTCATGGGTGAATTCGTTGATCTCGCTGAAATAACGGTAGTAAAGATCCTCTTTGGTGACCTGTGCGATGAATTGTCGCAGTTGGGGCTCATCTTCCGGCAGGATAGGACGGAACAGGCAGCGATCGCCATTTTTCATCTCCACCCACTCTTCAAGCTGGTGGGGATAGGGGCGTACCGCAAGTCGACTTTCGTTATCGCCATCAAACGGGGCAATATCCAGCGTCACATCCAGCGCGGTAAACTCACTGGCGGAAGCCAGCAGCGGATGGATATCCAGACGCTGAATTTCCGGGCAGTCGACAATCAGGTTTGAAACCTGGACCAGCAATTGGCTTAAACCTACAATATCCAGCGGACGCAGCGCGCTACGGGCGCGAATTTTCCGCTGTTTAATGCCCTGAATCACCAGATAGCGCGCCAGATTCATGTTGAGCGGCGGCAGCGCGACGACCGCCTGCTCTTCCGGACGCCACTCTACGCCGCCTTCACCCAACATAATCAAAGGACCAAACACCGGATCGTGCTCGACCACCACACGCAGCTCCTGCGCGCCGGCGCGGTTAGCCATGCTTTGTACCAGCAAACCGTGAATCCGCGCCTGCGGCCAGGCCATCTTTACACGATCGAAAATGGCGTTCGCAGCCTGTTGTACCTCGCTTGCGGTCCGCAGGTAAAGCATGACCCCCTGAACTTCAGATTTATGCGGAATGTCGGGCGAGCGCAGCTTGAGAGCTACCGGATAGCCTATCTGTTCGGCGATATGCACCGCTTCAGCGCTGTCGCTGGCAATCCAGGTTGGGAGCGTATGCAGCCCATAGGCGTGTAAAATCGGCTGTACTTCATGGGTATCCAGTGAGGTGGCGCCTTCCGCAATCGCCCGCTGTAACAGATTATGCGCCTCAGCGGTATTGGACGTCAGGTTACTCGGCAGCGCTGGCGTTTCCCGCAGTTGCTTCTGGTTACGCCGGTATTCCACCATATGCATAAACGCGGTAATCGTGCCTTCCGGCGTACGGTAGGTTGGTAATCCGGCTTCGCTGAATAGCCGTCTTGCCTCCTGAGACGAGAACTCGCCGCACCAGTTTGTCAGCAGCGTAACAAACTTGCCTCTGGGGTGGCGCTTAATCGTTTCGATCAGGGCATGGGCGCTTTCCGTACCCGGCGCGGCAGCGCTGGGAGAGTGGATAACCATAAGCGCGTCAAAATCCTGACTGGCGAGCAGGATATCCAGCGTTTTGACGTAATGTTCGCTGCTGGCGTCATCACACAGATCCAGCGGATTGGCAATATCAATGTGCGCGGGAAGCGCCTGCCGTAGTTGCAGGCAGGTCTCTTCGCTCAACGTCGCCAGCTTGCCGTTACGCGACCACAACTCATCTAACGCCAGCGCGGCAGGCGCGGCGCCATTGCTGATGATCATCAGTCTGTCGCCGCGTAGCGGACGCATATGGCTCAGTGTTTCGACGGCGGAAAAAAGCTCGTGCGTATCCTGGACTCGCAGCAGGCCTGCGCGCTGGATGGCCGCATCCCACGCAGGGTCCATTCCCGCGCTGGTATTAAGTAAACGCTGGGCAGCCGGGCTTCGGCCGCTTTTAATCACCAGAATCGGTTTGTTACGTGAAGCGCTACGGGCGGCGGAAACAAAACGGCGGGCGTCGCTTAACTGTTCCAGATAGAGCAAAATCGCGCTGGTCTTGCTATCGCGCGCCAGATAGTCCAGTAGTTCATCGACATCAATATCCAGGCTATCGCCCAGCGCGATAAAGTAGGAAAAGCCCATTTCACGCTGTTGCGCCCAGTCAAGAATAGTATTGGAAACTGCGGCAGACTGGGAAATAAAAGCGAGCTTGCCCTGTTTAATCGGGACGGGAGAAAAGCTGGCATTCAGCCCTTGCCACGGCGCGAGGAGCCCAAGACTGTTTGGACCCAGCAGACGCATTTTATAATGCCGGGCACAGGCAAGAAGTTCTTCATGTTGCGACGTGGGAGCAGAAAGGATAATGCACGTTTTACACCCTTTCGCGCCAAGCGCGTCCAGTAACGCCAGGTTACGGCTGGCGTTAGTGCATAAAATAGCCAGATCGGGTGTGAAAGGAAGACTGGCGATATCCGGCCAGGCCATGACGCCTAAAACGGCTTTCCAGGCGGGCGTCACGGGAAGGACGGGGCCATTGAATCCGCCCGCCAACAAGTTACGCATCATCAGGTAACCCGCGCGGTGGGGCTTCATTGATGCGCCAATCACCGCGATCGATTTTGGTCGCAGTAGCGCTTCCAGTCCTTGCTGGCTCATACCGGTTTCCCTTACACAGAAGTGACCGGATAATTTTAAACGCTTTCGCTATTTTATGCTGTGACGTTTCCCGGATGTTGCGTTTTTCCTGCCAGATAGCGCGTTTTAAAACGGGTGAAATGTTCACCTAAACTGGTTGCCGCCTCGGTATCTCCCGCCAGATCTAACAACGCTATCGCGACTTCGGCGGTACAATATTGCCCTTCGGCATGGATTTCACGCAGACGATAAGCTGAAAGACGCGATAAATCGACGGAAATGACCGGCAGATGATCCAGATAAGGGCTTTTACGAAACATTTTACGTGCTTCGGGCCAGGTGCCGTCCAGCATAATAAACAGCGGCGGTTTCCCGGCGGGCGGGGTGGAAATGACCTCGCGCGCTTCGCCGGCGTAGGACGCAGGAAAGACCACTATCGGTTGATAATCCGGATGCTGTACCAACTCCAGCAACGCCTGTGGCGGCTCGGTACGCGACCACTGAAACGCCGCGGTATCCGGCAAAATATCGGCTATCAGCCGGCCGGTATTGCTGGGTTTCATCGGTTCAGTGTCAAACATGACCAGACAAAAACGGCTTTTCGCCTGAGAAGGCGTTAACGTATCACACAGGCAAGATTTTAGCGGCAGCAGGCAGCGTTGACAGCGGCGAACCCGATTGCCTCTGGCAAGAAAAGGGCGTGTAGCGCGCGCAAGCCGTTCGGCGCGTAACTGAAGGACAGCGTTATTGGTCATAGAAAGCGTTTGCGGAGAAAAACGCTATTGTGGCAGAGGTGAAAACGGGGCACAAGATGCGCCCCGTGGCGTTTACAGCGCTTCGTTCAGCCAGCTGTCGAAAGGCGCTTTAGGCACTGCGCCATTAAGCATATCGACCACCTGTCCATGTTTAAAAATCATAATCGTCGGGATGCTGCGGATACCGAAACGGGCGCTGAGTTCCCGTTCCGCCTCGGTATTCACTTTGACGAAACGGACTTTACCGCTGCGCTCTTCTGCGACATCCTCGAAGATTGGCGCAAAGTTACGGCAAGGGCCGCACCAGGGGGCCCAGAAGTCGATCACCACTGGAAGATCGTCCTTCAACAGTTTGTCCAGCGTTTCGCCGGTCGCATTAATGACTTCTCCGTCAAACAACTCATGACCGCAGCGTCCACATTTTGCCGCGTCCTGAAGCCGATCGTCGGGGATGCGGTTAATGGCCTGACAATGGGTACAAACGGTGTTCATAGCTAACCTCTGAATACGTCGGAAGACGTCCCGCTACGCGCGGGATGTTTCTATAATGTTACATATTATCGAGGAGTCTGTGCTAAACAACAATGTGTTTTATTCAATGAGTACAATAGTCGCAAGCTTTTAAACGAAATCATGGCTAACCGGATGCACATCGGGTAATCTTCGCGCTTCGCGCAGCGCTGGTGGAGAAAAGCATGAACGATGAATTAAAAAACAAAAGCGGCAAAGTCAAAGTGATGTATGTCCGTAGTGATGATGACTCTGATAAACGCACCCATAACCCGCGTACCGGGAAAGGGGGAGGCCGCCCAGCAAAGTCTCGCACTGACGGTGGACGTCGCCCCGCCCGTGATGAGCGAAATAATCAGAGCCGTGACCGTAAACATGAAACTTCGCCGTGGCGCACCGTGTCCCGCGCGCCAGGCGATGAAACGCCTGAAAAAGTCGATCATGGTGGTATTAGCGGTAAAAGTTTTATCGACCCTGAAGTTTTGCGTCGCCAGCGTGCGGAAGAGACGCGCGTCTACGGTGAAAACGCCTGCCAGGCGTTATTTCAGAGCCGCCCGGATGCTATCGTTCGCGCCTGGTTTATCCAAAGCGTGACCCCGCGCTTTAAAGAAGCCCTGCGCTGGATGGCGGCGAATCGTAAAGCCTACCATGTGGTGGATGAAGCCGAACTGGCAAAAGCTTCCGGGACTGAGCACCACGGCGGCGTGTGTTTCCTGATTAAAAAGCGTAACGGTACGACCGTTAAGCAATGGGTAAAGCAGGCGGCGGATCAAGACTGCGTGCTGGCGTTGGAAGATGTCGCTAACCCGCATAATCTGGGCGGCATGATGCGTAGCTGCGCGCACTTCGGCGTGAAGGGCGTGGTGGTACAGGATGCGGCGTTGCTGGAGTCCGGCGCGGCGATTCGTACTGCGGAAGGCGGGGCGGAGCATGTCCAGCCGATCACTGGTGAAAGCATTGTTGACGTACTGGATGATTTTCGTCAGGCGGGGTACACCGTGGTGACGACGTCCAGCGATCGCGGTCAGGCGCTCTTTAGTACGACCCTGCCGGAAAAGATGGTGCTGGTCTTAGGCCGTGAATATGACTACCTGCCGGAAGCGGCGCGCGAACCCGACGATCTGTGCGTGAAAATTAACGGCACCGGGAACGTGGAAAGCCTGAATGTGTCGGTTGCGACAGGCGTACTGCTCGCCGAGTGGTGGCGACAGAATAAAGCGTAAGGGCTGCAGCCCGGTGACGCAACGCGCGCCGGGCCAATGATGTACTTCCTACCGCCCGGTCAGACAAGGCGCTTTCGCGCCGTTATGCGGGCGATAAAACGGCGAGTCGCCAACGTTATTCACTCTCAGCCGGTAATACTGGCGTCCAGTCGATAGTTTTCTCGCCGTGTTGTTCCAGCCATTGGTTCGTTAGCGCAAAATGGTTACAGCCAAAAAATCCGCGGTGCGCAGAGAGTGGCGAGGGATGCGGAGCTTTCAGAATATGGTGGCGCTGTGGATCAATAATCGCGCCTTTTTTCTGGGCGTGCGAGCCCCACAGCAAGAAGACGACCCCTTCGCGGTGTTGGTTAATCAGGCTTATCACTTTATCCGTAAAGGTTTCCCACCCCAGGCTGGCATGAGAGTGCGCCTGGCCTGCCCGTACCGTGAGCACCGTATTCAGTAACAGTACGCCCTGGCGCGCCCAGCTTTCCAGATAACCGTGCGCGGGGCGAACAAAGCCGGGAATGGAGGCTTCCAGCTCTTTGTACATATTCACTAATGACGGCGGGGGAGCGATCCCAGGGCGCACGGAAAACGCCAGACCATGTGCCTGGCCGGGGCCGTGGTAAGGATCTTGTCCCAGGATCACCACCTTAACGTCGCCCAGTTCCGTGAAGCGAAAGGCGTTAAACACATCTTTTTGCGGCGGGTAGACCGTGATACCCGACTGACGCTCGCCAGCAACAGTGTGAAGCGTATTGATAAAGTAAGGTTGCTGTTTCTCATCAGCCAGCACATCGTGCCAGGTTAACTCAGTCGCCATCTCGCTCTCCTGCGAATTTCCAGTTCCCTTAGCTTAACTGCTTCTTTCTGCAGTGCAAAATCCTGCGTGCTACAAAAACGGTTACCTACAAAAGATAGTTGAAAATTTATGTAAAAAGTTTATAGGTCTGAATGGTGTAAGTTGATGTAAAACAATAAATTCCCTTCATCACCCTTTTTGTGGTGTGGTTTTTATTGATTTAAATCAAAGAATGAAGGGTGATCGAAGGGTATATATACACTCAAGCAACAATGGTTTTACCAATTGGCCGGGATTAGGCCGACCGAAATCAAATAATTTTGCCTGGGGAGGCATCACATGATTACAGGTATCCAGATTACTAAAGCCGCTAACGACGACCTGCTGAATTCCTTCTGGCTGCTGGACAGCGAAAAAGGCGAAGCGCGCTGCATCGTTGCAAAATCCGGCTTTGCTGAAGATGAAGTTGTGGCTGTCAGCAAACTGGGCGAGATTGAATACCGTGAAATTCCGATGGAAGTTAAACCGGAAGTACGCGTTGAAGGCGGTCAGCATCTGAACGTTAACGTTCTGCGTCGTGAAACTCTGGAAGACGCGGTTAAGCATCCGGAAAAATACCCGCAGCTGACTATTCGTGTTTCTGGTTATGCGGTGCGTTTTAACTCCCTGACGCCGGAACAGCAGCGCGACGTTATCGCTCGTACCTTTACCGAAAGCCTGTAAGGCTTATCCGGTAATAACAAGCGGAAGAGGCCGGGCCTTTTCCGCTTTTGTTTTATTTGGGTCAGTAAAAAATCCGCACCGCGCAGTACACCAGCAGTAACGCCAGAATGATATTTAACTGGCGACCATAATGGCGAAACGCCCGCTGAAACAGATGTCCCGCCAGCGCCCAGCACACATTACCGAACGTGCCGATCAATGCCAGCAATATACTGACGCCGATGACCCAGTTCAGCGCCTGCGTTTGCGGTAAAACAAATGTAGACAGAGCGGTAATGCCGTACAGAATAATTTTGACGTTCACAAACTGCAGGCCAAAGCTTACCCAAAAGCCAACCGGTTTTGGTCTGACATTCTCATCCGCCGCTGGACTGGTAGCAATTTTCCACGCCAGCCACAGGATATACGCAGCCCCCACCCAACTGAGTAAATGAATGATTGCCGGATCGATAACCGCAAGGGAAAACGCGATCCCGGCGCACAGCAGCATGACGACCAAAAATCCCAGACTCATACCTGCCAGTACACGAATACTCTGCCGAAAACCATGTGCAGTTGCTGCGCTAAGCGCGAGAATATTGTTTGGGCCGGGGGTAAGGGCGGTGATTAATGTATAAGTCCAGAAAGCGCTTAAAAGCATCGGTGTCACTTGTCATCTCCTCTGTTTTAGCAGACAGTACCCGATATGAAATATTTAAAAAAATGAATGTTTTTTAATTCTGAATTCGAGATTTTCGATAGGTTGGTGGTTATGGATCTGCGTCGGTTTATTACGCTGAAAACGGTAGTGGAAGAGGGCTCGTTTCTGCGGGCTTCGCAAAAGCTGTGCTGCACTCAGTCGACGGTAACTTTTCATATTCAACAGCTTGAACGTGAGTTTTCCCTGCAACTGTTCGAGAAAATAGGGCGCCGAATGTGTCTGACCACTGAGGGGAAAAAGCTGATGCCGCATATCCATGAACTGACGCGTGTGATGGAGTCGATTCGTGAAGCCGCAAGACAGGATGCGGAACCCGGCGGAGAGCTGCGCGTGGCGACAGGTGAAACCTTACTGGCGTACAAAATGCCGCAGGTTCTACAACGTTTTAAGCTGCGAGCGCCGAATGTCAAATTGTCGCTACAGTCGCTGAATTGCTATGTGATACGTGATGCGTTGCTGAATGACGAGGTCGATCTGGGCGTTTTTTATCGCGTAGGTAATGATGACGCGCTCACGATGCAGCAACTGGGGGAGCAGTCGCTGGCGCTGGTGGCCTCTCCACTGCTACAGGATGCTGATTTTACGCAGCCAGATCAGCATATCCCCTGCAGCTTCATCATCAATGAACCGCAATGTGTCTTCCGCCAGCTATTTGAAAGTACGCTACGGCAGAGGCGGATTACGCTGGAAAACACCATTGAACTGTGGAGTATTGAAAGCATTAAACAGTGTGTGGCTGCTAACCTGGGCATCAGCTTTTTACCGCGATTTGCCGTTGAACGAGAACTTAGCACCGGTCAGTTGAAAGAGCTGCCGTTTGGCGCGCCGTCGCTATCGATCATGGCGCTGTGCGCCCATCATGCCGGGAAAGCGGTCAGCCCGGCAATGCAGATATTTATGCAGTGTATGGAGGCGTGTTTTACCGTGGAAGATAAAAAAATGCCGGGTTAACGAACCCGGCATTATCATCACTCTTCGCTGGATTGCTCCTGCATTTTCGTACCGCTTGGCTTGCGGCGCTTACCGATATTTTTTGTATCGCGGTGACGTTTCTTCACGCGCGGCTTCTCTTTTTCTTTCTCTTTTTTCTTCTCGGCGCGTTTCGCCAGCACTTTTTTCGACGGTTTGCCGGTCAGCTTTTCGCTGGGCGCACGCGTGGTCGGGCGAAGCTCATCAATGACGCGCGCTTTTAGCGGCTCTTCGATGTAGCGACCGATTTTCAGCAGCAACAGATGGTCGTGGGCTTCTACCAGCGAGATTGCAGTGCCTTTGCGGCCAGCACGGCCTGTACGACCAATGCGATGCAGATAGGTATCGCCACTGCGCGGCATGTCGAAGTTAATGACGTGGCTGACGTCAGGAATATCAATCCCACGTGCCGCGACGTCGGTCGCGACCAGCACGTTAACGCGGCCGTCGGTGAGACGCTTAATACCTTCGTTACGTTTGATCTGCGCCATCTCACCTTCAAGATAGCAATTGTTGATCCCTGCCAGACGCAGCGTTTCAGCCAGTTCATGGACGCGTTCACGTTTACGTACAAACACGATAGAACGGGTTGCATCGTCTTGTTTGAGCAGGTGCTTCAACAGCGCAACTTTATGTTCGAAATTGTCGGCACGGTAGTACCACTGGTGAATTTTCTTACGCTCGCGGGTTGACGGATTGGCGGAAACCTCAACCGGGTCTTCCAGCAGGCGCTCGGCAAAATCTTTAATCGCATCGCCTTCCAGCGTGGCGGAGAACAGCATCGTCTGTTTACGCCAGCGGGTCTCACCAGCGATATGTTCAATGTCCTGAGCGAAGCCCATGTCGAGCATCCGGTCAGCTTCGTCAAGGATCAGTGTTTCAACCGCCCGGCAGTCAAAATTCTCTTCTTTTATATATTGCAGCAGACGGCCCGTCGTGGCGACCACGATATCCTGGTTTTCGCTAAACACTTCAGCATGGTTCATATAGGCCACGCCGCCGGTAATCGTGGCGATATCCAGATGAGTATGCTTAGCCAGTTCACGAGCGTGATCGGCAACCTGCATTGCCAGTTCGCGGGTTGGCGTCAGGATCAGAATGCGCGGCGGCCCCGATTTTTTACGCGGAAAGTCGAGCAGGTGCTGCAACGCCGGCAGCAGATATGCCGCCGTTTTACCGGTGCCTGTCGGCGCAGAACCGAGTACATCACGGCCATCGAGCGCAGGCGGAATGGCGGCAGCCTGAATGGCGGTCGGGCGAGTGAAACCTTTATCCTGGAGGGCATCCAGCAGGCTTTCGTCGAGTTCAAGTTCGGAAAAAGTCGTTACAGTCATGTTCTACCTCTGTGTGGGGCGCTGATTATAGACGTTACGGCCGCAATCTTCATCTGTTTGTATGGATATCCCTTCTCAGGTATTGTTTTCACCCGGCGCTGTCGCCGTTTTTTGCAAGGTTGTTTTTACATGTCTCAGTCTGGCTCCGCTCTTCGTCGTAACGGATTTACGTTTAAACAGTTTTTTGTCGCACACGATCGGTGTGCGATGAAAGTGGGAACTGACGGTATTTTACTCGGGGCGTGGGCGCCGGTCGCGGATGTAAAGCGAATTCTGGATATCGGTACTGGAAGCGGTCTGCTGGCGTTAATGCTGGCGCAGCGGACGGATGACAATGTGCCTATTGACGCCGTGGAACTGGATGCCGGGGCTGCCATGCAAGCGCAGGAAAACGTTGCTCACTCTCCCTGGCCGCATCGAATAACGGTGCATACTGACGATATTCAGCGTTGGGCGCCTCGCCAGACGGTACGCTTTGATCTTATTATCAGCAACCCGCCTTATTACGAACCCGGTGTGGAATGCGCCACGCCGCAGCGGGAGCAGGCGCGTTACACCGCTACGCTGGATCACCAGACGTTATTGGCTATTGCGGCGGATTGTATTACCGAAGATGGCTTTTTTTGCGTAGTCTTGCCGGAACAAATAGGTAACGCTTTTACGCAGCAAGCGCTCAACATGGGATGGCATTTGCGGCTACGTACTGACGTTGCGGAAAACGAAGCGCGCTTGCCGCACCGGGTTTTGCTCGCATTCTCCCCGCAAGCCGGGGAGTGCTTTAGCGACAGATTAGTAATTCGCGGGTCAGACCAGCATTATTCTGAAAGTTATACGGCGCTGACCCAGGCATTTTATCTATTTATGTGAGGCGTTAATGGCGAAAGGATCGATGGGCCTGATTCAGCCAGTTGTTGCGGATAATCCAGCGTAAAGTGCAGCCCCCGGCTCTCTTTACGCATCATCGCGCAACGCACAATCAGTTCGGCCACTTGCACCAGATTGCGCAGCTCCAGTAAATTATTCGAGACGCGAAAGTTGGCGTAATACTCGTCAATCTCTTGTTGCAACATAGTAATACGCCGTAGGGCGCGCTCCAGCCGTTTCGTCGTGCGCACAATCCCCACATAGTCCCACATCAGCAGACGCAGTTCGTGCCAGTTATGCTGAATCACCACCCGCTCATCGGCGTTCTCCACGCGGCTTTCATCCCAGGCGGGAAGGACGTCAACGCTGTGGACAGAAGGCATTCGCCTGTCGATATCCATTGCTGCGGACCAGCCGTACACTAAGCATTCCAGCAACGAGTTGGACGCCATACGGTTAGCGCCGTGCAGGCCGGTGTAACTGACTTCGCCAATGGCATATAAGCCGTCTACATCGGTACGACCATAATCATCGACGACCACGCCGCCGCAGGTATAGTGCGCGGCAGGAACAATGGGAATCGGTTCTTTGGTTAAATCCATCCCCAAATCGAGCAGTTTCGCATAGATCATCGGGAAGTGCTGGCGGACAAAATCGTCAGGCTTGTGGCTGATATCGAGAAACATACAGTCTGCGCCGAGTCGTTTCATCTCATGGTCAATAGCGCGGGCGACAATATCGCGCGGCGCCAGTTCCCCGCGTTCGTCAACGTCCGGCATAAACCGTGAACCGTCCGGACGTTTAAGGTATGCGCCTTCGCCACGCAGCGCTTCGGTAAGGAGAAAATTACGCGCCTGCGGGTGATAAAGGGCGGTGGGATGAAACTGGTTAAATTCCAGATTAGCGACCCGACAGCCTGCGCGCCAGGCCATCGCGATACCGTCGCCGGAGGAAATATCCGGGTTAGTGGTATATTGATACACCTTTGAGGCGCCGCCGGTCGCCAGCACCACCGACTTCGCATGACAGGTTTCAACCCACTCTTTATTGCGATTCCAGATCCAGGCGCCGACGACCCGGCGAGGCCCCGGCAGACCCATTTTATCGGAGATAATTAAATCAACGGCGTTGCTGCGCTCCAGCACCTGAATATTAGGATGATTTTGCGCCCGACTGACCAATGTGGTTTCGACTTCCTTTCCGGTAGCGTCGGCGGCATGAAGGATACGGCGATGACTATGGCCGCCTTCACGCGTGAGATGATAGCTCTCCTTGCCGTTTGGCTGGACATGCGTATCAAACAGCACGCCCTGATCGATAAGCCACTGCACGCAGGTACGGGCGTTGCTGGCGACAAACTCCACCGCGTGGCGATCGCAAATTCCGGCACCGGCAATCAGCGTATCTTCGACATGCGACGCAATACTGTCGGTTTCATCAAACACGGCGGCAATACCGCCCTGCGCATAAAACGTGGAGCCCTCGCTCACCGGCCCTTTACTCAGGACGATAATCTTATGTTTTTCAGCCAGACGCAGCGCCAGCGAGAGTCCGGCCGCGCCGCTGCCGATAATTAACACATCACAGGACAGTTCAGGAGTTGTCATCATGGTTCTTGTTTAATTTACTAAACATGGTTGCGGCAGATTAGCACTATATGGCGCTAAAAAGCACGTTATGATTTCAAAAGTGTTGTGCTTATTAAACATAAAATAAAAATACGGCGAGAGATAAACGGCAAAAAATATTTTATAGGGCAGGGTGTTAGCGTCGGATTTTGTAGTGAAATAAAGATGCTGTTAGGTTACTCTGCAAACGACGAAATGGGCATTTCTGTACAGATAGTGCGTTGTTCAGCATCTGTAGACTTATAATGGAAGATAAGACCTGTCTACAACATGACAAACAAAAACAAATGCGTAACGGAACTTTACGAAACATAGACACTCTAACCTGTTGCTTGCTCATAGTGCGGCTTATGGAGTGGCGTTTCGAAAGCGCGTGGAAATTTGGTTTGGGGAGACATTACCTCGGATGAGCGAGCAGTTAACGGACCAGGTCCTGGTTGAACGGGTCCAGAAGGGAGATCAGAAAGCCTTTAACTTACTGGTAGTGCGCTACCAGCATAAAGTGGCGAGTCTGGTTTCCCGCTATGTGCCATCGGGCGACGTTCCCGATGTCGTACAGGAATCATTTATTAAGGCCTATCGCGCGCTGGATTCTTTCCGGGGGGATAGCGCTTTTTATACCTGGTTGTATCGCATTGCGGTCAATACCGCGAAGAACTACCTGGTTGCGCAGGGGCGTCGTCCGCCTTCCAGTGATGTAGACGCGATTGAAGCAGAAAACTTTGAAAGCGGCGGCGCGCTGAAAGAAATTTCGAACCCTGAGAACTTAATGTTGTCAGAAGAACTGAGACAGATAGTTTTCCGAACTATTGAGTCCCTCCCGGAAGATTTACGTATGGCAATCACCTTACGGGAGCTGGATGGCCTGAGCTATGAAGAGATAGCGGCTATCATGGATTGTCCGGTGGGGACGGTGCGTTCACGTATCTTCCGGGCGCGGGAAGCTATTGATAATAAAGTTCAACCGCTTATCAGGCGTTGACGATAGCGGGATACTGGAAAAGGTATTAGGCATGCAGAAAGAAAAACTTTCCGCTTTGATGGATGGCGAAACGTTGGATAGTGAGCTGCTCAAAGCGCTTAC
Source organism: Salmonella sp. SAL4457 (assembly GCF_046548235.1). NCBI lineage: Bacteria > Pseudomonadati > Pseudomonadota > Gammaproteobacteria > Enterobacterales > Enterobacteriaceae > Salmonella > Salmonella sp. SAL4457. The sequence continues at coordinate 17,148 of NZ_JBGDZO010000007.1, forward strand.
GCACGACCCGGAAATGCAGAAAACCTGGGAGAGTTATCACCTGATCCGCGATTCAATGCGGGGGGATACGCCTGACGTTCTCCATTTCGATATATCCGCTCGCGTGATGGCCGCTATTGAAAACGAGCCAGTACGTCAGGTGTCGCCATTAATCCCTGAGGCCCAACCCGCTCCGCAGCAATGGCAGAAAATGCCGTTCTGGAAAAAAGTGCGTCCGTGGGCGGCGCAGCTTACCCAAATGGGCGTGGCGGCGTGCGTTTCACTTGCAGTTATCGTCGGTGTCCAGCACTATAATGGGCAATCTGAAACATCCCAACAACCTGAAACGCCGGTTTTCAATACCCTGCCTATGATGGGGAAAGCCAGCCCGGTAAGTCTGGGAGTGCCTTCTGAAGCAGCGCCTGTCGGCAGTCAGCAACAGCAGGTACAGGAGCAGCGTCGTCGCATTAATGCCATGTTGCAGGACTATGAACTGCAGCGCCGACTGCACTCCGAACAGCTTCAGTTTGAGCAGGCGCAAACCCAGCAAGCCGCGGTACAGGTGCCAGGAATCCAAACTTTAGGAACGCAATCGCAGTAATGAAGCAACTTTGGTTTGCCATGTCCCTTGTGGCGGCTAGCCTGTTCTTCTCAGCAAACGCCTCGGCCGACCCTGCGTCCGGGGCGTTATTGCAGCAGATGAACATCGCCAGTCAGTCACTGAATTACGAGCTGTCATTCGTCAGCATCACGAAACAAGGCGTTGAATCTCTACGTTATCGACACGCACGCCTGGATGGTCGCCCGCTTGCGCAATTGCTACAGTTGGACGGTCCCCGCCGGGAGGTCGTACAGCGTGGTAATGAAATCAGTTATTTTGAACCGGGCCTTGAGCCGTTCACCCTGAACGGTGATTATATTGTCGATTCTCTGCCTTCCCTGATTTACACCGACTTTAAGCGCCTGGCGCCTTACTACGACTTTATTTCTGTCGGACGCACCCGTATCGCAGACAGATTGTGCGAAGTTATCCGCGTTGTGGCGCGCGATGGTACGCGTTACAGCTATATCGTCTGGATGGACATGGACACCAAACTGCCGATGCGTGTTGATCTGCTGGATCGCGATGGCGAGACGCTGGAGCAGTTCCGCGTTATTGCGTTCACGGTGAGTCAAGATATCGGCAGCAACATGCAGGCGCTGGCGAAGGCGAATCTGCCGCCGCTGCTTTCTGTTCCCGGTGGCGAAAAAACGAAATTTAACTGGAGTCCATCCTGGGTGCCGCAAGGCTTTAGCGAAGTTTCCAGCAGCCGTCGTCCGTTGCCGACGATGGATAACCTGCCTATCGAATCGCGGCTTTATTCTGACGGTCTGTTTAGCTTTTCCGTCAATGTGAACCGGGCGACGCAAAACAGCAGCGATCAGATGCTGCGCACCGGGCGCCGAACGGTTTATAGCAGCGTTCGCGACAACGCGGAAATCACCATTGTCGGCGAGCTTCCGCCGCAAACGGCGAAGCGCATTGCCGACAGTATCAAATTCAGGGCAGTACAATGATTAAAGAGTGGGCAACCGTTGTCTCCTGGCAGAATGGTCAGGCGGTGGTGAGCTGCGACGTTAAAGCGTCATGCAGCAGTTGCGCCTCCCGTGCGGGATGCGGCAGTCGCGTGCTGAATAAATTAGGGCCGCAAACCACGCATACCATTGTTGTGCCAAGCGCGGAGCCGCTGGCGCCGGGGCAGAAAGTCGAGTTGGGCATCGCCGAAAAAAGCCTTTTAGGTTCGGCGTTGCTGGTCTATATGTCGCCTTTAGCAGGGCTATTTCTTTGTGCGGCGCTTTTTCAGATGCTGTTTGGATCTGACCTTGCCGCATTAAGCGGGGCCGTGCTGGGCGGCGTGGGCGGTTTTCTGGTTGCCCGCGGCTATTCCCGAAAACTGGCGGAGCGCGACGCCTGGCAGCCGGTGATTTTAAACGTTGCCCTCCCGCCGAACCTTGTCCGCGTCGAAACTACCTCAATCGAAACGCGCCAGTAAACGTTTTGCCCAACGGTGCACCTGCCGCGTTGGGTTGTTGTCCCGATAAACATGCGCTTTTCCTGCGTTGCGGTGTTTTACAGGAAAAAAGCGAGGCGTTTTCCAGTTCCCGCTCTCCTTACACTATGAACATTTCCTCGCCTTAGCGTTGTAGTGTAGAATGCGGCGTTTCAGTTAAAACAGACGTTAAGCTCAGAACAGCGACCTCTAAAGTCTGGTCAACCAGGCGTAAGGCATAATAATTTATCTCTATGAAGAACATACGTAACTTTTCGATCATTGCTCACATTGACCACGGTAAATCGACGCTGTCTGACCGTATTATCCAAATCTGCGGTGGCCTGTCTGACCGTGAAATGGAAGCTCAGGTACTTGATTCGATGGATCTTGAGCGTGAGCGCGGTATTACTATTAAAGCCCAGAGTGTGACGCTGGATTTTAAAGCGTCTGATGGTGAAACTTATCAACTGAACTTTATCGACACGCCGGGACACGTTGACTTTTCCTATGAAGTTTCCCGTTCGTTAGCCGCCTGCGAGGGCGCGCTGCTGGTGGTGGATGCCGGCCAGGGCGTAGAAGCGCAAACGTTGGCGAACTGCTACACCGCGATGGAAATGGATCTTGAAGTGGTGCCGGTGCTTAACAAGATTGACCTGCCGGCCGCCGATCCGGAGCGTGTGGCGGAAGAAATCGAAGACATTGTCGGTATCGATGCGACGGACGCGGTACGCTGCTCCGCCAAAACGGGTGTCGGCGTGACGGATGTTCTGGAACGCCTGGTGCGCGATATCCCGCCGCCGCAAGGCGATCCGGACGGCCCGCTGCAGGCGCTGATTATTGACTCCTGGTTCGATAACTACCTGGGCGTGGTATCGCTGGTGCGTATTAAAAACGGCACCATGCGTAAAGGCGACAAAATTAAAGTGATGAGCACCGGGCAGACCTACAACGCTGACCGCCTGGGGATCTTCACGCCAAAACAGGTTGATCGTACCGAGCTGAAGTGCGGTGAAGTAGGCTGGCTGGTCTGCGCCATTAAAGATATCCTCGGCGCGCCGGTTGGCGATACCTTAACCTCAGCGCGTAACCCAGCGGAAAAAGCGTTGCCGGGCTTTAAGAAGGTGAAACCGCAGGTCTATGCAGGTCTGTTCCCGGTCAGCTCCGACGATTATGAAAGTTTCCGCGACGCGCTCGGCAAGCTGAGCCTGAACGATGCCTCACTGTTTTATGAACCGGAAAGCTCCTCGGCGCTGGGCTTTGGTTTCCGCTGCGGCTTCCTCGGCCTGTTGCACATGGAGATCATTCAGGAGCGTCTGGAACGCGAATACGATCTGGATCTGATCACCACTGCGCCGACCGTGGTGTATGAAGTAGAAACAACGGCGAAAGAGACTATCTATGTTGATAGCCCCTCCAAGCTGCCGCCGTTGAATAACATTTATGAACTGCGCGAGCCTATCGCCGAATGTCATATGCTGTTACCACAAGCCTATTTAGGTAACGTTATTACGCTGTGTATTGAGAAACGCGGCGTACAAACTAACATGGTGTATCACGGTAACCAGGTCGCGTTGACCTATGAAATCCCGATGGCGGAAGTGGTGCTCGACTTCTTTGACCGTCTGAAATCAACGTCGCGCGGCTATGCGTCTCTGGATTATAACTTCAAGCGCTTCCAGGCTTCCGATATGGTGCGTGTTGATGTGTTAATCAACAACGAGCGTGTCGATGCGCTGGCGCTGATCACGCACCGTGATAACTCGCAAAGCCGTGGTCGCGAGCTGGTGGAGAAAATGAAAGATTTGATTCCACGCCAGCAGTTTGATATCGCGATTCAGGCGGCGATTGGTACGCATATTATTGCTCGTTCGACGGTAAAACAGTTACGTAAAAACGTGCTGGCGAAGTGCTACGGCGGCGATATCAGTCGTAAGAAAAAACTGCTGCAGAAACAGAAAGAAGGTAAGAAACGCATGAAGCAGATCGGTAACGTCGAGCTGCCTCAGGAGGCGTTCCTCGCCATTCTGCATGTCGGTAAAGACAATAAATAATCCCTAAGGAGTTGGCATGGCGAACATGTTTGCCCTGATTCTGGTGATAGCCACACTGGTGACGGGCATTTTATGGTGCGTTGATAAGTTTGTTTTCGCGCCAAAACGTCGGGCGCGCCAGGCTGCCGCGCAAACGGCGTCGGGAGATGCGCTGGATAACGCTACGCTCAATAAAGTGGCGCCTAAGCCGGGCTGGCTGGAGACCGGGGCGTCGGTTTTCCCGGTTCTGGCGATCGTTCTGATCGTTCGTTCATTTCTTTATGAACCCTTTCAGATCCCGTCAGGCTCAATGATGCCGACACTGCTTATCGGCGATTTTATTCTGGTGGAAAAATTTGCCTACGGCATTAAAGATCCGATCTACCAGAAAACCCTGATTGAAACCGGTCATCCAAAGCGCGGGGATATTGTGGTATTTAAATATCCGGAAGATCCTAAGTTAGATTACATCAAACGCGCAGTCGGTTTGCCGGGCGATAAAATCACTTATGATCCGGTTGCGAAAGAGGTGACGATTCAGCCTGGCTGTAGCTCCGGTCAGGCGTGCGAAAATGCGCTGCCGGTTACCTACTCTAACGTTGAGCCGAGCGATTTTGTACAGACCTTTGCCCGCCGTAACGGCGGAGAAGCGACCAGCGGTTTCTTTGAGGTTCCGCTAAACGAGACGAAAGAAAACGGCATTCGCCTGACCGAACGTAAAGAGACGTTGGGCGATGTGACCCACCGCATCCTGATGGTGCCGATAGCCCAGGATCAGTTGGGCATGTATTACCAACAGCCAGGACAACCGCTGGCGACCTGGGTTGTACCGCCGGGGCAATATTTCATGATGGGCGACAACCGCGATAACAGCGCGGATAGCCGTTACTGGGGATTTGTTCCGGAAGCGAATCTGGTCGGTAAAGCGGTCGCTATTTGGATGAGCTTTGATAAGCAGGAAGGGGAGTGGCCGACAGGCGTACGCCTGAGTCGTATCGGCGGTATTCACTAACTGTGACGAAATGATCGTTCACGCTGCCGTCTTTTTAGCGGCAGCGTGAATTATTTCCTGGATAAATTCCCTCAGACTAACGACATCCCCTGTCGTTGTGTATAGAATATTCCCCCGAAGTTTTAGGTTGGCGCCGTTTGGTCGCCACGGCACACGAAACAGCGTTGGTTATAGACAACCTTCTTTCCGCTGCAGCGATGCGGCAGGACAGATGACGTGTATCAGGTCTGTTTCGTGTGCTGGATTGTTGACGCATTCATTTATTGGTATCGCATGAACCCCATCGTAATTAATCGGCTTCAACGGAAGCTGGGCTACACTTTTAATCATCAGGAGCTGTTGCAGCAGGCATTAACTCACCGCAGCGCCAGCAGTAAACATAACGAACGCCTGGAATTTTTAGGCGATTCAATCCTGAGCTTCGTTATCGCTAACGCGCTTTATCACCGTTTTCCACGGGTGGATGAGGGAGATATGAGCCGTATGCGCGCCACGTTGGTACGTGGTAATACGCTGGCGGAATTAGCCCGTGAATTTGATTTAGGCGAGTGCCTGCGTTTAGGGCCGGGCGAATTAAAAAGCGGCGGATTCCGTCGAGAGTCCATTCTGGCGGACACCGTTGAAGCGTTAATCGGCGGAGTATTTCTCGATAGCAATATCCAGACCGTCGAGCAGTTAATCCTTAACTGGTATAAAACCCGTCTGGATGAGATAAGTCCGGGCGATAAACAAAAAGATCCTAAAACGCGCTTGCAGGAGTATTTGCAGGGTCGCCATCTGCCGCTGCCATCTTACCTGGTTGTGCAGGTGCGCGGCGAGGCGCACGATCAGGAATTTACTATCCACTGCCAGGTCAGCGGCCTGAGCGAACCGGTGGTTGGCACGGGTTCCAGCCGTCGTAAGGCGGAGCAGGCTGCCGCCGAACAGGCGCTGAAAAAACTGGAGTTGGAATGAGCACTGACAAAACTTACTGCGGATTTATTGCCATCGTCGGACGTCCGAACGTTGGCAAATCCACCTTGCTGAACAAACTGCTTGGGCAGAAGATTTCAATCACTTCCCGTAAAGCGCAGACCACGCGCCACCGCATTGTCGGTATTCATACCGAAGGCCCGTATCAGGCAATTTATGTCGATACCCCGGGACTGCATATGGAAGAAAAGCGCGCCATTAACCGTTTGATGAATAAGGCGGCGAGCAGTTCGATTGGCGACGTTGAGCTGGTGATTTTCGTTGTGGAAGGCACCCGTTGGACGCCGGACGACGAAATGGTCCTGAACAAACTGCACGATGGCAAAGCGCCGGTTATTCTCGCCGTTAACAAGGTGGATAACGTGCAGGAAAAAGCTGATTTGCTGCCGCACCTCCAGTTCCTGGCAAGCCAGATGAACTTTCTTGATATCGTACCCATCTCTGCTGAAACGGGTATGAACGTCGATACCATTGCCGGTATCGTGCGTAAACATTTACCGGAAGCGATTCATCACTTCCCGGAAGATTACATCACCGATCGCTCTCAGCGCTTTATGGCGTCTGAAATCATTCGTGAAAAGCTGATGCGTTTTCTCGGCGCCGAGCTGCCGTATTCCGTTACCGTTGAGATTGAACGTTTTGTTACCAACGAACGCGGCGGCTATGATATCAACGGGTTAATCCTCGTCGAGCGCGAAGGGCAGAAGAAGATGGTGATTGGCAACAAAGGCGCCAAAATCAAAACCATTGGTATTGAAGCGCGTAAAGACATGCAGGAGATGTTCGAAGCGCCGGTACACCTGGAATTGTGGGTGAAAGTGAAATCCGGCTGGGCCGATGACGAACGCGCTCTGCGTAGTCTCGGTTACGTAGACGATCTGTGAGTTAACACAGCGTGGAAGGGTGGCAGCGCGCATTTGTCCTGCACAGTCGCCCCTGGAGCGAAACCAGCCTGATGCTGGACGTCTTCACGGAAGAATCGGGGCGCGTGCGCCTTGTCGCCAAAGGCGCGCGATCTAAACGTTCCAATCTGAAAGGCGCGTTGCAGCCTTTTACGCCGTTATTGCTACGCTACAGCGGACGCGGCGAGGTGAAAAGCCTGCGCAGCGCCGAGGCAGTTTCTTTGGCGCTGCCGTTAAGCGGTATTACGCTCTATAGCGGCCTGTACATCAACGAACTCCTCTCTCGCGTACTGGAATATGAAACGCGCTTCTCCGAACTCTTTTTTGATTATCTGAACTGTATTCAGGCGCTGGCGGGAACCACCGGCTCGCCTGAACCGGCGTTGCGACGTTTCGAACTGGCGTTGCTGGGTCATCTGGGGTATGGCGTCAATTTCACCCACTGTGCAGGCAGCGGCGAACGGGTGGATGACACCATGACCTACCGTTACCGCGAAGAAAAAGGCTTTTTCGCCAGCGTCGTCATCGATAACAACACCTTTACCGGACGGCACCTGAAAGCGCTGGAGGCGCGGGAATTTCCGGATGTAGATACCCTGCGTGCCGCTAAACGCTTTACCCGTATGGCATTAAAGCCGTATCTTGGGGGAAAACCGTTAAAAAGCCGGGAGCTGTTCCGGCAATTTATGCCCAAACGCACAGTAAAAACGAAGAAAGATTAACGAGGATTGTCATGGCTGAATTACTGTTAGGCGTCAATATTGACCACATTGCCACGTTACGTAATGCGCGCGGCACCGACTATCCGGATCCGGTACAGGCGGCGTTTATTGCTGAACAGGCAGGCGCGGACGGCATTACCGTACACCTGCGCGAAGATCGTCGCCACATTACCGATCGCGATGTGCGCATTCTGCGTCAGACGCTGCATACGCGTATGAATCTGGAGATGGCGGTGACCGAAGAGATGCTGGCGATCGCCGTAGAAACCAGGCCGCATTTCTGTTGTCTGGTGCCGGAAAAACGCCAGGAAGTCACCACCGAAGGCGGTCTGGATGTGGCCGGACAGCGCGATAAAATGCGTGATGCCTGTGCGCGCCTGGCGGCGGCTGGCATCCAGGTTTCGCTCTTTATCGATGCCGATGAAACGCAAATCAACGCGGCGGCGGAAGTCGGCGCGCCGTTTATCGAAATCCATACCGGCTGCTACGCCAACGCAGAAACCGATGCGGAACAGGCAAAAGAGCTGGCGCGTATCGCCAGCGCCGCGACCCTGGCGGCCCGTCTGGGGCTAAAAGTAAATGCGGGTCATGGCCTGACTTACCATAACGTCAAAGCTATTGCCGCACTGCCGGAAATGCACGAGCTCAATATCGGTCATGCCATTATTGGTCGGGCGGTGATGACGGGGCTGAAAGAGGCGGTGGCTGAAATGAAACGTTTGATGCTGGAAGCGCGCGGCTAATGGCGATTCTCGGCCTGGGAACGGATATTGTAGAGATTGCCCGCATTGAGGCAGTGATCTCCCGTTCCGGCGAACGTCTGGCAAGGCGTGTGCTCAGTGACAACGAGTGGGCTATCTGGGAGACGCATCAGCAGCCGGTGCGTTTTCTCGCCAAGCGTTTTGCGGTCAAAGAGGCGGCAGCGAAAGCTTTTGGCACCGGCATCCGCAACGGTCTGGCGTTTAATCAGTTCGAAGTGTTTAACGATGAGCTGGGAAAACCACGTTTGCGGCTGTGGGGCGAGGCGTTAACGCTGGCGGAAAAACTCGGTGTGGCGCACATGCATGTCACGTTGGCCGATGAACGCCATTACGCCTGCGCTACGGTCATTCTGGAAAGTTAGATTTGCCGGATGGCGGCGTAAACACGTTATCTGACCTACAGGCCGATATATTGTCGGCCTGATAAGCATAGCGCCATCAGGCATTGTTGCGTTGGAAATACGTTAACCCGCTTACAGTTTATCTGCGTGATGCATCAGAACAAACTTATCCCACAACTGTTCTTCGCTTTCGACATGGGCGGGATCCTGCAAAATCGTATTGGGGATTGGGCAGACTTTCTGACAGGTCGGCGTTTCGTAATGGCCTACACACTCGGTGCATTTGTCGCTGTTAATTTCATAAATGCTGTCGCCCAATGAAATCGCCTCATTCGGGCACTCCGGCTCGCACATATCGCAGTTGATACATTTTTTGGTGATTAACAGCGCCATCAGGAAATTCTCAGAAACAACACAAATCGGGCGGGCATTATACGCCTATTTTCTGCTCGGGCCAGCTCTTTTCTGGCGCTGATTTGTTATCTACCGTGTAAAAATTTTTGATCTGCTTGAGCAGGCAGATGGTTGCGTTATCCAGTGAAAGGTCATTACTGTGCACCAGCATGACAGGAATAAAGAATGCGGGGATGCCCAGTGAAACCAGGCGAACATTTTTGGGTGTCGATAAATGGGTTAGCGAGCGGGTAATAAATGCGATGCCAATCTGCGCTTCGGCATACTCAAGGCATGAGTAGTGGTTATCCAGTTCGCAGATGACGTTAGGAACGACTTTGCGGTTATTAAATTCTGTGGTGATGATCCCTCTTAATAGCAGAGAGTCATTAAGCACGATAATGGGCTGGTCGTTTAAATCTTTTAGATGCAGACGTTCGCGTGTCGCCAGAGGATGAGAAAGTGGGATTGCAGCGATAATTTCATCTTCAAACAGCATGGTCGAGCTTAGCTGGGCAGGGAGCGCTGTTCGATAAACAATGCCAATATCAACGGCGCTATCCGTCAACTTTTTAATGGTTTGCTCAGTTGAGAACTCTTTAACATTTAAAGATATTTCCGGATGGTGCGCCATAAAGTTGCGAAAAGCGGGCAGGACCAGGTAACTGCCTGACACCCCGATTGAAATAGTATCGCGCTGTTGGTCCTGATAGGGAAGAAGTTCATTTTCGGCATTTTTTAAATCCAGCATTATTTTGTTAGCGTGTCGTTGCAAAATAATGCCTGCTTTTGTTAATTTAATTCCTCTACCTTTTCGCTTAAATAATATTGTTTTAAGTGATGACTCAAGTTGTTTGATTTGCTGACTTAATGATGGCTGAGTGATAAACAGGCGACTGGCTGCCCGACCATAATGTAATTCATCACACAATATCAGGAAGGAGTGTAGTTGTTTGATATTCATTAAAATTTAATGCCAATCGATTGGGTTTTGTTATAACGATTATAAAAAATACCAAATTGTTTGCCTATTTTGCTTTTTTTAAACTGTGATCAGTGCATTTTAAAAAGGGAAAATTATGTCGGCATCAATCAACCGCTGGGGAATGCTTGCCGCTCACGTGTGCATCAATTTTGTGCTCGGGGGCGTCTACGCATTTAGCTATTTCAAAACACCACTCATGGCGCAATATCACTGGGATCCGGCTACGCTGGCGTTAGCATTCTCTATCAATATGGGGATCATTCCTTTACCGATGATTTGGGGCGGGAGAATGATCGACAATGGTAAAGGAAAGCAGGCGATAGTTATCGGTGGTATCCTGTTTTCTTTAGGTTTTATCTTGTCCGGGTTTGTGGATAATTTGCCCATGCTGTTTTTAACCTACGGCGTCATTGCCGGGTTGGGATCGGGCCTGGCTTTTACGGGTAATCTTAATAATATTCTGAAATTTTTCCCTGACCGTCGCGGTCTTGCCAGCGGTATCGTACTGGCGGGTGTTGGCGTCGGGACGCTACTTTGCACCCGCCTGGCCGAATATTTTATGGCGCAAACTCACGATGTTAGTCGGGCGTTGTTATATCTGGGTATTGTTTATCTGGTGGTTATTTTTATCGTCCAGTTCTTTATTCGTAGCGCGCCAGCAAAAGATAGTGGAGGAATTAAAGCGTCGCCACTGGATAAAGACTATCGGCACATGCTGAAAGATCTGCGCTTCTGGCTGCTGTTTATGATTCTGGCGCTGGGCGTGTTCTCTGGGATGGTAATTAGCTCAAGTTCTGCGCAAATTGGTATGACGCAGTACGGTTTACTGTCCGGTGCATTAGTCGTTAGCCTGGTCTCGATATTTAACTCGATCGGTCGCCTGTTCTGGGGAGGGTTAACCGATAAATTAGGCGGCTATAATACGCTGGTTATTGTTTACCTCTTTACTTGCTTGTGTATGCTGCTGTTATTTTTCTTCAATGGCAATACTTCGGTATTTTATTTCAGCGCTCTGGGCGTGGGCTTTGCTTATGCCGGTATATTAGTTATCTTCCCTGGCTTGACCAGCCAGAATTTTGGTATGCGTAACCAGGGGCTAAACTACGGCTTTATGTATTTTGGTTTTGCCGTCGGTGCGGTTATTGCTCCTTATGTAACGTCCGCTATTGCAAAATATACCGGAAGCTACAATACAGTATTTATTTTGACAACGGTGCTATTGCTTATTGGAGTCGTGTTGACCCTGATAACGAAGAAATATGTCGCAACGGTTTTAGCCAAAATTCATTAATCAGATAATAAGGAAATAAAAATGAAAATTGCAATCGCAGGTGCAGGCGCTATGGGATGTCGTTTTGGCTATATGCTGCTGGAGGCCGGGCACGACGTGACGCTTATTGATGGCTGGCAGGAGCATGTCGACGCTATTCGTAGCAAGGGGTTGTTTGTCGAAACGGAAACGACTCAGAAGTATTACCCCATCCCTGCTATGTTGGCTGATGAATCCCAGGGGGAGTTTGAGCTGGTTATTCTGTTTACCAAAGCCATGCAGTTGGATAGCATGTTACAGCGTATTAAGCCGCTGCTGCCAGCCGCGAAGGTCGTGATGATTTTATCTAACGGCCTGGGAAATATCGAAACCCTGGAGAAATATGTCGATCGGCAGAAAATCTATGCGGGTGTGACGTTATGGTCCAGCGAACTGGAGGGGGCTGGGCATATTATGGCCACCGGTACCGGAACGATTGAACTGCAGCCGATTGCCAGCCAGGATTCGGCTCAAGAGGCTAAGGTCATTGCCACCCTTAATAGCGCGGGATTGAATGCTGAAATAAGCCCTGACGTATTATTATCGATCTGGAAGAAAGCAGCCTTTAATAGCGTAATGAACACCTATTGCGCGCTACTGGATTGTAATGTCGGCGGATTTGGTCAGCGGCCTGGTGCTTTAGATTTAGCGCAAGCGGTAGTTGATGAGTTTGTGTTAGTTGCTGCCAGCCAGAATATTCCGTTGACTGAGCAAATGGTGATGAATACGGTGAAGAAAGTGTTCGATCCGCGTGAGAGCGGCCACCACTATCCTTCTATGCATCAGGATTTACATAAAGGCCGACTGACCGAAATCGACTATTTAAATGGTGCGATTGCGCGAATCGGCGCTCAGAACAATATTGCCGTACCGGTTAACAAACTCCTGACGCAATTGATTCACGCTAAAGAAGCGCAATAAACTTGATAGCTCTTCTGCATGAGGCGGAAGAGCCATTTTCAAACCAGTTTTTTTACCAGCGCCTCGCTATGGCGAATACGCTCCGGCGCCCGCTCTAAATCCTGTTGTACCAGCGCCATAAACAGTAAGTCGGTCAACATCATTTGCGCATGTGTCGAAGAGATAGCGGCGCTGCGCGTCGCCTGCTCTTCAGCAATCGTATACAGACAGTGAGTGGCGCGCTGCTGCAAGGCGTTGGGAGAAAAACCGGTAATGGCCAGGATCTTCGCGCCTGCGCGTAATGTTTCGTCCGCCGCCAGGTTCAGCTCGCGCCGTTCCCCGGAATAAGAGATCGCCAGCAGCAGATCCTCCGGCGCCAGCGCCTGCACTGTTGCCAGCAGGGCGTGCATATCGCGCTCAACCACCGCGTTAATGCCAATCTTCAGTAGCTTCCAGGCAAAATTTTGCGCCACCAGCCCAGAGGCGCCAATCCCGGTGATCACAATACGGCGGGCGTGGCGCAGCATCGTGACGCTTTCTAACAGCTTTTCTTCACTGTTAACGTCCAGCGTGGCGTGCATTGCCGCCACATTCTCTTTAATTAATTTTTCCCCGACCAGGCGCATCGGATCGTCGCCGCGAATCTGGTTATGAACGGGAACGGAATGCGGATTAGGATTGCTGGCCAACGCTTCGCTGATAGCCAGTTTCAACGCCGGAAACCCTTTAAACCCCAGTTTTTGCGCGAACTTGACTACGCTGGATTGGCTGACGCCCGCTTCGGCCGCCAGTTGCTGCGAGCTCAGATGCCGCGCCGTATCCGGTTGCGCGAGCAGATAATCCGCCAGTTTCCTGTCGCTTTGCGCGAGATCCGGATAACGCTGGCGAATACGAATCAAACAGTTCATGGGCAGCTCCTGCGAAACGTGATGGCGACGACAAAACGAAATTTCACTCGCCTGGGGGAATATTCTATTCCATCATGGACGCTTATTATGAATTAAAAATTCCAGAGGGACAAAAATGAATCTTGGTACCTTAGTGTCTGAAACCCGTAACCCGCAAACGATGGATCTGGATGCGTTGCCTACTCCTGAATTAGTTAAGCGTTTTAATGAACAGGATACGCGGGTAGCGGAAGCGGTAAAAGCCACTCTGCCTGACGTTGCGCGTGCGGTGGATGCCGCTGCGGCGGCGCTGAAGTCTGGCGGACGTATCATCTATATGGGCGCGGGCACCAGTGGTCGGCTTGGCGTACTGGATGCCTCAGAATGCCCCCCGACGTTTGGCGTTCCGCACGGTCTGGTCGTCGGGCTGATTGCCGGTGGGCCGGGCGCGTTGCTGAAAGCGGTCGAAGGCGCGGAAGACAGCCAACAGGCAGGCGAAGACGATCTTGTCGCGCTAAATCTGCAAGAACAGGATCTGGTCGTGGGGCTCGCGGCGTCGGGTCGTACACCCTATGTGATTGGCGGCCTGCGCTATGCGCGACAGTCCGGTTGTACCACTGTTGCCGTCTCCTGTAATCCAGATTCGCCTATTGCGCGGGAGGCTAATATCGCTATTTTGCCCGTTGTCGGGCCGGAAGCGATTACCGGCTCCACGCGGCTGAAATCCGGCACCGCACAGAAAATGGTGCTCAATATGATTTCTACCGGCGCGATGGTGAAATTCGGCAAGGTCTATCAAAACCTGATGGTGGATATGAAAGCCACCAACGTCAAACTGGTCGATCGCGCGTGTCGGATGGTCGTTGAAGCGACCGGGATAGGTCGTGAAGAGGCGGAAACGTTGCTGAAACAGACCGATTTTGAGGTTAAGCCAGCCATTTTGATGGCGCTTACGGGGCTGGATGCTGCAGCCGCCAGGGAAAAACTCGCCGCTCATCAGGGCTTTTTAAGGGCGGCGTTAGAACACTAAAGAGGTGTGTATGGATAAGACGGCAGCGCTCGCCAGCGACATTTTACGTGGTATCGGCGGAGAGCAAAATATTCTGCGCCTGGAAAACTGTATGACGCGAGTCAGAGTGGAGGTACAGGACGACAGCCAACTGGATATTCCGCGCTTAAAAGCGTTGCCTGGCGTCAGTGGATACGTAAAGCAAGGGGAGCAACATCAGCTGATCGTTGGGCCGGGGAAGGCTGCGCAGGTGGTTGATGCGATGCGCGTGCAGATTGCCGCAGGTGGTGTAAAGCCGGACGATGCTATGGCGCGTACCAAATCCGAGGCGAAAGCGAAGTATAAAGCGCCGATGAGCGATGCGTTGCGTAAGCTGGCGAATGTTTTTATTCCGCTTATTCCCGCCTTTATCGCATCCGGCTTGATTACCGGCATTATCAATATTCTTAAACGTCCGGATATCGTCGGCGATGTTGCCGTCCACTATCCTAACCTGCTGGGCCTGATGGGGATATTTGGTAGCGCGGTGTTCGCTATCATGAACATTCTGGTTGGCGTCAATACCGCGAAAGTCTTTGGCGGATCGCAGGCGTTAGGCGGCGTGATGGCGGGGATCCTTTCCAGCCCGCAACTGGCGCAGATTACGCTCTTTGGCGAGGCGCTTCAGCCGGGACGGGGCGGCGTCATCGCCGTCCTGCTGGTGGTAGCGTTAATGTGCTGGATTGAGCGCCAGTTCCGTAAGCTGCTGCCGGGGTCGCTGGAGTTAATTCTTAACCCTTTATTGACGACTGTTATCACCGGCGCGGTAGCGATTGTCGCTCTGCAACCGCTTGGCGGCTGGATTTCAGACGCTATCGCTCACGGCGCGTCCTGGGCTATCGATCACGGCGGTTTTCTGGTGGGCGCGGTGTTAGCCGGAACCTTCCTGCCGTTGGTACTGACCGGGCTGCATCAGGGGCTGGTGCCTATTCATGTGGAGCTGGTGCAAGCGCACGGCTATAACGCGCTGTTTCCCATCCTGGCGATGGCGGGCGTTGGTCAGATAGGCGCGGCCATTGCCGTACTGATGAAAACCCGCAATGCGCGACTCAAAAAGGTAATTAAAGGCGCGCTTCCTGTCGGACTGCTGGGGATTGGCGAGCCGCTGATTTTTGGCGTCACGCTGCCATTGGGTAAGCCATTTATTGGCGCTTGCCTCGGCGGCGCGGTAGGCGGGGCGTTGATCAGCTACTGGAAAGTGGCGACGGTAATTACCTTTGGTATTTCCGGTTTGCCGCTGGCATTAACAATTGTTGCCGGAAAAGTCCTGTTCTATCTGTTAGGCTATTTAATAGCGGTAATTGCCGGGTTTATTTTTACCTGGCTGCTGGGGTTCAATGATCCAGAGGAGTAAGGTTTGGTCAGCCACGAGCGTCGTGTCGTCTTTTTTGATTTGGATGGAACGTTACATCAACAGGATATGTTCGGCAGTTTTCTGCGTTATTTGCTGCGCCGTCAGCCGCTAAATGCGCTGCTCGTACTGCCGCTGTTGCCCATTATCGGTATCGGTTTACTGGTAAAAGGGCGTGCGGCCCGCTGGCCGATGAGTCTGTTATTGTGGGGCTGTACTTTTGGCCATAGCGAAACGCGTTTGCAGGCGCATCAGGCGGATTTTGTCCGTTGGTTTCGCGCTAACGTCACGGCGTTTCCGGTAGTACAGGAGCGTCTGACCACCTATCTATTGAGCTCTGACGCGGATATCTGGCTTATTACCGGTTCTCCGCAATCATTGGTAGAGCAAGTCTATTTTGATACGCCGTGGCTGCCGCGCGTTAACCTCATCGCCAGCCAGATGGCGCGACGGTATGGCGGCTGGGTATTAACCGTGCGCTGTCTGGGCCATGAAAAAGTCGCGCAACTGGAACGTAAAATCGGTACGCCGCTGCGTCTTTATAGCGGCTACAGCGACAGCAAACAGGATAACCCGCTGCTTTATTTTTGCCAGCATCGCTGGCGGGTGACGCCGCACGGCGAGTTGCAGCAGCTCGAATAGTGAAACGCATAGCGTCTGTGTATAATGCCGCCCGCTTTCATTACCGGAGTTACCTCTTTGTCTGATGTCGAATTAGATCACGAATACTGGATGCGCCACGCGCTGACGCTGGCGAAACGCGCCTGGGACGAACGCGAGGTTCCGGTTGGCGCGGTATTGGTGCATAACCATCGCGTCATTGGCGAAGGCTGGAACCGACCCATTGGCCGCCACGATCCTACTGCGCACGCTGAAATAATGGCGCTGCGTCAGGGAGGTCTGGTATTGCAGAATTACCGGTTACTGGATACCACGCTGTATGTCACACTGGAACCCTGTGTGATGTGCGCAGGCGCTATGGTGCATAGCCGCATTGGACGCGTTGTCTTTGGCGCGCGCGATGCAAAAACCGGCGCGGCCGGATCGCTAATTGACGTGCTGCACCATCCGGGAATGAATCACCGGGTCGAGATTATTGAAGGGGTGTTGCGCGATGAATGTGCGACGCTGCTCAGTGATTTTTTCCGTATGCGTCGTCAGGAAATTAAAGCTCTGAAGAAAGCCGACCGTGCGGAAGGCGCGGGGCCGGCAGTATAGCGCAATGCCGGATAAGACGTTGCGCGTCGCCATCCGATAAGACCATCGCGCTATTTTTCTTCTTTCTTCTGCGGCGTAAACAGTAAAGACGGCGAATGCGTCAGGTAGCCTGATGACTGCGATAAAAACGACAGGAAGGGGAAGGGGGCTTTATTCAGCTCCTCCGGCGACACCGCCGGGTAATCCTGCGCCAGTTTCATGGCTTCCGCTTCCTGCTTTTCTTTTTCCTGCAAATACCCCACCAAACTTATCTGGTATTTACGGATATTTTCCACATAAGCATAAGCCTCATGTCCACGCGCGTAACCGTAGGTTAACTTACTGTAATACGGTTTTTGGCTTAATAGCGGCAAACGCTGCTTCACATCGGTCCAGCTATCCGGATTGCCTTTGGTTTTTACCGTCAGCGATCTGGCGTCGAGCATGTGCGCATAACCCATATTGTAGGCGGCTAAAGCAAACCAGATACGCTCGTCTTCCGGAACGGTTTCGGGAACTTTAGCCATCATATCTTCAAGATAGCGAGCGCCGCCGCTGATGCTTTGCTCCGCATCGGTACGGTCGGTCAGCCCCAGACTTTGGGCGGTATTTTTAGTCAGCATCATCAGGCCGCGCACGCCGGTTGGCGAGGTCGCCAGCGGGTCCCAGTGTGATTCCTGATAAGAAATCGCCGCCAGCAGGCGCCAGTCTATCTCTTTGGCATATTTTTTAAATAACGGTTCCAGCTCCGGCAGGACGTTATCTACCGCTCGCAGGAAAGAGCGGGTATCAACGTAGTCGAAATCATCGCCATGTCCCAGATATTTCTCTTCGATCCGCGCCAACGACCCGTCTTCATTGATCGAATTGAAAAAATCGAGCAGCGCGGCGGAGAGCGTATTATCGTCGTCCAGTCGGCTAAACCAGGTCACGGGCTGTTCATCCGTGACATCCAGCGCCACGGCCAGCTCGGGATGAACGCGCTGAAACAGACTGATCGCCACTGAATCGGCAATGGTGTAATCCAGTTTGCCGCTGATGACCTCTTCCAGCAGCGTCGTCGAGCCTTTTTTATCATCCACTTTCCAGCTCAGGTCGGGAAACTTTGTCTCTTTTAAACGCTGTAAGTCATTGACCACGACGTGCCCTGGCGCAATGGTAAGCTGATTCTCGTTAACGGTCGCCAGCGAACGTGGGCGATATTGTCCGACCCGGTAGACGAGCTGTTGCGAAACCGAGTAATACATGGGACCGGGCTGATAGTTTTTAACGCGTGCGCTGTCGTAGACCAGCCCTGCCGCGAGCAGGTCGGCATTGCCGTTATCCAGATCGTCAAACAACTGGCTGATATTCTGGCGCACCGTCACTTTCAGCTTCACGCCGAGATAGTTGGCGAACTGCTGCGCCAGTTCATAGTCCAGACCATATTTTTTACCGTTGATAACGGAATAGGTTAATGGCGAGTCGATCGTACTGACGCGCAGTACCCCCCGGGCTTGAATCGCGGCGATATGGTTTTCGGTTTTACCGAACCAGGGGATTGAGGGCCAAAGGGCTGCTGCCAGCAGCAGCGTCAATATGCCGATGAACAGATAATTAATCTTTAATTTTTTCAATTAGTTAATTCTCTGGATCGTGCGTTGCCTCGGGCTGAAAAAGATGTTTTGCTGCAATAGATAAGTCATTAATGAGCGGCATTTTGCGTAACAATGCGCCAGTTGGCAACTTATTCGCAACGATAGCCGCACCGTATGACAAGAAAAAGCGGTGATTTTATTTCTACGCAAACGGTTTCGTCGGCGCGTCAGATTCTTTATAATGACGGCCGTTTCCCCCCTTGCGCACACCGAAGCTTAGAAGACGAGAGACTTATGATGGAAATTCTGCGTGGTTCGCCTGCACTGTCTGCATTCCGTATCAATAAACTGCTGGCGCGCTTTCAGGCTGCCAACCTCCAGGTCCACAATATATACGCTGAGTATGTCCATTTTGCTGACCTGAACGCCCCGTTAAATGATAGCGAGCAGGCGCAGCTTACCCGTCTGCTGCAATACGGCCCGGCGCTTAGCAGCCATACGCCGGCGGGTAAACTCCTGTTGGTCACACCGCGTCCTGGTACCATCTCCCCCTGGTCTTCAAAAGCAACGGATATCGCCCACAACTGCGGCCTGCAACAGGTTGATCGGCTGGAGCGCGGCGTAGCGTACTATATCGAGGCTTCGACGTTGACGGCGGAACAGTGGCGACAAGTGGCCGCAGAGCTGCACGACCGTATGATGGAGACGGTGTTCTCTTCTTTAACCGATGCGGAAAAACTGTTTATCCACCATCAGCCTGCGCCGGTTTCCAGTGTCGATCTGCTGGGAGAAGGCCGTCAGGCGTTAATTGACGCCAACCTGCGTCTTGGTCTGGCGCTGGCGGAAGATGAAATCGACTATTTGCAGGAGGCGTTTACCAAACTGGGACGCAACCCGAACGATATCGAATTGTACATGTTCGCCCAGGCGAACTCCGAGCACTGCCGCCACAAGATTTTTAATGCCGACTGGATTATCGACGGTAAACCGCAGCCGAAGTCGCTGTTTAAAATGATTAAAAACACCTTCGAAACCACGCCGGACTATGTGCTCTCTGCCTATAAAGACAATGCCGCGGTGATGGAAGGATCTGCGGTGGGGCGCTACTTCGCCGATCACAATACTGGCCGTTACGATTTTCATCAGGAGCCCGCGCACATTCTGATGAAGGTCGAAACGCATAACCACCCAACCGCCATCTCTCCGTGGCCGGGGGCGGCGACCGGTTCCGGCGGCGAAATTCGTGATGAAGGCGCCACCGGGCGTGGCGCGAAACCAAAAGCCGGGCTGGTGGGCTTCTCCGTTTCCAACCTGCGTATTCCGGGCTTTGAACAGCCGTGGGAAGAGGATTTTGGCAAGCCGGAACGTATTGTCACCGCGCTGGATATCATGACCGAAGGCCCGCTGGGCGGCGCGGCGTTTAACAACGAATTTGGTCGCCCGGCGCTGACCGGTTACTTCCGTACTTATGAAGAGAAAGTGAACAGCCACAACGGCGAAGAGCTGCGCGGCTACCATAAGCCGATCATGCTGGCGGGCGGGATCGGTAATATTCGCGCCGATCACGTGCAGAAAGGCGAGATCGTCGTGGGCGCGAAGCTGATCGTCCTTGGCGGCCCGGCGATGAATATCGGCCTCGGCGGCGGCGCGGCATCGTCAATGGCTTCCGGCCAGTCTGATGCGGATCTCGATTTTGCCTCTGTTCAGCGCGACAACCCGGAAATGGAACGCCGCTGCCAGGAAGTGATCGACCGCTGCTGGCAGTTGGGCGACGCTAACCCAATCCTGTTTATCCATGATGTGGGCGCGGGCGGTCTCTCCAACGCCATGCCGGAGCTGGTGAGCGACGGCGGGCGCGGCGGGAGGTTCGAACTGCGCGACATTCTTAGCGACGAGCCAGGCATGAGCCCGCTGGAAATCTGGTGTAACGAATCCCAGGAGCGCTATGTGCTGGCGGTCGCGGCTGACCAGTTGCCGCTGTTCGATGACCTGTGTAAGCGCGAACGCGCGCCGTATGCGGTCATTGGCGACGCTACCGAAGAACAGCATCTCTCGTTGCATGATAACCATTTCGACAATCAGCCGATCGACCTGCCGCTGGATGTCCTGCTGGGCAAAACGCCGAAAATGACCCGCGATGTGCAAACATTGAAGGCGAAAGGCGATGCGCTGAACCGCGCGGATATCACAATTGCCGACGCGGTAAATCGTGTTCTGCATCTGCCGACCGTGGCGGAAAAAACCTTCCTTGTCACTATTGGCGACCGTACCGTCACCGGTATGGTGGCGCGTGACCAGATGGTTGGCCCGTGGCAGGTCCCGGTGGCTGACTGCGCGGTCACTACCGCCAGCCTCGACAGCTACTACGGCGAAGCGATGTCGATTGGCGAGCGCGCGCCGGTGGCGCTGCTGGACTTTGCCGCCTCCGCCCGTCTGGCCGTCGGTGAAGCGTTGACTAACATTGCCGCGACGCAGATTGGCGATATCAAGCGCATTAAGCTTTCCGCTAACTGGATGGCGGCAGCCGGTCATCCTGGCGAAGATGCCGGTTTGTATGACGCGGTTAAAGCGGTGGGAGAGGAACTCTGTCCGCAGCTTGGTCTGACCATTCCGGTGGGTAAAGATTCGATGTCGATGAAAACCCGCTGGCAGGAAGGCAACGAACAGCGCGAAATGACCTCGCCGCTGTCGCTGGTGATTTCCGCGTTTGCCCGCGTGGAAGACGTGCGTCACACCCTTACGCCGCAGCTGTCAACGGAAGATAACGCCTTGCTGCTGATCGATCTTGGCAAGGGCCACAACGCGCTGGGCGCAACGGCGTTGGCGCAGGTCTATCGTCAGCTTGGCGACAAACCCGCGGACGTGCGTGACGTCGCGCAACTGAAAGGCTTCTATGACGCCATGCAGGCGCTGGTCGCTGCGCGTAAATTACTGGCCTGGCACGACCGTTCCGACGGCGGTCTGCTGGTGACGCTGGCCGAGATGGCCTTTGCCGGCCACTGCGGCGTGCAGGTCGATATCACTGCGCTGGGCGATGACCATCTGGCCGCACTGTTCAACGAGGAGCTGGGCGGCGTGATTCAGGTACGCGCTGAAGACAGAGACGCGGTCGAAGCGCTGTTGGCGCAGTACGGCCTTGCTGACTGCGTCCACTACCTTGGTCAGGCCCTGGCTGGCGATCGCTTTGTGATTACCGCTAATGACCAGACGGTATTCAGCGAAAGCCGCACTACGCTGCGTGTCTGGTGGGCGGAAACCACCTGGCAGATGCAGCGTCTGCGCGACAATCCGCAATGTGCCGACCAGGAACACGAGGCGAAAGCGAATGATGCCGATCCGGGCCTCAACGTGAAGCTGTCGTTTGATATTAATGAAGATATCGCCGCGCCGTACATTGCGACAGGCGCACGACCGAAAGTCGCTGTACTGCGCGAGCAGGGGGTGAACTCTCACGTGGAGATGGCGGCGGCGTTCCATCGTGCGGGCTTTGACGCGATTGACGTCCATATGAGCGACCTGCTGGGCGGTCGTATCGGTCTGGGCAACTTCCATGCGCTGGTGGCTTGCGGCGGCTTTTCCTACGGCGACGTGCTGGGGGCGGGCGAAGGTTGGGCGAAATCCATTCTGTTTAACCCTCGGGTGCGCGACGAATTCGAAACCTTTTTCCATCGTCCGCAGACGCTGGCGCTTGGGGTGTGCAACGGTTGCCAGATGATGTCGAATCTGCGCGAGCTGATCCCGGGCAGCGAACTGTGGCCGCGTTTTGTACGTAACCATTCTGACCGCTTCGAAGCCCGCTTCAGCCTGGTGGAAGTGACGCAAAGCCCATCGCTGCTGCTGCAAGGAATGGTAGGCTCACAGATGCCGATTGCGGTTTCCCATGGGGAAGGGCGCGTTGAGGTGCGGGACGATGCGCATCTTGCCGCGCTTGAGAGCAAAGGCCTGGTCGCTCTGCGCTACGTTGATAACTTTGGTAAGGTGACTGAAACCTATCCGGCTAACCCGAACGGTTCGCCGAACGGCATCACGGCGGTGACGACCGAAAACGGTCGGGTGACGATTATGATGCCGCATCCGGAACGCGTATTCCGCACCGTCGCCAACTCCTGGCACCCGGAAAACTGGGGCGAGGATAGCCCGTGGATGCGTATCTTCCGTAATGCGCGTAAGCAGCTTGGTTAATTAGCCCGATAGCCATTAAGCCCCTCTTCACGAGGGGCTTTTTTGTAGACGGCGCTTATCAGGCCCACGGGGAAGCGCGGTTGAAGCTACCGTCTTGAACGTCAAGCGGTAGGCCGGATAAGGCGTTTACGCCGCCATCCGGCAATAAACTAGTGCTTATGCCGCAAGATTAAAGTGTCGGGAAATCCCGACATGAGTGGGGGATAGGTTGTCGCCAAAAAGAGACATTTAACTATTTGATTTTAAATTGTTTTATTTTTATGTGTTGCAGGTGTTGCTGATTGGCGACAGAAAGGGCAAAAAACAGACAGAGCCATTTTTAGCATGAATAACGATATTTTTCATATCTATCATTGTGTTAACAAAATCTTTTGAATGTTGGCACAATTACTGCATAATGATAACCAGTGGCTCATTCACCTTCTTATGTCAGCCCCTTAGGGACGCGCTACATAAACTTCGAATGACGCACAACAAGGTGCCTGCCGTCCAACTTCTGATAATAGCGTAGCTTTATCAACCTCCGGGCGAAACGTCGAGTTAGGCACCGCCTTATTCCATAACAAAGCCGGGTTTAGCCCGGCTTTGTTGTATCTGGCGCTTCCCTCGGTTAGCATCTTTTTTATTCTTCTTTTATGTGAGCGACACGTTGAAGCGCTGGTCTGTTTTCCCCCGTTCTTTACGACAATTGGTCATGCTGGCCTTTTTGCTGATCCTGCTGCCGTTGCTGGTTCTGGCCTGGCAGGCGTGGCAAAGCCTTAACGCGTTAAGCGATCAGGCTGCGGTGACTAACCGCAGCACGCTTATTGACGCCCGGCGCAGCGAGGCGATGACCAACGTCGCGCTGGAGATGGAGCGAAGCTACCGACAGTATTGTGTGCTTGACGATCCGACGCTGGCAAAAGTGTATCAAAGCCAGCGTAAGCGCTATAGCGATATGCTGGACGCCCATGCCGGCGTCTTGCCGGATGATAAGTTGTATCAGGCGTTACGCCAGGATTTAAACGCGCTGGCGCAATTGCAGTGTAAAGATAGCGGCCCGGAAGCGGCAGCGGCCGCGCGTCTGGAGGCCTTTGCCAACGCGAATACGGAAATGGTGCAGGCGACGCGTACTGTGGTTTACTCGCGCGGGCAGCAGTTACAACAAGAAATCGCCGAGCGCGGACAATTTTTCGGCTGGCAGGCGCTGGTGCTATTTCTGGTGAGCCTGGCGATGGTGCTGCTTTTTACCCGCATGATTATCGGGCCGGTGAAAGGAATTGAACGGATGATTAATCGCCTGGGCGAAGGCCGTTCTTTGGGGAATACCGTCACCTTTACCGGTCCGCGTGAATTACGATCGGTGGGGCAGCGCATTATCTGGCTGAGTGAGCGTCTGGCGTGGCTGGAATCCCAGCGCCATCAGTTTCTACGTCACCTGTCCCATGAGCTGAAAACCCCGCTGGCCAGTATGCGCGAGGGGACTGAGCTGCTGGCCGATCAGGTGGTTGGGCCGCTGACGCCGGAGCAAAAAGAGGTGGTCGATATTCTGGATGACAGCAGTCGTAATTTACAAAAATTGATTGAGCAATTGCTTGATTACAACCGGAAACTGGTAGACAGTGCCACAGAGCTGGAAGCGGTCGATATCGCGCCGCTTGTGGATATGGTGGTTTCCGCCCACAGTTTGCCTGCCCGCGCTAAAATGATGCATACCGATGTCGGCCTGGAGGCCGAACGCTGCATAGCAGAGCCCATGTTGCTGATGAGCGTGCTGGATAATCTCTATTCCAACGCGGTGCACTATGGCGCTGAATCCGGTAACATTTGTATCCGTAGTCGCTCTCAGGGCTCCACGGTTTATATCGATGTGGTTAATAGCGGCGAACCGATTCCGCAAACCGAAAGAGAAATGATTTTTGAGCCTTTTTTCCAGGGAAGCCACCAGCGAAAAGGGGCGGTAAAAGGCAGTGGGTTAGGGCTAAGTATCGCCAGAGATTGTATTCGTCGAATGCAGGGAGAGATCCAACTGGTGGATGACAAAGCGCAGGAAGTTTGTTTTCGCATCTCGCTGCCGCTGCCTGCATCTGACAAACACTAATATGAATTTAAGCCTGGTGCGTATGTCACACGTTTTCGTCCAAACTATTAAACGATGCCTTTTGCGGTGGGGAATACCGGTGGGCATATCGTGTCTGGCGCTGACCGCATGTGTTCCCCATGCTTCACAGCAACTGCCCGGTAGCGCAGCGCAGGACACGCTCCCCCATTATCAACTGGCGGATTATCTCCCGACGGCGTGCGCGGATATCTGGTCGCTACGCGGGCAGGCGGTGGAGACGAATCCGCTGTACTGGCTACGCACGATTGACTGCGCCGATCGTCTGATGCCGGTTCAGTCGCGCGCAGAGGCGCGCGCGTTGACGGATTATAACTGGCAAAATGCCTTCAGGCGCGGGATTTTACTGGCGGATGCAAAAATTACGCCGCCGGAGCGGCGCGCCATAGTGACCCGTCTGGAGGCGTTAAGCGCGCAAATACCGGCTCAGGTACGGCCCGTCTACCAAATCTGGCATGACGGTCAGGCGCTGCAACTGGCGCTTTCTGCCGAACGTCAGCGTTATAGCAAACTCCAGCAAACGTCAGATAGTGAGCTGGATGCGCTGCGTCAGCAGCAACAGGCCTTGCAAACGCAGCTCGATCTTACCACCCGTAAGCTGGAGAGTTTAACCGATATTGAGCGCCAGCTTTCGACACGAAAACCGGCAGGGAATTACAACGCCGATACGCCGCATACGAATGACAAACCCGCGACGTCTGAAGATGGCGCGGCGCCGTCGCCGTCACAAGATGAGGTAACGCCATGATAAGCCGTAAACCGGCGCACCTGCTGCTGGTCGATGACGATCCCGGATTACTGAAATTACTCGGTATGCGCCTGACCAGTGAAGGATACAGCGTAGTGACCGCAGAGAGCGGCCAGGAAGGACTACGGGTACTGCATCGGGAAAAAGTGGACCTGGTAATAAGCGACCTGCGCATGGATGAAATGGATGGTATGCAACTGTTCACAGAAATTCAGAAAGTACAGCCGGGAATGCCGGTTATCATTCTGACGGCGCATGGTTCTATTCCGGATGCGGTGGCCGCTACCCAGAAAGGCGTATTCAGCTTTTTGACGAAGCCGATCGACAGAGACGCGTTATATAAAGCGATAGATGAAGCGCTGGAGCAGTCCGCTCCCGCGACGGACGATAGCTGGCGCAACGCTATCGTTACCCGTAGCCCGCTGATGCTGCGACTGCTTGAACAGGCGCGCATGGTCGCGCAGTCGGATGTCAGCGTATTGATTAACGGACAAAGCGGCACCGGGAAAGAGATTTTCGCACAGGCGATTCATAATGCCAGCCCGCGCAGTAACAAGCCGTTTGTCGCCATCAACTGCGGCGCGTTGCCGGAACAATTGCTGGAGTCCGAATTATTCGGCCATGCGCGCGGCGCCTTTACCGGCGCAGTGAGCAATCGTGAAGGGTTGTTCCAGGCGGCGGAAGGCGGCACGCTGTTTCTGGATGAAATTGGCGATATGCCCGCGCCGTTACAGGTGAAGCTGCTGCGGGTGTTACAGGAGCGCAAAGTCAGGCCGCTGGGCAGCAATCGCGATATTGATATCGATGTGCGAATTATTTCCGCGACGCACCGCGATCTGCCGAAGGCGATGGCGCGGGGCGAATTTCGTGAAGATTTGTACTACCGGCTGAATGTCGTGAGCCTGAAAATTCCGGCGCTGGCGGAGCGTACCGAGGATATTCCGCTGCTGGCTAATCATCTGCTCAGACAGTCGGCACAGCGGCATAAACCGTTTGTTCGCGCCTTTTCTACTGATGCAATGAAACGGCTGATGACGGCAAGCTGGCCTGGCAACGTGCGCCAACTGGTCAACGTCATTGAACAATGCGTGGCGTTAACCTCTTCGCCGGTGATCAGCGATGCGTTGGTCGAGCAGGCGCTGGAAGGCGAAAACACCGCGCTGCCAACTTTTGCCGAAGCGCGAAACCAATTTGAACTGAACTATCTGCGCAAGTTACTGCAAATTACCAAAGGTAACGTGACGCACGCGGCAAGGATGGCGGGGCGCAACCGCACGGAATTCTATAAGCTACTCTCCCGCCACGAACTGGATGCGAATGATTTCAAAGAGTAGTTTTCATGCCGTAAAGTAGCGCGAAATATGTTACGTTTAACCGATCAAAACACAGGCGACCTTTTCAAGGAATAGCATGAAAAAGATTGATGCGATTATTAAACCCTTCAAGCTGGACGATGTCCGTGAAGCGCTGGCCGAGGTAGGTATTACCGGCATGACGGTCACTGAAGTCAAAGGCTTTGGCCGTCAAAAAGGCCACACCGAGCTGTATCGCGGCGCGGAATATATGGTAGATTTTCTGCCGAAGGTAAAAATTGAAATCGTTGTGCCTGACGACATCGTGGATACCTGTGTTGACACCATCATTCGTACTGCGCAGACGGGGAAAATCGGCGACGGTAAGATCTTTGTCTTTGATGTCGCCCGCGTTATTCGTATCCGTACTGGCGAAGAAGACGACGCGGCTATCTGATGTGCCGATTCGCTGCCCGTCTCCTCCTTGTGGGCAGCGAACCACCGTTTAATCGCCCTGCGGTAGCGCCGATGTAGTCCGGGTGCAAACCCATCTCAGGCCGACAATGGCGACGATCAGCGCCACGCAACTTAGCGTCCACTCGCCCATTTGCGAGAAAAAGTGTCCGTAGGCGGCTACCGCCGTATCACTAATTTGCGATTCCGTGGTTTGTTGCGCGACGACGCCAGCCAGCCAGTTAGCGACCGCGCCGGTCGCCAGCATATAAATACCGGTCAGTACGCCCGTGACGCCAGGCAGATTGAGGCGGGTAATTTGCGCCATCGCGACCGGATCAATAAACAGCTCCGCAAAGCCCATCAGCGCCAGCCCTGCGATCATCATTCCCATTGATGCCTGCCCATCTAACCGGGCCTGATGCGCGTTTAGCGCCAGCAGCATAAAACCGCCGCCCATTAATACCAGCCCCACGGCAAATTTAAGCCAGACGCGCAGCACCGAGCGGGCGCTCTCTTTCGGGCTGCTCAGCCACGCCAGCACCACGCCCGCCGCCATCACCGCAATCGCATTGACCGACTGGAACAATGCGGTGGGGACGGTCATATTCAGCCAGTGGCGGTTGACAAAACGGTCGATGAATAAACTGATCGAACTTCCGCCCTGCTGCGCCAGAACCCAAAAGAGAGTGCCGGTGATCATTAACAGAACGATTTGCCACAAGGCGCGACGGTGTTCGGGAAATTTAACCATAATACGGGCGATAAGTTGCGCCGCGAAGACGCAGACAATGGCCAGCACATAGCCAGACCAGTTATTTTCCAGCAGGAGGGTGAAGAATACCGGCGCGATACACAGCATTAATACCAGCCAACCCCAGGTTGGAAGGGCGAATTTAACCGCCCGCAGCGCGGGGCGATTAACCCCACGCGTCTGCTGAAAGTGGCGATGACCGCTTAAAAAGATGAGCAGGCCGATGAACATTCCCACGCCCGCCAGCGCAAAGCCGACATGCCAGCCATACCACTGCGCCGCCAGACCACAGGCGATCGGCGCGGCTATCGATCCAATATTCCCGGCGGCGTAGAGCAGCGAGAATCCCCCGTCGCGGCGGTTGTCATCAGGGGCGTAAAGTTCGCCCAGCAGACAGCTAATATTGGATTTAAACAAGCCGTAGCCGCAGATAATAATGGCCAGCGCCGCATATAAACTCAGCGTTGAATCAGATTCTAAGCCCAATACCACATGACCCAGCGTCATCAATAAGGCGCCGGTGATAACCGCCACGCGGTTGCCAAGCAGGCGGTCGGCAAGCCAGCCGCCAAGAATAGGGGTAACGTAAACTAAAGAGGCGTAGGCGCTGAAGAGGTTGATCGCGTGGCTGTCATTAAAACCAAGCTGGTGGGTAAGATAAAGGATGAGTAAGGCACGCATGCCGTAAAAGCTGAAGTATTCCCAAATTTGAATCGCCACGATGTAAAAAATCGCGCGCGGTTGTGAGGGTGTTTTCATAAAGTCTCCTTGCTGCGTGAAAAAAGGGAAGTGGCAAGCCACTTCCCTTTGGTACTTATTTCGTATTTTCTTTCAGCACCTTAACGGTGTAACGTCCGTCTGCCTGACGATAGGCGCCGTGGATATCGGTTTCGAAGCCCGGATAGTGAGCGCCGATTTCGCACAGCATTTGCAGGAATTCCAGTACCGGACGGCTTTCCTCGGTGATCATTTCACCAGGCATCACCAGCGGCACTCCCGGAGGGTAAGGAAGGATCATGTTGGCGTTGACGCGTCCAACCATCTCTTCAAGATACACCTCTTCCGTTTCGCCATGCAGCTCTTTCTGGAACGCAGTATACGGCGTCATCACCATTTTCGGCAGCACTTCAAACGCACGGTACATTAAGTCCGGTAGATTATGATGTTCGACCAGTTTATGAATATTCTGTGCCAGTTCCTGGATGCGCATATTTTCATAAAACTCAGGCGCTTCGCGGTACAGTGCCGGCAGAATGTTTTTGACGCGCAGGTTCAGGTCAAAGGCGCGTTTAAATTCAGTGAGCGCGCGCAGCAGGCTCAGAGCTTTGGTTTTGTCGATACCAATGCTGAACAGGAACAGCAGGTTGTATGGACCGGTTTTTTCTACGATGATGCCACGTTCATCGAGATATTTGGCGACCAGACTTGCCGGAATACCGAATTCATCCATCGTACCGTCTTTCTTCATCCCCGGCGTCAGGATAGTGACTTTGATCGGGTCGAGGTACATGTGTTCGTTATCGATATTTTTGAAGCCATGCCATGCGCTATCTGAACGCAGCGGCCAGCACTCAGCTCCATCGATATGTTCCGGCTGCCATACGTCAAAGAACCAGCCGTCAGATTCGCTTTTCAGGCGTTTAATTTCTTTACGGAATTTAATCGCACGTTCAATAGAGCCGTTAATCAGGCGTTTACCCGCATTACCTTTCATCATCGCCGCTGCGGTTTCAGTAGACGCTACGATACCGTAGTGCGGAGAAGTGGTGGTATGCATCATGTAGGCTTCGTTAAAGGTTTCTTCGTTAATGTCGCCTTTAACATGAATCATGGATGCCTGTGAAAACGCCGCCAGCAGTTTATGCGTGGACTGGGTTTCATAAATGATTTTGCCTTCCACACGGTCGCCGCTCATACCGCATTTACCCTGATAAATAGGGGAGAAATTGGTATAAGGCACCCAGGCGGAGTCAAAATGAATGGACTTCACATCCAGAGTTTTCTTGATGTAGTCAGTGTTATACAACAGACCGTCATAGGTTGAGTTAGTAATAACAGCATGGACCGGCCAGGTTGCGTTAGGCGTCTCTTTTACCCGTTTAGCGATAGTGGCGTGCTGGAACTCGCTTTGCGGAATACCGCCAAGAATACCGTAGGCGTTACGGGTTGGGCGGAAATAAATCGGCGTAATGTCGCTCATCATCATCAGATGGGTCAGCGATTTATGGCAGTTACGGTCAATCAGTACCGTGCTGCCTGCCGGCGCGGAGTACATACCGACGATTTTGTTCGCCGTAGAGGTGCCGTTCGTCACCATGTAGCTACGTTCGGCGTTAAAGACGCGGGCGATATACTCTTCCGCTTCTTTATGCGGGCCGGAGTGGTCCAGCAGCGAACCCAGTTCAGAAACGGAAATCGAAATATCGGATTTCATCGTGTTCGGGCCGAAGAAATCATAAAAGATGCTGCCGACGGGGCTTTTCTGGAAAGCGGTCCCGCCCATGTGGCCAGGCGTACAGAAAGTATATTTCCCTTCGCGCACATATTTGAACAGCGCTTTTGTCAGCGGCGGCAGAATATTGTCGATGTATTCATCGGTATTCTGGCGAATTTTCGCCGCGATATCGGCTGCGGCGCCTAAAGCATATTCAAAGAAGCGAACCTGCATTCTCAGATCGTTGAGGCTGACGTCCAGCGTAGAGTAGCTGTTGGCGAAGGCGTACAGCGGCATATACTCGTTCAGCTTGCTAATCTCTTCGCAAAGCTCAAGGTTATATTTATCCCAGTCGAAAATGACGCCGCAAAGGCGGGAGTTATTTTCAATCAGCTTCAGCAGGTCTTCTCGGTCGTTTGGATAGACGATACGGAAATTTAAACCTTCCAGTGCACGATGCAGTTCACGAATAGGCTCTTCTTTAAAGTAGACGCCCATGTGGTTCATGATAGCAATAACGTTCATAGTCTTGTTCCTGGTAAAGTGGGCCCCTCCCGCTACGCTATAGCAGGTGACGAAAGGGGCTTTGAGAAAAAGGAGTTAGCGGTTAAAGCGCTTCAGCCGTATTGTTGTCGCTGTCGTTGTTCTGGCGCTGGTGCATTTTGCGACCGTAGAACATCAGGATGATCAGACTGACGATAAAGGTGCCGGAGAGTTCGAAGGAGCTGGCGCCCATCAGTGCGATGAAGCAAAATGCGCAGCCCAGTACAGAACAAATCAGGCTTACCGAGTTACGGATGTTGAACCCTTCGAAGCGAATCAGGTCAACACAGGAGTAGAAGTACGGCAGCATGGTAAGCAGTACGGCAATCCCGGTCAGTTCGCCGAACAGGTCGGACGCTTTACCGCCGCTGGAGTTCATGATGGTGATCAGAATCATCAGCGCCGTCATTTTCACCGCAGCCAACAGCAGACCTTTTTTCGGAATACCGTTTTTATCCATTTCACCGTAAATTTTCGGGAAGTTGCCGTCGTTGGCGGCGCGAACCCCAGCCTGGCCGACCAGCATCATCCAGGAGCCCAGAGACGTCAGGCAGGCGAAAGCGGTAAAGGCGGAAACCAGCGGCGCAGCCCAGCCACCCAGAATCGTGGAGGTACTGATAGCGAACGGCGCGCCGGAAGAGGCCATAACGGAAGCTGGGAACATCCCGGCGATAACCTGAGTCGCGGCGATATAGATGATGCCTGCCAGCGCGGTACCCAGCATGGTTGCCAGCGGTACGGTGCGTTTCGGGTTTTTCACCATGCCGGTGCTGACGGCGGCAGACTCAACGCCAACGAACGCCCACAGGCAGAGCAGAATACTTTTAACAATGGCGTGAGAGTCGGTCGTCGTAGACGTGTTCCAGTTCGCGTGATAGGTCGCGATATCGAACCAATGCCAGCCGGCGACTGCGGTCAAGACTACCGGGATCAGCACCAGGAATAGGCCAATCGTTGTCAAACGGCTGACCCAGGCCCCGCCCAGCATATTAATAAAGGTGAACAGCCAGACGATAGCAATACAGGCAATACCTGCCGGTATTGGATTATTTAACGCCGGGAAGAACGTAGAAAGATAAGAAACCGCGGTAATACCGATGGCTAAGTTACCAATCCAGTTTGCGTGATAATAAAGAACGCCGGTCTGGAAACCAAACGCCGGAGATATTTCCCCAGCATAAGCGATAGGGCCACCCTGTTGCGGGTTTTTGGTTGCCAGCCTCGCATAAACATAAGCCAGCGACATTGCCCCAATAATAGAAATTACCCAGCCCCAGATGGCAATGCCACCAATACTGGCAAGGTTGGCGGGTAATAATGCAATCCCGCTCCCCATCATATTACCGGCAACGACGCCAGTACAGGCAAATAGCCCGATCTTTTTGACAGAACTCATGTTCATTTCTCCTGAGCTGTATTTTTAAGAACCGGGCTTATGCTTCATATATGCTGCGTGCCCGTTCAACTGTCGACAAGATTAACGAATGAGTTGAGATAAGTCCTAAAGAAAAAGTGAAATAAACACAAACATGAAAAAACTGATAGATTGATTTTTTTGAATTAACATATAAATATCATGAAAAATATCATGAAAGGATAAACATAGTTTAATTACAAAGGGTTATATTTACATTTCTTTGCGATGAATATGTTGCCAAAATTAACATAAGCTATTTTTGGCAACATGTTTTTCACAAAATAAAAGCGAAAAATTTAATATCTTTTCGCTTTTATTTGTCATGGTTCAGCGTTAAATTTAATCTTCTGCCAGAAAACTATTCAGATAAGGGACAATTTTCTGAACGGATGTCTGAAATACGCCATTTTCGATCCAGTACAGCGTGTTTTCACCTGGACGTAAATTAAAGGCGGTCAGATAGGCATCAGCGGCCAAACGATTCTCACCTTTCATTTCGTAAACTTTCCCCAACAGGACATAGTTAAACCACGACATTTCAAGCTCGATGCTTTTATTGATTTCCTCATACGCTGCATCGATATCACCTTTGCCTAACAGATCAACGGTCTTGATTTTATAATAAACAGACGTTTTCTCAACGCCCGGAATTTGATCTATTTTTTTAAACTCTTCGTTCAGCGCAGCCACTTGTTCTTTATCAAACGGCTGTTGTGATTGCCGTAATACATCTACCAGCACTTTATATTCATAGGCATAGTTGAAATCAGGCGTTTCCTTAATAATGCCATTCAGAATATCGCTGGCTTTACCTAGCGCCTGCGCATCGCCGCTCAGAATAAGCTGGCGCGCCTCATAAAAACGCATCAGCGCGGTATTTTGCGGCGTTCTGAACAGGGCCAGTTGTTCTCGCATACGATCAGGCCAGGGCTGTGTTAAAACGAAAGACAGGCTATTAAACAGATCATCCTGGATGGACAACTGGTTAGTATTGGTGACGAAATAACGCTTATCCAGCATGGTTGAACCATCGGCGTTATCAATGAGCACTACAGACATAAAGCACTGCTGCGCCCGATAGTGGCGCTGATTGACAAACTGAATGGTTAACGTCTTACCGGAGCTGCTTGGCTCATTGACCCGGTAATTGGTTTTATCGTGCACCATAAAGGTCGAGTAGGTGTTCAGCAGGTCGGTGATTAAGCCGCCCAGACCGATGGCGTAGGACTCCTGCGAGACCCAGTTATTACAGGAATTGCCGCCTTCAAAACGAACATCTATATCTCGTGGGTTAAGTAATAACCGCGTTTTTGTTACCGCGGCATTATGATCTACCACCGACATCACGATAAACACCACCAGCGTCGCCAGCGAGAGCAGGAACATCACCCACGTCCAGAAAGCGGCGATACGCGGCTTTTTCGCCTTTTTAGTCGGCGTTTGCAAAGAGGCGGGCGGCACAGGCGCAGCGGCAGTAACCCCCTCCGTCGGTTCTGCATTCGTCGCTGCGATCGGCGGCGGCGACGTTGATGAATTATCGATCTCATCGCTATTTTCTTCGCACCAGATAACCGGCGCCGTCAGCTTATAGCCGCGTTTAGGTACGGTAACGATGTATTCAGCATTGCTGTCTCCGCCATCTCTTAATGATTTGCGTAGTTCAGAAATGCTTTGGGTGACAACATGGTTGGTCACGATGGTGCGCATCCAGACATGATCAATAATGTTATCCCGGCTTAACACTTCATCCGGATGATGCGCAAAATACATCAGAAGATCGATCAGCCGTGGTTCAAGAGTAATCTGGCGTCCCTGACGACTGATCTGATTAACAGAAGGTGTAACCAGCCACTCTCCAATGCGTACAACAGGTTGCTGCATAAAAAGATGCCCTAACGAGCTAAGTCAAACGTTAATAATAACACGATTTGCACAGACTTTTTTTATTCCCCTTTTTTGTAAAAGAAAGGCATAAAAAGCAGCGCAATAAGCAGGAGAACGGGGAGGAAAACGGGCGTTCGCCTTAACGATAACGCCCGTTTTTTCAGCGGATTTCTTGCAATTACAGCACTTTATGCGGGCCGAAGCATTCGTAATGAATGTTTTCGTTATTCACGCCAAGTGAAACCAGTTGTTTTGCGGCAAACTGCATAAAGCCTACCGGGCCGCAAAGATAGAACTGCATTGCCGGATCGCTGATTGCGGCTTCCAGTTGGCTTAAATCCATCAGCCCTTCGCTGTCAAAGAGGCGTTGGGCGCGATCGGCCTCGGTCGGCTCGCGGTACCAGGTATGGGCAGTGAAACGCGGCAGTGTACGGCCCAGCTCGCTCACTTCGTCGGCAAACGCATGAACGTCGCCGTTCTCCGCCGCGTGGAACCAGTTCACCTGCGCGGTATGCTGTTCTTTCGCCAGCGTATCGAGCATCGCTAACATCGGCGTCTGGCCGACGCCAGCGGAAATCAGCGAAACGGGGGTATCAGCGGCGACATTCATAAAGAAGTCACCTGCCGGCGCAGCCAGATGTACCACATCGCCTACGCTGGCGTGATGGTGTAACCAGTTTGATACCTGGCCGCCGTCTTCACGCTTCACGGCAATACGGTACCCTTTGCCATCGGGTTTACGGGTCAGTGAATATTGGCGGATCTCCTGATGCGCAAAACCTTCCGGCTTCAGCCAGACGCCCAGATACTGCCCGGGACGGTATTCCGCCACCGTACCGCCGTCGACCGGTTCAAACTCAAAGCTGGTGATCAGTGCGCTACGCGGGGTTTTCGCAACGATGCGGAAGGGGCGCGTGCCTTCCCAGCCGCCGTCTTTGCTGGCGTTCTCGTGATAAATCTCGGCTTCCCGATGAATAAAGACGTTAGCCAGTACGCCATAGGCTTTGCCCCACGCGTCCAGCACTTCCTGGCCCGGGTTGAACATTTCGTCCAGCGTCGCCAGCAGATGCGTCCCGACGATGTTGTACTGCTCCGGCTTAATCTGGAAGCTGGTGTGCTTCTGCGCGATTTTTTCTACCGCCGGCAGCAACGCCGGTAAATTTTCGATATTGCTGGCGTAGGCCGCGATAGCATTAAACAGGGCTTCGCGCTGATCGCCGTTACGCTGGTTGCTCATATTGAAGATTTCTTTGAGCTCCGGGTTATGCGTAAACATACGGTCGTAGAAGTGGGCGGTCAGTTTCGGTCCTGTTTCAACCAGCAGGGGAATGGTGGCCTTTACTGTAGCGATGGTTTGTGCGTCAAGCATACGTGCTTCCTTTATGTGAAAATCTAATGATGTATATCAAATGCATCTTATAAAAATACCCTTGCATTGTAAATGGATCTTCTCTGCTTTACGTTATGGATGTAACAACGTGAAAAATCTGCATCACAAAGCTGAAAAGAAATCCGTTGAAATTCGTCAGGCTCTCGTTCAGGAAACCCTTATCTGACGCATAGGTAATCGTTTGCGTAAAAACCTTTGTCAAGACCTGTTATCGAAGAATGATTCGGTTATACTGTTGGCCGAAGTCCCACGGACTGCCTTTTCAGGCACAAATTTTATTGTTAGCTGAGTCAGGAGATGCGGATGTTAAAGCGTGAAATGAACATTGCCGATTATGATGCCGAGTTGTGGCAGGCTATGGAGCAGGAAAAAGTACGTCAGGAAGAGCACATCGAACTGATCGCCTCCGAAAACTACACCAGCCCGCGCGTGATGCAGGCGCAGGGGTCTCAGCTGACCAACAAATACGCTGAAGGTTATCCGGGCAAGCGCTACTACGGCGGTTGCGAATACGTTGATGTCGTAGAGCAGCTGGCTATCGACCGCGCGAAAGAACTGTTCGGCGCTGACTACGCTAACGTGCAGCCGCACTCCGGTTCTCAGGCTAACTTCGCTGTTTACACCGCGCTGCTGCAGCCGGGCGACACCGTTCTGGGTATGAACCTGGCGCAGGGTGGTCACCTGACTCACGGCTCCCCGGTTAACTTCTCCGGTAAACTGTACAACATCGTACCTTACGGTATCGATGAGTCCGGTAAAATTGACTATGACGAGATGGCGAAGCTGGCCAAAGAGCACAAGCCGAAGATGATTATCGGTGGCTTCTCTGCCTACTCCGGCGTGGTTGACTGGGCAAAAATGCGTGAAATCGCTGACAGCATCGGCGCATACCTGTTTGTCGACATGGCGCACGTGGCGGGCCTGATTGCCGCAGGCGTTTACCCGAACCCGGTTCCGCACGCTCACGTTGTCACCACCACCACCCACAAAACCCTGGCGGGTCCGCGCGGCGGCCTGATCCTGGCGAAGGGCGGCGATGAAGAGCTGTACAAAAAACTGAACTCCGCCGTGTTCCCAAGCGCGCAGGGCGGCCCGCTGATGCACGTGATCGCGGGTAAAGCGGTAGCGCTGAAAGAAGCGATGGAGCCGGAGTTCAAAGTTTACCAGCAGCAGGTGGCGAAAAACGCCAAAGCGATGGTGGAAGTGTTCCTGAACCGCGGCTACAAAGTGGTGTCTGGCGGCACTGAGAACCACCTGTTCCTGCTGGACCTGGTGGATAAAAACCTGACCGGTAAAGAAGCTGACGCCGCGCTGGGCCGCGCCAACATCACCGTGAACAAAAACAGCGTGCCGAACGATCCGAAGAGCCCGTTCGTGACCTCCGGTATCCGTATTGGTTCTCCGGCGGTTACTCGTCGCGGCTTCAAAGAAGCGGAAGTGAAAGAGCTGGCTGGCTGGATGTGTGACGTGCTGGACAACATCAATGATGAAGCCACCATTGAACGCGTGAAAGCGAAAGTGCTGGATATCTGCGCCCGCTTCCCGGTTTACGCATAAGCGCTTGTGTTGTGAAAATGGCCCGATGGCGCTGCGTCTGTCGGGCATTACTTATGCGCCATAACGTGACGCCGCCGGAAGTCATTATCCGGCGGCGTTGCCGTTTGAACTTCACCCTCCGCCTGTTAACCTTATGTTACCCTTGCCAGCGCAACCGTTTACCGCCAGACTATCGCCTCCAAACGGGAGGGAATCATGGCATTGCATTCCACGCGCTGGCTGGCGCTCAGTTATTTCACCTACTTCTTTAGTTACGGTATTTTTCTGCCCTTCTGGAGCGTCTGGCTCAAAGGTCTTGGGCTAACGCCGGAAACCATCGGTCTTCTGCTGGGCGTGGGTCTGGTCGCGCGTTTTCTCGGTAGTCTGCTCATTGCGCCTCGCGTAAGCGATCCTTCGCGGTTGATCTCCGCGCTGCGCGTACTGGCATTGCTGACGCTGGTATTTGCGCTGGCATTTTGGGCAGGAACGCATGTCGCGTGGCTAATGGTGGTGATGGTTGGGTTTAACCTCTTCTTTTCACC
The DNA here is from genome assembly GCF_046548235.1 of Salmonella sp. SAL4457. Taxonomy (NCBI): domain Bacteria; kingdom Pseudomonadati; phylum Pseudomonadota; class Gammaproteobacteria; order Enterobacterales; family Enterobacteriaceae; genus Salmonella; species Salmonella sp. SAL4457. The sequence continues at coordinate 54,820 of NZ_JBGDZO010000007.1, forward strand.
ACTGGTGCCGCTGACCGATGCGCTGGCCAATACTTGGCAAAAGCAAATTACCCTGGACTATGGTCGGGTGCGGCTGTGGGGGTCCATCGCCTTCGTGATAGGGTCGGCGCTGACCGGTAAGCTGGTGAGTTTATACGATTACCAGGCGATTCTGGCGCTACTGACGCTCGGCGTCGCCTCGATGTTGCTGGGTATGTTGTTACGTCCCAGCGTGCCGCCGCAAGGGGAAAGCCGTCAGCAGGAGAGCGCAGGCTGGCCCGCCTGGCGTACGCTGGTGGCACAAAGTTGGCGTTTTCTCGCCTGCGTCTGTTTGCTGCAAGGGGCGCACGCCGCCTACTACGGTTTTAGCGCCATCTACTGGCAGGGGGCTGGCTATTCAGCATCGGCGGTCGGCTATTTATGGTCGTTGGGCGTGGTGGCGGAAGTGATCATTTTTGCCCTGAGTAAAAAGCTATTCCGCCGGTTTAGCGCCCGCGACTTGCTGTTGCTTTCCGCTGTGTGCGGCGTGGTACGCTGGGGACTGATGGGCTGGAGTACGGCGTTGCCGTGGCTGATTGTGATACAAATCCTGCACTGTGGCACGTTTACCGTTTGCCATCTGGCCGCCATGCGCTATATCGCTGCGCGTCAGGGAAGCGAGGTGATTCGTTTGCAGGCCGTCTATTCCGCTGTGGCGATGGGCGGCAGTATCGCGATTATGACGGTATTTGCCGGTTTTCTGTATCAACATCTGGGCGGCGGCGTATTCTGGATTATGGCGCTGGTGGCATTGCCCGCTATCTTCCTTCGGCCCAAAGTGGTTGCCGCGTCATGATTCTAGGATCTTGCGGATCTGCTGCTGTTGGTGCTCTGTGAGGGCGCGATCCGCATGAATTAATGGCGGTGAGAAGAGCGGTAGCGGCGTGGCGTAAGGGGTAACAATCAGCGCTACGCCGCGCGGGCATCCCTCTTTTTGAAACGCCTGGAGCGATATCCGTCTGATATTCAGCGGCAATAAGGTCAGTTCACGCAGTTGCTGCTCAATATGCGTCTCCAGCGCATCATTTTTATCCGCTAACAATACGATCTGTCTCTCATGCAAATCGTTATCCTGCATCAGCCAGGCGCCGAAAATCACTGCCACCAGCCCCGTCTCTTCCTCGGAAAAGTGGATACCATATTCGGCTTCAAACCCGGCGAGCGCCTCACGTGTGGTGCGAACCAGACGCGGATAAAGACGGTTGAACTCTTCCGGAAGCGTATTATCGATGCCAATCGTGAATAAACTTCGGTTCAGCGCCTGGGCGAGATGGACATAGAGCTGATCGTTAAGCCCTTGTTCGTCGCTGAAGCGTACGTTCCCTTTTTCTCGAAAGCGCAGCACCAGCCGCGCCACCTCCAGTCGCAGTTGCTGCGCCCGTTGATGCGTGTCGCGAATCGGGTCGGGGAGGCGAATCATTGAAAACAGTAACGCCATAAACAGCGCTTCATTGAGCGGTGCGGCCTGCATCACGTGGCGCTGCCAGTGACGACCAATTTCCTGGGCGAGTGGATATTCCGCGCACGACTGCGCCCAAATCTGCTGTACAGGGTTGAACTCCGGGGTGATGCCGGCATGGTGTTGTAGCAGACAATACTGTAAAAAGAGACGCAGGAACTGCACGTCGCGATGTTCAAATGGTTTTTGCAACCGGCGGGCGCACAGATTGATGAGCGCGTGCAGATTAATATCGTCATACAGCGGACGCGCGATACCGCGCTGCTTTAGCGCGTTTTTTAAGGCCGGGGTAAACTGTTGCGTGACGAAGGTCGGGCATAAACGCAGGCCGCGCCTGAGCCAGTGTAAAAGGCAAAGGCGCTGATCGAGTGCTGTACCTTCGATCCGATAGCAACCGTTCTGGCATGTTGTGATGGCAAGGCGATGATAGCGCTGGATCTCCAGGCTTGTCTCAGTGATATCCTCACGGGCAGTATCATCATCAACGCCATTAAGCGCGCTGAAGATTTCCACCGTGGCAATTGGCTCCGGCTGGAAAAGCGTCAGCAATACCTGACAGCGGCGCTGGGGAGCGGAAAGTACAGATGGTGGGGCAATTGTCGGCATCATCTGTCAGGTCTCCCGTTAGTTTGTCTGGTAAGGATAGCTAAAGTTTGCGTGTGAAAAATGTGATAAGCGTGCTTTTAGGCCAGGAATGCTGAGGAGTGTCACAGAATTTTTATCGCGAGGAACAGATGAAGCCAGTGAAACGCAGCGCCTTAACACTATTTCTTGCCGTTTTATCTTTCGTGGCGGCGGCGCATCCGCATAGCTTTATCCGTCTGCAAACGCAGGTGGTCAGTGAAAATGAGCAATTTGTGGCGTTAAAAATGCGCTGGACAATGGACGCGCTGACGTCCGCCGATCTGCTGTATGACGCCGGAAACGCGGCACCGGGGTCAGAAATATGGAAAAAGTTGGCGGCGGAAGTGATGGCTAACGTACTTGGGCAGCACTACTTTACAGAAGTGTGGCGCAATGGCGCGAAAGTGAAGTTTAAAAACAGGCCGACAGAATACGGTATGACGCGTGACGCGCATCAGGCGGTATTGACCTTTACGCTACCGCTGGCTGAACCGCAGCCGTTAAGCGGACAGACTTATACCTTTTCAACGTTTGATCCCTCTTATTATGTCGATATGCATTATGACCAGGCCAGCGATATCACGATGCCGGAACCGCTGCGCGAAAAGTGTCGGATTCAGGTTTATACTCCTGCGCCCGGCGAAGAGACGCTACGTTTCGCCCAGTCGCTGGATAAGGAGGACGCGCCGCCGGAGGATATGGATTTAGGTAAACAGTTTGCCCAAACGGTGACCTTGCAATGTCAGTAATTTTTTCTCAACGCACTCCGGGGCGACGCTGGCTCTCGCTGTGGCCATTGGCGTTATTCCTGCTGCTAATGCTGGTTGGCGGTCTGTGGATATGGCAGGCCTGGCCGCAGGTGATGTTGAAAAGCGCTCTTTGGCAGCGGGACGTAAATCAGCAGTTGAGCGCGCTGCTTAATGCGGTGGCGACGCATCCTGAGCGGGCGGGCGGATCGTTGCTTCTGCTGAGTTTTATGTATGGCGTGCTTCATGCGCTGGGGCCGGGGCACGGCAAAGTGGTGATCGCGACATGGCTGGCGACGCATCCTTCGAAGCTGAAATCGAGTATCGTGTTAACCCTCGCCGCCGCGTTATTGCAGGGGCTCGTGGCTATCGGGTTGGTGGTGGGCGTGCTGACCGTATTGCAACTTCCGGCCAGGCAGCTCCATCTGAGTGGTTTCTGGCTGGAAAAGGGGAGCTATGCGTTAGTTGGCGGGCTGGGCATCTTGCTGTGCTGGCGGGCCATAAAAAGGTTACGCGCGCTGCTACGTAAACCTGTCTTTATCGCTTTTACGCCGCGCCATGTTCACCATGAAAAATGCGGCTGCGGACATCAGCATCTACCGACGCAGGAACAATTGCATAGCGGCGATGACTGGCGCGCGCGACTCATGATCGTACTGTCTATGGGGATGCGGCCCTGTTCCGGCGCGATAATGGTGCTGTTATTCAGTAAAGTGATTGGTGTTTTTAGCTGGGGAATGGCGTCGGTACTGGCGATGGCGGCGGGAACCTCGCTAACGATTACTTCGCTGGCGCTGCTGGTACACACTTTTCGTGATCTGGCGGTGAAGCTCAGTGGAAACAAAGCGCCGGCGTTATGGCGGCAGGTAGGCTGGTCAACGCTGGCGCTGGCCGGAGGGGTGATACTGCTTGTCGCGGCGCTGGTCATGTGGTTTAGCGTGCCGCAGCCTGTGGGCGGGCTGCGGCCATGGCGTGGTTGATTAGTGCCCGGCGGGTTTGAGATGCATCCGCGCGACGGATTCGTCTTCGGCCCAGTAAATGCGTTCGGCGACCATCGCTTCCGGATTGAGCTGAACGCCGCGCAGTACCCGTTCTTTAAAACGCAGGTAGCCGCCTTTGTCGATCAGATGGCCCATATGTAGATAGATCGGTTTTCCGCCGAGCATCTCTTTTTCAAATTCATACAGGTTAACGATCACCTGCTTTATCACATCTTCAGTCACCCAGTTGAGGAAGAGCTTGCCGACGCGCGGCGTCTTTTTACTGGTGCGTCCGCCCAGACGGACTTGCCAGAGCTGATCCGGCTTACGTTGCCAGGCCAGCGTCGGACAGGCCAGCACGCACTCGCCGCAGCCGATACAGGCGGACTCTTCTTTGAGCGCTTTGCCGTTCTTCAGCGCCAGGCAGCCTACCGCGTGGTGACTACAGGCCTTCACGCAGGCGCCGCAACCGATACAGCGATCGGCAGTGAAGCGCATTTTCGCCACGCCAATAATTCCCAGATCTGCCATTGACGCCTTCGCGCAATCATTCGGGCAGCCAACGATGACCGTTTTGAGATGATAAGGGCTGGGATAGACCAGTTTTTCAAGACGACGGGACAGACCGGTCGTGTCAGTGTTGGCTTTCTGGCAAATGCGGTTCCCCTGACAGGCGACAATATTTCGCCCGCCAATAGCGAGATAGCCCGCTTTGGTATCCTCAACCTGGACGTCGCACAGTTCTATTTCAATCTCGCGAAGAAATGGCTCCAGCGCAGCGTTCACGTTGTCGATATCTTCGTAACGGATACCCGGCATCGCCAGCTTCTGGCGGGTAGTGAGGTGAATTTGTCCGTTGCCCCAGGTTTCGGCGATGTCACGCGCCACCGTTAGCAAATGCGCGGGCAAAATACCGCCGGGAATGCGGACGCTGATCATGGCTTCGCCGCGCACTTTTGACAGGCGATATTCGTTTTTCGCACGGGCTTTAATGATATCAATATCAATGCTCATGATGTTCTCCTTAATCGGCAAAACGTTGCGCGACGGCGTAGTTAAATATCGGGCCGTCGGTGCAGACATACACTTCGCCCATACGGCAGTGGCCGCACTTCCCGACGGAGCAGGCCATCCGGCGTTCGTAGTCCACCCAAATTTGCTCCGGCTTGAGCCCTTTTTGCAGCAGCATTTTTACGGTAAAGGTAATCATTATTGGCGGCCCAACGACGATGGCCTGCATGGTGTCGATATCGCTAAGCGTCATGTCGGCAAGCCGATCGGTCACCCGACCAATCTGGTAACGGTCATCAGCCTCGCCTTCATCCAGCGTGAGCACCAGATTATGTTTGCCGCGCCACGTCGCCATTTCTTCTTTGTACAGCACGCAATCGCGATTTTTATAGCCGAGAATCATATCCAGTTGACCAATTTCCTGGGGATTCTCAACGAAATAGCGCATTAAGCCTTTCACCGGCGCGACGCCCGTGCCGCCTGCGACAACCAGTAAGGGTTTATGGCGCAGCGTATCGACCGGATAGCCATTGCCATAGCAGCCGCGTAGCCACACGTTGTCGCCTTCTTTCAGCGTAAAGAGGGCGCTGGTCACTTTTCCGACATTACGGATCAGCAGATCTATCCAGCCGTCGCCATAGTCGGAAACGGAGATGGGCGCTTCGCCGACGCGCGGCAGCGACACCTCAACAAATTGCCCCCAGTGCGCAGGAAAATCGACGGCCACGCGGAAATTCCACTCCAGCGGCGTGTGGCGAGTAATACTGAGGATGCGGTACGCCGCAGGCAGCAAACTGTGCTGCGGTTTATCATGACAGGAACAATGTGACATGCGTTATGCCTCCTCTGCCAGCGCCTGCCGAACGGCAGCGGTCATTTTATTGATAATCAAAGAAAATTTGATGTATTGCGGGCAGCGATCGTCGCAGCGGCCGCAGCCGACGCACATATGTTCAATGCCGTTGCGCGCTTTGTAGTCATTGACCTTATGCAGGGCGCGGTAGCGCAGACGCTCGCCGGGTTTTTCGCGAAAACCATGACCGCCGGCCATGTCGCTAAAGCCCGGCACCATGCAGCTTGCCCACTGGCGGCGGCGTTCGCCGCGCTGCGGATTTTCATCATAGGCGACGTCAAAGACGCTATAGCAGGTACAGGTTGGGCACCCGGTAGTGCAGCGGCCACAACTGATGCAGCGGCTGTCGTAAGCGTCCCATAGCGGATGGCGGGTGAGAATGTCGCGAATTTTTTGCGGATCGTGGCAAACGCTGTCCGGCGTGACGACGGTTTCCCGGTTTTCGCTGACGAAAGAGGGGGTATAGTCAGCCTCCTGCCCCAGCCCTTGTATCGCCGCCTCAATAAAGGGATCGCGGATGCTGACAAGCGCGCCCTCATCGCTAAAACGCATGGCGGCGCTATAACAGTCAGTTTTATTGGTACCCATTGAGACGCAGAAACAATTTTCGAAGCTTTCTTCACACTCAATAAGGACGAAACGAATATGCTCCCGTAGCAGTTGATAACTGTAATCGGAATTATTCCCATTTGATAAATACATATAATCCAGCCGCGACATGGCGTTAATGTCGCAGGCGCGGGCAAAGATGATTATCGGGGAAGTGTCTGTCTCGGCAATTTGAATGGTGTCTTTATCGAAATAAAAGAGCGTTTCGGTGATAGGGGCGATAATGGTATTCGGCGACATGTGCGATTTCTCGTGCCAGATGAGATCGCGCCAGCCGCTAATCCGTTGATAAATAATGTTGTCAGTGTCGGAAAAACGTCCGCCGCGAAACTCTGCGGACGGGGCAAACACGCGCCATTTTTTGTTTAATCGCTGGATAAGCAAACTAAACTCGTCAGGCGTAATTTTGATAGCCATCACATACTCCACAGTAATATTCAGGAAAAACAAATGAAAATAAATTGTTATAAAAATCAGTTGAATATTACTGTTACGCTAGCGCTAATCCACCGCCTTCGCTAACGGGAAAAAATGGTTTTTACTATCGGTATAATAAATATATTCTTAATCATAAAATATGCATATATACAGCGTCGCGCTATTTAGCGGATAGCGCGGTCTGAATAAATTTAATCATTGCATCACGGTAAAGGTTTGCATAACGTCCGGAAAAAGCATCAATGTGATCGCCGTCAGGAATGAAGATTTTTTGTTTGGGCTCCCGGGCGAGGGCATATAATTTCTCACTGTCCTGCCAGGGAATAACATGGTCTGCCGTGCCATGAAGAATCAATACCGGAATGGGGCTGACGCTGGCAATATTGCGATCCGCGCTATAGCGGTCATCAAGCAAATAGCCGCTGCCCGGGATCATCTGGTTGGCGATGGAGGAATAGGATAAAAACGTTGAGTCGAGAATAATCGCACGTATGCCCGCCTGGTCGGCGTAGCGCATATTTGCGCAGCCTACGCAGTGGCCTACGGCGGCCAGTACATTATTGCCGCCCAGGCTCTGCCCCAGCAGTACCAGGCGCTCGGGGTTAACGTCGGCGCGATGCCGCACATAATCTATCGCGCTTTTCGTATCGTCCAGTAGCCCCTCTTGTGATGGGGTACCCTCCGATTCGCCAAAACCACGGTAATCAAACATAAACAGGTTTACGTTGCGTTCTGGCAGCCAACTGATTAACGGCCAGTGCGCCGACATATTTCCGGCGTTGCCATGGACATGAATCACCGTCGCGACGGCGTTTTCCGGCCTGCCGAAAGCAGTGGGAATAAACCAGCCGTGCAGATGCGTGCCATCTTTGGCGGTAAAGGTAATGGATTCAGCTTCGGCAGGGGTTGGCCCATAGACTTTATTGTCCGGGTAATAAAAGGCATTGATCGCTACGCGGGGTAGCAGATAAATACAGACCACAATGATAAACAGAATAAAAAGGGATTTGACGATGCGTCGGGTATGTTGAAGGGTCATGTTCGCTTCCTTGCCGCTTTATGCCAATAGCGGAGCAGGGAGCGATCGTACAAAAACATGCAGGCAAGTAAAGCGATGAGGCTGTGTTTAGGAAAAACGCCTGAAAAGGCACGGCGGATGAGTGGCCCCATCCGCCGAAGAGACTTAGCGCTTCAGCGCATCGCTCAGTTCGTCGCGCATATTCGCCAGCATGGCTTTAACGACGCGCGGATTCCCCGCCACGATATTACCGGTCATCATGTAGTTATGACCTCCGGTGAAATCGCTGACGATACCGCCCGCTTCACGAACCAGCAGTTCGCCCGCGGCGAAATCCCACGGACGAAGGCCAATTTCAAAGAAACCATCGACACGACCTGCAGCCACATAGGCCAGATCCAGCGCGGCGGAACCGGTGCGGCGGAAATCGGCGCATTCGGTGAACAGCTTGCCGATAATATTAATGTAGGTGGTCGCGTATTGTTTGGCTTTGAACGGGAAGCCGGTAGCGAGGATAGTGCCGTCCAGATCGCGAGCGGTACTGCCGCGCAGACGGTAGCCGTTCAGCTGTGCGCCCTGACCGCGGGTGGCGGTGAACAGTTCGTTACGCATCGGATCGTACACGACAGCCACTTCAGTACGGCCTTTAATGCGTACAGCAATGGAAACAGCGAAGTGTGGCAGACGTTTGATGAAGTTGGTGGTGCCATCCAGCGGATCGATAACCCATTGAACATCCTGATCTGTGCCAACGTGCTCACCGCTTTCTTCGGTGATAATAGTGTGTTGCGGGTAAGATTTGCGAATGGTGTCGATAATCACCGCTTCAGCGGCCTTATCTACATTGGTCACAAAATCGTTACTGCCTTTTTGGCTCGCTTCTACAGCGTCCGGAGTTTCATAGTTTTTGGCAATTACATTACCCGCCTTGCGCGCTGCGCGCACGGCGATGGTCAGCATCGGATGCATCGGTCTCTCTCACTGGATGTTAAAGAACGGGAAAACGGCGCAGAGTATAGCAGCGAGATCGGAATCTGTCTTGGTTTTATGGTAAGATGTCAGAATAATCTTTAGCTGAAGAAAGACAATGCTGCAAAACATTCGAATTGTGCTGGTGGAAACCTCCCACACCGGCAATATGGGCTCCGTGGCTCGCGCTATGAAAACCATGGGCTTAACTAACCTGTGGCTGGTAAACCCGTTGGTGAAACCGGACTCCCAGGCCATCGCCCTGGCGGCAGGCGCCAGCGATGTGATCGGTAATGCGCAGATCGTCGATACGCTGGATGAAGCGTTGGCTGGCTGTAGCCTAGTGGTCGGCACCAGCGCCCGTTCCCGCACTTTGCCGTGGCCGATGCTTGATCCGCGCGAGTGCGGCTTAAAAAGCGTGGCGGAAGCGGCAAATACGCCGGTTGCGCTGGTTTTTGGTCGTGAGCGTGTCGGGCTGACTAACGATGAGTTGCAAAAATGCCATTATCACGTCGCTATTGCCGCTAACCCGGAGTACAGCTCGTTGAATCTGGCGATGGCGGTACAGGTCATCGCGTATGAAGTCCGCATGGCCTGGCTGGCGACGCAGGAAAACGGCGACGCGGCAGATCATGAAGAGACGCCGTATCCGCTGGTGGACGATCTTGAACGCTTCTACGGCCATCTGGAGCAAACGTTGCTCTCCACTGGCTTTATTCGCGAAAACCATCCGGGGCAGGTGATGAATAAATTGCGCCGTCTGTTTACCCGCGCCCGACCGGAAAGCCAGGAGTTGAATATTCTGCGTGGGATTCTGGCGTCTATTGAGCAGCAGAATAAAGGCAAGTAACCGCATCAATATCGCACGGAACGCTAAATACCTGACTAATTTACTCAAGTAAATAGTTGACCAAATTACTCGGGAATGTCAGACTTGTCCCTGCTATGCAATACCCCCATTTTACAATAAAAAACCCCGGGCAGGGGCGAGTTTGAGGTTAAGTAAGACATGAGACTGACATCTAAAGGGCGTTATGCCGTGACCGCAATGTTAGACGTTGCGCTCAACTCCGAAGCGGGCCCGGTACCGTTGGCTGATATTTCTGAACGTCAGGGGATTTCCCTTTCTTATCTGGAACAGCTATTTTCCCGTTTACGTAAAAACGGTCTGGTTTCCAGCGTACGCGGGCCGGGCGGCGGTTATCTGCTGGGTAAAGATGCTGGCAGTATCGCGGTCGGCGAAGTGATCAGCGCGGTTGATGAATCCGTTGACGCGACCCGTTGCCAGGGCAAAGGCGGCTGCCAGGGCGGCGATAAATGCCTGACCCATGCGCTGTGGCGTGATTTAAGCGATCGTCTGACCGGTTTTCTCAACAATATTACCTTAGGCGAGCTGGTGAATAACCAGGAAGTTCTGGATGTGTCTGGTCGCCAGCACACGCATGACGCGCCGCGCGCCAGTGGTCGTGCGCAGGACGCTATCGACGTTAAATTACGCGCTTAATTAAAATATTACGCCATCTCTTCTGGCGGCCTCATGCGGTGAATGCCGCGGTCGTCTGAAAGATGAAGCGTAAAAAAGAATTCAGAATCAGGCCGGGACGCGGACGTCCCGTCAACACGGTCGTACATCCAGCCGGTTGCCTGATTCCTTGCATTGAGTGATGTACGGAGTTTAAGAGCAATGAAATTACCGATTTATCTCGACTACTCCGCAACCACGCCGGTGGACCCGCGTGTTGCCGAGAAAATGATGCAGTTTCTGACCCTGGACGGAACCTTTGGGAACCCGGCGTCTCGTTCACACCGTTTCGGCTGGCAGGCTGAAGAAGCCGTCGATATCGCCCGCAACCAGATTGCTGAACTGGTCGGCGCCGACCCGCGTGAAATCGTCTTTACCTCAGGGGCGACGGAGTCCGATAACCTGGCGATTAAAGGCGCTGCCAACTTTTATCAGAAAAAAGGCAAGCACATCATCACCAGCAAGACCGAGCACAAAGCGGTGCTGGACACCTGCCGTCAGCTTGAGCGCGAAGGGTTTGAAGTGACCTACCTGGCGCCGCAGCGCAACGGCATCATCGATCTCAACGAGCTCGAAGCAGCGATGCGTGACGACACCATTCTGGTTTCCATCATGCACGTGAACAACGAAATCGGCGTGGTGCAGGATATCGCGACCATCGGCGAAATGTGCCGCGCGCGCGGTATCATCTACCACGTTGACGCCACCCAGAGCGTGGGCAAACTGCCTATCGACCTGAGCCAACTGAAAGTGGATCTGATGTCCTTCTCCGGTCATAAAATTTATGGTCCGAAAGGCATTGGCGCGCTGTATGTGCGTCGTAAGCCGCGTATTCGCATTGAAGCGCAGATGCATGGCGGCGGGCACGAACGCGGTATGCGCTCTGGTACTCTGCCTGTCCACCAGATCGTCGGCATGGGCGAAGCTTACCGTATCGCGAAAGAAGAGATGGAGACCGAAATGGCCCGTCTGCGCGGTCTGCGTAACCGTCTGTGGAACGGCATCAAAGATATTGAAGAAGTTTACCTGAACGGCGACCTTGAGCAGGGCGCGCCAAACATTCTCAACGTGAGCTTTAACTACGTTGAAGGCGAGTCGCTGATCATGGCGCTGAAAGACCTGGCGGTCTCTTCCGGTTCCGCCTGCACCTCCGCCAGTCTGGAACCGTCCTACGTGCTGCGCGCGTTGGGCATGAATGACGAGCTGGCGCATAGCTCTATCCGTTTCTCTTTAGGTCGTTTTACCACTGAAGAAGAGATCGACTACACCATTGATCTGGTTCGTAAATCCATTGGCCGTCTGCGTGACCTTTCTCCACTGTGGGAAATGTACAAGCAGGGTGTGGATCTGAACAGCATCGAATGGGCACATCATTAATCGGTATCGGAATCAGGAGAATTTATAATGGCTTACAGCGAAAAAGTAATCGATCACTATGAGAACCCGCGTAACGTAGGGTCGTTTGACAACAACGACGATAACGTGGGAAGCGGCATGGTTGGCGCGCCGGCCTGCGGCGACGTTATGAAGTTGCAGATTAAAGTTAACGATGAAGGTATCATTGAAGACGCGCGCTTCAAGACTTACGGCTGCGGTTCCGCTATCGCCTCCAGTTCTCTGGTAACGGAGTGGGTGAAAGGAAAATCCCTGGACGAAGCGCAGGCGATTAAAAACACCGACATTGCAGACGAACTGGAGCTGCCGCCGGTGAAAATTCACTGCTCTATTCTGGCGGAAGACGCGATTAAAGCCGCTATTGCGGATTACAAAAGCAAACGCGAAGCGAAATAAAATAGAACGTTAACATTGAGGTTTTGTTATGTCGATTACACTTAGCGACAGTGCAGCAGCGCGAGTTAATACCTTCCTGGCCAACCGTGGTAAAGGGTTTGGTCTGCGTCTGGGCGTGAGAACCTCCGGCTGCTCAGGTATGGCTTATGTACTGGAATTTGTTGACGAGCCAACGGCGGAAGACACCGTGTTTGAAGACAAAGGCGTTAAGGTAGTGGTTGACGGCAAGAGCCTGCAATTTCTGGACGGTACACAGCTGGACTTCGTAAAAGAAGGTCTGAACGAAGGGTTTAAATTCTCCAACCCGAATGTGAAAGATGAGTGTGGTTGCGGCGAAAGCTTCCACGTGTAACCGTGTTCCGCTGTTATACCGAGCATTCGTGCTGTAGAAAAGCGGCAAGCGAGTGAATCCCCAGGCGCTTACTTGAGTAAATGACTGGGGGAACCCGCGCAGACAACGCATCTGCGGCGCGAAGTAAGAAGGTATAACCCCACCGTGGTCGCCTGCGTGTGGGGTTTGTTCTGACAGGCTATCCCTGAGAATGTTATGGATTACTTCACCCTCTTTGGCTTACCAGCCCGTTATCAGATTGACACCCAGGCGCTGAGCCTTCGTTTTCAGGATCTGCAACGCCAGTATCACCCTGACAAATTTGCCAACGGCACTCAGGCGCAGCAGCTTGCCGCCGTCCAGCAATCCGCCACGATCAACCAGGCCTGGCAAACGCTGCGTCACCCTTTGACGCGCGCGGAGTATCTGCTTTCCTTACACGGGTTCGATCTGGCCAGCGAGCAACATACGGTACGCGACACCGCGTTTCTGATGGAACAACTCACGCTTCGCGAAGAGCTGGACGATATCGAACAATCAAAAGACGACGTGCGGCTGGAAAGCTTCATCAAACGCGTACAAAAGATGTTTGATGCTCGTCTTCAGCAAATGGTGGAACAGTTGGACAACGCCGCGTGGGACGCGGCGGCGGATACGGTGCGCAAACTGCGGTTTCTCGATAAACTGCGAAGCAGCGCAGAACAACTCGAAGAAAAGCTGCTCGATTTTTAACTGGAATCTAACATGGCCTTATTACAAATTAGTGAGCCTGGTCTGAGCGCCGCGCCGCATCAGCGTCGTCTGGCGGCGGGCATCGACTTAGGCACTACCAACTCTCTGGTTGCGACGGTTCGCAGCGGCCAGGCGGAAACTCTGCCTGACCACGAAGGGCGCCACCTGTTGCCTTCAGTGGTTCACTATCAGCAGCAGGGCCATATGGTCGGTTACGCTGCGCGTGACAATGCCGCGCAGGATACGGCCAACACTATCAGCTCTGTGAAACGCATGATGGGACGCTCGCTGGCGGATATCCAGGCGCGCTATCCGCATCTGCCTTACCGGTTTAAGGCAAGCGTTAATGGGCTGCCGATGATTGACACGGCGGCTGGATTGCTCAATCCGGTACGCGTATCGGCTGATATTCTCAAAGCGCTGGCCGCGCGGGCTAGCGAATCGCTCTCCGGCGAGCTGGATGGCGTGGTGATTACCGTTCCCGCCTATTTCGATGATGCCCAACGTCAGGGGACGAAAGACGCCGCGCGGCTGGCTGGCCTGCATGTGCTGCGCCTGCTCAACGAACCGACGGCGGCGGCGATTGCCTACGGTCTGGACTCAGGCAAAGAAGGCGTTATTGCTGTTTACGATCTCGGCGGCGGTACCTTCGATATCTCTATTTTACGCCTGAGCCGCGGGGTGTTTGAAGTGCTGGCGACGGGCGGTGATTCTGCGCTCGGCGGCGACGACTTTGACCATCTGCTGGCGGACTATATTCGCCAGCAGGCGGGAATTGTCGATCGTAGCGACAATCGCGTTCAGCGCGAACTGCTGGATGCCGCGATTGCGGCGAAAATCGCCTTAAGCGATGCCGATACCGTTCGCGTTAACGTTGCGGGCTGGCAGGGGGAGATCACTCGCGAGCAGTTTAACGATCTCATTTCCGCGCTGGTTAAGCGCACGCTATTGGCCTGCCGTCGCGCATTGAAAGATGCCGGCGTTGATCCCCAGGACGTTCTGGAAGTGGTCATGGTCGGCGGTTCGACCCGTGTACCGCTGGTGCGTGAGCGAGTGGGCGAATTTTTTGGCCGCACGCCGTTAACCGCTATCGACCCGGATAAAGTGGTCGCTATTGGCGCAGCGATTCAGGCCGATATTCTGGTCGGCAACAAGCCGGACAGCGAAATGCTGCTGCTGGACGTGATTCCACTCTCTCTTGGGCTGGAAACGATGGGTGGCCTGGTGGAAAAAGTCATTCCGCGCAACACCACTATCCCGGTGGCGCGCGCGCAGGATTTCACTACCTTCAAAGACGGTCAGACCGCGATGTCTATCCATGTGATGCAGGGCGAACGCGAACTGGTGCAGGACTGCCGTTCGCTGGCGCGCTTTGCGCTGCGCGGGATTCCGCCGCTGCCGGCGGGCGGGGCGCATATTCGCGTGACCTTCCAGGTAGACGCCGATGGCCTGTTGAGCGTCACCGCAATGGAAAAATCCACCGGCGTCGAGGCCTCCATTCAGGTCAAACCTTCCTATGGCCTGACCGATGGCGAAATCGCCTCGATGATCAAGGATTCCATGAGTTTTGCCGAGCAGGACGTGAAAGCGCGTATGCTGGCGGAGCAAAAAGTCGAAGCCGCGCGCGTGCTGGAAAGTTTGACCGGCGCGCTAACTGCCGACGCCGCGCTGTTAAGCGCCGCAGAACGTCAATGCATTGATGATGCCGCCGCACATTTAAGCGCGGTCGCACAAGGTGATGATGTTGACGCCATAGAACAAGCCATTAAAAACGTAGATAAACAAACCCAGGAATTTGCCGCTCGCCGCATGGACCAGTCGGTTCGTCGCGCGTTGAAAGGCCATTCCGTAGACGAGGTTTAACATGCCGAAGATTGTTATTCTGCCTCATCAGGATCTTTGTCCGGATGGCGCAGTTCTGGAAGCTGAGACCGGTGAAACCATTCTTGACGTTGCGCTGCGCAACGGCATCGAGATTGAACACGCCTGTGAGAAATCGTGCGCCTGCACCACCTGTCACTGTATTGTACGTGAAGGCTTCGACTCCTTGCCGGAAAGTTCGGAAGAAGAAGACGATATGCTGGATAAAGCGTGGGGGCTGGAGCCGGAAAGTCGACTGAGCTGCCAGGCCCGCGTTACCGACGACGATCTGGTTATCGAAATTCCACGTTACACAATCAACCATGCGCGTGAGCATTAACAGAGGGTAGTATGGGACTCAAGTGGACCGATAGCCGCGAGATCGGCGAAGCGTTATACGACGCATATCCTGATGTCGATCCTAAAACCGTTCGTTTCACCGATCTGCATCAGTGGATCTGCGAACTGGACGATTTTGACGACGACCCTAACGCATCCAATGAAAAAATTCTGGAGGCGATTCTGCTAGTCTGGTTGGATGAAGCAGAGTAATTTTTGCGTCATGATCCTCGCCGCAGGTGCGTTGGCTACGTTCGCTCACCCCAGTCACATAGTTTGCTATGCTCCCGGGGATTCGCTCACTTGCCGCCTTCCTGCAACGCGAATCATTTAGCAAAAGATCTAACGGGCTGCCCTACGGCGGCCCGTTTGCTAATAAGGAAAATAACAATGACAGAAGCCATGAAAATTACGCTTTCCACGCAGCCTGCCGATGCGCGCTGGGGCGATAAAGCCACTTACAGTATTAATAACGACGGTATTACCTTGCATCTTAACGGTAAAGACGATCTGGGGTTGATCCAGCGTGCGGCGCGTAAAATCGACGGCCTGGGAATAAAACAGGTCGCGCTGACAGGCGAAGGATGGAATACCGAGCGTTGTTGGGCATTCTGGGCGGGTTACAAAGGACCAAAAGGCGTCCGTACCGTAATGTGGCCGGATTTAGACGATGCCCAACGTCAGGAGCTGGATAACCGCCTGACCATTATTGACTGGGTGCGCGACACCATTAATGCTCCGGCGGAAGAGCTTGGGCCGGAGCAACTGGCGCAGCGCGCGGTGGATCTGCTGTGCAGCGTCGCGTGCGATAGCGTCACTTACCGTATCACCAAAGGCGAAGATCTGCGCGAGCAGAACTATATGGGGCTGCATACCGTAGGCCGTGGTTCTGAGCGTCCGCCGGTGCTGCTGGCGCTGGATTACAACCCGACGGGAGACAAAGATGCGCCGGTTTACGCCTGCCTGGTCGGTAAAGGTATCACCTTTGACTCCGGCGGTTACAGTATCAAACAAAGCGCTTTTATGGACTCAATGAAATCCGATATGGGCGGCGCGGCGACAGTAACGGGCGCGCTGGCGTTCGCCATTACCCGTGGGCTGAATAAACGCGTAAAACTGTTCCTGTGCTGCGCCGATAATCTGATCAGCGGCAATGCGTTTAAACTGGGCGATATTATTCGCTACCGTAATGGTAAGAATGTCGAAGTCATGAATACCGATGCGGAAGGGCGACTGGTACTGGCGGATGGCCTGATTGACGCCAGCGCGCAACACCCGCAGCTAATCATTGATATGGCGACGTTAACCGGCGCGGCGAAAACGGCGCTGGGTAACGACTACCATGCGCTATTCAGTTTTGACGATACGCTGGCGGGGCGCTTGCTGACCAGCGCGGCGCAAGAGAATGAACCGTTCTGGCGTCTGCCGCTGGCGGAGTTCCACCGTAACCAGCTGCCGTCTAACTTTGCGGAACTGAACAACACCGGCAGCGCGGCGTATCCCGCTGGGGCAAGCACCGCCGCGGGTTTTCTGTCGCACTTTGTTGAAAATTACCGCGAAGGCTGGCTGCACATTGACTGTTCCGCCACTTATCGCAAAGCGCCGGTTGAGCAGTGGGCTGCCGGGGCAACCGGTCTGGGTGTGCGCACCATCGCGAATCTGCTGACCGCCTGAACGGTGTTTTTGTAGGCCGGGTAAGCGAAGCGCCACCCGGCATTTTGCCTGATGACGCCGTGCGTCTTATCAGGCCTACAACCCATATACATAATTTGTGATTCCTATGTCCGAAACTAAAAATGAATTAGAAATTTTGCTGGAGAAAGCGGCGACTGAGCCCGCGCATCGTCCGGCATTTTTCCGTACCTTACTGGAGTCCACCGTCTGGGTGCCGGGCAGCGCTGCCGAAGGCGAGGCGATTGTGGAAGACAGCGCTCTGGATTTGCAGCACTGGGAAAAAGAAGACGGCACGACCGTCATTCCCTTCTTTACTTCTCTGGAGGCGCTGCAGCAGGCCGTGGAAGACGAACAGGCGTTTGTGGTGATGCCGGCGCGCACGCTGTTTGAAATGACGCTTGGCGAAACGCTATTCCTCAACGCTAAATTGCCGACCGGCAAAGAGTTTATGCCGCGTGAAATCAGCCTGCTTCTCGCTGAGGAAGGCAGTCCGTTAAGTACGCAGGAAGTGCTGGAAGGCGGCGAGTCGCTTATTTTATCCGAAGTGGCCGAGCCGCCGTCGCAGATGATTGATTCCCTCACTACGCTGTTTAAAACCATCAAACCGGTGAAACGCGCATTTCTTTGCGCGATTAAAGAACATGCGGACGCCCAACCCAATCTGCTGATTGGCATTGAGGCTGACGGCGATATTGAAGAGATCATTCACGCAGCGGGCAATGTGGCGACCGACACGTTACCGGGTGACGAACCGATCGATATTTGTCAGGTGAGGAAGGGCGAGCAGGGTATCAGCCACTTTATCACCGAGCATATCGCGCCGTTCTACGAGCGCCGCTGGGGCGGGTTCCTGCGCGATTTTAAACAGAACCGCATCATCTGAAGAAAAGAAAGCCGCCCAACAGGGCGGCCTCCTGGCTTACCTGCTCTGGACGTTGAGCGTTACGGGAACAGAATTACCTGGGTAGCTTCTGTCTGCGTGAAGACACAACGTGCCAGAAACAAGAAGCACGACACAAAAGCATCGTACCTTCATGTTGCGGTCCTTGCGAAGACCGCATCACGGCAGCACCGCTGGCGATAATGCCGTGATAGCAGGCACTACGGTGTGCCTGCGCTTACGGCCATGGGTTATCCTCTCCTGAAGCCAGCGCCCGTTTGCGAGACGGCGGAAAGGGCCGGGAAAGATAATACCTCAAATGTTGAATAGTTTCCCGGTAAATCATATTGACATTTGCTCCCTTAAAAGGGAGTATTAATCCCCTACGGTGTGCCTGCGTTGCTATGGCAACAAAGCCTGCTGGAAAGGCCGCGAACCGGACCAGCACAAAAAAACCGCTCAATTGAGCGGTTTTTTTGTGGCCTGCTTAAACAGAATTTATGTAGATTCGCTTTAAATCAGCCTGAACGGTAGGCCGGATAAGCGTGAGCGCCACCCGACATCATGTCGATTAATCGACGAGCGCGTCCAGTTTTGCCCAAAACGCCTCATGATAATCCTCCAGGTCAAGTAAAGCGGCATCGCGTTGTTCATTCATTTTTTGCTGTGCCTTCCATTGCGGAAGATGTAAATCCTCTTCGGTAAAGCCAATGTCTTTAGCGCCCGAAATAATATTATAGAGATATTCCACCAGAGAAGACTCCGCCAGCCAGAATTCATTACGTTCCATGCGGGCAATAGGGTATTCGCCGTTGGCATCCCGTTCTGTGATATAGATAAAAATGGCCTGATCGCCGACATGATCGATACGAATTAATGCCGGAAGACGGGGATCGTTACTCCAGACAGGCATCAGATCTTCAATATCAATACCTGAGCTATCCATGCCAGCGCCGTAATACGCCTCTTCATCAGGGGAGTAAGAATGAATTACTCCCTCGTTATCAATAGATCTTTGTAATGTTTCAATCACAGGCATATTATAATTGCTAAGTAGATCGCGGTCGTAGGCCAGTAGCGCCTTCAGGCTTTCAGGTAACTCAGTGGTTTCCGTATTTTGCGGATCGCGATACTTACGCACTCGCAGACGACTTATTTCCTCGGCAGGCATAGGATTAGGCACCTTATTGCGGTTAACCTTTTTAACCAACTCAATTAAATTAGCGAGTGAAATATCCATTTTCCATCCTTAAAAAATTATATTTACAGGAGTTATTTCCCGGTGAAAACCAAAACAGCGGTGATGATACTCCTTATACCCGACGTAAAGTATTTACCGATAAAAAATAGGATTTTATTAAGAGAAAATAATGACCGTTTGCAGGACAGTGGAAAACAGCTGAATAAAAGCAATGTCTGTAGATCGTTTTACATCAGCCTGAACGGTAGGCCGGATAAGCGTGAGCGCCATCCGGCATGGCAGATATTAAGCGGGTTCAACCGGTAAATCGGTACGCGCGCCCCATTCGCTCCACGCGCCGTCGTAAAGCGTGACGTCAGGCACATCCAGCGTGGCGAGCGCCAGCACCACGACCGCGGCCGTCACGCCGGAACCGCAACTGGCGATAATCGGTCTGTCGAAACTCACGCCGTGGCTGAAAAAAACCTCATTCAGTTCGTCAGTGGTCTTTAATTCGCCCTCATACACCAGTTCCGTCCACGGGACGTTTAGCGCGCCAGGAATGTGTCCGCGCCTCAGTCCCGGACGCGGTTCATCAGCCTGAGCGTTAAAACGCGCCGCCGGACGCGCGTCAACGATTTGCGCGGTTTTTTCATGGCTTGCCAGCAATACGTCGGTGAGGCGCACCACGGCTTGCGGCATGAATTTCGCCTCAAACTCGCCTCCTTCATGCGCCTCCTCGCCTTCGCGCAATAGCCATTCGTCGCGCTGCCAGCCCGCCAGCCCGCCCGCCAGAATGGACACTTTCTCGGCACCGAACGTGCGCAGCATCCACCATGCCCGCGGAGCGGAGAACAGATTGCCTTCATCGTATATGACCAGGTGTTTATCCTGACGAACACCCAGTTCACGCATGGCCACCGCAAACGCTTCCGGGCGCGGCATCATATGCGGCAACGGCGATGCGCGATCGGAAAGCGCTTCAATATCAAAAAACAGCGCGCCGGGAATATGTCCGGCGCGATATTCGCCCGCCATATCACGATGTTCCTGTCCTGGCGGCGCCATACGGGCGTCAAGAATCTGTATTTCCGGATCATCAATATGTTCGGCAAGCCAGTCGGCGGCGACAAAAAAGGCGGTGGTCATGGGCATCTCCATTGTTACCTGATTATGGTCAAATTGTCGGACGTTTCCCGAAAAGGGACAAGTAGAAGAGGCTGTTTTGGCTGGCGAAACCACATTTCTGCGTAAAATTTTCGCATCATCACAGTAATACGGACTTACACAATAAAATTTCTCGCGCATAATATCTCATCAACCGTTGCTGACAGGCCGTTAAGGCCAGGGATGAAAGATGAAACATTTACGCGTGGTGGCCTGCATGATCATGCTGGCGCTGGCGGGATGCGATAACAACGATAAAACCGCCCCGACGACTAAAAGCGAAGCGCCAGCCGTAGCGCAGCCCTCGCCCGCGCAAGACCCGGCACAGCTACAAAAGCTGGCGCAGCAAAGCCAGGGCAAAGCGCTCACGCTATTAGACGCCTCCGAAGCGCAGCTCGACGGCGCGGCGACGCTGGTGCTGACGTTTTCAATTCCTTTAGATCCTGAACAGGATTTCTCCCGTGTGGTTCACGTGGTTGATAAGAAAAGCGGCAGCGTTGACGGCGCATGGGAGCTGGCGCCAAATTTAAAAGAGCTAAGGTTACGTCATCTGGAACCTGAGCGCGTGCTGGTGGTCACGGTTGATCCCGCCGTTAAGGCGCTGAATAACGCCACCTTCGGCAAGTCTTATGAAAAAACGATTACCACGCGTGATGTCCAGCCCAGCGTCGGCTTTGCCAGCCGGGGATCGCTGCTACCGGGGAAAATCGCGGAAGGACTGCCGGTCATGGCGCTTAACGTCAACCACGTTGATGTGAACTTTTTCCGCGTTAAGCCCGGATCGCTGGCGTCATTTGTCAGCCAGTGGGAGTACCGTAGTTCTCTCTCTAACTGGGAGTCCGACAATCTGCTGAAAATGGCGGATCTGGTTTATACCGGTCGTTTTGATCTTAATCCGGCGCGCAATACGCGTGAGAAACTGCTGCTGCCATTAAGCGATATTAAGCCGCTGCAACAGGCGGGCGTATATGTGGCGGTAATGAATCAGGCTGGACACTACAACTATAGTAATGCCGCTACGTTGTTTACCCTTAGCGATATCGGCGTGTCCGCGCACCGTTACCATAATCGGCTGGATATCTTTACGCAAAGCCTGGAAAACGGCGCGGCGCAGTCGGGAATTGAGATCGTTCTTCTGAATGATAAAGGTCAGACGCTGGCGCAGGCGACGAGCGACGCGCAGGGACATGTGCAACTGGAGGCTGATAAAGCGGCGGCGCTATTACTGGCGCGTAAAGAGGAGCAGACCACGCTGCTCGATCTCACGCTTCCGGCTCTGGATCTGTCGGAATTTAATGTCGCTGGCGCGCCCGGCTACAGCAAGCAGTTCTTTATGTTCGGCCCGCGCGATCTCTACCGACCGGGCGAAACGGTTATCCTCAACGGATTACTGCGCGATAGCGACGGTAAAACGCTGCCCGATCAACCCGTTAAGCTGGAAGTGGTAAAACCAGACGGACAGGTGATGCGTACCGTCGTCAGCCAGGCGGAAAACGGGCTATACCGTTTGAATTATCCGCTGGATATCAACGCGCCGACCGGCTTGTGGCATGTCCGCGCCAACACCGGCGATAATTTGCTGCGGAGTTGGGATTTCCACGTGGAAGACTTTATGCCGGAGCGGATGGCGCTCAACCTGACGGCGCAAAAAACACCGCTGGCGCCTGCGGATGAGGTGAAATTCTCCGCTGTCGGCTATTACTTGTATGGCGCGCCTGCTAACGGCAATACCCTGCAAGGGCAACTTTTCCTGCGTCCGCTGCGCGACGCTGTCGCGGCGTTGCCTGGCTTCCAGTTCGGCAATATTGCCGAAGAGAATCTTTCGCGCAGCCTGGACGAAGTTCAACTGACGTTGGATAAAGGCGGACGTGGTGAAGTGAGTGCTGCCAGCCAGTGGCAAGAAGCGCATTCGCCGCTGCAGGTAATTCTACAGGCCAGCCTGCTGGAGTCTGGCGGTCGTCCGGTCACTCGTCGCGTAGAGCAGGCGATTTGGCCTGCCGATACGTTACCGGGAATTCGTCCACAGTTCGCCGCCAAAGCGGTATACGACTACCGTACGGATACCACCGTTAATCAACCGATTGTCGACGAAGACAGCAACGCCGCATTCGATATTGTTTACGCCAACGCGCAGGGCGAGAAAAAAGCGGTGTCCGGTTTACAGGTGCGGCTCATCCGCGAGCGTCGCGACTATTACTGGAACTGGTCGGAAAGCGAAGGCTGGCAGTCGCAGTTTGATCAAAAAGATCTGGTGGAGGGCGAGCAGACGCTGGATCTGAACGCGGATGAAACCGGAAAAGTCAGCTTCCCGGTGGAATGGGGCGCGTACCGTCTGGAGGTCAAAGCGCCGAATGAGACGGTCAGCAGCGTTCGTTTCTGGGCCGGCTATAGCTGGCAGGATAACAGCGACGGTAGCGGCGCGGCGCGTCCGGATCGCGTCACCCTCAAACTGGATAAAGCGAGTTATCGTCCAGGCGATACCATGAAATTGCATATCGCCGCGCCGGTCGCTGGTAAAGGTTATGCGATGGTGGAGTCCAGCGACGGTCCGCTGTGGTGGCAGGCGATCGATGTGCCGGCACAAGGTCTGGAGCTCAC
Source organism: Salmonella sp. SAL4457 (assembly GCF_046548235.1). Lineage (NCBI taxonomy): Bacteria > Pseudomonadati > Pseudomonadota > Gammaproteobacteria > Enterobacterales > Enterobacteriaceae > Salmonella > Salmonella sp. SAL4457. The sequence continues at coordinate 77,619 of NZ_JBGDZO010000007.1, forward strand.
GATTCCGGTGGATAAAACCTGGAATCGCCACGATCTCTATCTCAGTACGCTGGTGGTGCGTCCCGGCGATAAATCTCGTTCCGCGACGCCAAAACGCGCCGTGGGGTTACTACACCTACCGCTGGGGGATGAAAACCGCCGCCTCGATCTGGCGCTGGAAAGCCCGGCTAAAATGCGCCCGAATCAGCCGCTCACCGTCAGGGTGAAAGCCAGCGTTAAACACGGCGAAATGCCAAAACAGATCAACGTGCTGGTCTCCGCGGTCGATAGCGGCGTATTGAATATCACCGATTACGCGACGCCGGACCCGTGGCAGGCGTTCTTCGGTCAAAAACGCTACGGTGCGGATATCTACGATATTTACGGCCAGGTCATTGAAGGGCAGGGGCGGCTGGCGGCGTTGCGTTTTGGCGGCGATGGCGACGACCTTAAGCGCGGCGGAAAACCGCCGGTAAACCATGTCAATATCATCGCGCAGCAGGCGCAGCCGATCACGCTCAATGAGCAGGGCGAAGGGGTCGTAACGCTGCCGATTGGCGACTTTAACGGCGAACTGCGGGTTATGGCGCAGGCATGGACAGCGGACGATTTTGGTCGCGGCGAAAGCAAAGTCGTTGTCGCCGCGCCAGTGATTGCCGAGCTGAATATGCCGCGTTTTCTGGCGGGAGGGGATGTTTCGCGACTGGTGCTGGACGTCACCAATCTGACCGACCGCCCGCAGACGCTGAATATTGCGCTCGCCGCCAGTGGGTTACTGGAACTGCTTAGCCAGCAGCCGCAACCGGTCAACCTGGCGCCGGGCGTGCGCACCACCTTATTCGTTCCGGTACGCGCGCTGGAAGGTTTTGGCGAAGGCGAAATCCAGGCGACCATTAGCGGTCTGAATCTGCCGGGAGAAACCCTCGGCGCGCAGCATAAGCAGTGGCAAATCGGCGTGCGTCCGGCCTGGCCTGCCCAAACGGTAAATAGCGGCATTGCGCTGGCGCCGGGAGAGAGCTGGCATGTACCAGATCAGCATCTGGCAAACGTCTCGCCAGCCACGTTACAGGGACAACTGCTGTTAAGCGGAAAACCGCCGCTCAATCTGGCGCGCTACATTCGCGAGCTGAAAGCATATCCGTACGGGTGCCTGGAACAAACCACCAGCGGGTTATTCCCGGCGCTGTATACCAATGCCGCTCAATTGCAGTCGCTCGGTATTACCGGCGATAGTGATGAAAAACGGCGCGCCGCGGTGGATATCGGCATCTCCCGCATACTACAGATGCAGCGTGATAACGGCGGTTTTGCGCTATGGGATGAAAATGGGGCGGAAGAGCCCTGGCTAACGGCCTACGCGATGGATTTCCTTATTCGCGCGGGCGAGCAGGGATATAGCGTCCCGCCGGAGGCCATTAACCGGGGCAATGAGCGACTGCTGCGCTATCTGCAGGATCCCGGTACGATGCTGATTCGTTATAGCGATAATACTCAGGCCAGTACTTTTGCCGCTCAGGCTTACGCTGCGCTGGTACTGGCGCGTCAGCAGAAAGCGCCGCTCGGCGCGCTGCGCGAAATCTGGGAGCGCCGTAGTCAGGCGGCTTCAGGACTGCCGCTGATGCAATTGGGCATCGCGTTAAACACGATGGGTGATGCCAGACGCGGCGAAGAGGCCATTACGCTGGCTCTGAATACGCCGCGTCAGGACGAACGGCAATGGATAGCGGATTACGGCAGTTCTCTGCGCGATAACGCTCTGATGTTGTCGCTACTGGAAGAGAACAACCTCAGACCGGACGCGCAAAACGCGCTATTAAGCTCGCTTTCTGAGCAGGCCTTCGGTCAGCGCTGGCTCTCTACCCAGGAGAACAATGCCTTGTTCCTCGCCGCGCATTCGCGACAGGCCAGCGCGGGCGCCTGGCAGGCGCAGACCTCGTTAGAGGCGCAGCCGCTGTCGGGCGACAAGGCGCTGACCCGTAATCTGGATGCTGACCAGTTGGCCACCCTTGAGGTGACGAACACCGGTAGCCAGCCGCTATGGCTGCGTCTGGATAGCAGCGGCTATCCCTCATCTGCGCCTGAGCCTGCCAGCAACGTTTTGCAGATTGAACGACAAATACTGGGGACCGATGGTCAGCGCAAATCGCTGTCCTCGTTGCGTAGCGGCGAACTGGTGCTGGTCTGGTTAACGGTAGTGGCCGATCGCAATGTGCCGGATGCGCTGGTGGTGGACCTGCTCCCGGCCGGGCTGGAGCTGGAAAACCAGAATCTGGCTGACAGCAGCGCCAGCCTGCCGGAGAGCGGTAGCGAAGTGCAAAATCTGCTTAATCAGATGCAGCAGGCGGATATTCAGTATATGGAATTCCGCGACGATCGGTTTGTGGCTGCCGTCGTTGTCAATGAGGGCCAGCCCGTGACGCTGGTCTACCTGGCGCGCGCGGTAACGCCGGGGACGTACCAGCTTGCGCAACCGCAGGTGGAATCGATGTATGCGCCTCAGTGGCGGGCAACCGGCGCGAGCGAGGGGCTGCTGATTGTGACGCCTTAAATGAACGGTTGGCGTGGTAAACGTGGCCGCTGGCTGTGGCTGGCGGGCGCGCCGCTTTTTATTTTCCTGGCGTTATGGGCAGCGGATAAACTCTGGCCGCTGCCGCTCAATGAGGTCCATCCTGCGCGGGTCGTGGTAGCCCATGACGGTACGCCGCTGTGGCGCTTTGCCGACGCCGGGGGGATCTGGCGTTATCCGGTGACGATTGAAGAGGTCTCTCCCCGCTACCTGGAGGCCCTAATCAATTACGAAGATCGCTGGTTCTGGCGGCACCCTGGCGTTAACCCTTTCTCCGTCGCGCGCGCGGCATGGCAGGATCTTACCGCCGGGCGCGTTATTTCCGGCGGCAGTACGCTGACTATGCAGGTGGCGAGACTGCTGGACCCGCATTCGCGCACGTTCGGCGGTAAAATCCGCCAGCTTTGGCGCGCCCTCCAGCTTGAATGGCATTTGTCCAAGCGCGATATCCTGACGCTGTACCTGAACCGCGCGCCGTTCGGCGGCACGCTACAGGGTATTGGCGCTGCAAGCTGGGCCTACTTCGGCAAGCCGCCCGCGCGCCTGAGCTACGCTGACGCGGCGCTGCTGGCCGTATTGCCGCAGGCGCCGAGCCGGTTACGCCCCGACCGCTGGCCTGCGAGAGCCGAAGCGGCACGAAATAAAGTGCTGGATCGGATGGCGGCGCAGGGCGTCTGGCCTGCCGAAACGGTACGCGAGTCGCGTGAAGAACCGGTCTGGCTGGCGCCGCGTCAAATGCCGCAACTGGCGCCGCTTTTTGCCCGAATGATGTTGAGTAAAAGCCAGAACGACAAAATTGTGACCACGCTGGACGCCGGGTTGCAGCGGCAACTGGAAGATCTGGCGCGGGCATGGAAAGGGCGGCTGCCTGCACGCAGTTCGTTGGCGATGATCGTCGTCGATCATACCGATATGAGCGTGCGCGGCTGGGTAGGATCGGTAGACCTTAATGACGACAGCCGTTTTGGTCATGTCGACATGGTAACGGCGATCCGATCGCCGGGATCGGTACTCAAACCCTTTGTGTATGGTCTGGCGCTGGATGACGGCTTGATCCATCCCGCATCATTATTACAGGACGTTCCGCGCCGTACCGGAGATTACCGCCCGGGAAACTTCGACAGCGGATTTCACGGCCCGGTCAGCATGAGCGACGCGCTGGTACGCTCGCTGAATCTGCCAGCCGTTCAGGTGCTTGAAGCCTATGGGCCGAAACGATTTGCGGCAAAACTGCGTAACGTCGGCCTGCCGCTATATTTGCCTGCTGGCGCGGCGCCCAATCTTTCGCTGATTCTGGGCGGCGCGGGCGCGCGGCTTGACGAGATGGCGGCGGCATACAGCGCGTTCGCTCGTCATGGGAAAGCGGCGAAACTACGGTTACAGCCGGACGATCCGCTGTCGGAAAGACCATTAATGTCGCCGGGAGCGGCGTGGATCATTCGGCGGATTATGGCGGATGAAGCGCAACCCTTACCGGATAATGCGCTGCCGCGCATTGTGCCGTTGGCATGGAAAACCGGCACCAGCTACGGCTATCGCGATGCGTGGGCTATTGGCGTTAACGCGCGCTATATCATCGGCATCTGGACAGGCAGACCCGACGGCACGCCTGTGGTGGGGCAATTTGGTTTTGCCAGCGCGGTGCCATTGCTTAATCAGGTCAATAATCTGTTACTGGCGCATACGGGACGCCTGCCGGAAGATCCGCGTCCGCAGGCGGTAAGCCGCGGCGTCATTTGCTGGCCGGGCGGACAGACTCTGCCTGCCGGAGACAGCAACTGTCGCCGCCGCCTGGCGACATGGCTTCTCGATGACAGCCAGCCGCCCACGCTGCTGTTACCTGAGCAGGAAGACATCAACGGTATTCGTTTCCCGGTCTGGCTGGATGATACGGGGCGGCGTGTCGCTGCCGACTGTCCGCTGGCGCGTGCGCATACGTTTATCGTCTGGCCGCGGCCGCTGGAGCCGTGGCTGCCGCCTGCGGAAAGACGTAGCGCCCGCTTGCCCGCGGCGTCCGACCACTGTCCGCCGCTAAAGGGCAGTGATGCCGCGCCGTTAATGCTGTCAGGAGTGAGGGATGGCGCGGTGATCAGGCAATTGCCAGGCCAGGAAAACGTTACGCTGCCCGTCTCGACTACCGGCGGTAAAGGGCGTCGCTGGTGGTTTTTAAATGGCGAACCTGTTAATGGCGAAAATAATCGCCTTTCTTTATTACTCAATATCGCTGGACGTTATCAACTTGTCGTAATGGATGAGTCCGGTCAGGTTGCAGCGGTTAATTTTGAATTAATACGTTAACAACTCTTCAGAATAAATTATGAATTTCATTTAATTTAAAGTTAATGAGAATTATTAATTTTTCCGGAATTACCCTTAATGAGGGAGCTTGATAAATATCAAGAGAACCAGCGCATAAAAACGTGAGAATGGGTTTTTATTTGACGAGTCGGATCATGAAAAATATAAAAAGCCAGGGAAATGGCGAACAGCCCGCTATTTCTCGCCGCCACTTTATCCAGGCCAGCTCCGCGCTTATTGCGTTACCGTTTGTCTCCTCGCCAGCTACCGCTCAGGCGCGCGCTGTGACGGCAACTGAAAACAGGCCTGCGGAAAAAGTCGTTCAGACATGCAGCACTTTTGACTGCGGGGGCAAATGCGATATTCGGGCGTATGTTAGTGACGGTATCGTGACGCGAATTTCAACGCGACCGGATAATGCGCTGGATGCGCAAATGCCGGTGATGCGTGCCTGTGTTCGTGGACGCGCATACCGTAAATTTGTTTATCACCCCGATAGACTTAAATATCCCATGAAGCGTGTAGGAAAACGCGGTGAAGGAAAGTTCGAGCGAATTTCCTGGGATGAAGCGACAACCTTAATCGCCGATAATTTAAAATCGATTACTGAAAAATATGGCCCGGCTTCGCGCTATGTTCATGTTGGCACCGCCGTTTCCGGCGGCACCTTTTCCGGCGATAAAATGGCGCGTCGCCTGCTGAATCTGACCGGCGGCTATCTCGAAAGCTACCATTCTGTGAGTATGGGCAATACGGCGGCCGCGACGCCTTATACTTACGGCATTGCCGCCAGCGGCAGTTCGCTGGATACGCTTTTGGACACCAAACTGGTGATTCTGTGGGGCCATAACCCGACGGAGACCATTTTTGGTCATACCAACTATTTCTTGCAGAAGATGAAGCAGAACGGTACGCGGTTTATCGTGGTCGATCCGCGCTATTCCGACACCGTTTCCTCGCTGGCGGATCAGTGGATCCCGCTGCTGCCCACCACCGACAATGCGCTGATGGACGCGATGATGTACGTCATCATCAGCGAGAATCTGCACGATCGCGCATTTATTGCGCGCTACGCTATCGGTTTTGACGAAGACTCAATGCCGGAAGGCGTACCGGCTAACGAATCGCTGGTGGCGTATCTGACCGGCGCCAAAGACGGTGTCGTTAAGTCCCCCGAGTGGGCGGAAAAGATCACCCATGTGCCGGCGCAAACCATACGCCAGTTAGCGCGTGATTACGCGAATACCAAACCCGCCGCGTTGATTCAGGGGTGGGGACCACAGCGCCACAACTGCGGCGAGCGCACCGCGCGCGGCTCGACCCTACTGGCGACCATTACCGGTAATGTCGGCATCAAAGGCGGTTGGGCTGCGGGTTACGGCGGCTGCGCTAACCGTAAATTTGCCGCGGGTCCGGAGATGCCGGATAACCCGGTAAAAGCCAAAATTTCGGTGATGAACTGGGTGCAGGCCGCAGACGACGCCAGCAAAGTGACGCCGGATATGGGGCTGAAAGATGCCGATAAGCTGGACAGTAACATCCGTATTCTGTTCTCGCTGGCCGGGAACTATCTGGCGAATCAGAACCCCGATCTGCACCAGGCGGTACGCGTACTGGAGGATGAATCAAAGATCCAGTTTATTGTCGCCAGCGATCTGTTTATGACGCCGAGCGCGAAATACGCTGATCTACTGCTGCCGGAAACCAGCTTTATGGAACGCTGGAACATCGGTGAAACCTGGGGCACGGCAAGCTACCTGATACTCTCTGAAAAACTGATCGAGCCTGAATTTGAGCGTCGCTCCGACTACGACTGGCTACGTGAGGTGGCGGCGAAATTAGGCATTGAGAATGAATTTAGCCAGGGGCGCGATGAGAAAGCGTGGATTGAACACATCTGGGAACAGACGCGCCTGGCGATGCCGGACGAAAATCTGCCGGATTTCGCCACGCTGCAAAAGACCCGTCAGCATCTGTTCAAAAGCGCGCCATTTATCGCCTTTGAAGACAATATTCGCGATCCGGAAAATCATCCGTTCCCGACGCCGTCAGGGAAAATAGAGATCTTCTCGAAGCGTCTGTATGACATGCAGCATCCGGAAATCCCGGCGTTATCGCACTACGTTCCCGCGCATGAAGGCCCGGAGGATGCGCTGGCGAAAGATTTTCCGCTCCAGTTAATTACGTGGAAAGGAAAAAACCGCGCCAACTCAACACAATACGCTAACCCGTGGCTGATTGAAGTGCAGCAGCAGACATTGTGGATCAACCCGCAGGATGCGCAAAAGCGCGGCATTACGCATGGCGACATGGTGCGTATTCATAACTCACGCGGGATTTGCGAAATCCCGGCGGAAGTGACGCCGCGCATTATTCCCGGCGTTGTCGCGATGCAGGCTGGCGCCTGGTGGCAGCCGGATGAGAACGGTATTGATAAAGGCGGCTGTGCGAACGTCCTCAGCTCGGCCCGTATTACCGCCCTGGCGAAGGGAAATTCACATCAAACCATGCTGGTGGAGGTGGCTAAAGCATGAGTCAGTTTACACATTACCCGCCGGTGAGCGATAAACAACTGGGGTTTTTCATCGACTCCTCACGCTGCTCCGGTTGTAAAGCCTGCCAGGTGGCCTGCAAAGACAAAAACAATCTGGAAGTAGGCCGTCGTTTCCGCCGCGTCTATGAAGTCAAGGGCGGAAGTTTCATCCCGACCGGGCAGGGCGGGGTCAGCAATAACGTATTTGCTTATACGCTTTCTATTTCCTGCAACCACTGTGCAGACCCTGTCTGCACCAAAAATTGCCCGACTACCGCTATGCATAAACGCCCGGGCGACGGCATTGTGCGCGTTGATACCGACAAATGCGTCGGCTGTGGCTATTGCGCCTGGTCCTGCCCTTATGGCGCGCCACAGCTTAACGAGCAGACCGGCCAAATGTCCAAGTGCGACATGTGCGTTGATTTACTGGCGAAAGGTGAATCGCCCGTCTGTGTCGCGACCTGTCCGCTTGAGGCCATCAAGTTTGGCCCGATTGATGAACTGCGCGCGAAGTACGGTAGCGTATGCGACGTTAACGGGCTGCCAGATTCATCAATAACCAAACCTAATCTGGTTGTCAAAGCGCATCAGGGCGCAGAAAAAGAGGGTAAACGCCATGCATGAGTTACCGCTGCTGATTTTTACGCTCTGTTTGCAAGGGTCTGTGGGCGTGACTCTGTGGCTGGCGTTGGGCCGCCAGTACGCCGTAGAGGGACGGGTGCCTGCACACGGCGCGCTTCCCGCGATGGCGGGGGCGTTTGTACTGGCCTGCGTGGGGCTGCTTGCTTCAGCGCTGCACATGGGCTATCCCCTGAATGCGCTAAATGCGTTACGTCATGTCGCCAGTTCGTGGCTGAGTCGCGAAATCGTCTTTGCCAGCCTTTATCTGGCGGCGCTGGGACTGGGGGTTGTGCTGCTGTTTTTCCGAAAGCCAGGCTGGCAGCCGCTGCTGGCGCTGGCGGCAGCGTTCGGGCTGGTGGATGTATTCTGCATGGCGCAGGTTTATATCCATGCCTCGGTGGCGACCTGGCAGCATAGCAACACGCTGGCGCTGTTCTTTGGCACGTCAGGCATTATCGGCTCGGTAGTCATTGCGCTGGCTTATCTGCGCAACGCTGGCGCCGCAATGCGCTGCGCTGTGGTGGTGGTCGCACTGATGGTGCTGATTCGCCTGATCATGCAGCCGCTATGGCTGGCGGATATTAATGCGGTGGATACGACGGTCGTCACTTTCCCGCATCATCCGCTACAGGCGCTGGCGCAGTTGCGTGACGTCTATCTTCTCGGCTGGTGTGTCTCAGCGGCGGGAATGCTCTGCTTTGCCGCAGGCGGTCTGCGAAACGCCAGAGGGACTCTGGTGGCGGGCAGCGTATTGCTGCTTCTCGGCGAGATTATGCTGCGCTACGTCTTCTTTAGTATTGGCTGATGGTTAACCTGACGATCGATCCGGCGGTAGACGTGACGCAGGCCTGCGTCCGTCGTCGCTTTCGTTTTTCTTCCTGCCGCGCTTGCGCCGATATTTGTCCGGCGCAGGCGTTTTCGCTGGCGCAGGGGCAGGTCAGCATAGATACGACGCGCTGCATAGCCTGTGGCGACTGTCTGTTTGTCTGTCCTGTTGACGCCATTACCGGTATCAAACCGGTTAAACGCTTTGTGCAGGGGGATACGTTGGTGGGGCCGTTTTCGCTACAGGCGCCAACGGTCGATGAACTGCTTCTCTGGCACAGCCAGTACGGTATTCGCTTTATTGATATTGCGGTGGAGCGATCGGCGCAGTGGCTGATGGCGCTGGCGAGGCTAAATTTAGCGCTGCGCCGCTACGGCGAGCCGGGCTGGTCTTTCAAACACGTTGTCGGCGCGGAGATTAACGCCTCGCGGCGTACTCTGTTTCATGTTCCGCGCGACGCCATTACCCCGTGCGCCGTCGAGCCGGGGAAACGGCGTCTCAGACAGGCGTTTTCCGCGTTCAGCGAATGCGTACCCGAAATCAGTCCGCAAGAGTGCAGGATGTGCGGCGCCTGCTGGCGAAGCTGCCCGGAGAACGTTATCCAGTTTGACGACAATACCCTGACGATAGTGGCGGCGCGTTGTACGGGATGCGGCGGCTGTGCGGCGGTATGTCCGCATCAGGCGCTGCGGCTGCGGTTTGACGTGGAACCCGCGTCAACGCGGCATAGTGCGGCGTATACGCTCACCTGCGAAAGCTGCAAACGTACTTTCCATGCTCTCACGCCTGAACACACGCACTGCGTGCTGTGTCAGTCCCCTGAGTTTGCTGTGCGCCTTTAACTTTTGTTGCTAATGCTCATTTTATTTTAAAAAAATGTTACCTATATCCATAGGCAATTGATGGGATGCTCTTTATAATCCGCGCCTGACATAACAACAGAACATATTTCAGAGGTAAACATGGCTATTGAACGGACTTTTTCCATCATTAAACCCAACGCGGTGGCAAAAAACGTTATTGGCAGCATCTTTGCGCGCTTTGAAGCTGCAGGGTTCAAAATTGTTGGCACTAAAATGCTGCACCTGACCGTTGAGCAGGCGCGCGGCTTCTATGCTGAGCACGACGGCAAGCCGTTCTTTGACGGTCTGGTGGAGTTCATGACCTCTGGCCCTATCGTGGTATCCGTGCTGGAAAGTGAAAATGCGGTGCAGCGTCACCGCGATCTGCTTGGCGCCACCAATCCGGCGAACGCGTTGGCGGGTACGCTGCGCGCCGACTACGCTGATAGCTTAACTGAAAACGGCACCCACGGTTCGGATTCGCTGGAATCCGCGCAGCGCGAAATCGCCTTTTTCTTCGGTGAAGGCGAAGTGTGCCCGCGCACCCGTTAATCTCCTTCGTCTTTCACGCTGTAAATGCGTTGGCGATAAATTATCGGTTCAAATATTATTTTTGCTAATGCCGCGTGCAGACGTGGCATCCTTACGCCAGAATTTGTACAATGCAGCGCCCCCGGACGAGCAGTAAGCTTACCGGGGCGTTTCTTTTTTCAACCCTCCAGGGGCCATAACGTGTAATAACGAGGCCGGAATAGCATATGTCTGAACAAATTGTCACACCTGAAAGCAGTACCCCGGTAGTTCTTAACAACGAAACAAAAATCAACCTGCTGGATCTCAACCGTCAGCAGATGCGCGAGTTTTTTAAAAACTTAGGTGAAAAGCCTTTCCGCGCCGATCAGGTGATGAAATGGATGTATCACTATTGCTGCGATAATTTTGATGAGATGACCGACATCAACAAAGTGTTGCGCGGCAAATTAAAAGAGGTCGCGGAAATCCGCGCGCCGGAGGTCGTTGAAGAGCAGCGTTCCTCAGACGGCACCATCAAGTGGGCGATTGCTGTCGGCGATCAGCGCGTTGAAACGGTCTATATCCCGGAGGACGACCGCGCTACGCTGTGTGTCTCTTCACAGGTAGGATGCGCGCTGGAGTGCAAGTTTTGTTCAACTGCGCAGCAGGGCTTTAACCGCAACCTGCGCGTATCGGAAATTATCGGTCAGGTCTGGCGTGCGGCGAAAATCGTCGGCGCGGCCAAAGTCACCGGCCAGCGTCCGATCACCAACGTGGTCATGATGGGGATGGGCGAGCCATTGCTTAACCTGACCAATGTCGTACCGGCGATGGAAATTATGCTCGATGACTTTGGTTTCGGCCTGTCCAAACGTCGTGTCACGCTCTCAACGTCAGGCGTGGTGCCTGCGCTGGATAAACTGGGCGATATGATAGATGTCGCGCTGGCTATCTCCTTACATGCGCCGAATGACACTATTCGCGACGAAATCGTCCCGATCAACAAAAAATACAATATCGAAACGTTCCTGGGCGCGGTTCGCCGCTATCTGGAGAAATCCAACGCCAATCAGGGGCGCGTGACGATTGAATACGTGATGCTTGACCACGTCAACGACGGCACTGAACACGCGCATCAACTGGCGGAGCTATTAAAAGAGACGCCTTGCAAGATTAATCTGATTCCGTGGAACCCGTTCCCTGGCGCGCCGTATGGCCGCAGCTCTAACAGCCGTATCGATCGCTTTTCTAAAGTTTTGATGAGTTATGGTTTCACGACCATCGTACGCAAGACGCGTGGCGATGACATTGATGCGGCATGCGGACAGTTGGCTGGCGATGTGATTGACCGTACCAAACGTACCCTGCGTAAGCGTATGCAGGGAGAGGTGATTGACATCAAGGCTATTTGATAGCAGTTGCGCCACGGGGCATTCATTATACCGTGGCGCAATGTCAGTTGAATAATGTCTGGCGTTGTACTTGTCTGGTCAATAATAACGGTGCGTTTTTGTCGACTTTAAGGCAGTATGTAATGGTGCAACAAGAGTTTAGCCTTGTGTCTTAGCGGTTTTGTCATCTGCGGCCTGACAGGCTTATACTGTCTGACTAAGGTTAACTAACCTGATGTTTCGCGGTGTGGGCGGGCATTACGGCTCGTCGGCGCCTGAATCCTAATTTACACGTACCTGTAGCTGTAGCGAATGAATACTGAAGCCACGCACGACCAAAATGAAGCACAAACCACCGGCGTTCGTCTGCGCAATGCCCGTGAACAACTCGGACTCAGCCAGCAGGCTGTCGCTGAGCGACTTTGCCTGAAGGTTTCTACGGTACGCGATATTGAAGAAGATAAGGCGCCGTCCGATCTTGCTTCAACCTTCCTGCGCGGATATATCCGCTCATATGCGCGTCTGGTGCATGTTCCAGAAGAGGAACTGTTGCCGGGGCTGGAAAAGCAGGCCCCGCTGCGCGCCGCCAAAGTCGCCCCGATGCAGAGTTTCTCATTAGGAAAGCGTCGTAAAAAACGCGACGGCTGGTTAATGTCTTTTACCTGGCTGGTACTGTTTGTGGTCGTAGGGCTGACCGGCGCCTGGTGGTGGCAGAACCATAAGGCGCAGCAGGAAGAGATCACGACAATGGCCGATCAAAGCACGGCTGAACTGAACGCAGATAAGGACAGCGGCCAAAGCGTACCGCTGGACACCCGTGACGCGACAAGCCAGGATACGACGCCAGCGCAAACGGCTCCGGCGCCTGCGACGCCGGTTGATTCGACGGCGGCGACGCAAACGCCAGCGCCAACGGCGGCGGCGACGCAAAATACGGTAGTCGCGCCTTCGCAGGCGAATGTCGATACGGCTGCGACATCTGCCGCGCCAGCGGCAACGGAGACGCCGTCCGCGCTGCCGACCAGTCAGGCTGGCGTAGCGGCGCCTGCTGCCGATCCGAACGCGCTGGTGATGAATTTTACCGCTGACTGCTGGCTCGAAGTCACTGACGCCACGGGTAAGAAGCTGTTTAGCGGTATGCAGCGTAAAGATGGTAATTTAAACCTAACCGGTCAGGCGCCTTATAAACTTAAAATTGGCGCGCCGGCCGCGGTGCAGATCCAGTATCAAGGAAAACCTGTCGATCTGAGCCGCTTTATCAGAACTAATCAGGTTGCGCGTCTGACCCTTAATGCCGAACCGACACCGGCGCAGTAACAGACGGGTAACGCGGGAGATTTTTCATGCATAACCAGGCTCCGATTCAACGTAGAAAATCGACACGTATTTACGTTGGGAATGTGCCGATTGGCGATGGCGCCCCCATCGCCGTCCAGTCGATGACTAACACGCGTACCACTGACGTGGAAGCGACGGTTAATCAGATCAAAGCGCTGGAACGTGTTGGCGCAGATATTGTTCGTGTTTCTGTACCGACCATGGACGCCGCCGAAGCGTTCAAGCTTATCAAACAGCAGGTTAACGTCCCGCTGGTTGCCGATATTCACTTCGACTACCGCATTGCGCTGAAAGTAGCGGAATACGGCGTTGACTGCTTGCGTATCAACCCCGGCAATATCGGTAACGAAGAACGCATTCGCATGGTGGTGGACTGCGCGCGCGACAAAAACATCCCTATTCGTATAGGCGTAAATGCCGGATCGCTGGAAAAAGATCTGCAGGAAAAATACGGTGAGCCGACGCCGCAGGCGCTGCTGGAATCAGCCATGCGCCATGTCGATCATCTCGATCGTCTCAACTTTGATCAGTTCAAAGTGAGCGTAAAAGCGTCCGATGTATTCCTTGCCGTTGAGTCTTATCGTTTGTTGGCTAAACAGATCGATCAGCCGCTGCATCTGGGGATCACCGAAGCGGGCGGCGCGCGTAGCGGGGCGGTCAAGTCGGCGATCGGTTTAGGTCTGCTGTTATCGGAAGGTATCGGCGACACGCTGCGCGTATCGTTGGCGGCCGACCCGGTGGAAGAGATCAAAGTCGGTTTCGATATTCTGAAGTCGCTGCGCATTCGCGCGCGCGGCATCAATTTCATCGCCTGCCCGACCTGTTCTCGCCAGGAGTTCGACGTTATCGGCACGGTGAACGCGCTGGAGCAGCGTCTGGAAGATATCATCACCCCGATGGACGTCTCGATCATCGGTTGCGTGGTGAACGGACCGGGCGAAGCGCTGGTATCGACGCTGGGCGTGACGGGCGGCAATAAGAAAAGCGGCCTGTATGAAGACGGCGTGCGCAAGGACAGACTCGATAACGACGATATGATCGCGCAGCTTGAATCCCGTATTCGCGCGAAAGCAAGTCAACTTGATGAAGCGCGTCGGATTGACGTGCTGCAGGTTGAAAAATAAGAACGTGATGGGAAGCGGCGCGCTTCCCGTGTATGATTGAACCCGCATGGCTCCCGGTTCGTTCGGGGAAGCGCTGAGGGTTCATTTTTATATTCAGAAAGAGAATAAACGTGGCAAAAAACATTCAAGCCATTCGCGGCATGAACGATTATCTGCCTGGCGAAACCGCCATCTGGCAGCGCATTGAAGGCACACTCAAAAACGTGCTCGGCAGCTACGGTTACAGTGAAATCCGCTTGCCGATTGTAGAGCAGACCCCGTTATTCAAACGCGCGATCGGTGAAGTTACTGACGTGGTTGAAAAAGAGATGTACACCTTTGAGGATCGTAACGGCGATAGCCTGACATTGCGCCCTGAAGGTACGGCGGGCTGTGTACGCGCCGGCATCGAACATGGTCTCCTGTACAATCAGGAACAGCGTTTGTGGTATATCGGGCCGATGTTCCGTCATGAGCGTCCGCAAAAAGGCCGCTACCGTCAGTTCCACCAGCTAGGTGCCGAAGTCTTTGGCTTACAAGGCCCGGATATCGACGCGGAACTGATTATGCTGACCGCACGCTGGTGGCGCGCGCTGGGCATCTCTGAACACGTTAGCCTGGAGCTGAACTCTATTGGTTCCTTAGAGGCGCGTGCGAACTATCGCGATGCGCTGGTCGCGTTCCTCGAACAGCATCAAGAGACGCTGGACGAAGACTGCAAACGCCGTATGTATACCAATCCGCTGCGCGTGCTGGATTCAAAAAATCCGGACGTGCAGGCGCTGCTCAACGACGCGCCCGCTCTCGGCGACTATCTCGATGACGATTCACGCGAGCACTTTGCCGGCCTGTGTAAATTGCTGGACGCGGCGGGAATTGCCTACACCGTCAACCAGCGTCTGGTACGCGGTCTGGATTACTACAACCGCACCGTATTTGAATGGGTAACAAACAGTCTGGGGTCACAAGGCACCGTCTGTGCGGGTGGTCGTTATGACGGTCTGGTGGAACAACTGGGCGGTCGCGCTACCCCGGCAGTGGGCTTTGCGATGGGCCTGGAACGACTTGTTTTGTTAGTTCAGGCAGTTAATCCGGAATTTATTGCCTCTCCTGTTGTCGATATATACCTGGTAGCTGCCGGCGCACAAACGCAGTCTGCGGCAATGACGCTGGCGGAGCGGCTGCGCGATGAAATGCCAGGCGTGAAGCTAATGACAAACCACGGCGGCGGCAACTTTAAGAAACAGTTTGCCCGCGCCGATAAGTGGGGCGCCCGTATTGCACTGGTTCTTGGCGAATCTGAAGTCGCCGATGGGACTGTTGTAGTGAAGGATTTGCGCTCCGGTGAGCAAACGGCAGTGGCGCAGGACAGCGTTGCCGCGCATTTGCGCACTTTATTGGGCTAAGGAGAAGGACAGCGTGGAAATTTACGAGAACGAACACGACCAGGTGGATGCGATTAAACGCTTCTTTGCCGAAAACGGCAAAGCGCTGGCTGTCGGAGTGATTTTAGGGGTTGGCGCGCTGGTTGGCTGGCGTTACTGGAGCAGCCATCAGACGGAGTCCGCGCGTGCTGCTTCTCTGGCGTATCAAAATGCGGTGACGGCGGTAAGCGCCGATAAGCCGGATAGCATTCCCGCCGCTGAAAAATTCGCGGCTGAGAATAAAAATACCTATGGTGCGCTGGCGTCTATGGAACTGGCGCAGCAGTTTGTGGATAAGAATGAACTTAAAAAAGCCGAAGCCCAGTTGCAGCAGGGGTTGGCGGCCACCAGCGATGAAAATCTCAAAGCGGTGATTAATCTGCGTCTCGCTCGCGTTCAGTTACAGCTTAAGCAAGCTGACGCCGCGCTGAAAACTCTGGATGCCGTTAAAGGCGAAGGATGGACAGCCATTGTCGCTGATTTGCGCGGCGAAGCGTTGCTGAGTAAGGGTGATAAAAAAGGCGCGCGCAGCGCATGGGAAGCGGGCGTCAATAGCGATGCTTCTCCGGCGTTGAGCGAAATGATGCAGATGAAAATCAATAATTTGTCCATCTGAGAGGGACCCGATGCAATTGCGTAAATTACTTCTGCCAGGGTTGCTTTCCGTTACCCTGCTCAGCGGCTGTTCACTGTTTAGCGGCGAAGAAGATGTCGTCAAGATGTCTCCATTACCGCAGGTTGAAAACCAGTTTACCCCGACCACTGTCTGGAGCACCTCTGTCGGTAACGGAATTGGCGAATTTTATTCTAACCTTCATCCGGTAATGGTAGATAACGTGGTCTATGCAGCCGATCGCGCGGGCGTGGTAAAAGCGCTCAATGCGGATGATGGCAAAGAGATCTGGTCTGTGAATCTGGGCGAGAAAGACGGCTGGTTCTCTCGTTCGTCCGCGTTGTTGTCCGGCGGCGTCACTGTCGCGGGCGGTCACGTCTATATCGGCAGTGAAAAGGCCGAGGTTTATGCGCTGAATACCAGCGACGGTACCACAGCATGGCAGACGAAGGTCGCAGGCGAAGCGTTGTCTCGTCCGGTTGTCAGTGATGGAATCGTTCTTATCCATACCAGCAACGGTCAGTTGCAGGCGCTAAATCAGGCGGATGGCGCAATTAAATGGACGGTGAACCTGGATATGCCTTCGCTGTCGCTGCGCGGCGAATCTGCGCCGGCAACCGCGTTCGGCGCGGCTATCGTTGGTGGTGATAATGGCCGCGTCAGCGCCGTGCTGATGCAACAAGGGCAGATGATTTGGCAGCAGCGTATCTCCCAGGCCACTGGCCCAACGGAAATTGACCGTCTGAGCGACGTCGATACCACGCCGGTTGTGGTAAACGGCGTCGTTTACGCGTTGGCGTATAATGGTAACTTAACGGCGCTGGATCTGCGCAGTGGTCAGATTATGTGGAAACGCGAGCTGGGTTCGGTCAATGACTTTATCGTCGACGGAGACCGTATCTACCTGGTCGATCAGAACGATCGCGTGCTGGCGCTGACCACTGACGGCGGCGTAACGCTGTGGACGCAAAGCGATTTGCTGCACCGTTTGCTGACCTCCCCGGTGCTGTATAATGGTGATTTAGTCGTCGGCGATAGCGAAGGTTATCTGCACTGGGTTAATGTTGATGACGGGCGTTTTGTAGCCCAACAAAAAGTAGACAGTTCCGGTTTTCTGACCGAACCGACGGTGGCGGATGGTAAACTGCTCATCCAGGCCAAAGACGGTACGGTCTACGCGATTACGCGTTAATCGTCACGGTTGTGTGTTTTAAAAAACGGCTCCTGGTGTAGGGGCCGTTTTCCTGTTTTTAACAATGGCGCAAAATGCGCGCGTTGTCTGATGATTTTTTTAATGAGGCTTTAAACATGGTACCTGTGGTCGCGCTTGTCGGGCGCCCTAACGTCGGAAAATCCACGCTATTTAACCGTCTGACCCGCACCCGAGATGCGCTGGTTGCGGATTTCCCGGGTCTGACTCGTGACCGTAAGTACGGTCGTGCGGAGGTTGAAGGCCGCGAGTTTATCTGTATCGACACTGGCGGTATTGACGGCACCGAAGACGGCGTCGAAACGCGGATGGCGGAACAGTCGCTGCTGGCGATTGAAGAAGCGGATGTAGTGTTATTCATGGTAGATGCGCGCGCTGGCCTGATGCCGGCGGATGAAGCGATTGCCAAACATCTGCGTTCCCGTGAAAAACCGACCTTCCTGGTGGCGAATAAAACGGATGGTCTCGATCCCGATCAGGCGGTTGTCGATTTTTACTCGCTGGGATTAGGCGAAATTTACCCTATCGCCGCCTCACATGGTCGCGGCGTATTGAGCCTGCTGGAACATGTGCTTCTGCCGTGGATGGATGATGTCGCGCCGCAGGAAGAGGTGGATGAAGACGCGGAATACTGGGCGCAGTTCGAGGCGGAACAAAATGGTGAAGAAGCGCCGGAAGATGATTTTGACCCGCAAAGCCTGCCGATAAAGCTGGCGATTGTCGGTCGCCCGAACGTAGGTAAGTCCACACTCACTAACCGTATTCTCGGTGAAGAGCGCGTGGTGGTATACGACATGCCGGGCACCACTCGCGACAGCATTTATATCCCGATGGAACGCGACGAACGGGAATATGTGCTGATTGACACGGCGGGGGTGCGTAAGCGCGGAAAAATCACCGATGCGGTAGAAAAGTTCTCGGTGATTAAAACATTGCAGGCGATTGAAGACGCTAACGTCGTACTGTTGGTTATCGATGCGCGCGAGGGGATCTCCGACCAGGATTTGTCTCTGCTGGGCTTTATCCTCAATAGTGGGCGCTCACTCGTTATCGTAGTCAACAAATGGGATGGCCTGAGCCAGGAAGTCAAAGAGCAGGTGAAAGAGACGCTGGATTTCCGTCTGGGCTTTATTGATTTTGCCCGCGTTCATTTTATCTCTGCGCTACACGGCAGCGGTGTCGGCAACCTGTTTGAGTCCGTACGCGAGGCTTACGACAGTTCCACTCGCCGGGTGAGCACTGCGATGCTGACCCGTATCATGACGATGGCGGTGGAAGATCATCAGCCGCCGCTGGTGCGCGGTCGCCGTGTGAAACTGAAATATGCCCACGCTGGCGGCTATAACCCGCCGATTGTGGTGATTCACGGCAACCAGGTAAAAGATCTGCCAGACTCCTATAAGCGCTATCTGATGAACTACTTCCGCAAGTCGTTGGAAGTGATGGGGACGCCGATTCGCATTCAGTTTAAAGAAGGGGAGAACCCGTATGCGAACAAGCGTAACACACTGACGCCAACGCAAATGCGCAAACGTAAGCGTCTGATGAAACATATCAAGAAAAGCAAGTGATGCTTTTTCAGTAATATTCCAGGCCTGACAAGCGCTGCGCTATCAGGCCTTTCAAGTAAAAGTAAGTCACGCGCCTGAGGAGAATGTTATGGAAATAACCTGCCCCGTTTGCCATCACGCGCTGGAGCGCAATGGCGATACAGCGCATTGCGAGACATGCGCTAAAGATTTCTCGTTACAGGCAATGTGTCCTGACTGCCGCCAGCCGTTACAGGTTTTGAAAGCCTGCGGCGCAGTGGACTATTTTTGCCAGAACGGTCATGGTTTAATTTCAAAAAAACGGGTTAACTTCGTCATTTCCGATCAATAAAACCGCTGTCGACGTTGCGCCGCAGAGCAGAGGCGCCGACGTCTTATCCGGCTAAGGGCAAAAGCGTTATTCGATACTCCCGTAATATCAGCATAGTATCCTGCCCGGCGGTTATTTTATTCTTTTTATTGATTCAACTATTTATAGGGAATATTATTCCCGAAAATTAATATTAGAAATAAATAACAGCTTTCTTTTTATTTATTATATCAATATTATAAATCTGTTTCATATTAAAATTTTCTTTTTAGGAATATATTTAGGCCTGTTAGTTATGATTCCATCTGAATCATCCATATAATATCTTTTCATAGAGGCGTGTTTATTTAACGACAGGGATATCATATGGTGCGAAGGATTCGCATTCTGGTTTTGCTATTAGTGTCTGGAGTCTCAGTTGCGGCTTCTGGCGCAGATAACTCTGCATCTGCAAATGATGAAAGCCACTCCTCCCTGCCTGATTTAGCCAGCGAATCCGCGAAAAAAGAAGAACAGGAAAATAAAGGAAAGTCCTTTAAAGAACAGGGCGCTGACTACTTTATTAATTCCGCCACCCAGGGCTTTGATAATCTCACCCCGGAAGCGCTGGAATCCCAGGCGCGTAGCTATTTGCAAAACCAAATCACTTCCTCAGCACAGTCATATCTTGAAGGCGTAATGTCACCTTATGGCAAGATCCGTACCAGCCTGTCCGTGGGCGAAGGCGGCGATCTGGACGGCAGTTCGCTGGATTATTTTATTCCCTGGTATGACAACCAGAGCACGCTTTTCTTTAGCCAGATTTCGGCTCAGCGTAAGGAAGACCGCACCATTGGTAACTTTGGGCTTGGCGTTCGCCAGAACGTCGGCAACTGGCTGCTTGGTGGCAACGCATTCTATGACTACGATTTTACGCGCGGTCACCGTCGATTAGGTCTGGGAACCGAAGCCTGGACGGATTACCTGAAATTCTCCGGCAACTATTACCATCCTCTTTCTGACTGGAAAGACTCCGAAGATTTCGACTTTTATGAAGAACGACCCGCGCGCGGCTGGGATATCCGCATGGAAAGCTGGCTGCCGTTTTATCCGCAGCTTGGCGCTAAATTAGTTTACGAACAGTACTACGGCGATGAAGTAGCGCTGTTTGGCACCGATAATCTGCAAAAAGATCCTCATGCCGTCACTTTGGGGCTGGAATATACGCCGGTACCGCTGGTCACGGTTGGTACGGATTACAAAGCCGGTACTGGCGATAGTAACGACTTTAGCGTTAACGCGACCGTGAACTACCAGATAGGCACGCCGCTGGCGGCGCAGCTCGATCCGGAAAACGTTAAAATTCAGCACTCCTTAATGGGCAGCCGCACCGATTTTGTCGATCGTAACAATTTCATCATTCTCGAATATCGCGAGAAAGATCCGCTGGACGTCACGTTGTGGCTGAAGGCTGACGCCACCAACGAACACCCGGAATGCGTGATTGAAGATACGCCTGAGGCCGCGGTGGGGCTGGAGAAATGTAAGTGGACGGTCAACGCGCTGATTAACCACCATTACAAAATTATTTCTGCCTCCTGGCAGGCGAAAAACAACGCCGCCCGTACGCTGGTGATGCCGGTGGTAAAAGCTAATGCGTTAACCGAAGGCAACAATAACAGCTGGAATCTGGTGCTTCCTGCCTGGGTTAATGCCGATACCGAAGAGCAGCGCACCGCCCTGAACACCTGGAAAGTACGCATGACGCTGGAAGATGAAAAGGGCAATAAGCAGAACTCCGGCGTGGTGGAAATCACCGTCCAGCAGGATCGCAAAATTGAGCTGATCGTCAACAACATTGCCGATACCGATCGCAGCGATCACAGCCATGAAGCCAGCGCGCTGGCCGATGGCGAAGACGGCGTGGTGATGGATCTGCTGATCACCGATTCCTTTGGCGACTCCACGGATCGCAATGGTAACGAACTGGTGGACGATGCCATGACGCCCGTGTTGTACGACAGCAATGATAAAAAAGTCACCCTGGCCCAGACGCCCTGCACCACGGAAACCCCCTGCGTGTTTATTGCCAGTCGTGACAAAGAAGCGGGGACGGTGACGCTTTCCAGCACCCTGCCGGGGACTTTCCGCTGGAAGGCGAAAGCAGACGCCTATGGCGACAGTAACTACGTTGATGTCACTTTTATCGGCGACAACCTGAGCGCGCTGAATGCGGTGATTTATCAGGTCAAAGCCGCCAACCCTGTCAACCTTATCGGCAAAGAAGATAAGCACCCTACGGTCAATAATGCTTACCGTTTCCTGCTGTGGCGCGACAAAAATAAAGACGGCGTATTCCAGATGTCCGAGCAGCTCACGGAAGAAGAGATGGCGCTGTACGACTACCAGTGGGAGTTTACCGGGCAGAGTACAAACGGACATACCGGCGCGCTGGCCAACACCATGAATGAAGATCTTGTCCTGCCAGTAACCAATAAAGAGGCGGCGCAGAAGTTTGCCGCCAATGTGGAAGATGGCGTTCAGGGTTACGGCATACGCGTTACGTATAGTCAGAAATAGCGTCAGCGTTGTGGCTGACCAGCCAGCCGCTGAATTTTGAGAAAAAGGAGAGTCTGAATGCAAGCAACAGTAAAACGGCGGCTGACGAAGGTCGCTTTAGCATTAGTAGTTGCCGGGTATTGCGCCGCGCCAGCGGTGGCGGCAAACGGTAATCTGAAATCGGGGCAGTGGCAGATTGTCTCTGAACAGACGGGCACCATTCAGGGTACGGTGCCGTGGATTACCCGTGCGGCGGATAAAACTGCGGATACCGACAAAGATCACGTAACGGTAACTATCGATCGCGGCGATCGTAAAATTGTGACCGAAGGCGATAAGCAGTTCCACGTTGGCGATAAGGTCACGGTGAACTGGGCGATTGGCGATACGGAAGGCGACCTGGACACCGACAACACGGCAACTAAAGCCACCGTGAAATGGGTGAGCTTTAGCGATCAGAATGGCAGCGACCCCAAAGATCTTGGTACTGGTGACAGTTATGAAATCCAGGCCGCTGATGCGGATCGTTATATCGGTATCAAAATCACGCCAACCACTACCACCGGTGACCCTGCCGTGGCAACCGAACTGCTGTTGAAAGACCTGTCGACCGATGCGGGCGGTGGTTCGGATGATGACGAAATTCCGGAAGGTCCGGTGGTGGATGAAAACGTCCATGTGGTTATTCATGAGAAAGATTCGAATACCAACCTGTTGAAGAATTCAGGGACGACACTCAAAACGAATACCACCTATCAGGTATTGCTGTGGAGCGATAAGAACGGCAACGGTACCTATGATGCCGGTGAAAACGTTACCGACCAGTATGACTACCGCTGGAAATTCGTCGGCACCAGTAAAATTGCAGGTACCGGTACCGGCGGTATCGTCAACGAAAGCTGGAACGATAAAGACCTTGTCATCCCTGTCACCAACGCCGAAGCGAAAATGGCGTTCGAGGGAGCAGACGGCGGCGTTACCGTGGGTAGCGACGGTGTCCAGGGCTTTGGTCTGTCCATCGACTACAAACGCAAATAAGTTGTCCTCAACATACCACTCCCCGCGGGGAGTAGTATTTTCCGCGCACTTTGCTTAGCCGCGCGCTAAGCAAAGTGGGTTGAATTACGACAGAGAATGAAAACGGGTGGCTATCGCTCATGGACAGGAATCGGCAAGTGAATAAAGTTGTACATTTCTTACTGACATTACTGATCATGTTTGCAGTGTCGATCGCACCTGCGCAGGCGCTATTGAAGGGCGGAACCTGGCAAGAGCTGAACTCAGTCACCGGTGCGGTTAACGGCACCGCGCCGCTGGCCGACGGCGCTATTATCCCCCTTTACCAGGGAAGTACGCTGCTTGACTCGAGCAAAACCCACGATATTGAATTCAGCGCCATGCCGCGCGATTTTAGCGCGGATGCTACCTCAACCTCGATGCGGGCGGTCAATTCCACCGATACCGAAGGCGATCTCTTTAGCGATCCGCCCACCATCGCCTGGGAAAACCGCCAGCCGCCCGCCATGGGTCTGGTATGGGCCGATGCCGCCACGCCCGATACGCCGCTCTCGCCGCAGCCGGTTCCGAACCTGACCTTTTGCGCCCAAAACCTCGCCGGGCGACAGCTGGTGGCCTGGGCGCAGGTGGAAGATGAAACCAACGTTCCCGCGCTGTGGCTCTTTACGCGTACCGGGGTGCCGAATTATGCGACCATTCCGCTGTTAAGCCCGAAAGTGGCGCTGAATATCAAACCAGCGGTGAGCGACCCTGTTTCTGTGAGCGGCGATCATGTCGATGCCAGTTTTGAAGCATCGAAAGTTAAGGTCGGAGAAAGTATTACTCTTACTGTCACCACCAAAGCGTGTGATGGCGAACCTGCGATCAATGCGCCGTTTGTGATCCGTCGCGAGGATGCAATAAATCGCCAGGGTGTGGTCAATAACGCTAACCCGGTGCGCGTTGGCAATACCGAGTTAACGACTGCGCAAACAGAATATCATGGTGTAACGGACGGGCAGGGCAACGCCACGGTGGTGGTAACGCAAGAGAACGGTCCGGGGGTAAAAACGCGACTTATCGTCTCTTCGCAAAACTATCCCACGCTGACCGACAATGTCGACGTCATTTTCACCACCATCACCAGTCCAGACAGCGATAAGGCCAGTATGTACGGCCACATGATAGAGAGCGCTACCGCGACGCTGAACGGTATAACCTACACCTTCACCCGCCCGAAGCTGGCGGCGGAAGCGAGCGGCGCTGACAAAAGCGTCGTCGATACCAACGAAACCTGGGCGCTGTTCGACTGGAACGGCGCCGATAACCATTGCAATATTCTGCCGGACGCCGAACAACTGGTGCAGATGCGACATGAGCACAGCACGCTGGCAACGTACACCGGCTGGCCGGCGACGGACGATGCCGAATACTGGTCGTCGACCAAAGATCAGATGAGCGGCTACCACGCTGCCGTACATATGAACAGCGCATCGGTCGTCAGGGCCGCCGACAGCGACACGCTGCTGGTCAGTTGTGTGGATAAAGCCCAGCCTGCGGCGCACCCGCAGATTACTCTCTCCCCACAAGGACCGTATAAAGCGCAGGTGGGGGAGTCGATTGATCTGACGATGACCGTAGTTGACCGGGACACGCAAAAACCGCTGCCTTACCGCTACATGGAGCTGTTTATCGACCCGGCGAAAAACCGCAAAGGGGAACATCAGGACGCATGGGATAACCTGCGGGTCACCGTTGATTCCGAAGGTATGAGCGCCTCGTCGCCGGAGCACTATACCGGCGTGACTGACGTCAACGGCCAGGCGCACCTGACGTTAAAACATAACAGCGGCCTGGGCGTCGAAACGCCCATCCGCATCGTGATGCCGGACGACGAAGGCGGCAACGTCGAGCTGTCCTTTAGCGTAATTTTCACCGTGGTCACCAGCCCGGACGTGGACGGCGCCAACATGTGGGGCCATATGCGCGGCGTGGTGGACGCGGGCAACCTGTACAAACGTCCGCTGCTGGCGGTGGAGGCCAGCCATAAAGACGGCCAATTCAGCGAAAATAACGAAGAGTGGGCGACGTTTAACTCCGTGGCGTCGGCCACCGCGCAGTGCGGTGTCGGCCAGGTGCCGGATCAGTCGTCGCTGGCGCATTTGTACAGCGAACATGCGGGCGGACAGATGGAAAGCGAGCACGGCTGGCCGACTGAAGATTATTTCATCGCCGCCGACAGCGACGCCTCCGGGACGGTACACGTCAACCTCGAAAACGGCGATAGCGGCAAATTTACCGATACGCCCAACTACCTGACCTGCTCGGCCAATGAAATGGTGGCGGTGCTGGACGTCTACTTCAACGACGACCCGGTGATCAAAAACGCCGACGCCAAAGTGGGTGAACAGGTTAAGATGAACATCCATTCGCGCAACGCCCTTAACGGCATAGCGATCGGCAATACCGACTTCACCATCACCATGGCGAACGGCAGGCGGCGTGACGGGCTGACGACCGGCTTTACCGATACCAGCAACGGCGAGATGCAGTTTGACGACGTGGGCTACGTTGCCGGGCAGGTTTATCACGGGATCACCGACGCTAACGGCGATGCGACCATTATCCTCACCCAGAAAAAGGGCGTGGGGCTGCTGACGCCGTTAAATATTGCGCCCGTCGATTCATTAATCAGCACGCCGGTTTCCCGCAGCGTGAAGTTTACCGTCGCCACCAGCCCGGATACGCCAGCGGCCAAAATGTGGGGCCATATGGCCGACACGATTACCGTGGGCGACTGGACTTTTGAGCGGCCCAAACTGGCGGGTGAAGTGAGCAACCCGCTGCGTACCCAGGACGAGAGCAATGAGACCTGGGCGCGCGTGGCCCATAGCGACGCGGTGGGCAACCCGGATGCGGGCGGCTGCGCGGCGAACCGCCTGCCGCGCATCGACCAGCTTGAGGCGCTGTATAACGCCAACAGCGGCGGCAAGATTCACAGCATTCAGGGCTGGCCGACCTATCTTAACTACTGGTCGTCCACCTACCAGAGCGCCACCACCTAGAAACTGATCGCGCTGACGAACGGCAGTGAATTTGCCAACAGCAACGTCTCGATTTACGCCAGCTGCCTGGCCAGCGATAACCCGGTGGCGGCGTCCATCACCATTGAACCGGTCAATCCGTCGCAGTGGTACGACGGCAGCGACGTCCACGCGGTCAAAGTGAAAAAGGGCGAGACGATGCAGCTCAAGGTGACGGTGAAGGACGCCAGCGGCAACCCGATCCCGGAAGCGCCGTTTGTGCTCACCCGCGGCGACGGTTACGATCGCCGGGGCGAAAAGTATACCGCTCAGGACGGTGACGATCTGCAAGGCATCGTGACGCCCGTGGTGATCGACGGCGAATCGCTGGCATGGACCACCACCAAAATGGGGTCGCAGACCGGCACTGACGGCACCCGTATCATCAGCGTCACCCGCCCGGACACCCACGGCACCCGCACCGCGATTAACGCGACGCTGTATGAAAATGCCGCCGTGAGTGCCAGCATCGACACTATCTTTACCGTCGTCACCAGCCCGGATGTCAGCGTTGCCCGCATGTGGGGGCATATGGCGCCATCGCTGACGGCGGCGGATGGCGCGGTGTACCAGCGCCCGCTGCTGTACGCTGAGCTGTCCAGTACGGACAATACTGCGTCTAAGCAAGAAACCAACGAAACCTGGGCGGTTTTTCATGGGCCAGCCAGTGAAGGGGCCAATCCGGCCCGTTGCGCGGCGGGCTATTACCCTGCCGTTGAGGCGCTGGATTCGCTCTACAGCAAATACCCGAGCCGAACGATAAATACCGCCCAGGGCTGGCCGGTCTACTATTCTTACTGGAGCGGATCGAACTCGACGTCATTTTCCAGCGGAGCAAAACTTGACTTCTATTACGCAGTCGATCTGGCTGATGGTTCGCGTCGGTCAGAAAACAGCGCGACCAGCACTGCCTGGCAGTATCAAATTTGCGCCACGACGCCGCTGCCGCAGGCCACGCAGATTACCCTCACCTCCCCGCAGGCGATGGATGACGCTATTCAGGCGGTAAAGGCGAAAAACAGCGAGTCGATCCCGCTACTCATCACCACTACCGATGCGATGGGCAACCCGGTGCCTTATGCGACTTTTTCGCTTAAACGCGACGCCGGGAAGGCGCGCAACCCTGACTATAATAAATTTGTAGCCACTAACGGCACCAACATGACGGTGACGCCGCTCACCGGTGCGCAGCAACAGTTTTACTATGCCACATCGGTTCTGACCGGCGCCACCGGCGCGGATGGTACGCTGGCCCTGACGCTTGCCGAACCCGGCGGCATAGGGTTGAAAAACCAGCTGACCGCGAATCTGAACGATACGCCGACGGCGACCTCATCGCTGCCGGTGGTGTTCACCGTCCTCACCAGCCCGGACAGCGACAAGGCCAACATGTACGGCCATATGCCGGAGACCTTCACCGCCAGCAACGGTGCGGAGTTTAAGCGCCCGCTGGTGGCAGGCGAGCCCTCATCGGAGGCGCACACGGATACCTATTTCGAAACCAATGAAAACTGGATCATGGTGAATAGTTTTAATACCGGCAATTACGGCGGGTGTCCGATGAACCAGATGGCTGCGATAGATGATTTCACTGCGCTGTACAACGATCACCCAAGCGGCAAGGTGGCGACCGATATTGGATTGCCCGTCGGGAAGCGGTGGTGGGCGGGGGATAGCCTGCTGAAAGGCTCAACCCTTTACTGGCAGTATAAAGATCTCAAGACGGGGAAAAACTACAGCATGTCGGAAAACCCGGGTAACTACTACTTACAACTCTGCCTGACAACATCGCGCAGCGGGCTGAATATCGCGCTCTCTTCCGACGCATGGAACGCCGATAAATCAGCGGCCATGGCGAAAAAAGGCGAAACGATACCGATGACGGTAACGGTGACTAACGACGCCGGGCAGCCGCAGGCCGGGGTGGCCGTACTGTTGACGCGTGAATACTCTTATTCGCGCGGTGAGGTGGATAAGCAATACATTGAACTAGGCGTGATTGGCGAGCCGGTTCCGTTTACAACTTCGCCTGCGAATATGATGCTGACGCCGGTTGCACCTGCGGGTACGGCAGTGGCGTTTAATAACCAGAATGGCCTCAGCACAAAATGGTCTGGCTTCACCGGCGATGACGGTAAGTTGCGGTTTACGTTAACTCAGGATAAATCGCTGGGGTTAAAAACGTCTGTCACGGCGGCGCTTGCGAATCAATTTGATGAGGCGGCGAGCGTGGATGCAATCTTTACGGTACAAACCAGCCCGGACACGCCGTATGCGTCCTACTGGGGTCATATGCCGGATACCGTGCAGGTGAACGGCGTTACGCTGCGCCGCCCGTACCTGAAAGCCGAGCTCTCTGCCGCGCCCCGGGATACCTGGCCGTTTAATAATGAATTCTGGGGGACGAACTATTATTATCAGTCCGAACACGTGGAAACGTCGTTGACGCATCTTTGCGGATCGCAGGAAAATATAGCCTCGCTGGACGATCTGAAAGCGTTGCAGAGCGTTATCGGCACGTTGCAATGGCCGACGACATCATCCTGGGACTATGTGTCGCAAGATGAAGGTCAAAGCAATAAGTACTACTGTTCATTTAACGAAACGACCGGCCAGACAACCTGTACTCGTGAAAAAGCGACGACCTCGGGCTTAGGCTCGTGCCGGGTGCCGTAGTGAATGGGGAATGGGGCCGGGAGCGGGTTTGAATGTTGGGTGACGCTTTGCGGCGCCCAACCTGAGTATCCCTTGTAGCTGGCGCTGTTCCGGTAGCGATGTATTTTTACGTTTTTGTATTCATGGAATGAACTGCAACGAAATGGACTTTTCTCAGGTACGTCAGTGAAATCGAAAAAGTGTGTCGGTTTTTTACCCTGGCTGCTGCTATGCGCCCTCAGTTTAACGCCTTTCTTCGCGCAGGCCGTGCGAAGCAGCGGCGCATGGCAGGAACTCACTGAGCAAACTGCGGCTATTAATGGCACTCCGCCTCAGGCCGACAGTGTAACGATCCCGGTATATCAGGGCAGCGTGCAGTTGCGCTCTGATGCGGCGAATCCTGTTGACTACTCCGCGAAGCCCAGCCAGTTCAGCACCAGTGATGCTGGCAGCGCGCTGACCTTAACCAATCCGCACGACACCGAAGGCGATATCTTCGCCGTGCCGCCGCTGGTCTGGCAGGCTGAACGCGCGCCCACCGTCACGCTGGTGTGGGCCGACGCCGCCACGCCGGACACGCCGCTTGATCCACAACCCGTCAGCAATATAAGTTTCTGCGCGCAGAATCTGGCGGGCCGCCATCTGGTGGTCTGGTCGCAACTGGATACCTCAACCGCCATACCGCCGCTGTGGTTGCTTACCCGCACCGGCGTGCCTTATAACACGGCGGTCGAAGTGCTTGATCAAAAGTTTGCCGTGGATATCGCGCCCGCCGTGGGCGACCCGGTAACGCTCGCCGCCGATCATCTGGATGAGTCGCTCAACGCCGCGAAGGTCAAAGCGGGCGAAAGCATCATGCTGACGGTAACGACCAAAGACTGCGGCGGCGAACCGGAGGGCAACGTTGATTTCGTAATTACCCGCGGCGACGCGCAAAACCGCCAGGGCGTGGTAAACAATGCCGCGCCGGTGCGCGTCGGCAACACCGAACTGACCACCACCGCCACGGAATATCACGGTACGACCAACGCCGAGGGCGTGGCGACCGTGGTCGTCACCCAGGCGAACGGCCCGGGCGTTAAAACGCCGCTGATAGCGCACCCGTCGAGCGCGCCAGCGCTGAAAGCCAGCGTGGACGTGATTTTTACCACCCTCACCAGCCCGGACAGCAGCAGCGCCAACATGTACGGTCATATGGCAGAGACGTCCACCGCCACGGTGGACGGCGCAAGCTACACCTTTTACCGCCCCAAACTGGCGGCGGAAACCGACGGTGAAGACCGCACCGCCAGCATCAACAATGAAACCTGGGCGCAGTTCAACTGGGGCCACGCCGACGCGCACTGCGATATTCTGCCGGATGCGCGCCAACTGGAAGGGTTAAAAATTGCGCGCGGCGATCTGGCCACCACCCTCGGCTGGCCGGTAGGGCTGACATCCGGTGATGAAGAGTACTGGTCCTCCTCCCAGGGATCGACTGCCACTGACCATATCAGCATTGATATGCGCAGCCGCAGCCTCACGCAGATGCCGGACGCCACGCAATCGCTGGTTAGCTGCGTGGATAAAGCCCCGCCTGCGGTCACGCCGAAATTAGTGATTAGCGCCGATAATTTTGATTCAACGGTCAACGCGGCGAAAGTGAAGGTGGGCGAAGAGATCAACATGAAGATCACCGTCACCGACAGCGCCACCAATAAACCGCTGCCTTATCGCTACTTTAACGTCTACCTGGGCGACGAGCAAAATCGCCAGAATCAAAAGAACGCCGATATTGATAGCGGGCATCAGTGGACGGATGATCCGGTAATTATCACCAATCTGGCAGGCAGCGACGGCCACTATCATGGCGTCACCGACGCCAACGGTCAGTTCTCGCTGGTGTTGACTCAGGATAAGGGTGCGGGCGTATTAACCCCGGTGCGCGTGGTGCTGTTCGACGGCACGGAAGCGACGCAGAACGTGATTTTTACCGTCGTCACCAGCCCGGACGTGGCGCAGGCGCGCATGTGGGGCCATATGCAGGGCGTGGTGGAAGCGGGCAATATCTACAAACGCCCGCTGCTGGCAGAAGAGGCCGCGCAGGATACCGGTTCCGAATTTGAGAATAACGAATACTGGGCGACGTTTAACTCGGTAACGGCGGCGACGAACCAGTGCGGTACCGGCCAGGTGCCGGGGCAACTGCTATTGGATACGCTGTATCAGGCCCATTCCGGTAACGCGATGGAAACGACCTACGGCTGGCCGACGCAGAAACACAGATATATCGCGGCGGATACTGATGGTTCCACCACCGCGCACGTCAACCTGGCGACCGGCGCGGACAGCATGTTCAGCGGCGCCGAACCGAACTATCTCTCCTGCTCCGGCAATGAGTTGGTGACCAGTCTGGACGTTTACTTTAATGGCGATGAGTCGTTACGTAATGCGGTAGCCAAAGTCGGCGAACAAATCACGATGAACGTCCATTCCGTTAATGCGCTGAACGGGTTAAGTGTGCCCAACGCCAGCTTTACCGTCACCATGTCGCACGGCAAAAATCGCGACAACGCCACCACGGGCTTTACCGATCCCAGCGACGGAACGCTGGTGATGGGCGGAACGCCTTTCGGCTCTTCCCGGGCGTCGATGACGTACCAGGGCATGACCGATGCCGAGGGCAACGCCACGCTGGTGATTGAACAGCCGCAGGGCGTGGGCTTGCTGACGCCGCTGAGCGTCCTGCCGGTCAACTCACTGATTACCACGCCCATCAACCGCAGCGTGAAATTTACCGTTCCCACCAGCCCCGATACGCCGGAGGCGCAGATGTGGGGCCATATGGCGGACACGCTCACCGTGGGTGGTATGGAATTCCAGCGGCCAAAGCTGGCGGCGGAAGCGACTGCCGCCACCCGTACCCAGGAGCAGGATAACGAAACCTGGGCGCGTGTCAGCCACGCCGACGCGCTGAATAACCCCAACGCCGGGGGCTGCGAGGCCGGCCATCTGCCGCGCGCCGATCAGCTTGCCGCACTGTATGCCTCCAGCGACGGCAATAAAATCCACACCGTATCCGGCTGGCCGACGACGTATGACTACTGGTCTTCCACCTTCGCCAGCGCCGCTACATGGCAGGCGGTATCACTGGCTGCGGGCGGCTATACCGCTTCCGGCGATGCGTCGGACTACGTGAGCTGTCTGGTCAGCAAAAATCCGACGGCGGCGTCTATCACCATTGAGCCGGTGGATGCGGCATTGTGGTATAACGCAAACAGCGAACACGCGGTGAAGGTGAAAAAGGGCGATACGCTCCAGCTTAAAGTGACGGTAAAAGACGCCAGCGGCAATCCGCTGCCGCAAGCGCCGTTCGTGTTAAGCCGCGGCGACGGCTATACCCGCCAGGGGGAGAAACATATCGCCGGTAGCGGCGACGGCATCGTCTCGGCGGTGGTGATTGACGGCGATTCGCTCAACGACAGCGCCACCCAAATCGGCGGTATGACCGGTGAAAACGGCAGCAAAATCATCAACGTCACCCGCCCGGATGCCCACGGGACGAAAGTCGCGATTACGGCGGCGCTGTACAATAACGCCAGCGCGACGGCCAGCATCGATACTATTTTTACCGTGGTCACCAGCCCGGACAGCGACAAAGCCAAAATGTGGGGCCATATGCCGGAAACGACGACGGCGGCCAACGGCGAGGTGTTTAAGCGCCCGCTGTTATCGGCTGAAATCGCCAGCGGCGTTACCCACGGCGACAATACGGAAAACAACGAAGCGTGGGGAATCGTCGATTTTGAAATGGCGAACGACGCCTGCGGCGCGGGATACGTGCCGACCCTTGCCGATATGCAATCGCTGTACGACGCCAGGCCCGGCGGCGCCATGAATACGCAGCAGGGCTGGCCGCTGGACGGTAAAAACTACCAGGACAGCACCGCCGATTTGAGCCGGAGTACGCAAAACCGCTACGTTAAGTCGATTAATCTGCGCGACGGCGGCGTCGGTTCGCTATTGTGGAATGAACAACTCTATTTTGTCTGCCTGCAAAACGCCCATCCGGCGGCGACGCAGATAACGCTCACTTCGCCTGTGTATAACGACAGCGACGGATTCGCCAAAGCGAAAGTCGGCGAGACCATCCCGGTCATCATCACCACGCGGGATGCCCAGGGCAACCCGGCCGCCGACACGCCGGTTATCTTTACGCGCGGCGACAGCGTCGGGCGCGCGAATCAGGAGGTGAATAGCTCGGCGGCGGCGGATATACAGATAAACCACAGCGACGGGCGTAGCAGCGGCGCTAACTATTACACCGCCACGGGCGCCGACGGCACACTGACGCTGAATATCAGCCAGGACAGCGGCGCGGGCTTTAAAACGCCGCTGACGGCGGCGATAGAACACAACGGCGTAACGAGCGCGCCGCTGCCGGTCATCTTTACCGTGGTCACCAGTCCGGACACGCCGAAGGCCAACTACTGGGGCCATATGGCGGAAACGCTGACCGACAGCAGCGGCGTGGCGTACAGGCGTCCGCTGCTGGCCAGCGAGTTTAGCGCTACGCCCGGCAAAACGCTGACCATCGCCAACGGCTACTACGACAAAGGCGAAACCTGGGGCATGATAACCGTCGATAAAGCCTGGAACGGCACCGGTGGCGGCTGTGGGCGCGACACGCTACCGACCGTAGCCAACCTCCAGACGCTGTACGGGACATACCCGGATAACGCCATGCGCAGCCGTAACGGCTGGCCGATGACCAGTTCAGGCAACAACAACGTCAGCCGCTACTGGTGGGCGGGGGATTACGTGATATCGTCAGACGGCACGAAGTCGCTCTATGCGGCGGTCAACCTGTTTAACGACGGCAATGATGTCAAAACGACGACCAGCACCTCGATGTACTACATGCAGACCTGTCTTGCCTCGCCGCGCAGCGCCGCCGCCAGCCTGACGCTGACGCTGGCAGGCCAGGATGAAACCACCGGAAGCGCAAAGGCGAAGAAGGGCGAGCAGATGGCCGCCACCATCGACGTGAAAGACGCCGCAGGTCAGCCGATGAAAAACGTGATGGTGAAAATCAGCCGCGGATCTTCGTACAATCGCGCCAACAGCGCCACATCGTCCTCAAGCGTCACAGACGATATTACGCTGCGTAATGTGATGCCGTCCGGCCTGGCGACATACCTGCTGGATACCTCGGCGAAATATCTGTATGCGCAAACTGATGCCCAGGGACAGGTGACATTTACCCTTGCGCAGGATAGTACCGCCGGTTTAAAAACCACTATCAGCGCCGCCACGATGGACGGCAGCAACCTGACAGACAGCAAAGACGCAATCTTTACCGTAGTGACCAGCCCGGACAGCGATAAGGCCAAATACTGGGGCCATATGCCGGAAACCTTTACCAACAGTAAGGGGGTTGAATTTAAGCGACCGCTGCTGCGCGCTGAACTTTCTTCAACGGCGGACACGTCGGGTTATACGGAAAATAACGAGACCTGGTATACCTGGAGCCGTTATCCGAATATGTATCAGGACACCGCCAGCCCGTGCGATCGGCTGGGGTTGCCGACGGTAAATGATTTACAGACGCTATATACCGATTATCCCAATGGAGCACTCACGACAACGCTTGGCCTACCGGTGGCATCAGGAAAATATTGGGGGGCGGGTAACTCAGTACCAGATGCCACGCACTCAGACAGTCAGTTTCAGTATGTCAGACTCAGCGATAATAATACGCTGACAACCAAAGCCAATACCGCCACGGCGCAGCTTTGTCTGGCAAAGCGCCGGGACTTGTCGATAGAACTCACCTCCAGCGACATGGATGCGGATAAAGGCGCTCCAGTGGCGAAGAAGGGCGAGAGCCTGCCGTTGACCGTCACTGTGAGGGATGGTTCCGGCACGCCGCAGCCCAATACCGCTATCCGTTTGGGACGAACGCTTTCGATAGACCGGGCGGGTGTCGTTGATGGCAGTTCCGGCGGAGGCATGGTACTCACATCGGTTGCG
The DNA here is from genome assembly GCF_046548235.1 of Salmonella sp. SAL4457. Taxonomy (NCBI): domain Bacteria; kingdom Pseudomonadati; phylum Pseudomonadota; class Gammaproteobacteria; order Enterobacterales; family Enterobacteriaceae; genus Salmonella; species Salmonella sp. SAL4457. The sequence goes on from NZ_JBGDZO010000007.1 coordinate 112,023, forward strand.
CCGTCTACGGGCTCAATGACGTTTAACTGCACGGTATCTTCGTGCACAAGTTATTGGTATGGCATTACGGATGAGGATGGTAAAGCGCAACTCGAAGTGACGCAGGATGATTCCCGTGGCCTGAGAACACCGCTACAGGCGATGCTTGTCGACGATCCGCTGACAGTTAGCGATATGGACGTCATTTTCACCGTCATTACCAGCCCGGACAGCGATAAAGCCAAATACTGGGGACACATGCCGGAAACCGTGACCAACAGCGCGGGCGTGAAGTTCCGGCGTCCGCTGCTGGCGGCGGAGATGACGTCGAATAGCGGTACTTACCTGGTTAACAATGAAACATGGCCCTTAGTCACCGCAGCGAACACTGAAAAAGCGGGCGCAACCGGCTGTGATGCGGAATACCAGCCGTTGTCGGGCGATCTGCAAACGTTGTATAGCGACAATCCTAACGGCGCAATCGGTACAAATTACGGCTGGCCGGTGGCGGGGAACAAATCCTGGTGGGCGGCGGATCGTGCGCCGAATACCGGATATTACCAATTTATAAACCTGAATAGCGGCGGTAAGGGCACCGCCAGTTCATCGACTGCCACCGGCGCTCAGGTGTGTCTGGTCGAGCCGCGTACTTCTACTCCTGCCAGTATTACGCTGACCTCGACGGCGATGGACAGCGCGAAAAATGCGGCGGTAGTGGCGAAGGGAAGTGCGATGCCGTTAACGGTGACGGTAAAAGATAGCAGCGGTAACCCGGTCGCCAACGTCGGTTTTACGTTGTCACGTGGCGATTCGAAAAATCGGGCAGGTATGGTGATAACGGATGGCGACGTGGCAGCGGATGCCGGAGCAGACGATCTCATGCTTAAAGAGCTGACTCCCGCAAGCGCCAGCCAAAGTATGACCACCACCGGGATTGTCTTTACCGGCACTACCGGCAGCGACGGTACGGCAACGTTTACGCTTAATCAGGATAAAAGCCTGGGGTTGAAAACGCCACTCACGGTGAAAGTGACGGACAATACGACTCTTCACGCATCGCTGGATGTGATTTTTATGGTACTTACCAGCCCGGATACGGATAAAGCGTTGTTCTGGGGAAATATGTCGGATACGACATCCGTCAACGGAAAAACGCTGCATCGTCCGTGGCTTCAGGCTGAGATGCTGTCAGGCGTAACGCCAGTATTTACCAACGGAGTGCATGCAAATAACGAGTACTGGGCGATGGCGCATACGGTGGACAACACGAAATGGGATATTGCCAAACAGTGCGGTAGCCTTAGCAAAGCACCGGATAATAACGACCTGTTGACGCTGTATCATTCAATTAGCTCGTTAGGCTGGCCGACGCAGGGCTATCCCTATTTATCTAAATCAACCTCAAGCGGCGGCATGTATTGCGGCGTAGATGAGAATACCAAGAGTCAAAACTGCGCCATTAAGCCGGCAGGCTCAGCGGGTTATGCGACGTGCGTGGAGTAACGTATTATGCGTCTGGCACGAAAATAATCTGCTTTTCACATTCAATTGAGCTTCATGAAAAAGTGAAAGTAGCATTCATTGAAAAGTATATGTTCTGCTAATTGGCGTCACCACCGTTTGCCACGCGTGTGTAAAAGCGCCGTCTCCCTTCTGCAACCCGGCATCTGGCGCTACGTATATACTCTAAATAATTCGAGTTGCAGGAAGGCGGCAAGCGAGCGAATCCCCGGGAGCTTACTAAAGTAAGTGACTGGGGTGAGGGAACGCAGCCGCAGCACATGCAACTTGAAGTATGACGAGTATATTTAAAATAACGCCAGGTGTCGCATGATAATCACACCTTTTTGTTTCACGCATTTATTTATTTTAATATATGAAGTTATTAAATGTTATTCACGACATAAATATTTATTAAATGGATGAATTTATTTATATCAATTATAAATCAACCAGAAATTGACCTGGCATTGAAATAAGCCTTGAAATTAGTTAATAATTTGGCTTGGATAATATATTGTTTCAGGTGATTGCAACCATTCATAGAGCTGTATTTTTGTTATTTATTATTTAACTCATTGATAATGTAGCATTTAAAGGCTATTTGTAGCCCAATCAAAATCCAGTTTGCTTCGTGAACGTTATTAAAGGGAAATTTAAAAATTGAACAGGACTTACAGTATTGTCTGGAGCGCCGTGCGAAATATGTATGTCGTGGCTTCAGAATTGGCGCGAGGCCACAGCAAAGTTAAAGCGCAAGTATGCGCGAGTGAAATCCATTCTCCAAACCAAAAGTCCGAATATGGACAAATAATAAAAGCAACGCGCGCGGCGCTGGCTTGCGCCGTGGCTGCGGCACTCGGATTTTTCAGCCCGCTGGCTATGGCCGATAATCAGGTATCATATGCTGATGCGCAGCCCCACGTTCTGGATGCGTCAACGCCGCCGATGAGCTATTCGGGCACCGATGAAGGCGCGGCGCTATATGTCTCGGGTGTCGCCACCGTCGGCTGGCAGCCCACAAAGGTCACAGGGTCGGGGCTCGTCATTGAAACAAGCGGAGGCGGAGCTGATGATCCGGATGGCGGTAAGTACGTTTCCAACGCCATTTCGCTGGATCATTACGCTATCCTTGAGCTTACCGACGCGCAGATAACCACTACGGGCATTTACACCCAGGGTATTTCCGCAGCGGATGGCAGCACACTGACGTTAACGGACAGTACGCTAACAATTGACGGCAATTTCGGCGTAATGACATTGTATACGGGTTCAGAAGCGACGCTGAACGACACCACTGTTCAGGCGGCTAACGGCAGCAGCGTGCAGGTGCAACAAGGCAGTACGCTGAACGTGCTGGACGGTAGCAAAATCACCCTGGCGCAAGGCCAGATAAACGTTGTTGCCGGAAACACCGCGACAGACGAGGGTTCCACCCTGAACCTGTCGGATAGCTCGGTCAGCTCTGCAGGTACGATGAGCACCATCCAGGGTACCAATAAGGCCGCTCTTAATCTCACCAACGCGACCATAACACATACCAATGCCAGCGGCGCGGCGGTGCAGGCCAATAACGCCACTACCCTGGATATTTCAGGCGGCAACATTACCTCTGCCGGTATGGGCGTGTATATTCTGGCGTCGGACGCCAGGAGCGACGGCGCCACCATCAACGCCGACGGCGACGGTATCTTTATAACCAGCAAAAGAAAACTCGACGGGTATGAAGATCTCAACGCGCTGACGGTCAACAAAGCACAGGTTAATTCAGACACGATTGCGCTGCATGTGGACACTGGCACGACGATTAACGCTCCTATCGTGCTGACCGACAGCACATTTGAAGCGCCGGAAGTGATCAAGCTGGGCAGCAAGGCGGTAATTCAGGCCAACAATACGACATTGATCGGTGACGTTGCTCAGAGTGACATGTCATCGTCATCGCTCTCTTTAAGCCAGGGGTCCACGTTAACCGGTAGTGTAGATGCGATGTTTACTACGCTGTCGCTCGACGACACCAGCCAGTGGAACATGACCGACCCGTCAACCGTCGGCAATCTGACCAACGACGGCGATATTACGCTGGGCAACGCGAGCGGTTCAACAGGTACGCTGCTGACGGTGGGCAATACCCTGACCTTGCAGGACGGCAGCCAGATAAACGCGACGCTGGATACTGCCAACAGCTCGCCAATTATCAAAGCCGCCAACGTCACGCTGGACGGGACGCTGAACCTTAGCTCAACGGCCACCTTTGTCGCGCCCGAAACCGACGAACACTTTGGATCGATCACGCTGATTGATTCGCAAACTGCGATCACTACCGATTTTGACAGCGTAACGCTGGATGCCGACACCTCCGCTATGCCGGATTACCTTACGATCAACGCGGGCGTTGATGCGAATGATAATACCAACTACGAGCTGTCTACGGGCTTGAGTTGGTACGCGGGCGCAAAATCTGCGCGCGCTGCGCATGGCACTTTTACCGTTGATGCAGGCAGTACCTTTACCGTCACCAGCGAACTGGACGAAACCACGGCGACCTCCGACTGGAACGGCAGCAAGCTAACCAAACAAGGCGACGGCACGCTGATCCTCAGCAACACCGGCAACGACTACGGTGATACTGAAATTGACGGCGGCATTCTGGCCGCCAAAGACGCCGCCGCGCTCGGCACTGGCGATGTGACGATTGCAGAAAGCGCAACGCTTGCGCTGAGCCAGGGCACGCTGGATAACAACGTGACCGGCGAGGGCCAAATTGTCAAAAGCGGTAGCGATGAGCTGATCGTGACCGGCGATAACACTTACAGCGGCGGCACCACTATTTCCGGCGGTACGCTGACGGCTGACCATGCGGATTCGCTGGGTACCGGGGCTGTTGCTAACAGCGGCGTGCTTCAGGTCGGCGAAGGCGAGCTGGAAAATACGCTTTCCGGCAGCGGCTCGCTGGTGAAAACCGGCACAGGCGAGCTGACGCTAAGCGGCGACAACACTTACTCCGGCGGCACCACCATTACCGGCGGTACGCTGACGGCTGACCATGCGGATTCGCTGGGCAGCGGCGATATCGATAACAGCGGCGTGCTTAAGGTGGGCGAAGGCGATCTGGAAAATACGCTTTCCGGCAGCGGTTCGCTGGTGAAAACCGGTACCGGCGAGCTGACGTTAAGCGGCGGCAACGATTACTCCGGCGGCACCACCATTATCGGCGGTACGCTGACGGCTGACCATGCGGATTCGCTGGGTACCGGAGCTGTTGCCAACAGCGGTGTGCTTCAGGTCGGCGAGGGCGAGCTGGAAAATACGCTTTCCGGCAGCGGTTCGCTGGTCAAAACCGGTACGGGCGAG
>NZ_JBGDZO010000007.1:116951-215075 GCF_046548235.1 Salmonella sp. SAL4457
AACAGCGGTGTGCTTCAGGTCGGCGAGGGCGAGCTGGAAAATACGCTTTCCGGCAGCGGTTCGCTGGTCAAAACCGGTACCGGCGAGCTGACGTTAGGCGGCGATAACAGCTATTCCGGCGATACCACCATCGCCGACGGCACGCTGATTGCCGCCAACGTCAACGCGCTGGGCAGCGGCAATATCGACAACAGCGGTACGCTGATGCTGGATGCCAACGGCGCATTTGAGCTTGCGAACATCACCACCCATACCGGCGCCACGACCGCACTGGCGGCGGGCAGCACCCTTGACGCGGGCCAGCTCACCCAGGAAGACGGCAGTACGCTAAGTATTGACCTCGGCGCGGCCACCGACGACGCCGTGATTACCGCCGACAGCGTCACGCTGGGCGGCACTCTGAATGTTACCGGCATCGGCAGCGTTACAGACAGCTGGACGCCTGAGGCATACACCTATACGCTGATTGACAGCGACAGCGCCATTACGAGCGATTTCGACGATCTGACCATTGCAGGGATGAACCGCGAAGATGTTGACTTCCTGACTATCGACGGAAAAGTCGATGAAGCAGACAACACCCACTATGATCTGACGGCCTCCCTCTCCTGGTATGCGGACAGAGACAACGCCACTACCGACGCCCACGGCACCTTTACCCTGAGCGACCCTGACGGCAGCTTTAACGTTGCGGCTACACTGACAGACGTTGATGACACGCTGGATCCGGGTAGCAGATGGGACGGTAAATCGCTGACCAAAGAAGGCGCAGGCACGCTGATCCTCTCCGGCGACAACGACTACAGCGGCGGCACCACCATCAATGAAGGTACGCTGGTCGCCGCCAGTACGACGGCGCTGGGCACCGGTCTGGTAGACAATAACGCCACGCTGGTGCTGGACGTAGACGGTGAAGTCAGCGCGGTGGGCGGCATCACCACTCATAGCGGCGCGACGACCCAACTGGCGCTCGGCACCTCGTTGGATCTCGGCGACAGCGCGTTAATTCAGCAAGATGGCAGTACGCTGAACGTTGAGCTGAATAGTGACTCAGTGCAACCGCTGATCACCGGCGGCAGCGCCACGCTTGGCGGCGATTTGGTCGTCAGCGACGCCAGCCTGCAAGCGCGCGCCTCCGATGCGGAGTTCCAGTCCTTTAAACTGATGGATATGGACAGCGATATCAGCGGCGACTTTACCAGCCTGACGATGAACCTCACTGACCAGCCGGACTATCTGACCGTAACCGGGACAATCAATCCTGAAGATGCGTCAGAATATCTGCTTACCGAAGGGCTGAGCTGGAATGCGACCGCCACGTCAGCGACGCCAGCACACGGCACGTTTACTCTGGGCGCAGGCGACAGTTTTGAAGTCACCAGCGTACTGGGCGATAAAACCGGCAACGGCGACTGGGACGGCAAATCGCTGACCAAACTGGGCGCGGGTAAATTGACGCTGAGCGGCGCGAACACCTACACCGGCGATACTAACGTACAGGAAGGCACGCTGTGGCTGGCCGGAGACGGTACGATTGGCGAAGTGGGCAGCCAGCAGGCGGTGAACGTCGCTTCCGACGCGACCTTTGGCGGCAGCAATGGTACGACCGTTAACGGTAAGGTGACCAATGAAGGGACGCTGGTCTTCGGCGACAGCGAGGAGACAGGCGCTATCTTCACCCTCAATGGCGATCTGATCAACATGGGGACAATGACCAGCGGTAGCAGCTCCAGCACGCCTGGCAATACGCTTTATGTTGACGGCGATTATACCGGTAACGGCGGCTCGCTTTACCTGAATACCGTCCTGGGCGACGATGATTCGGCGACCGATAAGTTAGTCATTACCGGCGATGCCTCCGGCACCACCGATCTGTACATCAACGGCATCGGCGATGGAGCACAGACCACTAACGGTATCGAAGTGGTGGACGTTGGCGGCGTATCGACCAGCGATGCGTTTGAGCTAAAAAATGAGGTTAACGCCGGTCTGTATACCTACCGTCTGTACTGGAATGAAAGTGACAACGACTGGTATCTGGCGTCAAAAGCACAGTCTGATGATGACGACAGCGGCGGTGATGACACGCCTTCGGATGGCGGTGACGATGGCGGTAATGTCACGCCTCCGGACGACGGCGGCGATGGCGGCGATGTCGCACCGCAGTACCGTGCGGATATCGGCGCGTACATGGGCAACCAGTGGATGGCGCGCAACCTGCAAATGCAGACCCTCTATGACCGCGAGGGCAGCCAGTATCGTAACGCAGATGGCAGCGTATGGGCGCGCTTCAAAGCGGGTAAAGCGGAATCCGAGGCTGTCAGCGGCAATATCGATATGGACAGCAACTACTCCCAGTTCCAGTTAGGCGGCGACATTCTGGCCTGGGGCAACGGCCAGCAGAGCGTTACCGTTGGCGTCATGGCGAGCTACATCAACGCCGATACCGACAGCACCGGTAACCGTGGCGCGGACGGTAGCCAGTTCACCAGTAGCGGCAACGTAGACGGCTATAACCTTGGCGTCTATGCCACCTGGTTTGCCGATGCCCAAACGCATAGCGGCGCGTATGTCGACAGCTGGTACCAATATGGTTTCTACAACAACAGCGTAGAGAGCGGTGATGCGGGATCTGAATCTTATGATTCAACCGCTAACGCCGTCTCGCTGGAAACTGGTTATCGCTACGATATTGCGCTTAGCAACGGTAATACTGTCAGTCTGACGCCGCAGGCGCAGGTTGTCTGGCAGAATTACTCAGCGGATAGCGTGAAGGATAACTACGGCACCCGGATCGATGGTCAGGATGGCGACAGTTGGACAACGCGTCTGGGTCTGCGTGTTGACGGCAAGCTGTACAAAGGCAGCCGTACGGTTATCCAGCCGTTTGCTGAAGCTAACTGGCTGCACACCAGCGATGATGTGTCGGTATCGTTTGATGATGCTACGGTGAAACAGGATCTTCCGGCTAACCGTGCGGAGCTGAAAGTGGGTCTGCAGGCAGATATCGATAAGCAGTGGAGCGTTCGCGCTCAGGTTGCCGGGCAGACTGGCAGCAATGACTTTGGCGATCTGAACGGTAGCCTCAATCTGCGCTATAACTGGTAAGTTAGACAAAACCGGGCGGGTGTTCCCTGCCCGGTTTTGAGGCGAATGACAAACCGGTTGATCGTCAGATTATGGCTACACCTTATCCGACGTGGCGCGTAGGTTGGCTGAGGCGAAGTCGAAACCCAACATCGCGCTGCAAAGGGTGGGGGAGTGTTGGATTACGTGCCCGGCGTGACGGATTTGACTTCACTTTCAAGCCAGCCGTCCTCCAGTCTCGTGGTCATGATATCGCCTGCTTTGACCTGTTTGATCTTTTTCAGCACCTTGCCGTCCGTTGTCGTCGAAACCGTATAGCCGCGCGCCAGCGTGGCTAACGGGCTGACCGCTTCCAGATGCGTGACCGCGTTGCCAAAACGCTCGCGCTGTTCGCTTAACCGTGAGCGGATATTCTCCGTCAGACGATATTCCAGCTGTTGGATGCGCGACTGCGCGCGGTGAATGCGCGGCTGCGGATTTTGCTGGCTCAGGCGTTGACTTACGCGCTGTTGGCGTTGATTGGCCTGCTTAATCCTGGCCTCAAGCGCAAATCCCATCCGTTGGCGTAGACGTTCCAGCGCGGTTTGCTGACGGGCCAGACGCAGTTGCGGATGTTGCTGTTGCAGACGGTGAAAAATCTGCGTGAAACGGCGGCTGCGATTGGCGAGGTAGTAGTCCATCGCCATGCCCAGACGCTGCTGGGCGGACTGGATCTGACGCAACAACTCCTGCTGGTTACGGCTGACAATTTCTGCCGCTGCTGATGGCGTAGGCGCGCGCAGGTCGGCGACAAAATCAGCTATCGTGACGTCCGTTTCGTGACCGACGGCGCTGACCACCGGAATGCGGCTGGCAAAAATCGCCCGCGCCACGCGTTCGTCGTTAAAACTCCACAAATCTTCCAGCGAACCGCCGCCGCGTCCGACGATCAGTACATCACATTCGCCGCGCGCGTTCGCCAGTTCGATAGCACGAACGATCTGCCCCGGCGCGTCGTCGCCCTGGACTGCGGTTGGATAGATAATAACGGGCAGGGATGGGTCACGACGCTTTAGCACGTGGAGAATATCGTGCAGCGCCGCGCCGGTTTTCGAAGTGATCACCCCAACGCAGTGGGCCGGGGAGGGCAACGGCTGTTTATGCTGCTGATCGAACAAGCCTTCGGCCTGCAGTTTGGCTTTTAGCTGCTCATATTTCTGCTGCAACAAGCCTTCGCCCGCGGGCTGCATACTTTCGGCGATGATTTGATAATCGCCGCGCGGCTCGTACAGCGTAATGTTGGCGCGTACCAGCACCTGCTGCCCGTGCTGCGGGCGGAACGTCACCCGGCGATTGCTGTTACGGAACATCGCACAGCGCACCTGAGCGGTATCGTCTTTGAGCGTAAAGTACCAGTGGCCCGACGCAGGCTGCGTGAAATTAGAAATCTCGCCGCTGATCCATACCTGTCCCATCTCCTGTTCTAACAGCAGACGAACCGTCTGGTTAAGGCGGCTTACGGTAAAAATTGAGGAAGTTTGAGAGGATAACATGTGAGCGGGATCAAATTCTAAATCAGCAGGTTATTCAATCGATAGTAACCTGCTCACGGGGGATCGCAAGCACTATTTGCAAAAAAATGTAGATGCAACCGATTACGTTCTGTATAATGCCGCGGCAATATTTATTAACCTCCCAGGTGAGATATTGCCCATGCTACGTATCGCTAAAGAAGCCCTGACGTTTGACGACGTCCTCCTTGTTCCCGCTCACTCCACCGTTTTGCCGAATACTGCCGATCTCAGCACGCAGTTGACGAAAACCATTCGTCTGAATATTCCTATGCTTTCTGCGGCGATGGACACCGTGACGGAAGCGCGTCTGGCAATTGCCCTGGCCCAGGAAGGCGGCATCGGTTTTATCCACAAAAACATGTCTATTGAGCGCCAGGCGGAAGAAGTTCGCCGCGTGAAGAAACACGAGTCCGGCGTAGTGACCGACCCGCAGACCGTCCTGCCAACCACCACGTTGCATGAAGTGAAAGCCCTGACCGAGCGTAACGGTTTTGCGGGCTATCCGGTGGTGACTGAAGATAACGAGCTGGTGGGTATCATCACCGGTCGTGACGTGCGTTTTGTGACTGACCTGAACCAGCCGGTGAGTGTTTACATGACGCCGAAAGAGCGTCTGGTGACCGTTCGTGAAGGCGAAGCCCGTGAAGTCGTGCTGGCAAAAATGCACGAAAAACGCGTAGAAAAAGCGCTGGTCGTTGATGATAACTTCCATCTGCTTGGCATGATTACCGTAAAAGATTTCCAGAAAGCGGAACGTAAACCAAACTCCTGTAAAGATGAGCAGGGCCGTTTACGTGTCGGCGCGGCGGTCGGCGCAGGCGCGGGCAACGAAGAGCGCGTTGACGCGCTGGTGGCGGCAGGCGTTGACGTCCTGCTGATCGACTCTTCTCACGGTCATTCAGAAGGCGTGTTGCAACGTATCCGTGAGACGCGCGCTAAATATCCTGACCTGCAAATTATCGGCGGCAACGTCGCGACAGGCGCAGGCGCTCGCGCACTGGCGGAAGCCGGTTGCAGCGCGGTAAAAGTGGGTATCGGTCCGGGTTCCATCTGTACCACTCGTATCGTGACTGGTGTGGGCGTTCCGCAGATCACCGCTGTTTCCGACGCGGTAGAAGCGCTGGAAGGCACCGGAATTCCGGTTATCGCTGACGGCGGTATTCGCTTCTCCGGCGATATCGCCAAAGCCATCGCCGCAGGCGCGAGCGCGGTAATGGTGGGCTCTATGCTGGCCGGTACGGAAGAATCCCCGGGCGAAATCGAACTCTACCAGGGCCGTTCGTACAAATCTTACCGCGGGATGGGCTCGCTAGGCGCGATGTCCAAAGGTTCCTCCGACCGTTACTTCCAGAGCGACAACGCTGCTGACAAACTGGTGCCGGAAGGTATCGAAGGCCGCGTAGCCTATAAAGGTCGCCTGAAAGAGATCATTCACCAGCAGATGGGCGGCCTGCGCTCCTGTATGGGGCTGACCGGTTGTGCTACCATCGACGAACTGCGTACTAAAGCGGAGTTTGTGCGTATCAGCGGTGCGGGCATTCAGGAAAGCCACGTTCACGACGTGACCATCACCAAAGAGTCCCCGAACTACCGTCTGGGCTCCTGATTTTCTTCGCCCGACCTTCGCGTCGGGCGATTTATTTAATCTGTTTCACTTGCCTCGGAATAAGCGTCAATGACGGAAAACATTCATAAGCATCGCATCCTCATTCTGGACTTCGGTTCTCAGTACACTCAACTGGTTGCACGCCGCGTGCGTGAGCTGGGTGTTTACTGCGAACTGTGGGCGTGGGATGTGACAGAAGCACAAATTCGTGACTTCAACCCAAGCGGCATTATACTTTCCGGCGGCCCGGAAAGCACCACCGAAGAAAACAGCCCGCGCGCGCCGCAGTATGTCTTTGAAGCAGGCGTGCCGGTATTTGGCGTCTGCTACGGGATGCAGACCATGGCGATGCAGCTTGGCGGTCATGTAGAAGGTTCTAATGAGCGTGAATTTGGTTACGCGCAGGTCGAAGTGCTGACCGACAGCGCGCTGGTTCGCGGTATTGAAGATTCCCTGACCGCAGACGGCAAACCGCTGCTGGACGTGTGGATGAGCCACGGCGATAAAGTGACGGCGATTCCGTCCGACTTCGTGACCGTCGCCAGCACCGAGAGCTGTCCGTTCGCCATTATGGCCAACGAAGAAAAACGCTTCTACGGCGTACAGTTCCACCCGGAAGTGACCCACACCCGCCAGGGTATGCGCATGCTGGAGCGTTTTGTGCGTGATATCTGCCAGTGTGAAGCCCTGTGGACGCCGGCGAAGATCATCGACGACGCCGTGGCGCGCATTCGCGAGCAGGTGGGCGACGACAAAGTGATCCTCGGTCTCTCCGGCGGCGTGGATTCTTCCGTCACCGCCATGCTGCTGCACCGCGCCATCGGTAAAAATCTGACCTGTGTATTCGTCGACAACGGCCTGCTGCGTCTCAACGAAGCCGAGCAGGTGATGGACATGTTTGGCGACCATTTTGGCCTGAATATCGTTCACGTTCCGGCGGAAGAGCGCTTCCTGTCCGCGTTGGCTGGCGAAAACGATCCAGAAGCCAAGCGTAAGATCATTGGCCGTGTTTTTGTGGAAGTGTTCGACGAAGAAGCGCTGAAACTGGAAGACGTGAAATGGCTGGCGCAGGGCACCATCTACCCTGACGTTATCGAATCTGCGGCGTCTGCAACCGGTAAAGCGCACGTCATCAAATCTCACCACAATGTCGGCGGCCTGCCGAAAGAGATGAAGATGGGGCTGGTTGAACCGCTGAAAGAGCTGTTCAAAGACGAAGTGCGTAAGATTGGTCTGGAGCTGGGCCTGCCGTACGACATGCTGTACCGTCACCCGTTCCCGGGGCCGGGCCTCGGCGTACGCGTACTGGGCGAAGTGAAGAAAGAGTACTGCGACCTGCTGCGTCGCGCGGACGCTATCTTCATTGAAGAGCTGCGTAAGGCGGATCTGTACGACAAAGTCAGCCAGGCGTTCACCGTCTTCCTGCCAGTACGCTCCGTTGGCGTCATGGGCGATGGTCGTAAGTACGATTGGGTGGTCTCCCTGCGTGCCGTCGAAACCATCGACTTTATGACCGCGCACTGGGCGCATCTGCCGTATGATTTCCTGGGTCGTGTTTCCAACCGCATCATCAATGAAGTCAACGGGATTTCCCGTGTGGTGTATGACATCAGCGGTAAACCACCGGCTACCATTGAGTGGGAATAAGCCGATAATCCTTCCTGTGTTTTCATGAACAGGTAAAAGTGAATTTAACCCTCTGTTTTTGCAGAGGGTTTTTATTTATGTGCATAGATGAGTTTTCTGTGTAGTGCACAGCTTCTGACGGCAAAGCACTGCATCGACACAATAGTGGGTTTCACTGGCAGCACACAATCAAATCTGACAGTCGGCTTCGAGCGAGGTGCGGACATTGGTAGCCTCAACAACATGACTAGCATTGAGGTGTATTAATCAACGGGAAGCAGGTCAGTTTATTCCGCCAGCCCGACTTTTACGAAAGGGCTACCATGACTACGCGATTTTTTGATTAGCTTGCCTACGTATAATTCTCTGATTTCTGGTGATGCGATTCGTCCAACAAATTCTGAACGGTTGGTTTCGGGGGGGATGACCAATTCCCGGGTAAAGTATTGCTGAGAGCCTGCCTTCAACCAACACTGTATCTCGTAAACTTCCATCACCAAACCGCCGTAGGTGGCGTATGCAAATTGTAGGTTTTCATCTTTTGGTACTTTTGCCCAGACGCCACGCGTAGCTTCATATAATGCAAGTGCACTCATGCCAGACTTGTAGGTGCTGTTTAGCAAAAAAGCGAGCCCGGCATGTTCAGGTGCGATTTCCGTCTCTTGCTTAAGAAGAAGATGATTGAGCTCATCCAGCGTGATTCGCCCCATAAGGGAGCTGCTTCCTCGTACTTTGTTGGTCAGTTCTCCAACACCCAAGAGATCAATACATGTTGCTTCAACAAGCTTCGCGGTTGCCTCATCCATGCCATGGCGTAGTATGTCGATACCCAGATTTCCTGTTTTTAACAGATGATTAATTCGTTCTGATTTCGGAGAGTCATCATTATACTTTATATGATCAAGGCAGCGTTCTGACTTGCCTTTGCCTATATAAAACGGCTTTTTAGCTGCATCTTCAGTGTCATAAAATGCATAAACATAGAACTTAGCCATCCCTAACGCTTTTGAGTATTTTGAAAAATCTTTCAAACCTTGCTTCCTTAAGGCAAAAGTACTTAATTTTACTATCGGCACTTATAGTTCAGAACTTAAGCGCAAAACAATTAGCGTATAGATTGACCTGCGTCCATTGATGAATATGGGACAAAGTAAACAACGTCCGCTATTGGCACAGACCTGCCTGCCTGTCAGATTAGGTTTAGGTCTGTGCCATAGCTATGTCAGGTCAAATCTGAGCTAATACACATAAATGATTAGCAAAATCAGTTAAACCAGCCGCTTGCCTTTTCCTCACGGGCTTTACCTTCGCTTTGCAGCAGATCGCGACCGCCTTCAGATAGATTTCTGTTTGCATCAGCATGAGATTGAATAACATCTGTCTGGGCAGCTTTACTTTTCAGCTCTTGATCGATGAATTCATTTTCTCTTTTTACCCGGGCCTCTTCCCTGGCCAGCGCCAGTTTTTGTTTCTGAATTTCTAAACGACGAAGCTCATCTTCGTAGCTTTGATCGCGCGCTTTATCTTGCGCGGCTTCCGCTGCCAATTTTGCTTGCCGTGCTTTCCGTTCAGCTTCTGCCGCTTTTGCTCGCTGCTTAGCAACCGCTGCCGCATTGGCTTGCCTTTGTCTTTCCTGTTGAGCCTCTTGATCTCGTTTGGCTTGCAGAGCATCACGCTGTCTGTTTTCTTCATTTTTTCCTTGCTGTTCAGCCTGGGCTACCGCCGCAAGCTGATCCTGCAAAGAAGAAGATAAAACCGAGCCGCTTAGGGTGAATAAAACAGCGCCTAAAATAACTTTCTTCATAAAATCTCCCGATAGTTAGCTTTTCTCAGGACATTTCGTATTGGGTTGAATTCGCGTTTCGTTATCTTTGGTCGATATCACCATAGCCAGACCGGTGGTAAATTGGCACGTTTTTCCCACCTGGGTGGAGGTATAAACCTTCGTTCCTTCTTTGTAAGTCAAAGATACGGCTTCAACTAACGTTTTATCTTTAACTAATGAACCCGCCGCTGCGCCAACGGCTCCGCCGCCAACCGCGCCGGCAGTAGTACCCAAACCGCTACCTGAGCCCACGTTATGACCAGTAACGCCGCCCGCTACAGCCCCAAGAATTGCGCCGAAGGTCTGAGCGGTTTTTTTATTGGCGGTGTTATCTACGGCAACTTTCGCTGGCAAAACAGAGATAATATTGACGGTCTTTGTTTCTTGCTTCGCGTTTAACTGCCCGGTTTGGTAAACATCTGCGGCGTAGTCATCCGCATTGGACTGGCATCCGGCAAGAGAAAAAGAGGCAAACAAAACCAGAGGCAAAGCATTTTTTTTAAAATTCATCACAATTCCTTGTTTAGGTAATAACGCAAAAAGGAATGTATTTAAGACTAATCTTAAAAAAAGTAAACTATCGTTTCTTGTAGTTGATTGTTTTTTTACACTAAAAAACAAAGCATTAGATAATACGATGCTTTGTTTTTATCGGTTCATGCTAAGCCAGGGAAGGGGGTAACAGAGCGCTGGATAACACGGCAAACCTGTGACGATAATACCGCCATCACTATTTTAACGGATAACAGCTTAACGTTGTCCCGGCGTGGTGACAGAAAGCGATGACTGTTGCGCTTCTTTTTTATCCTGATGGTGCTGCCAGGCGCCGATAGAAGAGTAGACGAAACGTCCAAAGAAGAAGAGAAAACTGATAAGCAGTACGATACGGGTCATGCGAGTGTTAAATCGATGTCGTTTTCGCATACTGTTGGCCTGACTCACAAAGGGTTCCTTAACGTTGGCCCAGCGGTATGGGCGGGATCAGGCTGGGTTCTTCAAGGGTATTATCAAGGCGAAGAACGTAACAAGCCTGCGTTCACTCTACATTAAGGCATACTGCGAACCGATGGTCAATTCCTCTTAATGTAAAATTGCGTCAGTTGATTTATCTTATATTGTTATGGAAGATAATTTTAGTATTTACATTAATAATAAATTAATGATAACAAAGAATAAAAAGGCGAATAAAGGCTGCAGGAGAAAGGTAATAATTGACTTAAATCAAATGTTACTTTTGTTTAATAATTACAATCGATGACTATCGTGTGATGTATATCGCATCATCAATTTAAAGTCAGGTGGGATGCCTGTCTGTTAACGCCCCTTTGGGATTGGGGGGTTCTGCTGAGCATCTATGAAACTAAATAAAACTTATATAAATATCAGAGATAAATGGTGGGGACTACCGCTCATCCTTCCTTCGATTTTACTACCTGTTTTAAGTAGCGCAAATACTTATGCGCTTACCAGCACTGGAAATGTGGTTCTTTTTTACCTGCCGTTAGCTTATATGCTTAGCCTGATGCTCTTTTTCGGCTGGGCAGCACTGCCGGGCATTGTACTTGCTATCTTCTGGCGCAGATACCCGCAGACAGGGCTGTATGAAACCCTTTCTGTGACGATGCACTTTATCATTACTATCGTGCTAAGCTGGGGCGGCTATCGTGTCTTTTCCCCCCGGCGAAACAATGTTTCCCACGGCGACGCCCACCTGTTGTTTCAACGAATATTCTGGCAGGTATTTTGTTCAGCAACATTATTTCTGGTCATCTACCAGTTTGCCGCTTTTGTTGGCATGTACGAAAGCAAAGCCAGCCTGATGGGGGTAATGCCCTTTAATATCAACACGCTGATTAATTACCAGGCGTTACTGGTCGGTAACCTTGTCGGCGTGCCATTGTGCTATTTTATTATTCGTACTCTCCGCAATCCGCTGCACCTGCGGGGGTATTATCAGCAATTAAAGCTACAGATTGATAGCAAGGCCACTAAAAAAGAGATCGTTATTTGGCTGGCCGTATTGACTACACTAATGTTTATACTGTGTATGCCATTGACTGATAATAGTTCAATATTTAGTACCAACTATACGCTTTCGTTATTATTGCCGGTCATGCTGTGGGGCGCGATGCGCTATGGCTATAAGTTTATTTCAATTATCTGGGCCGTCGTGTTAATTACGTCGATTCATTATTATCAGCGTTATATGCCCTGGTATTCAGGTTATGATACGCAATTAGCGATTACCTCTTCGAGCTATCTGGTTTTTTCTTTTATTGTTAATTATATGTCTGTACTGGCCACGCGTCAGCGCGTAGTGAGTGGTCGCGCACGGCGGCTGGCCTATCTTGACCCGGTTGTACATCTTCCCAATTTACGTGCGTTAAACCGCGCGCTCCAAAATGCGCCCTGGTCTACGATCTGTTTTTTACACGTGCCGGGCCTGGAGCTATTGGGTAAAAATTATGGCGTCATGCTACGCATCCAGTATAAGCAAAAGCTCTCTCACTGGATTACGCCGATGCTGGCCTCAAATGAGTGCGTCTACCAGATGTCAGGGCACGACCTGGTGCTGCGTCTTAATACAGAGTCGCATCAGCAGCGTATTGAAGCGCTGGATAAACATATTAAGCAGTTTCGGTTTATCTGGGACGGACTGCCGCTACAGCCGCCTGTCGGCGTGAGCTACTGCTGCGTGCGTTCTCCGGTTAGCCACCTTTATCTTCTGCTGGGCGAATTAAGCACCAGTTCCGATCTTTCGTTGACGACTAACGCGCCGGAGGATTTACAGCGGCGCGGCGCAATGCACCTGCAGCGCGATTTGAAGGGCAGAATTGCGATGATGAATCGCCTGCAACAGGCGTTGGAGCACGATCATTTTTTCCTGATGGCGCAGCCTATTTTCGGTGTTCGTGGGGACGTTTACCATGAAATCTTACTGCGACTCAGGGATGACAACGGCGACGTTATCAACCCGGACAATTTTTTACCCGTGGCGCATGAGTTTGGATTGTCTTCCGCTATCGATCTCTGGGTGATTGAAAACACGCTGCGGTTTATGGCGGCCAGCCGGGAATATATGCCCGCGCATCGTTTTGCCATTAATCTGTCGCCAACATCGGTATGCCGCGCTCGTTTCCCTGCAGAAGTTAAGCAGTTGCTTACGCAATATCAGGTTGAACCCTGGCAACTGGTTTTTGAGGTAACGGAAAGCAACTCTCTCACCAATGCTGAGCAGGCGCAGTTGACGCTGGGACAGCTACAGCAGTTTGGCTGTCAGATAGCGATTGATGATTTCGGTACTGGCTACGCCAGCTATGCGCGGCTGAAAAACGTTGACGCCGATATTCTTAAAATTGATGGCAGTTTTATTCGCAATATAGTGTCAAACAGTCTCGATTATCAGATTGTGGCTTCTATTTGTCATTTAGCGCGAATGAAAAATATGCAGGTCGTCGCGGAGTATGTCGAGAGCGAAGAAATACGAAGCGTCGTGCTCTCGTTGGGGATCGACTATCTTCAGGGATATTTAATTGGCGAGCCGCAGCTATTATCTGAGATTCAGTAAAGACAGACGCCGCGGCGCGGCGTCTGATCCACAATTTACGCGGCGATCTCCGGCGAGCTTTCTTCCTCAATATTGAGACGCCAGCCAGTTACCGCTTCCCAGTACTGCTGTTCTTTTTCCAGATCAAGCAGTACCAGCGCATTCTGGCTGAACCAGTCATGCGGAAAACATAACGTCCAGTGGCTGTCATCGGTCGTTAGTCGCAGCGTCGGCGGCGTAGTGGTCGCCTGCCGCTGGTTGTTCAGTAATACGCCCAGACGAAGTAGCTGAATTAACGGCAGATACTGTTTTTTCTTAAACAGCGTAAAGCGGGGCATATCATCCAGTTTTATGGCTTTACGATGGTAACGCACCAGCGTCGCCATCATCATTTGCTGCTCCTGATTAAAGCCGGGCAAATCGCTGTGTTGCAGAATATAAGCCGAATGGCGATGTAAACCGCTGTGATTAATATTCAGTCCAACCTCATGCAGCATTGCCGCCCAGCGGAGCAACGCTTCAAGCTGCGGATGCGCCAGTTTTGGCTGCTGGGCCTGCCACTGCTCGTACATCTGCATGGTGGTTTCCAGCACGCGTCTGGCCTGTTCTCTGTCAATGTTGTATTGATTGGCCAGACTTTTTGCGGTACGGCTGCGAACATCCTGATGGCGGAAGCGGCCTTCCATTTCATACAGCACGCCTTCGCGCAACGCGCCGTCGGAAAGGCGAAGCTCGCGGATAGCCAGAGCATCAAAAACGCCGCACAGAATCGCCAGGCCCGGCACAAAGACCGCTTTGCGTTCTTCAGACAGACCCGGCAGGCTGAGCGCATTAAAGGAGCGGTGCTTCAACACTTCTGACTTCAGTTTATCGAGGCGCTCCGGCGTAATGAAGCCATCTTTCTCACCCAGCGCCAGGAGAACTTCATGAGCGGCCTTAATCGTACCGGAAGCGCCCATCGCTACGTTCCAACCCTGAATACGATACTGCCAGGTTAAGGTTTCCAGTTTTTGCGCCGCCGCCATTCGGGCGCGCTGGAAGTTTTCTTTATTGATAACGCCGCCGGGAAAGTAGAGCTGCGCGAAGCTCACGCAGCCCATACGACGGCTTTCAACCAGCCTGGGTTCGAAGTTTTCGCCAATGACCAGCTCTGTTGACCCGCCGCCGATATCGATCACCAGCTTGCGGCCTTTTTCCGGCTGCGTATGTTCTACGCCCATAAAAATCAGGCGCGCTTCTTCGTTACCGGAAATAATCTCTATCGGGTAGGGAATAACCTTTTCCGCGCGTTTGAGAAAATCAGCGGCATTTTGCGCCTGACGTAACGTATGGGTGCCTACGATACAGACGCTGGAAGGGGAGAAACCTTGTAAGCGTTCAGCAAACAGCGACAGACAGCTAAGCCCCCGTTCCATGGCTTCTTCGCTGAGTTTATTATCTGCGCCCAGCCCGTCCGCCAGATGGACGCGCTGTTTTAAACGCCCGATAATCTGCATTGCGCCGTCAACCACGCGGGCAATGACCATATGAAAGCTGTTTGACCCGAGATCGACCGCAGCGAACTCCTGCGGGCGGGGGGATTTATCGTAAATTGGCATAGCGTTAGTCTGGTTGCTCGAGTGATTTGATGTAGTCATAAATTGCCAGCTGCGCCTGGACTTTACGGCGATTGCCGCGCGGTACGTAGCGGTTGCTGAGTTCTTTATCGATAAAACGCGCTTTTACCGTGTCGCTAAACAGAATGTCAATGATATCCAGGACGCGCTGTTTAAGCCGCGGGTCGAGGATAGGCGTAGCGACTTCGATACGGTAGTCAATATTACGCGTCATCCAGTCAGCTGAAGAGAGCCAAACTTGCTTATCACCGCCGTTTTCGAAAATATAAACTCGATCGTGTTCCAGATAGCGATCCACGATGCTAATCGCGCGAATATTATCGCTAATGCCTTCCAGTTGCGGAATAAGAGAACACATACCGCGTACCAGCAGATTGACCTGGACGCCCGAACCCGACGCGGCGTATAGCCTGTCGACCAACCCTTTATCAACCAGGTTGTTAAGCTTTAAGGTAATCCCTGACGGTAAGCCTTGCTGGGCATTGGCGATTTCACGATCGATCATCTCATACAGCAGACGCCGTGAGTTTTGTGGAGAAACCATCAAATAATCGAAAGTGACCGGGCGATAGGGGTTTTCAATAAAATTAAAGACCCGACGCACTTCATTGGTAATGCGCGCATCGGCGGTCAGCAGCGAATAATCGGTATACAGCCGCGCTGTTTTTTCGTTGAAGTTACCGGTGCCGATATGCGCATAACGCACCACGTCATCGCCCTCTTTTCGTGAGATGAGGAAGAGTTTGGCGTGAATTTTCAGCCCGGGCGCAGAGAAAATAACATGGACGCCCGCTTCGGTTAACCGCTTGGCCCAGTGAATATTCGCCTCTTCATCGAAGCGCGCCTGCAACTCCACCACCACGGTGACTTTTTTGCCGTTATGGGCGGCATGGATCATCGAGTCAATAATGCGCGAGTCTTTCGCTACGCGATAAATATTGATTTTGATCGCCAGCACGCTTGGGTCAAACGACGCCTGACGCAGCAGTTCCAGCACATGTTCAAAGGTGTGATAAGGATAATAGAGCAGCACATCACGTTCACGAATCGCGTCGAAACCGTTACGAAACTTCTCTTTATCAAACCAAAGATGGCGTAACCGCGGTAACGGTTTATTGACCAGGTTGGCTTTACCGACATTCGGAAAATTAATAAAGTCTTTAAAATTGTGGTAGCGCCCGCCGGGTACGATTGAGTCATACCGGGAGATCGTCAGTTTTTCCCGCAGTACGTCGACCAGCGCGGCGGGCATATCGCGTTGATAGACAAAGCGCACAGGCTCAGCGGTCAGGCGCTGCTTCAGGCTGGAAGACATCAGCTCCATCAGACTGGATTCCATCTCATGCACCAGGTCATATTCGGCATCGCGGGTCATTTTCATCGAATAGGCATTAAGCGCGTCATAGTCGAAGAACCCTTTAAAAATGTCATCCAGGCAGTAGCGCAGAATATTATCCAGCAGGATCATCGGCTTGCGTCTGCGCGGTGTCTCCGGCGGCAGATTAACGAAGCGTGGGACTTTGTCGGACGGTATCTCCAGCAGCGCATAGTTGATGGTGTCGCCGCGGATAATCTCCACCGCCAGATAGGTGTAATCATCTTTTAAAAACTGAACAAGATCCGTCTCCCGGTTAATGAGAATCGGGGTAATATGCTGGCGCAAATAGTGCTTAAAATAGTGGCGCAACCAGCTTTGTTGGTTCACCGAGAGCTGACGCTCGTTGATCAGAAAGATTTGATTACGCGCCATTTCCAGCAGTAATTCGTTGTACAGGCCGTCGAACTCCTGGTCTGCTTTCAACACGCGGGACTGAATTTTGCCTAACAAATGGCGTGAATGAGAATTTGAACCCTGTTCTTCGCTGATAATAATGCGTCGTTTCAGTTCAGCGAAACGCACTTTGTAGAACTCGTCGAGGTTATTAGAATAGATTCCCAGGAACCGCATCCGCTCAATCAACGGGTTGGATTTGTCCGCCGCTTCCTGTAACACGCGTTCGTTAAATGCTAACCAGCTTAGTTCTTTCTCGATATATAGCTTTTCCTGACCCATTACTACCTATACTCCGTTTTATTCACGGGACACTGCCTGATGATTATGGCGAGCATTACGCGTTAATGTCCAACTGCGCCAGAAAAATATGACAATAAACTGATAGCATAAAGGAAGGGAAAAGAGTAGGCCGGATAGGCATTTATGCCGCCATCCGGCAAGCAGACGCAGTCCTGTTCGATGACGTATTATTCGTCAGACGCATAACCTTGCGGCGGCAGACGACGCCCGTCCAGCCAGGCGGCGTTATCGCGCATCTTTAGACGCCCCTGCGCAAACCAGCTAATCACCAGCGGATAAATCGCATGTTCCTGAGTCTGTACGCGTGCGGTGATATCATCTTCGCTGTCGTCGGCAAAAACCGGCACCTTCGCCTGGAGAATGACCGGGCCGCCGTCGAGTTCGTCTGTCACGAAATGTACCGAGGTACCGTGCTCCTCATCGCCGTTTTCCAGTGCCTGGCGATGGGTATGCAACCCCGGATATTTTGGCAGCAGGGAAGGGTGAATGTTCAGCAGACGCCCGTAGTAATGCGCGACAAACATCGGACTCAGAATACGCATAAAACCAGCCAGCACGACCACATCGGGCGCATACGCGTCTATCTTGCGAATTAACTCGCGATCGAAGGCGTCGCGGCTGTCAAACCGATCGGCAGTCAGCGCTTGCGCCGGAATACCGGCTTCTCTGGCGCGTTCAAGGCCGAACGCATCGGCCTTATTGCTGAATACTGCCCTGAGGGTGCCTTTAATTTTCTTCGCTTCGCAGGCATCGATAATCGCCTGTAAATTGCTTCCGTTGCCGGAAATCAGCACCACAATATTCATTATTCAATAACCACACGCTGTTCGGAATCAGAGGCTTTGATGATACCGATTTTCCATGCGTTTTCACCTTTCTCGTTTAGCAGAGCAAGCGCTTTGTCCGCTTCCGGAGCGGAGAGCGCAATCACCATGCCGACGCCGCAGTTAAAGGTACGGTACATTTCATGTCGGCTGACATTACCGGCGGTTTGCAGCCAGGTAAAGATGGCGGGCCACTGCCAGGACGACTCATTAATTACCGCCTGGGTATTCTCCGGCAGAACGCGCGGAATATTTTCCCAAAAGCCGCCGCCGGTGAGGTGGGCGATAGCGTGTACATCGATGTTTTCAATCAGTTCCAGAACCGATTTTACGTAGATACGGGTCGGTTCAAGCAGATGATCGGCCAGCGGCTTCCCTTCCAGCAGAGTGGTTTGTGGGTCGCAGCCGCTAACGTCAATAATTTTCCGCACCAGCGAATATCCATTCGAATGTGGGCCGCTGGAGCCGAGCGCAATCAGCACGTCGCCTTCGGCAACCCGGGAGCCGTCGATGATTTCTGATTTTTCGACTACGCCGACGCAGAAACCCGCCACATCGTAATCTTCGCCGTGATACATGCCCGGCATTTCCGCCGTCTCGCCGCCGACCAGCGCGCAGCCGGATTGCAGGCAGCCTTCGGCAATACCGTTGATCACGCTGGCGGCGGTATCGACATCCAGTTTACCCGTGGCATAGTAATCGAGGAAAAACAGCGGTTCCGCGCCCTGAACGACCAGATCGTTTACGCACATTGCCACCAGATCAATACCGATAGCGTCGTGGCGCTTTAAGTCCATCGCCAGGCGAAGTTTGGTGCCTACGCCGTCAGTGCCGGAAACCAGTACCGGTTCACGATATTTTTGCGGCAACGCGCACAGCGCACCGAAACCGCCCAGACCGCCCATAACCTCCGGGCGGCGAGTTTTCTTCACTACGCCTTTGATTCGATCAACCAGAGCGTTACCCGCATCAATATCGACGCCGGCATCTTTATAGCTAAGAGAGGTCTTATCGGTCACTGCCTGGTTCCCCACGTTTTTTTTGCGGTAAAAGTTAAATTCGGCGCAATTCTAACAGGGAAAGCAAACGTTTGCGAGCGTGGTCTGCGCCCTGGTTATCCGGGCGATTTTTTTTGCATGGTTTCGATCGCTGCTTGAAAATTTCCCTGTTGGTAAAAAAGAAAAGAATATCCAGCACTTGGTTTACGACAGGCGGTCGGGACAGGTCATTCACCCTTAAAATTGCTAATATTCAAACGGTTGTTAGCCTTTATCGCCTGTTTCAACGTGAGTGATTTATACTCACTTTTCCGCTATCAGCGCTTTTGGTTGATCCAGGTCAAGCATACATTGTGTTGCGTCAGAGAGGAAAAGCGGTATAATCCGGCGATTTTTTTTGTGGTTGCCAGTCATCTGAGGATAGGAGAAGAGTATGAAGATCGTGGAAGTCAAACACCCACTCGTCAAACACAAGCTGGGTCTGATGCGTGAAAACGACATTAGCACTAAACGCTTTCGTGAACTCGCCTCAGAAGTAGGCAGCCTGCTGACGTATGAAGCGACAGCCGACCTGGAAACGGAAAAAGTCACCATCGAAGGCTGGAATGGCCCGGTGGAAATCGACCAGATCAAAGGTAAAAAAATTACCGTTGTGCCGATTCTGCGCGCGGGTCTGGGCATGATGGAAGGCGTTCTGGAAAATGTACCGAGCGCGCGTATCAGCGTAGTCGGGATGTACCGTAACGAAGAGACGCTTGAGCCAGTACCTTATTTCCAGAAACTGGTATCGAACATTGATGAGCGCATGGCGCTGATCGTCGACCCGATGCTGGCGACCGGCGGTTCTGTCATCGCGACCATCGACCTGCTGAAAAAAGCCGGCTGTAGCAGCATTAAGGTGCTGGTGCTGGTCGCCGCGCCGGAAGGCATTGCGGCGCTGGAAAAAGCGCACCCGGACGTTGAACTGTACACCGCCTCTATCGATCAGGGGCTTAACGAGCACGGATACATTATTCCGGGGCTTGGCGATGCCGGCGATAAGATTTTTGGTACCAAATAAGTGAATAAATAATTAAAAGCCGACTTTAAGAGTCGGCTTTTTTTTGAATAAAACCACTCATAACAAACACACTTAGAGGAAAACACTATGACGCGCCGTGCTATCGGGGTGAGTGAAAGACCGCCGCTTTTACAGACAATCCCGCTTAGTTTACAGCACCTTTTCGCCATGTTTGGCGCGACCGTGCTGGTGCCAGTTCTGTTTCATATCAACCCCGCGACGGTGCTGTTGTTTAACGGTATCGGAACGTTGCTGTATCTCTTTATCTGCAAAGGTAAAATTCCGGCCTACCTCGGATCGAGCTTTGCCTTTATTTCCCCGGTACTACTGCTGTTGCCGCTGGGTTATGAAGTGGCGCTGGGCGGTTTTATTATGTGCGGCGTGCTGTTCTGTCTGGTCTCTTTCATCGTTAAAAAAGCGGGCACCGGCTGGCTGGATGTGATGTTCCCGCCTGCGGCAATGGGCGCAATCGTTGCCGTCATCGGTCTGGAGCTGGCTGGCGTCGCGGCGGGGATGGCCGGATTGCTGCCTGCGCAAGGGCAGTCGCCGGACACGAAAACAATTATCATCTCCATGGTCACGCTGGCGGTGACGGTGTTCGGCTCCGTACTGTTTCGCGGTTTCCTGGCGATCATTCCGATTTTGATCGGCGTGCTGGCGGGCTATGCGCTGTCATTCGCGCTGG
This sequence comes from Salmonella sp. SAL4457, assembly GCF_046548235.1. Classification (NCBI taxonomy): domain Bacteria; kingdom Pseudomonadati; phylum Pseudomonadota; class Gammaproteobacteria; order Enterobacterales; family Enterobacteriaceae; genus Salmonella; species Salmonella sp. SAL4457. The sequence continues at coordinate 137,453 of NZ_JBGDZO010000007.1, forward strand.
GAGTGGTCGATACCACGCCGATTGCCCAGGCACACTGGTTTGCGCTGCCGACCTTCTATACGCCGCGTTTTGAATGGTTCGCGATCCTGACGATTCTGCCCGCGGCGTTGGTCGTGATCGCCGAGCATGTCGGTCATCTGGTGGTGACGGCGAATATCGTCAAAAAAGATTTAGTGCGCGATCCCGGTTTGCACCGCTCGATGTTCGCTAACGGACTGTCAACGATCGTCTCCGGCTTCTTCGGCTCCACGCCGAATACCACCTATGGGGAAAATATTGGCGTCATGGCGATCACCCGCGTCTACAGTACCTGGGTTATCGGCGGCGCGGCGATTTTCGCCATTCTGCTTTCCTGCGTCGGCAAACTGGCGGCGGCGATTCAGATTATCCCGTTACCCGTGATGGGCGGCGTCTCGCTGCTGTTGTACGGCGTTATCGGCGCGTCGGGGATTCGCGTATTGATCGAATCGAAAGTCGATTACAACAAAGCGCAAAACCTGATCCTCACCTCGGTGATTTTGATCATCGGCGTGAGCGGCGCGAAAGTGCATATCGGCGCGGCAGAATTGAAAGGGATGGCGCTGGCGACCATCGTCGGGATTGGCCTGAGCCTGATTTTTAAACTGATTAGCCTGTTGCGTCCGGAAGAAGTGGTACTGGAGGCAAATGATGCGGAGCCCCCGCATCAGTAACGGGTTGCCGGGCAGCGATGCTGCCCGGTTCTATCTCACGGGAATTATGTGGTAAACTCAGCGCGATTTTATGTCATCCTGGGTTGAGGTATCTCTGAACACACCGGCACAGCTCTCTTTGCCACTTTATCTTCCTGACGACGAAACTTTCGCAAGTTTCTGGCCGGGGGATAACGCCTCTCTACTGGCCGCGTTACAAAACGTGTTGCGCCAGGAACATAGTGGATATATCTACCTTTGGGCGCGTGAAGGCGCGGGCCGCAGCCATTTGCTGCACGCCGCCTGCGCTGAATTGTCGCAGCGTGGAGATGCGGTAGGCTACGTCCCGCTCGATAAACGTACCTGGTTCGTGCCGGAAGTGCTCGACGGTATGGAACACCTCTCGCTGGTGTGTATTGATAACATTGAGTGTGTCGCTGGCGATGAACTGTGGGAGATGGCGATCTTTGATCTCTATAACCGCATTCTGGAGTCCGGTAAGACGCGGTTATTGATCACCGGCGATCGTCCGCCAAGACAGTTAAATCTGGGCTTGCCCGATCTCGCTTCCCGTCTGGATTGGGGGCAAATCTATAAACTCCAGCCTCTTTCCGATGAAGACAAACTTCAGGCGCTACAGTTGCGTGCCCGGTTACGGGGGTTTGAACTGCCGGAAGATGTTGGGCGGTTTTTACTCAAACGTCTTGATCGCGAAATGCGCACGCTGTTTATGACGCTGGATCAGCTCGATCATGCGTCGATCACTGCCCAGCGAAAACTGACGATCCCGTTTGTCAAAGAGATTCTGAAACTGTAATACGCCGCGACGGCGGCGTTCAACGGTTAACCGAGGATGTCCAGCACCTGCTCAGGCGGTCGGCCAATGCGCGCCTGACCATTTGCCACCACAATGGGGCGCTCCATCAGTTTAGGGTGTTCAACCAGCGCCTGGATTAACGCCTCTTCACTCAGCTGGCTATCCGCCAGGTGAAGCGTTTTATAGAGATCTTCTTTCTGGCGCATCAGTTCGCGCGCGCTGGACATGCCCAACATACGCAGCAGTTCCCGCACGGTGGCGGCGTCGGCGGGCGTATCCAGATAAAGCACCACTTCCGGTTCCACGCCGTTAGATTTCAGTAGGTTCAGCGTGTCGCGGCTCTTCGAGCAGCGCGGGTTATGGTAGATTTTAATCGTGTCGGTCATGAGTTCTCCTTGTGACGCCATCCGGCTAATAAACGGCGATTACATTTTCGTGTATGGCTTGAAGCGTTCCTGTAACTGGCGCAGCTGGTCGATACGCGCATCGTAACGCGCCTGTTGCTGGCTACCCAGTTTTGCCTGGGCGCTGGCGCTACTGAGCAGTGAAATTGCCTGATCCAGTCGTCCCGCCAGCGCATAACTTTCAGCGCGCGCCGCCAGCTCCTGATCGCGGTTGTTCAGCGCGGCTTCGGCCTGAGCAAGCAGATCCCAGCCGTTACCGTCATCTTTATGGCTAAAGGTGTAGCGATTCAGAATGGTTTCCGCCGCTTTTGGCTGGCCTCCCTGGAGGTACGCATTGGCGAGGTTTAACTGCAGCACAGGATTAACGCGCAGATCGCGGGCATTTTTCAGGCGATTAATCGCGTCGTTGGCTCTTTTCTGCCCGAGGTCAATATCGGTGGCGAGGTCAAGATACCAGGCATTGTTCGGTTCTGCGCTTAACAGCGGCTGCAACGTTTTGCGCGCTTCATCGTACTTGCTCGCTTCCATCGCCTGCAACGCCCGGCCATATTGCGCCGCATGTTGCTGACGCACGTTGCCTTTAGACCACTGATCCAGCAGGTCGCTGGTGAGCTGGTTACGTCCGGAATTGTACATTCCCAGGGCGCGCGCTTTGGCGAAATAAAAGTCGGCGGAAGATTGCACCACGACCGGGCGCATCTGGTTGGCACGGTTGCGGGCATCCGCAAGGCGGCTTTCCGGTAAGGGGTGAGTGAGCAAAATTTCAGGCGGACGCGTGGAGTAACGCGCCTGGTCGAGCAGTTTTTCGAGGAAAGAGGGCATCGCCTGTGGGTCAAATCCGGCGCGTTGCAGTACCTGAATACCAATACGGTCGGCTTCTTGCTCATTTTGCTGGGTGAAACTTATCATTCCCTGGCGCGTTCCCGCCAGAGTACCGGTTAGCGCCGCCATACCGGCCTGTGGGCTGGCCATGGCCAGCAAAATGGAACCCAGCGCGCCCACCCAGGTAAGCGGCGCGCTGCGCTTTTGATCTTCCATCGCGCGCGCCAGGTGGCGCTGCGTCACGTGGGAGATTTCATGCGCCATGACTGAAGCTAGCTGGCTTTCGTTATCCGCGTAGCGAAAAAGCGCCGAGTGCAGCACCACATTGCCGCCAAAGAACGCGAACGCGTTGATTTCGTCATTATTGATTAAGAAAAAATGGAAGGGCGTTTTGACGGAGTCGGCGTGCGAGACCAGACGCATCCCCAGCGCGTTAATGTATTGCACCAGCAGCGGATCGTTGATTAACGGCGCGCTACCGCGTAGCTGGCGTACATAAAAGTCGCCCATTTGCATCTCTTGTCCGATAGAAAGCGTGCTTCCTGCCGAGGTTCCCATATCGGGCAGCGTGTCGGCAGGGTCGGCAAATGCGGGCGCGACCTGACCGAGAGCCAATGCTGCAATGAGGGTTGCCACCAGGTTTTTTTTCAACTGCCTGAACATAACCTCTATCCTGTTGTTTTGAGATAGCCCTTTGACCAACGTCGTGAAATATCGTTCCACGCTCCGACACTTCATAAGTGTAACTGTGATGAGCACAGACTCACTATTTTAGTTTCCTGAATCAACGATAAAAAGCGAAGTCTTTTTTGTGACATTTCGATACAATTCGGCATCACAATCCCGCAGTTGAGTTCTGGGAAGGGTTTTATGCTCGAAATGTTAATGCAATGGTATCGCCGTCGCTTCAGCGACCCGGAGGCGATTGCCTTGCTGGTCATTCTGGTGGCTGGTTTTAGCATCCTCTTTTTCTTTAGCGGCCTGTTAGCGCCGCTGCTGGTCGCAATCGTACTGGCCTACCTGCTGGAGTGGCCGACGGCGCGCCTGCAGGCGATTGGCTGTTCCCGGCGCTGGGCAGCCTCCATTGTCCTTATCCTCTTTGTCGGCATTCTGTTATTAATGGCGTTTGTGGTGATGCCGATTGCCTGGCAGCAGGGTATTTACCTGATTCGTGATATGCCCGGTATGCTGAATAAACTGTCCGATTTCGCCGCGACCTTGCCGCGACGCTATCCGGCGCTGATGGATGCGGGCATTATTGATGCGATGGCGGAAAACATGCGTACCCGGATGCTTAACATGGGCGATTCGGTGGTGAAATATTCGCTGGCTTCGTTAGTCGGGCTACTGACGCTGGCGGTATATCTGGTGCTGGTGCCGCTGATGGTCTTTTTCCTGGTAAAAGATAAAGAGCAGATGCTGAATGCCGTGCGCCGCGTGCTGCCGCGTAATCGCGGGCTGGCGGGGCAGGTGTGGAATGAGATGAATCAGCAGATCACCAACTATATCCGCGGAAAAGTGCTGGAGATGGTAGTGGTGGGCGTGGCGACCTGGCTGGGCTTTTTGCTGTTTGGCCTCAACTATTCGCTACTGTTGGCGGTACTGGTGGGCTTTTCGGTCCTGATCCCCTATATCGGCGCCTTTGTGGTGACAATTCCGGTGGTGGGCGTCGCGCTGTTTCAGTTTGGCCTGGGGACGGAATTCTGGAGCTGTTTTGCCGTTTATCTGATTATTCAGGCACTGGATGGCAATCTGCTGGTACCGGTACTTTTCTCCGAAGCGGTGAATTTGCATCCGCTGGTGATTATTCTGTCAGTGGTGATTTTCGGCGGTCTGTGGGGTTTCTGGGGGGTGTTTTTCGCCATTCCATTGGCGACGCTGATTAAAGCCGTTGTCCATGCCTGGCCGGATGGTCAGGTGACGGATGCCTCATCCTGAGCGGTCTGTACAAAAGTTGTAAAGCGTGAACAACATCATAGTGCCCTGCCGCCATTTTGCGCACGCCTGATGAGGGACAAGCGCTTAGAAAGCCGCTCTTTTTTTTAATGCCGCACCGTGTTGCGGCATTTTTATTGTCGGAACCTACAAAATGCTCGCTGCTGAAGGAAAACTGTATTGTAGAAATTGATTCCGCTACCGCCAATCAGCTTAAAGGCGTGCGATGTCAACAATCCGCTGTGTGGTCCTCAGGGCGCATCGGCCATTTTTGGCCCACAAAAAGGGGCGACAGCGGAAATGGTGAACACCCTGGACGAGGCGCTGGAAAACTGCGGCCGGCATATTTATCAGGCTACGGGACGTGAGGTGATTAACGCTCCCGGCGCGGCAGGCGGAATGGGCGCCGCGCTTTTAGGGTTGCTCAATGCTGAATTACGCGCCGGCGTAGAGATTGTCGTGGAAACGCTACAGCTTGAGCAGGCGGTTAAAGATGCCGATCTGGTGATGACCGGAGAAGGGCGTCTGGCGCGGCAAGCCTGACGGCGCATTCCCTTTCCAGGCCGCACATCAGCGCGGCCTGAGGCTTTTACGCGTTTTCTTTCAGCCAGTTCAGCACCACATCATGGTGATTGCTGGTTTTAAAATCATTAAAGACGTGTTCAATCTTACCATCAGCGTCAATCAAAAAGCTGATGCGGTGAATGCCGTCATACGTTTTGCCCATAAACGACTTTTCGCCCCAGACGCCGAACTGTTCACACACCTGATGGTTTTCATCGGACAAAAGGGTAAAGTTCAGCAGCTCTTTTTCAGCGAAACGGGAGAGTTTTTCAGGTTTATCGGTGCTGATGCCCAGCACGTCCACGCCTGCTTTTTTGAGCTCGTCCATGTTATCGCGTAAGCCGCAGGCCTGCACGGTACAGCCGGGTGTCATGGCTTTTGGGTAGAAATAAACCAGAACGCGCTGTCCCTGGAAGTCGGTCAAATTTACTTGTTCCCCGTCTTGATCCGGCAAGCTAAATTTCGGTGCGATATCACCGGCTTTCAGTGGATTCATTACTTAACTCCATCCTGTTCATCATGTTGTGAGTAATTGACGACGTTTATACTGCCTTGCGCATTGAGTTCTGTACATAGTGCTTTAAAGGCTTGCTCAATATTTGCGGAATTTTGCGACGCCGGGCTATGTGCGGTGATTTGAATAAATAATTGCGCAGCTTTATCACCTTCAGCCGGCTGTGTGCGGGAGACCAGCTCCGCAATATTCATTTCATGACTATTAAACAGCGCGGTGAATCGCTCAATTAAATGCGGGGAGTCGGCGACCTCAACCTGAACCCATACCGTCGCGGGCATTGCCGGGCGGGGGCGGTCGGACGTCCGTTTCATCACAATCAGCAGATCCAGCTCCGCGCCTTTTAACGGCAATGTCGATTCAATCAAGGTAATCGCGTTCCACGTGCCGGACAACAGCATAATAAACGTGAATTCATCGCCCAGCATCGCCAGTCGGCTGTCTTCGATATTACAGCCGCAACTGCTGACATGGCGAGTAATGGTATTCACAATACCGGGCCTGTCGGCGCCCAGCGCAGTGATAACCAAATAGTGTTGTGATGACGGTGTCAAACCAGTTATTCCTTTGAGCGGTGAGGTAATCTTAAGGAAACCATAAAAAAAACCTGCATACAACAATCAGAACGGCTTTGGTCGCTTGCTTTTATTGCCATACCAAACGTACCATTGAGAGACTTGTTTGCACAGAGGATGGCCCATGTTCACGGGAAGTATTGTCGCGCTTGTTACGCCGATGGATGAGAAAGGTAACGTCAGTAGGTCTTGCCTGAAAAAACTCATTGATTATCATGTCGCCAACGGTACCTCGGCGATTGTTTCGGTTGGCACTACCGGCGAGTCTGCCACGCTAAGCCATGATGAACATGGCGATGTCGTGATGATGACGCTGGAACTGGCTGACGGACGTATTCCGGTTATCGCCGGCACGGGCGCAAACGCGACCGCGGAAGCGATTAGCCTGACGCAGCGTTTTAACGATAGCGGTATTGTAGGCTGCCTGACGGTAACGCCGTACTACAATCGCCCCACGCAGGAAGGTTTGTTCCAGCATTTCAAAGCCATCGCGGAACACACTGACTTGCCGCAAATTCTGTATAATGTGCCGTCCCGTACCGGTTGCGACATGTTGCCGGAAACCGTGGGTCGTCTGGCGGAAATAAAAAATATTATCGCTATCAAAGAGGCGACAGGGAACTTAACCCGCGTTCACCAGATCAAAGAGCTGGTTTCAGACGATTTTATTCTGCTTAGCGGTGATGACGCGTCTGCGCTGGACTTTATGCAACTGGGTGGTCATGGCGTGATTTCCGTTACGGCTAACGTAGCGGCGCGCGATATGGCTGACATGTGCAAACTGGCGGCGGAAGGGCAATTTGCCGAGGCGCGCGCTATCAACCAGCGTCTGATGCCGTTACACAACAAACTATTTGTCGAACCCAATCCTATCCCGGTGAAATGGGCATGTAAGGCATTGGGTCTTGTGGCGACCGACACGCTGCGCCTGCCAATGACGCCTATCACAGACCATGGTCGTGACATCGTCAAAGCAGCGCTTCAGCATGCTGGCCTGCTGTAAAGTTTAGGGAGATTTGATGGCTTACTCAGTACAAAAGTCGCGCCTGGCGAAGGTTGCGGGTGTTTCGCTTGTTTTGCTGCTCGCTGCCTGTAGTTCCGATTCGCGCTACAAGCGCCAGGTAAGCGGCGATGAATCCTATCTGGATGCCGCGCCGCTTGCTGAACTTCACGCCCCGGCAGGAATGATCCTGCCGATAACGACCGGCGACTACGTTATTCCGGTCACGAAGGGGAGCGGCGCGGTTGGTAAGGCGTTGGATATCCGTCCGCCAGCGCAGCCGTTAGCGTTAGTGAGCGGCGCGCGTACCCAGTTCTCTGGCGATACCGCTACGCTATTGGTGGAAAATGGTCGTAGCAGCACGCTGTGGCCGCAAGTCGTCAGCGTGATTCAGGCGAAAAATTATCCGATTGAAAAACGTGACGATGCCAGCCAGACTCTGACGACCGATTGGGTGAACTGGAACCGACTGGATGAAGACGAACAGTATCGTGGACGTTATCAAATCTCGGTGAAGCCGCAGGGCTATCAGCAGGCGGTAACGGTAAAACTGGTTAATCTGGAACAGGCTGGCAAGCCGGTCGCTGACGCGGCGTCGCTGCAGCGCTATAGCACGGAAATGATGAACGTCATTTCCGCCGGTCTGGATAAGACCGCTACGGATGCGGCAAATGCCGCGCAGAACCGTTCCGCCGCAACGATGGATGTGCAGAGCGCCGCTGATGATACCGGTTTACCTATGCTGGTCGTTCGCGGTCCGTTCAACCTCGTGTGGCAGCGCCTCCCGGCCGCGCTGGAAAAAGTGGGCATGAAAGTCACCGACAGCACTCGCTCTCAGGGCAGCATGGCGGTAACGTACAAACCATTGTCTGACAGCGACTGGCGGGATCTGGGCGCTAGCGACCCGGGCCTGGCATCCGGAGACTATAAATTGCAGGTCGGCGATTTAGATAACCGCAGCAGCTTGCAGTTTATCGATCCTAAGGGGCATACTCTGACGCAAAGCCAGAACGACGCGCTGGTTGCCGTCTTCCAGGCAGCGTTCAACAAGTAATTTAACAGGGCTGGAGTAATCCGGCCCTTTTTTCTGATAAGATACGCAAACGTGTGCGTCGGTACAAAAACGCGATTTAACCGCTATTTCGCACCACAATTACAGGCCGACGTCTCCGGCAGGCGTAGCAGGAAATGAATACTTATCGTTAATTCACACCCAGGAGTGTTAAAGATGCAAAAGCAAGCTGAGTTGTATCGTGGTAAAGCGAAAACCGTATACAGCACGGAAAACCCGGACCTGTTGGTGCTCGAATTCCGCAATGATACGTCAGCAGGGGATGGCGCGCGCATTGAACAGTTTGATCGCAAAGGCATGGTAAATAACAAATTCAACCATTTCATTATGACCAAACTGGCCGAGGCGGGCATCCCGACCCAGATGGAACGTTTGCTGTCTGATACCGAGTGTCTGGTGAAGAAGTTGGAGATGGTGCCGGTTGAATGTGTGGTGCGCAACCGTGCGGCAGGGTCGCTGGTCAAGCGTCTGGGCGTGGAAGAAGGCATGGAGCTTAACCCGCCGATCTTCGATCTGTTCCTGAAAAACGACGCGCTGCACGACCCGATGGTGAATAGTTCCTACTGTGAAACTTTCGGGTGGGTAAGCCAGGAAAATCTGGCGCGTATGAAAGAGCTAACCTACAAAGCCAACGACGTACTGAAAAAACTGTTTGATGACGCGGGTCTTATCCTGGTGGATTTCAAACTGGAGTTTGGCCTGTATAAAGGCGAAGTGGTGCTGGGCGATGAGTTTTCACCGGACGGTAGCCGCCTGTGGGATAAAGAGACGCTGGACAAAATGGACAAAGACCGCTTCCGCCAGAGCCTGGGCGGTCTGATTGAAGCCTATGAAGCCGTTGCGCATCGCCTGGGCGTGAAATTAGATTAATTCCGCTTCTGACCGGGGGGCAACCGCTCTCCGGTATCATCCTTTCCTCATTCTGATAGCGTTTACCTGTGGTAATCCTGCGCCTGACCGCCTACGATCATCTGTATAACAAAGAGAGAATGAGGTGATTATGCGCTGGCAAGGGCGTCGTGAAAGTAACAATGTAGAGGACAGACGTAATCGGCCAGACGGCCCCTCGCTGGGTGGCCCTGGCTTTCGTCTTCCGCGCGGAAAAGGCGGCATCATTCTGTTGGTGGTGGTGTTGGTCGCAGGGTACTATGGGGTGGATTTAACCGGTCTGTTGACCGGTCAGCCGGTTTCGCAGCAGCAGTCGACGCGTTCGATAAGCCCCAATGATGATGAAGCGGCAAAATTTACCTCGGTGATCCTGGCGACGACCGAAGATACCTGGGGGCAACTCTTTCAAAAAATGGGGCGCGGCTATCAGCAGCCAAAACTGGTGATGTACCGTGGTATGACGCGTACCGGCTGTGGTGCGGGTCAGTCCGTGATGGGGCCGTTTTACTGCCCGGCGGACGGCACCGTTTATATCGATCTCTCATTTTACGATGATATGAAAAATAAGCTGGGCGCGGACGGTGATTTTGCTCAGGGTTATGTCATCGCCCACGAAGTCGGCCACCACGTACAAAAACTGTTAGGTATTGAGCCGAAAGTACGCCAGCTACAGCAAAACGCGTCGCAAACGGAGGTGAATCGCCTTTCGGTGCGCATGGAGCTACAGGCGGATTGCTTTGCCGGCGTGTGGGGACACAGTATGCAGCAGCAAGGCGTACTGGAGGCGGGCGATCTGGAAGAGGCGCTCAATGCCGCACAGGCTATCGGCGACGATCGCTTACAGCAACAGGGGCAGGGGCGCGTCGTGCCGGATAGTTTTACCCACGGCACCTCAGAACAGCGCTACAGCTGGTTTAAGCGTGGCTTTGACAGCGGCGACCCGGCGCAATGTAATACGTTTGGCAAAAACTTTTGATAAACCGGGGCAGGGATGTCTGATATCGATGCGCTACGGGCGTTAACGTCGCAAATGACACAGGAAGGCATTCGCCGTTTACTGGTCATCAGCGGCGACGCGGCGTGGTGCCGGGAGCGGGCCGAGGCGATACGCGCTGCATTGCCCGGTGACTGGCTGTGGGTCTCGCCTGACGCGCCCGCCCAGCCGTGCTGTACGCCACAGGCGTTACAAACGCTGCTGGGCCGTGAATTCCGTCATGCGATATTTGATGCCTGGCAGGGCTTTGACGCCGCAGCGTTTGCCGCCCTGAGCGGGACCTTGCAGGCCGGAAGCTGGCTGCTTCTGCTGATGCCGTCGTACGAGACGTGGGAAAGCAGGCCTGATACCGATTCACTGCGCTGGAGCGACTGCGCGCAGCCTATCCCCACACCGCAGTTTGCACAGCATCTTAAACGGACTCTCTCCCACGATCCGCAAACGCTGCTTTGGCGACAGCGCCAGCCGTTTTGCTGGCCATCTTATCCTTCCCGTGAACGCTGGCGACCCGCCACCGGCGAGCCGCAGCCGGAGCAGGCGGCTATCTTATCGCGTTTACGTGAAATGCCGCCCGGCGTGGCGACGGTGATTGCCCCCCGTGGGCGCGGCAAATCGGCGCTGGCCGGGCAATTCATCTCCCGGATGGCGGGCACGGCTATCGTGACCGCACCGGCGAAAACGGCAACGGATATCCTGGCAGCGTTTGCCGGTGAGCGGTTCTGCTTTATGGCGCCGGATGCGTTGCTGGCGAGCGGGGCAAGAGCCGACTGGCTGGTGGTTGATGAGGCGGCGGCAATCCCCACGCCGCTGCTGCTGCAACTGGTTTCGCGCTTTCCCCGCATACTACTCACCACCACCGTTCAGGGCTACGAAGGCACCGGACGCGGTTTTTTACTTAAGTTTTGCGCCCGTTTTCCGCAGCTTCACCGCTTTACGCTTCGTCAGCCTGTCCGCTGGGCGCCAGAATGCCCGCTGGAAAATATCGTCAGCGAGGCGCTGATATTCGACGATGAAGCGTTTGCGCAGGCGCCGCATGGCGGGATAGCAATCTCGGCTTTTTACCAGCAGGCCTGGGGGGAGACGCCCGCGTTGCCGAGGGCTGTGTATCAGTTACTGTCGGGGGCGCACTATCGTACTTCGCCGCTGGATCTGCGCCGAATGATGGATGCGCCAGGACAGCATTTCTTGCAGGCTACGGCGAATAACCGTGTGGCGGGCGCCCTCTGGCTGGTCGAAGAGGGTGGGTTATCCGCAGAACTCAGTCAGGCTGTATGGTGCGGTTTCCGGCGGCCGCGTGGGAATCTGGTGGCGCAGTCGCTGGCGGCGCACGGTAGCGACCCTTTAGCCGCGACGCTGGTTGGGCGTCGCGTAAGCCGTATCGCAGTGCACCCCGCTCGCCAGCGTGAAGGCATCGGTCAGCAGTTGATTGCCTGCGCGTGCATGCAGGCGGCGCAGTGTGATTATCTTTCCGTCAGCTTCGGCTATACGCCGGAGCTGTGGCGTTTCTGGCAACGCTGCGGCTTTGTACTGGTACGGATGGGCAACCATCGGGAGGCGAGCAGCGGTTGCTATACGGCGATGGCGTTATTGCCGCTGAGCGACGCGGGAAAACGGCTGGCGCAGCAGGAACACCGGCGTTTGCGCCGCGATGCGGACATCCTGACGCAGTGGAACGGCGAGGCGATACCGCTGGCGGCGTTAGATGAACAGGCGCTTAATGATGAAGACTGGCGTGAGCTGGTCGGTTTTGCGTTCGCGCACCGTCCGCTACTGACATCGTTAGGTTGCCTGCATCGTTTACTGCAATACAGCGCATTGCCATTACCGGCGCTGAGAGGGCGGCTGGAGGAAAAAGCCAGCGATGCCGAACTGTGCGCCCGGCTACGCATTTCAGGCCGTAAAGCTCTGCTGGCGTTGCAGCGTGCGCAGGCGGCGCAGGCGCTGATTGCGCTGGATGCCGGACGAACGCAGCGTTTGCGCGACGTAATGTCCGGCGGTGGGGACCATGCCGGATAGCGATACCTGTCCGGCATGTTATCCAGTTACTTTTTCGGCTGATCTTTCTTCGGCCAGTCGTCTTCATCGTCCCACTTATCGTTAAAATCGCGATGCGGGGGCAGCTCAGGTTTGTTGGCAAGGAATTTCTTATGGTCGATGCGTTTGAGATCTTTGATCACATTCAGCAGTACGCCTACCAGAAACACCAATACCAGAATCCACCAATATTTTGCCAGCCAGTCCATGCTTATTTCCTCTTACCGGAACGCTCATCAGGCGACGAGCTGTTCCATAATACGTTGATACATACGGGCCAGTAGCTGGAGATCGGCGGCATTCACACATTCATTAATTTTATGAATGGTGGCGTTCACCGGCCCCAGTTCTACCACCTGCGCTCCCATACGGGCGATAAAACGTCCGTCGGACGTACCGCCCGTCGTCAGTAATTGCGGTTTAATTTCATTATAGTGCTCAATGGCGTTTACCACCGCGTCCACCAGCTTTCCGCGTGCGGTCAGGAACGGCTGACCGGAAAGCCACCAGTCTACGGTATAACGTAGCTGATGCTTCTCAAGCAGCGCATGTACCCGCTCTTTGATCATCTCATCGGTCAGTTCCGTGCTGAAACGGAAGTTAAACTGCACGAACAGTTCGCCGGGAATGACATTATTGCTGCCGGTGCCTGCCTGGATATTGGCTACCTGCATGCTGGTGGCCGGGAAAAAGTCATTGCCCCGATCCCACTCGATAGCGACCAGTTCATTAAGAAAAGGCGCGGCGCGATGAACAGGGTTATCCGCCAGATGCGGATAGGCGACGTGCCCCTGAACGCCATGAATAGTGAGGTTACAGGTGAGGGAACCGCGACGCCCGTTTTTGACGACATCGCCCACAATTTCAGTACTGGAAGGTTCGCCGACCAGACAGTAATCCAGCCGCTCGTTACGGGCCATCAGCGCTTCAACCACCTTTACGGTGCCATTTTTTGCGCTGGCTTCCTCATCAGAGGTAATCAAAAACGCGAGGCGGCCCCGGTGATGAGGATGCTGCGCAACAAAACGTTCAGCAGCCACCACCATGGCCGCCAGTGAACCTTTCATATCCGCCGCGCCGCGACCGAACAACATTCCGTCGCGAATCGTAGGTTCAAACGGCGGATTGATCCAGCGATCGACATCGCCAGCCGGTACGACGTCAGTATGCCCGGCGAACGCCAGCGTTTCGCCACGCCCACGCCATGCCCAAAAATTTTGCGTGTCGCCAAAATCCATATGCTCAATGGTAAAACCGATTTTACGAAGGCGTTCAATCATTAATGCCTGACAGCCTGCGTCATCCGGACTCAGGGAGGGACGACGAATAAGTTGCTGTGTCAGCTCAATAACCGGGCACGACATAGACTACACCTCATCAAAAAACTGCTGATAACGGGATTCACTGAAACCAAGCAGCATAGGCTTCCCGGGCGCGCAGAGCAATGGGCGTTTGATGATTGCCGGCTGTTCAACCATGAGAGCAGCGGCGGAGTCGGCATCGGTAATCCCGCTGCGGTCGCCTTCATCCAGTTTGCGCCATGTTGTGCCGCGCGTATTCAGTAACGGCTGCCAGCCGAGTTCGGCAATAAAGGTATTAAGAAGAGGGAGGTCTATGCCATCCACACGGTAATCGTGAAAACGATAATCAATGCCATGCTCCTCCAGCCAACGGCGCGCTTTTTTGATCGTGTCGCAATTCTTAATGCCATAGAGGGTAATCATATTGAATCCTTTAACGCGAAATTCGAATAAATAATCAATAGTATCGTCTGCGGGATAATAAGTGTGGCTGTTAATGGTTATTTATCCAGCGCTGATCGGCAATCAATATAACATTGTTGAGTGAATGTGAATAATGATTCCAAAACGTTCCAGATGTGGCTTGTTTATAATTCGCGAGGAAAATCCTATTTTGCGCACATGCAATTGATTGTTTTTTAACCCGATTTGATAAAGTAGTAGAAAAGGTATTAATGTTGCTAAATATTGCAGGAAGTCACATAAAATTTACGGCTACAGCGCCATAGTAATATCATAGACAGCATAACCAGAGGATATCGCAACAATCGGTTAAATGAACTTCTCTCTATACCGCTAACTACGTAGAATACCCATAATAATAAGAGAGGCTATTATGATTGAACGTGAACTGGGGAACTGGAAAGATTTTATCGAAGTCATGCTTCGTAAATAAATGCCTGGAAGGCACCGCGCTCCCATAGGGGATAAGAAAAGGCGACTCAACGAAAGTCGCCTTTTTTGTGCCCGACACCTCGTATCAGGCTGGCCGGGAGCTTATTCCGGGCGCGGCTTCAGCGGGAAGCGGCGACGTATCAGCACGAAAAACAGGGGTACAAAGAAGATAGCCAGAATGGTTGCTGAGATCATTCCCCCCATCACGCCGGTTCCGACAGCATGTTGGCTACCCGAGCCTGCCCCGGTGCTGGTGGCCATCGGCAATACGCCAAAGATAAACGCCAGCGAAGTCATCAGTATCGGTCGCAGGCGCTGGCGGCTGGCGTACAGCGTGGCGTCTAACAGCGCGTGTCCCTTCTGATTCATTTCGTTGGCGAATTCCACAATCAGAATCGCGTTTTTCGCCGAGAGGCCGATAACGGTCAACAGCCCCACCTGGAAGTAAACATCGTTTTCCAGCCCGCGCATCCAGGTAGCGAGTAGCGCGCCAATGACGCCGAGCGGCACAACCAGCATCACCGAGAAGGGCACCGACCAGCTTTCATACAATGCCGCCAGACACAGGAAGACGACTAATAGCGAAATAGCGTACAGCGCGGGCGCCTGCGCGCCGGAGAGCCGTTCCTGGTAAGACATGGCTGTCCATTCCAGGCCAAAACCGCCCGGTAGCTGATGCACTAACGACTCCATGACATCCATCGCCGTCCCGGTACTGACTCCCGGCGCGGCCTCTCCGACAATTTCTACCGCCGAATAGCCGTTATAGCGTTCCAGACGCGGCGATCCGGTTTCCCAGCGTGAGGTGGCGAAGGCGGAGAAGGGGACCATGCCGCCGTCTTTGTTACGGACATACCAAAGATTAATATCATCCGGCAACATACGATATTTCGCTGCGGCCTGAACATAGACCTTCTTCACGCGGCCCCGGTCCATGAAGTCGTTGACGTAGCTCGACCCCCAGGCTGTTTGCAGGGTGTCGTTGATATCGTCAATCGATACGCCCAGCGCCTGCGCTTTCCGTTGGTCAATATCAATTTGCAGTTGCGGGCTGTCGTCCAGGCCGTTGTGGCGCACGCGGGTCAAGGAACTGTTTTTCCCGGCCAGCTCAATGAGTTGATCTCGTGCGGCCATCAGCGCGTCATGGCCTGCTCCGGCGTGATCCTGTAATTCCATATCAAAACCGGCGGAGCTGCCCAGACCGCTAATTGCCGGCGGGCTGCTGGCGAAGACGCGAGCTTCTTTAATCTGGTTAAATGCTTTTGTCGCCCGCTCAATAATGGCGAACGAGGAGCCGGTGGTGGGATCGCGCGCGTCCCAGTCTTTCAAGCGAACAAACATGCGCGCGACGTTTTGCCCGTTCCCGCCAGGGCCGGAACCGACCGTCGAGAAGACCGACATAATGTTGTCTTTCTCATGGGTGAAGTAATAGTTTTCAACCTTTTCAACGACTTTCAGGGTCTGCTGTTGCGTAGAACCGCTCGGTAGCTGGATAGACGTAGTGAACATGCCCCGATCTTCCTGCGGTAGAAAGGAGGTGGGGAGACGCAAAAACAGGAACACCATGCCGCCAAGCAACAGAACATAAATCAGAATCCAGCGCAGGCTGCGATGCAAAATTTTCGCTACGCCTTTCTCATAACGTTCGGCATTACGATTGAAGGTACGGTTAAACCAGCCGAAAAATCCGCGTTGCCCGTGCTGCTCGCCTTTGTGCAGCGGTTTTAATAACGTTGCGCACAGCGCCGGTGTCAGGATCATGGCGACCAGCACCGACAGCACCATTGCCGAGACAATGGTAATAGAAAACTGACGATAAATCGCCCCGGTGGTACCGCCAAAGAACGCCATCGGCACGAATACCGCAGACAGCACCATCGCGATACCGACCAGCGCCCCCTGGATTTGTCCCATGGATTTGCGCGTCGCTTCACGCGGCGTGAGCCCTTCTTCGCTCATGATACGTTCGACGTTTTCCACCACCACGATGGCATCGTCGACCAGGAGCCCGATCGCCAGCACCATCGCGAACATGGTTAATGTGTTAATACTGTAGCCAAACGCGTAAAGCACGGAGAAGGTGCCCATTAATACTACCGGCACGGCGATCGTCGGAATGAGCGTGGCGCGAAAGTTTTGCAGGAACAGATACATCACCAGGAAAACCAGCGCGATAGCTTCCAGCAACGTTTTGACCACATCGATAATCGAGGCTTTGACAAAGGAGGTGGTTTCATACGCGATCTTGTATTCCAGGCCGTGAGGGAAGTACTGCGCCAGCTCGTTGAGGCGATCCAGTACCAGCTTCGCGGTCGCCATTTCGTTCGCGCCGGAGGCCAGCTTAACGCCAAGGCCGGAAGCCGGATTGCCGTTAAAACGGCTGAGGTAGTCATACTTTTCCGCCCCCAGCTCCACGGTGGCGACATCGCCCAGTTTGACCTCGGAACCGTCCTGATTAACGCGCAGGGTGATATCGCGAAATTGTTGCGGCGTTTGCAGCAGTGACTGCGCATTAATGGTGGCGTTCAGCGCCTGTTTGTCGACCGAAGGCGTACCGCCAAGCTGCCCGACGGCGATTTGCGCATTCTGCGACTCAATTGCATCGGTCACGTCTTTCGTGGTCATCTGAAAACTATTCAATTTGGCCGGATCGAGCCAGATACGCATAGAGTACTGTGAACCATAAGCGTCAATATCGCCGACGCCGTTGACGCGGCTGAGCGGGTCCTGAATATTACTGGCGACGTAGTCGGCGATATCCTGCTTGTCCATAGAACCGTCGGTAGAGACGAAAGCGATGGTCAAAATATTGGTATCGCCCGTTTTGCGTACCGTGACGCCTTGATCCTGTACCGCCTGCGGCAGTTTACGCATCGCGGACTGTAACTGGTTTTGCACTTGCTGAACCGCCTCATCAGGATCGGTTCCCGCAATAAAGCTCAGGGTGATGGTCGCCTGTCCGGTTCCGCTGCTTTGTGATGACATGTACATCAGATTATCGAGGCCCGTCATATTCTGCTCAATAACCTGGGTTACGGTATTTTCCAGCGTTTGCGCCGACGCTCCCGGATAATTCGCGGTAATACGTACGTTGGGCGGCGCCAGATCGGGATATTGTTCAACAGGTAAAGAGAAAATGGCTAACGCCCCTGTCAGACACAACAGGATAGCCAGCACCCAGGCAAAAATGGGGCGATCGATAAAAAAATTCGCCATTAAAGGGAAACCTCGTGTTTCTACATATCGTTATAGATTTGAACTGCTTCACTGTAGCGGCAAGCTACGAGCCAAACGTGGAGAAATAAAGGAGATAATGTAAATTATCATGCGCTTTTACAGCATACTTTTTGTGCCAACGCCGGAAAGCCTGACATCTGGCCTTCCGGCGATTTGCCGTTCTTTACGTTAACTGACTCTCTTCCTTGTTGGAGGAGCGAAAACTGATACTGACCAGTGTGCCGCCGCCGGAGGGTTGCGAAAAATTCAGCGTGCCGCCAAGGCGCTCCGCGCGCTCACGCATTATATTCAGACCATAGTGTCCGGCAGGCTCATGCGGTTCGCCGATACCAATGCCATTATCGCGAATATAAACGGTATGATCGCCGTCAGGCGCGGTGACGCAGCTCACGGCGATTTCGCTCGCGTTGGCGTGTTTAATGGCGTTCAGGACCGCTTCACGCACAATTTGCAACAAATGCACCTGCATTTGCGCATCCAGCGCCAGCGTGGGTAAACGGCAATCCAACGTGAGTTTGGCCGGGGTCTGACTCTGTAAATCTTCCAGCATCTCATGCAATGCGGAGGGTAAATCGGCCTGCTGTAACGTCAGACGGAACGTGGTGAGTAGCTCGCGAAGCTGACGGTAGGCGTCGTTCAGCGCTCTGGAAAAATCCGCCATGATGCTTTGCGCGCCGGCGTTATCCTCAGGAATAGCGCGCTTCAAAAGCGTTAACTGAATACGTAAATAAGAAAGTACCTGCGCCAGCGAATCGTGTAGCTCACGGGCAATTGTCGCGCGTTCTTCCATTAACAAAAGTTGCTGGAAGTGTTTTTGCGCCTGATTAAAGTACAAACCACGCCCCAGCATCGTGGAGACGCTGTTCAGCAACGGCGTAGAGGCATTAACGTTGGGGCTTTGCCAGTGGAGTTCGCCATAGACCGTGTCCTGCATCGTCACAGGCAGCATTTGCATCGGCAGGTCGGGGCTTTGCGCGCCTTCGCTAATCCGCCAGTTATCGCCCACGGTTAACTCCAGATACCAGGCGGCGTCATGTTCACGGACAATTTGCAAAATATGGCGAAAACAGTGGACGTCGATTTGGCTGGTATTCAGCGCCTGGGAGCACTGGTATAACACCTCCAGGCGGCGGTGCGCTTCGTGCAGATCGTGCGTTTTTTCTTCCACCGAGGCTTCCAGCGAACGGTAAAGTTTATGCAGCTCGCTCGACATCTGACTAAACGTTTTCGCCAATAATCCCAGCTCATTGGGTAAGCTGGTATCCAGCGGCAGCGGGGCGAACTGACCATGCTCAATACGCTGACTGGCGGTGACCAGTTGATTTAGCGGGCGAACGACCTGCTGGCGGATACGTCGTAGGGTAAAAAAGACCAGCGTAAATATGCCGATACCGCCCGCCAGCGATATGGCGACGACCAGCATGACTTTACGCTCGGCGTAATGCTGTAATGCCAGAACGAAGAGATCAATTTGATTGACGTAATTGTTGATATTGGTCTGATACCAGGCAATGTCGCCGTCCTGTAGGCGGCTATTCATCTCCAGCCAGTTGGCGTGCAGGCGCGCGTAGCGAGTTTTCACCGCCTGCGGCACATACCAGGCGTTGAGATTTTGCAGTACCGGCGAGTTGAGCGCGTGCTGGAAAAGTTGACGATGCGCATTAATCTGCGGGCTACGGCTTTGCAGATCGTAACCCAGCCGATAGCTCTGCATTCGTAGCGAACCGGCGATATTGATCGCTTCGGCATCCCGTAAACTGCTGGTCAGCGTCAGTAATGCGCTGCCGGTGGACAGAATAGACAACAGCACAATATAGAAAAAAGCCTTAGCCAGACTGGCCGAGACCGGGCGTTTAACCGTCACACTGGTACTCCCCGCATTTAGCTGAACCGCAATTTCATTTGCTTTGAAATAAATTGATCTGCCACAGGTTCTGGACAGATAGTTGTGCTTCCTGGGCAGATGAACATTGCCGACCCCGCCTTCGTCAGTTAATAACAATGCTCATATAAAGAATAAGGTTTTTGCAACCAAAACAGAAGGACGCCATGAATCGTTTTATTATGGCCAATAGCCAGCAGTGTCTGGGCTGCCATGCCTGCGAGGTCGCCTGCGTAATGGCTCACAATGATGAGCGACATGTCCTGACGCCACAGCGCTATCAGCCCCGAATTACTGTCATCAAACATCAGCACCAGCGCAGCGCGGTCACATGTCACCATTGCGAAGATGCGCCCTGCGCCCGTAGCTGTCCGAACGGCGCGATCGCGCATATTAACGACAGCGTGCAGGTCAATGCGCAGAAGTGTATCGGCTGTAAATCCTGCGTCGTCGCCTGCCCATTCGGCACCATGCAGATGGTATTGACGCCCGTCGCGCCAAACCAGTTCAAAGCCAGCGCGCATAAATGCGATCTGTGTCAGGGACGTGAACAGGGTCCGGCTTGTGTGGAAAATTGCCCGGCGGATGCGCTGCAACTGGTCACCGAAGACTCGTTGACCCGTCTGGCTAAAACGCGACGGCTGCGTACCGCCCGGCAGGAGATTCGCCCCTGGCATACCGTTGATACACAACACCGTGGGACAGCAAGCAGCAAAGTCGAGCGTATGCAGGCGACGCCGCCGCGCGGCGAACCGGATAAACTGGCGATTGAAGCGCGTAAAACCACCTTTGAGGAAATTTATCTGCCGTTTCGCGCCGCGCAGGCGGAGCGTGAAGCGTCCCGCTGCCTCACATGCGGGGAACACAGTATCTGCGAATGGACCTGTCCGCTGCATAACCATATTCCCCAGTGGATCGAACTGGTGAAAGCTGGCGATATTGATGCGGCGGTAGAGCTTTCTCACCAGACCAACTGCCTGCCGGAAATTACCGGGCGCGTTTGTCCGCAGGACCGGCTATGCGAAGGCGCGTGTACACTCCGCGATGAGTATGGCGCGGTTACCATCGGCAACATTGAGCGCTATATCTCCGATCGCGCTCTGAGCAAAGGCTGGCGTCCCGACCTGTCGGACGTACAGAAGAGCGACAAGCGCGTGGCGATTATCGGCGCGGGGCCGGCAGGTCTTGCCTGCGCTGACGTGCTGGCGCGTCACGGCGTAAGCGCCACCGTCTACGATCGCCATCCGGAAATCGGCGGTTTGCTCACCTTTGGTATTCCGGCTTTCAAACTGGATAAATCTCTGCTGGCGCGCCGTCGGGAAATCTTCAGCGCGATGGGGATTCGTTTTGAGCTTAACTGCGAAGTGGGGAAAGATATTTCTCTGGAGACGCTGCTGGAAAGTTATGACGCCGTCTTTGTCGGGGTAGGAACCTATCGTTCCATGAAGGCTGATTTACCGAATGAAGACGCGCCGGGGGTATATGATGCGTTGCCATTCCTCATCGCCAATACCAAACAGGTGATGGGGCTTCCGGCGTTGCCTGACGAGCCGTTTATTGATACTGCGGGCCTTAACGTGGTTGTGCTGGGCGGCGGTGACACCGCAATGGACTGCGTACGTACGGCGCTGCGTCATGGCGCTGCTAACGTCACCTGCGCTTATCGCCGCGATGAGGCCAATATGCCGGGGTCGAAAAAAGAGGTGAAAAACGCGCGGGAAGAGGGCGCGAACTTTGAATTTAACGTTCAGCCGGTTGAGTTGGTGCTGGATACGCACGGGCGCGCCAGCGGTATTCGCTTTTTGCGTACGCGGCTTGGCGAACCGGATGGTCAGGGGCGACGCCGCCCGGTACCTGTACCGGACAGCGAGTTCGTGATGCCGGCGGATGCGGTCATTATGGCGTTTGGTTTTCATCCGCATGGTATGTCGTGGCTGGAATCGCATGGCGTGAAGGTGGATAACTGGGGACGTATTGCCGCCAGCGTCGAGAGCGAGTTTCGTTACCAGACGTCCAACCCGAAAATTTTCGCCGGCGGCGATGCGGTGCGCGGCGCCGATCTGGTGGTGACGGCGATGGCAGAAGGCCGACATGCCGCGCAGGGGATTCTCGACTGGTTAGCTAAATAAGCGTATTTGTAGGCCGGTTAAGGCCTGGTACGGTTAAATGATTGAGTGATAAAAAATCTTAAACTTATTGGCTAACCTTATTCCGTTTGCAGAAATGTTGACGCTCGCAGGGCTGGACGCCCTGCGATAAACATTTTCCCGCTGGGTCGATGTTTAACAGGCCTGATAAGGTCAATCTTAGTATTGAAAATAGAGTGTAAATTGAAGGAAGGGACGCTATCAGAATCCCTTCTTAGAGCCTATTCCATTAGGGCTATTTTACTTGCCATTTTGGACCTGGGCAGTGCTCGCCAAAACGCGTTAGCGTTTTGAACGCCGCTAGCGGCGGCCCGAAGGGCGAGCGTAGCGAGTCAAACCTCACGTACTACGTGTACGCTCCGGTTTTTGCGCGCTGTCCGTGTCCAAACTGGCTGCGCCAATAACGTCTGGTGGGATAGGCTCTTAATTTTTATTTTAAGGAACCATATATCTGGTCAACAATCCAGCCATACGTCGCCGCAGGTAATAATCCACTGACAAAAACATTCGGGTTCACTTTAGGATTTGCTACCGGCGAGTGCGGCCTGTTACCTAAAATAACAATCGCCATATGATTAACCGGATCGATAGACGTCAGCGTGCCGGTCCATCCGGTATGTCCATACGTTTGCGGACTGGCTAATACCCCGAACGTGGGGGTCATTGAGGCGTTGCCGTTAACGCGCCACCCCAGACCAAAGGTAGCATCTTCTGGCGAGCGGCGAGTAAACTGCGCAACCGTTTTGTCGTCGAATAGCTTCACGTTACCGTAGCCGCCCCCATTGAGCATGACTTGCATTAACACAGCCATATCATGGGTGTCAGAAAACAGTCCGGCGTGTCCTGAAACGCCGCCCATTGAGTACCAGGCTTTTTCATCATGCACCTGGCCCCATAGTGTATTGGTGCGAATATTGGGGAAATGAATCACGCCGTCACGCGTGTTGCCATGTAGTTCCGTTGCGGCGATTTGCGGCGGCGTGAAGCCTTTCATCAGCGGGTTAAAGACGGTATGTTTTAATCCGAGCGGTTTATAAATGGTGGTTTCGACGTAGCGATCTAATGGCATTGCCGTTATCGATTCAATGATAAAACCAAGAATCATATAATCCACGTCGCTGTAGATATGCTTCGACCCAGGTTGATATTCCAGCGGTGTCTTTTTAATCATCTCCAGAGTAGTGCTTTTACTCTGTGAGAATAATTTACCGGCGACGTTTTTATTAGGATATTGTGGGTCGGCAGGAAAGCCCGCGACGTGATGAAGAATATCAATAATGCGGAGTTTATCTTTGCCTTTTATTTTATCCCCAGGCATATCCTTAAAGCCGGGGATATATTTTGATACCAAATCATTGACATCTATTTTTCCTTCATACACTAGTTTTTGCAATGCGAAATTAGTGGCATACATTTTTGTGTTTGAAGCCAGGTCATACATCGTGTTAGTGGTCGCCCGAATGGGATGGGCTAACAGCGTGGAACCGTCATATTTTTTGGCATAGCCCCAGGCTTTTTGTAGAACAATATGATTATCTTTTATCACCAGAAGATTGATGCTGGGATATCCGGCATCAATTTGATTTTGAATCCAGCCATCAAGTCGGTGAAGTTTTTGGCTATCAAACCCCACCTGATCAGGGCTCGCGGTGGTCAATACCGGATACTCAACGGCAAAAGCTGAAAGGGAAAACGTCAGTAGAACCGTCGCAACGAGAGTAAATTTCATGATGATTCCCTCAGTCTCACTCCGGCCGTCAAATCATATCGCGAGCATGGACTCTGCGGCCCGGAGAAGCAGAATATGGTCATGGCAGTGACAGAAAAATATGGCTGTACATCCGTTCAGTCGGCATTAAGGATTAACCCTTCAGCAGACAAAACCGACCTCACGGCGTAATATTAATGCTCTTTTTACACCCTGGAGCCAGCATGTCGCAAACCATTACGCTTATTAAGGATAAAATTCTTTCTGATAATTATTTTACTCTGCGCAACATTACCTATGACCTGACCCGTCGTAATGGCGAGGTTATCCGTCACAGGCGTGAGGTTTACGATCGCGGGAATGGCGCAACCATTCTGCTTTACAACTCAACTAAAAAAACCGTGCTTCTGGTTCGCCAGTTTCGCGTGGCGACATGGGTCAATGCTAATCAAGACGGTATGTTAATTGAAACCTGCGCTGGCCTGCTTGATAACGACGAGCCGGAGGTCTGTATCCGTAAAGAGGCCATTGAAGAGACAGGGTATGACGTTGGCGAGGTACGCAAGATATTTGAGCTTTATATGTCGCCAGGCGGCGTCACGGAGCTGATTCATTTCTTCATTGCCGAATATCATGATAGCGAGCGCGCCAGCATCGGCGGCGGCGTGGAGGACGAAGAGATTGAGGTGCTTGAACTGCCGTTTTCCCGGGCGCTGGAAATGGTGCGCTCAGGTGAGATTCGGGACGGTAAGACCGTGTTATTGCTTAACTATTTACAGACATCTCATCTAATGGACTGAAAAAAAAGAAATATATTTCTTTACACAAAAAAGACCAATCCGATAAATCTGATTGAGAACCCTGAGGCGCGCAAGGAAGATACCGCCTGAGCTGTGTTGTTCTGAATCTGGGGTTGTTCCGTTCATGCGCTACCGCGTTATTCTTTTTTGTCTGTTTGGCCTGTTGCCGGTCCAGCTACTGTGGGCTGCGCCAGCGCAACGGACTTTTTCCGACTGGCAGGTCACCTGCAATAACCAAAATTTTTGCGTAGCGCGCAATACTGGCGAACATCATGGGCTGGTGATGACATTAAGCCGCAGCGCCGGGGCGCGTACCGATGCGGTACTGCGTATCGATCGCGGCGGTTTGGCGCCGCCCGACGCTAAAGAAGCCGCAATTGCGCCTCGCTTATTGCTGGATGGCAAACCGCTTTCGTTCAACAGTCCACACTGGCGCGTGTCGCCCTGGCATCTCATGACCGGCGATCCTGCCACCATCACCGCATTTTTACAGACGATTCAGGATGCGCAGGCCATCACCTTAAAAAACGGCGTTCAGACGCTTTCGCTGGCGGGATTAAAAGCGGCATTACTGTTTATCGACGCGCAACAAAAACGTGTGGGCAGCGAAACCGCCTGGATTGAAAAAGGAAACGAACCGCCGCTCAGCGTGCCTCCGGCACCGGCATTAAAGGGGATCGCCGTGATTAATCCAACGCCCGTACCGCTGAGTGAGGAAGAACGCGACGATCTGCTGGACTACGCAGCATGGCGGGTAAACGGCATTCGTTGTTCGCTTGACCCTCTGCGTCGCGAGACGCAGGTCAGCGCGTTGACGGATGATAAAGCGTTATTGATTGTTAACTGCGAAGCCGGCGCCTATAACACTATTGATCTCGCCTGGGTAGTTTCACGCAAAAAAACGCTCGCCTCGCGCGCCGTGCGTTTGCGGCTGCCGTTTAATCGCGGCGTCGAAAGTAATGACATGGAGTTGATGAACGCCTTCTTTGACGAGAAAACGCGCGAGCTGGTGACGTTGGCGAAAGGGCGGGGGTTAACCGACTGTGGTATCCAGACGCGCTGGCGTTATGATGGCGATCGTTTTCGTCTGGTGCGTTATGCCGAAGAACCGAGCTGCGATAACTGGCACGGGCCGGATGCCTGGCCTACGCTGTGGATCACGCGTTGAATCCTGGTTGTTATCCCCTTTTCAGAATAGGGATACACCTATTGAGGTTTCATTTATGGTATAGAGATTGCTACGTTACGGTAGGATTGTTACTTTACCCGATAGCCTCACCACAGCAGGAAATAGTATGAAAATAAATAATGGCCCCGTATTATGCCCCCATTGTGGCTGCCTGAGCGCTTATTATGAAATAGATCGGCTGGCGGCGATAAGAGAGAAAGTGAATAAAGAAGGCGGATCAGCGGCATGGGATTCAACATTACAGGCGCATAAAAAAAAGGCCTTTTGCCTGATGTGCCATAAATCCATTGATGAGGTCGTCATCGGGCAGTCAGATGCGCCTGAGTCTACGAAGTAATTTTGCACAGCCTACAGAACAGGTCTGCAGACTGTGCAAAGTCTGTGTTGCTAACGCTCGCCTTAGCCTTTGATGTTCAGCACCCGGCGGGCTTTTTCTACAATATTTTCCACGGTAAAGCCAAAATACGGGAACAGTTTGTCAGCCGGGGCGGATTCACCGTATCCCGTCATGCCAATAATTGCGCCTTTTAGGCCAACATATTTATACCAGTAGTCGGCTATACCGGCTTCCACCGCGACGCGGGCGGTCACGTGCGCCGGTAGCACTGATTCGCGATATGCCTCGTCCTGCGCATCGAAAATATCCGTTGAAGGCAACGACACCACGCGAACGTTATGCCCCTCGCCAGTCAATTTTTCCGCCGCCTGTAGGGTAATTTCCATTTCCGATCCGGTAGCGATCAGAATGATATCCGGCTTGCCGCCGCTATCTTTCAGAATATAACCGCCGCGGGCAATCGCTTTCACCTGTTCCGGCGTGCGTTCCACCTGCGCCAGATTCTGCCGCGAGAGAATCAACGCCGTCGGCCCGTGGTGACGTTCAATGGCCAGCTTCCAGCCGACCGCCGCCTCAACCTGATCGCAGGGACGCCAGGTGCTGAAGTTTGGCGTTAAGCGCAGGCTCGCCAGTTGTTCCACGGCCTGGTGCGTCGGGCCATCTTCGCCCAAACCGATGGAGTCGTGGGTATAGACCATAATCTGCCGGGCTTTCATTAAGGCCGCCATACGTGCCGCGTTACGCGCATATTCGACAAACATCAGAAACGTGGCGGTATACGGTACAAAGCCGCCGTGGTGGGCGATGCCGTTGGCAATGGCGGTCATGCCGAATTCGCGCACGCCATAGTGGATGTAATTACCTGCCGGATCCTCTTTCAACGAGGTCGAACCTTTCCAGATAGTCAGGTTGCTCGGCGCCAGATCCGCCGATCCGCCCAACAGTTCCGGCAACAGGGGACCATAGGCATTGAGCGTATTTTGCGATGCTTTACGGGTGGCGATTTTGGCCGGATTAGCCTGCAAGTCGTTAATAAATTTTTGCGTGGCGGATTCCCATGCCTCCGGCAGTCCGCCGCTCATCCGGCGGGTAAACTCTGCGGCCAGCTCAGGATAAGCCTCCTCATAAGCAGCAAACTTTTCCTGCCACTGCTGCTGCGCTTTCTCGCCTTTTTCACGGCCATCCCACGCGCGGTAAATCTCTTTTGGGATCTCAAACGCCGGATGGTGCCATCCCAGCTTCTGGCGGGTCAGCGCCACCTCTTCTTCGCCCAGCGCCGCGCCGTGCGACTCCTCCTTCCCGGCTTTATTCGGCGAGCCAAAACCTATCACCGTCCGACAGATAATTAGCGAAGGTTTATCTTTTACGCTCTGGGCTTCGAGAATGGCTTTTTTCACCGCTTCCGGATCGTGCCCGTCAATGTCATGCACGACATGCCAGTGGTAGGCTTCAAAACGTTTGGCGGTATCGTCGGTAAACCAGCCTTCGGTTTCGCCATCAATGGAGATGCCGTTGTGATCGTAAAAGCCGATCAGTTTGCCCAGTCCCAGCGTACCAGCCAGCGAACACACCTCATGCGAGATCCCCTCCATCAGACAGCCGTCGCCCATAAAGACATAGGTGTAGTGGTCGACAATCTCATGGTCCGGCCGGTTGAACTGTGCGCCTAACGTACGCTCGGCAATCGCCAGCCCGACGGCATTCGCCAGCCCCTGGCCCAGCGGCCCGGTGGTGGTTTCAACGCCGGGCGTATAGCCAATCTCCGGGTGACCAGGCGTTTTAGAGTGCAGTTGACGGAAGTTTTTTAACTCCTCCAGCGGCAGGTCATAACCGGTTAAATGCAGCAGACTATAGAGCAGCATGGAGGCGTGACCGTTGGAAAGGATAAAACGGTCACGGTCATACCAGGTCGGATCGGTGGGGTTATGTTTAAGAAAATCGTTCCATAGCACTTCAGCGATATCCGCCATCCCCATCGGCGCGCCGGGGTGCCCGGAATTGGCTTTTTGAACGGCATCCATGCTCAGCGCACGAATCGCATTGGCAAGGTCTTTACGGGACATAAATCACTCCATGCAAGGTTTATAGTTTGGCGGCAAGCAGGTCTTCCAGTTTGCGCTGGTCAATGGCAAAAAGACGGATACCTTCCGACAGCTTCTCTACGGCCATCGCGTCCTGATTATGTTCCCAGCGGAACTCCGCTTCCGTCATTGGCGTAGGACGGTGGAACATCTGCGAGGAAGGCACCAGTTTACGGATTACCGGTTCTTCTTTTTCTTTCAGCTCTTTAAGCAGGTTAGGGGAGATAGTCAGTCGATCGCAGCCGGTTAGCGCGAGGATTTGCTCAGTACGGCGGAAACTTGCACCCATCACGATGGTTTCATAGCGATGCTGTTTAAAGTAATCGTAGATATTGCGTACCGATTTCACGCCGGGATCTTCCTCCACGACATACGGCTCCAGCGGACTACGCGCCTGATACCAGTCGTAAATTCGGCCCACGAACGGAGAGATCAAATAGACGCCCGCTTCGGCGCAGGCGCGCGCCTGGGCAAAAGAGAACAACAACGTCAGGTTGCAATTAATGCCTTCTTTTTCGAGCTGCCCGGCGGCGCGGATACCTTCCCAGGTTGCGGCGAGCTTGATCAGAATGCGCGATTTATCAATACCCTGCTGCTGGTAGAGATCCACCAGATGGCGCGCTTTCTCGATACTTTTTTCTTTATCGAATGATAACCGCGCGTCGACTTCAGTGGAGACGCGACCAGGAATACTTTTCAGTATTTCCGCGCCAAAATTAACCGCCAGTTTATCGCTGGCTGCCGCAACCTGCTGTTCCTGCGTACCGCCGTGTTTTTTCCCCCAGGCAATCGCATCCTCAATCAAATGACCATACTGCTCAAGTCCGGCGGCTTTCAGCAGTAAAGAGGGATTTGTCGTGGCATCCTGCGGCTGGTAGTGGCGGATGGACTCGATGTCGCCGCTGTCGGCGACGACGGTAGTGAATTGTTTGATGCCGTCTAGCTGGTTCATAGGAAATACTCCTTGAAAAGTAAAGTGTTAGATGAGTGTGTTGATTCACACTTCTGAAAGATTGATACACTACATAACCAAAAAGCATAGCAGACAGGCATGGTATTGCTGGTATAAGCAGGTAACATGGCTGTTATAAGTTGATAACAAACTCTTGCGCCGCGTCGTGATAGTTTGCAGACCTTCAAAGTTTGTGTTGCGCAGTACGGTGATAATGTGCGGCGCACCAGGCCGCGTCACTTTTTGAACGATACGTGAAAGGAACAACAAAATGGATGAGCAGTTAAAACAAAGCGCCCTTGATTTCCACGAATTTCCGGTACCCGGTAAAATTCAGGTTTCTCCGACTAAGCCCCTTGCCACCCAACGCGATCTGGCGTTGGCTTACTCGCCAGGCGTGGCGGCGCCCTGCCTGGAAATCGAAAAAGATCCGCTGGCAGCCTACAAATACACCGCGCGCGGCAACCTTGTCGCGGTCATTTCCAACGGTACAGCGGTGCTGGGGTTAGGCAACATCGGCGCGCTGGCCGGCAAGCCGGTCATGGAAGGCAAAGGCGTTCTGTTTAAAAAATTCGCCGGTATCGATGTGTTTGACATTGAAGTCGATGAGCTTGATCCGGACAAATTTATCAATGTGGTCGCGGCGCTGGAGCCGACCTTTGGCGGCATTAACCTCGAAGACATTAAAGCGCCGGAATGTTTCTATATTGAACAGAAACTGCGCGAGCGCATGAACATCCCGGTTTTCCATGACGATCAGCACGGAACGGCGATCATCAGTACGGCCGCCATTCTTAATGGCCTGCGAGTCGTAGAGAAAAATATTTCCGACGTGCGGATGGTCGTCTCCGGCGCAGGGGCGGCGGCAATCGCTTGTATGAACCTGCTGGTCGCGTTGGGGATGCAAAAGCACAACATCGTGGTGTGCGACTCTAAGGGCGTTATTTACAAAGGCCGTGAGCCGAATATGGCGGAGACCAAAGCGGCCTATGCGGTAGACGACAGCGGCAAGCGCACGCTGGATGAGGTCATTGACGGCGCGGATATTTTCCTCGGCTGTTCAGGCCCGAAAGTGCTGACTCAGGAGATGGTGAAGAAAATGGCCCGCGCGCCAATGATTCTGGCGCTGGCTAACCCGGAACCGGAAATTCTGCCGCCGCTGGCGAAAGAAGTGCGTCCGGACGCCATCATCTGTACCGGTCGTTCCGACTATCCGAACCAGGTGAACAACGTATTGTGCTTCCCGTTTATCTTCCGCGGCGCACTGGACGTCGGCGCGACGGCGATCAACGAAGAGATGAAACTGGCGGCGGTCCGTGCGATTGCCGAGCTGGCGCACGCCGAACAGAGCGAAGTGGTGGCCTCGGCCTATGGCGATCAGGACCTGAGCTTTGGGCCGGAATACATTATTCCGAAACCGTTTGACCCGCGTCTGATTGTCAAAATCGCTCCAGCGGTCGCGAAAGCGGCAATGGATTCCGGCGTGGCGACGCGCCCGATTGCTGACTTTGATGCCTATATCGATAAACTGACCGAGTTTGTCTACAAAACCAACCTGTTCATGAAGCCGATCTTCTCGCAGGCACGCAAAGATCCGAAGCGCGTAGTGCTGCCGGAAGGGGAAGAGGCGCGCGTGCTGCACGCAACCCAGGAGTTGATAACCCTGGGGCTGGCGAAGCCCATCCTGATCGGGCGTCCGAGCGTGATCGAAATGCGTATCCAGAAACTGGGGCTACAGATCAAAGCGGGCGTTGATTTCGAGATCGTGAATAATGAATCCGATCCGCGCTTCAAAGAGTACTGGAGCGAGTATTACCAGATCATGAAGCGTCGCGGGGTAACTCAGGAACAGGCGCAGCGTGCGATGATCGGCAACCATACGGCCATTGGCGCGATCATGGTGCAGCGTGGGGAAGCGGATGCGATGATCTGCGGCACCATCGGCGACTACCATGAGCATTTCAGCGTCGTGAAAGCCGTCTTTGGCTACCGTGATGGCGTGCATACGGCAGGGGCGATGAACGCCTTACTGCTGCCAAGCGGCAACACTTTTATCGCCGATACTTATGTTAACGAAGATCCCACGCCGAAACAGTTGGCGGAGATCGCCGTAATGGCGGCGGAAACCGTTCGCCGCTTTGGTATTGAGCCGAAAGTCGCGCTGTTGTCGCACTCTAACTTTGGTTCCTCAAATTCGCTGTCCGCCAGCAAAATGCGCGAAACCCTTGAGCGGGTACGCGAACGAGCGCCCGATCTGATGATTGACGGTGAGATGCACGGTGATGCGGCGTTGGTGGAAAGTATTCGTAATGACCGGATGCCGGATAGCCCGCTGAAGGGAGCCGCCAATATTCTGGTGATGCCGAATATGGAAGCCGCTCGCATTAGTTACAACTTACTCCGCGTCTCCAGTTCCGAAGGCGTCACGGTCGGCCCGGTCCTGATGGGCGTGTCTAAACCGGTACATGTATTAACGCCGATCGCCTCTGTACGCCGTATCGTGAATATGGTGGCGTTAGCGGTAGTTGAAGCGCAAACCACGCCGCTTTAATAACGCATTACTCTCTCTTCTGGCGCAGGTTCTCCTGCGCTTTTTTTATGCGCCGCTGGGCTTCGCCATGGCATGAAAGGCTCGGGTGGGGATATTCTGGAACCTGTTGCGCTTACCCCTACTTATTTCACTGAATCTGTACTATGCACAAATCGAGTGATACGCATTATTTTTATCAATGGTAGTAATACAAAGAATAGTCGGTGAGTATTTATTGCGGAACAGGCTTAAATTCAGAATGACGCCTGAAAATGTGATGCACCACGATATTTATCGTTAACACCTTCGACAGAAGTCACTTTTATTTTCTTTCTCTTAGTGATCTACCTCACCTTTTACATCACCTTGCCGAATTTTGTTATTTACTCCGACAAAAAATTGCCACGATGACGGCAGTTTCAGTGGAGACGGTGAGCAATGAATAAAGAACGCATTATTCAGGAATTTGTGCCGGGCAAACAGGTCACGCTGGCGCATCTCATTGCGCACCCTGGTGAAGAACTGGCGAAAAAGATCGGCGTTCCCGATGCTGGCGCGATTGGCATTATGACCTTAACGCCGGGGGAAACGGCCATGATCGCTGGCGATTTAGCGATGAAGGCTGCGGATGTACACATCGGTTTTCTCGACAGATTTAGCGGTGCGCTGGTGATTTATGGCACCGTCGGCGCAGTAGAAGAAGCGCTATTACAGACGGTCAGCGGGCTGGGGCGATTATTAAACTTTACCCTGTGTGAGTTAACAAAAAGTTAATTGGTGGCGGTAATGAAACGTATTGCTTTTGTCGGCGCGGTCGGCGCCGGAAAGACAACGCTTTTTAACGCGTTACGGGGAAATTATTCCCTCGCCAGAAAAACGCAGGCCGTGGAATTTAATGATCATGGCGATATCGATACACCGGGTGAATATTTTAGCCATCCCCGTTGGTATCACGCCTTAATTACCACGTTGCAGGATGTGGACACGCTGATTTATGTCCACGCGGCAAACGATAAAGAAAGTCGCTTACCTGCCGGGTTATTGGATGTTGGAACCCGTAAACGACATATCGCCGTTATCAGCAAAACGGACATGCCGGATGCCGACGTCGCCGCTACGCGGCAGTTGCTTTGCGAGACTGGATTCCGGGAGCCGATTTTCGAGCTCAACGGCCACGACCCGCAAAGCGTGCGGCAGTTGGTGGATTATCTGGCGGCTCTCAGTGAACAGGAGGAAGAGGCAGGTGAAAAAACTTATCACAGCTAACGATATTCGTGCGGCCCACGCCCGCGGCGAACAGGCGATGTCGGTAGTGCTGCGCGCCAGCATTATTACCCCGGAGGCTCGCGAAGTGGCGGAACTACTGGGCTTCACGATTACCGAATGCGACGAGCCCGTCCCGGCATCCACATCGGCGCAGGCGTGTAAAAGCGAAAGCCAGCGCATTCGGGAAGCCATCATCGCGCAGCTCCCGGAAGGGCAGTTTACTGAAAGCCTGGTGGCGCAGTTGATGGAAAAAGTGCTCAAGGAAAAGCAGTCGCTGGAACTGGGGACGATGCAGCCGAGCTTTACCTCCGTCACGGGTAAAGGCGGCGTGAAAGTCATTGACGGCAGCAGTGTGAAATTTGGCCGCTTCGACGGCGCCGAACCGCACTGCGTCGGCTTAACCGATCTGGTTACAGAGCAGGACGGCAGCAGCATGGCCGCCGGGTTTATGCAGTGGGACAACGCCTTTTTCCCGTGGACGCTGAACTACGACGAAATCGACATGGTGCTGGAGGGCGAACTGCATGTACGCCATGAAGGCGAAACCATGATTGCCAAAGCCGGAGATGTCATGTTCATCCCTAAAGGCTCCAGCATTGAATTTGGCACGCCAACGTCCGTGCGCTTTCTGTACGTCGCCTGGCCTGCGAACTGGCAATCCGTATGAACGATTTCATCACCGAAACGTGGCTCAGAGCGAATCATACGCTCAGCGAAGGATCGGAAATCCATCTGCCCGCTGATGCACGACTGACGCCCGCGGCCCGGGAACTGCTGGAAAGCCGCCGCCTGCGCATTAAGTTTCTGGATCCACAAGGCCGGCTGTTTGTCGATGATGACGAACAGCAGCCGCAGCCGGTACATGGCTTAACCAGTAGCGATACGCATCCACAGGCCTGCTGTGAACTGTGCCGCCAGCCGGTGGTGAAAAAGCCCGATACGCTGACCCATCTGACGGCGGACAAAATGGTCGCCAAAAGCGACCCGCGCCTCGGCTTTCGCGCCGCGCTCGACAGCGCCATCGCGCTGACCGTGTGGCTACAAATCGAACTGGCGGAACCCTGGCAGCCGTGGCTTTTCGATATCCGCTCGCGGCTGGGCAACATTATGCGCGCCGACGCTATAGATGAACCGCTGGCGGCGCAGTCTATCGTCGGGCTCAACGAGGATGAGCTGCATCGGCTTTCCCACCAGCCGCTGCGCTATCTCGACCACGATCACCTGGTGCCGGAGGCCAGCCACGGTCGCGATGCGGCGCTGCTTAATCTCCTGCGAACCAAAGTCCGTGAAACAGAAACCCTCGCCGCACAAGTGTTTATTACCCGTAGTTTTGAGGTCTTGCGCCCGGACATTTTACAGGCGCTGAACCGTCTCTCCAGCACGGTTTACGTGATGATGATTTTGAGCGTGGCGAAACATCCGCTGACGGTCGCCCAAATTCAACAACGGTTGGGAGAGAAGCCATGATCATTGAACGCGCCCGCGAACTGGCGGTACGCGCCCCCGCCAGAGTCGTCTTTCCTGATGCGCTGGACGAACGCGTGCTGAAAGCGGCGCATTACCTGCAACAGTACGGTCTGGCTCGCCCCGTTCTGGTCGCCAGTCCGTTTGCGCTGCGTCAGTTTGCCCTGAGTCATCGTATGGCGATGGATGGCATTCAGGTCATCGACCCACACAGCAACCTGAGTATGCGCCAGCGTTTTGCGCAACGCTGGCTTGCCCGTGCCGGAGAAAAAACGCCGCCGGACGCAGTGGAAAAGCTTAGCGACCCGCTAATGTTCGCTGCTGCCATGGTGAGCGCCGGTGAGGCTGATGTGTGTATCGCAGGCAACCTGTCGTCAACGGCGAACGTGCTGCGCGCAGGGCTGCGGGTGATTGGCCTGCAACCCGGGTGCAAAACATTGTCGTCTATTTTCC
Organism: Salmonella sp. SAL4457; assembly: GCF_046548235.1. Lineage (NCBI taxonomy): Bacteria > Pseudomonadati > Pseudomonadota > Gammaproteobacteria > Enterobacterales > Enterobacteriaceae > Salmonella > Salmonella sp. SAL4457. The sequence continues at coordinate 171,984 of NZ_JBGDZO010000007.1, forward strand.
TGATGCTGCCGCAGTATGCCGGCCCGGCATTAGGGTTCGCCGATTGCAGCGTAGTGCCGCAGCCGACGGCGGCGCAGCTGGCGGATATCGCTATCGCCAGCGCCGACACCTGGCGGGCCATTACCGGCGAAGAGCCGCGCGTGGCGATGCTGTCATTTTCAAGCAAAGGCAGCGCCCGTCACCCCAATGTCGCCAACGTGCAGCAGGCGACAGAGCTCGTTCGCGAACGTGCGCCGCAACTGCTTGTGGACGGTGAATTGCAGTTTGACGCCGCTTTCGTCCCGGAGGTCGCCGCGCAAAAAGCGCCTGACAGCCCGCTGCAAGGCCGCGCCAACGTGATGATTTTCCCGTCGCTGGAGGCGGGCAATATTGGCTACAAAATCGCTCAGCGTCTGGGAGGCTATCGCGCTGTTGGGCCGCTAATTCAGGGGCTTGCCGCGCCGCTTCACGACCTCTCCCGAGGCTGTAGCGTGCAGGAAATTATCGAACTGGCGTTGGTGGCAGCCGTGCCGCGCCAGGCTGACGTGAGCCGCGAACGCAGCTTACACACACTGGTTGAATGAACGGTCCCGTTCTGGACCCCTTTAATGAGAGGAAAACACGATGGAAGCATTAGGAATGATTGAAACCCGGGGCCTGGTTGCGCTGATTGAGGCCTCAGATGCGATGGTAAAAGCCGCACGCGTGAAGCTGGTCGGCGTGAAGCAGATTGGCGGTGGCCTGTGTACGGCCATGGTGCGTGGCGACGTGGCGGCGTGCAAAGCCGCAACCGATGCTGGCGCCGCTGCGGCGCAGCGCATTGGCGAGCTGGTCTCTGTACACGTGATTCCACGCCCGCACGGCGATCTGGAAGAAGTGTTCCCGATCAGCTTCAAAGGCGACAGCAACATTTGATGGTAGGCCGGATAAGACGCGCAGCGTCGCCATCCGGCATGAATGCGCGCCATTGCCTGATGGTGCGCAGATTCAAGGCCTACGACCCAACGGGCAATCCATGGAGGCGGATATGAAACTGGCAGTCGTCACAGGACAAATCGTATGTACCGTCCGCCATCAGGGACTGGCGCATGACAAATTGCTGATGGTGGAAATGATCGATGCCCAGGGCAACCCCGACGGGCAGTGTGCCGTCGCCATCGACAGTATCGGGGCGGGAACCGGAGAGTGGGTACTGCTGGTCAGCGGCAGTTCCGCACGCCAGGCGCATCGCAGCGAATTATCACCGGTCGATCTGTGCGTCATTGGCATCGTCGATGAAGTGGTGGCTGGCGGGAAAGTGGTTTTCCATAAATAGGACTGAACATCATGAATCAACAGGATATTGAACAGGTGGTGAAAGCGGTACTGCTGAAAATGAAAGACAGCAGCCAGCCGGCCAGCACTGTTCATGAGATGGGCGTTTTTGCCTCCCTGGATGACGCAGTGGCGGCAGCAAAACGTGCCCAGCAGGGGCTGAAGAGCGTGGCGATGCGCCAGCTTGCTATTCATGCCATTCGCGAGGCGGGCGAAAAACACGCCCGAGAATTAGCGGAGCTTGCCGTCAGCGAAACCGGCATGGGACGCGTTGACGATAAATTTGCTAAAAACGTGGCGCAGGCGCGCGGCACGCCGGGCGTCGAGTGTTTATCTCCGCAGGTGCTGACCGGCGATAACGGCCTGACGCTGATTGAAAATGCGCCGTGGGGCGTGGTGGCCTCGGTCACGCCGTCCACCAATCCGGCGGCGACGGTGATTAATAACGCCATCAGCCTGATCGCCGCAGGCAACAGCGTCGTGTTTGCCCCGCATCCGGCGGCGAAAAAGGTCTCTCAGCGGGCAATCACCCTCCTCAATCAGGCGGTGGTCGCCGCCGGCGGCCCGGAAAATCTGCTGGTCACCGTGGCGAACCCGGATATCGAAACCGCCCAGCGGTTGTTCAAATATCCCGGTATTGGCCTGCTGGTGGTGACCGGCGGCGAAGCGGTGGTGGACGCGGCGCGTAAACATACTAATAAACGCCTGATCGCCGCCGGTGCCGGTAATCCCCCGGTGGTGGTGGATGAGACCGCCGACCTGCCGCGCGCCGCACAATCCATCGTCAAAGGCGCGTCGTTTGATAACAACATCATCTGCGCCGACGAAAAAGTGCTGATTGTGGTGGATAGCGTCGCCGACGAGCTGATGCGTCTGATGGAAGGTCAGCACGCGGTGAAACTGACTGCCGCTCAGGCCGAACAGCTCCAGCCGGTGCTGCTGAAGAATATTGATGAGCGCGGCAAAGGCACCGTCAGCCGTGACTGGGTCGGTCGTGACGCGGGCAAAATCGCCGCAGCCATTGGCCTGAACGTCCCGGATCAAACGCGCCTGCTGTTTGTGGAAACGCCCGCCAACCATCCGTTTGCCGTTACTGAAATGATGATGCCGGTACTGCCGGTGGTGCGGGTCGCCAACGTCGAAGAAGCCATCGCCCTGGCGGTTCAGCTTGAAGGCGGTTGCCACCATACGGCGGCGATGCACTCGCGCAATATCGACAACATGAACCAGATGGCGAACGCCATCGACACCAGCATTTTCGTCAAAAACGGGCCGTGCATTGCCGGGCTTGGATTGGGCGGAGAAGGCTGGACCACCATGACTATCACTACGCCAACCGGCGAAGGGGTGACCAGCGCGCGTACCTTTGTGCGGCTGCGTCGATGCGTGCTGGTGGATGCGTTTCGCATTGTATAAGGGATGACTCATGGCGCACGACGAACAACTCTGGCTCACCCCAAGACTGCAAAAAGCGGCGGCCCTGTGTAACCAGACGCCCGCCGCCAGCGATACACCGCTGTGGCTGGGCGTCGATTTGGGCACCTGCGACGTGGTGTCGATGGTGGTCGACGGCAACGCCCAGCCGGTGGCGGTGTGCCTTGACTGGGCCGACGTTGTGCGTGACGGCATCGTCTGGGATTTCTTCGGCGCCGTCACCCTCGTGCGCCGCCATCTCGACACCCTTGAACAGCAGCTCGGCTGCCGCTTTACCCACGCGGCGACCTCGTTCCCGCCGGGCACCGACCCGCGTATTTCGATCAACGTGCTGGAGTCTGCCGGGTTAGAAGTCAGCCACGTACTGGATGAGCCGACGGCGGTGGCGGATCTGCTGGCGCTTGATAATGCAGGCGTGGTGGATATTGGCGGCGGCACTACCGGCATTGCCATCGTCAAACAGGGCAAGGTGACTTACTCCGCCGATGAAGCCACTGGCGGGCACCATATCTCCCTGACGCTGGCGGGCAACCGCCGTATTCCCCTGGAAGAGGCGGAACAGTACAAGCGCAGCAATGCGCAGGAGATTTGGCCAGTAGTGAAGCCGGTGTACGAAAAGATGGCGGAGATCGTTGCTCGCCACATTGAAGGGCAAGGAATTGCTGATTTATGGCTGGCGGGCGGTTCCTGTATGCAGCCGGGCGTGGAGGCGTTATTTCGCCAGCGTTTCCCGGAGTTACAGGTGCATTTGCCGCAGCACAGCCTGTTTATGACCCCGCTGGCGATAGCCAACAGCGGGAGAGCGAAAGCGGAGGGACTCTATGCAAGCTGAACTACAGACGGCGCTATTTCAGGCATTCGACACCCTGAATCTGCAACGGGTGAAAACGTTCAGCGTACCGCCGGTCACGCTGTGCGGACTTGGGGCGCTCGGCGCCTGCGGCCAGGAAGCGCAAGCGCGAGGCGTAAGCCATCTGTTTGTGATGGTCGACAGCTTCCTGCATCAGGCGGGAATGACCGCGCCGCTGGCACGCAGCCTGGCGATGAAAGGCGTGGCGATGACGGTCTGGCCGTGTCCGCCAGGCGAGCCGTGCATCACCGATGTTTGCGCGGCGGTGGCGCAACTGCGTGAGGCGGCGTGCGACGGCGTAGTGGCCTTTGGCGGCGGTTCGGTGCTGGACGCGGCGAAAGCGGTCGCCCTGCTGGTGACTAACCCTGACCAGACGCTGAGCGCCATGACCGAGCACAGTACATTACGCCCGCGTCTGCCGCTGATTGCGGTGCCGACCACCGCCGGAACCGGTTCAGAAACCACCAACGTGACGGTGATTATCGACGCGGTCAGCGGGCGCAAGCAGGTGCTGGCGCACGCGTCACTAATGCCGGACGTGGCGATTCTTGATGCTGCCGTGACCGAAGGCGTTCCGCCAAACGTGACGGCGATGACCGGTATCGATGCGTTGACGCATGCGATTGAGGCCTACAGCGCGCTCAACGCCACGCCGTTTACCGACAGCCTGGCGATTGGCGCGATAGCGATGATTGGCAAATCGCTGCCGAAAGCCGTGGGTTACGGCCACGATCTGGCGGCGCGTGAAAATATGTTGCTGGCCTCCTGTATGGCGGGAATGGCCTTTTCCAGCGCCGGTTTGGGGCTGTGTCATGCGATGGCGCATCAGCCAGGAGCGGCGCTGCATATTCCGCACGGCCAGGCCAACGCCATGCTGCTGCCAACAGTCATGGGCTTTAACCGGATGGTTTGCCGCGAGCGCTTCAGTCAAATCGGTCGGGCGTTAACCAATAAGAAATCGGACGATCGCGATGCGATTGCGGCGGTGTGCGAGCTGATTGCCGAAGTGGGACAGAGCAAACGGCTGGCTGACGCTGGCGCTAAACCCGAACACTACAGCGCGTGGGCGCAAGCCGCGCTGGAGGATATTTGTCTGCGCAGTAACCCACGCACCGCCACACAGGCACAGATTATCGACCTGTACGCGGCTGCCGGGTAATGCCTGTAGGCCGGATAAGGTGCTCGCACCGCCATCCGGCAATAACACGGCGTTAATGCCGGAGGCGACGTAAACGTCTTATCCGGCCTATAAATCATAAATGGCAGGGAGTAAGGGCTATGGGAATTAACGAAATCATCATGTACATCATGATGTTCTTTATGCTGATTGCCGCCGTGGACAGAATCCTGTCGCAGTTCGGCGGGTCGGCGCGCTTCCTCGGTAAATTTGGCAAGAGTATCGAGGGGTCTGGCGGCCAGTTTGAAGAGGGCTTTATGGCGATGGGCGCGTTGGGACTGGCGATGGTCGGTATGACCGCGCTGGCGCCGGTGCTGGCGCATGTACTGGGGCCGGTTATTATCCCGGTATACGAAATGCTGGGCGCGAACCCATCCATGTTCGCGGGTACGCTGCTGGCCTGTGATATGGGCGGATTCTTCCTCGCCAAAGAGCTGGCCGGCGGTGATGTCGCGGCGTGGCTATACTCAGGGTTAATACTTGGGTCGATGATGGGGCCGACCATTGTGTTCTCCATTCCGGTGGCGCTCGGCATTATCGAGCCGTCTGACCGCCGCTACCTGGCGCTTGGCGTACTGGCGGGTATCGTCACCATTCCCATTGGCTGCATTGCGGGGGGGGTGATCGCCATGTACTCAGGCGTGCAGATCAATGGTCAGCCAGTGGAGTTTACCTTCGCGCTGATCCTGATGAACATGATCCCGGTCTTGATCGTCGCGGTGCTGGTAGCGCTGGGGCTGAAGTTCATCCCGGAAAAAATGATCAACGGTTTCCAGATTTTCGCCAAATTTCTGGTGGCGCTGATCACCATCGGTCTGGCGGCTGCGGTGGTTAAATTCCTGTTGGGTTGGGAGTTGATTCCGGGACTCGACCCGATCTTTATGGCGCCAGGCGACAAACCCGGCGAAGTGATGCGCGCCATTGAAGTGATCGGCTCTATCTCCTGCGTGCTGCTTGGCGCGTATCCGATGGTGCTGTTACTGACCCGCTGGTTTGAAAAACCGTTGATGAATGTCGGTAAGCTGCTGAACGTAAATAATATTGCGGCGGCAGGCATGGTGGCGACCCTGGCGAACAATATCCCCATGTTCGGCATGATGAAGCAGATGGATACCCGCGGCAAAGTGATTAACTGCGCATTTGCCGTCTCTGCGGCGTTCGCGCTGGGCGACCATTTAGGCTTCGCCGCCGCCAACATGAACGCCATGATCTTCCCGATGATTGTCGGCAAGCTGATCGGCGGCGTGACGGCGATTGGCGTGGCGATGATGCTGGTGCCGAAAGATGACGCCGCCCAGGTGAAAACCGAAGCGGAGGCGCAATCGTGAACACTCGCCAGCTACTGAGCGTCGGTATCGATATCGGCACCACCACCACGCAGGTGATCTTCTCGCGCCTGGAGTTGGTTAACCGTGCGGCGGTGTCGCAGGTGCCGCGCTACGAATTCATCAAACGCGACATTAGCTGGCAAAGCCCGGTCTTCTTTACGCCCGTGGATAAGCAGGGCGGTCTGAAAGAGGCCGAACTTAAAGCGCTGATTCTGGCCCAGTATCAGGCCGCAGACATCGCGCCTGAATCGGTGGACTCAGGGGCTATCATTATCACCGGCGAAAGCGCCAAAACCCGCAACGCCCGTCCGGCGGTCATGGCGCTCTCGCAGTCGCTGGGCGACTTTGTGGTCGCCAGCGCCGGGCCGCATCTGGAATCGGTCATTGCCGGTCACGGCGCCGGAGCGCAAAGCTTGTCTGAGCAGCGGATGTGCCGGGTGCTGAATATTGATATCGGCGGCGGCACGTCTAACTACGCGCTGTTTGACGCGGGAAAAGTCAGCGGCACCGCCTGCCTTAACGTCGGTGGTCGCCTGCTGGAAACCGATGCTCAGGGGCGCGTGGTTTATGCCCATCAGCCGGGGCAGATGATTATCGATGAGGTGTTCGGTTCGGGTACTGATGCTCGCGCCTTAGCTGCCGCACAGTTGGGACAGGTGGCGCGGCGGATGGCGGATCTCATCGTCGAGGTTATCACTGGCGCGCTCTCGCCGCTGGCGCAATCGCTGATGCAAACCGGGCTGCTGCCCGCCGATATTACGCCAGAGGTGATCACCCTTTCCGGTGGGGTAGGTGAATGCTACCGCAACCAACCTGCCGATCCGTTCTGCTTTTCTGATATCGGGCCGCTGCTGGCGACCGCGCTGCATGAGCACCCGCGTCTGCGCGAGATGAACGTGCAGTTTCCGGCGCAAACCGTGCGCGCCACGGTGATTGGCGCGGGGGCCCATACGCTCTCGCTTTCCGGCAGTACTATCTGGCTGGAAGACGTCCAACTGCCGCTGCGCAACCTGCCGGTGGCGATCCCGCAGGATGACGCCGATCTGGTGAACGCCTGGCGGCAGGCGCTTCTCCAGCTTGATCTCGACCCGCAAACCGACGCTTACGTGCTGGCGCTTCCCGCCACGCTTCCGGTGCGTTACGCCGCATTACTCACGGTCATCAACGCGCTGACGGCTTTTGTCGCGCGTTATCCCAATCCACATCCCCTGCTGGTGGTGGCCGAGCAGGATTTTGGTAAAGCGCTGGGCATGTTATTGCGCCCACAGTTACCGCAACTTCCGCTGGCGGTCATCGATGAGGTGGTCGTGCGGGCGGGAGACTATATCGACATTGGTACGCCTCTTTTTGGCGGATCGGTTGTGCCGGTGACGGTGAAATCACTCGCATTTCCTTCCTGAGGGAACGACTTATGAAACTAAAGACCACATTGTTCGGCAATGTTTATCAGTTTAAGGATGTAAAAGAGGTACTGGCCAAAGCCAACGAACTGCGTTCGGGGGATGTGCTGGCCGGGGTTGCCGCGGCAAGTTCGCAGGAGCGCGTAGCGGCAAAACAGGTACTGTCGGAAATGACGGTGGCGGATATCCGCAACAATCCGGTGATTGCCTATGAAGAGGACTGCGTGACGCGCCTGATTCAGGACGACGTCAACGAAACGGCCTATAACCGGATTAAAAACTGGAGCATCAGCGAACTGCGTGAATACGTGCTGAGCGATGAAACCTCCGTGGACGACATCGCGTTTACCCGCAAAGGCCTGACCTCCGAAGTGGTGGCGGCAGTAGCGAAAATCTGCTCCAACGCTGACCTGATCTACGGCGGCAAGAAAATGCCGGTGATCAAAAAAGCCAATACCACCATCGGTATTCCGGGCACCTTTAGCTGCCGTTTGCAGCCGAACGATACCCGTGACGATGTACAGAGTATCGCCGCGCAAATCTACGAAGGGCTTTCTTTCGGCGCAGGCGATGCGGTGATCGGCGTTAACCCGGTGACCGATGACGTGGAGAACCTGACCCGCGTGCTCGACACCGTTTACGGCGTTATCGATAAATTCAATATTCCGACCCAGGGCTGCGTGCTGGCGCATGTCACCACCCAGATTGAAGCGATTCGCCGCGGCGCGCCGGGCGGACTGATTTTCCAGAGCATTTGCGGCAGCGAGAAGGGCTTAAAAGAGTTCGGCGTCGAGCTGGCCATGCTCGATGAAGCGCGGGCCGTGGGGGCGGAGTTCAACCGCATCGCCGGGGAAAACTGCCTGTACTTTGAAACCGGGCAAGGGTCTGCGCTCTCTGCTGGCGCGAACTTTGGTGCCGACCAGGTGACGATGGAAGCGCGTAACTACGGGCTGGCTCGCCACTACGATCCGTTCCTGGTGAACACCGTGGTGGGCTTTATCGGGCCGGAGTATCTCTACAACGACAGGCAGATTATCCGCGCCGGTCTCGAAGATCACTTTATGGGCAAGCTGAGCGGCATCTCGATGGGCTGCGACTGCTGCTATACCAACCATGCCGACGCCGACCAGAACCTTAACGAAAACCTGATGATTCTGCTCGCCACTGCCGGCTGTAACTACATCATGGGGATGCCGCTCGGCGACGACATCATGCTCAACTACCAGACCACCGCTTTCCACGATACCGCCACCGTCCGTCAGTTGCTGAATTTACGGCCATCGCCGGAGTTTGAACGCTGGCTGGAAACGATGGGCATTATGGCAAACGGTCGTCTGACCAAACGGGCGGGCGATCCGTCACTGTTCTTCTGATGACGCGGGGATAACACCATGGATCAAAAACAGATTGAAGAAATTGTACGTAGCGTGATGGCGTCAATGGGACAGGACGTACCGCAGCCCGTCGCGCCGTCAACGCAGGAAGGCGCAAAGCCGCAGTGCGCCGCGCCGACGGTGACCGAAAGCTGCGCGCTGGATTTAGGTTCCGCAGAGGCAAAAGCCTGGATTGGCGTCGAGAACCCACATCGTGCGGACGTGCTGACCGAACTGCGTCGCAGTACCGCTGCTCGTGTATGTACCGGGCGCGCTGGCCCACGTCCACGTACCCAGGCGCTGTTGCGCTTCCTGGCGGATCACTCCCGTTCGAAAGACACCGTGCTCAAAGAAGTGCCGGAAGAGTGGGTAAAAGCGCAAGGGCTGCTGGAAGTGCGTTCGGAGATCAGCGACAAAAACCTGTACCTGACGCGCCCGGATATGGGGCGTCGCCTGAGCCCGGAAGCCATTGACGCGCTGAAGTCGCAGTGCGTGATGAACCCGGATGTGCAGGTAGTGGTCTCCGATGGCCTCTCTACGGATGCGATCACCGCCAACTATGAAGAGATCCTGCCGCCGCTGCTTGCCGGTCTGAAGCAGGCCGGGCTGAACGTCGGCACGCCGTTCTTTGTGCGCTATGGCCGCGTGAAGATTGAAGATCAGATTGGCGAAATTCTCGGCGCGAAGGTCGTCATCCTGCTGGTGGGCGAACGTCCGGGGCTGGGGCAGTCGGAAAGTCTTTCCTGCTACGCCGTCTATTCCCCGCGCGTGGCGACCACCGTCGAGGCCGACAGAACCTGTATTTCAAACATTCATCAGGGGGGGACGCCGCCAGTAGAAGCCGCCGCCGTGATTGTGGATTTGGCCAAACGGATGCTGGAGCAGAAAGCGTCCGGCATCAACATGACCCGTTAAGGAGACATCATGCCTGCATTAGATTTGATTCGACCTTCAGTGACTGCCATGCGCGTGATTGCCTCCGTGAATGACGGCTTTGCGCGGGAACTTAAATTACCGCCACATATACGTAGCCTCGGACTCATCACGGCAGATTCTGATGATGTGACCTATATTGCCGCTGACGAAGCGACAAAACAGGCGATGGTGGAAGTGGTCTATGGCCGCTCCCTCTATGCCGGGGCGGCTCACGGGCCGTCGCCTACCGCCGGTGAGGTGTTGATTATGCTGGGCGGACCGAACCCGGCGGAAGTGCGCGCCGGTCTGGATGCAATGGTCGCCAGCATTGAAAACGGCGCGGCGTTCCAGTGGGCGAACGATGCGGAAAATACCGCGTTCCTGGCGCATGTGGTTTCGCGTACCGGCTCGTACCTCTCGTCTACCGCAGGTATTGCGCTGGGCGATCCAATGGCCTATCTGGTGGCGCCGCCGCTGGAAGCGACATTCGGCATTGACGCGGCGATGAAATCCGCTGACGTTCAGCTGGTGACTTACGTGCCGCCGCCGTCGGAAACCAACTATTCGGCCGCGTTCTTAACGGGAAGCCAGGCCGCGTGTAAAGCCGCCTGCAACGCCTTTACCGACGCCGTGCTGGATATCGCCCGTAACCCTGTCCAGCGTGCGTAACGGAGGCTGCCAATGATCAATGCCCTGGGATTACTGGAAGTGGACGGAATGGTCGCCGCCGTCGATGCGGCGGATGCCATGCTGAAAGCGGCCAACGTGCGTTTGCTCAGTCATCAAGTGCTCGACCCTGGCAGGCTAACGCTGGTGGTGGAGGGCGATCTGGCGGCGTGTCGTGCGGCGCTGGATGCCGGAAGCGCCGCCGCGCAGCGCACAGGCCGTGTGATTAGTCGCAAAGAAATTGGTCGTCCGGAAGAGGACACCCAGTGGCTGATTGGCGGGTTTGCGCGTGCGACAACGCCGACTGAGAAAGCGCCCCAGGTACCCGCAACGCCTGAGTTCGCTGAAGCGTTACTGGCGCTGCTGGCATCAGTACGCCAGGGAATGACGGCGGGAGAGGTTGCCGCGCATTTTGGCTGGTCGCTGGAGCAGGCCAGAAACGTGCTGGAACAACTCTTTTCTGACGGAGCGTTGCGTAAACGCAGTAGTCGCTATCGCATCAAAAATTAATCTGTCGGAGGGCCGGGCGTCCTGGCGGGCGTCCGGCATAGAAGATCATGAAAAAGACCCGTACAGCGAATTTGCACCATCTTTATCATGAAGCGTTACCCGAAGACGTTAAACTTACGCCCAGAGTCGAGGTGGACAATGTTCATCAGCGACGGACGACGGATGTCTATGAACATGCTCTGACTATCACCGCCTGGCAGCAGATCTACGATCAGTTACACCCGGGTAAATTTCATGGCGAGTTCACGGAAATCCTGCTTGATGAGATTCAGGTGTTCCGTGAATACACCGGCCTGGCGCTGCGTCAGTCGTGTCTGGTTTGGCCAAACTCTTTCTGGTTTGGTATTCCGGCGACGCGCGGCGAACAGGGATTTATCGGCGCGCAGGGGCTCGGCAGCGCCGAGATTGCCACCCGACCGGGAGGCACCGAGTTTGAACTGAGCACGCCGGATGATTACACCATTCTGGGCGTCGTTATCTCGGAAGATGTTATTTCCCGTCAGGCCACGTTTTTGCATAACCCGGAAAGGGTGCTGCATATGCTGCGTAACCAGTTAGCGCTGGAGGTAAAAGAGCAGCATAAAGCGGCGCTGTGGGGCTTTGTGCAGCAGGCGCTGGCCACCTTCAGCGAGAGTCCTGAAACCCTGCATCAACCTGCGGTGCGTAAGGTCTTGAGTGATAATTTATTGCTGGCGATGGGCACGATGCTGGAAGAGGCGAAGCCGATTCATAGCGCCGAAAGCATCAGCCATCAGGGATATCGTAGGCTACTGTCGCGGGCGCGGGAATATGTGCTGGAAAATATGTCGGAGCCGCTGACGGTGCTCGACTTATGTAACCAGCTACACGTAAGCCGTCGCACGCTGCAAAATGCGTTTCACGCCATTTTGGGCATTGGCCCCAATGCGTGGCTGAAACGTATTCGCTTAAACGCAGTACGCCGGGAACTGATTAGCCCGTGGTCGCAGAGCGCCACGGTCAAAGATGCCGCGATGCAGTGGGGATTCTGGCATCTGGGGCAATTTGCCACCGATTATCAGCAATTATTTGCCGAAAAACCGTCGTTGACGCTGCATCAACGGATGCGGCAATGGGCTTGATATTGATGGGTAGGCTCTCCGGTTGCTGATAACGTGCGCGTGTCGGGAATTGCCCGGTGGCGGCTGGCGCCTTACCGGGCCTACGGATTCGCTGCCGTCTGTGGTTGGTAGCCCGGACAAGGCGCGCCAGCGCCGCCTCCGGGGAACCGCGCGCACAACGTGCAAAACAGTTTTGTCATCAGGTCATGAGGATGAACGTTTATGTTTGCTGATAAGACGTTGCCGTTGTTTGGCAGGAGGGGCAGATAAACCCGTAAAGCATCATAAATTCCCTTCAATCATGATGCTATCATATTGATGCAGAAGCGGTTGTATCCATTCTATAACATATTGAATAAAGGAAGCGTACTCTCCGTTGCTGCGCGCAATTATCAGCCAGTGCAAGATTATTTTCTCGCATTCAGCAAGTGTAAATTCATTCCAGCTTGTGTAATCAAAGGACTTATCCTCATGATTTCGTGGGTATAGCTTATTAATTCCAGCGGCCAGTATCTCAAAATCGGACTCGTAAATCATCAGACAGTCAACACTATAATCCCATCCCCCATCCGGATCTTCTTTATAAGGATAGATAAAACATCCAATTTTACTCTCTGTGCGGCGATGTCTTTTTCGTAGAGTTGTTCGGCGCCCTTTAAGATTAAAATCAAGGTAATAAGGTGGTATTGGGGTATGCAGTGCGGTGGTTATTGCGATCAGGAACTTAGACCACTCTTTATGGTGTATTTCGCGGCTACACCAATAATCGACATCAATATATTTTTCTGACCATCGTAGATCGCAATACTGTTTTTTATGGTTCACGTGGAACGTTGTATCTGTATGGTAATCGTTTATTTGTTGCGTTCCCCAGTATTCGCGAAAAAATTCAGCTAACCTGTTTTTTTGCTCTTCAGGGGATAATGAGGGCGCAGAGATGAGGCGGGCGTTCATTGCTACTTCCTTAATGTCATATGTGTTTAAATCCAGTCGCGTACCTGAATAAACTCGCTCAGCGCCGCTTCCGGGCTACCCGCTTCCGGCTGCCAGTCGTACTCCCAGCGCACCAGCGGCGGCATCGACATCAGGATAGATTCAGTGCGCCCGCCGGTTTGCAGACCAAACAGGGTGCCTCTGTCCCATACCAGATTGAACTCCACGTAGCGACCGCGGCGATAAAGTTGAAAATTACGCTCCCGCTCTCCCCAGACCATCGCTTTGCGTCGTTCGACAATCGGTAAATACGCCTCGGTGTAGCCGTTACCGACCGCCTGCATAAAAGCAAAACAGTGGTCGAAATCCGGCGTATTCAAATCGTCAAAAAACAGGCCGCCGATACCGCGCTGCTCGTTACGATGCTTGAGGAAAAAGTAGTCATCGCACCACTTTTTATAACGCGGATACACATCGTCACCAAACGGCTGGCACAGGTCGCGGGCGGTGCGGTGCCAGTGAACGGCATCCTCTTCAAAGCCGTAGTAGGGCGTTAAATCGAACCCGCCGCCAAACCACCATACCGGATCGGCGCCCGGTTTTTCGGCAATAAAAAAGCGCACGTTAGCATGGCTGGTGGGAATATACGGATTGTGCGGATGCACCACCAGCGATACGCCCATCGCTTCAAAGCTACGCCCGGCGAGTTCTGGCCGATGCGCGGTGGCGGACGCGGGCATTGCATCGCCGTGAACGTGAGAGAAATTAACGCCCGCCTGTTCGAAAATCCCGCCGTTGCGTAATACCCGGCTGCGTCCGCCGCCGCCCGCTTCGCGTCGCCAGCTATCTTCGACAAAGTTTGCGCCATCCACAGCGGATAACGTTTGGCAAATATCATCCTGCAGGCGTAGCAGAAACTGTTTTACGTGATGTGCATCGGGTTTCATGATTACCGTTTCTTCGTGTGTGCTTTCTGATTATCAAACCAGTGAAAATAACTGATGATGCCGTTGGCGATCGCCGTAGCGATTTTCTGGCGAAACGCCGTCGTGCCCAGCAGGCGTTCTTCTTCCGGATTGGTAATAAACGAGGTTTCGACCAGTACCGACGGAATTGACGGTGATTTTAGCACCACGAAAGCCGCTTGTTCGGTAGTGCGGCTGTGTAATTTATGTATAGGTTTGATTTTCTTGAGAATATGCGAACCCAGCGTCAGACTGTTTTTAATCGTATCGGTTTGCACCAGATCAAACAAAACTTGTTGTAATAGATGATCCCGGTCAGTGGCTTTTTTACCCGCCACTTCGTCCGCGCGGTTTTCACGCTCGGAGAGATACTTCGCCATGGCGCTACTGGCCCCGCGGTTGGAAAGCGCAAAAACGGAAGCGCCCGCTGCTTTCGGGTTGGTAAAACCATCGGCATGAATGGACATAAACAGATCCGCGCCGTGCTTATGGGCGATTTCCACCCGATCGTACAGCGGAATAAAGGTATCCCCTGTCCGGGTTAAACGCGCATCGATTCCGTGATTTCGCAAAATAGCGCGCACGTTTTTGGCAATTGCCAGTACGACGTGTTTTTCCTGAGAACCGTTGCGGCCAATCGCGCCGGTATCGATGCCGCCGTGTCCGGGGTCGAGCATCACCAACCGTTTACTGCCGGTTTTTTTGGTTTTGGGTTTGCTGTGACCATTACTGGTTTTTAGCGTTTCTTCTTTGGCTATTGCGTGCGACATACCTGACAGCGTCAGGGCCGCCAGACCTGTTTTGAGTACCTGGCGGCGCGATGTGAGAGTTTTTAGGAGTTTAAAAGTGCTCATACGGCCTGAGTTGTGAAAATTAAGTTCAAGATGTTATATCGTATCGCGTAATCCGTTACGACGGTTGGTGATGAGAATTGTTTTACTTTTCATTTCAATACGTGACACATCGCCATTATGCCATTTTTTCCGCTACATCGCGTCAGATATTGGCTGAATCAGATGTTTGCGCCATAATCTTGGTTTTTCCACCCGAAAAGGCAACGAATACCATGGAAATACGCGTTTTTCGCCAGGAAGATTTCGAAGAGGTGATTACCCTCTGGGAGCGTTGCGACCTGCTGCGTCCATGGAACGATCCTGAAATGGATATTGAACGCAAGGTGAATCACGATGTCAGCTTGTTCCTCGTTGCGGAAGTTAGCGGCGAAGTCGTCGGTACGGTAATGGGCGGTTATGACGGGCATCGCGGCTCGGCGTATTACCTGGGCGTTCACCCGGAGTTCCGCGGGCGCGGCATTGCGAATGCGTTGCTTAACCGGCTGGAAAAAAAACTCATCGCTCGCGGGTGTCCGAAAATCCAAATTATGGTGCGCGATGATAACGACGTTGTGCTGGGCATGTATGAACGTCTGGGGTATGAGCATTCTGACGCCCTAAGTTTGGGTAAACGCCTGATTGAAGATGAAGAGTACTGAGTTTCATCCAGCCGATTATGATGTACACGGACGTTTACGCCTGCCGTTTCTGTTCTGGTGCGTACTGCTACTTCAGGCGCGCGCCTGGGTACTCTTTGTCATTGCCGGTTCATCCCGTGGACAGGGTAATACTTTGTTAAACTTTTTTTATCCCGACCATGACAATTTTTGGCTGGGGCTGTTGCCCGGCGTTCCGGCGGTAGTGGCATTTTTACTCAGCGGGCGGCGTGAAGCGGTTCCTGGTGTGTGGCGCTGGCTGCGCGGACTCCTGATCCTTGCTCAACTGGTGTCGTTGTGCTGGCTGCCGGTGATGTGGCTGGGTGGCGACCCGGTCAACGGCGTCGGGCTGGCGCTGCTGCTGGCGGACATCGTCGCGCTGATCTGGCTGTTAACCAATCAACGTTTGCGTGCCTGTTTTTCCCTTGAGAAAGAATAACGGCACTTTTTGGCGAACCCGCACTCCAACCAACGTTAATTAATAAAAGAAAGGAAGTGAGATGAAATCGCTGCGTTTGACTTTACTCGCACTGCCGCTGGCGCTGACCGGCTGCTCGACGCTCTCCTCGGTCAACTGGTCTGCCGCAAATCCATGGAACTGGTTTGGTTCCTCGACAGAAGTCACTGAGCAAGGCGTGGGAGCGCTGACCGCCGCCACGCCGCTGGAAGAGCCGGCTATTGCAGAGGCATTAGATGGCGATTATCGCCTGCGTAGCGGTATGAAAACCGATAACGGCAACGTGGTGCGCTTTTTCGAAGCGATGAAGGGCGACAATGTCGCGATGGTGATCAACGGCGAGCAGGGAACCGTGAGCCGTATTGATGTGCTGGACAGCGATATCCCAACCGCCGCGGGGGGCAAAATCGGTACGCCGTTTAGCGACCTTTACAGCAAAGCTTTTGGTCACTGCGAGCCGGTTTCCAGCGATAGCCATACCAGCGTCGAATGTAAAGCTGAGGGAAGTCAGCATATTAGCTATGTTTTCTCCGGCGAGTGGAGCGGACCGGAAGGCTTAATGCCTCCTGATGACGTCTTAAAAAACTGGGACGTGCGCAAAATTATCTGGCGTCGTTAATTTGCGCCTGAACAAACCGCTTCGCTTAAAAACAAGGTAAAATAGCCTCCATTAATGCCACGACTGCGTGGCATTCTCATTTTCAGGAGGAATCATGTCTCAGGTTCAAAGTGGCATTTTGCCGGAACATTGCCGTGCGGCAATTTGGATTGAAGCCAATGTGAAAGGCGACCTGGACGCCCTGCGCGCGGCCAGCAGAACATTTGCCGATAAACTGGCGACCTTCGAAGTCAAATTTCCGGACGCCCATCTTGGGGCCGTTGTGGCGTTTGGCAACAATACCTGGCGTGCCCTGAGTGGCGGCGTCGGGGCGGAAGAACTGAAAGATTTTATTCCTTATGGTAAAGGGCTGGCGCCGGCCACGCAGTATGACGTGCTGATCCATATCCTTTCCCTGCGCCACGATGTGAATTTTTCTGTTGCTCAGGCGGCGATGGAAGCCTTCGGCGACTGTATCGACGTGAAAGAAGAAGTTCACGGCTTCCGTTGGGTGGAAGAACGCGATCTGAGCGGCTTTGTCGACGGGACAGAGAACCCGGCAGGCGAAGAGACGCGTCGTGAAGTGGCGGTGATCAAAGATGGCGTGGATGCCGGCGGCAGTTATGTGTTCGTGCAGCGTTGGGAACACAATCTCAAGCAACTTAACCGGATGAGTATTCACGATCAGGAGATGATGATCGGGCGTACCAAAGAAGCCAATGAAGAGATTGACGGCGATGCGCGTCCGGCAACATCTCACCTGAGCCGCGTCGATCTCAAAGAAGATGGCAAAGGGCTGAAGATTGTGCGTCAGAGCCTGCCATACGGCACCGCCAGCGGTACTCATGGTCTCTATTTCTGCGCTTACTGCGCACGCCTGCACAATATCGAACAGCAGCTTCTGAGTATGTTCGGCGATACCGACGGTAAACGCGACGCAATGCTGCGCTTCACCAAACCGGTGACTGGCGGCTACTATTTTGCGCCGTCGCTGGATCGCCTGTTAGCGCTATAAGGTAAAACCCTGTCGGATGGCAGCGCAAACGCTTTATTCGACCTACGATTGGTAGGCCTGATAAGCGCAGCGCCATCAGGCAGAACAGCATAAAAATGCCCATCCCCGCCTCCGCGGGGATTTTTTTACCTAATATTTACCTGAATTAGTGAGCTATTCCTCAGCACTTATTTGTTATTACTGTATTTTCAGTGTTAATGGAGTGTAAGACTCCATATTCAAAAGGAGACATTGAAAATGGGTAAACTCACGGGCAAGACAGCATTGATTACGGGCGCATCGCAGGGCATTGGCGAAGGGATCGCTCGCGTATTCGCACGCCACGGCGCGAACTTAATCTTGCTGGATATCTCCGATGAGATTGAAAAGCTGGCGGATGAGCTGGGCGGACGCGGACATCGCTGTACTGCCGTTAAGGCTGACGTCAGAGATTTTGCTTCGGTGCAGGCGGCGGTTGCGCGCGCCAAAGAGACTGAAGGTAGAATTGATATTTTGGTGAATAACGCTGGCGTGTGCCGTCTGGGCAACTTCCTCGATATGAGTGAAGAAGATCGCGATTTCCACATTGATATTAATATTAAAGGTGTCTGGAACGTCACCAAAGCCGTCCTGCCGGAGATGATCAAACGTAAAGATGGCCGCATTGTGATGATGTCTTCCGTCACGGGAGATATGGTGGCGGACCCGGGTGAAACGGCCTATGCGCTGTCAAAAGCCGCCATTGTCGGTTTAACCAAATCGCTGGCGGTAGAGTACGCGCAGTCCGGTATTCGCGTGAATGCCATTTGCCCCGGTTATGTAAGAACGCCGATGGCGGAAAGCATTGCCCGTCAGTCTAACCCTGACGATCCGGAATCGGTATTAACGGAAATGGCAAAAGCCATTCCGCTACGCCGCCTTGCCGATCCGCTGGAAGTAGGGGAACTGGCGGCATTTCTGGCTTCCGATGAGTCCAGCTATCTTACCGGAACGCAAAACGTCATTGATGGCGGCAGTACCCTGCCTGAAAGCGTAAGCGTAGGCGTCTGATTGATGCCGGTCTCCTCCCCGCGCCGCGTGGGGAGGGATTCTCTTATTCCCTTTTCAACTTTCAAATCATCAAACGGTATATAAAACCGTTACTCCTTTAGCGCTGGTTATAAATATGATGACCATAAGAAAGTCATTAAATTTATAAGGGTGCGCAATGGCCGTTAACTTCCTGAAAAAAAATGCTCTGACGCTGGCGGCGTCTCTGTTACTGGTCGGTCAGGTACAGGCGACGGAACTGCTGAACAGCTCATACGATGTCTCCCGCGAGCTGTTTGCCGCCCTTAACCCACCGTTTGAGCAACAATGGGCGAAGGATAACGGCGGCGATAAGCTGACGATTAAGCAGTCTCATGCCGGGTCATCAAAACAGGCGCTGGCGATTTTGCAGGGACTGAAGGCAGACGTCGTGACCTACAATCAGGTGACCGATGTACAGATTCTCCATGATAAAGGCAAACTGATCCCTGCCGACTGGCAAAGCCGTCTGCCGAACAACAGTTCGCCATTCTATTCCACGATGGGCTTCCTGGTGCGCAAGGGGAACCCGAAAAATATTCACGACTGGAGCGATCTTGTACGTTCCGACGTGAAGCTGATTTTCCCTAACCCGAAAACCTCCGGCAACGCCCGTTACACGTATCTGGCGGCATGGAGCGCGGCGGATAACGCGGACGGCGGCGATAAAGCCAAAACCGAACAGTTTATGACCCAGTTCCTGAAAAACGTCGAAGTGTTTGATACCGGCGGTCGCGGCGCTACGACTACCTTTGCCGAGCGTGGTCTGGGCGATGTGCTGATTAGTTTTGAATCGGAAGTGAACAACATCCGCAAACAATATGAAGCCCAGGGATTTGAAGTGGTGATCCCGAAAACGAACATTCTTGCTGAATTCCCGGTTGCCTGGGTGGATAAAAACGTGAAGGCCAACGGCACAGAAAAAGCCACCAAAGCTTACCTGAACTGGCTGTATAGCCCGCAGGCGCAGACCATCATCACCCATTACTACTACCGCGTGAATAACCCGGAAATCATGGGCAAGCAAGCAGATAAATTCCCGCAGACCGAACTGTTCCGCGTGGAAGAAAAGTTTGGTTCCTGGCCGGAAGTGATGAAAACGCACTTTGCCAGCGGCGGCGAGCTGGACAAACTGTTGGCGGCGGGGCGTAAGTAATGCTTGCCGTTTCTTCCCGACGCGTGCTGCCCGGCTTTACGTTAAGCCTCGGCACCAGTTTGCTGTTTGTCTGCCTGATCCTGCTGTTGCCGTTGAGCGCACTGGTGATGCAGCTCTCACAGATGAGCTGGGCGCAATACTGGGATGTTGTGACCAACCCACAGGTGGTGGCTGCCTATAAAGTGACGCTGCTGGCGGCATTTGTGGCGTCGATTTTTAATGGCGTGTTTGGCCTGCTGATGGCGTGGATTTTAACCCGCTACCGTTTTCCGGGGCGCACGTTGCTGGATGCGCTGATGGATCTGCCGTTTGCGCTGCCGACAGCGGTAGCGGGGTTAACGCTGGCCTCGCTGTTCTCAGTGAACGGTTTCTACGGTCAGTTTCTCGCGCAGTATGATATCAAAGTGACCTATACCTGGCTCGGTATTGCGGTGGCGATGGCCTTTACCAGTATTCCATTTGTGGTGCGCACCGTCCAGCCGGTACTGGAAGAGCTGGGGCCGGAATATGAAGAAGCGGCACAAACGCTGGGGGCCACCCGGCTGCAAAGTTTTCGCAAAGTCGTGCTGCCTGAGCTGTCGCCTGCGCTGATTGCCGGCGTGGCGCTCTCTTTTACCCGTAGCCTGGGCGAGTTTGGCGCGGTGATTTTTATCGCCGGAAATATCGCCTGGAAAACAGAAGTGACCTCGCTGATGATTTTTGTGCGCTTGCAGGAGTTTGATTACCCGGCCGCTAGCGCCATTGCCTCGGTGATCCTTGCGGCATCCTTGCTGCTGCTGTTCTCTATCAATACCTTGCAAAGTCGCTTTGGTCGACGTGTGGTAGGTCATTAATGGCGGAAGTGACTCAATTGAAGCGATACGACGTCCCCCGCATTAACTGGGGAAAATGGTTTCTGATTGGCGTCGGGATGCTGGTTTCGGCGTTTATCCTGCTGGTGCCGATGATTTACATCTTCGTGCAGGCGTTCAGCAAAGGGTTAATGCCGGTACTGCAAAATCTGGCCGATCCGGACATGCTGCACGCCATCTGGCTGACGGTGTTGATTGCCTTGATCGCAGTGCCGGTGAATCTGGTGTTCGGTATTCTGCTGGCGTGGCTGGTGACGCGCTTTAACTTCCCCGGACGTCAGCTATTGCTGACCCTGCTGGATATTCCCTTTGCCGTCTCACCGGTGGTGGCCGGTCTGGTTTATCTGTTGTTTTATGGTTCCAACGGCCCGTTGGGCGGCTGGCTGGATGAGCATAATTTGCAAATGATGTTCTCCTGGCCGGGGATGGTACTGGTCACTATTTTTGTCACCTGCCCGTTTGTGGTGCGCGAACTGGTGCCAGTGATGCTCAGCCAGGGCAGTCAGGAAGATGAGGCGGCGATTTTACTGGGCGCATCCGGCTGGCAAATGTTTCGCCGCGTGACGTTGCCGAATATTCGCTGGGCGCTACTCTACGGCGTGGTGTTAACCAACGCCCGCGCGATTGGCGAGTTTGGCGCGGTGTCGGTGGTGTCCGGCTCGATTCGCGGCGAAACGTTATCGCTACCGTTACAGATTGAATTACTGGAGCAGGACTACAACACCGTCGGCTCCTTTACCGCCGCCGCATTGTTGACGCTAATGGCGATTATTACCCTGTTTTTGAAGAGCATGTTGCAATGGCGTCTGGAGAATCAGGAAAAACGCGCGCAACAGGAGGAAAATCATGAGCATTGAGATCGCCAGAATTAAGAAATCGTTTGGTCGCACTCAGGTACTGAATGATATCTCGCTGGATATTCCTTCCGGCCAGATGGTTGCCTTGTTGGGGCCGTCAGGTTCCGGTAAAACGACGCTGCTGCGCATTATTGCCGGGCTGGAACATCAGTCCAGCGGCCATATTCGTTTCCACGGTACGGACGTTAGCCGCCTGCACGCGCGTGAGCGTAAAGTCGGTTTTGTGTTTCAGCACTATGCGCTGTTTCGCCATATGACGGTGTTTGACAACATCGCTTTTGGCCTGACGGTGCTGCCGCGACGCGACCGCCCAACTGCGGCGGCGATTAAAACGAAAGTGACGCAATTGCTGGAGATGGTGCAACTGGCGCACCTCGCGGATCGCTTCCCCGCCCAGCTTTCCGGCGGACAAAAACAGCGCGTGGCGCTGGCGCGCGCGCTTGCCGTAGAACCGCAAATTCTACTGCTGGATGAACCCTTTGGCGCGCTGGATGCCCAGGTACGTAAAGAGTTACGTCGCTGGTTGCGCCAGCTACATGAAGAACTGAAATTCACCAGCGTCTTTGTCACCCACGATCAGGAAGAAGCGACGGAAGTGGCGGATCGGGTGGTGGTGATGAGTCAGGGCAATATCGAACAGGCTGATGCGCCGGATCGAGTGTGGCGTGAACCGGCAACCCGCTTCGTACTGGAGTTTATGGGCGAGGTGAACCGCCTGACAGGCACCGTCCGCGGCGGGCAGTTTCACGTTGGCGCGCATCGCTGGCCGCTGGGTTATACGCCCGCGTACCAGGGGCCGGTCGATCTGTTCCTGCGTCCGTGGGAGGTGGATATTAGCCGCCGCACCAGCCTGGATTCTCCGCTACCAGTACAGGTCATTGAGGCCAGCCCGAAAGGTCACTATACACAGCTAGTGGTGCAGCCGCTGGGGTGGTATCACGATCCGCTGACGGTGGTGATGGCGGGTGACGACGTCCCGCAGCGCGGCGAGCGTTTGTTTGTCGGCTTACAGAACGCACGTCTCTATCATGGCGACCAGCGTATTGAGCCCCATGAGGCGCTTGCTCTTGCGGAGTCTGCCTGATAGGTTAATTTGCAGGTTTATCGCCCGGTGGCGCTTCGCTTACCGGGCCTACAGCGTATATCGTGATTTTGTAGGCCGGGTAAGCACAGCGCCACCCGGCATTTTTATTGAGCTGAAAACGTGAATACATTAGAACAAACCATCGGCAATACGCCGCTGGTCAAATTACAACGTCTGGGGCCGGATAACGGCAGTGAAATCTGGGTCAAGCTGGAAGGCAATAATCCGGCAGGATCGGTGAAAGATCGCGCGGCGCTATCGATGATTGTCGAGGCGGAAAAGCGCGGGGAAATTAAACCGGGCGATGTCCTGATTGAAGCGACCAGCGGCAACACTGGCATTGCGCTGGCGATGATCGCCGCGCTGAAAGGTTATCGCATGAAGCTGTTGATGCCAGACAACATGAGCCAGGAGCGTCGGGCGGCAATGCGGGCCTATGGCGCGGAACTGATTCTGGTCACTAAAGAGCAGGGAATGGAAGGGGCGCGCGATTTAGCGCTCGCTATGTCTGAACGTGGAGAAGGTAAACTGCTCGATCAGTTTAATAATCCTGATAATCCCTACGCTCACTACACCACCACCGGCCCGGAAATCTGGCGGCAAACGTCAGGTCGCATCACCCATTTTGTCTCCAGCATGGGCACGACCGGCACCATTACCGGCGTGTCGCGTTTTCTGCGCGAGCAGGAAAAACCGGTCACTATCGTTGGCCTACAGCCGGAAGAGGGCAGCAGTATTCCGGGCATTCGCCGCTGGCCAGCGGAATATATGCCGGGCATTTTCAACGCCAGCCTGGTGGATCAGGTGCTGGATATTCATCAGAATGATGCCGAAAACACCATGCGTGAACTGGCCGTTCGTGAAGGCATTTTCTGCGGCGTGAGTTCCGGCGGCGCGGTAGCGGGTGCGTTACGCGTCGCACGTGCCACGCCCGGCGCGATAGTGGTGGCGATCATCTGCGATCGCGGCGACCGTTACTTGTCTACCGGCGTGTTTGGTGAAGAGCATTTCAGCCAGGGGGCAGGGATTTAAACTAATGAGTTCAGCTGATTGGGATATACACAGGCAACGGCGCCTTTGACAGGCGGGAATATCTTGCCGATTTTCTATGTGCGCCAGCGCATTACCGCCGTTTTTTATAATAAAAGCTCGTCTGTTGTTCTTATTGTTGTATTTGTTCCTGGCAAAGCGTCATGTAATGCTTGCTGCTTTCTACCAGCCTGGCTGAACCAGGCCGGTAAAGTGACGGCGCTTTAAACATATAAATCAGTTGTACTTGTTGCTGGCAGGTCATCTCTGTCACTGGTACGTGAAATAACGTTAACGCTGCATTTTTCGTACCGTAAACCGCGTTACCCTGCGAATCCCGGCCATAATACGCTTGCGCCAGCATCATGGCATACAGCTCGTCGTCGCGGTACAGGCTGTCCAACCAGAACACCCAGATCGCGGTCCTGAAATGCCCATCCACGCCAGCTTGGGTATAGAGTAATCTGGCAGTATAAGATTTGGGATGTATTTTGGCCGCAGCGCGGCGCAAAAAACGCGTCTGCGGCGATTCGGACAACCAGAAAGAGGCGCTCTGTAATGCGGTCTGGGCTATGGGACGAATTTCCAGATAATAGTAAACGATTAACCCTACAGCAAACGCTAACAGAAGCGCGATAACGCCTTTAAAAAACCACAGTAACACGCCTGGCATTATGATTTTTTCTTACTCAACATTCTTATCCGTTTCCGCAATAAGCGCATGTAAATAAGGCTGCGCGTTTTCATCGCTTTTACTGGGAATTTTAACGATATAGGGCTTTCCGGTGATGGACGACGACGACGCGACTTTATCGATAAACTGTTCGGCGGTGTCGATACGATTGCGCGTGTTACCCAGTTTTAAGCGCAGGTGCGATACGGCTTCCTCGCAGTTATGCGCATCACCGTTACGAACGAAGGTCAGATCCTTTTTCTGCGCCAGCGCATTCAGCATGGCGTTAATGCGCGCTTCTTCGTGGGCGTTTAGCTTCGCCCAGGCGGGTAGGGTCAGCAGGAGCGCAACGACGGCGCAGACAATTTTCTTCATGGTAAAATCCTTTTTCATGCGATAATCACTGCACCTCAGACCGTTAGCCGGGTAATAAGTTGCACTCCTGGTGTGGTTATTTCTGTGAGTGCGCCAGCGTGAGTTCATCCAGAAAACGCCACAGCTTTTCATTCATCTGCTGGTAATCCCATGCGCGCATCTCGGCGACCGAGCGGATAAAACGCATCCCTTGCGCGTCGGCCAGCTCCTGCTGCGAATGTTGGATTAATCCTTCAACCGCCTCAGCGGTAAATTCCATATGACACTGGAAGCCGTAGACAAAATTGCCGTACTGCACTATCTGACGTGGACAGCCTTCGCTTTCGGCCAGCACGGTCGCCTGATCGGTGAGTCCTGGCATATCGTTGTGCCAGTGGCCGACGGTTAACGGGGAGCCAAAGTGGGTGATAAGCGGATGCCGCAGACCGGCTTCAGTGAGCGTAATAGGGTAGTGACCAATCTCTTTTTCCGGACTTTGGCACACCGCGGCGCCCAGCGCCTCGCCAATGAGCTGCGAACCAAGACAAATGCCGATAACCATTCGCCGGGCCGTAATCGCCTGATTAATTAAGTGCTGTTCGGCGCGAGAGTCAAAGTACGGGCACTCTTCGCGGGTGGTGCGCGGCGACTGCGGACCGCCAAATACCACGAGCATATCGAACTCATCGGCATTGGGCGGTAGCGCTTCTCCGGCATAGACGCGCGACCATGAAATGGTATAACCGCGATCTTCAGCCCATTTCAGATAAGCGCCAGCGGATTCAAACGACTCATGGACAACAAAATGAACTCGCACGTTATTTTCTCCTGTTAGCGATTTAGCGCCTGATGGATATCAGCCGCCAGCGTGTTGATCTCGCTGTCATTTAATGTCGACAGCGTGATACGTAGACCGTGAGACGGCGCGCTTACGCCAAAGGCTTCTCCCTCACGTACCAGCCAGCCGGATTTTGCCAGCGTAAACGCGGTAGCCTGGCTATGGGTGTCCAGCGGGAGCCAGGAATTCACGCCGTCGCCGGGAGAAATGGCGATGCCATATTGCTGTAGGGCGCGGGCCAGTTTTTGTTGCCGGGCGGCGTAAAACAGCCGCGTTTGCGCCAGCCTGTGCTGATACTCAGGGTCGGTCAGGCAGGCGTAGACCAGATCCTGTAACAGATGGCTGACCCACTGACTACCGGCATTTAGCCGCAGCCGAAGTTTTGCCGAGGTCGCGCTGTCGCTGGCGACAATAGCAAGACGTAAATCGGGGCCGAGGGTTTTGGAAACGGAGCGTATCACCGCCCAGTGTTGCGTTGTCTGCGCAATAACCGGCTGCCAGGGCGACGAAGAAAGCAGGGCGAAGTGATCGTCGATAATGACCACTACCTGAGGGTAACGCGCCAGTATATTTTGCAGCGCAGCGGCACGGCGAGCGCTCAGGCTACAGCCGGTAGGGTTGTGCGCGCGCGGCGTTAAGATCACTGCCCGCGCGCCCTGGTTTAGCGCCTGTTCCAGCTTTTCAGGCTGCATTCCTTCGCTATCCACACTGACCGGGCTGGCGCTAAAACCGGCATAGCGCAGCATATTGATACTGCTTAAAAAACAGGGATCTTCCACCGCGACGCTGTCGCCCGGCAGCAGATGCGCGCAAAGCAGTCTTTCAATGGCGTCGATAGCTCCGCTGGTGATATCAATTTCGCCTGCGACGGGGGTGGCATCCCGTAGCCAGCGCGCCGCCCAGGCGTGTAGTTCAGGGGAAACGGGCGCATCGCCGTAGAGATGCGGCGTGCGGCTGAGACGGGCAAAATAACGGCTAAGGTCAGGCAGACGCTGCGGATCGGGATTGCCGCCGGAAAGGTCGTGCAGAGGCGTATGCGGATCGCCGCCTTCCAGCGCTACGGGAGACGGACTGCCTTTAATCACCGTCCCATTGCGGCCTAAACTTTGCGCCAGTCCCGCCGTTATCAGCCGTTTATACGCCGCTGCGACGGTATTGCGGTTCACCTTTAATTCGCTTGCCAGCTCCCGTACCGGCGGGAGCGAATCCTCCGCCCGTAACGTGCCGGCGATAATGTGTTGACGGATACTGTCAAAAATTTCGTTAGCGGTTTTTCCGTCGATCATTATTGACCTATGACAAAATGAATTTTAGCATATGACAATGATAATGAGGCGGTAGCCTGCTGTCCAGCGAGAGGAAAATTTTATGGGACAAGAGAGTGATATTCAGTCAGTGCTCTTCGACGACAACCATCGGGCATTACAGACCGATATCGTCGCCGTCCAGTCACAGGTCGTGTACGGCAGCGTAGGCAACAGTATCGCTGTTCCGGCCATTAAAGCGCAGGGACTACGCGTGACGGCGGTCCCGACGGTGCTATTCAGCAATACGCCGCACTATAAAACCTTTTATGGCGGCATTATTCCCGCCGAGTGGTTTGCAGGCTACCTTACGGCGTTGAATGAGCGCGATGCGCTACGTGAATTAAAAGCGATTACCACCGGTTACATGGGCAGCGCAGACCAAATTGTCTTGCTGTCGAAGTGGCTAATGGCGATCCGGGCTTCGCATCCGGAGGTGTGTATTCTTGTCGATCCGGTCATTGGCGATACCGACAGTGGAATGTATGTGCAGGCGGAAATTCCGCAGGCTTATCGCACACATTTGTTGCCGCAGGCGCAGGGGCTAACGCCGAACGTATTTGAGCTGGAGATGCTGAGTGGTAAACCGTGCCGCACGCTGGAAGAGGCGGTGGCGGCGGCGCAATCGCTGCTTTCCGATACGCTGAAATGGGTGGTTATCACCAGCGCGCCGGGCGAATCTCTGGAGACCATAACGGTTGCTGTCGTTACTGCGCAGGTCGTAGAGGTCTTTGCCCATCCGCGGGTGGCGACGGAATTAAAAGGGACGGGAGATCTCTTCTGCGCCGAGCTGGTCAGCGGTATTGTGCAGGGGAAAAAACTGACGACCGCGGCAAAAGATGCGGCGCAGCGCGTGCTGGAGGTGATGACCTGGACACAGCAGTGTGGCTGTGATGAGTTAATTCTGCCGCCGGCAGGGGAGGCGCGATGAAGAGTTATCGGCTGGTAGTTCGCCAGCAGGGGCGTATCGTGGGGCATTTTGAAACGAGCGGGCTGGACGCGCTGGAAGATATCTGCGTGGCGCGAGCGATGTTTGGCATCACTGGCGGCTATCAGTGCGAGCTGCAAGTGTCCGATTCCGAACGCAGGATGCTGGAGAGTGGCCCGAATGGGATGAAGATCCTGATGCGCGAGAAGTGCTTTCGCCCGGTGACCTCGCAGTTGTAACCCGTGGATTGGCGCTGAAATGTTCGCAACCTTGTAGGCCTGATAAGCGTAGCGCCATCAGGCAGTGCGCCACACCATCGCCGGATGGCGGCGCAAGTACAGGCAAAAAAAATGGCGCCCAAAGGCGCCATTCTTCACTGCGGCAAGAATTACTTCTTAATGCGGATAACCGGAGTTTCACCCACGGTCACGCTACCGGACAGTTTGATCAGTTCTTTGATTTCATCCATGTTGGAGATAACAACCGGAGTCAGGGTAGACTTGGCTTTTTCTTCCAGCAACGGCAGATCGAACTCGATGACCGGATCGCCAACTTTCACGCGCTGACCTTCTTCAGCAATACGCTTGAAGCCTTCGCCTTTCAGCTCAACGGTGTCGATACCGAAGTGAACGAACAGCTCAATGCCGCTATCGGATTCGATAGAGAACGCATGGTTGGTTTCAAAGATTTTGCCGATGGTGCCGTCAACAGGGGCGACCATTTTGTTACCGGTTGGTTTGATAGCGATGCCATCACCAACGATTTTTTCAGCAAAAACTACATCCGGCACGTCTTCGATGTTGACGATCTCGCCAGAGAGCGGGGCAACAATCTCAATAGTTCCGGTGTCTTTCTTATCATCAGAAACCAGAGATTTTAGTTTATCGAACAAACCCATGATCTTCTCCTAAGCAGTAAATTGGGCCGCATCTCGTGGATTAGCAGATTGTTTTTTCTTCAATGAACTTGTTAACCAGCGTCATTAACTCGTCCGTTGTCGGTTGAGCAAGAGCCTGCTCTGCTAACACCTTCGCATCTTCGAAGTTCGTGTTACGGATAATCTTCTTAATGCGCGGGATAGAAATGGCGCTCATAGAGAATTCGTCCAGACCCATCCCCAGCAACAGAAGTGTAGCACGTTCGTCGCCTGCAAGCTCACCACACATGCCAGTCCATTTACCTTCTGCATGAGAAGCATCAATAACTTGCTTGATCAAGTTCAGTACGGACGGTGACATTGGCTGGTAAAGGTGTGAAATCATATCATTACCACGGTCAACTGCCAGGGTGTACTGCGTTAAATCATTGGTGCCGATACTAAAGAAATCAACTTCTTTGGCTAAATGACGCGCAATTGTCGCCGCAGCTGGTGTTTCCACCATCACGCCAATCTCAATGCTTTCGTCAAATGCTTTACCTTCGTCACGCAGTTCCTGTTTGTAGATTTCAATCTCTTTGCGCAGCGCGCGAACTTCTTCAACAGAGATGATCATCGGGAACATAATGCGCAATTTACCGAAAGCGGAGGCACGCAGAATCGCGCGAACCTGGTCACGCAGGATCTCTTTGCGATCCATGGCGATACGCACGGCGCGCCAGCCCAGGAACGGGTTCTCTTCTTTCGGGAAGTTCATGTACGGCAGCTCTTTGTCGCCGCCAATGTCCATGGTACGGACGATAACCGCCTGCGAGCCGCACGCTTCAGCGACCGCTTTATAGGCGGCAAACTGCTCTTCTTCCGTCGGCAGCGCGTCGCGATCCATGAACAGGAATTCAGTACGATACAGACCAACGCCTTCCGCGCCGTTACGCTCAGCGCCTTCAACGTCACGAACGGTACCGATGTTGGCGCAAACTTCAACCTGATGTCCATCCAGCGTGATTGCTGGCAGATCTTTCAGTTTTGCGAGTTCCGCTTTCTCGGTCGCAACCTGCTCCTGGACGGCGCGCAGTTGCTCAATAACATCGTTGGTCGGGTTGACGTAAACCTGGTTGTTTACGGCATCCAGAATCAGATAGTCGCCGTTTTTCACCTGAGCGGTGACGCTACCGGTACCTACGATCGCCGGCAGTTCCAGAGAACGCGCCATGATGGAGGTATGAGACGTGCGTCCGCCCGCGTCGGTGATGAAGCCCAGCACTTTCTGCAGGTTCAGCTGCGCGGTTTCTGACGGCGTCAGGTCAGCGGCAACCAGGATAACTTCTTCCTGAATCGCGCTCAGATCGATAATGGCCAGACCCAGGATGTTGCGCAGCAGGCGCTTACCGATATCACGTACGTCAGCCGCGCGCTCTTTCAGGTATTCATCATCCAGTTCTTCCAGGGCAGTGGCCTGACCTTCGATAACTTCATGTGCGGCTGCGTCAGCCGTCATGTGCTTATCTTTAATCAGGGCTATGATTTCCTGCTCCAGCTCCTCATCTTCGAGCAGCATAATATGCCCTTCAAAGATGGCTTCTTTTTCTTCACCGAACGTTTCACCAGCTTTTGTCTTGATCGCTTCCAGTTGCGCAGATGCCTTGGCACGACCGCTCAGAAAACGTTCAACTTCCTGATCAACCTTGTCGGCAGAAATTTTTTTCCGGTCAATGACGATTTCGTCTTCTTTCAGCAGCAGTGCTTTGCCGAAAGCGATACCCGGGGATGCTAAAATGCCTGAAATCATAACCCTACCTTACTTGTGACTGATTTTTAAAAGAACCCGGAAAAAAACTTACTCGAGTTCCGCCATCAGTTTGACCAGATGTTCAACCGCTTTCTGCTCATCTTCACCTTCTGCGGAGATGGTGACGACGGTGCCTTGAGTCAGGCCCAGAGTCTGCAGTTTAAACAGGCTTTTCGCGCTGGCGCTTTTGCCGTTGGAAGTCACAGTAATCTCAGAAGTGAAGCCTTTTGCTTCTTTAACAAACTGAGCAGCAGGGCGGGTGTGCAGACCGTTCGGAGCGGTAATGGTAACTTCTTGCTGGAACATTGTATTTCCCCAACTTATAGGTTTAGTGTTGTGGAACTAAAGTCTAGCCTGGCGGCTCAACTTTAGCCTGTATTGTTAGCGCCGGCGTAAACGGGACGCGACACAAAAGGTGTTCTACGCAATCCGTTGCTGGCAACTTATGGCCGCTGACGTTTCGCTCGTCATTAAACATTATGCCGCGAAAGGAAGAGTTGAACCAAATCATAAAATCGATTCAGCTAACGCTTTTCCTGTAACGATTAATTTCGCGCATCAAAATAATTAGTCTGGTTAAATACCAGTTCCGGCAGGGTGAATCAATGCCAGGTGAGGTGAAAGTTTGAAGCAGGCCACAAAAAAGCACCCAAAAAGGTGCTTTTTTACGCGTTTTTAACATGCTGGCATCACTGTTGCAGTTCTTTCTCAGTAAAGAGATCGGCGAACAACGCGGTGCTCAGATAACGCTCACCTGATGAGGGTAGGATAACCACAATATTCTTATTGGTAAAGCTTTCATCTTCCTGCAGCTTAAGCGCTGCAGCAACCGCGGCGCCGGAAGAAATTCCTGCCAGAATACCTTCCTCTTCCATCAGACGGCGCGCGGTAGAAATGGCTTCTTCATTGGTGATGCCAACCACTTTATCAATCAGTTTCAGATCCAGGTTGCCCGGGATGAAGCCTGCGCCGATACCCTGAATTTTATGCGGGCCCGGTTTGATCTCTTCACCAGCCAGCGCCTGGGCGATAACCGGGGAGTCAGTGGGTTCTACCGCAACGGTGATAAGATCGGTTTTACCCTTCGTCCCTTTGATATAACGCGTGACGCCGGTTAACGTACCGCCAGTGCCGACGCCGGAGATAAACACATCCACCTGACCATCGGTGTCTTCCCAGATTTCCGGGCCGGTGGTTTTTTCATGGATTTCCGGGTTGGCAGGGTTGCTGAACTGCTGGAGCAGGAGATATTTTTGCGGATCGCTGGCGACAATTTCTTCGGCTTTCTGAATAGCGCCTTTCATCCCTTTCGCCCCTTCGGTCAGCACCAGATTCGCGCCTAATGCTTTGAGTAGCTTGCGGCGTTCAATGCTCATGGTTTCCGGCATGGTCAGGGTGAGTTTGTAACCGCGCGCGGCGGCGACATACGCCAGCGCAATACCGGTGTTGCCGCTGGTCGGCTCCACCAGTTCCACGCCAGGTTTCAGTACGCCACGCTTTTCGGCATCCCAAATCATATTGGCGCCGATACGGCACTTGACGCTGAAGCTCGGGTTGCGCGACTCCACCTTCGCCAGAATGCGTCCATTACCGATACGGTTCAGTCGAACCAGCGGCGTATGACCGATAGTCAGCGAGTTATCTTCATAAATCTTACTCATGGCCTGTCCTTAACTGTATGAAATTGGGATACCTTCCCAGCATACCTTCCAGCCAGATATGGGGAAGTAAGGATTTCGCATATCTATATGCTGATGGGGAATAATGGTTATCAGTATGGAATAAGAGACAGCATAAGAGCTTATCCCATTAGGGCTATTTTACTTGCCATTTTGGACCTGGGCAGTGCTCAAAATCCTCACGTACTACGTGTACGCTCCGGTTTTTGCGCGCTGTCCGTGTCCAAACTGGCTGCGCCAATAACGCCTGGTGGGATAGGCTCTAAGCCATCTCTTATTTATACATTTTTACGTTATTTCCATAACGCGTGCTTAGCACGCCAGCAATCAACCCACATTGCCGTCGCGCCACAGACGGCGACAGGCATAATGAAAAGGTTAAGCACCGGAATCATCGTAAAGAGGCTGGTGAGCGCGCCAAATTGCATATTCGCCACCTTCTGCGTGCGCAACGCGGCGCGCATCGTTTTAAACGGCACTTTGTGGTTATCGAACGGGTAGTCGCAATACTGGATCGCCAGCATCCAGGCGCTGAACAAAAACCACAGCACCGGCGCGATGGTTTGGCCAATGCCAGGAATAAAATAGAGAACCAGCAGCACAATAGCACGCGGCAGATACCACGCCAGCTTTTGCCATTCACGTTTCATAATGCGCGGTACATCTTTCATGATGCCGAGTATGCCGGTATCTGGCGGCGTGGCGCCGGTTAACCGCGCCTCAAGCTGTTCGGCTAAAAGGCCGTTAAACGGCGCGGCGATCCAGTTGGCGAGGGTAGAGAAAAAATAGCCAAAGACCAACAGAACAGAGATAACTGCAATCGGCCACAGCAGATAGCTCAGCCATTGCAGCCAGTCCGGCACATGACTCATCAACGAAGGTATCCAGGCGTCAAGCTGGGTAAACAGCCACCAAAATGCGCCGCCCATCAGCACGATGTTGACCAGCAGAGGTAAAATAACAAAGCGGCGGATTCCCGGTAGGGTGACTAACTTCCATCCTTGCGAGAAATAATAGACGCCGCTACGTGGTACGGTTGTGGATGATGAAACCATATTCAGGACATACTCCTTTTTCTTAAAGCCCTGGGTAAACGTGGGATATCTTACCCGGTTATCAGACGGTGGATAGTTCGGAAATGTTCGAAAAAACAGCAAAAAGCACATTTTCCTTCATCTTTATGCTGCGAAAGCCAACAGTACACTTGCACTTGACGTAATCGGCAAATACTCTTAGTGAGTAAATGTTTGCCGTGGTGGCAAGGTGTTAGAACAACAGAGAATATAATGATGCAGGATTTGCGTCTGATATTAATCATTGTTGGCGCGATCGCCATAATCGCTTTACTGGTACATGGTTTCTGGACCAGCCGTAAAGAACGATCTTCTATGTTCCGCGATCGTCCACTAAAACGCATGAAATCGAAACGCGACGACGACTCGTATGACGACGATGTCGAAGAAGACGAAGGCGTGGGTGAAGTTCGTGTTCACCGCGTAAATCATGCCCCCGGCCAGTCGCAGGAGCATGATGCCCCTCGTCAGTCGCCGCAACACCAGTACCAGCCGCCTTATGCGTCTGCGCAACCGCGTCCAGCGGCGCCGCCGCAGCCGCAAGCGCCGATGCAACAGCCGGTTCAGCAACCGGTCCAACCTGCGCCTCAGCCTCAGCAGGTTCAGCCATCTGCGCCGCCGGTACAGCCGCCGCAACAGCAGCCTGCACCGCCGTCGCAAGCGCCGCAGCCTGTTGCGCAGCCCGCGCCGCCGCCATCAGCGCAAACCTTCCAGCCTGCGGAACCTGTGGTTGAGGCGGAACCGGTAGTGGAAGAAGCGCCGGTTGTGGAAAAACCGCAGCGTAAAGAGGCGGTCATCATTATGAACGTCGCGGCCCATCATGGCAGCGAGCTTAATGGTGAAGTGTTACTGAACAGTATTCAGCAGTCAGGCTTTAAATTTGGCGATATGAATATTTTCCATCGTCATTTGAGCCCGGACGGCAGCGGCCCGGCCTTGTTCAGTCTGGCGAATATGGTCAATCCGGGAACGTTCGATCCTGAAATGACGGACTTCACTACGCCTGGCGTCACTATCTTTATGCAGGTACCGTCTTACGGCGATGCGCTGCAGAACTTCAAGCTGATGCTGCAATCCGCGCAGCATATCGCTGATGAGGTCGGCGGCGTCGTGCTGGATGACCAGCGTCGGATGATGACGCCGCAGAAACTGCGCGAATATCAGGACCGCATCCGCGAGGTGATGGACGCTAACGCCTGAGGTTAACGCAGGTGTGACATTTTTAACGTAACCCCCGCCTGTCGGGGGTTTTTTATCATTGATGGTGTGATATGGAACCAATCGAACAACAACTGACAGAACTGCGAACCACGCTTCGCCATCATGAATATCTGTATCATGTGATGGATGCGCCAGAGATTCCCGACGCCGAATATGACCGCCTGATGCGGGAACTGCGAGAGCTGGAGGCGCAACGTCCGGACCTTATCACGCCGGATTCGCCCACGCAGCGCGTTGGCGCGGCGCCGCTGACGGCATTCAACCAGATTCGCCATGAAGTACCGATGCTGTCGCTCGATAACGTATTTGATGAAGAAAGCTTCCTGGCGTTTAACAAGCGAGTGCAGGATCGTCTAAAAAGCACGGAAAATGTCATCTGGTGCTGCGAGCTAAAACTGGATGGCCTGGCGGTCAGCATTCTGTATGAAAACGGCGTGCTGGTGAGCGCTGCGACGCGTGGCGACGGCACCACCGGTGAAGATATCACTTCAAACGTGCGCACGATTCGCGCCATTCCGTTAAAGCTGCACGGCGATAACATTCCGGCGCGTCTTGAAGTTCGCGGAGAGGTATTTTTACCGCAGGCCGGGTTTGAAAAGATCAATGAAGACGCGCGCCGCACTGGCGGCAAAGTGTTTGCTAACCCGCGTAACGCGGCGGCGGGCTCGCTGCGTCAGCTCGATCCGCGTATTACGGCGAAGCGACCGCTAACATTTTTCTGCTACGGCGTCGGTATTCTGGAAGGCGGCGAGTTGCCGGATACGCATCTGGGACGTTTGCTGCAATTTAAAGCGTGGGGGTTACCGGTCAGCGATCGCGTGACGCTGTGCGATTCTCCCCAGGCGGTACTGGATTTTTATCACAACGTCGAAAAAGATCGCCCTACGCTCGGTTTTGATATCGACGGCGTGGTGATTAAGGTCAACTCGCTGGCTTTGCAGGAACAATTGGGCTTTGTGGCCCGTGCGCCGCGCTGGGCGGTGGCGTTTAAATTTCCTGCTCAGGAGCAGATGACTTTTGTGCGCGATGTTGAGTTTCAGGTCGGGCGCACCGGGGCGATTACGCCGGTGGCGCGTCTGGAACCGGTTCAGGTGGCTGGTGTGCTGGTCAGCAATGCCACGTTGCATAATGCCGATGAAATTGAGCGACTTGGCTTGCGCATTGGCGATAAGGTGGTTATCCGTCGGGCAGGCGATGTGATCCCTCAGGTGGTCAACGTGGTTCTGTCCGAACGCCCTGAAGAGACGCGTCCGATTGCGTTTCCAACGCACTGTCCGGTGTGCGGATCGGACGTAGAGCGCGTCGAAGGCGAAGCCGTTACCCGTTGTACCGGCGGGCTGATTTGCGGCGCGCAGCGTAAAGAGTCGCTAAAACATTTTGTGTCGCGCCGGGCAATGGATGTAGACGGGATGGGCGATAAGATCATCGACCAACTGGTGGAAAGGGAGTATGTCCATACGCCAGCGGATCTGTTCCGTCTGACGGCGGGTAAACTGACCGGCCTGGACCGAATGGGGCCAAAGTCCGCGCAAAATGTTGTTAACGCGCTGGAAAAAGCCAAAGCGACGACCTTTGCGCGTTTTCTCTATGCGCTGGGCATCCGTGAAGTGGGTGAAGCGACGGCGGCGGGGCTGGCGGCTTATTTCGGCACGCTGGAGGCGCTGCAGGCCGCCACCATTGACGAGTTGCAGAAAGTACCTGACGTGGGGATTGTGGTCGCTACGCACGTCTTTAACTTTTTTGCCGAAGAGAGTAATCGTGATGTGATTGGGCAGCTACTGGCGGAAGGGGTTCACTGGCCCGCGCCGGTAGTCATTAATGTGCAAGAGATCGATAGCCCATTTGCCGGTAAAACCGTGGTACTAACCGGTAGCCTGAGCCAGATGTCCCGCGATGACGCTAAAGCGCGTTTAGTGGCGCTGGGCGCGAAAGTAGCAGGCAGCGTATCGAAGAAAACCGATCTGGTGATTGCCGGTGAAGCGGCGGGTTCCAAACTGGCAAAAGCGCAGGAACTGGGTATTACCGTGATTGATGAAGCGGAAATGATCCGCTTACTGGGTGCCTGAGATGGAAAAAGAGCAGCTGGTTGAAATCGCCAACACCGTGATGCCGTTCGGCAAATATCAGGGACGTCGATTGATCGACCTTCCGGAAGAGTATTTGCTGTGGTTTGCCCGTAAAGATCAGTTTCCGGCGGGTAAACTGGGGGAGTTGATGCAAATCACGCTGCTGATTAAAACCGAGGGGCTGACGCAACTGGTGCAGCCCCTGAAACGCCCGCTTTAAGCTTTCGCGGCGCGGCTTTCCTGCTGCGCCTGTAACTTCTCGGTCTGGCGTTTGTAGCGCCGTGCCAGCCCCGCACAGACCATCAGTTGGATCTGGTGGAAGATCATCAGCGGTAATACCATCATACCCAGCACTGACGTCGGAAACAGAATATTGGCCATCGGGATCCCGTTGGCCAGGCTTTTTTTCGAACCGCAGAAAACGATAGTGATTTCGTCGGCTTTATTGAAGCCGCATTTACGGGCGACAAAGACGTTAATGGCGATGACGATCGCCAACAGTATGAGGCTGACCACGACGATAAACAGCAACGATCCCCAGCCGACTTTGTGCCAGATGCCGTTGACCACCGCTTCGCTGAACGCCGAGTAGACCACCAGCAAAATAGAGGTCTGATCTGTTTTCGCGATCCACTTTTTGTTGCGCGCGACCCAGTTGCCGATCCACGGGCGAGACAGGTGTCCCAGCACAAAAGGCAGCAGCAGTTGCAGCATAATTTTGCCCACCTCTTCCAGACTGCCCTGCGCGCCATGAATATTCATTACCAGACCGACCAGCAGCGGCGACAGGAAAATGCCCAGCAGACTGGACGCAGACGCTGAGCACACTGCGGCCGCGACGTTACCGCCCGCGAGTGAAGTAAACGCAATCGCCGACTGCACGGTGGCAGGCAAAATGCACAGATACAGAAAGCCGCTGTAGAGCATAGGGTCGACATTGACAGGCGCCCACCAGGCAAACAGTACGCCGAGGACAGGAAAGAGCACAAAAGTGCTGCACATGACCCACAGATGCAACCGCCAGTGGCTGCCGCCAGCGATGATCGCTTCACGCGAAAGCTTCGCGCCATGCATAAAAAACAGCAGAGCGATGGCCGCTGTCGTAATGCCTTCAACGACAGGCACAAAGCCGCCTTCCGCCGGGAAAAAAGAGGCCAGTAGTACCACGGTGATAAGTGTCAGCGTGAAAGGGTCAAGGATACGAAAAAGTTTCATAAAAACTCCTGAAAGTCGGTGCAGCTATTTTGCGTTTTTCGCTTTGAGAAATAAAATTGATTTATTGCATCTATATATGAATCTAGTCGATGAACTATTCACTGCGTCAACTGCGTATTTTTATTACCGTCGCCCAAGCCAAAAGTTTCAGTCGGGCAGGGGACAGGATTGGACTGAGCCAGTCTGCGGTCAGTCATAGCGTAAAAGAGCTGGAGCGGCAAACCGGCGTCAGACTGCTGGATCGCACTACGCGTGAGGTGGTGCTGACCGAGGCGGGGCAACAACTGGCGACGCGTCTGGAGCGGGTGCTTGATGAACTGAACAGCATACTGCGCGATGCAGGCAGAGTAGGGACACAATTAACCGGCACCGTGCGCGTTGCCGCGAGCCAAACCATTTCTGCGCATCTTATTCCGCAATGCATTGCCCAAAGTAATTCACTTTATCCCGCTATTGATTTTGTATTGCACGATCGTCCGCAGCAGTGGGTGCTGGAGAGCATCCGCCAGGGTGAAGTGGATTTTGGCATCGTTATCGATCCCGGCGCAGCGGTGGATTTACAGTGTGAAGCCATCTTATCAGAGCCTTTTTTACTGTTGTGTCGCCAGGATCATCCGCTGGCGCATCAGGAATGGGTAAGCTGACAGGATCTTAAACAGGCGTCGCTGGTCTTACAGGATTATGCTTCCGGCAGTCGACCGCTGATTGATGCGGCGCTGGCCCATTTTTCGATTGATGCCAATATTGTTCAGGAGATTGGTCACCCGGCCACGCTTTTTCCAATGGTGGAAGCGGGAATCGGCATCAGCGTGCTGCCCGCGCTGGCGTTACCGCTCCCGCAGGGCAGCCACTTACAGGTTAAACGGCTGACGCCCGTAGTTGAAAGGCAGCTCATGCTGGCGCGGCGAAAAAACCGATCGCTCTCCACGGCGGCGCAGGCGTTGTGGGACGTGGTGCGTACTCAGGCCAGCGAATTAACCGCCGCGAGGGCGAAAGATCCGCTGTATCAGCTATAAATATCTATCTGTCCGTGTGTGAGGTGCGGTCTTGCCCTGCCATTTTTGACAGGGCTGTGTGTTAAAACAGGTATTTGATGGAATAAATAATGCCATCCTGCAGGAAGGATTCTCCTAACTTATTATCAGCGTAACGATATTGTACTCCTGCGGTCAGGTGAGGAGTCGCATTCCACCACAGCGCTACTGCGCCATTAATGCCATCTTTCCCGCCATTGCCCGCAGCGTAGGACGCATCGCGGTCAAACTCATACTCATTCCAGTTCGTTACGCTGAATTTCTCACTACCCAACGAGAAGCTATAGCCGGCCACCCAACCTAATACATAACCATTATCGCCTGTGTAGTAGGTCTGATCGGTATAACGTTTGGCAAAGAAGGGTTTAAACCAGTAACCGTTACCTGTGAAGTTATAGCCTAAACCATAGAGAAACATGTCATCATGGAAATTAGCGCGATGAGGTGAACCGTACGTCCCGTAGGCATGGAGATAGAGGTTTAATCCTGTATCGCCCAGATAAATACGGTTGGTATTTTTAAAGGTGTAACGCTGTTCGCTGCCTGGTTTAGCGTGGCGGCCATTGTAAAAATTTTCCCAGTCGAAGAACCCGTACATTTCTCCCCAGCTAAAATTCGCTCCGCCTTCCAGTTCCAGGTACCCAAAATCATCTTTATGGGATTTTTTACTGGTTTTTTCCGTGGTGTCTGATGTCCAGTCGAGGTAATGGAGGCCGATATCGGCGAACCCGCCTTTAAATTCCGCATGGGTGAGTGCGGGAATAATGAGTAAAGAAGAAAGCGTCAGAGTAAGAATTTTTTTCATAGCATATTTCCCTATGCCGATAATTATTAATGGGTTAATTAAAAAGAGGCAATTTATAAATATGAAAGCGGCATATTGTTAATATGAAGTGCAAGCAAAAACCAATACTGTTTTCCCTCTGTATTAATACAGAAGCGATCTAAATCTATCGATATTAAATGGCTATTGATGACACGTGAAAAGTGTATTGGTCAGCAAGGGGCGATGGTCGTTATAAAAAGGAGTCAAATTAAATCCGATAGAACAAGGAAACTTATGCCTCACGCTCTTTTTTCTCATAATCCTGAGTATTGTATTGATATTATTCATGCACATAAACCGGCATTTACCCCGCGAGTCGCGTTTATTTTAGGCTCCGGGTTGGGTGCTCTGGCGGATCAAATCGAAGATGCGGTAGCCATTTCTTACGAGAAATTGCCGGGATTTCCCGTCAGCACCGTACACGGCCATGCTGGTGAACTGGTGCTCGGCCATCTGGCGGGTGTTCCGGTGGCCTGTATGAAAGGCCGCGGACATTTTTATGAAGGGCGTGGAATGGCGGTGATGACCGATGCCATTCGCACGTTGAAATTACTGGGCTGTGAAGTGTTGTTCTGCACCAATGCGGCAGGATCTCTGCGTCCGGAAGTGGGGCCGGGTAGCCTGGTTGCGCTTAGCGATCACATTAATACGATGCCCGGTACGCCGATGGTGGGGCCAAACGATGATCGTTATGGCGATCGCTTCTTCTCGCTGGCTAATGCTTATGACGCAGATTATCGCGCCATGCTTCAGTCCGTTGCGGCAGAGGAGGGATTCACCCTCACTGAAGGCGTATTTGTTTCTTATCCGGGTCCGAACTTCGAAACGGCGGCAGAAATCCGCATGATGCAGATTATTGGCGGCGATGTGGTCGGAATGTCCGTTGTCCCTGAGGTGATTAGCGCACGTCATTGTGGCCTCAAAGTTGTTGCCGTCTCAGCGATCACCAATCTGGCGGAAGGGCTGGGCGATGTAAAACTCTCCCATGCGCAAACGCTGGCGGCGGCTGAACTTTCCCGGCAGAACTTTATAAATCTGATTTGCGGCTTTTTACGTAAGCTGGCCTAAACACAATGACTACGGCCCCGTATTGGGGCTTTATCTCACGGCAAGGAATAAAAAATGGGTATTACGTCCCGCTTAAAAGTCATGTCGTTCTTGCAATATTTTATCTGGGGGAGCTGGCTGGTTACCCTGGGCTCTTACATGATCAACACTCTGGATTTTACCGGCGCGAATGTCGGTATGGTCTACAGCTCAAAAGGACTGGCAGCGATTATCATGCCGGGCATTATGGGGATCATTGCTGATAAATGGCTGCGCGCTGAGCGAGCCTATATGCTTTGCCATCTGGTTTGCGCGGGGGCGTTATTGTACGCCACCACCGTTACCGATCCCCAGACGATGTTCTGGGTGATGTTGGTTAATGCGATGGCGTATATGCCAACGATTGCATTATCCAATAGCGTTTCGTACTCCTGTCTGGCGAAAGCAGGTCAGGATCCGGTAACGTCATTTCCGCCTGTGCGCGTTTTCGGCACAATAGGTTTTATTGTTGCGATGTGGACGGTGAGCCTGATGGGGCTGGAACTGAGCAGTGCGCAATTATACATCGCTTCTGGCGCATCGTTATTGCTGGCCCTGTATGCGCTGACGTTACCGAAAATTCCGGTAGCCGAGAAGAAGGCGAACACCACGCTTGCCAGTAAGCTCGGACTGGATGCTTTTGTTCTGTTTAAAAATCCACGCATGGCAATCTTCTTTTTGTTTGCGATGATGTTGGGGGCGGTGCTGCAAATTACCAATGTCTTCGGTAATCCGTTCCTGCATGATTTTGCCCGTAATCCTGAGTTTGCCGACAGCTTTGTGGTGAAGTATCCCTCTATCTTGCTTTCAGTTTCGCAGATGGCGGAAGTGGGCTTTATCCTCACCATTCCGTTCTTCCTTAAACGCTTTGGTATTAAAACGGTAATGCTGATGAGTATGCTGGCGTGGATGCTGCGTTTCGGCTTCTTTGCCTTTGGCGATCCATCCCCGTTTGGCTTTGTGCTACTGCTGCTGTCGATGATTGTTTATGGCTGCGCATTTGATTTCTTCAACATCTCAGGGTCAGTATTTGTAGAGCAGGAGGTGGACTCAAGTATTCGCGCCAGCGCGCAGGGGTTGTTTATGACCATGGTTAACGGCGTGGGGGCGTGGATTGGGTCTCTTTTAAGCGGTATGGCCGTGGATTATTTTTCTATTGATGGCGTAAAAGATTGGCAAACCATCTGGCTGGTCTTTGCCGCCTACGCTCTGGCATTGGCCGTTATTTTTGCATTGTTCTTTAAATATCAGCACCATCCAGAAAAACTGTCGACCAAATCATTAGCACATTAATTTTATTTGACTGGCGAGAGGATGTTCGCCAGTCCATTTTTATGAACAAGGACACAGCATGAAAGAAATTATTCTCTCCTCCGGTATTGGATTTGGTATTGGCGCATTTTTTACTTTATGCCGTATACCTATTCCCGCACCAAATGTTTTACCCGGGGTATTATCTATTGTATTTATGTATATTGGGTATCTTGTCGTTAAATCTATTTTTTACTAGGTAATATGGTAAATTCCAGACGTTATCCCTTATTCCTGGAGTGCGATAGTGATGGAACGAGCCCATCGTATTGATCTAAAGCTATTACGTTATTTCCTCGCTGTTGCAGAAGAATTGCATTTTGGCCGGGCTGCTGCCCGGTTAAATATGTCACAACCTCCCTTGAGTATCCATATCAAAGAACTTGAACAGCAACTGGGTACATTGCTGTTTATTCGTCATTCCCGCAGCGTTGCATTAACCCATGCCGGGAAAGTTTTAATGGAGGAGTCACGTCGCTTGTTAGCCAATGCAAATCAGGCGCTGGCGCGAGTGGAGCAGATTGGTCGCGGTGAAGCGGGGCGCATTGAACTGGGTGTGGTTGGTACGGCGCTGTGGGGAAGAATGCGTCCTGCGATGCGTCACTTTTTGAAAGCAAATCCCAATGTTGAAGTACTTTTTCGCGAAAAGTCTCCAGGTATGCAAATGGCGTTGTTAGAGCGTCGGGAACTTGATGCAGGGATCTGGCGTATGGCTATCGAACCAGCAGTCGGTTTTACCAGCATACGTTTGCATGAATCTGCATTCATGGTTGCAGTTCCGGAAGATCACGATCTGGCATCCAGAGATTCTGTGCCGCTGTCGGCGTTGCGCAATGAATATTTTGTTACGTTGCCTTCCGTACATTCTGATTGGGGATTTTTACAACGTGTATGCCAACAGGCGGGTTTCTCGCCAATGATTATTCGGGAAGTGGTTGAGCCGCAAACGGTGTTGGCGATGATCAGTATGGGGATCGGGATTACGTTGATGGCTGATGGCTATGCGCAAATGAGCTGGCCGGGTGTGGTGTTCCGTCCGTTAGAGGAACGTATTCCGGCGGATTTGTATATTGTGTATGACCAGCAGCAGGCAACGCCAGCACTGGAGAAACTGGTGGCGGCGTTGACGGTATGATGTCTGTGCCGGATGGCGACTAACGTCTTATCCGGCCTACGCGGCGGTGTCGTCTGTAGGCCTGATAAGCGCAGCGCATCAGGCAAGACCCGAACCTGCTGCAGGTTCGAATCTTCCATATCGCAGATAGCAAAAAAGCGCCTTTAGGGCGCTTTTTTACATTGGTGGGTCGTGCAG
>NZ_JBGDZO010000008.1:0-143173 GCF_046548235.1 Salmonella sp. SAL4457
ATTTTTCGTCCGAGGACGTCAAGAATCCGTATCTTCGAGTGCCCACACAGATTGTCTGATAAATTGTTAAAGAGCAGTGCCGCTTCGCTTTTTCTCAGCGGCGCGGGGTGTGCATATTACGCTTTCCCGCTTCAGAGTCAAGCGTTTATTTTCGCTTTTCTCCGTGAGGTTCTGGTCTGAACCCCGCTGACCCGGCGGCCTGTGTGCCGTTGTTCCGTGTCAGTGGTGGCGCATTATAGGGAGTTATTTCTGCCTGACAAGAGGAAATTTAAAATAATTTCTCAAGTGCCTGGTATTTACCCAAAACGCCATTAAACCGGCAGTTTTTCGAGCGTTTCAAAGCCATAACGCTGTAAAACGGGTAATAATTGTTCAGCTCCTAGCGTCATTGCCATGCAATAAGCAATATTGGCATCGGTTGATTTCGCATCCGGCGCTTCATGTTCCAACAGCCAGGCTGTACGACGCGCTATCGCCGCGCCGGAATCCACTAACCGCGTCCCTTCGGGCAGGACTTGCAAAAGCTCGTCCCGTAATAGAGGGAAATGCGTACACCCCAGAACGACCGTGTCAGGCGGCTCCGGCATTCGTAGCCATGGGCGTAATATGCGGCGCAGCTCTTCCAGCGATACCGAGTCGCCATGTAGTTTAGCTTCCGCCAGTTCCACCAGTTCTGCCGACCCCAACATCGCTATCTGACATTCATTAGCGAAGCGCGCAATCAGCTCGTGAGTATAAGGACGTTTGACCGTGGCTCTCGTCGCCAGTAGCCCGACGACGCCATTGGCGGTCAGCCGCGCCGCTGGTTTAATCGCAGGCACAACGCCCACCACCGGGAAGGCAAACTTTTCACGTAATGCGGGAAGTGAGACCGTACTGGCGGTATTACAGGCAATCACCGCCAGTGAAAGGGGATAGCGCTGCTGTACCGCAGTCACAATCTCGACAACGCGCTCGACGATAAACGTTTCACTCTTTTCCCCGTAGGGGAAAGCCACGTTATCGAAAGCATATATATAGTGGAGATCCGGCAGGAGCCGCCGAATCTCATCATAGACCGACAATCCACCGACGCCGGAATCAAATACCAGCACGGTGGGACGTGGTTCAGAAGGTGTAGCTGCCAGACAAGGTGTATTCTCGTCCTGCAGTTTGGTAGCCATAAACTGTCTCGTAATCTTTGTCGAACAGGTTGGCTATTTTACCACGAACTGTCAGATGTGAGGTGACCGGATATGCAACCGTAAGATCCCATAAACTGACGCCGCCCATTTTTACTGTCCGGTATGGGTAAGCGGAGTAGTCCGAATCATAGCGGGAACCAAGGTATTGATATGTCACCCCCCAGTCAAAATCGTAAACGTCCCAGTCAAGTTGATATTTTGCCATCTGTTTGGAACGCCGCGGTAATGGCGTATCGGTAATCGCATTACGCGCATCAACGTAATCGTAACTGACCGTATGCGTTAACGGTCCGGTATCGAAATTCGCCGTCGCCTCAATACCTTTAATGCGCGCCTTACCTTCGTTGTAATATTTTTGCAGATGATCGTCATAATCGATCATGTCATTAATATCGTTACGATAACCTGAAATACGCCAGCTGACGCCAGCGGTTAGCCCTTCAAATGCGCCTTCCCACTGTTTACTCTTTTCAGGATTCAGGTTCGGATTACCGTAATAACCATACAGTTGGCCCAAATTAGGCGCTTTGTAGGAGGTTCCGTAGGAGGCAATAAAGCGATAACCTTCTATAAACTCCCATCCCGCGCTGGTTTGCCATGTACCATGACGACCAAACTGGGAGTTGTCATCACTGCGCGCCGCCGCTTCCAGAGTGAAGTCACCCAACTGTTGTAATCCTGT
The DNA here is from genome assembly GCF_046548235.1 of Salmonella sp. SAL4457. Taxonomy (NCBI): domain Bacteria; kingdom Pseudomonadati; phylum Pseudomonadota; class Gammaproteobacteria; order Enterobacterales; family Enterobacteriaceae; genus Salmonella; species Salmonella sp. SAL4457. The sequence continues at coordinate 1,867 of NZ_JBGDZO010000008.1, forward strand.
CAGGTAAACCCCGGTATTACGCTGGTCATATCCCTCGGGCACATAGCCGGTACCTGGCGTGGTAGTCTGTTTCTGCCAGTCTACGCCCGCCCCAACATTACCGTGCCCCACGACCACACTGTTGGTCCATTGAACATTGTACTGTTTCATCTCATCCAGCGTGGCGGAGGTATCATACCGGCCATAGTGCGGATCATAGTTGTAATCTTTACTGTGGCTATAGCTTGAAACCAGCTGAGACTGAATACGTTCGCCATTAAAGCGCAGCCCGGCGTCCCAGCTTTGGCTATAAAGTTTGCGTGTATCAATCAGCGGCGAGCCCGGCGAGTAATAGGCGTCGTAATCGGTACGGTTATCGTAGCCATAACCACGCACGAATCCGCTCCAGCGATCAGAAAAGGTATGCTCTAACGCGCCATAAAGCGTTTTACTCAAAAAGCCGTCCCGGTCAGGCTGCGCCTGCATCCCGGTACCGCCTTTCGCTACCACGTCAAACCCTTTGGTGTATTCGTAATCGCCGATCAACGTCGCCCGCGTGTTTTCGCCAAGTTGCTGTTGCGTCGAGATGTCGTAATTCTGGTAGCTATTGCTTCCCCATCCAGCGGTTAATTCTGTGCCTGGGTTATCGCGCGTCGTAATGATATTCACTACGCCGCCGATAGCATCGGAACCATAAATAGCGGAGCGCGGACCGCGAATATATTCAATGCGCTGTACCAGCGACACCGGGAACTGGCTGAGATCGGCGGACCCGCTCACGCCTGCTAAATTCAGACGCACGCCGTCAATCAATACCAGTACATGGCTGGAGTTGGTGCCGCGAATGAAAATGGAGGAGTTTTGTCCGGCGCCGCCGCTCTGCGCAATATCGACGCCAGGCAAACGGCGCAGAACATCATTTACGGAGGTCGATTGCCAGCGTTCAATATCCTGACGCGTCACGATGGTAACGGGCGCCAGAACCGCGCTGCGCGGCTGCTGAAAACGGTTGGCGGTGACAACCAGGGTATCCGGGCTAGTGTCCTGCGCCCAAGCGGAAAAGGCCGTGACGGAAAACGCCGTCAGCAGCGTAGCTTTTTTAATCATTGTAAAGCATCCACAATATAAGAAGGATGCCGCAGGCTTCATCGATAGTACGCGATGATGAAAAACCAGATGCGACGTTAGCCGGCAGGTCTTCGGGCTTGGAGGGTTATCCGTTGGCTGGATAGCAGAAATGATGACTTCCCGCCGGAGGCAGTGTCTGCTTACGCTCTCATCTCACCTTTCCTTACCGCTGCGCGTCAGCTCCAGATTTTCACTGGATTCCCTATTAACTCACAGGACCGGCCCACGGATGCTACCGTCTGTCACAACACCCTGTCCAGACCGCGCATCACAAATCAGAAATCATCAATAGCTGGACATCCACTGAGCAATCCCTACAATCCCCGCGTACTTTTATTATTCAGGATGCGATATGACCCCCGAACATCTTCCGACAGAACAGTATGAGGCGCAGCTAGCCGAAAAAGTGGCGCGCTTGCAGAGTATGATGGCGCCGTTTTCTGACCTGGTTCCGGAAGTATTTCGCTCGCCGGTCAGTCACTATCGTATGCGTGCGGAATTTCGCCTGTGGCATGACGGCGATGACCTGTACCACATTATGTTTGATCAGCAGACCAAAAGCCGGATTCGCGTTGACACCTTCCCGGCGGCCAGCCAACTGATTAATACCTTAATGAAGGCGATGATTGCCGGCGTGCGCGATAATCATGCACTGCGGCATAAGCTGTTCCAGATGGATTATCTCACGACCTTGAGCAACCAGGCGGTAGTGTCGTTGCTGTACCATAAGAAGCTGGACGAAGAGTGGCGTGAAGCTGCCACTGCGTTACGCGATGCTTTACGCGCGCAAGGTCTGAACGTACACCTGATTGGCCGGGCCACTAAAACCAAAATCGAATTGGATCAGGATTATATTGATGAGCGTCTGCCTGTGGCAGGTAAAGAGATGATCTACCGCCAGGTCGAAAACAGCTTTACGCAGCCAAACGCCGCCATGAATATTCAGATGTTAGAGTGGGCGCTGGAGGTGACGAAAGACTCAAAAGGCGATCTGCTTGAGTTGTATTGCGGCAACGGCAATTTTTCTTTAGCGCTGGCGCGCAATTTTAACCGCGTGCTGGCAACCGAAATCGCCAAACCGTCCGTCGCTGCCGCACAGTACAATATTGCCGCTAATCATATTGATAATGTGCAAATTATTCGCATGGCGGCGGAAGAGTTTACCCAGGCGATGAATGGCGTTCGTGAGTTTAACCGCCTGCAGGGGATCGACCTGAAGGGCTATCAGTGCGAAACCATTTTTGTCGATCCGCCGCGCAGCGGTCTGGACAGCGAAACGGAAAAAATGGTGCAGGCTTATCCACGTATTCTGTACATTTCCTGCAATCCGGAAACGTTGTGCAAAAACCTGGAAACGTTAAGCCAGACGCACACGGTGTCTCGCCTGGCGCTATTCGATCAGTTCCCGTATACACATCATATGGAATGCGGGGTATTACTCACCGCAAGGTAAAATGTACGTCGGATGGCCGGTTATACCGCCATCCGGCATTCGCACACTATTCCGCGGTGTCCTCCTTGCGGTTACGCAGTTTAAAGCCAATCCAGAATACCAGAATCACCGACAGCACCGCCGGGAAGAAATTAGAGCCAATATCCGGATATTCTGCACGCACGACGGTGCTATACAGTAAAACGCCAAGAATGAAACAAGCGGCGGCCAACCCCGGCAAACCTACCGGCATAGTACGATTTTGGTAGCGCTGATGCAGGCAATATATCGTCAGCACCAGCGAGATAACCGGGAATACGGAGAACGGCACAATAGCGCTAAACAGCGCTGCGAATGTGCCGTTAATCGATAAGCCAGCGATGAGCGCCAGCAACAGCGTACCTTTATCTTGACCTGACTGTTTCATTACTCGTCCTTCACGTTATTCGGAATGATGTGCTATTTTCTCTTGCTCACGGCGATACCAGTAATACGCCCCTTTCGCAATCATGCGCAGTTGCAATACCAGCCGCTCTTCTAATTGCCGACGCTGTTCAGCGCCGATGTCCAACGCCTCTGCGCCCGCGCTAAAGACAATAGTCACCATCGCTTCGGCCTGGGCTTCAGTAAACGCGCGCGGCATATGGTTTTCGAGTTCCAGATAGTCGGCAAGTTCCGCAATAAAATGCTGAATCTCCCGCGCGACGGCGGCACGAAACGCCGCTGAAGTGCCGGAACGCTCGCGCAACAACAGACGGAAGGCGTTGGGGTTGTTGCCGATAAACTCCATAAATGTGGAGACCGACGTGCGAATGACGCTGCCGCCTTTCGCGATGCGCTGTCGCGCCTGACGCATCAACTGACGCAGCATCAGACCGCTTTCATCCACCATCGTCAGACCGAGTTCATCGACATCGCGAAAATGACGGTAAAACGACGTTGGCGCAATGCCCGCTTCACGCGCCACCTCACGCAAACTCAGGCTGGCGAAACTCCGCTCAGCGCTCAGTTGGCTGAATGCGGCTTCCACCAGCGAACGCCGGGTTTTTTCTTTTTGTTGCGCTCTAACACCCATCACAATGTCTGAATCCTTCCATATGCCTTATTCGGCACTATACCAGAGAATAAAAGTAACGGGTTCACACTGGATTGTGAATGATTGTTTACAGACAGTTTGTGCTCCGGCTTCGCAAAAAAGCACAACGATAATTGGGTTAAAGCTGGGCAAATGTTATCATCGTGTTTATTTTATGTATAAAAACAGGTGAGTAATACCATGCCACATTCCTGGGATTATGATGCAGTCGTCATAGGGTCAGGCCCCGGCGGTGAAGGCGCTGCAATGGGTCTGGTTAAGCAAGGAGCACGCGTCGCGGTGATTGAGCGTTATCATAACGTTGGCGGCGGATGTACCCACTGGGGCACCATCCCATCCAAAGCCCTTCGCCACGCCGTCAGCCGCATTATTGAATTTAATCAAAACCCGCTCTATAGCGACCACTCCCGTCTCCTTCGTTCTTCTTTCGCCGACATCCTTAATCATGCCGATAACGTGATTAATCAACAAACGCGTATGCGTCAGGGGTTTTATGAGCGTAACCACTGTGAAATATTGCAGGGCAACGCCCATTTTATTGACGAACATACCCTGGCGCTGGAATGCCATGACGGCACGGTTGAAACCCTGACGGCAGAAAAATTTGTTATTGCCTGTGGTTCGCGTCCTTACCATCCCAGTGATGTGGATTTCTCGCATCCGCGCATTTATGACAGCGACTCAATCCTGAGTCTCCACCATGAACCGCGCCACGTTATTATTTACGGCGCCGGCGTTATCGGCTGCGAATATGCGTCCATCTTCCGCGGTATGGATGTGAAAGTGGATCTGATCAACACCCGCGATCGCCTGCTGGCCTTTCTCGATCAGGAGATGTCCGACTCTCTCTCTTACCATTTCTGGAATAGCGGCGTGGTTATTCGCCACAATGAAGAGTATGAGAAAATCGAAGGCTGCGATGATGGCGTCATCATGCACCTGAAATCCGGCAAAAAACTGAAGGCTGACTGCCTGCTCTATGCTAATGGCCGTACCGGTAACACCGATTCGCTGGCGCTGGAGAATATTGGTCTGGAAACAGACAGCCGTGGACAGCTCAAAGTCAACAGTATGTACCAGACCGCCCTGCCGCACGTCTATGCGGTGGGCGACGTGATTGGCTATCCCAGTCTGGCCTCCGCCGCTTACGATCAGGGGCGTATTGCAGCGCAGGCGCTGGTGAAAGGCGAAGCGACCGCGCATCTTATCGAAGATATCCCCACCGGGATTTATACCATTCCGGAAATCAGTTCTGTCGGCAAAACCGAGCAGCAGTTAACGGCAATGAAAGTGCCTTACGAAGTGGGCCGCGCGCAGTTTAAGCATCTGGCGCGAGCGCAAATCGTCGGCATGAACGTCGGCACGCTAAAAATTCTCTTCCACCGCGAAACCAAAGAAATTCTGGGGATTCACTGCTTTGGCGAACGCGCCGCCGAAATTATTCATATCGGCCAGGCGATCATGGAGCAGAAAGGTGGCGGTAACACCATCGAATACTTCGTTAACACCACCTTTAACTACCCAACCATGGCGGAAGCTTATCGGGTTGCGGCGTTGAACGGCTTAAACCGCCTGTTTTAACGCCTTGTCGAAATGGCCATCCATTGCGCCACGGATGGCCTCTGCCAGTTGCTCATAACGGCTACGCAGCGGCGATCCCGGGCGATAAACCAGCCCCACGGTACGACGCGGCTCCGGCTTAATGCATGGCAGATAAACCACGCCGTCGCGCTTACGCTCCTGCGGTACGGCCAGCGCCGGGAGTAGTGTAATACCACTGCCCGCCGCCACCATGTTGCGCAGCGTTTCCAGACTGGTCGCCCGGAAATGGGTATCTTCATCCGCTCCCGCTTCAAAACAAAACCCCATCGCCTGATCGCGCAGACAGTGGCCATCTTCCAGCATCAGCAATTTCTCGCCCGCCAGATCGGACATCGGCACGCGATCGCGATTCGCCCACGGATGATCCTCATAAATAGCCAGCATCATGGGCTCATCAAACAGCGGCACTTCGATAAACGCCTCGCTCTCTTTCACCAGCGCCAGAATAGCGCAGTCAAGCTTGCCGCTATCGAGTTGCGCTAACAGCTGATGCGTTTGCGCCTCATGCAGATACATTTCCAGCTTCGGGAAAGTCTGGTGCAACATTGGAATGATAAGCGGCAGCAAATAGGGACCAATCGTTGGGATTAAACCAATATGCAGCGGGCCGGACATCGTCTCGCCTTGTTGGCTTGCCATCTCCTTGAGCACCTTGACCTCACGCAGTACGGTACGCGCCTGATCCACCAGCAGTAAGCCCGCCTGGGTAAACAGCACCTTACGGCTCGTACGCTCCAGCAGCATAACGCCCAGCTCATCTTCCAGCTTACGTATTTGCCCACTAAGGGTTGGCTGGCTGACGTGACAGGAGTCCGCCGCTCGCCGGAAATGGCGATGTTCGGCTAACGCCACCAGATATTCAAGATCACGAATATTCATTATTCATCCTCCGTCGCCACGATAGTTCATGGCGATAGGTAGCATAGCAACGAACGATTATCCCTATCAACCTTTCTGATTAATAATACATCACAGAACGGAGCGGTTTCTCGTTTAACCCTTGAAGACACCGCCCGTTTAGAGGGTATCTCTCGAACCCGAAATAACTAAAGCCAACGTGAACTTTTGCGGACCTCTGGTCCGCTTTTTTTTTTGCGTAAAAAAGCCCGGCGTCGCTGATGCTCGGCCGGGCAGTATTGCCTGATGGCGCTACGCTTATAAGGCCTACAACGCGAGGCGCGCCCTGGCATCGTCGATGGCCTGCGCCACCTGCTGCGGAGAAACGCCGCCTTTTGCCGCCCGTTTATCCAGACACGACTGCAAAGACAATATCGGATACACATCGTCGCCAATCACGCGGCTGAATTTCTGTAAATCGGCCAGCGGCAACGCTTCCAGCGGCTTACCCTGGCGAATGGCTTCTACCACCGCTTCGCCGACAATATGGTGCGCTTCGCGGAACGGCACGCCTTTCGCGACCAGGTAATCCGCCAGCTCCGTGGCGTTGGCATACCCCTGTTGCGCCGCGTCCTGACAACATGGGCGTTTCACCTGAATACCGTCCAGCACCAACGCCGCCATATGCAGGCAGTCAAGCCAGGTATCGAGCGCATCGAACAGCCCTTCTTTGTCTTCCTGCATATCTTTGTTATACGCCAGCGGCAGACCTTTTAAAGTCATCATCATGCCGGTTAGCGCCCCTTGTACGCGACCGCACTTACCGCGAATCAGCTCCAGCGCGTCCGGGTTTTTCTTCTGCGGCATTAACGATGAACCGGAAGTCACGCGGTCAGAAAGCTCTACAAAGCCCGCTTCACCAGAATTAAAGAAAATCAGATCTTCCGCGAAGCGTGACAGATGCACCATGCCGATAGCCGCATCAGAAAGCAGTTCCAGTACGTGGTCACGATCGGACACGCTGTCCAGGCTGTTGCGAGTCGCAGACGTAAAGCCCAGCCAGCCTGCCAATTGTTCACGGTCAATTTCATAGGCCGTGCCCGCCAATGCGCCGCAGCCTAGCGGACTCACGTCCAAACGTTTAAGCGTGTCCTGCAGGCGGCTTTCATCGCGCGCCAGCATTTCGACATACGCGAGACACCAGTGGGCGAAAGTCACTGGCTGCGCGCGTTGCAGATGGGTATATCCCGGCATTACCGCGTCCTGGTTCGCCCGCGCGGTTTCCACCAGCGCGCTCTGTAGCTGGCGGTTAGCGGTAAGCAGTTCCCTCACCGTCTCTTTGCACCACAGTTTCAGGTCCGTCGCCACCTGATCGTTACGGCTGCGTCCGGTGTGCAGCTTTTTACCCAACTGACCCACTTTGTCGATGAGCTTACCTTCCACCCAGCTATGGATATCTTCCGCATCGCTTTGCAGGATTTGCTGCGGATTCGCGCGAACCTCTTCCAGCAACACGTTCAGCGCTTCTTCCAACTGTCGTTGCTCATCGGCAGTCAGTACGCCTACCGTGACCAATGCTTTAGACCAGGCCACAGAACCGACAATATCCTGCTCCGCCAGACGGTAATCGAAGCGCAACGAATCATTGAATTGTTTAAACCGCTGGTCTGCCGCCTGTGTAAAACGCCCACCCCAAAGTGCCATAATAGACTTCCTTAATTCTTCGAATTTCACTGCCGGATGGCGCTACGCTTATCCGGCCTATAATTTCTGTTCACGCAGGCCCGATAAGGCGCAGCCGCCATCGGGCGAACAAATAGTTAAGCCAGAATACGCGTGCCAATCGGCGTGCCGTTAAACAGCGCAGGCAGTTGCTCCGCATGACGCCAGGAAGCGATATCCACCGGGCGCCCCAGCGCCCGCGCAGCATCGAGAGCCGCATTCACTTTCACAATCATCCCGTCGGTAATAATGCCCTGGTCGATAAGCTGCTCGGCTTTGGACGCCGTCATTTCGGCGATACGCTGGCCTTTGCCGTCCAGAATACCGCTCACGTCGGAAAGCAGGATCAGATCGGCCCCCAGCGTCGCCGCCAGCGCGGTTGCCGCCTGATCGGCGTTGACGTTCATCAGTTGGCCGTCGTCTGTTACGCCAATGGAGCTGACCACCGGCAGAAAGCCGTTTTCCAGCAGCATGTTAATCAGCTTCGGCGACCCCGGCTGCGCCAGCCCGACGTGGCCTAACGCTTCATCGAGTTGAGTCACGTTTACGCTGTCGCCATCGCCCAGAAACAGACCAACAGAGGCGATATGGTGTTTCTTCGCCCAGGCCAGCAGAGTTTTGTTAGCGGTTCCCGCCAGCGCGCCGGTAATGATGCCAATCTGATCGGCAGGCGTCACGCGCAGGCCGTCTTTCTTTTTCACGGGCAAATTCAGCCCTTTCATCAGCTCATCCACCACGCAACCGCCGCCATGAACAATCACCAGCGGACGCTGATGGGACTCACGATAGTTGACCAGCGCGGTAAAAAGACGTTCCAGAGCCTCTTCGCTATCCAGTAATACGCCACCCAGCTTGATAATTAATGGATTCATCATTTCACCCTTAAATAAGAGACTGCGTTTCAGCGAAGCCAAAACGAATATTAGCGCACTGTACTGCTTGCGCCGCTGCGCCTTTCAACAAGTTGTCTTCGGCTGCCACCACAATCAGATGTTCGCCCTGGACGGCAAAACCAATATCGCAGAACGGCAGCCCGACGACGTTCTTTAACGCCGGAACGCCTTTGTCATACAGGCGCACCAGCGGTTTGTCGCCATAGGCTTTTTGCAACACGTCGGCGACCTGCGCATGGGTTACTCCCGCTTTCAGGCGGCAGGTAATGGTTTCCAGAATCCCGCGCGGAAAATTCCCCAGATGCGGGGTGAAGATGACCTCCGCGCCCAGATGGACGGCGATTTCCGGCTGATGACGATGCGTAAACACGCCATACGGTTGCAGACTCACTTCACAGAAACTGTTCGAAATTGCCGCTTTGCGCCCCGCGCCGCTCACCCCGCTGGTGGCATTAATTACCGGCCACTGCGTCAGATCCAGAAGCCCGCCGTCAATCAGCGGTTTTAGCGACAACTGCGCTGCGGTTGGATAGCAACCAGGAACCGCAATCAGATTCGCCGTGTTCAGTTTATCGGCATTCCACTCCGCCAGACCGTACACCGCCTGCTCCAGCAGCTCAGGATACTGATGAGTAAATCCGTAATATTTTTCATAGAAGGCGCGATCGTTTACCCGAAACGCGCCGGAAAGATCGAATACGACGCATCCGGCCTGTAAAAACTGCGGTGCCAGATCGTGGCTCACTTCATGCGCTGTCGCCAGGAACACCACATCAACATCTGCGCTAAAGTCACGTACATCCGACATCGGTTGCAATGGCAGGTCGACAATCCCTTTTAACTGCGGATGTAAATCAGAAATTAACTTTCCTGCATCATTGCTTTGCGCTGAGACGGTCAAAGCGGTTATGGTCATATGTGGGTGGCGATTTACGTAGCTTACAAGCTCTGCGCCCGCATAACCGCTAGCGCCTACAATCAGCGTATTCAACATCGGGTTCCTTTATGCTCAACGTTAATGTATTTTTATTCATAATTAATGCATGAATATTGATACTATCATGACCTGAGGTGTGTCAACAATGAAAAACGTTTTACCGCCATTTATCGAGATTTACCGCGCTTTGATTGCCACACCGTCGATAAGCGCAACCGAAGAATCCCTGGATCAAAGTAATGCGTCTTTAATCACTTTGCTTGCAGGCTGGTTCAGCGATCTTGGTTTCAACGTAGAGGTTCAACCGGTTCCAGGAACGCGAAACAAATTTAATATGCTCGCCAGCACCGGACATGGCGCGGGCGGTTTGCTGCTGACCGGCCATACCGACACGGTTCCCTTTGATGACGGACGCTGGACGCGCGACCCGTTCACGCTGACCGAGCATGACAATAAGCTCTATGGCCTGGGCACTGCGGATATGAAAGGCTTCTTCGCTTTTATTCTGGACGCGCTACGTGACGTTGACGTCACAAAGTTGAAAAAGCCGCTCTACATTCTGGCGACCGCCGATGAAGAGACCAGCATGGCGGGGGCGCGTTATTTTTCCGAAACCACGGCATTACGTCCGGACTGCGCGATCATTGGCGAACCGACGTCGTTGCAACCGATACGCGCGCACAAAGGGCATATCTCTAATGTCGTTCGCGTCCTGGGGCAGTCCGGTCATTCCAGCGACCCGGCGCGTGGGGTTAACGCCATTGAACTGATGCACGATGCGATTGGCCATATCATGCAACTGCGTGACTCGCTGAAAGCGCGGTATCACTACGAGGCGTTTACCGTTCCGTATCCAACGCTGAATCTGGGCCATATTCACGGCGGCGATGCCTCAAACCGTATCTGCGCCTGCTGCGAATTGCATATGGATATTCGTCCACTGCCGGGCATGACGTTAAACGACCTTAATGGACTGCTTAACGACGCGCTGGCCCCGGTAAGCGAACGCTGGCCGGGCCGCCTGACGGTGGCGGAATTACATCCGCCGATTCCAGGTTATGAGTGTCCACCGGACCACCAACTGGTTGAAGTAGTAGAAAAACTGTTGGGAACGAAAACCGACGTGGTGAACTACTGTACTGAAGCGCCGTTTATGCAGACATTATGCCCAACGCTGGTGCTTGGTCCGGGCTCAATTAATCAGGCGCATCAGCCGGATGAATATCTCGAAACGCGTTTTATTAAGCCAACCCGGGAATTGATTACCCAGGTAGTACACCATTTTTGCTGGCATTAATGCATATTGCCCGGTGACGTGATGTTTACCGGGCCTACCCCGTCTTGTAGGCCGGATAAGCGCAGCGCCATCCGGCGTCTCTACGCCACATGTTCATAAGCATTTCTTATTTGGCACGATGCGAATTAACTTTAATAAATTACCGCCATTTTTTCGTTTGCTGAACCGATTTCGCAGTAATTGACGCCACGGGTTTTACGTGGCTTTATAAAAGACGGCTAAAAAGCAAAGTCCGAAAAATTTCACGTCACAGCAAGGCGGCAAACGAGCCCATTCCGGAGAGCTGGCATACGGGCGAGCGCAGCCACTGCCGCTGTGGCATGAAAGAGACAGGGCAATTACATTAAAGATGGGGTGTCTGGGGTCATATGAACGAACAATATTCCGCGTTGCGTAGTAATGTCAGTATGCTCGGCAAGGTGCTGGGAGAAACCATCAAGGATGCGCTGGGAGAACACATTCTTGATCGCGTAGAAACAATCCGTAAGCTATCCAAATCTTCACGCGCCGGCAATGAAGCTAATCGCCAGGAGCTGCTCACCACGCTACAAAATTTGTCTAATGACGAGCTGCTGCCAGTTGCGCGCGCGTTTAGTCAGTTCCTGAACCTGGCCAATACTGCCGAGCAATACCACAGCATTTCGCCAAAAGGCGAAGCCGCCAGCAACCCGGAAGTGATTGCCCGTACTCTGCGTAAACTGAAAAACCAACCGGACCTCAACGACGCAACCATCAAAAAAGCGGTAGAGTCGCTGTCTCTGGAGTTGGTGCTAACCGCCCACCCGACAGAAATTACCCGCCGTACGCTTATTCACAAGATGGGTGAAATCAACAACTGTCTGAAACAGCTTGATAATACCGATATCGCCGACTACGAACGCCACCAGGTAATGCGTCGCCTGCGCCAGTTGATTGCCCAATCCTGGCATACGGATGAGATCCGCAAGCAGCGTCCAAGCCCGGTGGATGAAGCCAAATGGGGCTTCGCCGTGGTTGAGAACAGCCTGTGGCAGGGCGTACCTAACTATCTGCGTGAACTGAACGAACAGCTGGAAGAAAATCTCGGCTACAAATTGCCGGTGGATTTTGTGCCGGTACGTTTTACCTCCTGGATGGGCGGCGACCGTGACGGCAACCCGAACGTGACGGCGGATATCACCCGCCACGTGCTCTTGTTAAGCCGCTGGAAAGCCACCGATCTGTTCCTGAAAGACATTCATGTTCTGGTATCAGAACTGTCGATGGTCGACGCCACGCCGGAGCTGCTGGCGTTAGTGGGCGAAGAAGGCGCGTCTGAGCCGTATCGCTACCTGATGAAAAAATTGCGCGCCCGTCTGATGGCGACCCAGTCCTGGCTGGAAGCGCGTCTGAAAGGCGAGAAGCTGCCCAAACCGGCTGGCCTGCTGACGCAAAACGAACAGCTCTGGGAACCTCTGTACGCCTGCTACCAGTCGTTACAGGCCTGCGGCATGGGCATTATCGCCAACGGCGAGTTACTCGACACGCTCCGCCGCGTGAAGTGTTTCGGCGTACCGCTGGTGCGTATTGATATCCGTCAGGAGAGCACCCGCCATACCGAAGCGCTGGGCGAAATTACCCGCTACCTTGGTATTGGCGACTACGAAAGCTGGTCGGAAGCCGACAAGCAGGCCTTCCTGATCCGCGAGCTGAACTCCAAACGTCCGCTGCTGCCGCGTAACTGGGAGCCGAGCAACGATACCCGCGAAGTGCTTGAAACCTGCAAGGTTATTGCCGAAGCGCCAAAAGGATCGATCGCCGCCTACGTAATTTCAATGGCGAAAACGCCGTCTGATGTGCTGGCTGTGCATCTGTTGCTGAAAGAGGCAGGTATCGGCTTTGCCATGCCGGTCGCGCCGCTGTTTGAAACCCTCGACGACCTGAACAATGCCGACGACGTGATGACCCAGTTGTTGAATATCGACTGGTATCGCGGGCTGATTCAGGGTAAGCAGATGGTCATGATCGGCTACTCCGACTCGGCGAAAGACGCCGGCGTTATGGCCGCGTCATGGGCGCAGTATCAGGCGCAGGACGCCCTGATCAAAACTTGTGAAAAAGCTGGCATCGAGCTTACCCTCTTCCACGGCCGCGGCGGCTCTATTGGCCGTGGCGGCGCGCCAGCCCACGCGGCGCTGCTTTCGCAACCGCCAGGCAGTCTGAAAGGCGGTCTGCGCGTGACCGAGCAGGGCGAGATGATCCGCTTCAAATACGGCCTGCCGGAAGTCACCGTCAGCAGCCTGTCGCTCTACACCAGCGCAATTCTGGAAGCAAACCTGCTGCCGCCGCCGGAACCGAAAGACAGCTGGCGTCATATTATGGATGAGCTTTCCGTCATCTCCTGTGAAACCTACCGCGGTTACGTGCGCGAAAATAAAGACTTTGTACCGTACTTCCGCTCCGCGACGCCGGAACAAGAGCTGGGCAAATTGCCGCTCGGCTCACGTCCGGCGAAACGTCGTCCAACTGGCGGCGTCGAATCGCTGCGCGCGATTCCGTGGATCTTCGCCTGGACGCAAAACCGCCTGATGCTGCCAGCCTGGCTGGGCGCGGGTACTGCGCTGCAAAAAGTGGTGGAAGACGGTAAACAAAGCGAACTGGAAGCCATGTGCCGCGACTGGCCGTTCTTCTCCACGCGTCTTGGGATGCTGGAAATGGTATTCTCGAAAGCCGACCTGTGGCTGGCCGACTATTACGATCAGCGTCTGGTGGCGAAAACGCTATGGCCGCTGGGCAAAGAGCTACGAGACCTGCTGGAAGAAGACATTAAAGTGGTGCTGGCGATTGCCAACGATTCGCACCTGATGGCCGACTTACCGTGGATTGCGGAGTCCATTCAGTTAAGAAACGTTTATACCGATCCATTAAACGTGTTGCAGGCCGAGTTGCTGTATCGTTCCCGTCTGACTGAAGAGCAGGGCAAATCGCCCGATCCTCGCGTCGAACAGGCGTTGATGGTCACGATTGCGGGCGTCGCCGCCGGTATGCGCAACACCGGCTAACGCCAAAAGAAAGCCGCCCTCACGCAGTTATGTGGGGGCGGCATGAAATACTGCTGTCATCCTCGTCATTTTTTCAATATATTCCTGTCTGCATTTTATGCATTTATAAATCTTTCTTAGCAAAACGTGCGGCATAAAGCAGGTTTGCTTCAGATTCTTTTAAGGTTCAGGCGTTACGTTTGGCGCTACGATTAAAGACAGGCTCTCATTATGCAATCCACATTACTCCAGACTAAACCCGCGTTTAGCTGGAAAGCCCTGGGCTGGGCACTGCTCTACTTTTGGTTCTTTTCCACCCTCCTGCAGGCCATTATTTATCTCACCGGATACAGCGGGACAAACGGTCTGCGGGATTCGCTACTGTACAGCTCACTGTGGCTGATCCCGGTCTTTCTGTTTCCAGGCCGCATCCGGGTTATTGCTGCCGTTATTGGCGTCGTACTCTGGGCCGCCTCGCTGGCGGCGCTGAGCTATTACGTAATCTACGGGCAGGAGTTCTCGCAAAGCGTGCTGTTTGTGATGTTTGAAACCAACGCCAATGAAGCCAGCGAATATTTAAGCCAATATTTCAGTCTGAAAATTGTTCTTGTCGCGCTGGCTTATACGGTGGCGGCGATTTTGCTGTGGACACGTCTGCGCCCGGTTTATATTCCATCCCCCTGGCGTTATCTGGTGTCGTTTGCCCTGCTGTACGGGCTGATCCTCCATCCCATCGCGATGAATACCTTTATCAAGCATAAGTCGATGGAGAAAACGCTGGATAGCCTGGCGTCACGAATGGAACCCGCCGCGCCGTGGCAATTTATTACTGGCTACTATCAGTACCGTTTACAGCTCGCCTCGCTGAATAAACTGCTGAATGAAAACGATGCCCTGCCGCCGCTGGCTAACTTCCAGGACCACTCCGGTGATGCGCCGCGCACACTGGTACTGGTGATTGGCGAATCGACCCAGCGTGGCCGTATGAGTCTGTACGGTTATCCGCGCGAAACCACGCCGGAACTGGACGCGCTGCATAAAACCGACCCCGGGCTGACCGTGTTTAATAATGTGGTAACTTCGCGACCGTACACCATTGAGATCCTGCAACAGGCGCTAACGTTCGCGGACGAAAAGAACCCGGACTGGTATCTGACGAAGCCATCGCTGATGAATATGATGAAACAGGCCGGGTATAAAACCTTCTGGATCACTAACCAGCAGACGATGACGGCGCGTAATACCATGCTGACCGTGTTCTCTAAGCAGACTGATAAGCAGTTCTATATGAACCAGCAGCGCACTCAAAGCGCGCGCGAATATGACAGCAACGTGCTGGCGCCGTTTAAAGCGGTGTTAGCCGACCCGGCGCCGAAAAAATTCATTATTGTGCATCTGCTGGGAACGCATATTAAATACAAGTTCCGCTATCCAGAAAACCAGGGCAAGTTTGATGGTAAAACCGACCATGTTCCGCCGGGATTAAGCAGCGACGAACTGGAGTCGTATAACGATTACGACAACGCGAACCTGTATAACGACTATGTTGTCGCCAGCCTGATTAAGGACTATAAAGCGACCGATCCGAACGGTTTCCTGCTTTACTTCTCCGATCACGGTGAAGAAGTGTATGACACGCCGCCGCATAAGACGCAGGGACGAAACGAAGATTCGCCAACCCGTCATATGTATACGGTGCCGTTCCTGCTGTGGACCTCAGAGAAATGGCAGGCAGCGCATCCGCGCGACTTCTCACAGGATGTCGATCGTAAGTACAGCAGTTCCGAGCTTATCCACACCTGGTCGGACTTAGCGGGCCTGACCTATGATGGCTACGACCCGACGCGTTCCATCACCAACCCGCAGTTCAAAGAGACCACGCGCTGGATTGGCAACCCGTATAAGAAAAACGCGCTGATTGATTATGATACGTTGCCGTATGGCGATCAGGTCGGTAATCAATAGCCTGTATGTTGCCCGATAACGCTAACGCTTATCGGGCCTGGCGTGCTTCTCTCCCGTAGTCCGGATAAGGCGCAAAGCGCCGCTATCCGGCAATAATCGCTTGAGGACATCGGTTTTCGACGTTACTGTTTCCTCTGTTTGCGATCGGCAGGGGATTATCATGTATCACGACGTCAGCCACCTTCTCTCCCGTCTCATCAACGGCCCGCTGCCGCTGCGCCAGATTTATTTTGCCAGCGCCAGCGGCCCAGCGCCGGAACTGGCGTACCAGGTGGATTTTCCGCGGCTGGAGATTGTGCTGGAGGGCGAGCTTACTGACATGAGCATTACCGCCCCGCTCATTCCTTGCGATGTTCTCTACGTTCCGGCTGGCGGCTGGAACATCCCGCAATGGCAAACGCCCGTCA
This sequence comes from Salmonella sp. SAL4457, assembly GCF_046548235.1. Classification (NCBI taxonomy): domain Bacteria; kingdom Pseudomonadati; phylum Pseudomonadota; class Gammaproteobacteria; order Enterobacterales; family Enterobacteriaceae; genus Salmonella; species Salmonella sp. SAL4457. Next base: position 18,161 of record NZ_JBGDZO010000008.1, read on the forward strand.
CCACCCTGAGCATTCTGTTTGGCAAACAGCAGTTAGGTTTCAGCGTAGTCCACTGGGATGGTCAGCAGCATCAAAACCTCACGAAACAGCACGTTGCGCGCCGCGGCCCGCGTATCGGCTCGTTCCTGTTACAAACGCTTAATGAGATGCAGATGCAGCCGCAAGAGCAGCAAACGGCCAGATTGATTGTCGCCAGCCTGCTAAGCCATTGCCGCGATCTGCTCGGCAGCCAAATCCAGACCGCCTCCCGCAGCCGCGCGCTTTTTGAAGCCATTCGGGAGTATATTGATGAACGCTACGCCGCGCCGTTGACGCGCGAATCGGTAGCACAGGCGTTTTATATCTCGCCAAATTACCTCTCGCACCTGTTCCAGAAAACGGGGGCCATCGGCTTTAACGAATACCTGAACCATACGCGACTGGAACACGCCAAAACGTTGCTGAAGGGTTATGACCTGAAAGTGAAAGAGGTGGCGCACCGCTGCGGCTTTGTCGACAGTAACTATTTCTGCCGCCTGTTTCGCAAAAATACGGAACGCTCGCCGTCGGAGTATCGCCGCCAGTATCACAGCCAGCTAACGGAAAAGCAGATTACTCCAGGATAAGGTGGGTATGTTGCGGCGCGGAAAGGAGTTTACGCACAGCGCTCATTACCCGCTGTGGCTCCCGCAAAAAAGCGCTGATCCCCGACTGGACATAGCGACTCCGGGTAAATCGCTCTACGCCCGCCAGCTCGATATCGGTAATGAGCAACACGACATCGGCACGGCGGATATCCTCTTCCATTAAGCGGTTCTCTGTACCGAGTGCCCCTTGGGTTTCAATCTTGATGCTCCACTTCTCCTGCTGGCAAAGTTTTTCCAGCCGTTCAGCAGCCATATAGGTATGCGCTACACCACTCACGCAGGCGGTCACTGCCACCAGATGCCGTACAGGTACTGCCATATTAACCTCCTGTGGTGACCTGAAATCCTGCTTGCTCCGCCATCTCCCGAAACAGAGCGATCTCTTGCACCGACGGCGCGGGAATATCTTTCATCATCCATGATTTTCCAAGCAGCCGGTATTTCGGCTCGCCGTACTGATGAAACGGTAGCAGGTGAACCTGCTTTATTCCTAATGATCTCAACAATGTTAACGCGCACTGCAGATTCTCTGCGTTAAGCGTAAAGCCAGGAATCAACGGCAAACGAGGGATCACCGTGATTCCCTCGCTAACCAGTAACCGTAAATTCTCCAGTACGCGCGGCAGATTCATGTTGATCACCTCGCGCGCCCGCTCCGCATCCATAATTTTCAGATCAAACAATACCTCATCACACGCCCTTGCCAACGGCAGTAGACGGCTGGCCGACGTATCGCCAGCCGTTTCAATAGCACAAGGAACGCCCCAACGCCGCAATCGCTGTAAGAAGCGCGTGGCGAACGGCGCCTGCATCAGCACTTCGCCGCCAGAAAGCGTCACCCCGCCGCCGGAAGTACGAAAGAAGATGTCGTCTTTCAGCACTTCGCGTTCCAGTTCATCCAGCGTAATATCACGCCCAATACGCTCAAACGCGCCGGAAGGACATTCGTCGGCATCCCGCAGACACGGCGTGCAACGCAGGCATTTATTTTCCCGGCGCACCGTTTCAATGCGCGGCGAGATAGATTCCGGATTAGCGCACCACGGACAGGTATGCGGACAGCCCTTAAAAAAGACCACCGTACGAATCCCCTGCCCGTCATTCAGCGAATAGCGCTGGATATTGAAGATACGCGCGGTCTCCTCATCGCGCGCCCCCACAACCTCACAACTGATGCGCGGTGCGGCGAATAATGTCATCCTGAATCTCCTTCGACAGCTCGACAAAGAAGGCGCTGTAGCCCGCCACGCGCACCACCAGCCCAGCGAAATCCTGAGGCCGTAGCTGCGCTTCGCGCAATGTGTCGGCATTCACCACATTAAACTGGATGTGCTGCAGTTTGAGCTGGGTAAACGCGCGCAGGAAATCCGCCAGCTTGCGCAGTCCCGCCTCTCCTTCCAGAGTCGCAGGAGTAAACTTCACGTTCAGCAACGTACCGTTCGACAGCAGCGTGTTATCCAACTTACTTACTGATTTTAGTACCGCCGGCGGCCCTTGCATATCCTGTCCGAGCATCGGCGACAGGCCGCCATCCGCCAGCTGTTCTCCGGCAAAACGCCCGTCCGGTGTCGCGCCGACCACCGCTCCCAGCGGCACATGCGCGGAAACCGTGTATGAACCCGGCGTAAACTGGCCGCCGCGCGGATTCTGGTATTTTTCCACCTCTTTGCAGTAATACCGCAGCAGTTCGGCGCTGATGTTATCGACATTATCAATGTCGTTGCCATATTTTTCGAAGCGGTTGATAAGCCTGGCGCGGATCTTTTCCCCTTCTGGCGTGGCGAAGTTGTTTTTCAGGATCGACAGCAGCGCATCAAAACTCAGGCGCTGCTGATCGAATACCAGCCCATTGAGCGCATGAAGGGAATCACTCAGGTTGGCGATACCGATGCCCTGTACGCCCGAAAAGTTATAGCGCGCGCCGCCGTCGGTGATGTCTCGCCCTTTCTCCAGGCAGTCGCTGATAAACGAAGAGAGCAGCGGCACCGGCGCCCAGTCACGATGGCCGATATCGCAAATATTGCTGCCTTCTACCATTAGTGTAATGTAGTGACTGATTTTGGCGCGAATATGCGCCAGCAACGCCTCATAAGTAAGAGTGTCGTTGCCCTCATTTTCATACAAGCTGATTTCCATCACTTTCAGCAGATTAAACATGGCGATGTCATGCAGCCCGTAGGTTCTGCCCGGAATCGACAGCTCAACACATCCCACCACCGCATAATCGCGCGCATCCTCCAACGACACGCCACGGTTAAGGAACGCGGGAACCACCACTTCGTCATTGAAAATCTGTGGAATGCCGGTACCGAGGCGAATGGTCTCGGCGGTCTTGAGCAGGAACGGCGTATCAATCAGCGCGTTAGTGCGCACGCCGAGATTCGGCTGCGGCAACTGCACGCTCTGGTAGGCATCCAGGCAGAGAAAAGAGAGCACGTTTACCGCGCTGCGTCCGCTTTCCGTCAATCCGCCCAGCAGCGCGGTGTAACCCGTCGGGAAACCGGCAAAATAGCGCGCGCTACTGGTGGAACGCAGCAGCACGATATCGTTGCATTTCACCCACAGCGACTCGAGCAACTCTTTCAGGAACGCCGGATCGTCGCCCTGAGTGAGCGAAGTCTGATAAAACGGCAGCATGTACTGGTCGAAACGCCCGAGCGACAGCGAACTGGCGTTGGACTCGTACTGCAAAATAATGTTCATGTACCAGAACAGCTGACATGCTTGCCAGAACGTCTGTGGTTTGTGCTGCGCGTTATGCCGCGAATTGGCGGCAATGGTGAGCAGTTCCTGACGACGACGAGCGTCCGGGCAGCGCTCCGCCTGCTGTTCCGCCAGCACGGCATAACGCAGGATGTGGCGTTGCGATGCCTCAAGTAACAACAGAGCGGCCTGATAAAAGTCGTTTTCCGGCTGTTGCTCGCAGCGCGCGCGTATCTGCGCCGCCAGTTCACCCAGCCCGTTATTGAGCAAGCGTGGATAATCAATAATGATATGCCCCTGCCCTTTATCCGTCTGGTTAATGCTAAAAATCTGGGTGCTGACGGCGGCTTTCACCTCATCGGTCATCTGCCCGTTAATAAAATCTTTCATCGACCGTTTTTCCCAGTACGGGAATAGAACCTCACGATAGAGGCGCTTATCCTCTTCGCTGATATCAAAACGGTCCTGCGGACGCGTCGGGAACCGATCCAGCTCGTTAAGCAGCCAATACGGGTCCATTTCCGGCGACATAATACCCGCGCGCGGCTTAACGGTTCGGTTTCCGGCAATCAGCTCCTCGTCACGAATCGAAATTTCAACATGTTCAAGGATATACGCCGTCGCTTTGGCGCGGCGCAAAATGACCGGTTCGCCCTCCGTCTGCTGATGGCTGGCGGTATAAAGCAGCGCGCGCTCCAGAGAAATTTCACGGTGATTCTGAAACAGAGCGGCTTTGAGGCGTTGAATACGATGGGTCATGAGGAGCTCCTGTGGACACGAGCGCCGGATGGCGGCATAAATCTCTTATCGGGCCTGTGAGCAGGCCCGATAAACTTGCGCCATCGGGCATTTTAACGTTACGCGGTTTGCGAAAGATGGGCGTCAATCTTGTTCATAATGGCGTCGGCGCGTTTTACCGCGTCGCTGATATTGACGCGAACGATAGTTTTACCCGCAAACCGCTCTTCGAACTTGATGCCGATATCTTTAGTCAAAATCACCATATCGGCGCTCGCCACATCCTCTGCCGTCAGTTCATTTTCCAGCCCAATCGAGCCCTGAGTCTCCACTTTCACATCCCAACCTTTCGCTTTGGCTGCGCTTTCCAGCGCTTCAGCCGCCATATAGGTATGCGCAACACCAGAAGGACACGCGGTTACTGCAATAATTTTAGTCATGGCTTATTCCTCGCTTAATTCATCTCAAAATCTAAATCCAGGTCGTCTTCTTTTTCGTCAACTTGCGACACATTCTTACGCGTCAGGCTTTTCAGCACGTTAACGCAGACTGCCGTTACCACCGCGCCCACGGCGACTGCCGCGACATAACCCAGCTTGCCTTCCACGACTGGCAGAACAATTAAACCGCCCCAACCGGCATAACACTGCGCGCCAAACAGCGCGGCCATTACCGCACCGCAAGCGGAGCCCACCATAATGGATGGGATCACGCGCAGCGGATCGGCAGCGGCGAAAGGAATCGCCCCTTCCGTTACGCCCACGCAGCCCATGACCAGCGCGGCTTTACCGGCTTCGCGCTCTTCAACAGAAAAATTCTTGCGGCCAATCAGCGTCGCCAGCCCCAGTCCCAGTGGCGGTACGCAGATGCTCACCGCGGCGATAGCCACCACGGTATATACGCCCTGCGCCACGCAAATCAGCATGAACGCATAAGCGACTTTGTTAACCGGGCCGCCCATATCAAAAGCCAGCATCAGCCCCATGATCACCGCCAGCAGCACGATGCTGCCCTGCTGCATCCCTTGCAGCCATTGGGTCAGGCTGCTTGTCAGCGCACCGATCGGTTCGCCCAGCCCCCACATCATGATGCCCGCGGTGATAAAAGTGCCAACGATGGGAATCACAAAAATAGGCATCACAGAACGCAGCACCTTATGCACCGGGATTTTCTTCAAGTAATGCACCACGATCCCGCCGATAAGTCCGGCGATAAGTGCCCCGAAAAAACCCGCGCCGAAGCTGTTACCCACCCAGGCACCAATTGCGCAAGGAGCCAGCGCGGAGCGTTCGGCAATGGAGTAACCGATGTATGCGGCGAGGAAAGGCACCATCAGCGTCAGCCCGGCGACACCGATATCAAACAGTTTTTTAAGATTCGGATCGGTGGCGGCATCGGGTACGGCGCCCTTGCCATATAGCATGACGGAGACTGCCAGCAAAATTCCGCCAGCCACCACAAAGGGGATCATATGCGAAACACCGGTCATCAGGTGCTGGCGGGTATTTTTCAGGATCTGTACCAACTCTTTCATAAGTCGCTCCCGGGCTGGATAAAGCCCATGTCCATAAAGTTACTGCGGAAAACAATAGGCAATCCATTGCCGCGCAGACAGTGGATAAAAAGGCCATTTACTGGATTTTTGTAATATCAGTATAAAAATGCGATCCGCTTCATAACTTCTGAAAAAGGTAAAACCCGCGCTACCACGCTAAGTTGTGAGACAACTCGCACTTTTTGCGCTACATTACATTTATCCAGCTTTTGACAGATTTGTCACATGGCGTATTCCGGCTACCTCCTTTTATGCTGTAGCGAGAGAATCGTTATGGGAGAGAGGCAATGCCCCTGATTGTGGAATTTACCTGTGAACTGCCGAATGGCGTACATGCGCGCCCGGCAAGCCACGTAGAAACGCTGTGTAATACCTTCACGTCGCAAATTGAGTGGCACAACCTGCGCACCGATCGCAAAGGCAGCGCCAAAAGCGCGCTGGCGCTGATTGGCACCGACACGCTGGCTGGCGACCACTGTCAGCTGGTGATTTCCGGTGCCGATGAACAGGTTGCCTGTCAGCGTCTGAGTCAATGGCTGCGCGATGAATTCCCACTCTGCGACGCGCCGCTGGCGGAGATTAAAAACAGCGAACTGGAGCCGCTTCCGGCGTCGTTGACCCAGCTGAATCCGCAGATTTACCGCGCCCGTAGCGTGTGTAGCGGCAGCGCGGGCGGCGTACTGACGCCACTCTCTTCCCTGGATCTCAATGCGCTCGGCGAACTCCCGACCGCCAACGACACAGAGACGGAACAAGCCGCGCTGGACAATGGCTTAGCGATGTTGATAAAGCATATTGAGTTTCGTCAGCTCGACAGTGACGGTGCCGCCAGCGCGATTCTGGAAGCCCATCGTTCGCTGGCAGGCGACGCTTCACTGCGTCAGCATTTACTGGACGGCGTTCTGCGCGGTTTAAGCTGCGCGCAGGCAATCGTGGAAAGCGCGAACCATTTCTGCAATGAGTTCGCTCGCGCCAGCAGCAGCTATTTACAGGAACGCGCGCTGGATGTTCGTGACGTTTGCTTCCAGTTACTGCAACACATTTACGGTGAGCAGCGCTTTCCGGCGCCGGGCCAGTTGACCCGGCCATCTATCTGTATGGCGGAAGAGTTGACGCCAAGCCAGTTCCTCGAACTGGATAAAACCTTTCTCAAAGGTCTGCTGTTAAAAAGCGGCGGCACCACTTCGCACACGGTGATTCTCGCCCGCTCATTCAACATTCCCACCCTGGTTGGCGTGGAGATTGAGGCCTTAACACCGTGGCGTCAGCAGACGGTTTATATTGACGGCAACGCAGGCGCGATTGTCGTTGCGCCTGACGAGCCTGTCACTCGTTACTATCAGCAGGAAGCCCGCGTGCAAGACGCCCTGCGCGAACAGCAGCGCATCTGGCTGACCCAGGAAGCGCGCACCGCTGACGGCATCCGCATGGAGGTCGCCGCCAACATCGCGCACTCCGTCGAGGCGCAAGCGGCCTTTAGTAACGGCGCGGAAGCGGTTGGCCTGTTCCGCACAGAAATGCTGTATATGGACCGCGCCTGCGCGCCGGACGAAAACGAGCTGTACAATATTTTTTGCCAGGCTCTGGAGTCCGCAAAGGGACGCAGCATTATTGTGCGCACAATGGATATAGGCGGCGATAAGCCCGTTGATTATCTGAATATTCCTGCCGAAGCCAACCCATTCCTCGGCTATCGCGCCGTCCGTATTTATGAAGAGTACGCTTCTCTGTTTACCACCCAGCTACGCTCGATCCTCCGCGCGTCCGCCCACGGCAACCTGAAAATCATGATCCCGATGATCTCCTCTATGGAAGAGATTCTGTGGGTCAAAGAGAAGCTGGCGGAAGCCAAACAGCAGCTGCGTAATGAACATATCCCGTTCGATGAGAAGATCCCACTCGGCATTATGCTGGAAGTGCCGTCGGTGATGTTCATCATCGATCAATGCTGTGAAGAGATTGATTTCTTTAGTATTGGTAGTAACGATCTAACACAATACCTGCTGGCGGTAGACCGTGATAACGCCAAAGTCACTCGTCACTACAACAGCCTGAATCCCGCCTTCCTGCGCGCGTTGGATTTCGCGGTGCAGGCGGTACATCGTCAGGGCAAATGGATTGGTCTGTGCGGCGAACTGGGGGCCAAAGGTTCGGTTCTGCCATTGCTGGTAGGTCTGGGGCTGGACGAGATCAGCATGGGCGCGCCGTCGATTCCCGCCGCCAAAGCGCGGATGGCACAACTCGACAGCCGAGCCTGCCGCCAGTTGTTGAATCAGGCGATGGCCTGCCGCACCTCGCTGGAGGTGGAGCATCTGCTGGCGCAGTTCCGCATGTCGCAGCAGGATGCCCCGCTGGTTACCGCCCAATGCATAACGCTTGATAGCGACTGGCGCAGCAAAGAGGAAGTGATTAAAGGCATGACCGACAATCTGCTGCTGGCGGGCCGCTGCCGCTACCCGCGCAAACTGGAAGCCGATCTATGGGCGCGCGAGGCGGTATTCTCCACCGGACTGGGCTTTAGCTTTGCCATTCCGCACAGCAAATCGGAACATATCGAACAGTCCACCATCAGCGTGGCGCGCCTGAACGCGCCGGTACGCTGGGGAGATGACGAGGCGCAGTTCATCATTATGCTGACGCTTAACAAACACGCCGCGGGCGACCAGCATATGCGTATTTTCTCGCGCCTGGCCCGCCGCATCATGCACGAAGAATTCCGCAACACGCTGGTTAACGCCGCTTCCGCCGACGCTATCGCCAGCCTGCTGCAACATGAACTTGAACTGTAAAGGAAAGACTATGGAACTCTATCTGGATACCGCTAACGTGGCGGAAGTTGAACGTCTGGCGCGCATTTTCCCGATTGCCGGCGTCACCACCAATCCAAGCATTGTGGCAGCCAGCAAAGAATCTATCTGGGATGTGCTGCCCAGGCTGCAAAACGCCATCGGCGAAGAAGGCACTTTATTTGCGCAGACCATGAGCCGCGACGCGAAAGGGATGGTGGAAGAAGCCAAACGACTGAATAACGCCATCCCCGGCATTGTGGTGAAAATTCCGGTGACCGCCGAAGGTCTTGCAGCGATTAAATTGCTGAAAAAAGAAGGCATCGTGACGCTGGGCACCGCCGTCTACAGCGCATCGCAGGGCCTGCTGGCGGCGCTGGCGGGCGCAAAATATGTCGCTCCCTACGTCAACCGCGTTGATGCGCAGGGCGGCGATGGTATTCGTATGGTTCAGGAGCTGCAAACGCTACTGGAACATCACGCGCCCGACAGCATGGTACTGGCGGCCAGCTTTAAAACGCCGCGGCAGGCGCTGGATTGCTTACTGGCAGGTTGCCAGGCGATTACCCTTCCTTTAGATGTAGCGCAACAAATGCTCAATACGCCTGCGGTAGAGTCGGCAATAGAGAAGTTTGAGCAAGACTGGAAAAACGCTTTTGGTAATCTGAACCTGTAGGAGAGAAATGTATGGATCGCATTATTCAGTCACCAGGTAAGTATATTCAGGGTGCAAACGTCATCGCGCGTCTTGGCGATTATTTAAAACCAATGGCGAACAACTGGCTGGTTGTGGGCGATAAATTCGTGCTGGGATTTGCCGAAGAGACGCTGCGCAAAAGCCTGACGGGTGCCGGTTTGTCAGTAGAAATCGCCCCGTTTGGCGGCGAATGTTCGCAAAATGAGATCGACAGGCTGCGCGCCGTCGCCGAGAAAAGTCAGTGTGGCGCCGTACTGGGTATCGGCGGCGGTAAAACGCTGGATACCGCCAAAGCGCTGGCGCATTTTATGAACGTCCCGGTCGCTATCGCGCCGACTATCGCCTCTACCGACGCACCGTGCAGCGCACTCTCGGTTATTTATACCGATGCCGGTGAGTTTGACCGTTATCTGCTGCTGCCGCATAACCCGAATATGGTTATTGTCGATACGCAGATAGTGGCGGGCGCGCCGGCGCGTCTGCTGGCAGCCGGTATCGGCGATGCGCTGGCGACCTGGTTTGAAGCGCGCGCCTGCTCACGCAGCGGCGCCACCACAATGGCGGGCGGCAAGTGTACACAGGCCGCGCTGGCGCTGGCGGAGCTATGCTATAACACGCTGATCGAAGAAGGCGAAAAAGCCATGTTGGCCGCCGAACAGCACGTCGTCACGCCAGCGCTGGAACGCGTCATCGAAGCCAACACCTACCTGAGCGGGGTCGGTTTTGAAAGCGGCGGTCTGGCCGCAGCGCACGCGATTCATAACGGTTTAACGGCGATTCCGGATGCGCACCACTATTATCACGGTGAGAAGGTCGCTTTCGGTACGCTGACGCAACTGGTGCTGGAAAACGCGCCGGTCGAAGAAATCGAAACCGTTGCGGCGCTGTGCCATTCCGTTGGCCTGCCGATTACGCTGGCGCAACTGGATATTAAACAGGATATCCCGGCCAAAATGCGCACCGTCGCGGAAGCCTCCTGCGCAGAAGGTGAAACTATTCATAACATGCCTGGCGGCGCAACGCCGGATGAAGTGTACGCCGCGCTGCTGGTCGCCGACCAGTATGGTCAACGCTTCTTGCAGGAATGGGAATAAGGTCTGAGCAATACTCCTGACAATAGTCAGGAGTATTTCAGCTTGCTGACACAACAGAATTCATTTGCCGAATGTCGACACAGGCACCTTATCTGGCCTTGTTATCCAATCATCCAGGCCGGGTAAGCGAAGCGCCATCATCAGGTATTCCATAGCCTGGAATCAGTCCATTTTGTCCTGAAATAGACTTTTTTATCACGCACCATTCTCTCCGCGGAAAGTCAAATGACGTACTGACACACTTCACGGACGAAGAAGATGAAATTCGCACAGGCGCTTATCGGTATTCTTGCTGCTTTTTTTATTAGCCATATCTCTCATCATTCGCCACGCTCTGATACCAGACCAATAACCGTTCAGGCGCAAACTAATGCTGCAATCGCCCAAAGTGCCGGGACGCAAATAGGTAAGACGCTATTTTATGATGCTGCCTATGTTCGTCTGGATTATCCGAATGGCGATCTTCCGCTGGAGCGTGGCGTATGTGCAGATGTCGTCATCCGCGCGCTGCGCAGTCAGCAGGTTGATTTACAGAAACGGGTACATGAAGACATACAGGCGCATTTCTCTGCCTACCCGAATAACTGGAAGCTGAAACGCCCGGACAGCAATATCGACCATCGCCGCGTTCCGAATCTGGAAACCTGGTTCCAGCGTCACAACAAAGCGTTACCGGTGACAGATAAATATAGCGATTATCAACCGGGAGATATTGTCTCCTGGCGACTGGATAACGGCCTTGCGCATATTGGCGTGGTATCCCTGAACGTCACGCCTGAAGGGGTGCCGCTGGTTGTGCATAACATAGGCGCGGGAGCACAGGAGGAAGATGTATTATTTAACTGGAAAGTCACGGGGCATTTTCGTTATTTTTCGCATTAAACGCGGAAAACGTCAGCGACTACCGAATAGCAGCCGCTGACGAATTAACCCATCAGATTATTGCAGATCGAAACGGTCCAGGTTCATCACTTTCACCCATGCCGCGACGAAGTCCTTCACAAACTTCTCGTGCGCATCGCTACACGCGTAAACTTCCGCCAGCGCGCGCAGTACGGAGTTGGAACCAAACACCAGATCGGCGCGGGTCGCCGTGTATTTCACCTCGCCAGTCAGACGATCCCGGCCTTCGAACAGCTCATTAGATTCGTCGGTCGGTTTCCACTCGTAACGCATATCCAGCAGATTAGCGAAGAAGTCAGTGCTGAGCACGCCCGGTCTGTCAGTAAAGACACCGTTCTGGCTGCCGTCAAAGTTGGTTTCCAGCACACGCATCCCGCCAACCAGTACCGTCATTTCCGGTGCGGTCAACGTTAACTGCTGCGCTTTATCAATCAACAGCGATTCGGTCGTCGACACATCCAGACGCGCACGATAGTTACGGAATCCATCGGCAATCGGTTCAAGCAGCGAGAACATCTCGATGTCGGTCTGATCCTGACGCGCATCCACCCGGCCCGGCGCAAAAGGTACGCTGATGCTGACACCCGCAGCAGCGGCCGCCTGCTCGATACCGACCACGCCCGCCAGCACAATAATATCGGCCAGCGAAGCTTTATTCGTCGTTTTCTGGAGCGCTTCTAATACCGGCAGAACGCGAGCCGCAACGGCGTTGACATCCCAGTCGCGCTGAGGCGCTAATGCCAGACGCGCGCCGTTAGCGCCGCCACGCTTATCGCCGCCGCGGAAAGTAGACGCGGATGCCCAGGCAACCGAAACCATCTCGCTAATAGAAAGCCCGGATGCAGCGATCGCCGCTTTCAGGTTGATAATGTCTTCCTGCGTTGGCTGGTAGAGCGGTTGCGGCAACGGGTCCTGCCAGATCAGATCTTCTTTCGGCACTTCCGGTCCGATGTAACGCGCTTTTGGTCCCATATCTCTGTGCGTCAGTTTGAACCAGGCACGAGCAAAGGCTTCATTAAAGGCCTGCGGATCGTTAAGGAAACGACGGGAAATCTTCTCGAACTCCGGATCAAAACGCAGCGTCAGGTCGGTGACCAGCATGGTTGGCTTACGTTTTTTCGACGGATCGAACGGGTCCGGGATGATGTCCGGCGCGTCTACCGCTTCAAACTGGATAGCGCCAGCCGGACTACGGGTTTGTACCCACTCATATTTGAACAGGTTCTCGAAGAAATAGTTGCTCCACTGGGTCGGCGTCTGCGTCCAGACCACTTCCAGCCCGGAGGTGATAGCATCGGCGCCAACGCCACTACCATAGCTGCTGGCCCAACCTAAGCCCTGCGCTTCAATCGGCGCGGCTTCCGGATCGGCCCCTACATGGGATGCCGCTGCCGCGCCGTGGGTTTTACCGAGGGTATGCCCGCCAGCGATCAACGCCACGGTTTCTTCGTCGTTCATCCCCATATTGCCAAAGGTGGCGCGAATGGCGGCGGCGGCAGAAAGTGGTTCGCCGCTGTGATCCGGCCCTTCCGGGTTAACGTAGATAAGGCCCATCTCGGTCGCGCCCAGCGGCGCTTTTGCCAGCGCTTCAGGGTGTCGGTGAGTCAACCAGGCTTTTTCATCGCCCCAGTTCACATCCAGATCCGGTTCCCAGACATCTTCACGCCCGGCGCCAAAACCGAAGGTACGGAAGCCGGAGTTTTCCAGCGCCACGTTACCCGCCAGAATAAACAGGTCGGCCCAGGAAATTTTCTGGCCATATTTCTGCTTAATCGGCCACAACAAACGACGCGCCTTATCCAGGCTGACGTTATCCGGCCAGGAGTTAAGCGGCGCAAAACGCTGTTGACCACGACCCGCGCCACCACGACCATCAATAGAACGGTAGGTGCCAGCGCCATGCCAGGCCATACGAATAAACAAACCGACATAGCTGCCCCAGTCGGCGGGCCACCATGGTTGTGAATCGGTCAGCAGCGCCTTGAGATCCCCTTTCAGGGCGGAGTAGTCTAACTTGCTAAACTCTTTGCGGTAGTCAAAGTCTTCACCCAGCGGGTTAGAACGGTTGGAATGTTGATTCAAAAGATCCACGCGAAGCTGGTTCGGCCACCAGTCGCGGCTGGCAGTCCCTGCGCCTGCGCTTCGGTCATGCCCCCCCTGATGGAAAGGACATTTTCCAGTGGATAACGTGTTATGGGTATCGTCGGTCGTGCTCATATCTCAGCTCCCTTTTAAAGTGTTACCGTTACGATATACACCAGGAGCAAATAGATATAGTTGAATTAATCCACAGATTCGATAGCTAATACCTTTTATATTTTTAGTTACAGAGATGTAGATCAATATGAGGTGTAATAAAGCTCCCGGCAGGGAGCTGGAGGTTATAAACCCGGTCTTACGCCCAGTGTGTGGCAAATGGCATAACTCATTTCCGCACGATTCAACGTGTAGAAGTGGAAATCCTTTACTCCTTCGCGACTTAAAATTTTCACCATGTCCATCGCAATGTTAGCGCCCACCAGCTTGCGGGTTTCTGCGTCATCATCCAGCCCCTCAAACATCAGTGACATCCAGGACGGAATGCGGACATTGGTCATATCGGCAAATTTTTTCGCCTGTTTAAAGTTAGACACCGGTAAAATGCCGGGAATAATTTCTACGTCGATACCGGCAGAAACACAGCGGTCGCGAAAACGCAGGTAGCTTTCCACATCGAAGAAAAATTGGGTTATCGCGCGGTTAGCGCCAGCATCCACTTTACGCTTCAGATTAAGCAGATCGGCCTGCGCGCTTTTCGCTTCCGGATGTACCTCCGGATAGGCCGCTACTGAAATATCGAAATCGGCCACCTCTTTGAGCAAACCAACCAGATCGGCGGCGTACATCTCCGGCTTACCGCTGTCCGGCGGCAAATCACCGCGCAAAGCGACAATGTGGCGGATACCGTTATTCCAGTAGTCGCGGGCGATGGTGCGCAGTTCATCGCGCGTGGCGTCAATACAGGTAAGGTGCGGCGCGGCCTCAAGCCCAGTACGCTCTTTAATGCCTTTAATAACGCTATGGGTGCGGTCGCGTTCCCCGGAGTTGGCGCCATACGTTACCGAAACAAACTTCGGTTTCAGACTGCTCAGGCGATCGATGGAGTTCCACAGGGTTTGCTCCATTTCACTGGTGCGCGGCGGGAAAAATTCAAACGAAACGTTAATCTGACCCTGTACTTCCGCCAGGCTCTGATTCAGGGCTTCCCGCTGGTTGGCGTGAAAAAAGCTCATACCTTACCTCATCAATCGCATGTTATTATTTGTTGTGTTGTAAACATCTATCCGTTTAGACGTCCAGATGTAAAAATGACGGAAAAGCGGAAGGACGTCAACTGAAAAATCACGCCAAAGAATGAGGAATATTCAGCAAAGTTGAATTTTCTTCATGTCACGCCGCGACACTGAACGCGCCGCGGCAGGGGAAATTACTTCTTCACATCCGCAACGCGCATCCCTTTGAGCTGCTCATCCGTGATGGTGTTGCCCGCCTTAAAGTAATCAACTATCGCATTCGACACATAGTAGCCGCCGGAGGTGTTCCGCGCCTGGCCTTCCGTGAATGCCGCAAAACCATCGCCGCCGTCGGCAAGGAAGCTGTTGGTAGCGATGTGATAAACCGCCGCATCATCAATCGGCTTGCCATTGAGCGTCAGCACGGTAACCCGCTGGCCGACAGGTTTGCTGCTGTCATACTTCATCTCCAGCCCTTTAGACACCTGCAATACGCCGTTGCTTAAGCCAGCGCCATGCTCCATCAGGCTGCGCAATTGTTTACCGGTTAAATCCATCGTGACCAGTTCATTAGGGAACGGGAAGGTACTGATTACCGCCCCCATCGTCACCGCGCCAGCCGGGATTTCGTTGCGGATACCGCCAGAGTTAGTAAGCGCTAACTGGGTGTCTTTCCCCGCCGTAAAAAGCAGCGCATCCGCCGCCAGATTCCCCAGCGACGACGATTCGCCATACGCGCGGGTCAGCTCAACCGGCGACTGCGCCACCGTTTGCTGCACGACTTTATCGAGCTTTTTGTTCCAGCCGTCGATCACCTGTTTCGTTTGCGGATCTGGCTTCCACTCATCAGCAAAAATGGTCTTCAGCTCGAAGTTCTTCACGGTAAACTGATGCGGCTTTTCCTGGTAGTCCAGCACCAGTTTGCCGACATCAATACCGCCGCTGTCCGTTGAGAGGATCAGCGTATTACCGACTTTAATCGGTTCCGGCGTACCGACATGCGCGTGGCCGGTAATCAAAATATCCAGCCCTTTTACCTGACTTGCGGTCTGAATATCTTTATCCAGCGCGCGTCGCACATCGGTATTCCCCATGCTGGACTGGCGGGCCGGGGTGCCTTCGTGGATCAGCGCGACGGTCAGATCGACTTTACCTTTAAGTTCATCAATGTAACGTTGCAGCCACTTAATCTCATCGCGTGCCTCAATGCCCACGCGCGTCGCGGCGGATACCGTATCATTAAAAGCAAAGACACCGTGTAAGCCGATTACGCCAATCTTGACGCCATCTTTTTCAACAATGGTGTACGGCTTATCCCAGAAGGATTTACTGCTGTCCTCATAAAAAATATTGCCCTGCACGATAGGGAATTTTGCCCGGCTCAGTTGCAACAATGTATTGTCCCAGCCATGATCGAACTCATGATTACCGATAGTGGCAGCGTCATACTGCATGGTATTCAAAATATCGATAATCGCTTTACCCTTCGTCAGGCTGCTGATATACGGTCCGGTAAAGTAATCTCCGGCATCAAAAAACCACGTCGCCTTATTTTTGGCTTTTTCCTGCTTCACCAGCGTAGTGATATTGGCCCAACCGCCAATATCGCGTTTACCGTCAGCAATCCACGGCACTTTATAAGGCTCCACATGGGCGTGTAGATCGTTGGTGTAAATAATGGTGACATCTTTGGCGCAGGCCCAGAACGGCAGCGTGAACAAAATACCGGCAGCAAGCAGTTTTACTTTCATAAATAAGTCCCTTTCAGTCATATAAAGATTCGCTACGTTACGTTCTGAAAGGTTTTTTTATGTGAGAGTCCTCACACCCTCGTACCGTTTTATGAAGGCAGAATCAACGACCTGCCAAAATCGTTGGTAAAATGTATGCCGCCTCTGTTCACCATTAATGCCTGCAAAAGCGCTGGTTGTCGCAATCTTGGACTGCCTGACTCGCCGGATTATGTGTGGCCAGACTATCGCCTGGGTTATCCGGCATTGCATTGTCGAGCCTGCGGCAGTTATCCGCCGCTCTTCAACGAGGGGGAATTTCGCCGCTGGGCGTCTGCTTATATCGCGCAATATGCCAAAGAGCATGGTCACTTTTGCCCCGACTGCTATCAAAAAACATGGATTCGTTATGGACGTAATCCCGGCGGAACGCAGCGACTTCAGTGCCAGTACTGTAAGAAAGTCTGGACGCCAAAACAGCACGCGCTGAATGTCGCCGAAACGCCGGAACAGATTTGCAGTATTCCGCTGCTCGTACCGTTTCAGGGAGCGAATGCCTTCCAGCAATTGTACTTTTTATTCAGTTTTGATGCTGTTCGCGGCAATATTCTTCACCTTTCCAGCAATTTCACGTTACTGTCTGCCGGAAAAAGTTTGCATTACCACTGGAAAGGAATTGCGCCGCCCGAGGGCGAGAAGGGCGATATTATTCACCGTATCGCCATTAAAGAACGGCAATTTTTACAGCGCAGTCAGTTCGATGAGATTCAGTATGGCCCGGCGGCGCTTAAACGTAACGCGCAAGGAACAATACTTCGCCCGGTCATTACGGCGCATGGTCATTTTCGGGTGCTGAAAAACCGCTTTCCTGATGTCGCGACACACATCATTGCCCATGAGTGTTTTTTGCGCGGCGCGGTCATTACGGCATGGGCGGAGCGGTTTCGCCAGCGTCTCTCCTCGCTGTGGTTCGTTGAGGAAGAGATAAACGATGACGATTGCCGCGCAGAGTGGCAACTGTTAGGCAAAACATGGCAGGGATGGTGGCAAAATCAGTGGCAACTCTGGGGGCAAGGTCACAACCGCAAAATGGTCTGTTCGTTAACCGGTTCCCACTTAGAACAAGGTGTCGCCGTTAATCTGGCGGCCAGTCGCCGCTTTGTTACCTGGCTATGGCAACAACCTGAATTCCAGCAAAGCGCCCACTATTCCGCCAAACGCGTCACGCAAATTCTGTATTTGCTGACGGAAAAATATAACTCACAATGGAATCACATTTAACCCAATGATGTAATGCCACGCATAAAAAATCACAGATTATCATTCAGAAGGCGCTATAGATTTAATCACCTCACATCCTGCTTTTACACGCTGAAAAAGAATAGAACTATTTGATAAAATGGCCCTTCGTTTTAAGTTAAGATCGGCTATAAACGTTATTCACATAATCAATATTTATTATCAATTTAAATAGTTCTATACATTCTTATTTTCTATGGAAAACAAGGGATAAATATGGAAATTACTTTACCGTCAATGTCAGATAAAAAATGGACCTGCGCCGATCTCCTGAGTAGCTATCGATTCTGGGGGATCACTTTTTTCTTTTTGGTGCTCTCTTTTATCGGTTCGCTGGGATCGTCGTATGGTGTTTATTTTTGGAGTAAATCTCTGTCTATTCCAGCCGATCGTATTGGCGCCATTCTCGTTGGCGGCCAACTGGGATACCTCCTGGGTATGGTTGCCAGCTGGTTTGTCTGCCGTATAAAAAATTGTTACCCCTTCTACTTTGTTGCGCTCCTGTTAATCATTGGCGTGGTCTGTTCCTTCTGCATAAATGGCCCGTCTGGCGTAGTCAGGCTTATCATAGCGCAGTTTTTAATTAATCTGGGTGTGGGGATCATAACACTGTTAGTCCCCATGCTGCTTTTCAGCGCTATCGGCAGTGCTCAGACATTTGTTATTTTATTTAGCCTCTGCTTACTGTTCAAATTTATCATCGCTGGCTATCTGTCTATATTTATATACTCAATTCCTTATATAGGAATAATCGTAATTACTTTAGCGGTTATCGCGCTTTTGCTACTATTACCGCTCAAAAAAGAACTTTTCTATATTGCACCGCCCAAAAGGTTCTCATCAACCCAGCGACCTGAGTGCGCAGAACCCGTTGTCGTCGCATTATTGGCCTTTTTCATTCCATTTTATATTATTTATTGGTTCTTCAGAATTCACCGGGAAATGCAATTTGTGGCGCCTTCGCCCCGACTCATGACCGCATGTGGCGCGGGATGGCTGTCAGCCATTATGCCGTTTGGCACAGCCATATTGTGTCTGACGCTTAGCGACGAAATCCGCGATCTGCTGGCGAATAAAAACGAAGATGGCGGAATACGAACCGGCTGGACACTATTCTGGGCGTTACTGCTACCACCCGTCGGCGCGGCGATTATCCAGGCAAAAATGAACCGTTTTATTACCGCTAATACCGCGGATACTGCTGACAGAGGATAAACATGGAAGGTTTTGAGTTATTTCCAAAAATTAAAGGCGCGATCAAATGGATGGCCGAGCACAGTGACTCGGTAATTCATTTTGGCTGGAATGTTGTTGCCGCCATTATTCTACTTTTCATCGGTAAGTTAATAGCTCGCTTACTATCGAGGGGGCTGGAAAAATTACTTCTCAGGCGGGAAGTGGATGCCACTATTGTCCACTTTTTCTCCGCGCTGGTTCGCTACATCACGATAGCTTTCACGGCAGTAGCCGCTCTTGGCCGTGTCGGTATAGAAACCTCCTCAATTATTGCCGTTATCGGCGCGGCGGGTTTAGCCATTGGTCTGGCGCTGCAAGGGTCACTTTCCAACTTTGCCGCAGGCGTACTGCTTGTCTCCCTGCGTCCTTTCCGCGCCGGGGAAATTGTGCAAATTGGCCTGGTTATCGGCACAGTAGAAAAGGTCCATATTTTCTCCACCACTCTGCTCACTGCGGATAGCAAAGAAGTTGTCATCCCGAATGGTAAAATTATTGCTGATAATATTATCAACTATTCACGACACCCCTATCGACGTATTGATCTGATTATTGGCGTGGATTACCAAAGCCGTATTGCTGACGTAAAAAGCGTGATACATCGTATTATTGAGCAAGATCATCGCATTGATAAAACCCGCGATATTACGGTCCGCCTGGGCGAACTTGCGCCCTCTAGCCTGAATTTCTATGTTCGCGTATGGGTGCCCAACACTCAGTACTGGAGTACTTACTACGATCTTCTGGAAAATATCAAGGAAGCAATGGATGAAAACGGCATCAATATTCCTTACCCCCGGATGGATGTCCGGGTTGAGAATGTAAAAAGCATCACGCCATAATGTTTCGTCAGCAATCGGATGGCGCTTCGTATATCAGTATCTACAGAATGACTGCATAACGTATTGATGAGGGAGCGAAGCGCAACCCGGCGCTTCGCTCACGAACTTGCCTTTATTACAGCAACTGCGCCAGGCGGTTGATATCCGACTGAATCGCCCCGGCGGTCACATCGCGACCCGCGCCCGGCCCACGGATCACCAGCGGGTTATCGCGATACCAGCGGCTTTCAATAGCAAAGACATTATCGCACGGCAGCAGCGCCGCCAGCGGATGTTCCGGACGCACCGCTTCAACGCCGACGCGCGCTTTGCCATTGGCGTCGAAACGCGCCACGTAACGCAACACCAGCCCCAGTTCGCGGGCTGCCTCCAGACGCTGCACCATCTGTTCATTCAGCGCGTCGCCGTTTTCGAAAAAGTGATCGATAGACCCTTCTTCACAATGCGCCGGCACCAACGATTCTACACGCACCTGATCCGGCTCGATGTCGTATCCCGCCTCGCGCGCCAGAATCACCAGCTTACGCATGACATCTTTTCCGGAAAGATCGACGCGCGGATCGGGTTCGGTCAGCCCCTGCTGCCAGGCCTGATCCACCAGATCGGTAAACGGCACCGTACCGTCAAATTGCAGGAACAGCCAGGATAGCGTCCCGGAGAAGATCCCGCTGATCGAGAGAATCGTATCGCCGCTGTCAATCAGATCCCGCACCGTGTGGTTGATCGGCAACCCCGCGCCCACGGTGGCGTTATACAGCCAGTAACGCCCGGTTTTTTCAAACGCGTCATGAATCTGGCGATACTTATCGCTGGCGCTTGCGCCCGCCAGTTTATTGGCGCTAATCACATGAAAACCGTGGCTGGCGAAATCAAGATACTGATCGGCCAGTTGCTCGCTTGCTGTCACATCCAGCACCACTAAATCATCATACGGATGCGCACGCATCCACAGGAATAGCGACTCTTCGTCCTGCTCAACGGCTTCATCATCAAAGAATGCCAGCGCGCGGCTGGCATCCAGCCCTTCATAATTCAGCAGGCTACGGCGGCTATCCACCACGCCCGCCAGCACAAATTCAAAGCCAGTACGCGCGGAAAGCGTGCTTTGTTCACGGGCAAACAGTTCCAGCCAACGGGAGCCGATGTTCCCCTTACCGAACAGCATCAGGCCAATGCGTTTTTCGGCGCGGAAAACCGACTGATGCAGCCCCTGAATCAGGCTCTCAGTTGGGCCGGTACGCAGCACCGCCACCAGACTGATGCCCTCCTCCGACTGCCAGGTAAATTCCACTGGCTGACCTTTAAGCTGCTGCCAGAAGCGATGGCAGTGTAGCGGATTGCGAGTAACGCCCGCACCGACCATCGCCACCAGCGCCAGCCCCTGCCGCAGGCGCAATTCGCCCGGCAGCCCGACATCGTCGAGGAGTTTCAGTACGCTATCCGCTACCTCGGCGGTATAGCAGAACTGCAATAGCTGGCGATCGCGATGCACGCCCACCGCCAGCGGACGCGCCTGCGCCCGTTTTAAAATTTGGTCGAGCTCTTTGTGCGCAAGCCTGAAATCCTGGCTGGCTGGCACCTGAAACTCAATCAGACAGATATCGTCGTGACTGGTCACGATACGCGCGCCCGTCCCGGAAGCCAGCACCCGTTCAATTCGGGTTGACCCTTGATCCGGCGTGTAGCTACAGCGCAACTGCAAATCGATATCGCTGCCGGACACTGGCTGTAGCGTACGGGCGTGCAGAACAGGCGCCGCCAGACGCGCCAGCTCGCTGGCTTCGTCCAGACGCAGCAACGGCAGCAGGCAGGCATCTTTCACTTTGCGCGGGTCGGCACTATAAACGCCCGCGACATCGCTCCAGATGGTCACGCGGGAAACGCCCGCCAGCGCGCCGATTTGCGTGGCGGAATAGTCGGAACCGTTCCGGCCTAACAGGACTGTTTCGCCGTCATGATTGCGGCTGATAAAGCCGGTCACGACCAGACGTTTGCCCGGATGCTGCGCCAGTAGCTGCTGCAATAAAGGATAAGATAGCCCTTCATCAACCTGCGGCTGTGCGGCGCGTTCGGCGCGTAAAAATGCGCGCGCGTCCAGCCAGGCGGCATCCAGCCCCTGCTGATTCAGGACGGCGGACATCAATCTCGCCGACCAAATTTCGCCGTGTCCGACGATCTCAGCATAGACGGCATCCGTTACGCCGCCGTCGAGCAAGGCGGCAAGACGTTCCAGATCGCTAATAAAAGCGCTGGTTAAATCATCTGCCGCGTCGGCGGGAAGCAGCCCGCTAATCAGATCGCACTGGTAGCGGCGTAACGTCTGTAATACCTGATGCGCAGAAAGGCGATCGGTCTGGCTTAACTTGAGCCAGCTAATCAACTGGTTGGTGGTACTGCCTGCGGCGGACACTACCATCATATCGTCAGGCTGCGAATACTCCGCCATAATGCCTGCGACACGCAGGTAACACTTCACATCCGCCAGACTACTGCCGCCAAATTTATGCAGTTGACGACCTTTCGCCCCTGCCTGCGCAATCACACTCATGTTTACCCCTTGTTTGCAGCCCGGAAGCCATTTTCCAGGTCGGCAATTAAATCTTCGCCATCTTCAATACCGGTGGAGATACGCAGTAGCGTTTCGGAGATCCCGGCGGCGGCACGCGCCTGCGGCGACATACCGGCATGCGTCATGGTGGCGGCGTGAGAGATCAAACTTTCCACTCCCCCTAAAGATTCCGCCAGCGTAAACAGCGACAGCCCGCCCAGAAAACGACGCAGCGTCTCCTCATCCCCATCCAGTTCAAAACTCAACATTGCGCCAAAGCCTTTTTGCTGGCGCGCGGCAATTTCATGCCCCTGATTTTCCGGCAGCGACGGGTGATACAGTTTTTTCACCAACGGCTGGGTTTGCAGATATTTCACAATCGCCTGCGCGTTGCGCTGCGCCAGCTCCATACGCGGCACCAGAGTTCGCAAACCGCGCAGCAGCAGATAGCTATCAAACGCCCCGCCGGTCACGCCAATATTATTCGCCCACCACGCCAGTTCAGTGACCACTTCCGGATCTTTCGCAATCACCACGCCGGCCACGACATCCGAATGACCGTTGAGATATTTCGTGCATGAATGCAACACCAGATCGGCACCCAACGCCAACGGATTTTGCAGCGCCGGGCTTAAAAACGTGTTATCAACGACGCTCACTGCGCCCGCCTCGCGCGCCAGCCGACAGATTTTCGCAATATCCACCACGCGTAACAATGGATTACTTGGACTTTCTACCAGTACCAGCTTCGGTTTTTCTTCCAGCGCCGCCTGTAAGGCGCGTTCATCGCCCTGATCGACAAACCGCACACGATAACAGCCGCGTGTCGCCAGACTGTCAAACAGACGATAACTGCCGCCATAGCAATCATGCGGCGCGACCAGCAGATCGCCCGGCTTGAGGAAAACGGTGGTGACCAGATGAATCGCCGACATGCCGGTATTCGTCAATACCGCGCCCGCGCCGCCTTCCAGTTCCGCTAATGCGCGCTGAACAACATCACGCGTGGGATTACCGCGGCGGGAATAATCATGCGCGCGCGGCTCATTGAAACCGGTAAAGTTATAAGTACTGGAGAGATGGATTGGCGGCACAACGCAGCCGTATTGTTCGTCATCGTTTAATCCGCTACGCACTGCGATAGTGGCCTGTTTACGCGTCATATGAAGATATTCCTGGCTGAGTCGGTGAAAGTCAGGCCACAGATTAACCACTACCACAACAGACGTCAATACATCTGGACATCTAAACTTCTTTGCGTATAGATTGAGCAAACCGCAAATAGCCGTTAAAATTATATGCATTAGCGCACATCTGCGACCGCTAACTTCGTGTCAGGGCCGCGCCACTACGGTAAACTACGCGCGATTATGGTCCGGGCTCAGGTTCAGACCTCAATATTAATGACGAAGAGGATTAAGTATCTCATGGCTGAATGGAGCGGCGAATATATCAGCCCATACGCTGAGCACGGTAAGAAGAGTGAGCAAGTCAAAAAAATTACGGTTTCCATTCCTCTGAAGGTGTTAAAAATCCTCACCGATGAACGTACGCGTCGTCAGGTGAACAACCTGCGCCACGCCACCAACAGCGAGCTGTTGTGTGAAGCATTTCTGCACGCCTTTACCGGGCAACCCTTGCCGGATGATGCCGATCTGCGAAAAGAGCGCAGCGATGAAATCCCGGAAGCGGCAAAAGAGATCATGCGTGAGATGGGGATTGACCCGGAAACGTGGGAATACTGATAGCAAAGCATGCGGTCAGAACGCCTCTGGCCGCGCTTTTTTAACGATTCCCCCTGTACGCGGCTATCTCCGACATTGTTCTAAATGTTCATCTTCCCCAATAGCCCTCGGTGGATAAATTTGTCAGACATGATAAGTTTCTCTTCGTTATTTTCCTGAAAAAAATTCCCGACATGCCATAACCGATATAATTTTATTATATTTAAACTTCCAATATTTATTTAATGTTTCACGTAGCAAAGCGTACATTAATAATAATACATCGCCATATATTTACTGAACAAATAGTATAACGATGAGTATTGTTAAAAAGACCATGGACACCTCATATTTGTGACCAACATCATTATTCCCCTCCGCGGATTGTTTTACTTTTTTAAATGTTTTTTCATCTCCGATAAATAAGAAGGTTAATATACATTCATTTTATCGATAATATCGAATGGGGAAATAAATATGTTATTTACAAGGAAAGTCTTACCTGTATTATGCTGCCTATGTTTGAGCGGCAGCGTTTTGGCCTCAGGCGTTTTAGACCCAAACAGGCCAATGGTCGCATCAGCAGATGTCATTCCAGTACATGAGGGGCCATTAGGTATGGTCGATGTCGCTCCCTACGGCGGCGTTTTCCCATTAACAGCAATCATTAATAAAGCCAATCATAATGTACAGGACGTGAAGGTTACTGTTTTAGGGAAAGGGGAAAAAGGTATCCCGATCAGTTATGATGTCGGCCCGCAGGCTATAAATACCCATGACGGCATACCTGTATTTGGCTTGTATCCAGATTATGTCAATAAGGTTAAAGTTGACTGGACTGAAGAAGGTAAAAAACAAACTTATACGTGGTCCATTTACGCCGCACCGGTATCATTACCCTCTACTACCGGGCAAACTGCCGTTCTTCCTACGGTAGAACCGGTTAAAGTCGATAGCTCGCTTAAAAATCGCTTATATCTTTTTAACCATATAACGGGGATGCCAAGAGCCGGCCACATTATGCATGTCGCAGGCGGCGCGGCGAACTGGGATTATACCGGTATCAACTGGATTAGCGATACGAATGGCGATGTTCGCGGCTATATGAATATTGATAAATTCCGTAACCAGGATGATATAACGCGCTTTGGTTCCATGATGAGCTTCCATCAGGTTAACGATGGCAATCTTATTTTTGGCCAGGGTCAACGTTACTTTAAATATGATTTCTTAGGCCGCGTTATTTCCGATAAACGACTGCCAAAAGGATTTATTGATTTTTCGCACGCCATTACCGAAACGCCGAAAGGCACCTACCTGCTGCGTGTCGCAAAAGAAAATTATCCATTAAATGGTAAATACACCATCAATACGGTGCGTGATCATATTCTTGAAGTTGACCAGAACGGCGATACCGTCGATTACTGGGATCTGCCAAAAATCCTCGACCCCTATCGTGACGACGTTATTCTGGCGATGGATCAGGGAGCGGTATGTTTGAGCGTCGATGCCGAACATTCCGGTCAGGTCATGACCAAAGAGCAGCTTGCAAAACAACCCTTCGGCGATATCGCGGGCTCCGGCCCGGGCCGCAACTGGGCGCATGTTAACTCCGTCAGCTACGATCCTCGCGACGACAGCATTATCATTAGCTCGCGCCACCAGTCTGCCATCATCAAAATTGGTCGCGATAAAAAAGTGAAATGGATACTTTCCGATCCATCCGGCTGGAAAGGCGAACTGGCGAAAAAAGTGCTGAAACCCGTAGACAGCAACGGTAAACCGCTAACCTGCGAAGCTCACCACTGCGACGGTGGATTTGACTGGACATGGACACAACATACCGGTTGGTTAGTGCCATCCAAAAGCACCGGAGGTAAAACCGTCGTGACCGCCTTTGATAACGGCGATGCGCGCGGCATGGAACAACCGGCCATGCCGTCAATGAAATATTCCCGCGGCGTGGAATATCAGATTGACGAAAAAAATATGACGGTTTCCCAAATGTGGGAATATGGTAAAGAGCGCGGTTTTGACTGGTACAGCGCCATTACTTCCGTCACGGAATATCGCCCGGAAACCAAAACGATGTTCATGTACTCGGCCACAGCGGGAATGAGCGGTACAAAACCGATCGTTTCCGTTCTGGATGAAGTCAAAGACGGTACTCAGGATGTGATGCTGGAGCTAAAAGTACACAGTAACCGTGCCGGTATGCTGGGTTATCGGGCGCTGATTATCGATCCAGAGCAGATGTTTAAAAAATAAAGCGAGATAGTAAAAGTAAAACAGGCGGAAGCTAACTTCCGCCTGAATGGTTAAAACGTATTGTAGTTATGACATTCGCCTTATTGCCCTCGAAGAGGAATGCAAAAATATCAATGAATTACCAATCCGGCACCGACCCGATAAGCGCAGCGTCATTAGACAAACGCCACAACATACCGCGCCTTTGCTGGTGATATGTCATGAAAAATCTCTTTATCGCCTGGTTAAGTTTATTGCTATATGGCTGCACAACCTTTCCACAAGCCGTAAAACCTACGACAGGCGGACAGCCCTACCCGACGGAAATCTATATCGTCAGTCATGGCTGGCACACGGGAATTATTGCGCCGGCCCATGATGTTAATACCGTTCTGCCACAGCTTAAAAAACGGTTCGCTCAGGAGGCGCAGTGGTATGAAATCGGCTGGGGCGATAAGGGCTTTTATCAGTCACAAGAAATAACCACCGCGCTTACGCTCCAGGCCATGTTCTGGTCATCCGGCGCGGTTATGCACATCGTCGCCTTTTCCGGTAAACCAGAACGCTATTTCGCCGGTAGCGAGATAAAATCACTGCTCCTGCACACAAACCAGCGTAACAGTCTGATGCGTTATCTGGGCCGCAGCTTTGCGCGTGACGCAGAGGGTAATCTGATTCCGTTAAAACAAGGAATTTACGGCGATAGCCAGTTTTACGCCGCGAATGGCCGCTACGGCATACTCAATACCTGCAATAAATGGACAGCGAAGGGGCTGGAAAGCGCGGGACTGACTATAAATCCTTCGTTAAAACTCACGGCAGGAAGCGTAATGAAAGCGATTACGGATCACAGAATGTGTCTGAACAAATACTGTTATCCCTAGAAAACAAAAAAAGCGCCCTGCGGCGCTTTTTTTTCTGGCGGTAACTTATTTGCTGCCAGGGATGCTGAAGCGCTTGTTGAAGCGCTCAACACGACCACCGGTATCAACAACACGCTGCTTACCAGTGAAGAACGGGTGGCATTTGCCGCACACGTCCAGGTTCAGGTCGTGACCCACGGTAGAGTGGGTTTTGATAACATTACCGCAAGAACAGGTTGCAGTAATTTCTACGTAATTCGGGTGAATACCTTTTTTCATGGGGAACCTCAGTGTAAGGCCGCGTCGCTCTTCCAGCCCTAACGCCAGACACCACGCGAAGTTAATAGTAAAGGGTTTGATGCTCACAACACGCACCAAAGGCGGCGAATCATACAGAATTTGACCACCGTATGCAAACTGATCCGCGCTCCCTTATCGTAATGTGTATACTACCCGACGAAATTTCAAGTCAGGAAGATGCTATGTCCGTCGCGCACGTTGCCTTGCCCGTTCCGCTTCCCCGAACCTTTGATTACCTGCTGCCGGAAGGCGGGGTCGCCAAAGCCGGGTGCCGCGTGCGCGTGCCATTCGGCAAGCAGCAAGAGCGCGTGGGCATTGTCGTCTCGGTTAGCGACCACAGCGAATTGCCGCTCGATGAATTAAAATCGGTCATTGAAATCCTGGATAACGAGCCAATCTTTTCTCCCTCCATCTGGCGCTTACTCCTCTGGGCGGCGGATTACTACCACCATCCCCTCGGCGACGTTCTGTTTCACGCTCTGCCGGTTTTATTGCGTCAGGGAAAACCAGCCAGCAACGCGCCCCTATGGTATTGGTTCGCCACCGAAGAGGGGCAAGCCGTCGATATCAACAGCCTGAAACGCTCCGCCAAACAACAACAGGCGCTGGCGGCGCTACGGCAAGGAAAGATCTGGCGCTATCAGGTAGCCGAGCTTGATTTTACTGACGCCACGCTGCAAACGCTGCGGCGTAAGGGACTTTGTGAGCTTGCCAGTGAAACGCCCGCGTTTACCGACTGGCGGGAGCGTTATGCCGTCGCAGGAGAGCGCCTGCGGCTGAATACCGAACAGGCGACAGCAGTCGGCGCGATTCACAGCGCGTCGGACGGTTTCTCCGCCTGGTTGCTGGCAGGCGTAACCGGTTCCGGCAAGACCGAAGTGTATCTGAGCGTGCTGGAAAACGTCCTCGCCCAGGGCAAACAGGCGCTGGTGATGGTGCCGGAAATCGGCCTGACGCCGCAAACGATCGCCCGTTTTCGCGAACGTTTTAACGCGCCGGTGGAAGTGCTGCATTCCGGGCTAAACGACAGCGAGCGTCTTTCGGCATGGCTGAAAGCGAAAAACGGCGAAGCGGCGATTGTCATCGGCACGCGCTCCTCGCTGTTTACGCCGTTTAAAAATCTTGGCGTGATTGTCATCGACGAAGAGCACGACAGCTCTTATAAACAGCAGGAAGGGTGGCGCTACCATGCCCGCGATTTGGCAGTGTATCGCGCCCATAGCGAGCAGATCCCGATTATTCTCGGCTCCGCCACCCCAGCCCTGGAAACGCTATGCAACGTGCGGCAGAAAAAATACCGGATGCTGCGTCTGACGCGGCGCGCAGGCAACGCCCGCCCAGCTCTGCAGCATGTGCTGGATTTAAAAGGCCAGCGTCTTCAGGCGGGACTGGCGCCCGCCCTTATCGCCCGTATGCGCCAACATCTCCAGGCCGACAATCAGGTAATTTTATTTCTTAACCGCCGGGGATTCGCGCCCGCGCTGCTTTGCCACGACTGCGGCTGGATTGCGGAGTGCCCGCGTTGCGATCACTACTACACGCTGCACCAGGCGCAGCATCATTTACGCTGTCATCACTGCGACAGCCAGCGTCCGGTACCGCGTCAGTGTCCCTCCTGCGGATCCACACATATGCTACCGGTTGGGTTAGGGACGGAACAGCTGGAGCAGGTGCTGGTTCCCTTCTTCCCCGGCGTGCCGATCTCACGAATCGACCGTGATACCACCAGTCGCAAAGGCGCGCTGGAGCAGCATTTAGCGGAGGTTAACCGCGGCGGAGCACGCATTCTGATAGGCACACAAATGCTGGCGAAAGGTCATCACTTCCCGGACGTCACTCTGGTGGCGTTGCTGGACGTCGATGGCGCGCTTTTTTCCGCAGATTTTCGTTCGGCGGAACGCTTCGCCCAGCTCTACACTCAGGTTTCCGGCCGCGCCGGGCGCGCGGGCAAACAGGGCGAAGTGGTGCTCCAAACGCACCATCCTGAGCATCCCCTGCTGCAAACGTTACTGTATAAAGGCTATGATGCGTTTGCGGAACAGGCGCTGGCGGAACGGCAAACGCTCCAGCTTCCGCCGTGGACCAGCCACGTCATTATTCGCGCAGAGGATCACAACAATCAGCAGGCGCCCGTCTTTCTCCAGCAGTTGCGTAATCTGATTCAGGCCAGCCCGCTATCAGACGATAAGCTGTGGATCTTAGGTCCGGTTCCGGCCCTCGCGCCAAAACGCGGCGGCCGCTATCGCTGGCAAATTTTACTTCAGCATCCTTCACGGATTCGCCTGCAACACATCATCAGCGGCACGCTGGCGTTGATCAATACGCTCCCGGAAGCGCGGAAAGTTAAATGGGTTCTGGACGTCGATCCGATTGAAGGATAGTCCTCACGATGCGAGGCGGATCGTAAAATTAAAGATCCATCACACTTTTTATGAAAATTCTGTAACCGCTTCCACGCACTATCTGATAAAAATGTTTTCGATGAGTGTTACCAGGGATAGATCTGCGCCAGCAGTTCCCAGGCGAGGAGAAAGAGTGAAATCGAACAAGCAGGTTACTGCCGCTACGATGAAGGATGTTGCGTTGAAGGCGAAAGTCTCTACGGCAACCGTATCCCGCGCGTTAATGAACCCCGATAAAGTCTCCCAGTCGACCCGTAGCCGGGTTGAACAGGCCGCGCTTGAAGTGGGTTATTTCCCGCAGTCGATGGGGCGAAATGTAAAACGCAATGAATCCCGTACGATTTTGGTGATTGTCCCGGATATTTGCGATCCCTTCTTCAGTGAAATTATCCGCGGTATCGAAGTGACCGCGGCAGAACAGGGGTATCTGGTGCTGATTGGCGATTGCGCCCATCAAAACCAGAAAGAAAAAACCTTTCTTAATCTCATCATCACCAAACAGATCGACGGCATGGTACTTCTCAGTTCCCGACTGCCCTTTGACGCCAGCGTTGAGGAGCAGCGCAATTTGCCTCCGATGGTGATGTCGAATGAGTTTGCGCCTGAGCTTGAACTGCCGACGGTACATATTGATAACCTGACCGCCGCGTTCAACGCCATGAATTACCTGTTGGATTTGGGCCACAAGCGGATTGGTTGTATTGCGGGGCCGGAAGATATGCCGCTCTGTCACTATCGCTTACAAGGTTACGTACAGGCATTAAGACGCAGTGGCATTGTGGTCGATCCGCATTACATCGCCCGTGGCGACTTTACCTTTGAAGCCGGGGCAAACGCATTAAAGCAGTTGCTTGAGCAACCGTTGCCGCCTACCGCCGTCTTTTGTCATAGCGACGTAATGGCGCTGGGCGCCCTCTCCTGGGCCAAGCGCCAGGGTCTGAAAGTACCTGACGATCTGTCGATTATCGGCTTTGACAATATCGCGCTGGCCGAGTTTTGCGACCCTCCGTTAACAACCGTGGCACAGCCGCGTTTTGACATTGGTCGCGAGGCGATGCTGCTGTTGCTCGATCAGATGCAGGGGCAAAATGTGAGCAGCGGCTCGCGTTTAATGGATTGCGAGCTGATTATTCGCGGTTCTACACGCGCTTTACCCTAAAGTAAATAGCTTTAAGACTCACCTGTCTGGTCAAAGGCCCGCCGCTTCAGTAACATGACGGGCTGACGAACGAATAAATACAGCGAAACGATAGTGGCACAACGAGATTATGTACGTCGCGGCCAACCGGCTCCTTCGCGGCGCAAAAAGAGCACCTCACGGAACTCACGGAAGAAGCAAAGCAACATGCCTGCCGTCTCGCCGGCAATGGTCGCGATTGCGGCAGCCGTCCTTGTGACCTTTATCGGCGGTCTGTACTTCATTACTCACCATAAGAAAGAAGAGTCCGAAACGCTACAAAACCAGAAAGTCACCGGCAATGGGCTTCCGCCAAAACCGGAAGAGCGCTGGCGTTACATCAAAGAGCTGGAAAGTCGCCAGCCGGGCGTGCGTACGCCAACGGAACCGTCCGCCGGCGGCGAAGTCATGAACCCGAATCAGCTCACCAGCGAGCAGCGTCAACTCCTGGAACAGATGCAGGCGGATATGCGTCAGCAGCCGACGCAACTTAACGAAGTGCCGTGGAACGAGCAGACGCCAGAACAACGCCAGCAAACGCTACAGCGCCAGCGTCAGGCGCAGCAGCAGCAGCAGCAGCAGCAGCAGTGGACTCAAACGCAGCCTGTTCAGCAACCACGCACGCAGCCGCGGGTAAACGAACAGCCGCAAACGCGCACGGTACAATCCGCCCCAGCGCAACCTGCGCGCCAAAGTCAGCCGCCGAAGCAGACGGCCTCGCAGCAACCTTATCAGGATTTGCTGCAAACGCCGGCGCATACCAGCGCGGCAGCGCCGAAAGCCGCGCCAATTACGCGCGCGCCTGAAGCGCCGAAGGCGACAGCAGAGAAAAAAGATGAACGTCGCTGGATGGTGCAATGCGGTTCATTCAAAGGCGCCGAGCAGGCAGAAAGCGTCCGCGCTCAGCTGGCGTTTGAAGGCTTTGACTCCAAAATTACCACCAATAACGGCTGGAATCGCGTGGTTATCGGGCCGGTTAAGGGTAAAGAAAATGCCGACAGCACCATTAACCGTCTGAAGATGGCGGGCCATACAAACTGCATTCGACTCGCCACCGGGGGTTGAAACCCTCAAAATCTCCCCCATCTATACTTGCATTATGCCCCGTACGCCGTACGGGGCCGCAATTCAGCATTAGTAACCAAGGGGTCTGCTCGTGACAACAATAGTAAGCGTACGCCGTAACGGCCACGTGGTAATCGCCGGTGATGGTCAGGCCACACTGGGTAACACAGTAATGAAAGGCAACGTGAAGAAAGTCCGCCGCCTCTACAACGACAAGGTCATTGCGGGCTTTGCGGGCGGTACTGCTGATGCATTCACGCTGTTCGAGCTGTTTGAACGTAAACTGGAAATGCATCAGGGGCACCTGGTCAAAGCCGCCGTTGAACTGGCGAAAGACTGGCGTACCGACCGTATGCTACGCAAACTGGAAGCGTTGCTGGCCGTCGCGGATGAAACCGCCTCGCTCATCATCACGGGTAACGGCGATGTCGTGCAACCTGAAAACGATTTAATTGCTATCGGCTCCGGCGGTCCTTATGCCCAGGCTGCCGCTCGCGCTCTGTTGGAAAATACCGAGCTCGGCGCGCGCGAAATTGCTGAAAAGGCGTTGGATATTGCAGGCGATATCTGCATTTACACCAACCATTTCCACACCATTGAAGAATTGACCGCCAAAGCGTAAGGACCTCTCATGTCTGAAATGACCCCACGCGAAATTGTCAGCGAACTGAACAAACACATTATCGGCCAGGATAACGCAAAGCGTTCCGTGGCGATTGCATTGCGTAACCGCTGGCGTCGTATGCAGCTTGATGAAGAGCTGCGCCACGAAGTAACGCCGAAAAATATTCTGATGATTGGCCCGACCGGCGTCGGTAAAACCGAAATCGCCCGTCGTCTGGCAAAACTCGCCAACGCGCCGTTCATTAAAGTCGAAGCCACCAAATTCACCGAAGTGGGCTATGTCGGGAAAGAAGTGGACTCTATCATCCGCGATCTGACCGATGCCGCGGTGAAAATGGTTCGCGTACAGGCTATCGAGAAAAACCGCTATCGTGCGGAAGAGTTGGCGGAAGAGCGTATTCTCGACGTACTGATCCCACCCGCAAAAAATAACTGGGGCCAGGCCGAACAGCAGCAGGAGCCTTCTGCCGCCCGTCAAACGTTCCGCAAAAAACTGCGCGAAGGCCAGCTCGACGATAAAGAGATCGAGATTAACCTCGCCGCCGCGCCGATGGGCGTAGAGATTATGGCGCCTCCGGGCATGGAAGAGATGACCAGCCAGTTGCAGTCTATGTTCCAGAACCTGGGCGGTCAGAAACAGAAACCGCGTAAGCTGAAAATTAAAGACGCGATGAAACTGTTGGTTGAAGAAGAAGCGGCTAAGCTGGTCAACCCGGAAGAGCTGAAACAGGACGCTATCGACGCGGTTGAACAGCACGGCATCGTGTTTATCGATGAAATTGACAAAATTTGTAAGCGTG
The DNA here is from genome assembly GCF_046548235.1 of Salmonella sp. SAL4457. Classification (NCBI taxonomy): domain Bacteria; kingdom Pseudomonadati; phylum Pseudomonadota; class Gammaproteobacteria; order Enterobacterales; family Enterobacteriaceae; genus Salmonella; species Salmonella sp. SAL4457. The sequence continues at coordinate 51,389 of NZ_JBGDZO010000008.1, forward strand.
GCGAAACCTCCGGCCCGGATGTTTCACGCGAAGGCGTACAGCGCGACTTACTGCCGCTGGTAGAAGGCTGCACGGTTTCGACCAAACACGGGATGGTCAAAACGGATCATATTCTGTTTATCGCCTCTGGCGCGTTCCAGGTGGCGAAGCCGTCTGATCTGATCCCGGAACTGCAGGGCCGCCTGCCGATTCGCGTTGAGCTTCAGGCGCTGACCACCAGCGATTTCGAACGCATTTTGACCGAGCCAAACGCGTCCGTCACCGTGCAGTATAAAGCGCTGATGGCAACTGAAGGCGTCAATATCGAGTTCACCGATTCCGGTATTAAACGTATTGCCGAAGCCGCCTGGCAGGTTAACGAAACCACCGAAAACATCGGCGCGCGCCGTCTGCATACCGTACTGGAGCGTCTGATGGAAGAGATTTCCTATAACGCCAGCGATCTGCACGGCCAAAACATCACAATTGATGCGGAATATGTGAGCAAACATCTGGATGCGCTGGTCGCAGATGAAGATCTAAGCCGTTTTATCTTATAATCGCGTCCAATGCATTTTCATCACTGTTGATGGGGCTGAAAAGCCCCATTTTTATTGGCGCTAAATATGACTGAACAACAACAAATTAGCCGCACCCAGGCCTGGCTGGAAAGCTTACGACCCAAAACCTTACCCCTCGCCTTCGCGGCGATTATCGTCGGTACGGCCCTGGCATGGTGGCAAGGCTATTTCGATCCTCTGGTCGCACTGCTGGCCCTTATCACCGCCGGGCTGTTGCAAATTTTATCCAACCTCGCCAACGATTATGGCGACGCTGTCAAAGGCAGCGATAAACCGGATCGCATCGGGCCGCTGCGGGGGATGCAAAAAGGCGTCATCACCCGACAGGAGATGAAGCGGGCGTTAATCATTACCGTCGTGCTGATCTGTATCTCCGGACTGGCGCTGGTGGCGGTCGCGTGCCATACGTTAACCGATTTTGTCGGCTTCCTGATTTTGGGCGGGCTGTCGATTATCGCCGCCATCACCTACACCGTGGGTAATCGGCCCTACGGCTATATCGGGCTGGGTGATATCTCTGTCCTGGTATTCTTTGGCTGGCTAAGTGTCATGGGGAGCTGGTATCTCCAGGCGCATACGCTGATTCCGGCGCTGATTCTCCCGGCCACCGCCTGCGGTTTACTGGCGACGGCGGTGCTGAATATTAATAACCTGCGCGATATTAATAGCGACAGAGAAAACGGCAAAAACACCCTTGTAGTACGACTGGGCGATGTCAACGCGCGTCGTTATCACGCCTGCCTGTTGCTAGGCGCGCTGCTCTGTCTGGCGCTGTTTAATCTGCTCTCGCTACACAGTCCGTGGGGATGGTTGTTTATTCTGGCCGCGCCCTTGCTCATTAAACAAGCGCGCTACGTAATGCGCGAAAGGGAGCCTGCGGCAATGCGCCCGATGCTTGAACGTACCGTTAAAGGCGCGTTGTTAACCAACCTGTTATTTGTGATTGGGATACTCTTAAGTCAGTGGGCCGTTTAACTGACAAATATCAATTAACAATTGATGATTTTGCCAACAGTATACTTAGCGCGATATACTAAAAATTCTCGCAGCAACTGAACGTTAAGCCTATGAAATACGATACTTCCGAGCTTTGTGACATCTATCAGGAAGATGTCAACGTCGTGGAACCGCTGTTCTCTAATTTTGGAGGGCGGTCGTCGTTTGGCGGACAAATCATCACGGTAAAATGTTTCGAGGACAACGGGTTGCTGTACGATCTGCTCGAACAAAATGGCCGTGGTCGGGTTCTGCTGGTCGATGGCGGCGGTTCTGTCCGTCGTGCATTAGTCGATGCGGAGCTGGCGCGTCTGGCCACGCAAAATGAATGGGAAGGGCTGGTTATCTATGGCGCGGTGCGTCAGGTGGACGATCTGGAAGAGCTGGATATCGGCATTCAGGCGATCGCCGCCATTCCGGTTGGCGCCGCAGGTGAAGGCATTGGGGAAAGCGATGTGCGCGTCAATTTCGGCGGCGTGACGTTCTTCTCCGGCGATCATCTCTATGCCGACAACACCGGGATTATCCTTTCCGAAGACCCTCTTGATATCGAGTGATCAAAAAAGGCGCCGTAAGGCGCCTTTTTTATGCGTTGTCGCTGATTGCCGGATGGCAGCTTACGCCTTATCCGGCCCACCGGTGTCCGCATTCTAAATCCTCTATAGATTTCGCGTCAGGGCAAGGCGGCAAGTAAGTGAATCCCCAGGAGCATAGGCCACTATGTGACTGGGGTGAACGCACGCAGCCAACGCAGCCATAACGTGAAATATGACGAGGATTAGACTTCTTCCATACGACCAAGCAGCGCCTGCAAACGTTCCTGCCAGCCGCTCTGCTGTTCCTTCAGAGAATTATTTTCACGCTCGAGTTCTTCACGCTGATGCTGTGCAGACTGCACTTCCTGCGTCAGGCTGTTGTTTTTTTCTTTCAGCTCTTCAATTTCCATCTGTAACAGGGTGATGGTGTCAATCGCCTGCTGTACTTTTGCTTCCAGTTTCTCAAACACTTCTAAAGACATGATCTTACCTCTCCTGAATTGCAAGGCGACGCTTCACGTAAACGCGCACAATATATAGTGTCGATTGTATGAAGCCCCGCTCTCGCTGTCCAGCGACATACCGCGTAGATCGCGGTTTGCAGCAATTTTCATCCATCTCCTGGTAACATTCATTCAATAACTTAAAAGTGTTAACATATTGGTTAATGAAATGATTCAATTCACTCTCTTCTGCTGTCTCAAAATGCGCTTCATGGCGCGATAACGCTCATTTTATTGACGCAGTACACACATTTTGATTTCGATATTTCTCGTTTTTGCTCGTTAACGATAAATTAACAGTGTGCCTACAGGGCATCGTGGATGTCCATGACCTCCTCGCATACCAATAATCATTACATACTCTTCAGGATCCGATTATGAGTCAAACATCAACCTTAAAAGGCCAGTGCATTGCTGAATTCCTCGGTACCGGGTTGTTGATTTTTTTCGGTGTGGGTTGTGTCGCTGCGCTTAAAGTTGCCGGAGCTACTTTTGGACAGTGGGAAATCAGCGTCATCTGGGGTCTGGGGGTAGCGATGGCTATCTACCTGACGGCAGGTGTTTCTGGCGCACACCTGAACCCGGCAGTGACCATCGCACTCTGGCTATTTGCCTGTTTCGACAAACGTAAAGTTGTTCCTTTTATTATTTCTCAAGTTGCCGGCGCCTTTTGCGCAGCGGCGTTAGTTTACGGGCTTTATTACAATCTTTTTGTGGACTTCGAACAAACCCACCATATCGTCCGTGGCAGCGTTGAAAGTCTCGATCTCGCAGGCATTTTCTCAACTTACCCGAATCCTCATATCAATTTTGTGCAGGCCTTCGCGGTTGAAATGGTGATTACCGCTATTCTGATGGGGCTGATTCTGGCGCTGACCGACGACGGTAACGGCGTACCTCGCGGTCCGCTTGCGCCACTGCTCATTGGTTTACTGATCGCCGTTATCGGTGCCTCTATGGGGCCGTTGACCGGGTTTGCGATGAATCCGGCGCGTGACTTTGGCCCCAAAATGTTCGCCGGGCTTGCCGGCTGGGGTGAAATTGCGTTTACCGGCGGTAGAGACATTCCTTACTTCCTGGTGCCGCTGTTTGGCCCCATCGTCGGCGCCATTCTGGGCGCGTTTGCTTATCGCAAATTTATTGGCCGTCATTTGCCGTGCGATACCTGCGTCGTGGAAGAGAAGGACTCCACCGCGACCACACAACAAAATGCTTCGCTGTAATCTGATTACGGGACAAAATTATGACTGAAAAAAAATATATCGTTGCGCTCGACCAGGGTACCACCAGCTCCCGCGCGGTCGTTATGGATCATGACGCGAATATCGTCAGCGTATCACAGCGTGAATTTGAGCAAATTTATCCTAAGCCAGGCTGGGTAGAACACGACCCGATGGAAATTTGGGCGTCCCAAAGCTCAACGCTGGTAGAAGTGCTGGCTAAGGCCGATATCAGTTCCGATCAGATTGCCACTATCGGTATCACCAACCAACGTGAAACCGTGATCGTCTGGGAACGTGAAACCGGCAAACCGATATACAACGCTATTGTCTGGCAGTGCCGTCGTACCGCCGATATTTGCGAACAGCTTAAACGCGACGGCCTGGAAGATTACATCCGCGACAATACTGGTCTGGTCGTCGACCCGTACTTCTCTGGCACTAAAGTGAAATGGATCCTTGACCATGTGGAAGGTTCGCGCGAACGCGCGAAGCGTGGCGAGCTGCTGTTCGGTACGGTGGATACTTGGCTTATCTGGAAGATGACGCAGGGCCGCGTCCACGTTACGGATTACACCAACGCCTCACGAACCATGCTGTTCAACATCCATGATTTGGACTGGGACGATAAGATGCTGGACGTGCTGGATATCCCACGCGCGATGCTGCCCCAGGTACGTAAGTCCTCCGAAGTCTACGGCCAGACCAATATTGGCGGTAAAGGCGGTACACGTATTCCTATCGCCGGGATTGCCGGGGATCAGCAGGCCGCGTTATTCGGCCAACTGTGCGTAAAGGAAGGAATGGCAAAGAATACCTACGGCACCGGCTGCTTTATGCTGATGAACACCGGCGAGAAAGCGGTAAAATCGGAAAACGGCCTGCTGACCACCATCGCCTGCGGCCCAAGCGGCGAAGTCAACTATGCGCTGGAAGGCGCGGTGTTTATGGCGGGAGCGTCCATTCAATGGCTGCGTGATGAAATGAAGCTCATCAGCGACGCGTTCGACTCCGAATATTTCGCCACGAAAGTGAAAGATACCAACGGTGTCTACGTGGTTCCGGCCTTCACCGGTCTGGGCGCGCCGTACTGGGACCCGTATGCCCGCGGCGCCATTTTTGGCCTGACTCGCGGCGTGAACTCTAATCACATTATCCGCGCGACGCTCGAATCCATCGCTTACCAGACCCGCGACGTACTGGAAGCGATGCAGGCCGACTCCGGCATCCGCCTGCACGCTCTGCGTGTGGACGGCGGCGCAGTGGCCAACAACTTCCTGATGCAGTTCCAGTCAGATATTCTCGGCACGCGGGTGGAACGCCCGGAAGTGCGCGAAGTGACCGCGCTGGGCGCCGCCTATCTGGCTGGTCTGGCCGTCGGTTACTGGCAGAACCTGGACGAGCTGCAGGAAAAAGCCGTCATCGAGCGAGAATTCCGCCCCGGCATTGAAACCACCGAGCGTAACTACCGTTATAGCGGCTGGAAGAAAGCGGTTAAACGCGCAATGGCGTGGGAAGAACACGACAAGTAAGGTCGCCATCCGGCAAAATCTTTGTGCGGGGGCAACTCCGCACACACATCAATTATTCCCTCCTTCCCCTGTGCTACACTGCGCGCCACTCCTTTTTGCTACGAGTTTGTTATGAGACGAGAACTTGCCATCGAATTTTCCCGTGTGACCGAAGCGGCGGCGCTGGCTGGCTACAAATGGCTGGGACGCGGCGATAAAAATACCGCGGACGGCGCGGCGGTCAACGCCATGCGTATCATGCTCAACCAGGTCAACATTGACGGCACCATCGTGATTGGCGAAGGCGAAATCGACGAGGCCCCGATGCTCTATATCGGCGAGAAAGTCGGTACCGGCCACGGCGATGCGGTAGATATCGCCGTCGATCCGATTGAGGGCACGCGCATGACGGCGATGGGTCAGGCGAACGCGCTGGCGGTGCTGGCGGTCGGCGATAAAGGCTGTTTCCTGAATGCGCCCGATATGTATATGGAAAAACTGATTGTCGGTCCGGGCGCCAAAGGGGCAATTGATCTCAATCTGCCGCTGGCGGATAACCTGCGCAACATCGCGGATGCGCTGGGTAAACCGCTTGGCGATCTGACCGTGACCATTCTGGCAAAACCGCGTCATGACGAGGTCATCGCAGAGATGGCCAAACTGGGCGTACGCGTGTTTGCCATTCCTGACGGCGACGTCGCGGCCTCAATTCTGACCTGTATGCCGGATAGCGAAGTCGACGTGCTGTACGGGATTGGCGGCGCGCCAGAAGGCGTGGTATCCGCAGCGGTGATCCGCGCGCTGGACGGCGATATGCAGGGACGTCTGCTGGCGCGCCATGACGTGAAAGGCGACAGCGAAGAAAACCGCCGCATTGGCGAACAGGAACTGGCGCGCTGCAAAGCAATGGGCATTGAAGCGGGCAAGGCGTTATGCCTGGGCGATATGGCGCGTAGCGATAACGTTATTTTCTCCGCGACCGGCATCACGAAAGGCGATCTGCTGGAAGGAATTAGCCGGAAAGGCCATATTGCCACGACGGAAACGCTGCTGATCCGCGGCAAATCACGCACCATCCGCCGCATTCAGTCTATCCACTATCTTGATCGTAAAGATCCGGATGTACAGGCGCATATCCTCTAGCGCATTTGTTAGTTAGAGCCTTCCAGCCTCGCGGGGCTGGAAATCTTTCTCCTGACGAACGAAGATAAGGTTAGCGATTCAGAACAGGAGAAAACCATGGCCGATTGGGTAACAGGTAAAGTCACTAAGGTGCAAAACTGGACTGACGCACTGTTCAGCCTGACCGTTCACGCCCCCATTAATCCTTTTACTGCAGGCCAATTTACCAAACTCGGACTGGAGATCGATGGCGAGCGCGTTCAGCGCGCGTATTCCTATGTCAATGCGCCTGACAATCCGAATTTAGAGTTTTATCTGGTGACGGTGCCGCAAGGAAAGCTCAGCCCGCGGCTGGCGGCGCTAAAACCTGGCGATGAGGTGCAAGTGGTCAGCGACGCGTCGGGTTTCTTTGTACTGGATGAAGTGCCTGACTGCGAGACGCTATGGATGCTGGCAACCGGAACCGCTATTGGCCCGTATTTGTCTATTCTGCAATATGGCCAGGATGTCGCGCGCTTTAAAAATCTGGTCTTGGTCCACGCCGCACGCTTCGCCGCCGATTTAAGCTATCTGCCGCTAATGCTGGAACTACAACAGCGTTATGAAGGCAAGCTGCGCATCCAAACGGTGGTCAGCCGGGAGAGCGTGCCAGGCTCGCTTACCGGGCGCGTGCCTGCGCTCATTGAAAACGGCGAGCTGGAAAAAGCCGTTGGATTGCCGATGGATAAAGAGACCAGCCACGTCATGCTGTGCGGGAACCCGCAGATGGTGCGCGATACGCAGCAACTGCTGAAAGAGACCCGACAGATGACTAAACATCTGCGCCGCCGACCGGGGCATATGACGGCTGAACATTACTGGTGATGTTTTACCGAATAGCGGCTGGGGCTTATCCGGCCTGCAAATCATCACCAATCTGTAGGCCCGGTAAGCGTCAGCGCCACCGGGCAAATTACGGTTTACCGCCCGTTACGGTTCTGCTTTAAACTTCACGTCCTGTGTCGCTTTCCCAAACTTATTTTCCCCCTGAACACCGACAAACGCGCCCAGATCGATAAGCATCATCACCAGGATCAGCGTCGGAATAAATCGCCCGACGACCCACTGCCACATCCCCGGCAGCATCACCCAGTTTCCGGCCAGCAGCATCCACGCCAGAATCATCAGCAACGCCCACGCGCCGGAGCGTCCCCGGTCATGCAGACGTTTGACCATGACGGCGGCGGTCGGCCACAGCAGGCACACCAGGCAAAATGCCGCCGTTTGGATATCAAGCAGATTTTTCCCCGCCAGCGAAAATAGCGCCAGCATCCCGGCAAACCAGAGGCCGATCCAAATCCAGAAATCACGGCGTCCGATACGCCCTTTAAATGAGAATAACCATTGCTGTATGGTCATGTAAGTTCCTTATATTTTGCCTTCCGCTACAGTTTACCCTTTTGACAAGCCCGACAGTTATCGTTTTAATCGTGAGCAGTCCTAACGAAAGGTAAGATTGATGAAGCCAGGATGTACTCTGTTTTTACTGTTGTTTTCTGCTCTCACCGCCAGCATAACGGCGCACGCGCAGCTCTCTTCATCGACCACGACAGCGCCCTATCTGCTGGCGGGCTCGCCAACCTTTGATCTTTCTATTAGCCAGTTTCGTGAGAACTTTAACCGCCAGAATCCCGATCTGCCGCTCAATGAATTTCGCGCCATTGAGAATAGCCGCGATAAGGCGAATCTGACCCGCGCCGCCAGTAAGATTAACGAAAATCTGTATGCCTCCACGGCGTTGGAGCGCGGTACGCTCAAAGTGAAAAGTATGCAGATTACCTGGCTGCCCATTCAGGGGCCGGAACAGAAAGCGGCGAAAGCGAAAGCGCTGGAATATATGGCCGCCATTATTCGTACTGTCGCCCCGTTGCTGACAAAAGAGCAAAGCCAGAAAAAACTGCAAAAGATGCTTATCGCCGGTAAAGGTAAACACTATTACGCCGAGACAGAAGGCGCGGTACGTTATGTTGTCGCAGATAACGGCGAAAAGGGGCTGACCTTCGCGGTTGAACCGATTAAGCTGGCGTTATCTGAAAATCTGGAAGGGGCGAATTGATGACAAAAAGCAAAGCCTTTCCGGGGATGAATCTCTATACTGTTTCACAGACCATGCTGCTCTGACGAGCGGCCATCTTCCTTAATTCGCTGACTAAGCGTGGAGAAATGAAATGCGACATCCTTTAGTGATGGGTAACTGGAAACTGAACGGCAGCCGCCACATGGTAAACGAACTGGTGGCTAACCTGCGTAAAGAACTGGCGGGCGTAGCAGGCTGCGACGTGGCAATCGCTCCGCCGGAAATGTATATCGATCTGGCGAAACGCGCTGCTGCCGGTAGCCACATTATGCTGGGCGCGCAGAACGTTGATCTGAACCTGTCTGGCGCATTCACCGGTGAAACAAGTGCTGAAATGCTGAAGGATATCGGCGCGCAGTACATTATTATCGGCCACTCCGAGCGTCGTACTTATCACAAAGAATCTGACGAGCTGATCGCCAAAAAATTCGCCGTACTGAAAGAACAAGGTCTGACGCCGGTACTGTGCATCGGTGAAACCGAAGCGGAAAACGAAGCGGGCAAAACAGAAGAAGTGTGCGCACGCCAGATCGACGCGGTACTGAAAACGCAGGGCGCGGCAGCCTTTGAAGGCGCGGTTATCGCTTACGAACCCGTATGGGCGATCGGTACCGGTAAATCTGCAACTCCTGCGCAGGCGCAGGCAGTGCACAAATTCATCCGTGACCACATTGCTAAAGCTGACGCGAAAATCGCTGAACAGGTCATTATCCAGTACGGCGGTTCTGTTAATGCCTCCAACGCAGCCGAACTGTTCGCGCAGCCGGACATCGACGGCGCGCTGGTAGGCGGCGCTTCTCTGAAAGCTGACGCCTTCGCCGTGATCGTGAAAGCAGCAGAAGCTGCTAAACAGGCTTAATTGCCAATCAATGTCTGATGGCGCTGCGCTTATCAGGCCTACCAGCCGAGTGCTTATGTAGGCCTGATAAGGTAAAGCCGCCATCCGGCATTTATGCTGTGGAGGGTAAGAAAGTAGTATCCCCGGCAACCTTAAACATCGCCCTCCAGCTCCGCGTATTCTCAACCAGCCGATCATCACGAAATAACGCACTACCAGAAACAACACGATTGATGCCCTGTGCAATCAGCGAAGGCAATTGATCCTGCGTTAACGACCCATCAATAACGATAATTTTACCTTCGCGTTTATCACCAAGTAGACAGAGAAGCTGTGCCACGCGCTCATGCAAATCACTGGAGCGCATTTTACTGCCGTATCCAGGGTTCACTGCCAGTAGTTGAATAACCTCAACGTCGCTCAGAATAGGGATAATGACATCCAGAGGCGTTGCCGGGCATAAACTAATCCCCCGGATCACCGGCATTTCACCGCCAATAACGGGCACGGTCTGCTGACCAAGCCAGCTTAGCGTATGATGCAGATGAATATCGCCTTCTGCCTGAAGCGTGATGCAGTGTGCGCCCGCCTTCACGCAGGCTTGCGCCGCCGTCCATTGGTCCGCTACCATCAAATGAACATCTTTGATAAAAGTTTGCGGCAGTTGCCCAACTGCCCATGGCCCAACGGTAAACTGCGGGCAAAATTGACCATCCATCAAATCCAAATGCAACAGCGGCTGGTTTAACGCTTCCAACTGTTGCAGATAGCGATGCAACGCAATCCACTGCCCTGCCAGAATACCCACACTAAGCGGATATGACGCTAACAATGCCACACATGCTTCGCGCGTTAATCCGGCAAACTGGCTGTTCATGAGCACTCCTTAAGGCATCAAACCCATAAAAACTTTTTTTGTCCGCGGGCCGGTCATCAACGGTTCAAGCTGCTCCACGCAAGTTTTGTAGTGTGGCGTTGTCTTGTGAAAAGCGACGGCCTGTTCATCAACGTAGGCTTCATAAATATAAAATCGCGTAGGCACCTGCGGATCCTGCAGAACATCAAAACGCAAGTTACCCGGCTCTTTAATTGAGCCCAGATGATTCTGCCGAAAAACATCGATAAATTGTTCAACCTTGTCATCATGAACGTTAATTTCAACCAGCGTAACGTGCATCATTACCCCCCTGATTATTCCAAATAAAATAACAGTCATCCCCATCTCCTCGCATCGGTAAAAGATGGGGAAGCGATCTCATTTAACTTTTCTCACTCAAAAACAGCTCATAAGCACGCTCTGCTGTTTCGTTATGATGAACGACAGCATGTACCGCTTTAATCATGGCTACCGGATCTTCTGACTGGAATATATTACGCCCCATATCTACGCCAGAAGCCCCCTGGTCAATCGCCTGATAGCACATTTCCAATGCTTCACGTTCAGGCAGTTTTTTACCGCCGGCGATGACAATCGGCACCGGACAACCTGCCGCAATACGCTCAAAACCTTTATCGACATAATACGTTTTGATAATTTGCGCCCCCATTTCCGCAGCGATACGCGTTGCCAGTGAAAAATAACGCTGGTCGCGAGCCATATCTTTACCCACCCCGGTCACTGCCATTATTGGCATCCCGACGCGTAACCCGGCATCAATCAGTTGAATAATATTTTTAATCGACTGATGTTCATGCTCACTACCAATATAAACCTGTGCGGCAGCAGCACAGCTATTCAACCGCACAGCGTCATCCATCGCCACCGCAACCGCCTCATTGCTTAATTCAGTGAGAATAGAATTCGCCCCGGACGCGCGTAAAACGACTGGTTTATTGATTGCCGGAGGTACCACACTGCGTAATATGCCGCGAGTACACATTAAGACATCAGCATATTCAAAGAGCGGCGCAATATTGATATCAATACGCTCAAGTCCGGTTGTCGGCCCCTGGAAATATCCATGGTCAAAGGCCAGCATGACCGTTTTTCTGGTTTTGGGGTTAAAAATCCTCGCCAGTCTGGACTGCATTCCCCAATCCAGCGCGCCACAGCCTTTTAATGCGAACAAAGTGTTAGTTTGTGGTTTATCGGTGTGAAAATCTTTGCCATCTTTAATATCATCTAAATCAGCCATTCTTTACTCCGTCGATACATAACAGTTATCAGAAATCATATTTGTCGATATTGTCTTTGTTGAAAATGACACGCTCCGGCAATAACACAATGCCGTTACCTTTTGCCTCATAGTGATATCCCTGCTCACTATTAGGTGAAACGGTGACTTTGCCGATGCCGGGAATATCCAGTGAATCACCGACATTCATTGGCATATTTTTCAGCAACGCATTGGCGACATATACGGAAATTTTTCCCTGTTGGACGACATCCCACAGGCCAAACTCTTTAACAGTGCCGCGCTGAACATAAGGGCGCATTACATTCGGCGTACTAAAACCAACAATCGCGAGATTATTGCGTTTAAGGTTCTCCGCCGCCTGTGCCGCAGCAGGTAAAGCGTTAGCGTCAGGCGCGATGATGGCATCCAGATCGGGATACGCTTTGATGATACCTTCCGCCGTCTGGAGCGATTTCGTGGCATCGTTATAGCCAAACTGGGTAGTGACTATCTCCCACCCCGGATGTTCCTGGCTAATTTTGGCTTTAGCTTCTTTTACCCACTGGTTCTGGTCGGTCACCGTTGGGCTGGAATAGAAGAAAGCGACTTTCGCTTTCTCTTTGTCCACCTGATGAGCGGCCATCTCTACCAGCATGCTGCCGAGCTGTTTTGGCGTCCCTTGATTGATATAGTAAGAACGGCACTCCGGCTTGGTATCGGAATCCCAGGTTAATATTTTCACGCCTCTTTGCATTGCCCGCTTCAACGCCGGGCACAGGCCATCAGGCGAAACGGCAGAAACGATAATGGCGTCATGCCCCTGATTGACAAAGTTATTCACCAGTTGAACCTGGCCTGAGACGCTGGGCTCTGTAGGGCCATCGTAAGTTACGTCAATGCCCAGCGCTTTTCCCGCTTCCTGCGCGCCATTGCCGCCGCTGGTAAAAAAGCCCACGCCAACCAGTTTGGGAATAAAAGCAATCCGCTCTGCCGCCTGCACGGTCATTACCGCAGATGCCAGACCAAACGCAGTGAGTAAGGCGATCATTTTAATGCTGTGTCTTGCCATTTTTTTCTCCATAAATTTCAAAAGGAAATCATGCCTGATGCGCATTGCGACGGCGTGAGTACCATTCAAGGATTTGGTGACGATGCAAACTGACGGAACGACCAACGACAACAACAATGAGAAGCGCACCGGACAATGCGCTGGAAATTTGATTCGGCACTCCGGCCATCTGTAGCCCCTGCTGTAAAAATCCCACCAGCAGCGCCGCCAACGCGGACCCCATAATCGACCCGGAGCCGCCATAAATATTGGCGCCTCCCAGCACAACCGCCGTAATGGCCGGCATCAGGAAAGAGGCGCCCAGATCCGAACGTGCGGAGCCAAAGTAAGAAACCAGTAATACGGCGGCGATAGCGGAGGCGCATCCGGTCATGGCATACACGGTATACAACGTGCGATTCACCGGGATCGCGCTGTACTGCGCGACACGGGCGCTCTGGCCAATCAGGAAAACGTTGCGTCCCATATGCGTGCGATGCATGAGCAGCCAGAAAAACAGACAGCACACAAGAAAAAAAATAAGCGGCATGGGAATACCAAGAAATGAAATATTGGCAAAATCAGTGAACGCTGTGGGAAATCCACCAATACCTTCATAACCTGTGGCGCCAGCCATACCAGATAACAATAATGCGCTACCACCAAATAAATACATGGTTCCCAGGGTAATCACCAACGGGTTTACGCCGGTATAAATAATAAGTCCGGCATTTATCAGCCCACATATTGCGCCAAGTAGTAGGGTAATAATAATCGCTAAAGGTAGCGGCATACCGAGCTGAAACAGCACACCCAGGGTAATCGCGCATAGCCCGATTGTAGAACCAAATGAAATATCCATACCACCGCTGACAATAACCATTGTTAGCGGCAAAGCGACAATACCGATACAAATAAAATCGCTAGTGCTAAAAAGTAAGACATTAATATCTAATAAACGTGGATTAATCAGACCGAAAGCCAGAATTTCAAAGATCAATAAGGCTGCCAGCGCAATTTCCCAGCTATAGCGTCGCCATGGATTCATCATGCCACCTCTTTGTTTTTATTCTGTTGTGCGTGCGTTTTTGCTTCCGCCTGTAGTGGAGTGGGTGGTGATATAAAACGGGCATATTTCTGGCGGCGCAGATTGCGTTGTAATGCGCAACGCAGCCGCCCATCGAATACCAGTACGCCCAACAATACCAGGCCAGCAATAAAATCGTTCCACCAGGCGGGGATACGCAGCAGCACTAACACACTATCGATTTGCGTAAGAAAATAAGCGCCGAGAATAGCGCCGATGACCGTGCCTGACCCGCCTAACAGGCTAATTCCCCCCAATACGCAGGCCGCGATGGCTTTCATTTCCAGCCCCGTGCCGGTTTGATTGGGAATGAAGCCAATCTGCGAGGCAAACACGATTCCAGCCAATGCCGCCATACCGCCATTAAGTGAAAATGCCATGATGCGTACCATCTCGGTACGGACACCCAATTGCCGGGCGCCCTGCAGGTTATCGCCGGTGGCGTAAAAATTGCGGCCAAAGGCGGTTTTCGCCAGGAGCCAGGCCATAAGCAGCGCTAACACCAGGGTAAACCAGCCGATTGCGGAAATTCCCAGAAACACCGGAGCAGAGAGTTGCTTTAAGCCTGCGGGTAATCCTTCAATCCATTTTCCCCCTGTCCATAGCAGCATGATCCCACGATACAAGCCCAGCGTTCCCAGCGTGGCGACAATGGCGGGTATCTTCAACCAGGCAACCAGTACGCCATTAAAAAATCCGGCGACAATTCCTAATATTAGTGTGGCCAGGCAGGCGACCGGCAGGCTATAGCCGGCGTTTAACATCACTCCCAGCAATACCGCGCACATGCCTGTCGTCGAGCCCACCGATACATCAATATTGCGGGTGAGCATTACCATCGTCGCGCCAATCGCCAACAGCATCAAAATTTGCGCGCTACTGAAAACCATTGTCAGCGTTTGCACGCTCAAATACTGGCTATCCAGCGCGCCAGGAAACACGAATAAACAGACTATTGCCAGCAGTGCCGTCGCTTCCCGGTTATTTTGGATGAATTTCAACATGTTGCCTCCGACGCACCATGTTCGCCAAACGCAACGTGCATGATGGTATCAACGTTAATTTCCTCGCCGCATAACGCAGGCCCCCCCAGTTCCCCCTGGTGCATGACATATACGCGATCGGCCATCTGCTCTATCTCTTCCAGATCGGAGGAAATAAACAGCACTGCGACATTTTGTTGCGCGATACTGCGCAACAGCTGATAAATATCGCTGCGGGCGGAGACATCGACACCGCGGGTCGGTTCATCGACAATCAGTAATTGCGGAGAGGCCTCCAGGCATTTGGCAATCAATACTTTTTGCTGGTTACCGCCGGATAAAGTACGCGCCGCCTGTTCGGCATTATTGAGTTTGATATTTAACGCGCGGTGGTAACGTTCAAGGGTGGCGTTATCCCGCTGGGGCTTTATCCAAAATCCTTTTTGGTTGTGGGTCAGCGAACAGACATTCCATGCCAGGGAAGCGTCAAGATACAGCCCGGATGACTGCCGATCTTCCGGCAAATAGACCAGGCCGAGCTGCAACCGCTGTTGGGTTGTCAGGGCGTTAATTTCTTCACCATTGAACAGCATCCGCCCCGCATTGACCGGTCTAATACCGTACAGCGTTTCAGCCAATTCTGTGCGTCCCGCGCCGACCAACCCGGCCAGACCAAGGATTTCGCCTGCCCGCACCTCAAGGTTGATATTCATAAAACCTTCGCCCGTCAGTGACTCCAGCGCTAATACCGTCGCGCCGCGTTCGTTCTGCGGGCGGCTGCCAGGCAATTCCAGCCACAACTTTTGACTCGCGGAAAGACTGACGCCCTGCGTTGCCGGGGTGATAGCTTGAATAATCTCGTCGGTAGAAAGGTCATGCGTTTTTCCGAATAATGCGATTTTACCGTCACGCATCACGCTAACGCAGTGAGCTAACTGTCTAATTTCTGGCAGCTTATGAGAAATAAATACAATTCCGACACCCTTTTTCAGCAACTCTTGCAGACGCGTAAATAACCGGTCAGTTTCGGCTGGCGTTAACGACGCCGTGGGCTCATCAAGAATTAAGATTCGCGAGTCGCGCATCAAGCCGCGCATAATTTCAACGATCTGGCGGTCTGCAACATCAAGCGTACCCGCAGCGCTCGCCGGATCGAGTTGGCATCCCATCGCCTTTAATAGCTGCTGCATTTTTTCCGTGGAGGCCTGACGTCCCTGCAAGCCAAACAAGATATTTTCCCGCACAGATAAACTCGGAAATAACAGAGGCTCCTGGGGAACCAGGTAAATGCCATACTGGTGCGCCTTCAGAGGCGTTAAATGACTGCAACGCACACCAGCAATATCGATAGTCCCTCCATCTGGCGGGACTATACCGGCAATAATCTTCATTAATGTTGATTTACCCGCACCATTGCCGCCAAGCAATGCGTGCACCTCTCCCGCATGCAGAGTAAAGTCAATTCCCTTTAGTACTTCGACGCCGGAATAACTTTTATAAATGTTCTGCACACAAATCAGAGGGGATGCAGTATTGTGACTGATTTGCATGTTGCCTCCGCTCCCTCAATGTTGACTGACGGGACTGAACAAATGTTTTTTGAAAAAGAAATTGTTCAAAACGGTAGTAGTTATTTGGTCAAAAAACTCTCATCCAGATCACGTTTTCTGAATAAATGAATTTTTAGATGATAAATGTTCAGATTTGACGCGTTTTTGTGGCGTTAATCACGGTTATTTCGGAGTGATAACTGAACAATTGTGTTAATGATTTAGAAATGTTCAAAGTAAAGCCAGGTTATGACAATGAGCGATAATACGTTGGTATCTGATTATGGAATGTGCGAAGAAGAGCAGGTGGCGCGTATTGCCTGGTTCTACTATCACGATGGATTGACGCAGAGTGAAATCAGCGAGCGTCTGGGGCTAACCCGGCTAAAGGTTTCTCGTCTGCTGGAGAAAGGGCATCAGTCCGGTATTATTCGCGTACAAATCAACTCCCGCTTCGAAGGGTGTCTTGAGTATGAAAATGCCTTGCGCAACCACTTCGCATTGCAGAATATCCGCGTGCTGCCGGCATTACCCGATGCCGATATTGGTCTGCGCTTAGGAATCGGCGCCGCCCATATGTTGATGGAGTCACTGCGGCCACAGCAACTGCTGGCCGTCGGCTTTGGCGAAGCCACGATGACCACATTAAAACGCCTCAGCGGATTTATCTCGGCGCAACAAATCCGACTGGTCACGTTATCCGGCGGCGTGGGGCCGTATATGACCGGAATAGGCCAGCTTGATGCCGCTTGTAGCGTAAGTATTATGCCCGCGCCGCTGCGCGCATCATCGCAGGAAATTGCCTGCACGCTGCGCAATGAAAATAGCGTGCGGGATGTGATGCTCACAGCGCAAGCTGCCGATGCCGCCATCGTGGGGATTGGGGCAATTAACCAGAAAGATCAAGCCAGTATCTTAAAATCCGGCTATATCACTCAGGGTGAACAACTCATGATTGGCCGCAAAGGCGCAGTAGGCGATATTCTGGGCTATTTTTTTGATGCTCATGGCGAAATTATTCCAGACATCAAAATCCATAACGAATTAATTGGCCTGAAGTTAAATTCACTTTCCACGATCCCAACCGTGATTGGCGTCGCCGGCGGCGAACAAAAAGCAGAAGCTATTATTGCCGCTATGCGCGGTAACTATATCAATGCGCTGGTTACCGATCAGAAAACCGCAGGGAAAATAATTCAACTTATTGAAAAATAACAAATAAAATAACACTTACCTCAATTCAATAAACAATAACTGACAGGATTTTATGTAACGATGTAAAAATAGCCGAGGATAAAAAAATGGCTCGACTCTGTACCCATACTGAATCAGGACATTACCTGATGGCTCTTGACGCCGGTACCGGTAGCGTCAGAGCAGTAATTTTTGATCTACAAGGAAAGCAAATAGCTGTCGGTCAAGCGGAATGGCAGCATCTGGCCGTGCCGGATGTGCCTGGTTCGATGGAGTTTGATCTTGCCAAAAACTGGCAACTGGCTTGCCAGTGTATCCGTCAGGCACTACAGAAAGCCGCCATCCCTGCAACGGCTATCGCTGCCGTATCGGCCTGCTCGATGCGTGAAGGCATTGTTATTTATGACAGTAACGGCGAACCAATTTGGGCCTGCGCTAATGTTGACGCCCGCGCGGCGCACGAAGTCAGTGAATTAAAAGAGCTGCACGATAACACCTTTGAGGAGGAAGTTTATCGTTGCTCCGGGCAAACGCTGGCGCTCAGCGCTATTCCGCGTCTGCTCTGGCTTGCCCACCATCGTCCGGATATTTATCATCGCGCGTCAACCGTCACTATGATCAGCGACTGGATGGCCTTTATGCTCAGCGGCGAACTGGCGGTCGATCCCTCCAACGCAGGCACGACGGGGTTATTGGATCTGGTGACCCGCAACTGGAAACGTAGTCTGTTACAGATGGCGGGCCTGCGTTCTGACATTCTCTCGCCGGTAAAAGAAACCGGGACGCTGCTCGGTCACATTTCACAGAAAGCGGCTGAACAGTGCGACCTGCAAGCGGGTACGCCGGTCATCGTTGGCGGCGGCGATGTGCAGTTAGGCTGTCTGGGGCTGGGCGTCGTACGCCCGGCGCAAACGGCCGTGCTGGGCGGAACCTTCTGGCAACAGGTCGTCAATCTTCCCGCGCCGGTCACCGACCCAAACATGAACGTTCGCATCAATCCTCATGTGATCCCCGGTATGGTACAAACCGAGTCTATCAGCTTTTTTACTGGGTTAACGATGCGTTGGTTCCGCGACGCCTTTTGCGCCGAGGAAAAACTAATCGCTGAAAGGTTAGGTATTGATGCGTATTCCCTGCTGGAAGATATGGCCAGCCGGGTGCCTCCCGGCGCGTACGGTGTGATGCCCATCTTCTCTGACGTTATGCGTTTTAAACGCTGGTACCATGCCGCGCCGTCGTTTATCAATCTGTCTATCGATCCTGAAAAGTGTAATAAAGCGACCCTATTTCGCGCGCTGGAAGAGAATGCCGCCATTGTTTCCGCCTGCAATTTACAGCAAATTGCCGCGTTTTCCGGCGTACAGGCCGACTCGCTGGTTTTTGCCGGCGGAGGATCTAAAGGCAAATTATGGAGCCAAATCCTTGCCGACGTTACGGGACTCACCGTTCACGTACCTGTCGTCAAAGAAGCTACCGCGCTAGGGTGCGCTATTGCCGCAGGCGTTGGCGTGGGTGTCTGGCCATCGCTGGCGGAAACGGGAGAAAAGCTAGTGCGCTGGGATCGGGAGCATAAACCTAATCCTGAAAATTTCGCTGTCTATCAGCAGGCCAGAGAAAAATGGCAGGCCGTTTATCAGGATCAACGCGCGCTGGTCGATGGTGGCTTAACGACATCCCTCTGGAAAGCGCCAGGCCTGTAACAGGAGAATAAGCATGCAAAAAACGAATGAGAAGAATCATGAATACCGCTTTGGCGATAATGGCCCTAAATACTTAATCCGTGGGCCGGGCTGCGATATGGGCGTCGTCATACTACAACCAGGGCAGTCATTCCCTAACCATCGCCATAATACCGCTTGTGAGATTTTTTATACCCTAAGCGGTGAAGTGTGCCTGTATCTGGAAGGAACACCTCATATCCTGCAAACTGGAGATGTTTTACAGTGCGAACCTGGGGAGGCGCATTACCTCATTAATAACGGCGATAAACCCTGGAAAGGCGTGTTTATTAAATCGCCGCATCTGGAAAATGACAGCCACCCCGCAGATCCACCGGCCTGGTAACGCCCGCGCCATCGCCAGATTTTGCCGGATAGCGCCACGAGAGCCTTGTCCGGCCTCCAAACGGTATTCGTTAATGCAATATCAAGCTGTCATTTGATGACCTGTTGGTTCAAGATATCACACTGATGATCCTGAATTTCCTCGGCAGAAGCGCGATTGAAGATCAGTAAATTACGCTCGGTCGCCAGCAAGACAAAAGAGCCATCGCTTTGGCGTATCACCGCCAGCGCGATACATCACAGCATCCCCGCCCGCGCAGGAACTTTCCCTGGTCCCATCGCCACCACAGCAGCAAAAAATAGCAGTGCGGTCATAAACTCCGGCAGTGGCGAAGTCGCCAACAGAAGGATAGTAATGCCAACCATGATGAAAGGAAGGAACAGAGGATGGGGCAACCAGAGCGACATACCTGTCTCCTGACGATTTTTTCAGCAAGAATACGACGGACAGTCAGGCAGGTAAACGCCAGATATAGTGGGGTTATCGCAGGATTAAGCGGACAGATCAGTGATAATGAATTTCACCAAAGTATTCAGACAGCACGTAATAGCGGCAATACTCAAAAGGGCTGTCCTTCCCGGCCTGAAACGTCTGTCTGGCGACGGATAACAGCGGTTTATTGGCGGCGATTTGCAATTTTTCGCACAGGTCAGCGGAAGGTAAAATCGCCTCAACTTTTTCTATCGCCGAGTCGCTTGTGACGTTTAATAACGAATAGAGCGACGTATGCTCCAGCGCCTGCGGTGTGAGTTGCAGATCGGGAAAGAAGCTAAGATCGAGATAGATCTTTTCATGGTTAAACGGACGGTTATTCAGGCAACGAATACGCGAAATATAGAGATAGTGATGCTGTGCGGGCAGGCTCAAGCCGTCTGCCTGAGCGTCGCGCGCGCGGCGCGGCGCGATTTCCAGAATACGGTTCTCAATCGCCACGCTGGCGTCCTGGAGATCGCGGGTAATACCGCGAAACGTGTGCCCGTAGCTCACGCCTTCCGGCACCGAGCACACCACCGAACCACTCCCGCGCTGCGACGAAATAATGCCCGCATTGATTAATTCGCTCCAGGCCTGTTTAACCACAATCAGCGAGACGTTGTAGGCTCTGGCAATCTCTTTTTGCGTCGGCAGCTGGCTGCCTAAAGGCAGGGATCCATTTTGGATCTGCTGACAGATGATAAAAAATAGTTGCTTATAAAGCGGAGTAAAGCTCGTTTTATCAACCTGCAAGCTGCGCACCTCACGTCTTCGCCAGCAGGGGACGTTTTACCGTCCCCGGCAGGGTGAATTCGCTACCCTGCGATTTGCCTGGCCAGTTCTGCCAAATCGAAATGATTCATACGATCCAAAGTCGTTAAATAATCGGCGGGAAAAGCCTCCACGCCATGGAACGCGCCGGAAATCGCCCCGACCATGGTGGCGACAGTATCAGTATCATTGCCGATATTAACGCCGGAGATAATAGCATCTACGGCAGAATTCGGACAACATGCGAACAGGCCAAAGGCCGCCGGCACCGCTTCACTCACGTGCAGCCCGGAGCCAATAATATCAGCAAGTTCCACCACCGCCGTTTCCCAATGGCGATGACGTTTACCGATCTCCACGGCCAGCTCAATGCGTCGGGCAACGGAAGGCCCGGCGACCATCATCGCACCTTGCTCCTGCGCCAGCAGATAGCCCCTTTGCGCACCGTAAATACCGGCGGCAATAATGCTGTCTGCGTTGGTCTGCGCTCTTAACGCCTCGCTGGTTGCCGCCGCCATCGCCGCTGCGCCGGACATCGCCAGCACGTTATTATGCGTAAAACGGCAAATCTGCAGCGCGCAGTCAATCGCCGCGTCATTATCACCCGGATGCAGCACCGCCGCTGGCCAAATCTTCATGGCGGCGCCGTTCGTTGCCTCCGCGTTACCCTTATTAATAATCTGTACCGACTGTTTCTCGCCTTCCAGCTCACCCTGTAAAGAGGCGCGGTTATCATTGAATATTGCCTTCATTGCCGCACGCGTCGTCGGGCCGGTAAAGTTGGCGTAGTACGGGTAATCCAGCCACTGCTGGAAAGCTTCGCGCATCGCTTCGTCGCTGACTTCACGCTGATGGCGCAGCAGCGCGTCCATAATGTACTTAGCCTGAATAAAATCATCCGTGCACATACCCGCTTCATTGCAGCGGCCAAACGTGTCCGCAGGCGGTTTTTGAAAGGTCGTCACCCAGCCGCCAAAATAGTCTTTTATTTGCTGCTGGGTGCGTACTTCCGTCGCGGCTCCCATCGCGTCCGCGGCGGCGGCGCCCACCAGGCATCCCAGTATTTTGTTTTGATCAACGTGCATGATGACTCCTTATTTCACGGTCATGGCTTGTGCCAGCGAATGGCTGGAAAGAAAAGTGTTGAGTTGGTCAGGAAACGGTAAAGCGGTCATTGCGCCTTTTGCCGTCACCGCCATAGCGCCGCAGGCATTAGCATTGCTGATGGCCTCCGCCAGTAGGGTATGATTCCAGCAATTTGCGCGGGAAAGGGTGAACAACAGCCCGCCGACAAAAGCATCGCCGGCTCCCGTGGTATCGACAACATCGACGCGCAGTGCGGGGAAATGGAATTCCCCCTCGGCGGTAATCAACAGCGCGCCATCGGCCCCCAGCGAAATGATGGTGGTGTCGCAGCCCAGATCGCGCAGGTAATAACGCGCATCCTGCCAGTGGCTGGCCCCGCTGAGCTGGCACAGCTCATCTGCCGAGACTTTGCAGATAGAAGCCAGCGCGGCGGACCGGGCGATCAGTTCAGGGATTTCATCGGTATTCCCCCACATTTTGCTGCGTAAGTTGACGTCGAATAACACGTAGCCACCGGCTTCTCGCATGCGTCTCGCCCCTTCCAGACATGCTTCGCGAGCGGGACTGTCGGTGAGGCCAATTGAGCTGAAGTAAAACCATTCGTACTGCCTGAACGGCGGCAAATCCTGCGGCGAAACGTAGGTATCAGCCCCCGGATGCACCAGATAGGTAAAGCTGCGTTCCCCGTCAGCCGTCAGGTTGACGATCAGCACCGCGCTGGTCAGGTCCGCATCCAGCCTTAGAAACGTGACATCCACGCCGTTATCCTGAAAAACCTGGCGCAGGAAACGGCCGGCGTCATCATCACCAAGACAACCGATAAAACCGCACTCCCCTCCCAGCCTGGCAACGCATACCCCCACGTTCGCCGACGCTCCGCCGGGGCATTTCAGATAGCTGTTCTGTTTTTCCGGCACCAGATCAACGGAGGCATCGCCGATAACCCAAACCCTATTCATGGCCTTCATTTGCGCCTCCTTATGCCTGTTTCTGCGCCAGGGCGAGCTGAATATCACGATAATATTCGTTGTTAATCAGATACTTTTTCATAAGCAGTCCAACCGCAAGGTGGAACAGAGCCGGAATGAGCGTCATCATCAGCGCAATACCGGTGAGCGAACGTGCGCTCTGTTCAACATCGGCTTGATAGCCAAAGTGGCTCAGCAGGAATCCAAGTACGCCGCCAGCGATCCCCATACCAAACTTCTGGAAGAAGAGGATGCCGCCAAACGCCAACCCGGAAACGCGCAGACCGGTTTTCTTTTCGCCGTAATCCACCGCTTCGGCGATAGAGGACCAGAACACCGGCATTTGCATATCGCAGAAGAAATTAATAAGAAAATAGAACGCAAACGCCAGGATAAGATTTTCACGCCCGACGGAGAAATACATCAGCGCGCTCAGGATAAAGGTAATAATCTGGGTGTAGCGGAACATCTTAATTTTGTCCCAGAACTTGGTTATCCAGGTGGTAGCGATCATCGCTAAAATAGAGGCAACGACGCCGGTAGTCAGGAAGGGTGAAATCAGACTATCTCCGCCGTTCAGATAATACTTGGCGTAATAAGCGGCAACGGAACCGCGAATAACATAACCGCACATCAGCAGCAGAATAACAACGCCGAGAATAATCCACTGATCGTTGCGTAACAGATATTTAAACTGTTTCCCCACCGATAACGACGTAATTTCCGGCTCGCTGCGTTCACGCGTGGTAAGAAAACAGAAGATAAACAGCAAGGCGCCCATCGCCCCCATCAGCCCCATCGAAAACTGGTAACCCAGCGCCTTGTTGCCCTGCCCCAGCCAGACGGCAAGCATCGGTACGACGATAGTCACCAGAAAAGCGGCAATCTTGGTCATCACAAAGCGATAACCGTTGGCGCTTAACCGTTCGACGGGGTCGCTGGTAATCACGCCAATCATCGAAATATAGGGAATGGTGATCGCGGTATAGACCAGGGTCATAAGAATATAGGTGCCATAGGCCCACGCCAGCTTGGCCATATAAGCCATATCAGGCGTAATAAACATCAAATACACGGCGAAACCAAAAGGAATAGCAAACCACAGCAGCCACGGGCGATAACGCCCCCAGCGCGTATTCAGTTTATCGGTAAGAACCCCCATGGCCGGATCGATAATGGCATCAATCATCCGCACAACTACAAACAGTACGCCAACATCAGCGGCGCTCAGGCCGTAGATATCGGTATAGAAATAGGCGAGGAGCAGCTGCATGGCGATAATCACAACGTTTATCGCCATATCTCCCGCGCCGAAGCCGATTTTTTCCACGATAGAAAGTTTCATGTTGATATTCCTTTACGCTTAACAGCGCAAATCTGGTGAACAATTAATGATGTCACTACATGAAATAAAAACGTTTTTATATAAGCCATCCACCAGACAATCTATGGAGGCTATGAAGAGAGTGTAACCAACCACCAAAAGATATAAAGGTATACCTTTATATCTTTTGATCGGTTTCACATATTTTTATAGACACGATCTTACCCCAGTTTTAAACCGGGATAAGAATCAATAAGATAATGAGCAGGGGGGTGTAACGAAAATCAGCGGGAAGACAAAATGGCGCAACTATGGTCCTGAATCTCTTCCGCCGATGCGCGATTAAGCGTCAGCAGGTTACGCTCGGTCGCCAGCAGGACAAAAGAGCCATCGCTTTGGCGTACCACCGCCAGCGCATAGCGTCCCATATGATCGCGCGCTTCCGGCACCTCTTCCGCCAGCATCATAAACGGACTACGCTGCGCCAGCTCGCTCTCGGTTACCCGGCGCGCCAGGTATTCATGCCCCATCAGGCCACCCGGCAGCGGAAGCCAGCGAGTGCTGATGCGCGTGAGATCGTTATCCAGTTGTTCCCGAACGTCAGGACGGATGCAAGAAATATGGATATGCAAATGGTCCTGTGAACGACCAAGCCGCGAATTAATCGCCAGCGAGACCGCGCTATCCGGAATATCATGCCCGTATTTTTTACTCATATAGCCGCGAGCCTGCCAGGCCAGCCAGAAAAAGTTGGGCGTAGCGGGTTCCAGCAATAGCGGGCTTTCTGTACCGTTGATACGGTAGGTGGGCATCAATAAATATTGCAACGGACCGTGACGATCTTTAAAGACGACATAGCCGGCGCGAGGTTTGACTTCCGCGCAAGGCGCTGGGTTTTGATGCTGTAACTGATCGGGCAGGCACTGTTCAAGCACGATTTCCCGTAATGCATCAGGATTGCCGGAAAATTTCCAGTAACCGACGCCCGCCGTGGCGACAATCACTATCACCGCCAGTAAAAAGTAGCCTGTTTTTTTCATGATATGCGTTCCCTGTGACCCATAGACGGGGAAGAGTAACGCAAAATTGTGGCAAAGAAAAAACCCGGTAACATAATACGTTACCGGGTTTATAAACGGTTTAGCGTTTGCTGATTTGGTCGAACGTACCGCCATTAGCGAAGTGATCTTTTTGCGCCTTCGCCCAGCCGCCAAACACCTCGTCAATGGTGAACAGCTTCAGCTTCGGAAACGCATCGTCGTATTTTTTCGCCACGTCAGCATCGCGCGGACGGTAGAAGTTTTTCGCTGCTATCTCCTGCCCTTCCGGCGAGTAGAGATACTTCAGATACGCTTCTGCCACCGCATTCGTCCCTTTCTTCTCAACGACTTTATCCACCACGGAAACGGTCGGCTCTGCGAGAATAGATTCACTCGGGGTCACTATCTCGAATTTATCTTTACCCAGTTCGTTCGTCGCCAGCAGCGCTTCGTTTTCCCAGGCAATCAGCACATCACCGATACCGCGTTCAACGAAAGTATTGGTTGAGCCGCGCGCGCCGGAGTCCAGCACTTCAACGTTTTTAAACAGGGCTTTGACAAAGTCCTGCGCTTTGGCCTGATCGTTATTGTTGTGGTGCAGGGCGTAGCCCCATGCCGCCAGATAGTTCCAGCGTGCGCCGCCAGAGCTTTTCGGGTTTGGCGTAATCACCGACACACCGGGTTTAATCAGATCGTTCCAGTCATGAATTTGTTTTGGATTGCCTTTACGGACCAGGAAAACGATGGTGGAGGTGTAAGGTGCTGAGTTATCCGGCAGACGCTTAATCCAGTTTTTATCGATACGACCACGTTCCGCAATAGCGTCCACATCGTAAGCCAGCGCCAGCGTCACGACATCGGCTTCAATGCCGTTAATAACGGAAGTCGCCTGTTTACCCGAACCGCCGTGCGATTGACGGATCACGACATTGTCGCCGGTTTCCTGCTTCCAGTGCGCGCTAAACGCTTTGTTGTACTGCTCGTACAGCTCACGCGTTGGATCGTACGATACGTTAAGTAACTGAATATCCTTTGCCAGAATGCTGGTTGACGCCAGCAATAATGTGAATCCCACGCCCCACTTTTTCATCGCCCGACTCGCTTATGTTGTGTTGTGATGAGCAAAGCGTGCCAGAAAGCGATCCAAACATTAAAGAATAAAAAAAGATTGGCTATAACTTCGAGGAATAAATCTGAGGGATTGCCGGATGGCGGCTAGCGCCTAATCCGGCCTACACGTTTCTGCAACCTGTAGGCCTGATAAGCGTAGCGCCATCAGGCGCGCAAAAACAATCAGTACAGTTTTTTCGCGCACTCCATCCAGTCGCTTTTGAACGGACGCTTCATGTTTTCAATCGCATCGATGATGTCATGATGAACAAGCTGCTCGTTCTGGATACCGACACAACGACCGCCATGGCCTTCCAGCAGCAGGTCAATAGCATACGCGCCCATACGGGAAGCCAGAATGCGATCGTAAGGTACCGGGGAACCACCGCGCTGAATGTGGCCGAGCACCGTCGCACGCGTTTCACGGCCCGTTTCTTTTTCAATAAAGTGCGCCAGCTCGTCAACATCACACATATGTTCGGTGATAGCGACGATAGCGTGTTTTTTCCCTTTCGCGATCCCGGCTTTGATTTCCGCCACCAGATCCTCGCGATTAAATTCAACTTCCGGCACCACGATAAACTCACAGCCGCCAGCAATAGCCGCCGCCAACGTCAGGTCGCCGCAATAACGGCCCATCACCTCAACGATAGAGATACGCTGGTGAGAAGAGGAGGTGTCACGCAGACGGTCAATCGCTTCCACTACAGTGCCGAGAGCAGTGAAGTAGCCGATAGTGTAGTCGGTGCCTTTGATGTCGTTATCGATAGTGCCTGGCAGACCGATGCACGGGAAGCCCATTTCAGTCAGACGTTTTGCACCCATATAAGAACCGTCGCCGCCAATAACTACCAGCGCATCGATACCGCGTTTTTTCAGGTTTTCGATCGCGACAGCGCGAATATTTTCGTCACGGAATTCCGGGAAACGGGCAGAACCGAGGAAAGTACCGCCACGGTTGATCATGTCAGATACGCTGTAACGGTCAAGCTGAACCATACGATCTTCATACAGGCCCAGATAGCCGTCATAAATGCCCATGACTTCCAGCCCTTCCGTCAACGCTGCGCGCACAACACCGCGGATTGCCGCGTTCATGCCCGGCGCATCACCGCCGCTTGTCAACACACCGATTTTCTTAATCATGACTACCTCTGAACTTTGGAATGCAAAATGAAATCTATTGCCGGAAGCCGATTTCGCACTTCGAAACGATCCAACGAATATACAGATAGTATAACAATCCCTTCCTGCTGAATTGATTCAGGTCAGGCCAAATGGCGGTAATTTATACACAAAATGCTGGCCTGGCTCACTTTTTAACAATCAATTATACAAGCTCGAACTTCCTGCCTTCCCTGGGGACGACTGAACAGGGATCCTGATGAATAATGACATCTGAACCCGGAAAACGCCGCAAAATCGCCTGCTCTACCTGGTCAGCCACAAAATGCGCCTGAACGAGCGGCAGATTATCTTCCATTTCCAAATGAATCTGAATAAAGCGAGTCGGCCCTGACTGCCGCGTGCGGAGATCGTGCGCGCCGCTGACTCCCGGCCATGACGTCACGATATCAATAATTTCCTGTCGTTCCGCATCGGGCAGCGCGCGATCCAATAATGACTGCACCGCCTCATACCCCATACGTAACGCGCTATACAAAATATAGATGCCGATACCTAACGCAAACAGGGCATCCGCACGATGCCAACCGTACCAGGATAACCCCAGCGCGATAAGAATCGCTCCGTTCATCATAACATCAGACTGATAATGAAGCATATCCGCCCGTACCGCCTGACTTTGGGTCTTGCGTACCACCCAGCGCTGAAACGTGACCAGTATAATAGTGCATATCAGAGCGATGACGGTAACGCCAATCCCCACGCCGGGGTCGTTCATTGGCGTCGGCTTAATCAGATTCTGGATACTGGTCAAAAACAGAAACAACGCCGAACCGGAAATAAACATACTTTGCGCCAGCGCCGCCAGCGACTCCGCTTTACCGTGCCCAAACGTGTGTTCATCATCTGCGGGTTGCAGCGAATAACGCACGACCAACAAATTCGTCAATGACGCGGCAATATCCACTAGCGAGTCCACCAACGCCGCCAGAATACTCACCGATCCCGTATACCACCACGCAAAAATTTTGATCAAAAGTAACGCTGATGCCATCGCCGTTGCCGCGATAGCCGCCCGGCTAACCAGCCGTCCATAGGTTTGATTCATAAATACTCCCGCTATCTTCTGCCGGTAGTATAACGGATGGTTTAAAACAGTAAGCTAATAACAGAATGACAAACTGGAGATAAAAAAAACCCCCACATCATGTGGGGGAAGACAGGGATGGTGTCTATGGCAAGGAAAACAGGGTTGTTACTGGGAACGTGAGTTGCTACTACTCAATAATTTCAACGATGAACTTTTTTGCCATTGCGCCACGTCGCGCAGTTGCTCCATTCGTTGCTGATGCTTTTCATTCAAAACCGCTTGCTGCTCCGGCGTTAACAGGCGATACATCTGGTTACGCACGCGGGCCATTTCGACCTGGCGGGCGACCTGCTCTTGCGCCATTTTTTCTGCCTGAGCGCGCACAGCGCTTTCATCAAATTTTTCTGCGGTGACAAGCCGATGCATTGTCTCCATTTCGCTAACATTAACAGGAGGCTGTTCGTGCCTTGCCTGTTGCATAAGATCTCGCATCTGCTGACGCTGATGTTCGGTTAAACTTATGCCGTCAAACATATGATTTTGCGCGCTACGCTGCGTGGCCCCGTCACCGGGGTGCCAGTTATCGCTTGTAACAACTTCAGCTGCGTGGCTTAAAAAACTGAATGCCAGCGTTGAGGCCATAACAGCAGCGGTAACTTTGCGCATCGCTTGCTCCCAAAATCTTTTCTGTCGCGATTCAACGAGAGACAGTTTACGATTCGGGCTGCAAACATGCGTCAGGGGGTGTAAAACAACGTAAAGTCATGGATTAGCGACGCCTGATGACGTAATTTCTGCCTCGGAGGTACGTAAACAATGAATAAAATCCTGTTAGTTGATGATGACCGAGAGCTGACTTCCCTGTTAAAAGAGCTCCTCGAAATGGAAGGTTTTAATGTCCTGGTGGCCCACGACGGCGAGCAGGCGCTTGAGCTTTTGGATGACAGCATCGATTTACTTTTGCTTGACGTCATGATGCCGAAGAAAAACGGTATCGATACGTTGAAAGCGCTTCGCCAGACACACCAGACGCCTGTCATTATGCTGACCGCGCGCGGCAGCGAGCTGGATCGCGTTCTCGGCCTTGAGCTGGGCGCGGACGACTATTTACCCAAACCGTTTAACGACCGCGAACTGGTAGCGCGTATCAGGGCTATTTTGCGCCGTTCCCACTGGAGCGAACAGCAGCAGAGCAGCGACAACGGCTCGCCGACGCTGGAAGTTGATGCGCTAAGCCTTAATCCGGGTCGCCAGGAAGCCAGTTTCGATGGCCAAACGCTGGAGCTGACCGGTACGGAATTCACCCTGCTCTATTTGCTGGCGCAACACCTCGGCCAGGTGGTTTCCCGTGAACATTTAAGCCAGGAAGTGCTGGGTAAGCGCCTGACGCCGTTCGATCGCGCCATTGATATGCATATTTCTAACCTGCGCCGCAAACTGCCGGAACGCAAAGACGGTCACCCGTGGTTTAAAACATTGCGTGGTCGCGGCTATCTGATGGTTTCCGCTTCATGATAGGAAGTTTAACCGCGCGCATCTTCGCCATCTTCTGGTTGACGCTGGCGCTGGTGCTAATGCTGGTACTGATGTTGCCCAAGCTCGATTCACGCCAGATGACCGAGCTGCTGGACAGCGAACAGCGCCAGGGATTGATGATAGAGCAACATGTAGAAGCTGAACTTGCGAACGATCCGCCCAACGACCTGATGTGGTGGCGTCGCCTGTTCCGCGCGATCGATAAGTGGGCGCCGCCTGGACAGCGGTTATTACTGGTGACCTCTGAAGGACGCGTGATCGGCGCTGAACGCAGCGAAATGCAGATCATTCGTAACTTCATTGGTCAGGCGGATAACGCCGATCATCCGCAGAAGAAAAAATATGGCCGCGTAGAGATGGTGGGGCCGTTCTCCGTTCGCGACGGAGAGGATAATTACCAGCTTTACCTGATTCGACCGGCCAGCAGTTCGCAATCCGATTTTATTAATCTGCTGTTTGACCGCCCGCTTCTGTTGCTCATTGTCACGATGCTGGTCAGTTCGCCGCTCTTGCTATGGCTGGCATGGAGTCTGGCGAAACCGGCGCGTAAGTTGAAAAACGCGGCTGATGAAGTGGCGCAAGGCAACCTGCGCCAGCATCCGGAGCTGGAGGCGGGTCCGCAGGAGTTCCTCGCCGCTGGCGCCAGTTTTAACCAGATGGTGACGGCGCTGGAACGGATGATGACCTCGCAGCAGCGTTTGCTGTCAGACATCTCCCATGAGCTGCGAACGCCCCTTACGCGCCTGCAACTGGGTACCGCGCTGCTGCGTCGTCGTGGCGGCGAAAGCAAAGAGCTGGAGCGTATTGAAACCGAAGCGCAGCGTCTGGACAGCATGATCAATGACCTGCTGGTGATGTCGCGTAACCAACAGAAAAACGCGCTGGTCAGCGAAACGATGAAAGCCAATCAACTATGGGGCGAAGTGCTGGATAACGCCGCCTTTGAAGCCGAACAGATGGGCAAGTCGTTAACGGTAAATTATCCGCCAGGGCCGTGGCCGCTCTATGGCAACCCAAACGCGCTGGAAAGCGCGCTGGAAAATATAGTTCGTAATGCGCTGCGCTATTCACATACGAAGATTGAAGTCGGCTTCTCGGTGGATAAAGACGGTATTACGATCACGGTCGATGACGACGGGCCGGGCGTCAGCCCTGAAGACCGCGAGCAGATCTTCCGTCCGTTCTATCGCACTGATGAGGCGCGCGACCGCGAGTCTGGCGGCACCGGGCTGGGGCTGGCGATTGTCGAAAGCGCCATGCAGCAGCACCGCGGCTGGGTGAAGGCTGACGATAGCCCACTGGGTGGGTTGCGGCTCACGCTGTGGCTACCGCTGTACAAGCGAACCTAAAAACCATCGGCCTGCGAATGCAGGCCGATTTTTTATCTCGCCGTCGAGATTTACCGGGAGATTTCCGGCGCCAGAATCCACTCAGCGCTGTCATTCCACACGTCCATCCGGGTAATTTTGCCATCGCGCACTTCGAAACGGTCAATAAAGCGGTTATCGGCAAACGGGCGACCGTCGGGCCATTCGCCATACAACGTACCGTTGGAATAAATCACAACGTAATCATCATGCTGCACCGCATCAAACTCGCCCAGCGCCTTCTTCACCCACTTGTAGCGAGCGCCGTTAAACTGCGCGATATCTGCCGCGCCCGCCATCGCCCGGCCTCCGGTGAAGGTAATTTTCACCTCCGGGTGCATATACGTTGCGGCGCGTTCAGCATCGGGAATCATCGAGGCCACCAAAAATTCTTTTACGATCGCCACCGCATTTTCAGCTTCAGTCATAATCCTTCCTTTCATTTTGGCGGAGTTTTATCCCCCCACAGTCGTCTGGCGCTATCTTCAATTTTGCCGCTCAAACGACGCTTTTGCATGGTGCGGCTCCAGCTCGCCGACAGCCCGGCGGCGCTCAACAGCCGGTGATATTGTTCGTCATCAAACGGCATAGACCAGGCGATAACACCCGCTTCATGAACCGAGACATCGCTCAGACGCGACGCCAGTTCCAGCGGCGCATCGCTGGAGACCTTACCTGGCGCAATGACCCGATACAGCCAGCCGGTTTTTCCGCTGTTCTGCATAAGGAGGGCCATGTCGCTGATGGCAAAGTGGAAATTAAGTTTAAAGCATGGAGAGCGCGGCTGAGTGACCTGGATCAACACCTCGCCCCAGCGGTAGATGTCGCCAATAAACACGTTGTGTTCGGTCATTCCGTCCGTCGACAGATTCTCGCCAAACGCCGGGGCGCAAAACAGCGTCGCCTGCTCGGGGAACTGGCGAATCCAATCAGCATAGTGTTCGCGGGGGTAATGGCATAGCGCGCGATCGGGGCCGCCGTGGATTTTCTTTTCGGCCTGCTGATCGCCTGCCAGACCCAGCTCGGTCAGCATGAGTTCGCCGTCGATTTGCACCTTGGCGATAGCGCTCGGGCGGCTGCCGTCATAGTCACGAATTTTGCCAATAAACACGTCAACCGGATAATGCATCTGCTGCTCCTTACGCGGATACAAAAAAAGCGAGTCATCAGACTCGCTTCTACAGACGTGCAATGCAAATTATTTTTTAGCGGCGAAACGCGCTGCTGCTTCGTCCCAGTTCACCACGTTCCAGAACTCTTTGATGTAGTCCGGGCGGCGGTTCTGGAATTTCAGATAGTAAGCGTGTTCCCATACGTCCAGACCCAGGATCGGGAAGCCGGAAGCGCCGGAAATGGCTTCACCCATCAGCGGGGAATCCTGGTTTGCGGTAGAAACCACAGCCAGTTTGTCGCCTTTCAGCACCAGCCACGCCCAGCCGGAGCCGAAACGGGTTGCTGCTGCTTTTTCGAATTCAGCTTTGAAGTTGTCAACGGAACCGAAGTCACGCTCGATAGCCGCTTTCAGATCGCCCTGCAGAGTGGTGCCTTTTTTCAGCCCTTTCCAGAACAGGCTGTGGTTAGCGTGGCCGCCCGCGTTGTTACGCAGCACGGTTTTTTTGTCCGCTGGCACCTGATCCAGTTTAGTAATCAGTTCTTCAACCGGCAGGTCAGCAAACTCAGGCAGGTTTTCCAGCGCCGCGTTAGCGTTGTTGACATAGGTTTGATGGTGTTTGGTGTGGTGAATCTCCATCGTCTGCTTATCGAAGTGCGGTTCCAGTGCATCATAAGCGTACGGCAGGGATGGCAGTGTATAACTCATAATCATCTCCATTATTGTCGAGCGGCACAGTGTTAACGCCGCGTAAGCAGTTGGTTCATTATAGTTAATTAAATGATATTGAAAATGATTATCAATGCCGTACTTTTTCCAGGGTTATAAACGTTACGGCATCCGCTGAAAAAAATCGTTTTTTACGCCTCCAACCGAAACCGCCTGTTGATGAACTCCTGGAAATCATGAAATGTGAAACAGGGTTTCAAAATCTTTCTTTTGGTGCCAATTTTTGTCAGCGGTGGCAAAATCAAGAAGGTTATAATTTCACCATGCAATTACATTCCCGGTAAATTATTACAATTGCGAGGGAATTATGAAGCAACCTGGTTTTATACGTCTGGCTACGTTGGCCTTACTCTCCACACTCTCTTTCTTCTCCCACGGCGAAACCATTTTGCGCCTGGCCTACGCTGAAAATAGCCAGCCGGTAAAAGATGCGTTGCACTTCCTAGGGCAGCAAGTTGAAGAGAAAACGGGCGGCGATATCAAAGTACAGTACTTCCCGGACGGACAGCTTGGCGGAGAGCGCGAACTGGTGGAGTTGACGCAGGTCGGCGTCGTCGACATCACTAAAGTGTCGTCCGGGCTGATGGAGAGTTTTTCGCCTGAGTACGGCGTGTTCTCACTTCCCTACCTGTTTGCCACCGTCGATGAATACTACCGCGTAATGGATAACCCACAGGTGATGGAGCCTGTTTATCAGTCCACCGCCGCGCAGGGGTTTGTCGGCGTAGGCTGGTATGATTCCGGCGCGCGTAATTTTTATATGAGCAAAGCGCCGGTTAAACGCATTGAGGATTTACGCGGGAAGAAGATCCGCGTCATGCAGAGTGAGACGGCGATCCAAACTCTCAAACTGCTGGGCGCTTCGCCTATCGCCATGAGCCAGGCGGAGGTCTATACCTCATTACAACAAGGCATTCTCGACGGCGCGGAAAACAATGAGTTCGCTCTCACCATCGCCCGCCACGGCGAAGTCGCCCGCTATTACACCTACGATATGCACACCCGCATTCCCGATATCCTGCTAATGAGTACCCTCACGCTGGAAAAGCTGACGCCGGAACAGCAGCGCATCGTCGAAGCCGCCATCAAGGCGTCGATCGAATTTGAGAAAGCCGCATGGGACAAGGAAATAGAGAAAACCAGGCTGGCGGCGGTAAAAGATTTCAACGTTGAATTCTACGAGATCGACAAAAAACCCTTCCAGAAGGCAGTACAGCCTATTTACGACGGCCTGAAAAACAAACCGCGGCTTTACGGGCTGTATCAACGTATCCAGACAGCAAAAAATTAATCTAATCAGGAAATTAAGATGAACACATTCAGAAAAGGACTTGATTTATTGCTGGGCGCTATCTGTTGCCTGGTGCTGGCGATAATGGTTGGCATCGCCTGCTGGCAGGTGGTGAGCCGCTACATTCTGGGCGTTCCCAGCACCCTTACCGAAGAGATGCTGCGATTTCTCCTGGTGTGGGTATCAATGCTGGGCATGGCTTTTGTCGCCGGTCAGAAACAGCATATCAGCCTGACTCTCTTACTGGATAAGGTGTCGCCGACGATTCGTGGCTGGTGGGATATTATTCTGCAGGTCATTTTTATCGCGTTTTCCATTTGGGTATTGATTATCGGCGGCTTAAAGATTTCTGCGATTTCTATGCTGCAAATCTCCCCTGCGCTGGGCATTCCGATGGGGAAAATTTATTACGCGCTCCCCTGCGCAGGCGTACTGATCATCCTCTATGGGCTGCTGAATATCGTTGACGCCCTGAAAGCTATCCATTCCGCCACGGATACCACTGAGCACACTCTGGAGAAATCACATGATTGACCCTATTTTTGCGTCCTGTACGCTAATTGCCGTCTTTGTTGTTTTACTGGCCATGGGCGCGCCTATTGGGATCTGCATCGTTATCGCCTCTTTCAGCACCATGATGCTGGTACTGCCTTTCGATATTTCGATGTTCGCCACCGCGCAAAAAATGTTCTCCAGCCTGGACAGTTTTGCCTTGCTGGCCGTGCCGTTCTTCGTTTTGTCCGGGGTGATCATGAATAGCGGGGGAATTGCCGCCCGGCTGGTCAATTTTGCCAAACTGTTTACTGGCAAACTGCCCGGCTCGCTCTCTTATACCAACATCGTCGGCAATATGATGTTCGGTGCAATTTCCGGATCGGCGATTGCCGCCTCAACCTCCATCGGCGGCGTGATGGTGCCGATGAGCGCGCGCGAAGGTTACGATCGCGGCTTTGCGGCCGCGGTGAATATCGCCTCCGCGCCGACGGGAATGTTAATTCCGCCCACCACGGCTTTTATCCTTTATGCGCTGGCAAGCGGGGGAACATCGATTGCCGCTCTGTTCGCCGGCGGTCTGGTCGCGGGAGTGCTGTGGGGCGTTGGCTGTATGCTGGTCACGCTGGTGGTCGCTAAGCGTCGAAATTATCGGGTTTTCTTCACCGTCCAAAAAGGCATGGCGCTAAAAGTTGCCGTTGAGGCCATTCCCAGCCTGCTGCTGATCGTGATTATCGTCGGCGGCATTGTGCAGGGGATTTTCACCGCCATTGAAGCCTCCGCGATTGCCGTGGTGTATACATTATTGTTGACGATGGTGTTTTACCGCACGCTGAAAATTAAGGATTTGCCTTCGATTTTGCTCCAGACAGTGGTAATGACCGGGGTCATCATGTTCCTGCTGGCAACCTCTTCGGCGATGTCCTTCTCGATGTCGATCACCAATATTCCTGCGGCGCTGAGCGATATGATCCTCGGTATTTCCGCCAATAAACTGGTTATCCTGTTAGTCATTACCGTCTTTTTGTTGATTATCGGCGCATTTATGGATATCGGTCCGGCCATTCTGATTTTTACCCCGATTCTGCTGCCGATCATGGCTAAACTGGGCGTCGATCCGGTGCATTTCGGCATTATCATGATCTATAACCTGGCGATTGGCACCATTACGCCGCCAGTTGGCAGTGGTTTATATGTCGGGGCGAGCGTCGGTAAGGTCAAAGTTGAGGAAGTGATTAAACCGTTGCTGCCTTTTTACGGCGCGATTATCGGCGTTCTGTTATTAATTACCTACATTCCGGAGATCACACTGTTCTTACCCCGTCTACTGGGCATCATGTAAGCGCATAGTTTCCTGCACATCTCGTTGGCCGGATGGCGATTCGCGTCTTATCCGGCCAACGCACGATAATAATTATCCGCAGGTCATCACCAGGTAAAAAAAACCGGCTACCTATAAAGTAGCCGGAAAAGGGAATAAATAATAAACAGGGATAATGATTAGAATGTGTAGCCTATACCCACGCGGAAACGGGTTTGTCTTTCATCGCTGTTGCTATTGACGGAAACATTACCTACCTCAACGAATGGCGACCATTGATCAATAATATAGGCAGTTCTGAAGTTATATTCATAGTTATCTTTTCCGCCATCGTAAAGATCATATTTATCGGCTTTCTTATAAATTCCTTCGATTGTCCAGTCAAAGTTGTTCCATTTATAACCCGCCCAGACATCCATACGATTGATGGTATCATCATCACGGATATCAGAAGAACGGCGTACATATTCAAAACGATAGCGCGCGCCAACCCACCAGCTTTCATTTAATGTCCACGTCGCGCGGAAGTAAGGCTTATAGGTAGAGTAACCGTTGCCTGTTTCCAGCACAAAACCCGGTTGCCAGGCGACATCACCGGTTTTAAATTGGTAGCTTATCGTATATTCGTTACCCTGTGTTTCCAGGTCATTAAACGCTTTATTGGTGTCATCCCCGCCTGATTTTGAGATAGCTTCTATCGCAAAACCAACACCATTCGCAAACCGATGAGAAATATACGCACGGTCATAGTTAGCTTTACTATCATCAAGATATTCATGACGAACATCGACATATACTGCATGCGCATTTGTTACAACAAGAGGTAATAGTAAGAAAAGAGATTTTCTCATAACAGAATCCATTTAATTTAAAATTAAAACATTGTTTCATGTCAGACCATTACAACCATAATACGCAATGTGAATGTCGACAATATAGACAAAGTTCTTTAATTTAAAATTGGGATAATGTTCAAAAAGCAAAATAAAATAAATGAAATTCATATTCGCCATATAAAATAAAAATCAAAACACCATCAACAACGCCAATATAGGGATTTCCTTATATTTATATTTCATTGATTCCTAACGTTAATTTCAATATATTTAAATTGTAAATACAAATAAAACAACCAAATAATTACTGTATAACTACCCTTTTATCAAACGGTAAGTCAGACTATTCCCATTATGTGATCTCACGCAGCGTTTTCTTTGCATTGTTGCCAGCTAAGTCGTTTCGTGTCGTTATGATGAAGGTATTTTAGAAAACAAATATTACCCACTGATTTAAATAACATCCAGACGGTCACGATGCGCTTCGACTTTTTTAAAACGTGAAGTTAATCACTTCATTAACGTGCTGATTGCCAGAATACACCCAACGGCGGCAATCGTTATAAGGTTACCAGGCTGCGTAATTTTTAAACTCATGCAAACGGAAGGGGTATCCCGTCCATAAAAAATAATGAGGAACATGTCATGAGTAACGCGATTACGATGGGTATTTTCTGGCATTTGATAGGGGCGGCCAGTGCAGCCTGCTTCTATGCCCCGTTCAAGCAAGTGAAACAGTGGTCATGGGAAACCATGTGGTCAGTGGGCGGCATCGTCTCATGGCTTATTCTGCCGTGGGCAATTAGCGCTCTGTTACTGCCTGATTTCTGGGCCTATTATGGGCAGTTTAACCTCTCCACCCTTTTACCGGTTTTTCTGTTCGGCGCCATGTGGGGCATCGGCAATATTAATTACGGTCTGACCATGCGTTATCTCGGGATGTCGATGGGTATCGGCATCGCTATCGGCATTACGCTTATCGTCGGCACGCTGATGACGCCTATCATCAACGGTAACTTCGATGTGTTAATCCATACCGAAGGGGGACGCATGACGCTACTTGGCGTTTTTGTCGCGCTGATCGGCGTCGGGATTGTGACGCGCGCCGGACAGTTAAAAGAACGCAAAATGGGCATTAAAGCGGAGGAGTTCAATCTGAAGAAAGGGCTTCTGCTGGCAGTGATGTGCGGTATTTTCTCGGCGGGGATGTCTTTTGCCATGAACGCCGCGAAACCGATGCATGAAGCTGCTGCCGCGCTTGGCGTTGACCCGCTCTATGTCGCGCTGCCGAGTTACGTGGTGATTATGGGCGGCGGCGCGCTGGTGAACCTCGGTTTCTGTTTTATCCGCCTGGCAAAAGTGCAAAATCTGTCGATAAAAGCCGACTTCTCGCTGGCAAGACCGTTGATTATCAGCAATATTCTGCTGTCCGCGCTTGGCGGTCTGATGTGGTATTTACAGTTCTTTTTCTATGCCTGGGGTCACGCGCGCATTCCCGCGCAATATGACTACATGAGCTGGATGCTGCACATGAGCTTCTATGTGCTGTGCGGGGGGCTTGTCGGTCTGGTGCTAAAAGAGTGGAAAAATGCTGGCCGCCGTCCCGTTGCCGTATTAAGCCTCGGCTGCGTGGTAATTATTATCGCGGCGAATATTGTCGGTTTAGGCATGGCCAGTTAATCGCTTTGATTACTGAGATGACGCCATTGGCTCGGCGTCATCCCAGTTTCCCGCGTGAACACCACTGAAAAATAATTACTATCTTCAAAACCGCACTGCATCGAAATCTCGCTAATCATCAGCGGGCTATGCTGAAGCAGATACTGCGCGTGGCAAATACGGACCTGGCGTAAATATTGATTAATCGTCATCCCGGTTTGGGCGCGAAACTGCTGCCGCAGCACCCGTTCGCTGCATTGTTCCTGCTGGCAAAACGCATCCAGCGCAAAGGGACACTCAAGACTATTAGCCAAAGCGGTAATTAATTTATCCAACAGGGTTTCTCGGGAGGTTGCCGGAAGATCGTCGGTCGCGTAGCGATGCCGTTTTAACGTCATCACCAGTTGACCAAACAGCAATTCCGCCATCTCATTCGCCAGCGGATCGCGTCCATTACTCTCATGTTCAAGCTGGTTAATGACCTGCCGCGCCTGATTCATTCCCATACTGCCCAGCCGCCAGTGAGGATGCCACTGCGCTCCCTGAAAGCCGGGAATCATCGCCTGCCAGTTTACATTGAGTTTCAAACGCTCCGGGCAGTAAATGATATTTTGCAGCACCAGATCGTTAACGGAGGTATAGGAGTGTTTGTCTTCAGCACGAATGTAAAACAGATCGCCGCGGGTAATTCTGTATGGGCGCTCATTAAGAACGTGTAGGCCATTGCCCCGCCAGACCATCACCAGTTCACAAAACTCATGCGTATGTTCCGCAAAAACATCCTGTGGATAGCGATCGGCAACCGTAACGGCCTGCTGCTCATCAGTAAAAAAATCTTTTTTCAAAAGGATTAACTGATTTGCCACCGCAGCACCTCATGTTGAATGCTTGCCGGCTGGCGCTACGCTTATTCTGTCTACCGCTCGCCGCCGTAGGCCAGGTAAGGCGCAGCCGCCATCCGGTATTAAAGGGTATAATTATCAGCATATTGGCGACGAAAACGTTGATAGCGTTCGCGTTACTGGATTATCGCATCGCGTCCCTGACGGATATCCCGCGGCGACCAGTTAAATTCTCGGCGAAACAGAGTCGAAAAGTGGTTACTGTCGCCAAAACCGCAGCGGTACGCGATTTCTGTCACGCTATGATCGCTATGGCGCAATAAATGCCGGGCTTTGATCAAACGCAGGCGATTAAGGTAACGTTGCGGCGTCAGCCCGGTATGCTGTTTAAGCTGACGATGCAGCGTACGTAGCGACAGCGAAAACTGTTCAGCTACCGCCTCCCAGCAGACCTCCTCCGCAAAATGGTCTTCCAGCCATGCCATCAGTTGGTTGAGTTTGGCGTCGTTATTGGTCGCGCCTTCCATCAGGCTACTGCGGCGTAACAACACCAGTAGTTGCATAAACAAAATTTCGCGATTCGCCACGGCAGGCGCATCCATGCCGTCTCCGGCGCGCTCCATCAGACCGACCAACTGGCGCACCTGCTGCAACACACTCTGATTCACCCGCCAGTGAGAAGGATAGTAACCATCCTGCTCCTGCGGCAGCAATTGATCCAACCCCGCCAGGAACTGGAAGGCGTCCGGTGAACGCCACAGTACATTCGTCAGGCATAGGTTGTCGGTATGTTCATATAAATGCCGGTCGTGATCGCGAACAAAACACACGGTACCGCCGCTGATGGTATACGGCTGCCCGTTGAATACATGAATGCCCGTACCGTGTTCCACAATCACGATTTCATGAAAATCATGATGATGTTCAGGGAAAGCGGCTTGCGGCAGACGAGGTTCAATCGCCACGGGCGCTTTACCTGATGGAAAAAAATCCACGCTATGCAGTACGGTCATGGTTGCTTCCTCCTGAATTCAACATGTCCGAATAGTAATTAAGGGTTATCGGCCTCACCTTAAATTTTTGACGCTAAAGCGCGCAAACATGGTCTTTTTTTCAAGAAAAGGCGGGAAAAAGCGGGAAATGCGGACGACATCACACCGGCCTATTAGTAGAAACTGTGAACGCTATCACGTTCATCTTTGCCTTGTTGCCAGCGGCTCATTTTCCTGTCAGTAACGAGAAGGTAGGTCTTTGAGGGCTTTTTTAGACTGTGCGCAATGACTCTAAGAAGGACCTGATTATGACTTTTCGCCATTGTGTCGCGGTTGATCTCGGCGCATCCAGCGGGCGCGTGATGCTGGCGCGTTACGACAGCAAACACCGTACCCTGACGCTACGTGAAATTCACCGTTTTGTGAACTGCCTACAAAAAACAGACGGGTTTGACACCTGGGACATCGACAGTCTGGAAAAGGATATCCGTCTTGGTCTGAAGAAAGTCTGCAATGAAGGCATTCTTATCGACAGCATCGGCATCGACACCTGGGGCGTCGATTATGTCCTGCTGGATAAACAAGGTCAGCGTGTCGGCCTGCCGGTCTCCTACCGCGATAACCGTACCACGGGCATCATGCCGCAAGCGCTGGTCCAGATCGGCAAAAGCGAAATCTATCGCCGCAGCGGGATTCAGTTTCTGCCGTTTAACACCATCTATCAGCTACGCGCGCTGACGAAACAACAGCCTGAGTTAACAGCGCAGGTCGCTCATGCGCTGCTGATGCCCGATTATTTCAGTTACCGCCTGACCGGTGAAATGAACTGGGAATACACCAACGCCACGACCACCCAGTTGGTCAATATCAATACCGATGACTGGGACGATACCCTGCTGGCGTGGACTGGCGCGAAAAAGAGCTGGTTCGGTCGCCCCTCGCACCCTGGCAATGTTATCGGCGACTGGATTTGCCCGCAGGGCAACCGTATTCCGGTGGTAGCCGTCGCCAGCCACGATACCGCCAGCGCCGTTATTGCCTCTCCGCTGGCAAATAAACATAGCGCTTACCTGTCTTCAGGCACCTGGTCATTGATGGGTTTTGAAAGCAAAATGCCCTACACCACTGATGAGGCGCTGGCCGCCAATATCACCAACGAAGGCGGCGCGGAAGGGCGTTATCGGGTACTGAAAAACATTATGGGTTTGTGGCTGCTCCAGCGCGTGCTGAAAGAACGGCGCATTACCGATCTGCCTGCGCTTATCGCCCAAACAGAAGCGCTGCCGGCCTGCCGTTTCCTGATTAACCCGAATGACGATCGCTTTATCAATCCTGACGATATGCGCGCTGAAATCCAGGCAGCCTGTCGCGAGACCGACCAGCCCGTTCCCGTCAGCGATGCCGAACTGGCGCGCTGCATTTTCGACAGTCTGGCGCTGTTGTATGCCGACATTCTGCACGAACTGGCAAATCTGCGCGGCGAAAAATTTACCCAACTGCATATTGTCGGCGGCGGATGCCAAAACGCGCTACTCAACCAGTTGTGCGCCGATGCATGTGGCATTCGCGTGATGGCCGGGCCGGTTGAAGCCTCCACCCTTGGCAATATTGGTATTCAGCTTATGACCCTCGACGAATTAAACAACGTCGATGACTTCCGTCAGGTCGTCAGCGCTAACTACGACCTGACAACCTATATCCCTAATCCTGATAGTGAAATTGCCCGCCACGTTGCGCAGTTTCAACCCAAACGACAGACAAAGGAGCTTTGCGCATGACCACTCAACTGGAACAAGCCTGGGAACTGGCAAAACAACGTTTCGCCGCAGTAGGTATTGATGTCGAGGAGGCGCTGCGCCAGCTCGATCGCCTGCCGGTTTCCATGCACTGCTGGCAGGGCGACGATGTTGCCGGATTCGAGAACCCGGAAGGTTCGCTGACGGGCGGAATTCAGTCGACCGGCAACTATCCGGGCAAAGCGCGTAACGCCACCGAACTGCGCGCCGATCTGGAACAGGCGCTGCGTCTGATCCCAGGACCAAAACGGCTGAACCTACACGCCATTTACCTTGAGTCGGATACGCCGGTTGCTCGCGACCAGATCAAACCGGAGCATTTTAAAAACTGGGTGGAGTGGGCGAAAGCGAACCGGCTGGGGCTGGATTTCAACCCCACCTGTTTTTCTCATCCACTGAGCGCTGACGGTTTTACCCTCTCTCATCCAGACGCGAAAATTCGCCAGTTCTGGATCGATCACTGCAAAGCCAGCCGCCGCGTCTCGGCATACTTTGGTGAGCAGCTCGGTACGCCGTCGGTGATGAACATCTGGATTCCGGACGGCATGAAAGACATTACCGTCGACCGTTTAGCCCCGCGCCAGCGCCTGTTGGAAGCGCTGGATGAGGTCATTAGCGAGAAATTCGACCCGGCGCACCACATCGACGCCGTTGAGAGCAAACTGTTTGGCATCGGCGCGGAAAGCTACACCGTCGGCTCCAATGAGTTCTACATGGGCTACGCCACCAGCCGTCAGACCGCGCTGTGCCTGGATGCGGGCCACTTCCATCCCACTGAAGTGATTTCCGACAAAATTTCCGCCGCCATGCTCTATGTGCCACGGCTGCTGCTGCACGTCAGCCGCCCGGTACGCTGGGATAGCGACCACGTGGTACTCCTGGACGATGAAACCCAGGCAATTGCCAGCGAAATCGTCCGTCATAACCTGTTCGACCGTGTGCATATCGGTCTGGATTTCTTCGACGCCTCTATCAACCGTGTCGCCGCGTGGGTTATCGGTACCCGCAACATGAAAAAAGCGCTGCTGCGCGCTCTGCTGGAACCCACAGATCAACTGCGTCAGCTTGAGGCCAGCGGCGATTACACCGCGCGTCTGGCGCTGCTGGAAGAGCAAAAATCTCTGCCGTGGCAGGCCGTCTGGGAAATGTATTGCCAGCGTCACGACACGCCGGCTGGCAGCCAGTGGCTGGACAGCGTTCGCGTCTATGAAAAAGAGATCCTGAGCAAACGTAGCTGACAGCGACACCTGATCTGTAGGCCGGATAAGACGCCCGCGTCGCCATCCGGCAATAAATGAAACACGATTGCCGGATGGCGCTGCGCTTATCCGGCCTACGTAAGACCCGAATAACCTTCGGGCAATAAATGGGAACACGAACATGCAAAATATTACCGATTCCTGGTTTGTCCAGGGCATGATTAAAGCCACGTCTGATGCGTGGCTGAAAGGGTGGGACGAACGTAATGGCGGTAACCTGACGCTACGTCTCGATGAAGCCGATATCGCGCCTTTTGCGACTAATTTTCACGAAAAACCACGCTATATCGCGCTAAGTCAACCCATGCCGCTGCTGGCGAATACGCCGTTTATCGTTACCGGTTCCGGCAAATTCTTCCGCAACGTGCAGCTCGATCCGGCAGCCAATTTAGGCGTGGTCAAAATCGACAGCGACGGCGCAGGCTACCACATTCTGTGGGGCTTAACCCACGACGCGGTACCCACCTCTGAACTCCCGGCGCATTTCCTTTCCCACTGCGAACGCATCAAAGCCACCCACGGCAAAGACCGCGTCATTATGCATTGCCATGCGACTAACCTGATCGCCCTCACCTACGTACTGGAAAACAACACTGCGCTGATCACCCGCAAACTGTGGGAAGGCAGCACCGAATGCCTGGTGGTATTCCCGGACGGTGTCGGCATTCTGCCATGGATGGTGCCAGGCACCGATGAAATCGGCCAGGCCACCGCGCAAGAAATGCAGAAACATTCGCTGGTACTGTGGCCGTTCCACGGCGTGTTCGGAAGCGGACCTACGCTGGATGAAACCTTCGGTTTGATAGATACC
This sequence comes from Salmonella sp. SAL4457, assembly GCF_046548235.1. Taxonomy (NCBI): domain Bacteria; kingdom Pseudomonadati; phylum Pseudomonadota; class Gammaproteobacteria; order Enterobacterales; family Enterobacteriaceae; genus Salmonella; species Salmonella sp. SAL4457. The sequence continues at coordinate 95,864 of NZ_JBGDZO010000008.1, forward strand.
GCAGAGAAATCCGCTGAGGTATTAGTCAAAATCTATTCGATGGGCGGTATGAAGCAGACCATCACGCGCGAAGAACTGGTCGCACTCGGCAAACGTTTTGGTGTGACGCCTCTGGCCAGCGCCGTAGCGCTGTACTGATACCTCCCAACTCAACGCCGGATGCGGCTTTGCCTTATCCGGCCTACAGGTCGGTGCGCATTTTACCGTAGGCCCGATAAGCGTAGCGCCATCGGGCAACAGGGAATTTTTTTAAGGAGAATAGTGATGAGCTTTATGTTGGCACTGCCAAAAATTAGCCTGCATGGCGCTGGAGCGATTGCCGATATGGTGAACCTCGTGGCGAATAAGCAATGGGGCAAAGCGCTGATCGTTACCGATGGTCAACTGGTAAAGCTGGGCCTGCTGGATAGCCTGTTTAGCGCACTGGATGAACATCAAATGTCTTACCACCTGTTTGATGAGGTGTTCCCAAACCCGACAGAAGAGCTGGTGCAGAAAGGTTTTGCGGCGTATCAGAGCGCAGAATGTGACTACATTATCGCCTTCGGCGGCGGCAGCCCGATCGATACCGCAAAAGCGGTGAAAATTCTGACCGCCAACCCAGGTCCATCTACCGCCTACTCCGGCGTCGGCAAAGTGAAAAACGCCGGCGTACCGCTGGTAGCGATTAATACTACGGCAGGTACCGCGGCAGAGATGACCAGCAACGCGGTGATTATCGACTCTGCCCGTAAGGTCAAAGAGGTGATCATCGACCCGAATATCATCCCGGATATTGCCGTGGATGACGCCAGCGTTATGCTGGAAATCCCCGCTTCTGTGACCGCCGCAACCGGCATGGATGCCCTGACCCATGCGGTGGAAGCCTATGTCTCCGTTGGCGCGCATCCGCTCACCGACGCTAACGCGCTGGAAGCGATTCGCTTAATCAATGTGTGGCTACCGAAAGCGGTTGACGATGGCCATAACCTCGAAGCCCGTGAGCAAATGGCATTCGGCCAGTACCTGGCGGGTATGGCGTTCAACAGCGCCGGTTTGGGGCTGGTTCACGCGCTGGCGCACCAGCCGGGCGCAACCCACAATCTGCCGCACGGCGTCTGCAACGCTATCCTGCTGCCAATTGTCGAGAACTTTAACCGTCCGAACGCCGTCGCGCGTTTTGCCCGCATCGCACAGGCGATGGGCGTGGAGACGCGCGGTATGTCTGACGAGGCCGCAAGTCAGGAAGCGATTAACGCTATCCGTACGCTGAGCAAACGCGTCGGCATTCCAGAAGGTTTCAGCACGTTGGGCGTCACAAAAGAAGATATCGAAGGCTGGCTGGATAAAGCCCTCGCCGACCCGTGCGCGCCGTGTAACCCGCGCACCGCCAGCCGCGATGAAGTTCGCGAGCTGTACCTGGAGGCGTTATGATCCGCAAAGCCTTTGTGATGCAGGTAAATGCCGACGCGCACGAGGAGTATCAGCGTCGTCATAACCCAATCTGGCCGGAGCTGGAAGCCGTATTAAAATCTCACGGCGCGCATCACTACGCGATTTATCTCGATCAGGAGCGCAATCTGCTGTTCGCCACCGTTGAGATTGAATCCGAGGAGCGCTGGAACGCCGTTGCCAGCACCGACGTTTGCCAGCGTTGGTGGAAACATATGCGTGACGTTATGCCCGCGAATCCGGATAACAGCCCGGTCAGCGCAGAGCTAAAAGAGGTGTTCTATCTGCAGTAAGTCGTGTGCCCGGTGGCGCAAGCTTACCGGGCCTACGGTTTTATTTTTTGTCGGCCGGATAAGGCGGTTACGCCGCCATCCGGCAATTTCAATTCTGCTCCGCTACCAGGATAGCCTGAGTATCCGGTTCCAGCGCTTTAAAGATATGCGCCTGGTCGCCGGGATAACAAATGTAATCGCCCTCCGCCAGCTCTTCCGGCGCCTCGGTTAAGCCGACGAGGGCTTTTCCCTGCGTAACAATAATATGTTCCACCGACCCCGGCGGATGCGGATGAGAGATCCGGTCGGCCCCCGGCTGCGTCAACAGCAGATAGATATCACGCCGCGCGCCGGGCGGACACGCCGCCAGTAATATCGCCTGATAATGCGCCTGCTCCGCCACCACTTTGGTGCCTTCTCCGCGGCGAATCACCTGCGTTTTTTGTACCTGCGGCTCCAGCAGCCTGGCAAAGGGAATGTCGAGCGCGACGCATAGCGACCATAACGTCTCCAGGCTGGGGTTGCCGTTCCCTGCTTCCAGTTGTGAAAGCGTAGATTTAGCGATGCCTGCGCGCCGCGCAATCTCCGCCAGCGACAGTCCGGTTCGCTGGCGTTCGCGTACCAGACTTCTGGCAATGACGCTAATAGGTTGTGTCATAAAGCATCCAACGTTCACTATAACGAACGAAATGTTCGTCTTGTAAAGCAAATCTGTTCCGTTCATTATAATGAAAATTCGTTCGATATGACTAAAGAAGATGAAACACTATTTTTCCTGTCTCAAGGGAGACACGATAAAAGCGATATTTTTAGTGTGCCTGGCCGTGGGCGTCGTCGGCATGTCCTATGGCTCACTGGCGATGGCCTACGGTTTCCCACTGTGGGTGCCGTTTGTCCTCTCTATTTTTGTACTGGCGGGCGCGTCCGAATTTATGTTTATCGGCATTGTTGCCAGCGGCGGCAATCCGTTAGCGGCGGCGGCGGCAGGACTGCTGGTGAATGCGCGCCACGTGCCGTTTGGCGTAACGGTGCGCGATTTGGTTGGCACCCGCGCCGCCAGCTTTTTCGGCTGCCATATTATGAATGATGAGAGCGTGGTGTTCGGCCTGTCGCAAAAAACACCCGAACAACGTAAAGCCGCCTACTGGCTATGCGGTCTGGGCGTCGCCCTATTCTGGCCGATTGGCACACTGATTGGCGCTGGTGTCGGCAAACTGCTTCCGGCCCCAGAAACCATCGGTCTGGATGCCGTATTCCCGGCAATCTTACTGGCGCTGGTGATCCCGGCGTTTAAAAACCGCACCACATTGATTCGTGGTTGCAGCGGCGCCGCGCTGTCGCTTGCCGCCGTTCCTTTTGTGGCTGCCGGATTGCCGGTGTTGCTTTCGCTGCTTGGCCTACTGGCGAGGAAAAAATAATGGGCAATATGACGCTATTTATTATCGGTATTGCTCTTTTGTCTGCGGGAACCTATTTGATGCGCCTCGGCGGCGCGAAACTTGGCAGCCGTCTGGCGCTGTCTGAGCGTTCACAGGCGCTGCTCTCGGATGCGGCAACGGTGCTGCTATTCTCCGTCGCGCTGGCGACCACCTTTTACGAAGGCGAACATTTTGCCGGAATGGCGCGCGTTCTTGGGGTTGGCTTCGCCGTATTTTTAGCCTGGCGTAAAATGCCGCTTATTGTGGTGATTATCGCCGCTGCGGTGGTGACCGCGTTATTACGAATGGCGGGTATTAATTAACGTCTTACCGAACAGTTGGACGTGACACCCTATAAGTGATGAAGGCTGGGCCGCCCTATGCTGAAGTGGCTCAGAATTTTCGCATCAGACGGGATAAATGCTTTCCATATAAATGCCGATCCTCAATGACACTACCAGTACCTTCCAGCGTGACGTCAACATCTTGTGATAGCTTCAGATTACTGGTTTTTCTAATAGCTCTCTTTAGTTAATGTTTACGTCAGCTATTTTTACGGATATTGCCTGATGAAGAATACATAAACGAAAAAAGCGCCTGATCGGCGCTTTTTATTGGCGTTATAGCGTAATTTTATAGGCGCTTGCGCCAGCCTGCACGGAGTTAATGTGCCGTCACTCAACGCAGGCGGTTATAATCATCCACCATCTCGTTATAACTTCTCAACGACGCCGGATAAGAATCCGCAACCATCCATCCTGTTGCAGGGTCCTGCACCCGTTTCTTTTCAAAATCAGAATACTCAACATTGTCTCTGATGCGACGAATATATTTTTTAGCTTGTAGCTGATAATCAGCCGCAGAGCTGATGAAAGAAGAATTACGGCCATCAGTATTCACCTCTTTCAATTGCGCAATCATTGTTTCCAGTTCCGCGACTTTTTTCATCATCGCTTCGGCATCAAAGGTATCGGCAGAAATAACCTTGTTGATCTGCTTTGCCGAGATCATGACAGCCAGAGAATAATAGTTAAATGTTTTACCTTCCGCTTCTTCTATTCTCTTCAACTGTGTCAATTGCCGCCTGTCATTTATCTCCTGAATAGCCTCATGATATTTTTCCGAGATGGGTTTAAAATCCTCGATATTCTTCAGTAATGTCTGATGCAGCGCCTTACCTTTAGCAAAGGCATCATCTTTATAGTTTTCCTGGGTATAATATTTTTCCATTTCGTTAATGGTATTACCCAGCGCGGCGGCGCTATCAATATAGCTAACGGCAACGCCATCAATAGGCTCAAGTAATGGCGTTAAGGCGGCCACCTGTTTCATCTCTTTCTGGCAATTCGTTATGTAAGACTCCGTAATACCATAAATGCCATAAACCAGGCTCTCTTTCCCTGTCGGACCTTTTTTAAAGTCTTTCACCCAATCCGCGTAACGCGCCAGACTGTGCTGAACGGGCAATTGAAGTTTATTAAAACAATCGATATAGACATCCATTTTTTCACTATAAACTTCTTCAGCGTCAACCTCCGGCTGAGCTGGCGTTTCTGGCTTCGCCGCCGGGGGCTGAGTTGCCGTTTCTGGCTTCGCTGCTGGGGGCTGCGCTGGACTTTCGCCAGATTGCGTTTCCGGCGTCTGAGAAGGCGCTGGCGTCGCAGGCTGACTGCTGGCGGCCGGCGTCGCCTCGGTTTTAACATTATTGTCATCACATCCTGTTGCGCCCAGGGTCATTAGCGCAATGATTATCGCTGAGGATAATAAATTCCTTTTCATTTAATTGCCTTTTGTATATTTACGTTGGGGTTCTCTTATTTTAACGAACACATTGATATTGATAATGTTAATTATAATGAAATATGGATTAAGTATTTTTTGTGTTGAATAAATCACATACCTGTTTTTTTTCATTAAAATGAATCTGTAAATTTCAATGATATTATTTATAGGTTATTCTAATGAAAAAGGATTTGTTATCATCAATTATTATCGCTATGCTGATGACTGCCGGGCTAAGCGCTTGTGATGAAAAAAAAGCGGACGAACAACCTGTAGCTCAGAGTGCGGACTCATCAGCGAGCAATACACAATCCACATCAGCGGAAAGCGCAGATGCGAACGATGTTCTTAACCAAAAGCTGAATGTTTACATTGATTGTTATAATAATCTCCAGGCAGGTATTTACCGCGCTGTAAATCGTTATGCTAACACATTCGACGATTTCCGCACCGGTCCTACCGGTAAGGAAGACGATCCCTCTCCGCTGGTTCCTGTGTATCCTGCACTTATCCAGGACTGCCGGAAAGACATCAAGGCGGCGGCTGAATTAAAGCCGGCGTTTGCCTCTCTGGATAGTGCTGCTCTGGCATTTATTAATGCGGCTGGGCCACTAGCTGAAACAATCAATAGTATGAATAAATACTATGATCAAGATAACTTCAAGGATGATGCCTTTGCTGGCGCTAAAGCGTTCCATAAAACGTTTATAAAACAGTTCGATGAGTTTGATCCCATTGCGAAGAAATATATCGCCGAGATTACCATTATGAGTGGGCAGCATGCGGCTAATGAAATTAAGGCGACCGAGAAGAAAGAAGGTAAATCCATTAAGTACTATACGCTTTTGACGATGCAGGAAGCCGAGACGCTTAATGACGCTGTAGCTGATGATTCTTTTGATGTGGCGGCAGTAAGCAAACAGCTCGCTGATTTTGAAGAGCATACTCAGAAGCTAAACGAGAAGATCAACGTTGATATAGATAAACATCGTAGCTTCCCTGGCTTTATTTCTGAGCTGGAAAAATTCCAGGGCAAGGTGAAAAAACGCATTCGGCGCGTGCGCGATAACGTGGCGTATACCTCGCATGAGCAGGACTACCTCAATAGTGGCAGCGGCGATATGGTAGATGGTTCTTATGAGGCTGTGGTTAAAGCTTATAACGAGCTCATCGATACCTATAATGGCTATCATCTTGAGCGTGAGTTCTAAGCTTTTCACGCTGCAAATCGCGTGCATATGACCGCTGAACTGAGCAAATAAGTCGTTAGCGACTGCCGAAAGAGCGCCCCAGGGGCGCTTTTTTCGTTCGAAGTATTACCGGGTAGCAAGCGCCTCGTGAATGGCTGGAATAAGCTGCGGCCCAGCATAAAAACGATTAAAACCTGTATGGCCTCGCCACTATACGTGATTCCGTTATCAAGAGAGGCTGTAAAATTGAGAAAATATATATTTTACGCAAATGTAGAGGGTACTATTTTAGTCTGCGACTAACCGCTGCGGATGGGTATAAATCGTCGCCCGACCCGGCTTACAGAACCCCACCAGCGTCAGATTACACCGTTCAGCGACGTCAACCGCGAGCGTGGTGGCAGCAGAAACCGCAAACAAAATTTCCACACCGCACATCGCCGACTTCTGCACCATTTCGTAACTCGCACGACTGGAAACCAGCGCCGCGCCTTGCCGCCATTCCTCACCTTCCGTAGCGCGGCGGCCGAGCAGTTTATCCAGCGCAACGTGGCGTCCGACATCTTCATGGCCCCCCGCCAGTTCACCCGACGGCATGACCCACGCCGCAGCGTGCGTACAACCCGTCAGCTTACCCGTCGGTTGAAAATCATTCAGATGTTTTAACGCGCGATCAAGGTTACCGAGATTAAACGTTTGGCTAAACGGCAGCGGTTGCACCGGCTTACCGATGTCATTGAGCTGTTCCACGCCACATACGCCGCAACCGGTACGTCCGGCCAGCGCGCGACGACGCGCTTTCAGCCCCATAAATCGACGGCTGGAAAGATCAATCTGCACTTCAAGTCCGTTACAGGACGGCACAACGTCCATGCCATAGATTTCACGCGGGCTGTCAATGATCCCTTCCGACAGAGAAAACCCTATTGCGAAATGCGTCAGATCTTTCGGAGAGGCCATCATAACGACATGCGAAATACCGTTATACACCAGTGCCACTGGCACTTCCTCGGCAACATCATCAAGTTGGGGGGACTGCAAATCCTCGCGTTTCCAGAGAGTCAACTGGCGTGAGGTTGTGAAATCAGTCACATTTAGGACTTCTTCAGACAGTATATTGTTCACTTTCTTTTAACCATATAAGAACACACACACCAACATTATGGTATTCTGTTACAACCCCTCCCGGATGGAGGAAAATTTATCCAATTCTGAACCTTTGCGGGCCCGTCCGCAAAGAAAAATAACAACCACTCCCTGAGCGTTTCGGATAGAGAAATGTGAAAGAGAAGTGACAATGTCGAAACAAGGAGCAAACCATGCAGGTCAGCAGAAGGCAGTTCTTTAAGATCTGCGCTGGCGGTATGGCAGGCACCACGGCGGCGGCACTGGGCTTCGCGCCCGGCGTAGCGCTAGCGGAAACACGGCAATATAAACTGCTGCGCACCCGCGAAACCCGTAACACCTGCACCTACTGTTCCGTTGGCTGCGGGCTGTTGATGTACAGCCTCGGCGACGGTGCGAAAAACGCCAAAGCATCTATTTTCCATATCGAAGGGGACCCGGATCATCCGGTAAGCCGTGGCGCGCTGTGCCCGAAAGGAGCCGGTCTGGTGGACTTTATCCACTCTGAAAGCCGCCTGAAATTCCCGCAATACCGCGCGCCGGGTTCAGATAAGTGGCAACAGATCAGTTGGGAAGAAGCGTTTGACCGCATCGCTAAACTGATGAAGGAAGATCGCGACGCCAACTATCAGGCGCAGAACGCCGAAGGCGTTACCGTTAACCGCTGGCTCACCACCGGGATGCTGTGCGCTTCCGCATCCAGTAACGAGACGGGTTATTTAACGCAAAAATTCTCCCGCGCGCTGGGTATGCTCGCGGTCGACAACCAGGCGCGTGTCTGACACGGACCAACGGTAGCAAGTCTTGCTCCAACATTTGGTCGCGGTGCGATGACCAACCACTGGGTCGACATCAAGAACGCCAACCTCGTCGTGGTGATGGGCGGTAACGCCGCAGAAGCTCACCCGGTCGGGTTCCGCTGGGCGATGGAAGCCAAAATTCACAACGGCGCGAAGCTGATTGTGATCGATCCGCGCTTTACGCGTACCGCGTCGGTGGCCGATTTCTATGCGCCAATACGCTCTGGTACTGACATTGCCTTCTTGTCAGGCGTGATGCTGTATCTGCTGACCAACGAAAAATACAACCGTGAATACACCGAGGCCTATACCAATGCCAGCCTGATCGTGCGTGAAGATTTTGGCTTCGATGATGGTCTGTTCACCGGCTATGACGCCGACAAGCGGCAGTACGATAAAACCAGTTGGCACTATGAGCTGGACGAAAACGGTTTTGCCAAACGCGATACGACACTGCAACACCCGCGCTGTGTCTGGAATCTGTTGAAACAGCATGTCTCACGCTATACGCCGGACGTGGTAGAAAATATCTGCGGTACGCCGAAAGCGGACTTCCTGAAAGTGTGCGAGTACATTGCAGAAACCAGCGCAAAAGATAAAACCGCGTCGTTCCTGTACGCGCTGGGCTGGACGCAGCATTCCATCGGCGCGCAGAACATCCGTACTATGGCAATGATCCAGCTTCTGCTCGGTAACATGGGGATGGCGGGCGGCGGCGTTAACGCCCTGCGCGGTCACTCCAACATTCAGGGACTGACCGACTTAGGACTGCTGTCGCAAAGTCTGCCGGGCTACCTGACGCTGCCGAGCGAAAAACAGACCGACCTGCAAACCTATCTGGCTGCCAATACGCCGAAGCCATTGTTGAAGGATCAGGTCAACTACTGGGGCAACTATCCGAAATTCTTCGTCTCAATGATGAAGGCCTTCTTTGGTGATAAAGCGACAGCGGAAAATAGCTGGGGCTTCGACTGGCTACCGAAGTGGGACAAAGGCTACGACGTGTTGCAGTACTTCGAGATGATGAAACAGGGCAAGGTCAACGGCTATATCTGCCAGGGCTTTAACCCGGTGGCCTCATTCCCGAACAAAAACAAAGTGGTCGCGTCGCTTTCCAAACTGAAGTACCTGGTGACTATCGATCCGCTCAACACCGAAACGTCCACCTTCTGGCAAAACCACGGTGAGTCGAACGACGTTGATCCCGCAAAAATCCAGACCGAAGTGTTCCGTCTGCCTTCCACCTGTTTTGCCGAGGAAAATGGTTCCATCGTTAACTCCGGTCGCTGGTTACAGTGGCACTGGAAGGGCGCGGACGCCCCGGGAATTGCCATGACCGACGGCGAAATCCTCGCCGGTATCTTCTTACGCCTGCGTAAGATGTACTCTGAACAGGGCGGCGCCAACCCGGAACAGGTGCTGAATATGACCTGGAACTACACCAAACCATACGAACCCGCCTCTGAAGAAGTGGCGATGGAAAGTAATGGTAAAGCGCTGGCCGATCTTATCGACCCGGCAACCGGCGCGGTGGTAGTGAAGAAAGGTCAACAGCTCAGTTCGTTCGCGCAACTGCGTGATGACGGTACGACGTCCAGCGGCTGCTGGATTTTCGCCGGTAGCTGGACGCCGGAAGGCAACATGATGGCGCGTCGTGATAACGCCGACCCGTCTGGTCTCGGCAACACGCTGGGCTGGGCATGGGCATGGCCGCTTAACCGCCGCATCCTCTATAACCGCGCCTCCGCCGATCCGCAGGGTAATCCCTGGGACCCGAAACGTCAGCTACTGAAATGGGAAGGCGGAAAATGGGCCGGATGGGATATTCCGGACTACAGCGCCGCCGCGCCCGGCAGCGACGTCGGACCGTTTATCATGCAGCCGGAAGGGATGGGCCGCCTGTTTGCTATCGATAAGATGGCGGAAGGGCCGTTCCCGGAACACTACGAGCCGTTTGAAACGCCGCTGGGCACTAACCCGCTGCACCCGAACGTTATCTCTAACCCTGCCGCCCGTATCTTTAAAGACGATGCCGACGCGCTGGGTAAAGCGGATAAGTTCCCGTATGTCGGAACCACTTACCGTCTGACCGAGCACTTCCACTACTGGACCAAGCACGCGTTGCTTAACGCTATCGCCCAGCCGGAACAGTTTGTGGAAATTGGCGAGAAGCTGGCGAATAAGCTCGGCATCGCGCATGGCGATACCGTGAAGGTCTCCTCGAACCGCGGCTATATCAAAGCCAAAGCAGTGGTGACCAAGCGTATTCGCACGCTGAAAGCGGACGGCAAGGATATCGATACCATCGGTATTCCTATTCACTGGGGCTACGAAGGCGTGGCGAAAAAAGGCTTTATCGCCAATACGTTAACGCCTTTCGTCGGTGATGCGAACACGCAAACGCCGGAGTTTAAATCCTTCCTTGTGAACGTGGAAAAGGTGTAACGGAGACGACCTATGGCTTATCAATCGCAAGACATCATTCGTCGTTCCGCCACTAACGGTTTCACCCCCGCGCCCCAGGCGCGGGACCACCAGGAAGAGGTGGCGAAACTCATCGACGTCACCACCTGTATCGGCTGTAAAGCGTGTCAGGTGGCGTGCTCCGAGTGGAACGACATCCGTGATGAAGTGGGCAATAACGTCGGGGTGTATGACAACCCGGCGGACTTAACTGCGAAATCCTGGACGGTGATGCGCTTCTCGGAAGTGGAACAGAACGACAAACTGGAGTGGCTGATCCGTAAGGATGGCTGTATGCACTGCGCCGATCCCGGCTGCCTGAAGGCCTGTCCGGCGGAAGGGGCGATCATTCAGTATGCTAACGGTATTGTCGACTTCCAGTCCGAGCAGTGTATCGGCTGCGGCTACTGTATCGCTGGCTGCCCGTTCAACGTGCCGCGCCTTAACCCGGAAGACAACCGCGTCTATAAATGTACGCTGTGCGTCGACCGCGTGACCGTGGGGCAAGAACCGGCCTGCGTGAAGACCTGTCCAACCGGCGCCATTCATTTTGGCTCGAAAGAGGATATGAAAACGCTGGCGGGCGAGCGGGTGGCGGAACTCAAAACCCGTGGTTATGACAACGCGGGTCTGTACGATCCGGCGGGCGTAGGCGGTACGCATGTCATGTACGTGCTGCATCATGCCGACAAGCCGAATCTGTATCACGGTCTGCCGGAAAACCCGGAAATCAGCGAAACCGTTAAGTTCTGGAAAGGCGTCTGGAAACCGCTCGCCGCGTTCGGTTTTGCCGCGACCTTTGCCGCCAGCGTCTTCCACTATGTCGGCGTCGGCCCGAACCGCGCGGAAGAGGAAGATGACAACCTGCATGAAGAGAAAGACGAGGTGCGCAAATGAAACGACGTGACACCATCGTGCGCTATACGGCGCCGGAACGCATCAACCACTGGATCGTCGCCTTCTGCTTCGTGCTGGCGGCGGTGAGTGGGCTGGGCTTTTTATTCCCATCCTTCAACTGGTTGATGCATATCATGGGCACCCCGCAACTGGCGCGAATTCTGCACCCGTTTGTGGGCGTGGTTATGTTTGCCTCGTTCATCATCATGTTTTTCCGTTATTGGCACCACAATCTAATCAATCGGGATGATATCTTTTGGGCGAAGAATATTCGTAAGATCGTCGTCAACGAGGAAGTGGGTGACACCGGGCGTTATAACTTCGGCCAGAAATGCGTATTCTGGGCGGCGATTATCTTCCTGGTGCTGCTGCTGGTGAGCGGGGTAATTATCTGGCGTCCGTACTTTGCGCCTGCTTTCTCAATCCCGGTGATCCGATTCGCGTTAATGTTGCATTCTTTTGCCGCAGTAGCGTTAATTGTGGTTATCATGGTGCATATCTACGCCGCCCTTTGGGTGAAAGGCACCATTACCGCGATGGTGGAAGGCTGGGTAACCCGGTCGTGGGCGAAGAAACATCACCCACGCTGGTACCGAGAAGTCCGCAAGACAACGGAAAAAGAAACTGAATGAGTATTCGCATAATCCCGCAAGATGAGCTGGGGTCGAGCGAGAAACGTACGGCGGATATGATTCCGCCGTTATTGTTCCCCCGACTCAAAAACGTCTACAACCGCCGCGCCGAACGTTTACGCGAGCTGGCTGAAAATAACCCGCTGGGCGATTACCTGCGCTTTGCCGCGCTTATCGCGCACGCGCAGGAAGTGGTGCTGTACGACCATCCGCTGGAGATGGATCTGACCGCACGCATTAAAGAAGCGAACGACCAGGGCAAGCCGCCGCTGGATATCCACGTGCTGCCGCGTGATAAGCACTGGCAAAAACTGCTGCATTCGTTGATTGCCGAGCTAAAACCCGAGATGAGCGGCCCCGCGCTGGCGGTGATTGAGAACCTGGAGAAAGCCTCAGAGCAGGAGCTGGAGCAGATGGCCAGCGCGCTGTTTGCCTCGGATTTTGCCTCCGTCAGCAGCGATAAAGCCCCGTTTATCTGGGCCGCGCTCTCCCTTTACTGGGCGCAAATGGCCAGCTTGATTCCAGGCAAAGCCCGCGCGGAATACGGTGAAGCGCGCCAGTATTGCCCGGTGTGCGGTTCGATGCCGGTCTCCAGCATGGTGCAGATCGGCACCACGCAGGGGCTGCGTTATCTGCACTGTAACCTGTGCGAAACCGAATGGCATGTCGTGCGCGTAAAATGCAGTAACTGCGAACAGAGCCGCGACTTACACTACTGGTCGCTGGAAAATGAGCAGGCTGCGGTGAAAGCCGAAAGCTGCGGCGATTGCGGGACTTACCTGAAGATTCTCTATCAGGAAAAAGACCCGAAAGTGGAAGCCGTGGCCGACGACCTCGCCTCGCTGGTGCTGGACGCGCGCATGGAGCAGGAAGGGTTCGCCCGCAGTTCCATCAACCCGTTCCTGTTCCCGGGGGAAGGGGAATAAGTTCTCTGGTATACCGGCTAGCAATCTACGTTAGCCGGATCATTGCTCAATAACGCAATGCTTGTATAACGTTTCTCGGGTCGTTGGCAATGGCGCGAAGTAACGCTTTGGCTGGCCCTGTCGGTGAACGTCTTCCTTGCTCCCAGTTGCGCAGCGTATCCACGTTGACCGAAATCAGTTCTGCAAACTTAGATTGCGACAACCCAGATGCCTGCCGTATTTCTTTAATCTTCATTGCATCAATATGAAAGGTACGAGAAGGCTCACGGGTCCCTTCAATGATTTCATTCATTTGAGACATACTTTGAGTTAATCGCTCAAATAACACTTTATCCATCTACCACCTCTCATTCAGCATACGAAGCACCGCTTTTTCCTGCGGCGTGAGATCATCTTTAATGCCTTTTTGATAAATCAGAAGCAAGCGAATCTCATACCGTTGACTACGGTGAAAATAGATAATTCGCACGCCACTACGCTTTCCTTTGCCTCGCGCTCCCCAGCGCATTTTTCTCAGGCCGCCCGTTTCCTGAATGACATCACCACAATCTGGATGCTGAGCCATAAAAACCTGAAGCTTATGGTATTCATCATCATCGAGCAGTTTTTTAACATCTTCAGTAAAGAGTTCCGTTTCTATAAATTGCATATTCCATACGCCATTGGCTTATAGTAGTGAAAATAATCTATACGTCAATGGCGTATAGCATCATCATTTCACAGTACAAAAATTAAAAACCCAGCGCCAACCGCATTTCATTTTTTGCGAACCTCTATCCAGAATCATTATCCCCTCATTTCACCACTTTCCATCCCCAACAAATCAGGTTATAAACTGTACATACATACAGCTTAAGGAGCCTTATATGCCACTGGAAAAAGGAATTGCCGAACTGGTCGCCGGGTTTATCGCTGCGGGCCGCCCTTCTTCACGAGAGCAGAATATTGATGATCGGAGAGCGGGTTATATTGCCAGCACGTCGCTGGCGGATGAGAAAGAAATTCGGGTGAGTTCGGAAGATATCGTGCTGGAAGGGATGACATTTCGCGTCGTTTCGCCGCCAAACGCATCCGGTTCTCTACCCTGTATCCTCTACTATCACGGCGGCTGTTTTGTTAGCGGCGGCTTTCTGACTCATGACCCCCAGCTACGGCAACTGGCCTGGAAAAGCGGCTGTAAGGTGATTGCCATTCAGTATCGTCTTGCGCCAGAACACACCTTCCCTGCGGCTCATGACGACGCTGAACGCGGGGCCAATATCGTCTATCAATACGCGGAGCAGTTAGGCATCGATCGTGAACGTATCACGCTTGCTGGCGACAGCGCAGGCGGGCACCTGGCATTGGTCAGCGCGCTACGCCTGAAATCCACCGCCCACTGGTCTCCGGCGAAGCTGCTGTTGATCTACCCGATGCTTGACGCTACTGCCAGTTTCCCCAGCTATGCCAGCAACGGGCAAGACTACATCATCACCCGCGATACGATGTTATCGGGTTTCGAAATGTATCTCCAGGGTACCGACCTCCGCCACCCGGAAGCCAGTCCGATATGGCGTGAAGATTTTGCCGGTTTACCGCCGGTGCATATCCTCACCGCAGAGTTCGACCCACTGCGCGATGAGGGCGAGGCCCTGTATCAACGGTTCCAGGAACAGGGCGTGGCGTGTACTTGCCAGCGCTATCTCGGTGTTATCCACGGGTTTTTCCAATTGGGCGGCGTGAGCAAGGCGGCGCGGGACGCAATACGCGACGTGGCCTGGCGCGCGGCCACTCGTGAATAAATAGCATCAGGAGCGCGGGCTCACACTACTCCTCCTCATTCCCGCCCTCTTCATACGGGCCGAACGGTTTCGCAGGTAGTACGATATAAATGCCTTCGAAAATTGCTCCGGCGGTCTCGCCGCCCAACAGTTCAACCTGCAACTGGACACGCGCTTTTTTACCCCGCGCCAGCCTGTCCAAATCACCGCTTAGCGACCCCAAATCAGCCACGGCGTTTGGCTTTCCGCTAATGGGTTTACTGTAGCGAATATGGGCGTCAGCAAGAATAATCGTCCCGCCCAGGTGGCGTTCACGGAGCATCAGCCAGATAAGTCCCCATCCGGTCAGCGTCGCCAGGGAGAACAGGCTGCCGGCAAACACCGTGTGATGCGGATTTTGATTACCGGTTTCCGGCATCGTGGTGATAAATTTTTGCCCGGTGTACTGCTGAATGCGCACCCCCATCTTTTCACTCAATGGAATGTGCTCATACCAGGCCTGCTGAAGCTGCCCGCACCAGTCGCCGCGATGCAGGATATCATCCAGCGATGCTACCGGTTTAATCATCAGAAAATGGCGGATTGGCGTGGTTGTGGGCGTAGTAATCTCCCCCTGATTGACAAACCCGAGTTTGGCAAAGAACTCAACCGCATCTTCGCGCGCACTGCAGGTGACGCGCTTAACGCCTTCCTGGCGGGCAACAGACTCCAGGGTCATCGCCATTAATGTCCCCAGCCCTTTATCCTGTACCGAGGGATGTACAGCCATAAAACGGATAGACGCCTCGTTATCTGCATTGATATAAAGGCGGCCCACTGCAACTAAATTTCCTTCTTCGTCCACCACCATTTGATGGTGCGCCAACGCATCCCAGCCATCCCGTTCCGACCCTTTCGGCTGGTGCAGCGGTTTACGCAGCATCTCCCAGCGAAACTGGTAGTAACGTTCTAATTCTTCTTCTGTTTGCGGAACTCGAAGGTGATACATAGCCGTACTCTCTCTTGTTATCCGCGGCCACGCCGGAAGCTGACTCATACCTGGAGCCAGAATGTCACGGGACCGTCATTAACCAGCTCAACCTGCATATCGGCAGCGAAGCGTCCGGTTTGCGTGTTTATCGCCTGCTGGCGGCAGCGTTCGACAAAATATTCATAAAGCGCCTGCGCGCGATCCGGCGCAGCCCCGCCGGAAAAGCTTGGCCGCATACCGCGCTCGGTATCTGCCGCCAGCGTAAACTGCGACACCACCAGCACGCTGCCGCCAGCCTGTTGTACATTCAGATTCATCTTGCCGTCAGCATCGCTGAAGATACGGTATCCCAGCACGCGCTCGCACAGACGATTCGCTTTTTGTTCGTCATCTTCTTTTTCGACACCCAATAACACCAAAAGTCCTGGGCCGATTTCACCCGTCACCTCGTCCTCCACGGTGACGCTGGCACGGGTTACGCGTTGAATTAATGCAATCATGGTTGGTCAGCTTCTTCTTGTTCTGCGGCTTGTTTGAGTTTTCGGTATTCCCCGAGAGTGACAGTTATTTCTGCGCCAAGCAAGACTATACACCAGGTCCAGTATACCCAGACAAACAGGATAGGGATCACTGCCAGTACGCCATAAATGAGCTGATATGACGGGAACATGGTGATATAAAGCGCGAAACCTTTCTTTCCGGCCTCGAACAGCAACGCTGCGACAAACGCGCCGACAAGGGCGTCACGGTTCGGTACGCGAGTCGTTGGGACAATACTGTAAAGTAACCAGAATGAGATCCACGAGAGCAGCAGCGGAAGGATGCGCAATACATTGTCGATGACCGTATTCAGATCGCTGGCCCAGCGTAAAGAAAGCAGGTAGGAGCTGATCGCCAGGCTGGCGCCAGCGAGAAGCGGACCGAGCGTGAGGATCATCCAGTACACCGCAAAAGAGTACACTTTTGGCCGTGTGCGTTTGCTGCGCCAGATAGTGTTTAAGGCGCTATCAATGGCGTACATCAACAGCAATGCCGTCACAATCAGTCCACAGGCGCCCACCGCCGTCATTTTGTTGGAATTAGCGACAAACTGCTCAATATAGCGCTGAATCACGTCTCCGGTGGCTGGCATAAAGTTAGCAAAAATAAAATGGCGTAACTGAATGCTGACATCAGAAAACATCGGAAAAGCAGCGAAAAGGGCAAAAACGACGGCAATAAGCGGTACTAAGGAGAGTAATGAGACATAGGCGAGGTTTCCCGCCAGAGTCGTCATATTATCCTCATCGATACGCTGCCATAATAGCTTGAGCCAGGCCCGAACAGGGCGCGTATGGCGTCCAGCTTTTTGGTGAACGGTTTTTAGCATAACAGCTTCGCGAAATAGTCAGGGATGGTGGCTTTATCCTTCACCAGAATGCTGGTGATCCCCAACTGGTTGGCCCCTTCTATATTATCGGCATTGTCGTCGAAAAAGACCGCATCGGCAGCGGAAAAACCTTCTTTCTGCAGGACGTGCTGATAAATACGCGCTTCCGGCTTACGCATTCCCAAGTCCTGCGATAAATAGATATGGTCGGCGGCAGCGCGCACCTCCGGGTATTCCTCCGGCCAGAAGTGGGTATGCAGTCGGTTAGTATTGGATAACACCACCACGCGATGCCCCTGCTCGCGCAGTTTATGCATGATAGCAATCACTTCGGGCCGTAATCCGACAAATACCGCCTGCCAGCCGTGCGCGAATTGTTCATAACTGAGCGATAACGCCATTTCATGACAGAAAGCTTCAGCAAACGCTTCGTCCGTTATCTCACCGCGTTCATGTTGGTGAAAAGTCTCGCCCATCGTAAATTTTTGCTTCAGCGAAGCCAGCGGTACTCGACTCAGATCGCTCCACACACCTAATACGCGGTTAAAGTCGATGTCGACAATCACATTACCTAAATCAAAGATGTAGAGCATGTCATTCTCCTTGCTAACCGGGGATGAATAACTGTAGCGGGAAAGGAGAAGTTTGACTATGTATCCCTTTATAAATCAATTAACAAAAAGACAATAGAAACGCAGACGATGTTCAATATCGCCTGCATCACAGCGCCGTTTTATTGGCCGGATAAAGCGCTGACGCGACCATCCGGCGCAAGGACGCTTGTCACGCTGAAACAGCGTCGTCCAGCGAAGGACTCGCCTGAACCACTTCGATTTGCTGGGATTGAAGTAAATTCTGTAATGCCGGACCGGGATACTCGTCCGTAAACAGAGCGGTAATCTGTGACACATTGCCGATCTCAACCGCCGCAGAAGCATGGTATTTCGTATGATCGGCGGCCAGCAGAATATGTCGCGAGTGGGCCATCATGGTTTTCACTACGCTGGCTTCGTTGACATCAAACTCCAGTAACGCGCCATCGCTCTCTATCGCGCCTACGCTGGTGACGAGATAGTCAGCCCGGAACCCCGCCACAAACGCCGCCGCGGATGGCCCGATAATGCCGCTATTATGCGGGCGCAGCGTGCCGCCAGGCACCATCACTTCAAAACGAGGGTTATTATAAAGAATGTGCGCGACGCGCAGGCTATTGGTGATAATGCGCAGATGATTATGGTTGAGCAGCGCGCGCGCCACCTGCTCAACCGTCGTTCCAATCGTGATAAATATCGTGGAGCCATCCGGAATATAGTCAGCCACGGCTTCCGCAATGGCTTTTTTCTCTTGCGTCCAGGAGACCTCTCGCTGCTCAAAGGCGGTATTGACCACACTGGACGCTCTGCCAGCGCCGCCGTGATGACGCGTAATCAGCCCCTGCTCGCTTAATTTACGAATATCGCGGCGAACCGTCTGGGTAGAGACCTCCAACAAACTGGCTAACTCATCGATATTCATATAGCCGCGCTCATCAATTAGCATTAACAGCCGATCGTGTCGCGGATTACCGGTCAGTTCGGTAAGACTCATGAGCATTCCTCTAAAAGCTTCCTACTGCTCATATTATACAAAAAGTGACAAGAAAGATCGGGTTTGCTCACAATCAGGGATACCCGCCCGGCCACCCGGGCGCGTACACTTCAGCGCGGCAACGCCGCTGGCGAATCTGACAGCCTCTTCGATGGCGTATCCGCTTGCCAGGCCAAATGCCAGTGCGCCATGAAAAACATCGCCCGCGCCAGTAGTATCCACCACCTCCACGGTAAAACCCGGTTGGTGGCGTACCGCCGCTTTTTCCAACCAGTTGCAGCCTTCGCTGCCTCGCGTGACATAGACATGTCCATTTGTGAGCATTTGTGCTTTTTTTAGCGCATCAATGGCTTCGCTCATCCCCGTCAGGCGTGCCAGCCCTGGCTCGGAGAAGGCGGCGTGGTCGCTTAACGCCACCAGCTCGCTAATATCCTGTGGCGTAATATCGCCATCAAGAACAGTCATGACGCCAGCCTGACGCGCCAGCGTAAACGCCTGTTTTGCGCCGTCATGCCAGCGCACATCCGCCAACACCACATCCCACTGCGAAAAATCGATGTCGTTAAGCCAGTCGGCGTCAGGTAATAAATCCGGGCTGGGATAATTAACAATAATCCGCTCTCCTTTGGCATCCACCATAATCGCTGACTGCGATGACATGGCCTGCGTGTAGCGGCGGGTATAGCGGGTATTTACCCCCAGGGATTCCAGTTCCGCCAGCAGGCTGTTTCCGGTGTCGTCATCGCCCACACGGCCAATAAAGTCCACCTGCGCGCCCAATTTCGCCGCAGCCACGGCAGCGGTCGCCGCAGGCCCGCCGCCCACTTCCGTATAGCGCTTCGCCACATATTTACCCCCTTCTGTCGGTAATCCTTCCACGTAATAGATGCGATCCATCACGGTAATACCTACACAAGCAATACGAACCATGGTCATTCCTCAAGCATTTTCGATGTGCTCATTTTAATTTCACGAAATGTTTAAAAAGTGACGGCTGTCAATTTTTTGACTATAAATTACAAATACGATCACAAACAGACAGAAAAAGGCTCATTAATGACAAAAAATGACACCACCGTGTTCAGGAGAACGATATGGCAGTTATAGCATTTATCGGGTTGGGACAGATGGGCTCCCCTATGGCGAGCAATCTGCTAAAGCAGGGCCATCAACTCAGCGTCTTCGATGTTAATCCCGACGCCGTTCAGCGTCTGGTAGACAAAGGCGCGCAACCTGCAAGCAGCCCGGCTCAGGCAACCATCGGCGCTGAATTTGTTATCACCATGCTCCCGAACGGCGATCTGGTTCGTTCCGTTTTGTTTGGCGAGCAAGGCGTTTGTGAAACTCTTTCCCGTGAAGCGCTGGTCATTGATATGTCCACTATTCATCCGTTGCAAACCGATAAGCTGATTGCCGACATGCAGAGCAAAGGGTTCAGCATGATGGATGTGCCGGTAGGCCGGACATCCGACAACGCGATTACCGGCACATTGTTGCTGCTGGCAGGCGGTACGACGGAGCAAGTAGAGCGCGCTACCCCTGTTCTGATGGCGATGGGTAATGAGCTGGTCAACACCGGTGGCCCGGGAATGGGTATTCGCGTAAAACTGATCAACAACTACATGAGTATTGCGCTAAATGCGCTCTCCGCCGAAGCCGCCGTGCTGTGTGAAGCGCTGGGGCTTTCCTTCGACGTGGCTTTAAAAGTGATGAGCGGCACTGCCGCAGGCAAAGGGCATTTCACCACCACCTGGCCGAATAAAGTGATGAAAGGGGATCTGTCTCCCGCCTTCATGATCGATCTGGCGCACAAAGATCTTGGCATCGCGTTGGATGTCGCCAATCAACTGCACGTACCGATGCCGCTCGGCGCCGCCTCCCGTGAAGTTTATAACCTGGCGCGGGCCGCAGGCCGCGGTCGGGAAGACTGGAGCGCCATCCTGGAACAGGTGCGCATCAGCGCCGGGCTGACCGCCAACGTAAAAAAGTAACGACTGTATAAAGGAAAATTGAATGAACAACTACACCATCAAAGACATTACGCGAGCGTCCGGCGGGTTTGCCATGCTGGCTGTCGATCAGCGCGAGGCGATGCGTTTAATGTTTGCTGCTGCTGGTGCGAAAACACCCGTTGCCAATAGCGTGCTGACGGATTTCAAAGTGAATGCGGCGAAAATTCTTTCCCCGTATGCCTCTGCCGTTCTGCTGGATCAGCAGTTCTGTTATCGCCAGGCCGTAGAACAAAACGCGGTCGCTAAAAGCTGCGCCATGATCGTCGCGGCGGATGATTTCATCCCGGGCAACGGTATTCCCGTTGATAACGTGGTCATTGATAAAAAAATTAATGCGCAGGCGGTAAAACGGGATGGCGCGAAAGCCTTAAAACTGTTGGTGCTGTGGCGCAGCGACGAAGACGCGCAGCAGCGTCTGGATATGGTCAAAGAATTCAATGAATTATGCCACTCCAATGGTTTGCTGAGCATTATCGAACCGGTTGTACGTCCGCCGCGCTGCGGCGACAAGTTCGATCGCGAGCAGGCGATTATCGATGCGGCCAAAGAGCTGGGCGACAGCGGCGCCGATCTTTACAAAGTTGAAATGCCGCTCTACGGCAAAGGCGCGCGTTCCGATCTTCTTACCGCCTCACAACGCCTGAATGGGCATATCAATATGCCGTGGGTCATCCTCTCTTCCGGTGTGGACGAAAAACTGTTCCCTCGCGCAGTCAGGGTCGCCATGGAAGCTGGCGCATCCGGGTTCCTGGCGGGACGCGCGGTCTGGTCATCAGTGATTGGTTTACCGGATACCGAGCTGATGCTACGTGATGTTTCCGCGCCTAAATTGCAACGTTTAGGTGACATTGTCGATGAAATGATGGCTTGTCGCCGCTAATACGAGGATGAAAGAATGAAATGGTTTAACACATTGAGCCACAACCGCTGGCTGGAGCAGGAAACCGACCGCATCTTTAATTTCGGTAAAAACGCCGTGGTGCCGACAGGCTTCGGCTGGCTGGGAAATAAAGGGCAAATTAAAGAAGAGATGGGCACCCATCTTTGGATCACGGCGCGTATGCTGCACGTTTATTCCGTGGCGGCGTCGATGGGCCGACCGGGCGCTTATGATCTGGTCGATCATGGCATCAAAGCCATGAACGGCGCGCTGCGCGATAAAAAATACGGCGGCTGGTATGCCTGCGTTAACGATCAGGGCGTGGTAGATGCCTCTAAACAGGGTTATCAACACTTCTTCGCCTTGCTGGGCGCGGCCAGCGCCGTCACGACCGGTCATCCTGAAGCCAGAAAATTGCTGGATTACACCATAGAAGTGATTGAGAAATACTTCTGGAGTGAAGAAGAGCAGATGTGCCTGGAGTCCTGGGACGAAGCCTTTAGCAAAACCGAAGATTACCGTGGCGGTAACGCCAATATGCACGCCGTCGAAGCGTTCCTGATTGTTTATGACGTTACCCATGACAAAAAATGGCTGGATCGCGCTATCAGAATCGCATCAGTCATTATTCATGATGTAGCCAGAAATAATCATTACCGTGTTAATGAACATTTCGATTCACAGTGGAACCCTATCCGCGACGCCTGGGCGCCAGATGGCGCAGACGGCTTTGTCTACTCAGTCGACTGGGACGGTAAACCTATCGTACGTGAACGCGTGCGCTGGCCGATTGTGGAAGCGATGGGGACAGCCTACGCCCTCTACACCCTGACGGGCGATAGCCAGTATGAAGAGTGGTATCAGAAATGGTGGGACTACTGCATTAAGTACCTGATGGACTATGAAAATGGTTCCTGGTGGCAAGAGCTGGACGCCGATAACAAAGTGACCACCAAAGTGTGGGACGGCAAGCAAGATATTTACCATCTGCTGCACTGCCTGGTCATTCCTCGTCTGCCACTGGCGCCGGGCCTGGCTCCGGCGGTCGCGGCGGGTCTCCTGGATATCAACGCGAAATAGGTCATGAGGATGGCAGCCATGCATAGCGGTGGAAAAACTATTCAGCTTAATGCGGGCCATTACCAGGCGAAAATCGTCACGGTTGGCGCAGGTCTGGCGGAACTGACCCATCATGGACGCCATGTGGTCATCCCGCATAAACCGGAAGAAATACCTATGGCGCATCTGGGGAAAGTATTGATTCCCTGGCCCAATCGCGTGACAAATGGCTGCTACTCCTATAACGGCAAAGTTTTCCAGCTTGCCGTTAACGACCCGGTTTCGCAGACCGCCATTCACGGTCTGTTAGCCTGGCGGGACTGGCAGATTAATTATCAGTCGGCGGCGGAAGCGTCGCTAACGATTTTTCTGCCGCCCTCTTACGGCTATCCCTTTGCGTTGATATCGGAAGTGATTTATCGGTTAGATGCCGCCAGTGGGCTGCACGTATCGATTCGTACGCAAAACATTGGCGATGAATCAGCCCCTTATGGCGCGGGCGCACATCCTTATTTGACTTGTAATCTGCAAAGCATCGATAGCTGTGTATTAACACTGCCTGCAAGCGAAGAGTTGCCCGCAGACAGAGATTTTTCCGCATCATGCCTGCTCGGCAAAACGCGCCTTGATCATGCGGTTAAGACCGCGACTGCCCCGGCGGAGTGGGAGGTCAGACTTACCAGCCCAACGCAGAACATGTCTACATTTTTACGCAGCACCCAGCCCTGGCTACAGATCTATACCGGCGAAAAACTCAGCCGAAAAGGTCTCGCGGTAGAGCCTATGAGCTGCCCGCCCGATGCATTTAATTCCGGGATCGCACTGATTCATCTTGCCCCAAAAGCGATCCATCAACTGCATTTTTCCATCGGCTGCGACTAGCCCAAATGGATTACCGAATTACCCTACATTCACGGAGATTACAATGAATTCTCTACCACAACGGTCAACCGATTTTGAACTGACAACATCACAGGATGGTTTTGCGCTTAGCTGGCAACAGCGCCTGATTTTACGTCACAGCGCCGAAAATCCCTGTCTGTGGATTGGCGCGGGCGTTGCCGACATTGACATGTTTCGCGGCAACTTTAGCATCAAAGACAAACTTAACGAGAAGATTGCATTAACGGAGGCCACCGTCAGCGAGCTACCTGACGGCTGGCTGGTACAATTCAGCCGTGGCGCAACAATTAGCGCCACCCTTCGCATCTCCACCGATGAGGCGGGACGCCTGCAGCTGGATCTGCAAAACGACGACCTGCACCATAACCGTATCTGGTTACGCCTCGCAGCTAATCCAGACGACCATATCTACGGCTGCGGCGAACAGTTCTCTTATTTCGATTTGCGCGGCAAGCCGTTCCCGCTGTGGACCAGCGAACAGGGCGTTGGCCGTAATAAAACCAGCTATGTCACCTGGCAGGCAGACTGTAAAGAGAACGCCGGCGGCGACTATTACTGGACCTTCTTCCCCCAGCCAACCTTTGTCAGCACGCAGAAGTATTACTGCCACGTCGATAATAGCTGCTATATGAATTTCGACTTCAGCGCGCCGGAGTATCACGAACTGGCGCTGTGGGAAGATAAAACTACGCTGCGTTTTGAGTGTGCCGACACCTACATCGCCCTGCTGGAAAAACTGACTGCGCTGTTAGGCCGCCAGCCGGAGCTGCCGGACTGGGTTTATGACGGCGTCACGCTAGGCATTCAGGGCGGTACGGAAGTTTGCCAGCAAAAACTGGATACCATGCGCAACGCAGGCGTAAAAGTGAACGGTATTTGGGCGCAGGACTGGTCCGGTATCCGCATGACCTCCTTTGGCAAGCGCGTGATGTGGAACTGGAAGTGGAATAGCGACAACTATCCACAGCTGGATAGCCGTATCAAACAGTGGAAAGAAGAAGGCGTCCAGTTCCTCTCTTATATCAACCCATACGTCGCCAGTGATAAAGACCTCTGCGCCGAGGCGGCGAAACACGGCTACCTGGCGAAAGACGCCACGGGCGGCGACTATCTGGTCGAGTTTGGCGAATTCTATGGCGGCGTGGTCGATCTGACCAATCCTGAAGCTTACGACTGGTTCAAAGACGTCATCAAAAAGAACATGATCGCGCTCGGCTGCAGCGGCTGGATGGCGGATTTCGGCGAATATCTGCCGACCGACACGTATCTGCACAACGGCGTCAGCGCCGAGATCATGCATAACGCCTGGCCTGCGCTCTGGGCGAAATGTAACTACGAAGCGCTACAGGAGACCGGCAAGCTCGGCGAGATCCTGTTCTTTATGCGTGCGGGTTACACCGGCAGTCAGAAATATTCCACCATGATGTGGGCAGGTGACCAGAACGTTGACTGGAGCCTTGATGATGGTCTGGCCTCTGTCGTGCCTGCGGCATTGTCGCTGGCAATGACCGGCCATGGTCTGCATCACAGCGATATCGGCGGCTACACCACCCTGTTTGACATGAAACGCAGCAAAGAGTTGCTGCTGCGCTGGTGCGATTTCAGCGCCTTTACGCCGATGATGCGCACCCATGAAGGCAACCGCCCCGGCGATAACTGGCAGTTTGACGGCGACGCGGAAACTATTGCCCACTTTGCCCGCATGACCACCGTCTTTACCACGCTGAAACCGTATCTCAAGCAGGCGGTGGCGCAAAACGCGGCTACCGGTCTGCCGGTCATGCGTCCGCTATTCCTGCACTACGAGAACGATGCCGCAACCTACACCCTGAAATATCAATATCTGCTCGGTCAGGATCTGCTGGTCGCGCCGGTTCACGAGCAGGGGCGTTGCGACTGGACGCTGTACCTGCCGGAAGATCACTGGGTGAATATCTGGACCGGTGAAGTTCACCACGGCGGTGAAATTACCGTGGATGCGCCCATTGGCAAACCGCCGGTCTTCTATCGCGCGAAGAGCGAGTGGGCTTCACTTTTTGCTTCTTTACGGAATATCTAATACGGCTCGCCCGCAGGGAAACCTGCGGGCAGATGGAGAAGAATAATGAGTCAAACATCATCGAATCCGGCAACCCTACGCTTGCCGTTTAAAGAAAAACTTGCCTATGGACTGGGGGATTTAGGTTCCAATATCCTGTTAGATATCGGGACCCTCTATTTACTCAAATTTTATACCGATGTGCTGGGTTTACCAGGGACTTACGGCGGGATCATTTTCCTGATCGCCAAATTTTTTACCGCATTTACCGATATGGGTACCGGCATTATGCTCGACTCGCGGCGTAAAATTGGTCCGAAGGGCAAATTCCGCCCGTTCGTGCTTTACGCGGCATTTCCGGTAACGCTACTGGCGATTGCTAACTTTGTCGGCACACCGTTTGAGGTGACGGGAAAAACCGTCGTCGCAACGATGCTGTTTATGCTGTACGGGCTGGTTTTCAGCATGATGAACTGCTCGTATGGCGCGATGGTGCCCGCGATTACCAAGAACCCGGATGAACGCGCCTCGCTTGCCGCCTGGCGTCAGGGCGGCGCCACTCTCGGCCTGCTGCTGTGTACCGTTGGCTTTGTGCCGGTCATGAACCTGATCGAAGGCAATGCCCAACTCAGCTATATTTTCGCCGCCACGCTATTTTCATTGTTTGGCCTGCTATTTATGTGGCTGTGCTACGCCGGCGTTAAAGAGCGCTACGTTGAAGTGAAACCTGTCGATAGCGCGCAAAAGCCTGGATTATTGCAGTCGTTCCGCGCCATCGCCGGTAACCGTCCGCTGTTTATTCTGTGTATCGCCAACCTTTGTACTCTCGGCGCCTTCAACGTCAAACTGGCGATTCAGGTTTATTACACCCAGTACGTTCTTAACGACCCGATCCTCCTCTCCTGGATGGGCTTCTTTAGCATGGGCTGTATTTTTATCGGCGTCTTTTTGATGCCCGGCGCAGTCAGGCGTTTTGGCAAGAAGAAAGTCTATATCGGCGGGCTGTTAATATGGGTGGCAGGCGATCTGCTCAACTACTTCTTTGGCGGCGGCTCGGTCAGTTTTGTCGCCTTCTCCTGCCTGGCGTTCTTCGGTTCCGCCTTCGTCAACAGCCTGAACTGGGCGCTGGTTTCCGACACGGTGGAGTACGGTGAATGGCGCACCGGCGTCCGCTCGGAAGGGACGGTTTACACCGGCTTCACGTTCTTCCGTAAGGTCTCCCAGGCGCTGGCAGGGTTCTTCCCCGGCTGGATGCTGACACAAATCGGTTATATCCCGAATGTGGTGCAATCGGCAGGCACCGTCGAAGGCCTACGCCAGTTGATCTTTATTTATCCTTGCGTGCTGGCGGTCATCACCATTATTGCGATGGGCTGTTTCTACAACCTCAACGAGAAGATGTACGTGCGAATTGTGGAAGAGATTGAGGCCCGGAAACATACGGTTTAACAACAATAAAATATAACGCCCTGCGGGGCGTTTTGAGAGGCGATTATGTCTAATCATGATCCGCTAACGCTAAAGTTGAGCCTGCGGGAAAAATGCGCCTATGGCGTGGGCGATTTCGGCTCAAATCTGATGCTGTGTATCGGTACGCTGTATCTACTGAAGTTTTATACCGATGAACTCGGGATGCCTGCATATTACGGTGGAATTATCTTTCTGGTGGCGAAATTCTTCACCGCTTTTACCGATATGCTCACCGGCGTATTGCTGGACTCACGCCGTAATATTGGCACAAAAGGAAAGTTTCGGCCTTTTATTCTGTATGCGTCATTTCCAGTCGCTCTGGTTGCTACTGCGCAATTCTTTGCCACTCACTTTACTTTACCCGTTAAAACAGCCTTCGCGACGGTGCTGTTTATGTTGTTCGGTCTGTTCTACAGCCTGATGAACTGCTCATACGGCGCGATGGTACCCGCTATTACCAAAAATCCGCATGAGCGGGCCCAGCTCGCCGCATGGCGACAAGGCGGCGCTACCATTGGCCTTCTTCTTTGTACCGTAGGTTTTATGCCCATTCAGGCGCTGTTTACCCGTTCCCCTTCGCTGGGTTATCTGATTGCAGCAGTCATCTTTTCGGTCTGCGGGCTGTTCAGCATGTGGTGGTGCTTTAGCGGGGTGAAAGAACGGTATATCGAAACCGTACCTGACACGCATAAACCCAGCATATTGAAGTCCTTCTGCGCGATTTTTCGTAATCCGCCGCTGCTGGTGCTCTGCGTTGCCAATTTGTGCACGCTGGCCGCCTTTAATATCAAGCTGGCCATTCAGGTTTATTACACTCAGTACGTGCTGAACGATATTCATTTGTTGTCATGGATGGGTTTTTTCAGCATGGGCTGTATCCTGATTGGTGTTTTATTAGTACCTGCTGCGGTAAAACGCTTCGGGAAAAAACAGGTTTATCTTGGTGGTCTGATATTGTGGGCCGTTGGCGATATCCTGAATTTTATCTGGGGTGGAACGTCATTCCTGTTTGTTATTTTCTCTTGTATCGCCTTCTTCGGTACCGCTTTCGTCAACAGCCTGAACTGGGCGCTGGTTCCGGATACGGTTGACTACGGTGAATGGAAAACGGGTATTCGCGCTGAAGGCTCGGTGTATACGGGTTATACCTTTTCCCGCAAAATTTCCGCTGCGCTTGCTGGCTTTTTGCCAGGTATTATGCTGACGCAAATCGGTTATATCCCCAACATAGCTCAAAGTGACACCACGTTGCTTGGTTTGCGTCAGCTCATTTTTTTATGGCCTTGCGGTCTTGCCATTATCGCAGCACTAACGATGGGCTTTTTTTATAAGCTCAATGAACAACGTTTCGCTTTTATTATCGAGGAAATTGCCCAACGAAAGAAAACAGGTAATCAAATTGTCGCGACTAATAATAAACAAAGTATTTCTACTGTAAATAATTAAACGACGCTTGCCGCTTTATCCATCCCGATGGATGGCGGCTTCCCTATATTTGAAAAATGGATTTATTATGAAATCTCTGAATACTCTAGTGATATTAACTTCAGTAATATCCACCTCTGTTTTTGCTGGCGCTTATGTAGAAAACCGTGAGGCCTATAACCTGGCGTCTGACCAAATGGAGTTTATGCTGCGCGTCGGCTATAACTCCGATATGGGGGCCGGAATTATGTTGACCAATACCTATACGCTACAGCGTGATGATGAATTAAAGCACGGTTATAATGAGATTGAGGGCTGGTATCCGTTATTTAAACCTACAGATAAATTAACCATCCAGCCTGGCGGGTTAATAAACGACAAAAGCATTGGTTCCGGCGGCGCCGTCTATCTGGATGTTAACTATAAATTTACCCCGTGGTTTAATCTTACGGTACGTAACCGATATAATCACAATAATTATAGTTCAACCGATTTGAATGGCGAACTGGATAATAATGACAGCTATGAAATCGGTAACTATTGGAATTTCATCATTACCGATAAATTTTCTTATACCTTTGAACCACACTATTTTTATAATATTAATGATTTTAATAGTAGTAATGGTACGAAGCATCATTGGGAAATCACCAATACCTTCCGTTATCGTATCAATGAACACTGGTTGCCCTATTTTGAATTACGCTGGTTAGATCGTAACGTGGGCCCCTACCATAGAGAGCAAAACCAGATTCGTATCGGGGCGAAGTATTTCTTCTGATATTATCGCCTCTATTTTCCGAATCTGCATCACAGCGGGTAGTTGTTCTGCCCGCTCATTCATCCTGAATCAGACTCCCGATATCCCGTCTCTAAGCGCCATGATAATATTCGCAAAGCGTTTTACCATATTCATGCTTATAGAGAAGGGAAACAAATGAATAAGCGATTTAATATTGATTGGGACAATGAATTAACCCAGGAACAGCTCATTAATTTGATTTTAACCGATGAAGATCTGCCAAAGCTTCGCTCACTGACCATTGTCATTGGTCGGCATAATACGCCAGCGATTGCTGATTTTTTGGCAACCTTATCCCTTTATCAATGTGAATAAAAAAACCCCGCCGAGTTTTCATTTCGGCAGGGTTTTTATCCGTAAGAACGTTAATTACTCTTCTTTCTGACCACGGTTCGCACGGCGGCGATCGTTTTCCGTCAGGTGACGTTTACGGATACGGATAGAGGTTGGGGTGACTTCTACCAGTTCGTCGTCATCAATGAACTCCAGCGCTTGCTCAAGGCTCATTTTAATTGGCGGAACCAGAATCACCGCTTCATCCGTACCGGACGCACGCATGTTGGTCAGTTTCTTACCGGTCAGGCAGTTTACCGTCAGGTCGTTGGAGCGACTGTGAATACCAATAATCTGGCCTTCATAAACTTCCGCGCCGTGACCCAGGAACAGCTTACCGCGATCCTGCAAACCGAACAGCGCAAACGCCACCGCTTTACCCTGACCGTTGGAGATCAGTACGCCGTTCTGACGCTGGCCCACTTCACCCGGACGAATATCGTCGTAATGGCTGAAGGTGGAGTACAGCAGACCCGTGCCGGAAGTCATGGTCATGAATTCTGAACGGAAACCAATCAGCCCACGGCTTGGGATCACGTAGTCGAGACGTACGCGGCCTTTACCGTCCGGATTCATGTTTTTCAGGTCGCCTTTACGCTCGCCCAGCGCCTGCATGACAGACCCCTGGTGCTGCTCTTCGACGTCCAGCGTCACGTTTTCGTACGGCTCTTGTTTACGACCGTCGATTTCACGGAAGATAACTTTCGGACGGGAAACCGCCAGTTCGAAACCTTCACGACGCATATTTTCAATCAGCACGGACAGGTGCAGTTCGCCACGACCGGATACACGGAACGCATCCGCATCTTCGGTTTCTTCAACGCGCAGCGCCACGTTATGCACCAGCTCTTTGTTCAGACGGTCAAGAATCTGACGCGAAGTCACAAACTTACCTTCTTTACCGCAGAACGGCGAGGTGTTAACGCAGAAGAACATAGACACGGTCGGCTCATCAACGGACAGCGCCGGCAGCGCTTCAACGTTCTGCGGGTCGCAGATGGTGTCGGAAATGTTCAGCTCGCCCAGACCGGTGATCGCAATGATATCGCCCGCTTCGGCGATATCGCTGTCGATACGCTCCAGACCCAGATGCGTCAGCACTTTACCTACTTTCGCGTTACGGGTTTTCCCTTCACTATCGATGATAGTGACCTGCTGGTTCGGCTTCACTTTGCCGCGTTTGATACGGCCAATGCCGATAACGCCAACATAGTTGTTGTAGTCCAGCTGGGAGATCTGCATCTGCAACGGACCATCGAGGTCAACGTCCGGCGCCGGAACATGATCAACGATCGCCTGATATAGCGGGGTCATGTCTTCCGCCATATCTTCGTGGTCCAGACCCGCGATACCGTTCAGCGCCGAAGCGTAGATGATCGGGAAGTCCAGCTGTTCGTCGGTCGCGTCGAGGTTAACAAACAGGTCGAATACCTGGTCAACAACCCAGTCAGGGCGCGCGCCAGGACGGTCAACTTTGTTGATAACCACAATGGGTTTCAGGCCATGAGCAAAGGCTTTTTTGGTCACGAAGCGCGTTTGCGGCATCGGGCCGTCAAATGCGTCAACCACCAGCAGCACAGAGTCAACCATGGACATGACGCGCTCTACTTCACCACCGAAGTCAGCGTGCCCGGGAGTATCAACGATGTTGATACGGTAATCATTCCATTTAATAGCGGTGTTTTTAGCGAGGATAGTAATACCACGCTCTTTCTCCAAATCGTTGGAGTCCATCACTCGCTCTTGAGTTTCGGCACGCGCGTCGAACGTACCGGATTGCTGGAGCAGCTTATCAACCAGGGTAGTTTTACCATGGTCAACGTGCGCGATGATGGCGATGTTACGCAAATTTTCGATCACAACTTTGCCTCAGGCATTAGAAATAGCGCGTTATTGTACACGGATTAATCGCACTACAAAACAGGATCACAAACATCCTCCGCAAACAAGTATTGCAGAGTCTCTTTGTGATCGCTTTCACGGAGCGTTAAAAGGGTGGCTTGCGTTCTATTGCACCAATGTGGTGCTTAATGTTCACATTGAAGCACTATTTTGGTGCAACATAGTCACCGTGGTGCAGCCCTTTTGCACGATGGTGCGCATGATAACGCCTTTTGGGGGCAATGTGAAAGTTGGCACAGATTTCGCTTTATATTTTTACGGCGACACGGCCAGCAGAATTGAAGATCTCGTTACCACGACGACCGACCATGACCAATCCGGGAGAGTACAAGTATGTCCGCTGAACACGTTTTGACGATGCTGAACGAGCACGAAGTGAAGTTTGTCGATCTGCGCTTCACCGATACCAAAGGCAAAGAACAGCACGTCACGATTCCTGCTCATCAGGTAAATGCCGAATTCTTTGAAGAAGGCAAAATGTTTGACGGCTCCTCTATCGGCGGCTGGAAAGGCATTAACGAATCCGACATGGTGCTGATGCCAGACGCATCCACCGCAGTGATTGACCCGTTCTTCGCGGACTCTACCCTGATTATCCGTTGCGACATCCTGGAGCCTGGCACTCTGCAAGGTTATGACCGTGACCCACGTTCCATCGCAAAACGTGCGGAAGACTACCTGCGCGCGACCGGTATCGCCGATACCGTCCTGTTTGGGCCGGAACCTGAATTCTTCCTGTTCGACGACATCCGCTTCGGCGCATCTATCTCCGGCTCACATGTGGCAATTGACGATATTGAAGGCGCCTGGAACTCCTCTACCAAGTACGAAGGCGGCAACAAAGGCCATCGTCCGGGCGTGAAAGGCGGTTATTTCCCGGTTCCGCCAGTTGACTCCGCGCAGGATATCCGTTCTGAAATGTGTCTGGTCATGGAGCAGATGGGCCTGGTCGTTGAAGCGCACCACCACGAAGTAGCGACCGCAGGTCAGAACGAAGTGGCGACCCGCTTTAACACCATGACCAAAAAAGCCGACGAAATTCAGATTTACAAATATGTCGTGCATAACGTGGCTCACCGCTTCGGTAAGACCGCGACCTTTATGCCAAAACCGATGTTCGGCGATAACGGTTCCGGTATGCACTGCCACATGTCTCTGGCGAAGAACGGCACCAACCTGTTCTCTGGCGACAAATATGCCGGCCTGTCTGAACAAGCGCTGTACTACATCGGCGGCGTCATCAAACACGCCAAAGCCATCAACGCCCTGGCGAACCCGACCACCAACTCCTACAAGCGTCTGGTCCCGGGTTACGAAGCGCCGGTGATGCTGGCCTACTCCGCCCGTAACCGTTCCGCCTCCATCCGTATTCCGGTGGTGGCGTCTCCGAAAGCGCGCCGTATCGAAGTTCGCTTCCCGGACCCGGCGGCTAACCCGTATCTGTGCTTTGCCGCCCTGCTGATGGCCGGTCTGGACGGGATTAAGAATAAGATTCACCCGGGCGAAGCCATGGACAAAAACCTGTATGACCTGCCGCCGGAAGAAGCGAAAGAGATCCCACAGGTAGCGGGTTCTCTGGAAGAAGCGCTGAACGCGCTGGACCTGGACCGCGAGTTCCTGAAAGCAGGCGGCGTGTTCACTGATGAAGCGATCGATGCGTATATTGCGCTGCGTCGCGAAGAAGATGACCGCGTGCGTATGACCCCGCACCCGGTAGAGTTTGAGCTGTACTACAGCGTTTAATCGTATATTAAAAATCCGACAAATTTCGCGTTGCTGCAAGGCAGCAACTGAGCACATCCCCAGGAGCATAGATAGCGATGTGACTGGGGTAAGCGAAGGCAGCCAACGCAGCAGCAGCGTGAAAGGCGTCAGGAGTTTTTGAGTTGCCGTGGAAACTTTCAGCCCATCCCAGGATGGGCTTTTTTCTCCACCAACAATCTGATCTCACGCGCTTTTTAGTGGTAAAAAGCTATAATGCACTAAAATGGTGCAACCTTTTCCAGGAGACTGCTGAATGGCAAGCGGCATACAGCCCGATGCTGGGCAGATCCTCAATTCGTTAATCAACAGCGTGCTGGTGGTCGACGACGCGCTGGCAATCCATTACGCCAATCCTGCCGCGCAGCAGTTGCTCGCGCAAAGCTCACGCAAACTGTTCGGGACGCCGTTACCTGAACTGTTGAGCTATTTTTCGTTAAACATTGACCTGATGCGCGAAAGTTTAGCGGCAGGGCAAGGCTTTACCGATAACGAAGTGACGCTGGTGATTGATAGTCGCTCGCATATTCTCTCTTTGACCGCCCAACGTCTGCCCGACGATTTTATACTGCTCGAAATGGCGCCGATGGATAACCAGCGTCGTCTGAGTCAGGAGCAGTTGCAGCACGCGCAGCAAATCGCCGCCCGCGATCTGGTGCGCGGTCTGGCGCACGAAATCAAAAATCCGCTCGGCGGCCTGCGCGGCGCGGCGCAGCTACTCAGCAAGGCGCTGCCCGACCCGGCGCTAACGGAATATACCAAAGTCATCATTGAACAGGCCGACAGGCTACGCAACCTTGTCGATCGTTTGCTGGGGCCGCAGCACCCGGGAATGCACATTACCGAGAGCATACATAAAGTCGCGGAGCGCGTGGTGGCGCTGGTGTCGATGGAACTGCCGGATAATGTCCGGCTTATCCGCGATTATGACCCCAGTTTGCCAGAACTGCCGCACGACCCGGAACAAATTGAGCAAGTACTGCTGAATATTGTCCGCAATGCCTTGCAGGCGCTGGGGCCGGAAGGCGGCGAAATTACGCTGCGTACCCGTACCGCCTTCCAGTTAACGCTGCATGGCGAACGCTATCGCCTGGCGGCGCGTATAGACGTTGAAGACAATGGGCCGGGCATTCCTCCCCATTTACAGGATACGCTGTTCTACCCGATGGTCAGCGGTCGCGAAGGCGGCACCGGGCTTGGGTTATCTATCGCCCGCAATCTTATCGATCAACACGCCGGCAAAATTGAATTTACCAGTTGGCCGGGGCATACCGAGTTTTCGGTTTACCTGCCGATTCGGAAATAGAGGTGTTTATGCAACGAGGAATAGTCTGGGTCGTCGATGATGATAGTTCCATCCGTTGGGTGCTTGAGCGTGCTCTCGCCGGGGCAGGGTTGACCTGTACCACCTTTGAGAATGGTAATGAAGTACTGGCTGCGCTGGCCAGTAAAACGCCGGACGTCTTGCTGTCGGATATCCGAATGCCGGGAATGGACGGGCTGGCGCTATTAAAGCAGATTAAACAGCGTCACCCGATGCTTCCGGTCATCATTATGACCGCGCATTCCGATTTAGATGCCGCCGTGAGCGCCTATCAGCAGGGGGCGTTTGATTATCTGCCTAAACCGTTTGATATTGATGAAGCCGTCGCTCTGGTCGAGCGCGCGATTAGCCACTATCAGGAGCAGCAGCAGCCGCGTAATATCGAGGTTAACGGCCCGACAACAGACATGATAGGCGAAGCGCCCGCCATGCAGGATGTGTTTCGCATTATTGGTCGGCTGTCGCGTTCTTCGATTAGCGTGCTGATTAACGGCGAATCAGGAACCGGTAAAGAACTGGTCGCCCATGCGCTACATCGCCATAGCCCACGCGCCAAAGCGCCGTTTATCGCGCTCAATATGGCGGCCATCCCGAAAGATTTGATTGAATCCGAACTGTTTGGCCATGAGAAAGGCGCTTTTACCGGGGCGAATACCATCCGGCAGGGCCGTTTCGAGCAGGCTGACGGCGGCACGCTGTTTCTGGACGAAATTGGCGATATGCCGCTGGATGTCCAGACTCGTCTGTTACGCGTGCTGGCTGACGGACAGTTCTACCGCGTGGGCGGGTACGCGCCGGTAAAAGTGGATGTGCGCATTATCGCCGCCACCCACCAGAACCTCGAACGACGCGTTCAGGAAGGGAAATTCCGCGAAGACCTGTTCCACCGCCTGAACGTGATTCGTATCCATCTTCCGCCGTTGCGCGAGCGCCGTGAGGATATTCCGCGCCTGGCGCGCCATTTTTTGCAGGTCGCCGCCCGTGAATTAGGTGTGGAAGCCAAATTATTACATCCGGAAACCGAAACGGCGTTAACGCGCCTGGCATGGCCTGGTAACGTGCGTCAGTTAGAAAATACCTGCCGCTGGCTCACCGTCATGGCCGCCGGACAGGAGGTATTGATCCAGGATTTACCGGGCGAACTGTTTGAAGCCTCGACGCCGGATAGCCCGTCCCACCTGCCGCCGGATAGCTGGGCTACATTACTGGCACAATGGGCGGACCGCGCCTTGCGATCCGGTCATCAAAACCTGCTTTCTGAAGCGCAGCCAGAACTGGAGAGAACGCTACTGACCACGGCATTACGCCATACGCAGGGTCATAAACAGGAAGCCGCCAGGCTGCTCGGTTGGGGGCGAAACACCCTAACGCGGAAGTTGAAAGAGCTGGGAATGGAGTAAACATTACCCGCGAGTGTAAAGATTAATAATTGAGCGCAAAACGCTGCTATTTTGCGCTTTACTGTTCCGATGAGTTCAGTATGATCATGCCCGGCAAACGGGGGGATTCATTATGTTAGAATCTATTATTAATCTGGTATCGAGTGGAGCGGTCGACAGCCACACGCCACAAACTGCGCTAGCCGCCGTGTTGTGTGCCGCGCTGGTGGGACTGTTCAGCTGACAATGTGCCGGATGGCGCTAATGCTTATCCGGCCTACAGGTTGTCGCAACGTGTAGGCCTGGTAAGCGCAGCGCCACCGGGCAACCCGGCTAAATGACGCGCGAGAACTGCTGCATCCGCGCTTTCTGGCGCAGATACGCGTCAAAGCACATGCAGATATTGCGGATCAGCAAACGACCTTTCGCCGTCACCTGAATTCCCTTCTCGCTAATATCCACCAGCCCATCTTTCGCCAGCGGCGACAGTAACTGCAAATCTTCGGCAAAATACTCAGCGAAATGCAAACCCCACTGCTGTTCGACAGCGTTAAAATCCAGGCGGAAGTTACAAATCAGCGCCTTGATAACATCGCGACGAATGCAATCATCACGGGTCAGCGTAATACCACGCCATAGCGCATTGCCCCGCTCATCCACTTGCTGGTAATAACGCTTCAGCTCTTTCTGGTTCTGCATGTAGCCATCGCCAATCATGCTGATAGCAGAAACCCCCATCCCCAGCAGATCGGTATCGCCCTGGGTCGTATAGCCCTGAAAATTACGGTGCAGCACGCCTTCGCGCTGCGCGACGGCCAGTTCGTCGTCCGGACGGGCAAAATGGTCCATCCCGATAAACTGATAACCGGCCTGAGTAAGCGATACGATGGTCTCCTGCAAAATATCCAGTTTCTGCTGCGCACTGGGTAAATCGGCATCTTTAATTTTACGCTGGGCGGCAAAAAGCGTTGGCAGATGCGCATAGTTAAAGACGCTCAAACGATCGGGGTTCAGCTCCGTCACACGCTTCAGCGTGAAAGCGAAGCTTTCCGGCGTCTGTTTCGGTAGACCGTAGATCAAATCGATATTGGTCGAGGTAAAGCCGATATCGCGGGCGTGATTAAGCAGCGCAAAGATGAATTCTTCATCCTGCTCGCGGTTAACCAGGCGCTGCACCTCTTTATTAAAGTCCTGCACGCCCATACTCAGGCGGTTAAAACCTTCCGCACGTAAATGATCGAGCACATCCAGCTCAATTTCACGGGGATCGACTTCGATCGAGATTTCCGCGTCAGTATTAAAGTGGAAATTTTCACGCAACAGCGTCATTAAGCGGCTGATTTGCGCTTTATTCAGGTAAGTAGGCGTACCGCCGCCCCAGTGAAGCTGGCTGACATGACGGTCTGCAAACAGCGGCGCGCGATGGCGAATTTCCTGCTCAAGCGCGTCAAGATACTGGTCAGCTTTATGCTGTTGGCGGGTGACAATCTTGTTGCAGCCGCAGAAATAACACAACTTGTGACAAAACGGGATATGCACATACAGCGAGAGCGGACGTTCAGGATAACGCGCCACAGCCTGCAAGAATGCGGCGTCCTCGAAGTCTTCAGAAAACTCCAGCGCGGTTGGGTACGAGGTATATCGTGGCCCGGAATAGTTATATTTCTGGATCAGGGCCAGATCCCAGTCTATTTGCTGTTCAGACATGCTCACTCCTTCCGATGGCGTCTCTGGCGGGTACGGCGTACCGGCTTCACGCCATGACGGGCGGCAAGCCGGCTGCGCAGCCATTTCTGTCGCCGCGACAATCGCTGTAGTTTAACGAATAACCACACCAGATAACATATAACCGGAAGGGTTATAAGCAGGACGGGCAAGCCCACGGTGTAAACCCGTTAGTTGCCGCCTCTTAGCAGGCGCATCATATCTTCCTGCTTCTCGTCCTCTTCGTCGTCTTCTTCGTCGTCATCGTAAGACAGACCAAGCTTCTGCATCAGTTCATCAATACGATCCAGTTTGGCATCTACCCAGGCTTGATCTTCCGCACTCAGGGTTTCGCCCGCTTCCAGACGTTCTAACAGCGCATCCAGGCGCTCATCCGTTTCCAGTAAATCCAACTCCGCCTGCGGTGAAAGCATAGGTTTCTCACTTTTCGGTTTATGCTGTTGGGTCACTTTTTCAGTCACGCCCAATGGAACAGGTGTTTTACTGCCAATACGTGGATCTTTTTGTTGATTCTGATTGCCGCCGCCCGAAGCGGAATTGCCGCCCGCCGCGCGACTTCCCGGCGCATGACCGCGATGTTTTTTCAGGCGTTTACGGTCGCGCGCCTCCTGGTTTAACTCTTCACGCGTTTTACGACGCTGTTTGCCAAAGGCTTTACTGCGCGGTGCAGAGGTTGGTTTTTTCATGATGTCAGATCTTTAAGCCGTTTTATTCAGTATAGAATTGAGGCGGAATCTAGCAGAAAGCAAGCAAAGAAAAAAGGCGACAGAGTAATCTGCCGCCTTTTTTCTTGACTCACGACCCTTAACGGGTTCCACCATCCCTGTTGGCTATCAACACGCCCTGTTTTTCCCTTAGCCTGGAACATTCCATGTTGTTTCCATTTCCTTTTACTAACGTCTCCGGACGTTTGTCTTCCTGACAATCCTGTGTCTTCGCCTCCTGGCGCTCCTGACCCTCATCCTGAGTCGTTGATCCTGTTAGCGTCCTCGCTATGTGCATTACTTTACTCTTTTGGGGTAAACTCACAAGATACCGACACGGCAAATCCCTTTTTTTCAGACAATTACCTTTCTATAAATTCATGATTTAACTATATTAACTGGCTTTTAGCGTGACAACGACTCTGTCATGTCGCATAAGTGCAATGGACAATGTCTCACAAAGCGTATGGCTTTTGCTTACAGCACCGACGCGCCGAAAAATCCGTCTTTTGCTGGCGTTCAGGTATAATCGCCACAATGCTTTGACTGACGGAGACGACCGCTTTGACTAACCTGAATTATCAACAGACGCATTTTGTGATGAGTGCGCCTGATATTCGCCATTTACCTTCCGATTGCGGAATTGAAGTGGCTTTTGCTGGCCGTTCCAATGCAGGCAAATCCAGCGCCCTGAACACATTGACCAACCAAAAAAGCCTGGCGCGCACCTCTAAAACGCCGGGCCGTACCCAATTGATTAACCTGTTTGAAGTCGTAGATGGCAAACGGTTGGTCGACCTGCCGGGCTATGGCTACGCGGAAGTCCCGGAAGAGATGAAACGCAAGTGGCAACGCGCGCTGGGGGAATATCTGGAGAAACGTCAAAGCCTACAGGGCTTAGTCGTTTTAATGGATATCCGCCATCCGTTGAAAGACCTCGACCAACAGATGATCCAGTGGGCTGTAGAGAGCAATATCCAGGTTCTGGTTCTGCTGACCAAAGCGGACAAACTGGCCAGCGGCGCGCGCAAGGCGCAGTTGAATATGGTACGTGAAGCCGTGCTGGCTTTTAATGGCGATGTGCAGGTAGAAGCGTTTTCCTCGCTGAAAAAGCAGGGAGTGGATAAGTTACGTCAGAAACTGGATAGCTGGTTTAGTGAACTGGCACCGGTCGAAGAGATTCAGGACGGGGAATAATCACCCGCTATGCCGGATGGCGCCGCTGCACGTCTTATCCGGCCTACGGTGTGAGCGAAACTTTTCTTGCGCACAATAAAAAACGCCCCAGTCATAAACTGACTGGGGCGGCTAAAATATTCAGCCAAATCCGATTACGTGAAGTAAAAGGTCTGAAAGATAGAACATCTTACCTCTGTACCCTACGCGAATAACTTTACTCTTTTTTGAGCAACACAGAAAGACCTTTTCGTAATTTTTTTTCATTCTTTACATAGGGAATTCTAATACCCATCACAAAACCCCCGTGCTTATGTTGCTTAATTACGAAAAAAGCGCGTTATTCCTTAAATGCTTAGTGCGCTTGATCCCAATTTTCTCCGCTACCGACTTCCACCAGCAACGGCACATCAATACGCGTGCAGTTTTCCATCAACTGATGGATACGTTTTGCTACCGCATCTAAGTCGTCTTTATGCACCTCGAACACTAATTCATCGTGTACCTGCATAATCATCCGCACGCGTGGCTGCTCGGCCTGTAGCCAGGCATCGACGGCAATCATGGCGCGCTTGATGATATCGGCAGCCGTTCCTTGCATGGGAGCATTGATCGCCGCGCGTTCCGCCCCCGCGCGCCGCGCCGCGTTGCTGGATTTAATATCCGGCAGGTAAAGGCGGCGCCCCTCCAGAGTTTCCACATAGCCTTGTTCTTTTGCCTGAGCGCGGGTGCGCTCCATATATTCCAGCACGCCAGGATAGCGTTCGAAGTAGAGATCCATATACTTCTGCGCCTCTTTACGCGGAATATTAAGCTGGCGAGAAAGACCGAAGGCGCTCATCCCGTAAATCAGGCCAAAGTTAATGGCTTTCGCACTTCGGCGCTGTTCCCCGGTCACGCTATCCAGCGGCAAGCCAAAGACTTCCGCCGCCGTTGCGCGGTGAATATCTTTCCCTTCGGCGAACGCCGTGAGCAGCCCTTTATCACGGGAAAGATGCGCCATAATACGCAGCTCAATCTGTGAATAGTCCGCAGACACGATGAGATAATCCTCAGGCGCAATAAATGCCTGACGAATGCGGCGGCCTTCTTCATTGCGCACCGGAATATTTTGCAGGTTCGGATCGGTGGACGATAAACGTCCCGTCGCCGTTACCGCCTGATGATAGGACGTATGGACGCGCCCGGTTTTCGGGTTAATCATCAGCGGCAGCTTATCGGTATAGGTGGATTTTAGCTTCGCCAGACCACGATACTCCAGAATCACTTTCGGCAGCGGATAGTCCAGCGCCAGCTCCTCCAGCACCTCTTCCGACGTTGACGGCGCGCCGCCAGGCGTTTTCTTCAACGGCTTAATACCCTGCTTTTCAAA
Organism: Salmonella sp. SAL4457; assembly: GCF_046548235.1. Taxonomy (NCBI): domain Bacteria; kingdom Pseudomonadati; phylum Pseudomonadota; class Gammaproteobacteria; order Enterobacterales; family Enterobacteriaceae; genus Salmonella; species Salmonella sp. SAL4457. The sequence continues at coordinate 136,751 of NZ_JBGDZO010000008.1, forward strand.
CAGGATGGTCTGCAACTGCTTCGTCGAGGACAGGTTGAACGCCTCGCCCGCAATGTCATGCGCTTTCTTTTCCAGTTCCGCCAGACGTAGCGTGATTTCTTCCGAATGTTTGTGCAGGACGGCAGGATCGATTTTTACGCCATTGCGCTCAACGCGTGACAGTACCGGCACCAGCGGCATTTCGATGTTTTCGAAAACATTCAGCGGGCCTTTGTGCTGCTGGAGCTCTGGCCACATTTTGAGATGCAACTGTAACGTGACATCCGCATCTTCTGCCGCATAGCGCCCCGCTTCCTCCAGTGCGATCTGGTTAAAGGTGAGCTGGTTTTTACCTTTACCGGCAATGTCTTCAAAGGTGATAGTTTTGTGCTTCAGCCAACGATCGGACAAGCTGTCCATATCATGGCGTCCGGCGACGCTGTTCAGAATGTAAGACTCAAGCATGGTATCGAAGGCGATACCGCGCAGCTCAATACCGTAATTTTGCAAGACGCCGCGATCGTACTTGAGGTTTTGCCCCACTTTGCGCACTTTTTCATCTTCCAGCAGCGGCTTCAGCAGTTCCAGAGCACGCTGGCGGGAGATTTGATCCGGAGCGTCCAGATAATCATGTGCGACAGGTACATACGCGGCAACGCCAGGTTCGATGGCAAACGAGAGGCCCACCAGGTTGGCGGCGATATTATCCAGGCTGTCGGTCTCCGTGTCGAAAGCAAAAACTGGCGCTTTTTTCAGCTTTTCAATCCAGCTTTCCAGCGTAACGTCGTCCAGAATAGTGACATAATTTTCATAAGAGAGCGCCGCTGCCGGTTCGCTGGGCGATTCATCAATAACGACCGTTTCCTGCGGTTTGGCCGCCGGTTTCGCGCCCTTTGCCTGTAGCCACTTACCTGACTCGACGTCCGCCGTCCAGCGCTTAAACTCATATTTTTTAAACAGGCCCAGCAGTTCATCCGCAATCGGCTGCTGCACTTCAAGCTGTTCGCAGGTCAGCTCCAGTTCAACATCCGTTTTAATGGTGGCGAGTTTATAAGACAGGTACGCTACGTCTTTATTCTGCGCTAATTTACCGGCCATCGTTTTGGCGCCGCGGAAAGTGAGACCGGCAATTTTTTCCGGCTCGGCGTACAGCGTATCCAGGCCGCCCAATCCCTGAAGCAAGGCTTGCGCCGTCTTCTCACCCACGCCTGGCACGCCTGGAATATTATCCGAGGAGTCCCCCATCAGCGCCAGAAAGTCGATAATCAGCTCAGGCGGCACGCCGTACTTATTAACGACTTCATCCGGGCCGAGGATGGTGTTAGTCATGGTGTTGATCAGCGTAATATTCGGCGTCACCAACTGTGCCATATCTTTATCGCCGGTGCTGATTAATACCGGACGCCCCACCTTCTCCGCTTCTCGCGCCAGTGTACCGATAACGTCATCCGCTTCTACGCCAGAGACCGCCAGCAGCGGTAACCCCATGGCTTTAACCATGGCATGTAACGGCTCTATTTGCGCTCGCAGATCATCCGGCATCGGAGGACGATGCGATTTGTAATGTTCAAAGAGCTCATCACGGAAGGTTTTTCCTTTGGCGTCAAACACCACCGCAGCATGCGTCGGCTGATACTGCATGATCAGGCTGCGCAACATGTTGAGGACACCATACATTGCGCCCGTAGGTTCTCCCGCGCTGTTGGTTAACGGCGGAAACGCATGATAGGCGCGATAGAGATAGGATGAGCCATCTACGAGAATAAGTGGGTTTTCTGGGATCTGAACCATAATGTCCGTGCCTGTTTAACAGATTATGGTTAAAGGATGCCACATACAGGAGGAAAACTTGAGTTTTTCGCCGCATTTGCGGAAAAGTTTTGTCGATCTTCAGGATCGCTCGCAAAACAACCTGTGGATAACTTTGTGTGTAAATTCTTACCATTACTTTAAAATCAGCGCGATAGCCTTCTCACCTTAATAATTAACCATTATTTTCAATGAGTTGTTAACATCACGTTTTTCTGATTATCTGATTCATGCCGTTATCATAATGTGGATAGTTGTTACGAGTGTTTCTATTTCACTCAGCGCCATCATTAGCATCGTTTTCTGATAGAATCAGCCTCTTGCGCCCTTTTCGCGCACCGTTTATGGCTAACTTTTGAATAATTTATTATGACGAGAATACTCGCGGCTATCACGCTCCCATTGAGTATCGTATTGACCATCCTGGTCACTATTGTTTGCTCAGTACCGATCATCGTTGCCGGTATGGTAAAGCTTCTTTTGCCTGTTCCCGGTATCTGGCGCAAGGTCTCCATTTTCTGCAATTTCATGATGTATTGCTGGTGTGCTGGTCTTGCAGCGCTGTTACGCCTTAATCCGCACTTGCAATGGGATGTAGAAGGGTTAGAAGGGCTGAGCAAGAAAAATTGGTATTTACTGATTTGTAATCACCGCAGCTGGGCCGATATCGTTGTGCTTTGCGTTCTGTTCCGCAAGCATATCCCAATGAATAAGTACTTTCTTAAACAGCAATTGGCCTGGGTGCCGTTCATCGGCCTGGCGTGCTGGGCATTAGATATGCCGTTTATGAAGCGCTACTCTCGTAGCTATCTGCTCCGCCACCCCGATCGACGTGGCAAAGATGTTGAAACAACTCGCCGCTCTTGCGAGAAGTTTCGTCGGTATCCCACCACTATCGTTAACTTTGTTGAAGGCTCGCGATTTACGCATGAGAAACGTCAGCAAACGCATTCACCCTATCAACATCTGTTGCCACCAAAAGCAGCCGGTATTGCAATGGCGATTAATGTTTTAGGCTCACAGTTCGATAAGCTGCTTAATATTACGTTGTGTTACCCAAACAACGATCGCCACCCCTTCTACGATATGCTAAGCGGTAGGCTGACGCGTATTGTTGTTCGGGTGCAACTGGAATCCATAAATGAAGAACTGCACGGCGATTACGTGAACGACAAAACATTCAAACGCCGTTTTCAACGTTGGCTTAATACGCTGTGGGATAAGAAAGATATACAGATAGAAGAGATTAAAACATCTTATAAAAACGCCGGTCAGTGACCGGCGTTCTTTTTATTTTTTATCAACCAAATATTTCACAGTATCAGCATACTGCTGAACAAAAACATCCATGCTGCTGGTATCCATGCCTTGTGGGTTAATCTGGTATTTGCCATTGACGAACATCGCCGGAACGCCCTGCAGTTGCAGGTCAGCCGCGGCTTTCTCCTGTTGCGCAACCAGTGATTTCACCACGAAGCTGTTCCATGCCGCATCGTAATCTTCGCCCTTGACGCCCGCATCAACGAACACTTTACGGATATCCGCGGCAGATTGTACTGTCTGGGTTTTCTGTACGGCTTCAAACAGCGGGACCGTGACTTTATCTTCTACACCCAACGCCATCGCCACCGCCCATGCCTGGGTGAGCTCCTTGCCCAACGGCCCCAGGAACTCAACGTGGTACTTGGTCATTTTGGTGCCTTCCGGCAGCTTTTTCTTCACATTGTCAGACACATGAAGCACTTCTTCAAACTGATAACAATGTGGGCAGTAGAAGGAGAAAAACTCCAGTACCTGGGGTTCGCCAGCGACCGGTTTATCCAGCGTGATATACTGTTTACCGTCGCTGATCTGTGCTGCCGAGGCGCTAAAAGCTAAAACCATACCAGCCAGCGCCAGCCAAATCTTTTTCATGATCAACTCTCTCCGATTAATACATTGGCGTTAATTGTAAAGGGGGTTCGTGCAAAATTTTAGTCTGCTCAATAAAAGTCGTTGTCTGTCGCTGCCAGTAATCTTCCCCTGTTAACCAGGGAAAGTTTTTTGGAAACGCAGGATCGCCCCAACGACGAATCAACCAGGCAAGATAATAAACTAAACGCATGGCGCGTAAAGGTTCAATGAGACCAATTTCAGCCGTATCGAACTCACTAACTTCTTCATAAGCTTCAATAATGGTTTCAAGCTGCATTCGCTGTTCGGCTTTGTCGCCGTTCAGCAGCATCCATAAATCCTGTATCGCCGGGCCGTTACGGGCATCATCTAAATCGACAAACAGCGGTCCATCACGCCATAGAATGTTGCCGGCATGACAATCGCCGTGCAATCGCAGCGTGGCGAAATCGGTGCGCCAGCATTCGGTAACTGCAGACAGTAGAGTATCAGTGGCTTTCAGGAAAGCCGCTTTTTGCCCGGAGGGAATCAGTGCGGCATCTTCGAATACCTGGCGAGGTTCAAAAAGATACTCTGCAAGCCCAATGTCAGGCCGGAAAGTGAAAGGACGTTTTCGCCCCGTCTGATGCAATCGGCCAAGATAACGCCCTACCGCCTCCATCTGATCGATATTGTCTGCTTCAAACTGACGACCGCCTACGCTGGGGAAAATGGCATAATGATAGCCCTGATGCGCTAACAGTGTCTGGCCATTAAACGCGAGCGGAGCAGCAACCGGAACCTCATCCTTCACCAGTTCAAGCGCGAATTGGTGTTCTTCCCGAATTTGATCAACAGACCAGCGTTCAGGACGATAAAACTTAACGACAAAACGTCGACGGTCTTCATCCTGAAACTGATAGACGCGGTTTTCATAACTGTTTAGTGGAGTCAGCCCGGAATCCACCCTGATCCCCTGTTCAAACAGCGCATCCATGATGGTTTCCGGGTGTAGCGTCTGGAAAGTAAAAGCGTTGTCGTTCATCCCATCATCCGGAAAATACTACGAATGATTCAGGATATCATTTCGTGGCGATTTCGGTGGCGCCGCTTACAAGGTTTTACTCTTTAATAACGCCGCGGGCGCGTAAAAGCGCCGTTTTAAAGTCCTCTTCATAGTCTTTTTGAATCCCTGGAATGGCGGCGTCTTTGGCGGAATCGCGCATTTTCAGATGGTAGATCAGGATATCATCAGTTAAATCTTCCAGTTTGCCGTCAAAACCTGACTCTTTCGCCAGTTTCTGCAAAAATTGCGTCAGATTAAGATCAGGCTCTTTCTGCCAGGCTGGCTGGAGGAGTTCAATGACTTCATTCAGGCGTTTACATTTCATAGCTGTGCTCCTTATTCTTGATACAGACACGGTAGCAGGGTCAATCCCACAATAAAAGAGGCGATATCGGTGAATCTGGATGAAGTAATAACCGGCGTGGTGCTGGCAGGCGGTAAAGCCCGGCGGATGGGAGGTGCGGATAAAGGTCTGCTTGAACTGAACGGGAAACCGCTCTGGCGACACGTTGCCGACGCGCTCGCGCCACAACTTGCAACGGTCGTCATTAGTGCTAATCGCCATCTGGATATCTACCAGGCCAGCGGCCTGAAAGTCATTCCGGATTCAATCGCTGACTTTCCCGGTCCGCTGGCGGGTATGCTTTCCGTTTTTCAGCAGGTAGCAAGCGACTGGTTTCTGTTTTGTCCCTGTGACAATCCCTGTATCCCCCACAACCTGGTCGATCGTTTAGCAACGCAGCGTCATGGCGCACCCGTGGTTTGGGTTCATGATGGAGAGCGCGATCATCCAACGATCGCGTTGATTAATCGTGCCGTTGAGCCCCAGTTGACAGCTTATTTGCAAGCAGGCGAGCGGCGGGTAATGATTTTTATGCGCCAGGTAGGCGGACACGCCGTTGATTTCAGCGATTGTAAAGAGGCATTTGTGAACGTCAACACGCCGGAGGAACTCGCGCAATGGCAAAAGAGACCATGATACCGCTACTCGCCATTGCCGCGTGGAGCGGCACGGGAAAAACAACACTGCTGAAAAAACTGATCCCAGCACTTTGTGCGCACGGTATTCGGCCAGGGCTGATTAAGCATACCCATCATGATATGGATGTTGATAAACCGGGTAAAGATAGCTACGAATTACGTAAGGCCGGGGCGGCACAGACGCTGGTTGCCAGTCAGCAGCGCTGGGCGTTAATGACTGAAACGCCGGGGCAAGAAGAGTTGGATCTGGCATGGCTGGTGAGCCGGATGGATGCATCAAAGCTGGATATGGTGCTGGTAGAAGGGTTTAAACACGAGGCAGTTGCGAAGATCTTACTTTTTCGTCAGGGATGTGGGCACAGCGAGGAGGAATTAATTCTTGATGAGCATGTTATTGCGGTTGCCAGTGATATTCCACTTGCCGTAGCGGTACCCGTTTTGGATCTTAATGATGTATCGCAGATTTCTGTCTTCATTTTGCGGTGGTTAGAGAAAGCACGTTCCTTGTAGGCCGGATAAGGCGGAGCCGCCATCCGGCAGTGCCGGTTGCCTGATGGCGCTGCGCTTATCAGGCCTACATTTTTACAGTTACCACACACGCAAAAAAGCCCGTCCGTCAGGATGGGCTTCTTCACTAAATTGATGCCTGGCAGTTCCCTACTCTCGCATGGGGAGACCCCACACTACCATCGGCGCTACGGCGTTTCACTTCTGAG
>NZ_JBGDZO010000009.1:0-98298 GCF_046548235.1 Salmonella sp. SAL4457
CTGCCCGGCCGAGAGCCGGGCGACCGGCACGTCCTCAAATCCCGCCAGCCCGGCCTGCGCCAGCGCCTCCGGGAGACGCGCGCCGTCGCCGGGGTGGAAGAAGTGCAGGTTCTCCCGCGCCGTCAGGCGGGTTTTAATCCCCGGCTGGTGCCCTATCCACAGCAGGCTGCGATGGAAGCTGTCGCGCACGCGGCGCAGGGGCTCGCCCTGCCAGTACACCTCGCCGCCATCCGGGCGCGCCAGCCCGGTCAGCAGGCGCAGCAGGGTGGTTTTTCCGGCGCCGTTGCCGCCGGTGACCTGCACCCACTCCCCGGCCTCCACGGTGAACGACAGCCCGCGAAACAGCGTCCTCTCGTCCCGCTCGCAGTACAGATCTCTGGCTTCAAGCATTCCCACTCATCAACGTCCTGTCAGAAACCTGGTTTAACATCACGCATATCCGGCAGTTTATGCGCGATCCCTTTGTGGCAATCGATACAGGTCTGTCCATCTTTTACCGCCTGATCGTGCATTTTCGCCGCGACGCCTTTTTGCGCGGTCAGATCCATAAAGTCGAAATTGTGGCAGTTACGGCATTCCTGCGAGTTGTTGTCTTTCATGCGCCGCCACTCATTTTGTGCCATTGTCAGGCGATGAGCTTCAAATTTCTGCGGTGTATCTATCAGCCCAAATACCTTCGCATACAGCTCTTTACTGGCTTTGATCTTACGGATCATCTTCGGCCCCCACTCATGCGGCACATGGCAGTCAGGACAGGTGGCACGAACGCCGCTACGGTTGTTGTAGTGGACGGTTTCCATATACTCCTCATACACCGTGTTGCGCATTTCATGGCAGCTAATACAAAACTCTTCGGTGTTAGCCTTTTCCATTCCGGTATTGAAGCCGCCCCAGAAGATGATGCCGCCGATAAAACCGATTAACAGCAGCGTCCCCAACGCCAGGCGGCTGGGGCTGCGCCACCATCGCCAGACGCGCTTTATCCAGCCGGGTTTACGGTTAGAATTTTCCATAATGACCTCTTATTTCCCGTAACCTTGCGAGGGGGTAAAGGTATTGTCGATAATCGGCGCGGTATCAGACTGCGGTACGTGGCACTGCAGGCAGAAATAACGACGCGGCGCGACGTTGCCCGACACTTTACCGTCGCTGTCCATAAAGTGCGTCGGACTGATACGCGGCGCGCCCGTCGTACGATAACTTTCCACGCCGTGGCATTGCAGACAGCGGTTGGTATTGGTCGTCACCTGGTAGCCCTCGACGCTGTGCGGGATCATCGGCGGCTGGTTGACGTAATTTAGCGGCATACGCTCCTGCTCTTTCGGCATACGAATCGCCCCTTCCTGCGTCCCGGATACTTCCGGCGACTGGCTCAGATCCACTCCGTTTGCCGCCCAAACCGCACCACTTACCACCAGGGCAAGCGTGGCCATCCATTGACACAGCGCTTTCATCAGGTCATGGCTTTTCATTGTTTCGCTCCCGAACTCCATCGCATTTACACTTCATCCTTCGAGCTGCCTCTTTGTTGGCTGCGCTCCAAAATCCCAGTCACATCGTTATCTATGCTCCTGGAGATTTCCTCGCTTACCGCCGCGATGCATCCCGAATGATGTTGCGTATCGTTATTGTAAAAACATCCTCAGAACAGACATCCACGCAGCGACCGCAGGTCATGCAGTCGCGGTGAGTGACCTGCGCCGGGCTTTGCTCATCCAGCACCGGCGCACGTAGCACATGCGGTTCCGGGCAAACATGAAAACAATCCATACAGCGATTACATTTCTCACGTTTTTTGGCCGTCACGGTCACTACGCCTTTACTGCCCAGCACGCCATACAGCGCGCCCATCGGGCAAATATGGCCGCACCAACCGTGCTCAACGACTAATAAATCAAATAAAAACAAAGCAATAATCAGCAACGCGCCGCTACTAAATCCCATAATCAGACTACGACCTAACAGCGACACGGGATTAATCCATTCCCACAGCAGCGTGCCGGTCAACGCCGAACCGATTAACACCACCACCAGAAGGACGTACCGTATATGGCGTGGAATCGTCGCAGACTGGTTCAGGTCAAATTTCCTGCGCATCCAGTTAGCCAAATCGGTAACGGGGTTTAGCGGGCAAACCCAACTGCAAAATAATCGCTTTCCCGCCAGCGCATACAGCACAGCGATAATCACTGCTCCCGTCAGCGCCACGGTAGCGGGAAGATGTCCACTGGCGAGACTTTCCAGAGTAATCAGCGGATCGGTCAACGGGAGGGTATCGAACAGCAAACTACTGCTGTAGTTGCCATGCAAAACCCAAAAGCCCAGCCACGGGCCGCTGAGAAACATCCCCAGCACCATAAACTGGCTGATACGGCGTAACACCAGCCAGCGGTGGCTACGCCACCAGCCTTTTTTCGCCCGCGCTTCTCGCCCGGCGTCGCGTTTACGATTTGCCATCTTTCCCCTCCAGCCAGCCGAAGCGGTAATGGTGTCCTAACTCCCCTTTCGCCAATGACAACGGCAACACTTTTATCGCTGGTTGCTCCAGTACGCAGACTTTTTCGCATTTGCCGCAGCCGGTACAGGCGTCGCTGTGTACGGTGGGCAGAAAGCGCGCATGTTTGCCGGTGCGCATGTTGCGATCCAGCTCCAGCGTGATGGCCTCATCGATTTTCGGGCATTCGCGGTAACAAACGTCGCAGCGCAGCCCCTGAAAGTTGAGGCAGTTTTCCTGATCCAGCAGCACCGCCAGCCCCATGCGCGAGTCATCAATGGAGGCGATATCTTTATTCAGCGCCCCGCTGGGGCAGACTTTGGCGCACGGAATGTCTTCACACATTTCGCAGGGGATGTCGCGAGCGACGAAATAGGGCGTACCTGCCGATAGCCCGGAGGCCAGCGTCGCCAGTTTTAGCGTGTCGTATGGACACGCCTGAACGCACTGCCCGCAGCGCACACAGGCGCTGGCGAAGACATTTTCATTCAGCGCGCCAGGCGGACGCAGCCGCACGCCCGTTGCGCGCGCGGTTTGCTGTTGCAAGCCCAGCGCCACGCCAACCGCCGCCAGCCCGCCCGCAGTGCGCACAACATCACGCAGGAAGCGGCGGCGGCCATTTTGGGGTTTCGCTGTACGGGACATAACGCGTTATACCTTCGCCAGCTTAACGGCGCACTTCTTGAAGTCCGTCTCTTTAGAGAGCGGGTCCGTCGCATCCAGCGTCAGGTTGTTCACTAGCTGAGCGGCATCGAAGAACGGCATATACACCAGTCCCTGCGGCGGACGGTTACGTCCACGCGTTTCGACAATCGAAATCACTTCGCCGCGGCGGGACGACACTTTAACCTTATCCCCACGACGCAGATCGCGCGCTTTCGCATCCAGCGGGTGAATAAAGACCACTGCTTCCGGGAAGGCGCGATGCAATTCAGGCACGCGGCGCGTCATACTGCCGGTATGCCAGTGTTCCAGCACGCGACCGGTGGAAAGCCACAGATCGTACTCGTTGTCCGGCGACTCCGCCGCGGGTTCAAATGGCAGCGCGAAGATCACCGCTTTGCCATCCGGTTTACCGTAGAATTTGTACCCTTCCCCCGCTTTTACATACGGGTCGTTGCCTTCGCTGTAACGCCATTGCGTCTCTTTGCCTTCGACGACCGGCCAGCGCAGACCGCGCGCGTTGTGGTAATCGTCGAACGGCGCCAGATCGTGCCCGTGGCCACGTCCAAACCAGGCGTATTCTTCAAACAGCCCTTTTTGCAGATAGAAGCCCAGCTCACGAGACTCATCGTTTAACTGATCCTCTTTCAGCTCGCTCAGCGGGAATTTGCTGACCGCCGGCGTGGCGAACAGAACGTCATACAGCGTTTTACCGCGCAGCTCCGGCTTCTGGGCCAGCAACGCCTCCGGCCAGACCTCCTCGGTTTTAAAACGACGGGAGAACTGCACCAGTTGCCAGAGGTCGGATTTAGCTTCGCCCGGCGCTTTAATTTGCTGACGCCAGAACTGCGTGCGGCGTTCGGCGTTGCCGTAAGCGCCTTCTTTCTCAACCCACATGGCGGTCGGCAGGATCAGATCCGCAGACAGCGCGCTCACCGTCGGGTAAGGATCGGAGACAATGATAAAGTTACGCGGATCGCGCCAGCCCGGCATCCGATCTTCATTGATGTTCGGCCCGGCCTGCATATTGTTATTACACATTACCCAGTAGACGTTCAGCTTGCCGTCTTTCAACGCGCGATCCTGCGCCACCGCATGTAAACCCACTTTTGCCGGAATAGTGCCAGCGGGGATCTGCCAGTGTTTTTCGCAGATATCACGGTGTTTTTCGTTCGTCACGACCATGTCTGCGGGCAGACGGTGTGAGAAGGTTCCCACTTCACGCGCCGTACCGCAGGCGGAAGGCTGGCCGGTCAGCGAGAAAGGACCGCAGCCAGGCTGGGAGATTTTTCCGGTCAGCAGATGGAGGTTGTAAACCAAGTTATTCGCCCACACGCCGCGGGTATGCTGGTTAAAACCCATCGTCCAGTAAGAGATCACGCGCTTATTCGGATCGGCGTAGAGCTGTGCCAACTGTTCCAGTTGATCTTTCGGCACGCCGGTCATTTCAGCAGTCTTGTCCAACGTATATTCCGCCACGAAGGCTTTATACTCGTCGAAGCTCATCGGCTCGGAAGCGTCGGAGCCCGGATTCTTCGCCGCTTTTTCCAGCGGGTGCGTCGGGCGTAAGCCGTAGCCGATATCCGTCGCCCCTTTACGCAGATTCACATGCTTTGTGAAGAAATCCTGATTTACCGCGTTGTTCTGAATAATGTAATTCGCGATATAGTTAAGGATCACCAGATCGCTTTGCGGGGTAAAGACAATACCGTTGTCCGCCAGTTCAAAGCTGCGGTGCTGGAAGGTGGAGAGGACAGCGACCTTCACGTTCGGGTCGGACAAACGGCGGTTAGTGATGCGCGACCATAAAATCGGGTGCATCTCCGCCATGTTGGACCCCCACAGCACAAACGCATCGGCCTGCTCAATATCGTCGTAGCAGCCCATCGGTTCATCCATGCCAAAGGTGCGCATAAAGCCCACCACCGCCGAGGCCATGCAGTGACGCGCATTCGGGTCGATGTTGTTAGAGCGGAAACCAGCCTTGAACAGTTTCGCGGCGGCATAGCCTTCCCAGATGGTCCATTGACCCGATCCAAACATGCCGATCGCTTCTGGTCCTTTCTCTTTCAGGGAGGTTTTAAACTTCTCCTCCATCACATCGAAGGCCTGTTCCCAGCTCACCGGCGTAAACTCGCCGTCTTTGTGATAGCTGCCGTCTTTCATGCGCAGCATCGGCTGCGTCAGACGATCTTTACCGTACATGATTTTGGGCAGGAAATAGCCTTTAATGCAGTTCAGACCACGGTTGACCGGCGCGTCGGGGTCGCCCTGGCAGGCGACCACACGGCCCTGCTGCGTTCCCACCAACACACCGCAACCCGTTCCGCAAAAACGGCACGGCGCTTTATCCCATTTGATGGCTTCCTGCTGCCCGACAACGGCGCGGGCGACGCCCGGCACGCTCAGACCGGCAGCCGCCGCAGCGGCCGCAACGGCGTTAGCTTTCATAAAGCTACGACGACTGAGTTTCATGGTGTTTCCTCACCTTGCTCATCCTGCTGGTGATAAACCAGCGACACCGCCAGTACGCCCTCGACATTGCGTACTGACTCAATTGTTTGCATCAGCGTTTCACTCTGGTCTGCTTCCGCCACCACGATCAGCTGCCCGCTTTCAACGTCGCTTAACGCGACTTCGCAACCCGGCAACGTGTTCAACTGTGTGCCAATGGCGGCGATGTTCTGACTTTTGGCCTGCACGACCAGGCTACAGACCTGCCAGTTAGTGCGCATGGTGGTTCTCCGCTTTGATGGCTGACACGGGACAGATAGCCACACACGCCCCGCATCCGTTACAGGCCTGCGAGTCAAGCTGCGGCTGGTAAATGCCGGATAGCGTGGGACGAAAGGTAATGGCCATAGGTTCACAACTGTCCTGGCAGCGATGGCATTCAACCGATTGCCTGGCGAGGCAGTTTTCCGTGAGTGTAAAAATTAAATCCCAGGCCCTGGTGTGGCGCGGAAGAAAAAGCGATTCGGTACAGGCCTGCGCGCAGGCATAACAAAAGCTGCACTCGCCCCGTTTGAAATCTACGCTCGGATACCCCCCCGTCCCTCGCTGCAGGATGTCGGCCTCACACGCCTGGATGCAGGCGTCGCAACGCAGACAATGTGCGAGAAAATAGGTTGTTTCTCTGGCCCACGGCGGAAGAATCCCATTGCTGGCGTTGCGCCAACTGCCGGTCAACATGCTTCGACGGGATAAATCAACCATGATATCGCCCTTCCATAACGACACGCTTCCATAGGGAGTGAATACCAATAAAAACCGTACAATTTATGAGTAGTTGTTTTTGTAAATAAGATATTTCAGGATGTGTAAGAGATGCATACCCCGATAGAGGTAAATGCTGTTGCCGGATCAAAAGAGTGCCGGGTAAAGACCCGTAAACGTGCTTTTTCTCACATTTCAATGAGTTATATAGATATTTATATAACGAAAACCACTAATAGCTGATAATTTCATTTGCATTATCAATATCAGAATATTCAACTATATAAAAATACGCTATTTTATTAATAATCTTGAAAATATGAGTAAATACAGATTAATAGATAATATGAATGTGTTAATCTGTTGCCCGTGCATACCGAAAACAGCAGAAAGGAAATACTGTGAACAATCAAATGAAGATGTTTGTCCCTGCCGTCGTCTTCGCCGCCCTCGCCAGCGCCTCTGCCTGGGCTAACAATGGTGATACCGCCCAGCCGCTGGAAAAAATCGCCCCCTATCCGCAGGCGGAAAAAGGAATGAAGCGGCAAGTGATAACCCTTACCCCTCAGCAGGATGAATCTACCCTCAAAGTGGAACTGTTGATTGGTCAAACGCTGAATGTGGATTGTAACCAGCATCGCCTCGGCGGCACGCTGGAAACAAAAACGCTGGAAGGCTGGGGCTATGACTATTATGTCTTTGATAACGTCACCTCTCCGGTATCAACCATGATGGCCTGCCCTGAAGGTAAGAAAGAGCAAAAATTCGTCACCGCCTGGCTGGGTGAAGACGGGATGCTGCGCTACAACAGCAAGCTGCCGATCGTGGTGTATACCCCGGCGAATGTGGACGTGAAATACCGCATCTGGAAAGCGGACGCTAACGTACAGAACGCCGTCGCGCGATAACGTTACGCTGCCCGGTCACACTTACCGGGCATCTGAACACGCCGGCTCACGCAGCGCTCCGGGGTTCTTTTCAAAACACGTCTGGAAATCCGCTCGCCCGCCGCAAGAAATAACCCGATGCCTGGTGGCGACGCGTGGCATCTTATCAGGCCTACCCGCGTGCGGACGTAGGGCTGCCATCAGGCGGTTTATCCGGCGCCATAATCCATTACGCAGTACGCGCAACCGCATCACGCGAGGCGGCATCACGTTCGTCGCCAGTGAGTTCGGTTAGCTGTCCGTTACGCATTTCAAGCAGACGATCGGCGTGAATAAAATAGTGATCATCATGGCTAATGGCGAAAATGGTTTTGCCCATTTCCTGCATTAACGGCAACAGTACCTGATAAAATTCCCGGCGGAAATGCGGGTCCTGATCGGCGGCCCACTCATCCAGCAAAATAATATCGCGCTCTTCCGCCAGCGCCAGCAGCAGCGCAATGCGCTTTTTTTGCCCTTTCGACAGTTTAAGATTCAAAATGCGCCCGTCGTTTAGCTCCAGCTTGTGCGTCATTTTCAGGTGCTCAAGCCACTTTTCGACCAGCGCGGGATTGGCGGGTTTCCCCTGCGGCCCCAGCAGGCGGTCGAATAACCACACATCGGTGAACACCGCAGAAAACAGTTTGCGATAATCTTCCGGCTGCCCGGCGGCAATAGGTTGACCATCAAGTAAAATCGTTCCCGATTGCGGCTGGTATAAACCGGTCAATAACATGGCCAGCGTCGATTTCCCGCTACCGTTGCCGCCAATTAAAAACAGCAGTTCGCCGCGGTGAATCGTCAGGTTGATGGGCCCCACGGAAAACGCGTTATCCTGATAGTGGAAAACCACGTTGCGCAGCTCCAGCGTCTTCCAGTCGGGAAAGGCTTTCGGCTGCGGAAAATCAGGCTTATACGGGGCGAGCGCGAATTTATTCAGTTTATTAAACGCCACCTGGGCGGTCAGTAGCGTTGGCAACGCCCCCACCGCAGACAGCAGCGGCGTGCGCAGGAACAGCAACGTCAGTGAATAGGTCGCCGCGACGTTGGTATCCGCCCAGCCGAGACTATTCGCCATCCAGAAGACCAGGCCTATCGCCCCCAGCATCATGATATTCGACCAGTTGACGGCGCTCAGATGAAAAGTATCGGCACGGATAATGTGATGACGGTACTCTTTGGCGTCCGGGGTATAGCATTGCTGAAAAATCTGCTCCGCACGCTCGCGGTTTAGCGTCAGCTCTTTGCGTCCTTCCAGCACCGTCTGATAGTCGTTGTACAGCTTATCTTCGGTCTCGCGCAGGGTCGCCATATGCTGGTAAACCCGCGCCACCAGCACGAATCCGCCCCAGATAGTGACCGCCATCCAGATAGCCGTAACCAGCAGCATTTTTGTCGATAGCATCGCCAGATACGCCGCCGAGCCGACGGTGAGGATAATGCCCTGCACCAGCTCAGGCAGACGCACAAAGGCGATAGTAATATTGCGAATATCGCTGGTCAGACCGGCCAGTAAAGAGGCGCTGCCCAGTTGCTCAATGCGTTCAACGTGCGTATCCAGAATACGCTTGATAAATTCGCTGCGCAGGCGGTAAACGAAATGGTGTCCCAGAGTGGTGAGCGCCAGTTGGGAACCTAATGTGACGACCATTAGTAACAGGAGCAGACCGAGAAATTCCGGCAGCACCATGACGGTGGTGTCCACCGTTTCAATCAGGCGCTGATTGATAAACGCGATCAGGCCAATCCCCAGCGCCGCGCTGGCGAGGCTCAGCGCCATCACGCTAATAAATGGCCAGCGGTACTGCCGCCAGACAAGAATAAGAAGTTCCATGCATACAACCCGGACCGATAATAACAGCCCGCAGTTTAACTAACTCCACCTGCACAGCAATAATAATTCTTATTTTTATTCTTTTTCAGCTGCCTTACGGAAGGTGAGATTGTAACGAAATTCACCGGTCATGGGATGAAAGCCCGCTTTAAGCGGCTGGATACCATGATAAAACAGCCGGGACTCGCCGCCCCAGACCACGATATCGCCATGCTCCAGTAAGATCCGCTGGAGCGGATCGCTGCGACGCAGGCCGCCAAACTGAAAAACCGCCGGCACCCCCAACGAAACTGAGATAATAGGCGCGCGCAGATCCGGCTCGTCTTTATCCTGATGCAGCGACAGTTTTGCGCCGGGCGCGTAGCGATTGATCAGGCAGGCGTCCGGTTGGAAGCTCGCATACCCTGCCGCGATTGCCGCCTGACGACATACGCTGGCAAACGATAACGGCAGCGCAGGCCAGGGTTTATCGGTCAACGGATCGCGCACGGCATAACAATAACCGTGACGATCGGTGGTCCACCCTAACGCGCCGCAGTTGGTCATCGCCACCGACATGGTGTAGCCGCCCGGCGTCACCATCTGACGAAACGGTGACTGACTGGCGACAAACCCGATATCGTCTAATAGCGACTGCGCCGCGCGAAACGCAAAGCGGCGCAACACCACCGCGCCAGGCGCCAGGGACTCTTGCCAGGGCGCTTCATCAGCAAACAGATCCAGCATTGCTACTCCTCTTTTTGTGCTTCTCGCTTTAATAGCTGCGCTTTTCGACGCACGCCCCAACGATAACCGGAGAGCGCGCCATCGCGACGCACGACCCGATGACACGGGATCACCATCGCCAGTTTGTTCGCGCCGCACGCGCTGGCGACCGCGCGTACTGCCGTGGGTTTGCCGATAGTCGCGGCAAGCTGTTGATAGCTTACGGTTTCGCCGCAGGGAATTGCGCATAACGCCTGCCAGACCTGCTGTTGAAACGCGGTTCCCTGGATATCCAGCGGCAACGAGAGCAGCACATCGCGTGTGTTGATAGCCGCGACAACCTGCCGCACCCGTTGCTGAAAAAGCGCGTCAGCAGGTTCGTGGCGGGCCGCCGGGAAAAGGGTGTGTAATTCAGCCAGTAGCGCGTCGTCGCTATCACCGGGGAGAATCGCGCAAATCCCCCGCTCGCTCTCCGCCACCAGGCACCGTCCGTAAACCCAGTCCGTCAGCGCATAGCGAACGGAGACATTATCGCCGCCTTTGCGAAACTGTTTTGCCGTCATGCCCAGCGTCTGGTCGGCATGACGGTAGTAGCTACTGCTATCCGGGAAGCCGGCGCGATAAATAGCCGCCGTGATCTGCTCTCCTTTCGCCAACGCCTCACGCAGCCGCCGGGCGCGCCACGCCTGCTGCCACCCTTTCGGCGTCATTCCGGTGCTCGCTTTAAACAGACGGTGCAGATGAAACGGGCTCATCGCCACCGCCTGCGCCAGAGACGCCAGCGTTACCGGCGTCTCCTGCTCAAGTAAACGGCAGGCGTAGGCAATCTTATCCAACCGCCGTTGCTGCGCGCGCGCATTATCCGGCTGACAGCGCTTGCAGGGGCGAAAACCGGCGTCCAGCGCCTGCTGCGCGTTGGCAAAAAAGCGAACATTTTTACGTAACGCCCGCTTCGAGCGACAAGAAGGACGGCAAAAAACGCCGGTGGTTCGCACCGCAAAAACGAAACGCCCATCCGCGCTGGCATCGCGCGCCTGCACCCGCAGCCAGCATTCATCATCGGTAAGTAACGCTTTTTTCATCATAGACTCCTTCATTAAGCATAGTGCTTGCTTACATGCAGTGTGTCCGTAAATCCGCCCACAAAAACCCGTAATCTTGCGTTTTAATTCTTATCGCTCACCAGGAACGTTTTGAACTGCGGCGACATCCAGGTTTTAAAGCCTTCACCTTCTTTCATGATCATAAAGACCGCCAGCCCTTCCCGCCGCACGACCTCTTGCGCCTTTTGCGTACCAAGCACCATCAGACCGGTGTCCCAGCCGTCCGCTTCCAGCGCCGTTGGCGCGATGACCGTAACCGATACCAGGTTGTGTTCAATGGGGCGCCCCGTTTGCGGATCGATAACGTGCGATACGCGCTTGCCATCCAGCTCATAATAGTTGCGGTAGCTGCCGGAGGTGCTGATGCCATGCCCGTTGATATCCACAATCGCCTGCACCGCGTTTTCCCGGTCGGTCGGCTTCTGAATCGCGACGCGCCACGGCTGCCCCTGCGCATTCATCCCGCGGCTGCTTAATGCGCCGCCCACCGAGACCAGATAACGCGCAATACCCTCCTGCTCCATCAGACGCGCCAGATGATCCGCCGCATAGCCCTCCCCGACCGTGGAGAGATCAACATAAAGATCCGGCAGATCTTTTTGCAAAAACTGATGTCCAGCCCTGTCGATAACCTGCAAATGTTGCAGGCCTGTTTTCGCTTTTGCCGCATCGATTTGTGCTGGCGTTGGGATATGCAGCGGCTGCCGATCCGGCCCAAACCCCCACAGATTGACCAGCGGGCCCACGGTGATATCCATCGCGCCATCCGTCTTCGCGCCAATACGCAGCGCCGAGGTCACGATATCCGCCATGGCTTCGCTGACCGGCCAGGGCGCAAGGCTGCGTGAATGGTTAAAACGCATTAGCGCGGAGTCATTTTTATAGGTAGAAAGCAACCAATCATCAGCATCAAGCTGAGTCTGGATTTTAGTCTGTAACTCTGCGGCGCGTTTCGCATCGATGCCAACCACGCTCACCCGCCAGAGGGTCCCCATCGTTTTACCTTCCAGCACCTGAGCGGCAGGTGACGCTGTTGTCGTTTCGGGAGCCTCATCGCAGCCCATAAGTAAAAAAGCCGCCGCCAGACACACGGCCCGGCAAAAAGTCATTTTCATCGCTGTTTATCCTCATTCGAATGGACGCAAGCGTATATCAAAACGTCGTATTTGTACGCCGGAATAAGGCATGAAAAAAGGGCCCGCAGGCCCTTTAGCAACATCTTTTGCTGATTAGAACTGGTAAACCAGACCCAGCGCTACGATGTCGTCGGTGTTGATGCCCGCATCGCGGGTAAAGTCGTTTTTATCCAGCAGGTTGATTTTGTAATCAACATAGGTGGACATATTTTTGTTGAAGTAGTAAGTCGCGCCGACATCAACGTATTTTACGATGTCCTGGTCGCCATAGCTGGCGCCGTAGCCGTTGCTGATGTCCTTACCTTTAGACTGCAGGTAAGCCACAGACGGACGCAGACCAAAGTCGAACTGGTACTGAGCAACCACTTCAAAGTTCTGCGCTTTGTTGGCAAAACCGTAAGAGGTGGACGGGTTGCTACCGTTAGAGGTACCAAAACGGGTTGCGTTATAGGTCTGAGAATACTGCGCTGCCAGATAGATGTTGTTCGCATCGTATTTCAGGCCGCCGGTGTAAACCGTGGCGCGATCGCCGTTACCATACAGGCGAGCGTTAGCGGTGTTGTTCTGATCGGCAGTACGTTTAGACGTGGTGATAGCGCCACCGACAGAGAAGCCTTCGCCGATTGCATAAGTCAGCGATCCGCCGTAACCGTCACCGTTCTGGTTCAGCAGGCTGCGCCCACCATCGTTTTCACCGCTCACGCTGCCGTTTTTGCCCTGATACTGCAACGCGAAGTCCAGACCATCCACCAGGCCGAAGAAGTCGGTGTTACGGTAGGTGGCATAGCCGTTACCACGCTGCTGCATAAAGTTGTCAGCGCCGTAGGTGTCGCCGCCGAACTCCGGCAGAACGTCGGTCCAGGAGGTCACATCATAGGTTACGCCGTAGTTACGACCATAATCGAAGGAACCTGCGTCAGCGAATTTCAGACCCGCAAACGCCACACGCGTCCAGGAGTCGTTGCTGCCTTCAGTCTGGTTGCCCTGAATCTGATATTCCCACTGGCCATAACCGGTCAGCTGATCGTTAACCTGCGTTTCGCCTTTGAAGCCGATACGCATGTAGGTCTGGTCGCCGTCGCTGCCTTTGTCGTCAGAGAAGTAGTGCAGGCCATCAACTTTACCAAACAGGTCTAATTTGTTGCCGTCTTTATTATAAATTTCAGCCGCATTCGCTGCGCCCGCCACCAGCAGAGCTGGTACCAGGAGGGACAGTACTTTAACTTTCATGTTATTAACCCTCTGTTATATGCCTTTATTGCTTTTTTATGCCACTGCTTACTGGTTAACCCTCATTAACCAGTCGGCAAGTCCATTCTCCGCAAAAATACAGAATAATCCAACACGAATATGATACTAAAACTTTTAAGATGTTACAGTTATCTACATAGATGTTTCAAAATATGAATTTTACGGAACTTTTTTAAAGCAAAAATCAAGTAAAAATAAGCACAAATAGACAAAATATATTCACGAAACTTTTAAAATCAACGGGTTAAATTGATGAAATTCATAGCACTGAATGATAAAACAGAATCTTCATTCGCAACTAAAATAGTGACCGCTATCATCATTAACTTTATTTATTACCGTCATTCACTTCTGAATGTCTGTTTACCCCTATTTCAACCGGATGCTTCGCATTCGGTTTTTTTTAGCCTTTTTCAGACACACCCGGCTGATTTATGCTACCTGCCTAAAACTATCACGGTTATTCACTACACTCCCCTGCTCGACCGTTCGTAAGACATTAGCAAATAATTTCTTGATATTTAGTGCTAAACATTTATAAGTAGTCTTTATATTTGTACCGTTCTGCGAAGGTTGTACGCTTTTCCCGTCCCGCCGACGGAGCGCGTGTTAAGTCGCCCGGCATGACGTAAGAGTCTGGAAATTCATTCATTACCCTTTATACTGCCCTTCACCTTCAGCGTTGCTTTTACAGGTCGTAAACATAAATGAGTCAGTCTGACACAACGGTCTCTACCCGATTCTCCCTTCTACCGGGAAGCATTACCCGTTTCTTCTTATTGCTGATCATTGTGCTGCTGGTAACGATGGGCGTTATGGTACAGAGCGCCGTCAACGCCTGGTTGAAAGACAAAAGCTATCAAATTGTCGATATCACCCACGCTATTCATAAACGCGTTGATACCTGGCGGTATGTTACCTGGCAAATTTATGACAACATCGCCGCGACCACTACGCCATCGACAGGTGAAGGACTTCAGGAAACGCGTCTGAAGCAGGATGTGTATTATCTTGAAAAGCCGCGACGTAAAACTGAAGCGCTGATTTTCGGTTCCCATGACAGCGCCACGCTGGAAATGACGCAGCGTATGTCAACCTATCTGGATACGCTGTGGGGCGCGGAAAACGTGCCGTGGTCAATGTATTATCTCAACGGACAGGATAACAGCCTGATTCTTATCTCTACCCTACCGTTGAAAGATCTCTCTTCCGGCTTTAAAGAGTCCACTATTGGCAATATCGTCGATTCCCGCCGGGCAGAGATGTTGCAGCAGGCGAATGCGCTGGATGAGCGCGAAAGTTTCTCCTCATTGCGAAAACTGGCCTGGCAAAACGGTCACTATTTTACGCTGCGCACGACCTTCAATCAGCCAGGACATCTGGCGACCGTGGTGGCGTTTGATCTGCCCATTAATGATTTAATCCCGCCGGGAATGCCGCTGGACAGTTTTCGGATAGAGCCTGACGCAACCCAGGCGACGGGGCGAAGCAGTGAAAAGGAAGCGCCAGATAGCGTCACGATTAGCTTTAACGGTTCAAAAATTGAGATCTCCTCAGCGCTTAACTCTACCGGAATGCGCCTGATCTGGCAGGTACCGTTCGGTACGCTTTTGCTTGATACGCTGCAAAATATTTTGCTGCCTTTACTGCTGAACATCGGGCTGCTGGCGTTGGCGTTATTTGGCTACGCCACGTTCCGTCATCAGCCGGGACGGTCGACGGAATCGACATCCGGCAACGCGGCGAATAACGAGCTTCGCGTCTTACGCGCCATTAATGAAGAGATCGTTTCTCTGCTGCCGCTGGGTCTGCTGGTCTACGATCAGGAAGGCAACCGCACCGTGATCAGCAATAAAATCGCCGATCATCTGTTGCCGCATCTTAACCTGCAAAATATTACCAGCATGGCGGAGCAGCATCAGGGCGTGATTCAGGCGACAATTAATAACGAACTGTATGAGATCCGTCTGTTTCGCAGCCAGATCGCTCCCCGCACGCAGATCTTTATTATCCGCGATCAGGACCGGGAAGTGCTGGTGAATAAGAAGCTTAAACAGGCGCAGCGTTTGTATGAGAAAAATCAGCAGGGCCGCGCCGCCTTTATGCAAAATATCAGCAACACGCTTAAAGAGCCCGTACGCCAACTGGCGGTTAACGCCGCGGCAGTCACCACGCCGGAAAGCCTGAAACTGGCGGATCAGGCGGATGTATTGGTACGTATGATCGATGAAATCCAACTGGCGAATATGCTGGAAAATGACGCATGGAAAAGCGAAGCAACGCTGTTCTCCCTTCAGGATCTTATTGACGAAGTCGTGCCGGAAGTGCTGCCCGCCATTAAGCGTAAAGGGCTGCAACTGCTGATTAATAACCATCTTAGCGGCAACGATGAACGCTGGGGCGATCGCGACGCCCTGCGCCGGATTTTGCTGCTGTTGATTCAGTATGCCGTCACGACGACCGCTATGGGTAAAATTACGCTTGAAGTCGAGCAGGATGAATCTATCGCGGAGCGTCTGACTTTCCGTATTCTGGATACGGGCGAAGGTGTAACGTTAAACGAGATTGATAATCTGCATTTCCCGTATATGAATGAAACGCAGGGCGATCGTTACGGCAAAGCGAATCCGCTCACCTTCTGGCTGTGCAATCAACTGGCGCGCAAACTGGGCGGTCATCTCAACATTAAAGCGCGAGAAACTCTGGGCACGCGCTATACCGTTCATGTCAAAATGCTTCCTCACGATCAGCATACTCAGGTCGAAGAGCGCCTGCTGGACGACGTGAGCGTGATGGTCGATGTGACGTCCAACGAGGTTCGCGCGATTGTGCTGCGTCAGTTAGAAAACTGGGGCGCCACCTGCATCACGCCGGATGAAAGGCAGATAAGTCAAGAATATGATCTCTTTTTAACGGATAATCCGTCTAATCTTACTGCCTCGGGCTTGCTTTTAAGCGATGATGAGTCAGGCGTGCGGAAAATTGGCCCGGGTCAGTTGCGCGTCAACTTTAATATGAGCAATGCTATGCAGGAAGCTGTACTACAACTTATCGAAGAGCAGCTGGCGCAGGAAGAGATTCCCGCCTCCCCGCTCGGCGGAGATGAAAATGCCGAGCTTCATGCCAGCGGCTATTATGCGCTATTTGTAGACACAGTACCGGATGATGTTAAGAGGTTGTATACTGAGGCGGCAACCAGCGATTTCGCTGCGCTGGCCCAAACGGCCCACCGCCTGAAAGGGGTGTTTGCCATGCTTAATCTGGTACCCGGCAAGCAGTTATGTGAAACGCTGGAACATCTGATTCGTGAGAAAGATGCTCCAGGTATAGAAAAATATATCAGCGACATTGACGCCTACGTCAAAAGCTTGCTGTAGCAAGGTAGCCCAATACATGAACAATATGAACGTAATTATTGCCGATGACCACCCGATTGTACTGTTCGGTATTCGCAAATCACTTGAACAAATCGAGTGGGTGAATGTTGTCGGCGAATTTGAAGATTCCACAGCATTGATCAACAACCTGCCGAAATTAGATGCGCATGTGTTGATCACTGACCTCTCCATGCCGGGAGATAAATACGGCGATGGGATCACCTTGATCAAGTACATCAAGCGTCATTTTCCGAGCCTGTCTATTATCGTTCTGACCATGAACAACAATCCGGCGATCCTGAGCGCCGTGTTGGATCTTGATATTGAAGGGATCGTACTCAAACAGGGTGCGCCAACCGATCTGCCTAAGGCGCTGGCCGCGCTGCAAAAAGGCAAAAAATTCACCCCAGAAAGCGTTTCTCGTCTGCTGGAGAAAATCAGCGCAGGCGGTTACGGCGACAAGCGCCTGTCGCCAAAAGAGAGCGAAGTATTACGCCTGTTCGCCGAGGGCTTCCTGGTCACCGAAATCGCCAAGAAGCTCAACCGCAGCATTAAGACCATCAGCAGCCAGAAGAAATCGGCGATGATGAAACTAGGCGTAGAGAATGATATCGCGCTGCTCAACTATCTCTCTTCCGTCACCCTGAGTCCGACAGACAAAGAATAAATCGCTTTTACGTTACCCAGCCTGATGGCGCTACGCTTATCAGGCCTACCAGTCGACTCATCTTTTGCAAGCCGGACAAGCGACGCCGCCATCCGGCATTTTTTATGCCCGCGTTTTACGTACTCGTTCGGCATACACCGCCAGCGTCTGTTTCAACACATCCAGCGTCACAGGCTTCGACAAACAGCTGTCCATACCGGACTCCAGGCAACGTTGTTTCTCTTCCGCCAGCGCGTTCGCCGTCACGCCGACGACCGGCAGCGTCAGCCCAAGCTGACGGATACGCTGCGTCAGGCGATAGCCGTCCATGTTCGGCATGTTCACATCGCTCAGAACAATATCGATAGCATTTTTACTCAGCACATTCAGAGCGTCCACGCCATCATTGGCTGTCTTACACTGATACCCCAACGATCCCAGTTGATCGGCCAGCAAGCGGCGATTGATCGGGTGATCGTCAACGACCAGAATCATCATGTCGTCATTTGAATCTGCAGTTTTATCCGTCGTCGGCAATGCGCTGGAAAGCGCTTCACTATCCAGCTCAATACTATAGATACGCGCCAACAGCGCGGGCAACTCATGCACCGACGCCACACTATGCACCCACTCGCCCGGCGCTCTTTCCAACGGAATCCCGATATGACGGCGGCAAAAGACAACCGCCGCCCTCCCCTGCCAGGTATGCTCCAGCGCGTCATCGACAATCAAAATATCGTCAGCGGCGGGTTCTTGCCCTTCATAACGCTGCGTATGAACGCCGCTACGCGCCAGACTGGTCTCAATAAACTGGCACAAAGAAGTATTGCGCACCGCCAGCCAACAGCAGGTTCCGGCAAGTCCTTCCACGCCCTTTTTCACAGGGTATTGCGCGCCATAAAGCGGGATGCGCAGCGTAAACTGGCTTCCCATGCCCGGCTCCGAATCGACGGAAATATCGCCGTCCATCATGCTGATCAATTTTTCGCAAATCGCCAGCCCCAGACCGGTCCCCTGAAAGTTACGCTGTACGCCGGTTCCCACCTGGAAGAAGGGATCGAACAGGCGAACCACCTCTTTTGCCGGAATACCGACGCCGGTATCCCGCACGCGAATGCTGAGATAATCCCCATCACAGCGCACATGCAGCACGATGCAGCCAATATCGGTAAACTTAATGGCGTTGCTCAACAGGTTTGAAATGACCTGCTGTAAACGCATCGGGTCGCCGTTCAGCGATACCGGCACGTCAGGCTCAATAAAACAATACAGACCGAGCTGCTTACGCACCACCAGCGGCAGATAATTGGCGGTGATATGGTTCATCACCTCTCGCGGTGAAAATTCGCGCGGCTCAATCTTTAGCTGTTCCGACTCAATTTTCGAGAAGTCTAGAATGTCGCTGATAATTTTCAGCAACAGACTGGAGGAGTTATTCATCGCCGTGACCAGCCGATCCACGCCTTTTGGCAGCTCTTTGGTTTGCAGCAGATCGAGATTGCCGATGATACCGTACAGCGGTGTGCGCAATTCATGGCTGACCGTCGCAAGGAACATGGATTTAGACTGGCTTGCCTGTTCCGCCGCCTGCGCCATCTCCTGCAGCGACTCTTCCATTTTGACGCGCGTACTCACATCTACCAACACGCAAATCGCGACGTTTTCATTGCGATAGCGGGAATGGACGAAGCTAATTTGCAAATTGGTATTATTGCTGGTCAATACATCAACAAAGTTGACCTGCTGGCCGCAAATGATTTGCGTCAGGCGCTGTCTGTCTTCATGCGTGAGCATGTTCAGGTAGGTGTGCGCCAGTTCGTTACTCAGAATATTGACACCATCAATAGTGCGCAGAATACAGATCCCCACCGGCGCGGAGGCAACGATTTTACGGTTGAACTGTTCATGCTCCTCCAGGCGCTGAGCATCGCTCTCCGCCGGAATGAAAATTCGCCGCTCATACATCCGCGCAAGCGTAAACAGCCCTGCACCCACCAGCACGTTCAGCAGGATAGCGTTCAGGATAAGAATACGAATACGCTCCAGGACTAAATCTACAGGCACAGAATAGACAATACTGAGCGAGGATGGCGGCAGGCTTTTTTTGAGTACCAGTTCGCGAAAACCTGGCGTATAACCAAACCAGGAACGCTCCTGCATCCAGCGCGGCTCCGCTTTAATAATGCCGTCAGGACCGGTCAACGAAATCAGCGAATGGCCGTTCTCATCAATAATGGTGACGCCCATCGGCAAACTGCCGGGCGTGAAAAAATTTTCCATGCGGATGGACTGCTCGACGCCCAGCAGCGCCTGCAGACGGTTGGCCAGATACACCGGCGTCAGCGCATAAAAGTAGCCCACGCCCTGACGCGCGCCCTGGCTTATCCAGAAAAGGTTATTCCCACTTTCTTCCTGCGGCGCGTTGCGGTATTTCATAATCCGCTCATGTAACGCTTTTAACGCATCATCGCGCTCCACGGGCATTTCACGCAGGCCGAAATTCGCCATACAGAGGTTATCGCTGCCAATCAGGAAAACGCGGTTAAGATCATACGCCGCTGAAAAGTTGTCGCGCCAGTAACGCATAAACCAGGCCAGCGACTCCAGCGAACCGCGCCAGGCGGAGCCCATCGCCGCACAGTCTGAGTCGGCGAATAGCGGTTCAAAGTCCGGCACCACCATTTTGTCATCACGCGCACGCGACGACATGACGCCGTTTTCCGCCGTTAAACGGTTCTCGGCGATATATTTGAGCTCTTTCATCACATCCGACGTGCGCTGGATAAAACGCTGCGCCTGATCGGAGCTAAGGTTGAACTCCTGACGAATTTCAGATTCCCGCTGGTGCAGGGCATTGACGATGTAAAACACCGAAACAAAGGCGATTAAGAGCCAAATGAGTAACGCTAACGCTCTGAATAAGTAGCGCGAGACTTTCAGCGTAGTTCGAAAGGAAGCAAGGTATTTCAAAGGGGCGAAGCTCCGCCTCAGGATGTAAATAGAGTGTGACTAAGGTAGCGGTAAATGACGTAGCCCGCAACGGCAAAGAAAAAGGGCCGGATATCCGGCCCTCGCACAGCAATAACATTACTCGTCAGCGTCATCCGCAACGTCGTCATCGCTTTCCGCTTCCGGGGCGATATCCTCATCCCCTTCCGCCACGCTGCCGTCGATAGCGTCGAGTTCTTCGTCATCTACCGGTTCAGCAACGCGTTGCAGACCCACCACGTTTTCATCTTCCGCCGTGCGGATAAGGATAACGCCCTGGGTATTACGTCCCACGACGCTGATCTCGGACACTCGGGTACGCACCAGAGTACCGGCATCCGTGATCATCATGATCTGGTCGCAATCGTCTACCTGTACCGCACCGACAACGGAACCGTTGCGCTCGGTCACTTTGATAGAGATAACGCCCTGCGTCGCACGAGACTTGGTCGGGTACTCGTCCGCTGCGGTACGCTTCCCGTAGCCGTTTTGCGTTACGGTCAGAATAGCGCCTTCGCCGCGTGGGATGATCAGAGAAACTACTTTATCGTCTCCCGCCAGCTTAATACCGCGCACACCGGTCGCGGTACGCCCCATCGCACGGACGGCGTCTTCTTTGAAGCGCACCACTTTACCCGCGGCCGAGAACAGCATGACTTCGTCAGAACCAGAAGTCAGGTCAACGCCAATCAGCTCGTCGCCGTCGTTGAGGTTCACCGCGATAATACCGGCGGAACGCGGACGGCTGAATTCGGTCAGCGCCGTTTTCTTCACGGTACCGCTGGCGGTCGCCATAAAGACGTTGACGCCTTCTTCATACTCACGAACCGGCAGAATCGCGGTGATACGTTCGTTGGCTTCCAGCGGCAGCAGGTTGACGATCGGACGACCGCGCGCGCCACGGCTGGCTTCCGGCAGCTGATAGACCTTCATCCAGTACAGACGGCCCCGGCTGGAGAAGCAGAGGATGGTGTCATGGGTGTTGGCCACCAGCAGACGGTCGATAAAGTCTTCTTCTTTAATACGCGCGGCAGATTTACCTTTCCCACCACGACGTTGCGCTTCGTAATCCGTCAGCGGTTGATATTTGACGTAACCCTGGTGAGACAGCGTCACGACAACATCTTCCTGGCTAATCAGATCTTCGATATTAATATCGGCGCTGTTGGCGGTGATTTCGGTACGACGCTCATCGCCGAACTGATCGCGAATTAACTCCATCTCTTCGCGGATCACTTCCATCAGGCGATCGGCGCTGCCCAGAATGTGCAGCAATTCAGCAATCTGCTCCAGCAGCTCTTTGTATTCGTCGAGCAGTTTTTCATGCTCCAGGCCGGTCAGTTTCTGCAAACGCAGATCCAGAATCGCCTGCGCCTGCTGCTCAGTCAGGTAGTACTGACCGTCACGCACGCCAAATTCTGGCTCCAGCCATTCCGGACGCGCGGCGTCATCACCGGCGCGCTCCAGCATCGCAGCGACGTTGCCCAGGTCCCACGGACGCGAAATCAGCGCCGCTTTCGCTTCCGCCGGCGTCGGCGCGCGGCGAATCATCTCAATGATCGGGTCGATGTTGGCCAGCGCAATCGCCAGAGCTTCAAGGATATGCGCGCGGTCACGGGCTTTACGCAGTTCAAAAATAGTCCGACGCGTCACCACTTCACGGCGGTGGCGCACGAACGCTGAAATGATGTCTTTCAGGTTCATGATCTTCGGCTGGCCGTGATGCAGCGCCACCATGTTAATACCGAAGGAAACCTGTAGCTGGGTCTGGGAGTAGAGATTATTAAGCACCACCTCGCCCACCGCATCGCGTTTCACTTCAATCACGATGCGCATCCCGTCTTTGTCGGATTCGTCACGCAGCGCGCTGATGCCTTCCACGCGTTTATCTTTCACCAGCTCGGCGATTTTCTCGATCAGGCGCGCTTTGTTCACCTGATAGGGAATTTCATGGACGATGATGGTTTCACGGCCCGTTTTCGCGTCAGCTTCAACTTCCGCGCGGGCGCGAATGTACACTTTGCCACGACCGGTACGGTAGGCTTCTTCGATACCACGACGACCGTTGATGATCGCGGCGGTCGGGAAGTCCGGCCCCGGAATATGTTCCATCAGCCCTTCAATGCTGATGTCTTCGTTGTCGATATACGCCAGGCAGCCGTTAATCACTTCCGTCAGGTTGTGCGGCGGGATATTCGTCGCCATACCTACTGCGATACCGGAAGAACCGTTCACCAGCAGATTCGGAATTTTGGTCGGCATGACGTCCGGAATTTTTTCCGTACCGTCATAGTTATCCACGAAATCCACCGTCTCTTTTTCGAGATCGGCCATCAGTTCGTGGGCGATTTTCGCCAGACGGATCTCCGTATAACGCATTGCCGCCGCGGAGTCGCCGTCAATAGAACCGAAGTTACCCTGACCATCCACCAGCATGTAACGCAGCGAGAATGGCTGCGCCATACGAACGATGGTGTAATACACTGCGGAATCGCCGTGGGGATGGTATTTACCGATTACGTCACCAACGACACGGGCAGATTTTTTATAGGCTTTGTTCCAGTCATTGCCCAATACGTTCATGGCGTAAAGTACGCGACGGTGTACCGGCTTCAGGCCATCTCGGACATCCGGCAGCGCACGGCCAACAATGACCGACATCGCATAATCCAGATAGGAGCTCTTCAGCTCTTCCTCAATGTTGACCGGTGTAATTTCTCTCGCAAGGTCGCTCATCTAACCGCTATCCCTCTACTGTATCCCGGATTCAAAGGTCGCAAATTATAACACATTCGCCCACGTACTGGTAAACGGAATGCAGCCAGACAATGCTTTATTCGGGTGCCGCATGCTCTCTTCATTTATAAGCGTGGTCTCGGCGTTTATCGGCTTCAGAGGCGATACAGGGGAGATCGGGGCCTGGCCAGGAAGAGGTTAGAAAATCAATACCTCCCGTGTATACCCGTCATACTTCAAGTTTCATGTGCGTTGGCGGCGAGTTACTCGGCCCATCCCTGGGCCTCGCCCCGTCGCGGTTAGCGCAAGCGCTGTTCAAGACGGTTAACCATTTTATCCTGCAACTCGAATTATTTAGGGGATATGCCGGGAGGCATAAACCATAATCAGTATCACCAGATGCTATTTAATCACATAGGCCAGATATTCTTTCACTACCTCATCGTTTAATTCCTGACCCAATCCGGGCTGTTCCGGCGCGACATAATAGCCATTTTCCGGTTGATAATCGTGGGTACAAAGTTCCCGAATAGATGCTTTCATCGCATTGGTATGATGCTCATGAATAATAAAGTTGGGAATTGCTGTTTCCATATGCAGCGCGGCTACCGTGGAAACAGGACCGCCGCAAACATGCACCTGTACAGTGGTGTCATAAATATTAGCATAGTCACAGATTTTCTTTCCTTCGGTAATTCCGCCGCAGAGACACAAATCAGGTTGCGCTACGGCAATAGACTGCTTCTCCAGTAATTCCCTGTATCCCCATCTTGTGTAGGAACGCTCGCCAGTGGCGATTGGAATCGTTGTTGAACGGGAAACTTTCTGCATATTATCAGAATTTAATGGATGAATCGGTTCTTCATAAAGAAAGATACGATACTTTTCTATCGCCTTCGCAAATTGAATAGCTGAGTTTGTACCGAGAAGAGAATGGATTTCCACGATAATATCAGCATCATCCCCCATTGCTTCACGCATAGCGGCAATTCGCGCTTCCCCCATTTTTAATTGATCGGCCAGTAACAATCCTGAATAGTTACGATTTTTATTCTGAAAAACACAGTCATCGCCATTACGATCGATTTCGAGTGGATCCACTTTAATCGCATCATATCCATCGTCAAGAGCCGCACGCGCCGCCTCAGCATATTCCTCAGGTGTCACTAATATCTGGCGTTTATCCCCCCAACCAAATTGTAACTGACTAGCATAGGTTCTTAATTTTTCATTAGTTTTCCCGCCAAGGAGCTGATAAACAGGTACACCTAAATATTTACCTTTGATATCCCAAAGAGCAATATCAATAGCGCTCATTCCGGCATAAAAAACGTTTCCGCCCCCCATCCCCCAAAAAGTCTTTCTGAAAAAGAACTCCCAAATTTTTTCGATATTTAATGGATCTTCACCCACAACCAATGGCGCCAGATCTCTGATGATCCCTACGCCAGCTTTAGCGCCTGCGCCATAGGCCAGTCCTACTTCGCCAATACCACTTAATCCTGAGTCGGTATTCACCCGGATAAGTACTGGATTATAGGATGACATCGTTTGATCTCTTTTTTTTAATTCACAGTCAAAAACTTCAATAGATGTAATTTTCATAATTTCTCCATTTATCAGGTTCGTGATACAACATTTGTTTGTTGGCTTTTTTCTTTTTTCACATCAATTTTCATTAACGCCAAAACGGCTACCGCAGCGAAGCAAAGTATTGCCTCTACAATAAATATTCCTGTCGCACCATAATGAGTAGAAACAAATCCCAGTGACTTATTAATCAGGAATCCGCCAAGACTTGAACATGAGTTAATAAACGCAATGCTGATAGCCAACCCTGACGGCGACAATAATGCAGAAGGCAGCGCCCAGTAAGGTCCGTAATAGCTGAGGATCCCAACACCATAGAACGTTAGCCCCAGCATTCTCAGCGACATTGAGGGGACAAGAGCAATCATCAGAAAACCACAGCCTGCCAGAAACATGGGTAATGCAGCATGCCATTTTCGTTCATTCTTTTTATCGGAATGCCAGCCCCACCAGGGCATGCTGAACATAGCGAAAATAAACGGAATACTCATGATTAAACCAACGTCAGTATCCGTAAAATCAGCTGAAAATCCCTTCACCAACCCCGGCAACCAGTAGTTTGCCGCCAGAGCAGCCGCCTGAATCAACATGTAGGCGAAAGAAAGCTGAAGCAAAACTGGATTTTTGATTACGGAAAGAAAGGATGAGTTGGTATTTTTATTTAATGCAGCTGCGGTTTCATTGTCAGTACGTAATTTATTAACTAAGGCCGATATCTGCTGTGGCGTAAGCCATTTAGCCTTTTCTGGACTGTCAGGCAGTAAATAAAATGTCAGGATGCCAAGGAATACGGTAGGGATACCTTCAATAGCAAAAAGCCAGCGCCAGCCTTCATAATCCGGGGTATTCAAATGCTCGATGATCCAACCAGACATCGGTGCAGCCAATACCGATGCAACAGCAATAGATAACATGAAGAAACTATTGACTTTTCCGCGTTCACGAGCCGGGAACCAGCATGCAAGATAATAAACCATGCCCGGGAAAAAGCCAGCTTCAAATACCCCCAAAAAAATGCGAGCCAGCAAAATATGTTGAGTATCTTTAGCAAAAAAAATCAGCCCTGTTACCGCTCCCCAGCCGATAATAATGGAACTAATCCATTTTCTTGCACCAAGCTTTTGCAAGCCAATGCTACTCGGAATTTGAAAGATTAAATATGATATGAAGAATATAGAAGAAATATTAGCGAAATCCTCAGGCGTAATACCGAGAGATTCATTCATGCGTAATGCAGCAAACCCAATATTGACACGATCCATATAGTTAAAAAAGTAAAGAATAAAGGCCAAAGAAATGATTTTCCTTTTTACAATACGAATTGCATCGTATAAATTTTCTTGTGGACTACTCATTTTGCATCACCTTTTATGATTCAATGAATAAGGGTATTGACCGGAATCGATGTTACGTAAAAAACAATACAATTCAAAAGCTAATGTGTCATATCTGATATATCAGCAAGCAAACTTAATGAAATATACAACAACAACAATAAAGTATGTAAATTTTCTTATATCTGATATATTAGATCCGTTAATTTTGAATAAATTAATTACAATGGAGCCGGGTTTAACCATGGAGGAGAAGAAAATGAAAAATAGATTAAAGCGTGACTTTAGTCACATATCAATTGAAATACCCAAATCCATCACCCAGGTGATTAAAGAGAAAATAAGGGAGATGATTATCCATGGCGATTTCGATCTTGGGCAAGCGATCAGTGAAAATGAACTATCAAATATTCTGATGGTAAGTAAAACACCAATTCGTGAAGCTTTTATTTGGCTGAGCTATAATGAAAACTTGGTCAACATCATTCCCCGCAGTGGGACATTTGTTTTTTCTGTCACCGACGAGGATATCAATGATCTCATCAAAATGAGGGTTATCCTTGAACAGGGCGCAATTCGTGAAGCGATGGAGAAAAATGCTAACAATGTCATAGTCGAATTAAGCAATATTTTATCGAAGTCAGCAAAAATTAATGCAGAGCGAGATACGCAAGCTTACCTCAAACTGGATCATGATTTTCATTATGTTTTTGTGAAATATGCCGATAATAAATACATTTCACAAGCACACCTGTTGATCTCAGCACGTTTATTGGCAATTCGCTACAGACTGGATTTTACCGCTGAATATATCACCAGCTCTAACCGTGGACATGCCACTATTTTGGATATGTTAAAAAACAACAACGTCGAGGGCGTCTGTAATTTTATCACGCACCACATCGGTAGCGGTTTTACAGAACGCGCAAGAAAACTTCTTGCGCTGAAAGCGTAATAAAGACGGCAGTAGATATAACGCAGCGACTTTGCACCTGCTATACTGCCCCGATAGATCAATAGCGGAATCTCATGTACTCATGAACACTGAAAAACCGTCGGTAGCTCACAACGTTGACCATAATGAAATCGCCAAATTCGAAGCCGTCGCGTCGCGCTGGTGGGATCTGGAGGGCGAATTCAAGCCATTGCATCGCATCAACCCCCTACGCCTTGGCTACATTACTGAGCGCTCAGGCGGCCTGTTTGGTAAAAAGGTGCTCGACGTCGGCTGCGGCGGCGGTATTCTGGCAGAGAGCATGGCGCGCGAAGGCGCAACCGTCACCGGGCTGGATATGGGCTTTGAGCCTTTGCAGGTCGCCAAACTGCATGCGCTGGAAAGCGGCATCGAGGTAGAGTACATGCAGGAGACGGTTGAGGAACATGCGGCAAAACACGCCCAGCAATACGACGTCGTCACCTGTATGGAAATGCTGGAGCACGTTCCCGATCCGCAATCGGTCGTCCACGCCTGCGCCCAACTGGTTAAACCCGGCGGCGAGGTGTTCTTCTCAACGTTGAACCGCAATGGAAAATCCTGGCTGATGGCGGTCGTCGGCGCTGAGTATATTCTGCGCATGGTGCCAAAAGGCACGCACGACGTGAAGAAATTCATTAAGCCTGCTGAACTGTTAAGCTGGGTAGATGAAACCGTCCTGAAAGAGCAACATATCACCGGGCTGCACTACAACCCGATAACTAATACTTTCAAACTCGGTCCCGGAGTAGACGTTAACTACATGTTGCATACCCGCGCTAAAAAAGCCTGACATCAAAGAATTTTCCTATAAGGGTTGCGTTAGATCATCGGGCGCAACCTTTCTCTTCGATGAAGAAATCAGCATTCGATCAAATTTTGATTTTTTTTTATGAATTGTTGACATCCTCTCCAGGCCTTATCAGACGCGCATTTAGCGATTCTTACGCTTTTGCAACCGCAATTTAACGCCAAAATCAACTCTTGTACTCAAAAGAATCCCTACTAGAATACTCACCATATAGCGTTTCACTTATCGATTACCCCCTATATATAGTATTTATCCACAGAGTTAGTCACAACGTGGCGTTGTGGATAAGCGGGGGGATATTTTTCTTTCACGGACAGGTAAACAGGTAGAAAACCACATGAATCAGAGTCTGCTGGTGACAAAGCGTGACGGCCGTACTGAGCGCATCAATCTCGACAAAATTCATCGCGTGCTTGATTGGGCGGCAGAAGGACTGAATAACGTATCGGTTTCTCAGGTCGAGCTACGCTCGCATATTCAGTTTTATGATGGGATTAAGACCTCCGATATCCATGAAACTATCATTAAGGCCGCCGCAGACCTGATCTCTCGCGATGCGCCGGATTATCAATACCTGGCTGCGCGTCTGGCGATTTTCCACCTGCGTAAGAAAGCCTTCGGCCAGTTTGAGCCGCCCGCACTTTACCACCATGTGGTAAAAATGGTTGAGCTTGGCAAATACGACAATCATCTGCTGGAAGACTACACGGAAGAAGAGTTCAAGCAGATGGATTCGTTTATCGTTCACGATCGCGATATGACCTTCTCCTACGCTGCCGTTAAGCAGCTGGAAGGGAAATATCTGGTGCAAAACCGCGTGACCGGCGAAATCTATGAAAGCGCACAGTTCCTCTACATTCTGGTAGCGGCCTGCCTGTTCTCGAACTACCCGCGTGAAACGCGTCTTGACTATGTAAAACGTTTTTACGATGCGGTCTCTACGTTCAAAATCTCGCTGCCGACGCCCATCATGTCCGGTGTGCGTACCCCAACCCGTCAGTTCAGCTCCTGCGTACTGATCGAGTGTGGCGACAGTCTGGATTCCATCAACGCCACCTCCAGCGCTATCGTGAAATACGTTTCTCAGCGCGCCGGTATCGGTATCAACGCGGGACGCATTCGTGCGCTGGGCAGCCCGATTCGCGGCGGCGAAGCGTTCCACACCGGCTGTATTCCGTTCTACAAGCACTTCCAGACGGCGGTGAAATCCTGCTCGCAGGGCGGCGTGCGCGGCGGCGCGGCGACACTGTTCTATCCGATGTGGCACCTGGAAGTGGAAAGCCTGCTGGTACTGAAAAACAACCGCGGCGTGGAAGGCAACCGCGTACGTCACATGGACTACGGCGTACAGATCAACAAACTGATGTATACCCGCCTGCTGAAGGGCGGCGACATTACGCTGTTCAGTCCGTCCGACGTGCCGGGGCTGTATGATGCGTTCTTCGCCGACCAGGACGAATTCGAACGCCTGTACGTGAAATATGAAAACGACGACAGCATCCGCAAACAGCGTGTGAAAGCGGTCGAACTGTTCTCGCTGATGATGCAGGAACGCGCCTCTACCGGTCGTATCTATATCCAGAACGTTGACCACTGCAATACTCACAGTCCGTTCGATCCGGTTGTCGCCCCGGTACGCCAGTCTAACCTGTGTCTGGAGATTGCCCTGCCGACCAAACCGCTGAACGATGTCAACGATGAAAACGGCGAAATTGCGTTGTGTACGCTGTCTGCATTCAACCTGGGCGCCATTAAAACTCTGGACGAGCTGGAAGAACTGGCTATTCTGGCAGTACGCGCTTTGGATGCTCTGCTCGATTATCAGGATTACCCGATTCCGGCTGCCAAACGCGGCGCAATGGGCCGTCGTACGCTGGGCATTGGCGTGATTAACTTCGCCTACTGGCTGGCGAAAAACGGTAAACGTTATTCCGACGGTAGCGCCAATAATCTGACGCATAAAACCTTCGAAGCCATTCAGTACTATCTGCTTAAAGCGTCCAACGAACTGGCGAAAGAGCAAGGCGCCTGCCCATGGTTCAACGAAACCACCTATGCAAAAGGCATTTTGCCGATCGACACCTACAAAAAAGATCTGGATGCGATCGTCAACGAACCGCTGCACTACGACTGGGAACAGCTGCGTGAGTCGATCAAAACCCACGGTCTGCGTAACTCCACGCTATCGGCGCTAATGCCGTCGGAAACGTCATCCCAGATCTCCAACGCCACCAACGGTATCGAACCACCGCGCGGCTACGTCAGCATCAAGGCCTCGAAAGACGGTATTTTGCGTCAGGTCGTGCCGGATTATGAGCATCTGAAAGACGCTTACGAACTGTTGTGGGAGATGCCGAACAACGACGGTTATCTGCAACTGGTGGGTATCATGCAGAAGTTTATCGATCAGTCGATTTCCGCCAATACCAACTACGATCCGTCACGTTTCCCGTCAGGAAAAGTGCCAATGCAGCAACTGCTGAAAGATTTGCTCACCGCGTATAAGTTTGGCGTGAAAACTCTGTACTATCAAAATACCCGCGACGGCGCGGAAGATGCGCAGGACGATTTGGCGCCTTCTATTCAGGACGATGGCTGCGAAAGCGGCGCTTGTAAGATCTGATGAATAGTGCCGGGTAGCGCTATGCTTACCCGGCCTACGATTGTACGGTTTGTAGGCCGGATAAGGCGCTTGCGCCGCCATCCGGCGCTCATCCCATAAAGGATTCACTTCAATGGCATACACCACTTTTTCACAGACGAAAAACGATCAGCTCAAGGAACCCATGTTCTTTGGCCAGCCGGTCAACGTTGCACGCTATGACCAGCAGAAATATGACATCTTCGAAAAACTGATCGAAAAACAGCTCTCTTTCTTCTGGCGTCCGGAAGAGGTCGACGTCTCCCGCGATCGTATCGATTATCAGGCGTTGCCGGAGCACGAAAAACATATCTTCATCAGCAACCTCAAATACCAGACGCTGCTGGATTCCATTCAGGGACGTAGCCCGAACGTCGCCCTGCTGCCGCTCATTTCCATCCCGGAGCTGGAGACGTGGGTAGAGACCTGGGCGTTTTCTGAGACGATTCACTCACGATCCTACACCCACATTATTCGTAACATCGTCAACGATCCGGCGGTCGTTTTTGACGATATCGTGACCAATGAGCAAATTCAGAAGCGCGCCGAAGGGATCTCCGCCTACTACGACGAACTTATTGAGATGACCAGTTACTGGCACCTGCTCGGTGAAGGCACCCATACCGTTAATGGCAAAACGGTTGTCGTGAATCTGCGTGAGCTGAAGAAAAAACTGTATCTGTGCCTGATGAGCGTGAACGCGCTGGAAGCCATCCGCTTCTACGTCAGCTTCGCCTGCTCTTTCGCATTTGCCGAGCGTGAACTGATGGAAGGCAACGCCAAAATTATCCGTCTGATCGCCCGTGACGAAGCTCTGCATCTGACCGGCACGCAACATATGCTGAACCTGTTGCGTAGCGGCGTGGACGACCCGGAGATGGCGGAAATCGCCGAAGAGTGTAAACAGGAATGCTATGACCTGTTCGTGCAGGCGGCGCAGCAGGAAAAAGAGTGGGCGGACTATCTGTTCCGCGACGGTTCGATGATCGGCCTGAATAAAGATATCCTGTGTCAATACGTTGAATATATTACGAATATTCGTATGCAGGCGGTGGGGCTGGATCTGCCGTTCCAGACCCGCTCCAACCCAATCCCGTGGATCAATACCTGGCTGGTGTCCGATAACGTTCAGGTCGCGCCACAGGAAGTGGAAGTTAGCTCTTATCTGGTCGGACAAATCGATTCAGAAGTCGATACCGACGATCTGAGTAATTTCCAGCTCTGATGGGACGCGTCACGCTGCGTATCACTGGCACACAGCTGCTGTGCCAGGATGAACATCCTTCTCTGTTGGCCACGCTGGAATCGCATAACGTTGAGGTGGAGTATCAGTGCCGCGAAGGATATTGCGGCTCCTGTCGTACCCGGCTGGTTGCCGGTCAGGTTGACTGGATTACAGAACCTTTAGCGTTTATCCAGCCGGGAGAGATTTTGCCCTGCTGCTGCAGGGCAAAAGGCGATATCGAAATCGAGATGTAACTCAGTGCAACTCGCTGGTGGAAACCAACGGCATCACGCCACGTTTTTTCATCTGCACGGCATACAGTGCGCCAGCGAGTACCACCAACACCGCGCCAGCGACATAAATCATACGATAGCCAACTGACTCAACCATCATTCCCATGATAAAGGCGCCAATCGCCATTCCGGCGTCCATCGCGTTAAAGAACAGTGAATTCGCCACACCGATTTTATGCGGTTCAACCGAGCTGATAATTTGCGTCTGGAAGACCGGCGTGACCGAACCGTAGCCGATACCGATGAGACCGCCGGAAATAATCATCATGATGCTGCCATTGGTGTAGCCCAGCGCCACCAGACCGATGGTAAAAGCCAACAGACATGGGAAAACAACGTATTTCGGCCCTTTTTTATCACAAATATTCCCGGTGAAGGTACGGCATATCATCAGGAAAATCGCGTAGCACAGCAGGAAATTACTGGCCGCCGCCATTAAATCCAGCTCACGCGCATACAGCGCCAGGAAAGCCGACACGCCGGCATAGGAGAAAGTCATAAAAAAGGTGACCAGCGCAAAAGGCAAGGCGGCGCGGTCAAACATCGCGGAAAAACCCAGATTCGGTTTCGAACCATCGGCATGACGAATTACCGGAGGGACCGTCACAATCAGGGAAAGTACAATCCCTAACGCCGCTACAGCGGAACAAAGCCAGAATGCGGCAGTGAACGCGTTCCAGCGGGCCATATTCAAACCGATCCACGGTCCTACGACCATCGCAAGGCCCATCGCTAAAGAGAAAAAGCTGATGCCCTCTCCACGTCGGGAGGCCGGAATTAACCGCGCTGAAATAGTTCCTTTTACCGTGGTAATAACACCAAACGTAATCCCATGAAGTACGCGGATAAAGAGCAGCGACTCGATAGAATGGCAAACCGGATACAGCGCGGTAATCACCAAAAAAGCCAGAGAAGAGAGCACCAGAATCTTTTTATTCGAATATTTTCCCACCCACTGTCCGGCAAATGGCCGAATAACAATTGCCGCGGCCAGGAAACATGTCACTAACAGCCCGGCCTTATCTGCAGAAGCATGCAGGCGGTCAGCGATATAAATGGGTAATAAAGTTAGCAGTACATAAAAAACAAAAAAGATAATAAAACTTACTATGGTGATTGCCCAAAAATCCTTCGTCCATAATTTTTCTTTCATTCTTAACGACCCGTTCAGATGGCGCACGCAGGCAACGCTCAGCTCAACTGAACACCTATCAGGTGCGTCAAAATGTGATGTATTCGATAGAATCACAGTATAAACAAGTGCACTCTATTAGAAAAATTAATCGTTTTAATTATATTGATTAGGTTTTACTAATGACACTAACCCAAATCCACGCCCTGCTTGCCGTACTGGAGTACGGCGGATTTACCGAGGCCAGCAAACGGCTATACATGACGCAATCCGCCGTCAGCCAGGCCATCTCCGCGCTTGAGGAGGAGCTCGGCGTTGACATATTGATTCGTGAGCGTCGTAAAGAGATTGAGCTTACCGCCGCCGGTAGCCGCATCGTCAGGCACTTACGCGCGATCCAGCGCGACGTCAACGCGGTAAAAGAGATTGCCGAACAAGAAAAAAAGAACCCGGCCCGTACGCTACGGATTGGCTGTTTTCCCAGCGCCTGCGCCTGCATTTTACCCGGCGTCATTCGCTATTTTGAAAGCCATCATCCAAATGTAAAAATTATCCCCTATGAAGAGAACAGTACGGCTATTATTGATTCGCTGCAGGACGGAAGTATTGATGCCGGTTTCGTTCCTTTTCCGGTCAACGGTATGTATTGCGTCCCCATTTACCGGGATAAATTCACCGTAGTGGTGCCTGAAAATCATCCCCTGGCGGCCAATAGTACAGTAACGGTCGAAGAACTGATGGACGAACCACTTATTGTCAGTAAAGGTCGTTATGAATTAAGCATTATGGCGTTGTTTAAAGAAAAGGGTATTGAGCCGATATTTAAATATGAATTTAACCATCCCGATACTGCGCTGAATTTTATTCGCCAGGGATTAGGTATCGCCTTATTGCCAGAATTAACCTTAAAAGCCACGACAGGAAAATTATGCTCCGTGGCGCTGGAACCCACCTTTTATCGACAAATTTCCCTGTTAGCAAAAGAACCGCCGGTAGAAGGAAGTCCGCTATTTTTATTACAAAAATGTATGGAAACACTGACCGATGAGGGGTTGCTATAAAACAACCCCGCCTGATGGCATTGCGTTTACCAGACTTACTCTGGCAAATGTTGCGCCAGGCCGGATGAGGCGTTTATGCCCTCATCCGGCGCGTCACTTCGACTATGGCAAACCTTTAGTCATTTTTTTGCAGGAACATGACCGCCTTATCCGGGAAGTCAGTGAACAGCCCGTCGACGCCCGCCTTGTTATACAGGATGTCGTACAACTGATTGACGTCTGTGGCATAGTCCGGCAATTGATCGGCACGCACAGTGTAAGGATGCACTACCATCTTATTCTGATGCGCGTCCTGCACCATTCCAGTCAGCTTGATATTCCCTTTCGTTGAGCCTTCCGCAACCAGCATATGGTAATCCGGACCAATACCGTCCGCATATTCCGCCACCTGCTTCATAGCGCCCGGCTTAAACATCCAGTCGTAGTTGTAATTTACCCAACGACCGTCCGGCTGTTTCTGCTGTGTTTCATTCCAGTCGGTATACGCAATAAGTTGAACCAGATTGAGATCCATCCCCATTTTGGGTTCCAGTTCATTCTTAATACGTTTCAGCTCAGCGACATCAAAACACTGCAAATAGACATTGTCCTGCTTGCCGGTGTAACCATACTTCTTCAGCACTTCCAGCGTTTTCGCGGCAATATCTTTCCCTTCCTGATGATGGAACCACGGCGCTTTAATTTCCGGATAAATACCGATATTTTTACCGGTAGAGTGATTTAATCCCTGAACGAATTCAATTTCCTCTTCAAAGGTATGAATGCGGAAATCAGATTTTCCCATCGGGAAACGGCCCGGATAAGTTTGTACTTTTTTGCCGTTTTCAATATCAAACCCTTCGGTAAACTTCAGGGATTTAATTTCATCCAGCGTAAAATCGATAGCGTAATAGCGCCCATCTTTACGCGCCCGGTCCGGAAAACGATCAGCGACGTCAGTCACCCGGTCAAGGTAGTGGTCATGGAGGACGACCAGATGGTCGTCCTTTGTCATCACTAAATCCTGTTCCAGATAATCTGCCCCTTGCGCATACGCCATCGCTTTCGCCGGTAGCGTATGCTCCGGCAGATAACCGCTGGCGCCACGGTGGGCGATAACGACTTTTTCAGCCGCCACGGCGCCGCTTCCGATGGTCATTCCTGCCAACATTAACGCCACGCTAAGGTTTTTCAGTGTGGTTTTCATGTTATTAGCCTCCGTTGCGTTTTAACTGCAGCTCATCATGATGGCGTTTTTCGCCAATCATCACGACCACCAGCAGGATTACCGCCAGAATGCTGCCGCCAATCATCACCATAAAGCCGCCATCCCAACCGAAGAAGTCAACGGTATAACCCACAATGGCGCTTGCAGCGACAGAACCGCCCAGGTAACCAAACAGACCGGTAAAGCCCGCCGCCGTACCCGCCGCTTTTTTCGGCGCCAGTTCCAGCGCGTGCAGACCGATCAACATTACCGGGCCGTAGATCAGGAAGCCGATGATAATCATACAAGCCATATCAACATTCGGGTTCCCTGCCGGGTTCATCCAGTAAACGATGGTCGCGATAGTCACCAGGGTCATAAAGAACACGCCGGTCGCGCCACGGTTGCCGCGGAAGACTTTATCCGACATCCAGCCACACAGCAGCGTGCCCGGAATACCCGCGTATTCATACAGGAAGTAGGCCCAGGAGGATTTATCCAGTGCGAAATGCTTCACTTCTTTCAGGTAGGTCGGCGACCAGTCGAGGATACCGTAGCGCAGCAGGTAGACGAACACGTTGGCGATAGCGATATACCATAGTAATTTGTTCGGCAGTACGTACTGCATGAAGATCTGCTTCGCAGTCAGCTCTTCTTCCGCTTTTTCGTTGTAGTCGTCCGGATAGTCGTTTTTATACTCTTCGATAGGCGGCAGACCGCAGGATTGCGGCGTATCGCGCATCATTGCGAAAGCGAACAGCGCCACCACAATCGCGCCAAAGGCTGGCATATAGAGCGCCGCTTTCCAGTCGTTAAACCAAGCCATCCCCAGCAGGAACAGCAGTGGCGGGATCCCGCCGCCGACGTTATGCGCGCAGTTCCAGACCGACACAATGCCGCCGCGCTCTTTCTGCGACCACCAGTGAACCATCGTACGACCGCACGGCGGCCACCCCATCCCCTGGAACCAGCCGCAAAGGAACAACAGTACAAACATCACGGCGATGCTGGATGTCGCCCACGGCACAAAGCCCATAAACAACATGACTGCTGCGGCCAGAATCAACCCTGCCGGCAGAAAAACGCGCGGATTCGAGCGATCGGACACCGAACCCATTATAAATTTCGAAAAACCATAAGCGATGGAAATCCCGGACAGCGCAAAGCCCAGATCGCCGCGTGAAAAACCCTGTTCTACCAGGTAGGGCATCGCGAGGGCAAAGTTCTTGCGCACCAGATAATACGCGGCATAGCCAAAGAATATCCCCAGGAAAATCTGCCAGCGTAATCGGCGATAGGTCGGATCAATCTCCGCCGCTGGCAAGCGCGCTTTATGCGGCGCTGGTTTAAAAATACTCAACATATTGTAGCCTCCGTGGCCCATATTTTATTTAGAGGTAAACACCGCAGTTCGTTCAAACAACCCCGCTGCTCCCAGTGTGGCCGCGATGTTAAGTAAAGATACGTCACGTTAATGTGAATTACAGCACATATTGTTACAGATTTATGACTAATGTTCAGAAAGGCGCACGAAATCACGTTTCATTTTCGAATAGTGAGCGATTATGCGCGAAATCAAACATTCCATATGATTTGTATGGCTAAATGATAAAAAACGAACTGTGAGGAAAAACAATGAAAACTCGCGACTCGCAAGCAAGTGACGTGATTATCATTGGCGGTGGAGCAACAGGCGCAGGGATCGCCCGCGACTGCGCGCTGCGCGGTTTACGTGTCATTCTGGTGGAGCGGCATGATATAGCGACTGGCGCAACCGGGCGTAACCACGGGCTGCTGCACAGCGGCGCTCGTTATGCGGTTACCGACGCGGAATCCGCGCGCGAGTGCATTAGTGAAAACCAGATTTTAAAACGGATCGCCCGCCATTGCGTCGAACCGACGGATGGTCTGTTTATTACGTTGCCGGAAGATGATCTTGCGTTTCAGGCCACCTTTATTCGCGCCTGTGAAGCGGCGGGCATTCGCGCTGAAGCCATCGATCCGCAGCAGGCTCGCATCATCGAACCTTCCGTTAACCCTGCGCTCATCGGTGCGGTAAAAGTGCCGGATGGCACCGTGGACCCTTTCCGCCTTACCGCCGCCAATATGCTGGATGCCAGAGAACATGGCGCAATCGTGTTAACGGCGCATG
The DNA here is from genome assembly GCF_046548235.1 of Salmonella sp. SAL4457. Taxonomy (NCBI): domain Bacteria; kingdom Pseudomonadati; phylum Pseudomonadota; class Gammaproteobacteria; order Enterobacterales; family Enterobacteriaceae; genus Salmonella; species Salmonella sp. SAL4457. The sequence goes on from NZ_JBGDZO010000009.1 coordinate 37,474, forward strand.
AAGTGACCGGGCTCATTCGTGAAGGCGCAACGGTCTGCGGCGTCCATGTGCGCAACCATCTCACTGGCGAAACCCAGACGCTTCACGCGCCGGTGGTGGTCAATGCGGCTGGTATCTGGGGGCAACGGATCGCCGAATACGCCGACCTGAGTATTCGCATGTTCCCGGCGAAAGGCTCGCTGTTGATCATGGACCATCGGATCAACCAGCATGTCATTAACCGCTGCCGGAAACCATCGGATGCCGACATTCTGGTACCTGGCGATACGATTTCATTGATCGGCACTACCTCTACCCATATTGATTACAATGAGATAGACAGCAACCGCGTCACCGCAGATGAAGTCGATATCCTGCTGCGTGAAGGGGAAAAACTGGCCCCTGTCATGGCGAAAACGCGTATTCTGCGCGCGTATTCCGGCGTCCGCCCGCTGGTGGCCAGCGATGACGATCCCAGCGGTCGGAACGTCAGCCGCGGTATTGTGTTGTTCGACCACGCCGAGCGCGACGGGCTTGATGGCTTCATTACCATTACCGGCGGGAAGCTAATGACTTACCGCCTGATGGCGGAATGGGCGACCGACGCCGTGTGCCGCAAGTTGGGCAATACTCGCCCCTGCATCACGGCGGATACGCCGTTGCCTGGCTCAAAAGAGTCCACGGAACATACGCTGAAACGCATTATCTCGCTTCCCGCGCCGCTACGCGGATCGGCGGTTTATCGGCATGGCGATCGCACGCCGGGGTGGCTGAGTGAAGGCCGCCAACACCGTAGCCTGGTCTGTGAATGCGAGGCCGTCACGGCGGGGGAAGTGCAGTATGCCGTCGAAAACTTAACCGTGAATAGCCTGCTGGATCTGCGCCGTCGCACCCGCGTAGGGATGGGCACTTGCCAGGGCGAGCTATGCGCCTGCCGCGCAGCCGGGCTATTGCAGCGTTTTAATGTGACGACCGCGGCGCAATCTATTACGCAACTCTCTGAATTTCTGAATGAGCGCTGGAAAGGCGTACAACCTGTCGCCTGGGGAGACGCGCTGCGCGAAAGCGAATTCACGCGCTGGGTTTATCAGGGATTATGCGGTCTGGAGAAGGAGCACCAGGATGAAATTTGATACGGTTATTATGGGCGGCGGTCTCGCCGGTTTGCTATGCGGACTGCAACTCCAGCAGCATGGATTACGCTGCGCCATCGTCACCCGCGGACAAAGCGCGCTGCATTTTTCCTCCGGCTCGCTGGATCTACTCAGCGCCCTGCCCGACGGCCAACCGGTGACCGACATTACCGCCGGGCTTGATGCGCTGTGCCGCCAGGCGCCTGAACATCCTTATTCGCGTTTAGGCGCGCAAAAAGTCCTTATGCTGGCGCAACAGGCGCAAACGCTACTTAACGCCAGCGGCGCGCAGTTATACGGCGACGTACAGCAGGCGCACCAGCGTGTCACGCCGCTTGGCACATTGCGTTCAACCTGGCTTAGCTCGCCGGAAGTACCGGTCTGGCCGTTATCCGCACAGCGAATTTGCGTCGTCGGCGTTAGCGGATTACTGGATTTCCAGGCGCACCTTGCGGCAGCGTCGCTGCGCCAACGCGACCTCAACGTGGAAACCGCAGAAATCGACCTTCCGGAACTGGACGTACTGCGTGATAACCCGACGGAATTTCGCGCGGTCAATATTGCGCGTCTGCTTGATAACGAAGAAAAATGGCCACTGCTGTACGACGCGCTGTCGCCAATAGCGACAAACTGCGACATGATCATCATGCCCGCCTGTTTCGGGCTGGCGAACGATACGCTGTGGCGCTGGCTTAACGAACGTCTGCCCTGCGCGCTCACGCTGCTGCCGACGCTGCCGCCATCGGTGCTCGGTATTCGTCTGCACAATCAGCTCCAGCGCCAGTTTGTCCGTCAGGGCGGCATCTGGATGCCGGGCGATGAAGTGAAGAAAGTCACCTGCCGTCGCGGTACCGTGAGCGAAATATGGACCCGCAACCATGCCGATATCCCACTGCGCCCGCGTTTTGCCGTACTTGCCAGCGGTAGCTTCTTTAGTAGCGGTCTGGTTGCCGAGCGCGAAGGGATCCGCGAACCTATTTTAGGGCTCGACGTACAGCAAACGGCCACCCGCGCCGAATGGTATCAACAACATTTCTTCGACCCACAGCCCTGGCAGCAGTTTGGCGTCGTGACGGATGACGCTTTCCGCCCCTCCCTTGCGGGCAACACGGTAGAAAATCTGTATGCAATAGGTTCTGTGCTGGCGGGATTCGATCCTATAGCTGAGGGATGCGGCGGCGGCGTCTGCGCAGTCAGCGCCCTCCAGGCCGCGCACCATATCGCTGAGCGTGCAGGAGAACAGCAATGAGCGACACACGTTTTGAAAGTTGTATTAAATGTACGGTGTGCACCACCGCGTGCCCGGTCAGCCGCGTTAATCCTGGCTACCCTGGCCCTAAACAGGCCGGACCGGATGGCGAGCGCCTGCGTCTGAAAGACGGCGCACTGTATGATGAGGCGCTGAAATATTGCATTAACTGCAAACGGTGTGAGGTCGCCTGTCCGTCGGACGTGAAGATTGGCGATATCATCCAGCGCGCCCGCGCGAAATACGATACGACGCGCCCGTCATTGCGTAATTTTATTCTCAGCCATACCGATCTGATGGGCAGCGTTTCAACGCCGTTCGCGCCGGTGGTCAATACCGCCACCGCATTAAAGCCAGTGCGCCAGTTGCTTGATTACGCGCTCAAAATCGATCATCGCCGCACCTTACCAAAATACTCTTTCGGCACCTTCCGCCGCTGGTATCATAGCGTGGCGGCGCAGCAGGCTAAATACAAAGATCAGGTCGCCTTTTTCCATGGCTGTTTTGTGAATTACAACCATCCGCAGCTCGGAAAAGATCTGATTAAGGTGCTGAACGCAATGGGTACTGGCGTACAGCTGCTGAGTAAAGAGAAGTGTTGCGGCGTACCGCTGATCGCTAACGGTTTTACGGATAAAGCTCGCAAACAGGCTATCAGCAATGTGGAGTCGCTACGCGAGGCGATTGCCGTCAAAGGTATTCCGGTCATCGCCACGTCATCCACCTGTACGTTTGCGTTGCGCGATGAATATCCTGAAGTGCTGGACGTGGACAACGCCGGGCTGCGCGAACATATCGAGCTGGCCACCCGCTGGCTATGGCGCAAACTGGATGCCGGGAAAACGCTGCCGCTTAATCCTTTACCGCTGAAAGTGGTCTACCATACGCCGTGTCATATGGAAAAAATGGGCTGGACGCTTTACACGCTTGAACTGTTGCGGCAAATTCCGGGGCTTGAATTGACGGTACTTGATTCACAGTGCTGCGGCATTGCCGGTACGTATGGATTTAAAAAGGAAAACTATCCGACATCACAGTCCATCGGCGCGCCACTGTTCCGCCAGATTGAAGAGAGCGGCGCCGACATTGTCGTCACCGATTGTGAAACCTGTAAGTGGCAAATTGAGATGTCTACAAGCAAACGCTGCGAACACCCCATTACGCTACTGGCGAAAGCGCTGGGCTAAGTAAAAAGCGCCGGAGCCCCTCCGGCGCCATTACCCTACTCACCAGGGCCGATTTTCCATCAGACATATACCCTTCATACTTCAAGTTGCTTATGTGTTGGCTACGGATTATTTTGGGTATAAACGCGGATGTCTCTTTGCAATAACCTGCCCTATTTGGTTAACCATGACCGCTAACCCACGGTGGCATGACAGATAACGACGTTACTGTTTATAGAGCAATATCTCTTGTATCGACGCGTTACCAGCCACCTTTAAAGAGGGGGATAACTGAATATCCCCAATAATAATTGAGTGTTATGTGAATAATAAGAAAATCAGGTCTATGCCTGATTTAATATATCCCCCGCTAATAATAATATTTTTACAAATAATTATACATTACATCATATTCGCTACTTTCACTTACCAGGAAACAGAGCAAAATGAATATATGTGTAAATTCACTTTACCGATTGAGCATACCGCAATTTCACAGCTTATATACAGAAGAGGTGAGCGATGAGGCGCTTACATTGTTGTTTAGCGCCGTAGAGAACGGTGATCAGAATTGTATTGATCTGTTATGCAATCTTGCGTTACGCAACGATGACCTGGGGCATAGAGTTGAGAAATTTCTTTTTGATCTCTTTAGCGGGAAAAGATCGGGATCATCAGATATAGACAAAAAAATCAATCAGGCTTGCCTTGTATTACATCAAATCGCCAATAACGATATAACAAAAGATAATACTGAGTGGAAAAAGCTACATGCCCCTTCCAGATTACTTTATATGGCAGGTTCCGCGACAACCGACCTTTCTAAAAAAATAGGAATAGCACATAAAATTATGGGCGACCAGTTCGCTCAGACAGATCAAGAACAGGTAGGAGTTGAAAATCTTTGGTGTGGTGCGCGAATGTTGTCGTCAGATGAGCTGGCAGCTGCAACGCAAGGTCTGGTTCAAGAATCACCTCTTCTCTCGGTAAACTATCCTATTGGGCTGATTCATCCTACCACCAAAGAAAATATATTAAGCACTCAGCTACTTGAAAAGATTGCTCAATCAGGATTATCTCACAATGAAGTCTTCCTGGTAAATACAGGAGATCACTGGCTTCTCTGCTTATTTTATAAACTTGCAGAAAAAATAAAATGCCTTATATTTAATACTTATTATAATTTAAATGAAAATACTAAGCAAGAGATTATAGAAGCAGCAAAAATTGCAGGCATATCAGAAAACGAAGATATTGATTTTATTGAAACTAATTTACAAAATAATGTACCCAACGGCTGTGGTCTATTTTGTTACCATACAATTCAACTCTTATCGAATGCCGGACAAAACGATCCTGTTACCACACTACGAGAATTTGCGGAAAAATTCTTAACGCTTTCAGTAGAAGAACAAGCACTATTTAACACCCAAACCCGGCGGCAAATATATGAATACAGTCTCCAGTAATGGTGAGTACTTAGAGCCTATCCCATTAGGCTCTTATCCTGAAATGATGCTCTGCGAAGAATTTATAAGTATATAAGGATGGGAAGGCCAAGCCTTCCCACTAAAAGTTCTATGCCGTCAATGATTCAACCACGTCTATCCAGCCATGCTCGCTGGTAATGTCCTCGCCATTAAGCCAACGGCGCAGCATATTTAGCGCCATCACCGCACAAACCTCCTGACGTATTGCCAGACTATACCGATAGGCGCTAAAACGCATGCGTAAGGCATACGTGCCATCCGGCATTTTTCTCAATAACTACGTTTTGCCGTGCTTACTGACTGAACAGATTTAAACATCGCCAACCTGCTGTCCAGCGCCTCGGTGTAGAGCATCGTATCTACCCCGACCGCGACAAAATTCGCGCCCCACGCCAGACATTTCTGCGCCATTGCCGGATCGACCGCCAAAAAACCCGCCGCTTTTCCGGCGGCGCGAATACGATAAATACACGCTTCAATGATTCGCTGCACTTCCGGGTGTCCGGCATTATCGGGGTAACCCAATGAAGCAGAGAGATCTGCCGGACCGATAAAGACGCCATCAATGCCTTCAACCTCCAGAATCGCGTCAAGGTTTTCCAGCGCCACTTTGCTTTCAACCTGCACCAACAGGCAGAGCGACTCATTGGCCTGTGCCATATAGTTGTCGATTCTCCCCCAGCGCGCCGCACGCGCCACGCTCGCGCCAACGCCTCGTTGCCCCAACGGCGGGTATCGGGTAGCGGAAACGACCTGGCGCGCCTGTTCTGCGGTGTCAACCATCGGGATCAGTAGCGTTTGCGCCCCGATGTCCAGTACCTGTTTAATGAGCGCTTTACTTCCCTCGATCGGGCGAATCACCGGCTGGCTGGCGTATGGGGCGATGGCCTGTAACTGATGATACAAGTCCTGCACCGTATTAGGCGCGTGCTCGCCATCTATTAACAACCAGTCATAACCCGACGTCGCCGCAATCTCCGCCATATAAGAGGTGGTTGAACTGAGCCACAAACCAATTTGCGTATCCCCTTTACGTAATCCTTCTTTAAAAGGATTTGATAACAATGCGTTCATAGCGATCCTTACAACGTAGATAAGATTAATGATGCGCAGCGCCGGATTGCGCCACCGGACGATTAACGCTCAGCGTGAAGATAATTAATGAGCCAATGATGGCGACTCCGGCCAGCGTCAGCAGGCCCGCCGCATCGCTGGCAAACAACGTTTCCGCTTTTACGCGCAGAATTGGGGCAATAAAACCGCCCACAGCGCCAAACAGATTAACGAAACCAATTCCTGCCGCCAGAGCCGTACCGGAAAGTAGCTGCGTCGGCATGGTCCAGAATACGGGCTGAACGGCAATAAATCCTACTGCTGCAACACAGAGCGCCAGAATAGCGAGCACCGGAGAAACCAGACCTGACAGGCCAATGCCAATGCCCGCAGCCAGTAGTGTCACTGCCGCAACGTTACGGCGATCGCCGGTACGGTCGGAGTAGCGAGGAATAAGCCATGTGCCAAGCAAAGCCGCCACCCAGGGAACCGCTGTTACCACCGAAGCGGTAAAGCCCACTTTAGTGCCCAATAGCGCGGCAACCTGGGTCGGCAGGAAAAAGATGAGTCCGTATACCGCCACCTGAATCGTCAGATAAATAATAGCCAGTTGCCAGACGCGTCCATTACGCAGCGCATCCGCAAGCCTTGACGTGACCTTTTTCTCTTCTTCGCTCGCCAGTTGCCTGATAAGCGCGTTCTTTTCTTCCAGGCTAAGAAAACGCGCCTGCTGCGGAGTGTCATCAAGCCAGAAAAAGGTGAATATCCCTGCGCCAATCGCAAGTAGGCCTTCGATAACGAACATCCAGAACCATCCCGGGTGCCCCATAAAACCATGCATCTCCAGCAGAGCGCCGGAGAGCGGCGAACCCAACGTTAACGCCAGCGGCGCGCCCATATAAAATAGCCCCATAATGCTGGCACGGTTACGCTGCGGGAACCATTGTGAAGTTAGATAGATCATGCCGGGGAAAAATCCAGCCTCCGCCGCGCCCAATAGCGTGCGGATTATCAGAAATTTTGCTTCACTATCCGCCCAGGCCATCGCAGCAGAGAGAAAGCCCCACAGCAGGGTAGTCGTGCCGATCCAGGTTCTTGCGCCAAATTTGCGCATCAGCAGGTTAGCCGGTACGCCAAGGAAAGCGTAAACCACAAAGAAAATACCGGCCCCTAGCGCGTAGGCTTCATTACTTAGCCCGGTATCTATCTGATAGGTCTCTTTGGCAAAACCAATATTTGAACGATCCAGAAACGCCAGTACATACAGCGCCAACATAAAAGGAATTAAACGTGCGCGGTTTTTCTTCACTACGCCGTCAAGTAAAGTGATGCTCATAGCAATATCCTCAACAGGATGAGGGCGTTGCCGTACAAAGGCAACGCACGAGTTATTAGTGGCTATAAGGGCGTTTCAAGTGACAGTCACGGTTAAGCTCGACGCCGAAGCCCGGCTTATCCAGCACTGATTTATGGATGCGTCCATTCACCGGCACCGGCTCATCCAGGAGAATCGGGTCAAATTGCGGACGCAGGGTGGAGCAGTCCGGGCTGGTCATCAGGAACTCGCTGAAAGGGGTATTAGTGAAAGTAATAACTGCATGGTGCGAATAGACAGACGAACCGTGCGGCACCACCAGTTGCCCGCGCGATTTGGCAAGCGCGGCGATCTCAACCAGCGTGGTTAATCCGCCGCACCAGCCAACATCCGGCTGCATAATATCAATGCCGGTTTCTGCCAGAGTGCGGAAGGATTGCAGCGTACCATGGTGTTCGCCGCTGGTAACCATCATCCCTGCAGGCGCGTTGCGTTTTAATTCGCGATAGCCTTCATACTGCTGCGGCGGCAGACACTCTTCAATCCATTTGAGATTAAATGGCGCACAGGCGTGAGCCAGTTTAGTCGCATAGTTCACATCCTGACTCATCCAGCAGTCGAGCATCAGCCAGAAATCCGGCCCGCACTTTTCACGCATATCCGCCACCATCGCGGCATCTTTACGGATCCCCGCATCACCATCGTGCGGTCCCCAGTGAGTCGGCATTTTACCGCCGATAAAGCCCATTTCTTTAGCCAGATCCGGGCGTGCGCCGGTGGCGTAAAACTGAATTTCATCGCGCACCGCTCCGCCCAGCAATTTATAAACCGGCAGCCCCACCACCTTGCCAAACAGATCCCACAGCGCCAGATCCACACAGGAAATCGTGTTCATCACCAGACCGCCGGAACCGGAGTAGTACATGGTCGCGCCGAGCATCTGATCGTGAATAAGTTTGATATCGCTTACGCATTTGCCTTCAATAAACCGGTTAAGATGTTTTTCTACGATAAAACAGCCCATCTCCCCTGCTGTCGAAACGGCGAACCCCGTCTGCCCATTTTCCGCCTCTACTTCGACAATCAGCGTCCCTAACACGTTGATTCCAAAAGACTGACGAGACTGCTCATAGTCGCGATATTTGCTCATGGGAGTGGCGATATGGTCATCAATCCAGTGATTTCCTCCCTGGTCGTGATAATCCCCGCCGCCAGCCCCTTTCTCTGCGGTAGCGCCCCCAATAAACCAGGCTCGAACGTGTTTAATTTTAGGAAGAGTCATAATATTCTCCATTTTAAGATGCGAGTGAGTCGAAGGGACTTTTCCATCCCAACAGGCGTGAAATATCTTTGGCACAGGCAATAGCTTTACCGGCCAAATAATCTAGATTCTCTTCGTTGATTTGCAGGCGCGTGCCGACCACTGAAATTGCCGCGGTCAGTTCGTTTCTGGCATTAAATACCGGTGCGGCAACGCAGCGGACATCCGGATAATCCTCCCCGTTATCAAAGCTCCATCCTCGCTGGCGAATGCGTTCCAGCTCATCATTCAATTGTTGCGGCTCGGTGATGGTGGTCAGCGTGGCTCGCTCCCATACCAGTTGTTCAATAATGGCTTTGCGTACGGCGGCCGGCTGCCATGCCAGCAGGCATTTGCCGATGCCGGAACGATAAAGAGAGAGGCTTTTCCCCTCATGCGAGCGCACGCTGATAGTGGATGAGGATTCCACTTTCAGTATGTAATACGCATTTTCGTGGTCGATGATCCCCAAGTGACACAGCAGCCCGGTTTCATCCATCAGTTGTGTTAGACGAGGACGCGCCAGCTCCCGCAGATCCATCTTGCTGAGCGCATGACCCGACAATTCAACGAGCTTAGTCCACAGGCAGTAGTTATCCTGATGATCGAGGCTAATAAATCGCTGACGTTTTAATTCATTCAACAGCAGGTACGCGGTGCTTTTTGGAATACGCAGCGTTTCAATAATGATTGCCGCGCTGCATGGGCCAATACGCGCGATCAAATTGAGGATGTCGATTGCGCGAGTAAGAGCCGGGACTTTACTTGATTCCAACATATTGGACTCCAGTCTGAGACACTGGAATCAGTGTGAAAGGTCAGTAGGGAAAAAATTGTGAAGCGCGTCAAAGCTTATCCGCCTTCCAACGGAGTGGAAGGGTTAACCATATAAATGTGAATTAACGCACGTATTACTTTGTATTCAGTACAATTGGCTGGACAAAAAAGCAGATAATATTGCCGGATAATGGCATAGCGGCCTTATCCGGCTCACGATGTCGTTCCCATCGCAGATAAGAGAAAGGGATTATGATGTCAATGATTCAACCACGTCTATCCAGCCATGCTCGCTGATAATGTCCTCGCCATTAAGCCAGCGGCGCAGCATATTTAGCGCCATCATCGCGCAGACCTCCTGACGTATTGCCAGACTATACCGATTGGCGCTAAAACGCACGCGTAAGGCATACGTGCCATCCGGCGTCGCCAGCGCGAAATTAAGATGTTCGTTTTCCAGCCCCGACACGGCCAGCGCCAGACCGGCATAATGATTGCTGCGTCGTTCTGTCGTCCAGTGCGCCGTTTGCGCCAGCGTCTCTTCCTGAGAAGGAACGACTTCGCTGGCAAGAACAGGCGCCCCGGCGCGGGAAAGCTGTAGCGCCAGTAAGCCGCTGGTGTATTGCTCGCTCAACGTCAGACTCAACTGCCTTTCCTGCAGGCGGCGGGCTATTTGCGCCGGCAGATTTTCCGTACCTTCAAAAATCAGGTTCTGTCCGGCGACCCGTTTGACCTCTGGCCATAACGCCAGCATCGCCTCCCGTTGCGTCGCCGGGCCGGTCAACTTCAGTTCAATGATCGGCATTGATGAGCGATACCCCATCGTCACGCCGGGCGGCAACGGCAGTGAATCGAGACGCTGCGCGAGGTCGCTTTCTGAACGTCCAAAAGTCGTTAACCGCAGGCAAAGCGGCGGCTCCGGCAGCGAAAAACGCGCGCGTAACCGCGGTAAGATTTCCTTCTCCACCATAACCTTAAATTCAGACGGTACGCCGGGGGTGAAAAACATCAGGCAGCGGTTGAGCTGTAGCGCAAATCCACAGGCAGTGCCGACCGGATTATTAATAAACTCCGCGCTGGCAGGCAGTTCCGCCTGTTTACGGTTGCTCGGCGCCATCACGCGGCCACGCTGCTGAAAGTAGCGTTCCATTTCGGTCAGCCACGCCTGGTGCAGTACTAATCCTTCGCCTTTTGCCGTTGCCGCGGCGAGCGCGCTTAAATCATCGCTGGTCGGCCCTAACCCGCCATTAACAATCAAAACATCAGCATGTTGACTGCGTTCACGCAAGATAGCGACCAGACTGTCCAGATTATCGCCTACCGTATTTCGCCGTGATAACGGAACGCCCTGATGAAAGAAAAAATCAGCCAGCCAGGCGGCATTGGTGTCAACGATTTGTCCGTGCAACACCTCATCCCCGGTGGATAGCATTTCCACATTTAGCATTGTGTTCTCCTGCTCTTATGATGAAAACACTATAACGCAAAGAGGAATAGGACGTGGAAAGAAGAATGACGGGAAAAGGAGGAATATGGCGCGACGATTGCCGCGCCGTTAGCATCAAAAGCTGGCGTTTACGCCAACATAAGGGCCGTCAGCAATCGCATTATCGCGGTTGCCGTCTTTACCCGCCAGGTTCAGGTAACGATAACCGGCTTCAATGCTCAGCGGGCGCATAATGGTGAAACGCGCGCCTGCATTCGCTTCTTCATAACTGTCGATACCGCTGGACAGCGAATCTGGTGAATAATAATACTCGCCGAACAGACGGAAGCTGTTGCCGATTTTCCATTGTAGCCCACCGCCGACAGCCGCCGCATAGCCTTCATCGCTGTCTTTCGGATTGGTATAAATACCTTTACCGCCTACCGTCGCCAGCAGCGGTCCCACCGGAATGTTCAGCCCCAGACCCACGCCCGCAGCATCGCCATCATCATCGTTGTGCATCCAGTTGCCGCTTAGCGCCAGTCCCGTCGATTCCGTACCAAAACCCACGCCAATGTTGGTGTAATCTTCGCCCGCCTGGCCGCTAATACTGATGGCCTGCGCCGATGCAGAAACGAACAGCATTCCGGCAAAACCTAATAATATGCTTTTTTTCATTTTTACCCTTTCCAGCAAGCACATAAAGAAAAACTCCCCAAAACGGCAGAATTGTACTGCCAGACGCTGAGGAATCAATGCACTAAGAAACCATTCCAAAAACATATTGTAACGAAATACTACTTTCGCCATGACGCATCATTGCGCCATCACATGGCGACGCCTGCATCAACAAAATTAACAAAAAACGCAGTCTGCGTTATCGCTTCCATTTTTCACAAAGAATTTCGCAGAATGATTTGTTAAGCTGATGGCCTGGTGGTTTAAGGAAGCGACTTATGCGTCAACGAACTATAGTTTGCCCATTAATTCAAAATGATGGCTGTTATCTGCTGTGCAAAATGGCCGACAACCGCGGCGTCTTTCCCGGTCAGTGGGCGCTGTCGGGCGGCGGGGTCGAGCCAGGCGAACGCATTGAAGAGGCGCTGCGTCGGGAGATTCGGGAGGAACTCGGCGAACAACTGATTCTGAGCGATATTACGCCGTGGACCTTCCGCGACGATATCCGCGTTAAAACCTACGCTGATGGCAGACAAGAAGAGATTTATATGATTTATCTCATCTTCGACTGTGTTTCCGCTAACCGCGATATATGTATTAACGACGAATTTCAGGACTACGCCTGGGTCAAGCCAGAAGAACTGGCGCTGTATGATTTGAATGTAGCGACACGCCACACATTAGCATTGAAAGGGTTATTATAATGACGACAGCCGCTTCAGGCTGTCTTTACGCTTTTAACATGCGGCTAGCCGGGAACAAATTCACCATCTAAAAAGAGTTTTCCGTTTTCCGCATGCATAACGAGCGCATTAAGATAGTCCGGATCAAACTTTACGCCGCGCTTATTTTTTGCAATATACGTCAAACAATGATTATGGGTAAAAATGACTATATTTTTATTCTGCGACTTTTTCAGTAACGTATTGATTGAAGCATAAATACCGCTGCCGCAATCCATCATTTCTTTATCCACCGTAAGCGACCTGCCCGCAGAAAACCAGGTTGCCGACTGGATGGTGCGCACCGTATTACTGGAATAGAGATTGTAATTTTGTATATCGGCACTGAAGGCTTTACCCAGCGCTCTGGCATCTTGCGCACCGTTGACCGTAATCCCCGTGCTGTCTGACAGGCAGGTATTATCGGAACGATCGCACCGCTCGGCATGGCGGAATAACACGACTACCGGATGCTGCTTCGCCAGCGCCGCCAGCGCTTTACCGTTAATCTGCGGTAGACCGTTACCACTCCAGGCATGTTGTGAGGTCAACCCGGCGATAATAACCAACGCCCCCGCCAGAGTCGCGAGATAGCGTTTGTTTTTAATAAAGCGTAGGGTAAATGCCAGCACATTAACCTCTCAGGCAGACAGTGCAGCTAACTTAATAGCAATACGATTAAAATGAAATTCCGCAACGGAAGACCAGGCCAGAAACATAAAAACAGCTTTTGGGCATGCATAAAATGCCTTAAACTTTCGGCGAAAGCAAAGCATAATTCCGTTAAAAATTATCTTTTTACTTCACCTTAATTTCTTAATGTTAATTTAATATTCATCCAGTAGGGTTCAGCTAAATGCGTTAAAAAATAAGCCCTTTTCTATTGCCGAAATATTTGAAAAGCGGCTTTCAATGGCTGAAGGAAAAATGATGTCGGACTTTTTGCCTTTCTCCCGTCCGGCGATGGGCGCGGAAGAGCTTGCTGCCGTTAAGACCGTACTGGACTCAGGTTGGATAACAACCGGCCCGAAAAATCAGGAACTGGAAGCGGCGTTTTGTCGGCTAACTGGCAATCAATATGCCGTTGCCGTCAGTTCAGCCACTGCCGGTATGCACATCGCGTTGATGGCGCTGGGCATTGGTGAAGGCGACGAGGTCATTACACCGTCAATGACGTGGGTTTCTACGCTAAATATGATCGTTTTACTCGGCGCGAACCCCGTCATGGTCGATGTCGATCGCGATACGCTGATGGTCACGCCTGAACATATCGAAGCCGCGATTACGCCACAAACCAAAGCAATTATCCCCGTCCACTACGCTGGCGCGCCCGCCGATCTGGACGCTATTTACGCTCTTGGCGAGCGTTATGGCATTCCAGTGATTGAAGACGCGGCGCACGCGACAGGAACCAGCTACAAAGGTCGCCACATTGGCGCCCGGGGCACCGCGATTTTCTCCTTCCACGCCATTAAGAACATTACCTGCGCTGAAGGCGGTATCGTCGTCACGGATAACCCGCAATTCGCCGATAAACTGCGCAGTCTCAAGTTTCACGGGCTTGGCGTTGATGCCTGGGATCGACAGAGCGGAGGACGCGCGCCACAAGCGGAAGTCCTGGCGCCGGGCTACAAATATAATTTGCCCGACCTCAACGCCGCTATCGCGCTTGCTCAGTTACAGAAACTGGATGCGCTTAACGCTCGCCGCGCCGCCATCGCAGCGCAGTACCACCAGGCAATGGCAGACCTGCCTTTTCAGCCTCTGAGCCTTCCGTCGTGGGAGCATATTCACGCCTGGCATTTATTCATTATCCGGGTCGATGAAGCCCGCTGCGGTATTACCCGGGATGCTCTGATGGCATCGCTGAAAGCGAAAGGCATCGGCACAGGGCTGCATTTCCGCGCCGCGCATACGCAAAAATATTATCGCGAACGTTTCCCAACGCTCACGCTGCCTGACACCGAGTGGAACAGCGAGCGGATCTGCTCACTGCCGCTCTTCCCGGATATGACCGAGAGTGACTTTGATCGGGTCATTACCGCCCTTCATCAGATAGCAGGACAATAAGCATGTTTGACGCCGCCCCCATAAAAAAAGTCTCGGTGGTTATTCCTGTCTATAACGAACAGGAAAGCCTGCCGGAATTGATAAGACGCACCACCATCGCCTGCGAGAGTCTGGGCAAAGCGTGGGAGATTTTATTGATAGATGATGGTAGCAGCGATAGCTCGGCGGAGCTGATGGTTAAGGCGTCCAAGGAGGCCGATAGCCATATCATCTCTATTTTACTCAACCGTAACTACGGTCAACATGCAGCGATTATGGCGGGGTTTAGCCATGTAAGCGGCGATCTTATCATTACGCTGGATGCCGATCTGCAAAACCCGCCGGAAGAGATCCCGCGCCTGGTGGCGAAAGCCGATGAAGGGTTCGATGTGGTAGGCACCGTGCGCCAGAACCGACAGGACAGCCTGTTTCGCAAATCGGCGTCAAAAATCATTAATCTACTGATCCAGCGCACAACGGGCAAAGCGATGGGCGATTACGGCTGCATGTTACGCGCCTATCGCCGCCCTATTATCGATACTATGTTGCGCTGCCATGAACGCAGCACCTTTATCCCTATTCTGGCCAACATTTTCGCTCGTCGGGCTACCGAGATCCCGGTGCATCACGCTGAACGTGAATTTGGCGACTCTAAATACAGTTTTATGCGTCTCATTAACCTGATGTATGACCTGGTGACCTGCCTGACGACGACGCCGCTGCGCCTGTTGAGCCTGCTGGGCAGCGTTATCGCCATCGGCGGGTTTAGCCTGTCGGTATTGCTTATTGTACTTCGCCTGGCGCTGGGGCCGCAGTGGGCGGCGGAAGGCGTATTTATGCTCTTTGCCGTCCTGTTTACCTTCATCGGCGCGCAATTCATCGGTATGGGACTGCTGGGCGAATACATCGGTCGCATTTATAACGATGTCCGCGCCCGCCCCCGCTATTTTGTTCAACAAGTTATCTACCCGGAAAGCACGCCGTTTACTGAGGAAAGTCACCAATGAAAGCCGTTATTTTTGCCTATCACGATATGGGATGTCAGGGCGTGCAGGCCGTACTGGATGCCGGGTATGAGATTGCCGCGATTTTTACTCATGCCGACAATCCTGCGGAAAACACCTTTTTTGGCTCCGTCTCCCGGCTGGCGGCAGGATTAGGGATTCCGGTTTATGCGCCGGATAACGTAAATCATCCTATCTGGGTCGACCGCATCGCTGAGCTTGCGCCGGATATTATTTTTTCGTTCTATTACCGCAACCTGTTAAGCGAAGAAATTCTGCACCTCGCCCCGGCTGGCGCGTTCAATCTGCACGGTTCTCTATTGCCTGCCTATCGTGGCCGTGCGCCGCTAAACTGGGTTCTGGTTAACGGCGAAAGCGAAACGGGCGTAACGCTGCATCGTATGGTCAAACGTGCCGACGCCGGAGAGATTGTCGCCAGTCAACGCGTCGCTATTGCGCAGGACGATGTTGCGCTTACCCTGCATCATAAGCTATGTCAGGCCGCGCGCCAGTTGCTTAATAGCATCCTGCCCACCATGAAATGCGGCGATATACCTTCTGTTCCTCAGCGTGAGTCTGACGCTACATATTATGGTCGCCGCAGGCCGGAAGATGGCCTTATCGACTGGCACAAACCGGTTTCCACGGTGCATAACCTGGTGCGGGCGGTAGCCGCCCCCTGGCCCGGCGCGTTCAGCTATAACGGCTCGCAAAAATTCACTATCTGGTCTTCCCGAATTTGTCCGGATGCGCAGGGCGCGCTTCCCGGCTCGGTAATTTCGGTCTCTCCGCTGCGGGTCGCCTGCGCCGATGGCGCGCTGGAGATTATTACCGGCCAGGCCGGAGACGGCATTACTGTACAGGGCTCGCAGCTTGCACAGACGCTTGGTCTGGTGGCGGGCGCGCGTTTGAACCGTCCACCAGCGACCAGCGGTAAACGTCGCATTCGCGTTCTCATCCTCGGCGTCAACGGTTTTATCGGCAATCATTTGACCGAACGGTTACTGAATGAAGAGAATTACGAGGTCTACGGTATGGATATCGGCAGCAACGCCATTAGCCGATTCCTGCTCCACCCTCGCTTTCATTTCGTGGAGGGAGATATCAGCATCCACTCAGAATGGATCGAATATCATGTCAAAAAATGCGATGTCGTACTGCCGCTGGTAGCGATTGCTACCCCGATTGAATACACCCGCAACCCGCTGCGCGTCTTTGAACTTGATTTTGAAGAAAACCTGCGGATTATCCGTTATTGCGTAAAATACCGTAAACGCGTGGTTTTTCCGTCTACCTCTGAAGTGTACGGCATGTGTACGGACGCCTCTTTTGACGAGGACAAATCGAATCTGATCGTCGGGCCGGTGAATAAGCCGCGCTGGATTTACTCCGTTTCCAAACAGCTTCTCGACCGGGTGATTTGGGCTTATGGCGAAAAAGAGGGATTGCGCTTCACGCTTTTCCGTCCCTTTAACTGGATGGGGCCGCGGCTGGATAGCCTGAACGCGGCGCGTATCGGCAGTTCACGCGCGATAACGCAGTTGATTCTGAACCTGGTAGAAGGGACGCCGATCAAGCTTATCGACGGTGGTCAGCAGAAGCGCTGTTTCACCGATATTCGCGATGGGATCGAAGCATTATTCCGCATTATTGTGAATGAGGGCGATCGGTGCGATGGCAAAATCATTAATATCGGCAATCCTGACAACGAAGCCAGTATTCAGGAACTGGCGACGCTGTTGCTCGACAGTTTTGATAAGCATCCGCTGCGCTGCCATTTCCCACCGTTTGCCGGTTTCCAGGTCGTCGAAAGCCGTAGTTATTACGGCAAGGGTTATCAGGATGTCGCACACCGGAAACCCAGTATCGACAATGCCAGGCGCTGTCTGGGCTGGGAACCGTCTATTGCGATGCGTGATACGGTTGAAGAAACGCTGGACTTCTTCCTGCGCAGCGTAGATGTCGCGGAACGCGCATCATGACGAAAGTCGGTTTACGCATTGATGTTGATACCTTGCGAGGAACGCGTGAAGGTGTTCCCCGGCTGCTGGCGACATTGCATCGCCACGGCGTTCAGGCCAGCTTTTTCTTCAGCGTCGGGCCGGACAATATGGGACGTCATCTTTGGCGTCTGATAAGACCGCGATTTTTATGGAAAATGCTACGTTCAAACGCCGCTTCGCTCTACGGCTGGGATATCCTGCTGGCCGGTACCGCCTGGCCGGGAAAAAATATCGGCAACGCCAATGCCGGGATTATTCGTGAAACGGCAACATACCATGAGACGGGACTACATGCCTGGGATCACCATGCGTGGCAGACTCACAGCGGCCACTGGAGTATCCGCCAGCTTGAAGAAGATATCGCGCGCGGCATAACGGCGCTTGAGGCCATTATCGGAAAACCCGTCACCTGCTCAGCCGCGGCCGGCTGGCGAGCGGATGGGCGCGTTGTTCGTGCGAAAGAGCCGTTCAACCTGCGGTATAACAGCGATTGCCGTGGAACCACCTTATTCCGTCCGCTACTGATGCCGGGCCAGACCGGGACGCCACAAATCCCGGTCACCTTACCCACGTGGGATGAGGTTATCGGCCCCGCCGTTCAGGCGCAGTCGTTCAATACCTGGATTATCTCCCGTATGTTGCAGGACAAAGGCACGCCGGTATATACCATCCATGCGGAAGTCGAAGGTATTGTCCATCAGCCGCTGTTTGAAGATTTGCTCGTTCGTGCACGCGACGCGGGGATCACCTTTTGCCCTCTGGGCGAACTGCTGCCGGCATCGCCTGAGTCTCTGCCGTTGGGGCAAATTGTACGTGGACACATCCCTGGCCGTGAAGGTTGGCTGGGGTGCCAACAGGCCGCGAGCGCCTCATGATGAAATCGATACGCTATTATCTGGCTTTCGCCGCATTTATCGCGCTCTACTATGTTATTCCTGTCAATAGCCGCCTGCTCTGGCAGCCGGATGAAACGCGCTATGCCGAAATAAGTCGGGAGATGCTGGCGTCTGGCGACTGGATCGTGCCGCATTTTCTGGGATTACGTTATTTTGAAAAACCGATAGCCGGTTACTGGATAAACAGTCTGGGTCAGTGGCTTTTTGGCGCTACCAATTTTGGCGTGCGGGCTGGCGCTATTTTAACGACATTGCTGGCCGCAGCGCTGGTGGCGTGGCTGACGTTCCGCTTATGGCGGGATAAACGTACCGCGTTGCTCGCCTCCGTTATCTTTCTCTCCCTCTTTGCCGTTTACAGTATCGGGACGTATGCGGTACTCGACCCGATGATCGCGCTTTGGCTTACGGCCGGGATGTGTTGTTTCTGGCAGGGGATGCAGGCCACGACCCGAACGGGCAAGATTGGGATGTTTTTGCTACTGGGCGCAACCTGCGGTCTGGGTGTATTAACTAAAGGCTTCCTCGCCCTGGCCGTACCGGTAGTGAGCGTGCTGCCGTGGGTCATTGTCCAGAAACGCTGGAAGGACTTTTTGCTATACGGCTGGCTGGCGGTCTTGAGCTGCTTTGTGGTTGTCCTTCCCTGGGCGATCGCCATTGCGCGACGCGAAGCCGATTTCTGGCATTACTTTTTCTGGGTGGAGCATATCCAGCGATTCGCCATGAGCGATGCCCAGCATAAAGCCCCTTTCTGGTACTATCTGCCGGTGCTGCTCGCGGGAAGTTTACCGTGGCTGGGGTTACTGCCTGGCGCGCTTAAACTGGGCTGGCGCGAGCGAAACGGCGCATTCTATTTGCTCGGATGGACGATCATGCCGCTTCTCTTTTTCAGTATTGCGAAAGGGAAACTGCCCACCTATGTTCTTTCCTGTTTCGCACCGATAGCGATACTCATGGCGCGCTTCGTCCTGCATAACGTAAAAGAAGGCGTTACCGCGCTGCGTGTCAACGGCGGGATCAACCTGGTGTTCGGGTTAGTCGGGATCGTCGCAGCGTTTGTCGTCTCCTCATGGGGCCCGCTGAAATCGCCGGTGTGGACGCATATCGAAACTTATAAAGTTTTTTGCGTCTGGGGCGTCTTTACTGTTTGGGCGTTTGTGGGCTGGTATAGCCTCTGTCATAGCCCAAAATACCTATTACCCGCGTTTTGTCCGCTGGGACTGGCGCTGCTGTTCGGCTTTTCCGTCCCCGACAGGGTGATGGAGTCCAAACAGCCACAGTTTTTTGTCGAAATGACCCAGGCGCCTTTGGCATCAAGCCGCTATATTCTTGCCGACAGCGTGGGCGTCGCCGCCGGGCTGGCCTGGAGTCTGAAACGAGACGATATTATGCTCTACGGACACGCGGGCGAACTCAGGTATGGTCTTAGCTATCCTGATGTACAGAATAAATTCGTTAAAGCCGACGATTTTAACGCCTGGCTCAACCAGCATCGTCAGGAGGGCATTATTACGCTAGTACTTTCAATAGACAAAGACGAAGACATCAGCGCTCTTTCCCTTCCCCCTGCGGACAATGTTGATTATCAGGGGCGTCTGGTGTTAATTCAGTATCGGCCTAAATGATCGGCATCGTTCTGGTGCTTGCCAGTCTGCTCAGCGTTGGCGGTCAGCTCTGCCAGAAGCAAGCGACACGGCCATTGACGACGGGCGGACGCCGCCGCCACCTGATGCTGTGGCTGGGCCTGGCGCTGATATGCATGGGCGCAGCGATGGTGCTGTGGCTGCTGGTGCTACAAACCCTGCCGGTGGGAATTGCTTACCCGATGTTGAGTCTGAATTTTGTCTGGGTCACGCTGGCGGCCTGGAAAATCTGGCATGAACAGGTTCCGCCCCGCCACTGGTTGGGCGTCGCATTGATTATCAGCGGCATTATCATTCTGGGGAGTGCGGCATAATGGGCGTAATGTGGGGACTGATAAGCGTTGCGATTGCCTCCCTCGCCCAGTTGAGTTTAGGATTCGCCATGATGCGGCTGCCATCGATAGCGCATCCACTGGCGTTTATTTCCGGACTGGGCGCATTTAATGCCGCGACCCTGGCGCTATTCGCCGGTTTGGCGGGGTATCTGGTTTCCGTCTTCTGCTGGCAGAAAACATTACACACGCTCGCGCTCAGCAAAGCCTATGCGCTACTGAGTCTCAGCTATGTGCTTGTCTGGGTAGCCTCAATGCTGTTACCCGGTTTGCAAGGCGCTTTCAGCCTAAAAGCGATGCTCGGCGTATTGTGTATTATGGCGGGGGTAATGCTGATTTTTCTGCCCGCCAGATCATGATGGCTTGCGCGTCAACCGCTGCCATTCGTCGCAGGAATAACAGCGTGCATCAACGATTTTTAAGGTCTGGTGTTTTTCCCGATTAATACAATACTGCGCATCCTGTAAAGGCGACAGGATATCGCCGGGACTCAGTAATATCATGGAATTCGCCTCGGCGATCATTTTTAGCGAACCGCCGCTATCACACAGCACCAGAACATGGCACGCCCTCTTTTTGACATAATGCGATTTCTTAACCAACCATTCCATAGCGCCCCCGTTTCACGCTGATTGTTCATAACACGTTACACATCAACGGATAAACAAAACGGCAATAGCGATGGAATGGTTGTATATTAACCTAACATTAATTTTTACAGATCTTACACACCCACTGCTGGAGCGCACGGCGAGATATTTTAATCCCTCCGTTTTTCAGTTCTGACGGCAGCGTCAACCAGCGAACCGGCTGTTGAAAACGCGCCAGCTTATCGCGAACCCATTCAGCGAGGTTCACGTCTCCGGCCTGCGATGCATACTCCACAACCGCAACGGGACGATGGCCAAACTCTTTATCTTCTACCGGCACGACAAAGGCTTGTTGCACCAGCGGATGCGCGTTAATAACGCGTTCGACTTCCTCCGGCTGAATGCCTTCGCCGCCGCTAAAGAACAGGTTGTCCAGCCGCCCGGCGATGGTTAGCCTGCCGTGGTTCAGCTCGCCGCGATCGCGCGTGGCAAACCAGCCTTCGTCATTAACCAGCGGGATCAGTTTGCCATCACGCCAGTAACCTTCCGCCATACTGGCGGCGCGCAGCCAGACTTCATTATCGACGATTCTGATCTCTCTGCCGGGAAGCGGCGCGCCAACATCATCCGAACCATCAGCCTCTTTGGCGCATACCGTAGACGCGAACTCCGTGAGCCCATACCCGCACCAGCAGCGAATCCCTTGTTTGCTGGCCTGGTCGGTGAGTTCAACCGGAATCACCGCGCCGCCGAGCAAAACGGCTTTCAGCGTCACCGCCGCCCGATTCGCCAGCAGCCGCCACAGCTGCGTCGGCACCAGCGAAGCATGAGTACACCCTGCCAGCATCTGCTCCAGCGGTTGCTTATCGCGTACCGTCATGCGCGCCCCGGCGAAGAGCCAACGCCACATAATACCCTGCCCGGATACATGAAACAGCGGCAGCGATAGCAGCCAGTCATCCTGAGGGCCAAACGGCATTAGCGAAAGCACCCCCTGCGCGCTGGCAAGATGCGCCTGGCACGTATGTACAGCCGCTTTTGGCAATCCTGTGGAACCCGATGTCAGCGTCATGGAAACCAGACGCTGCGGTTGCCAGGCCACGGCATACGCCGCTGTGCTCTTTTGTATCTGCAACGCGGTTAATCCGGAAAACGCGTTTTCGCCTTCCAGTGTCAGCGCAAAACGCAGCGTTAACTTCGGCACCAGCGCCTCCAGCAATGTCTGGGGCAACTGCGGGTTGACGGGCAGAACCCGCGCGCCGCACTGCATCAGCGCAAGCCATGCCAACAGAGTGCGCGGCTGATTCCCGGCGCGCAGCAGGACACCATCGCCCTCGCGTACGCCCTGCGCGGCAAACCCGCCCGCCAGCGCATCAATACGCTCACAGAGGGCGCGCCAGCTTAGCACTTCATCGTTCAGGCGCAGAGCGGGCGCCTGACTGCGAACCTGACGCCAGTGGCGCCACGGCCAGTCCGTGAATGTCATAACAGTCGTTCCAGCTCCTCACGCTTCAGACAAGGCAACGCGCTACCGGGCCAGGGGCGAATCTGTTGCGCCTGCATCAGATGCAAGGTATCCAGTCCAGGCAGCGTTCCCGGCGTCAACCAGGCGGCAATCCGCGCCAGTTGCGTCAGGCCGAGGCTGGACTCGATCGAAGAGCTGATGACCGCCGTCAGTCCCAACGCATGGGCGGCAGCGACTTGCTCACGCACTTTATCAAGCGATCCGGTCAGCGTAGGTTTGATAACCACAGCCCTGACGCCCTCTTCGGCTTCAAAGGTGAAATCCGCTTCGCGCAGACTTTCGTCCCAGGCAATCGCGATGCCGGTTTCACGGGCAAAGGCGCGGGAATCATCCCGCGTCTTACACGGTTCTTCGAGAAAGGCGATACGAGCGCGGTAATCCGGATTAACATACTTTGCGAACTGTTGGGCTTTTAGCGGCGTCCAGGCGCGATTCGCATCCAGACGCAGATGCAGATCCGGGATCGCCTCCAGCAGCAAATTAACCACCATGCCGTCGCGTACCGCTTCATAAAGACCCACTTTGACCTTAGCGATTTTCTCGCCGGGCATATCGGCAAGCCGCAGCACCAAATCGTCAGGATCGCCAGTGCATAACGGCGCAGCGCGATAGTCCGCCGCCTCCGGCAATACGCCTGTCAGTTCCGCCAGCGCGCAGCTTGCGCCAAACGCGACCGAAGGCATCTCCGGTAATCCCTCGTTCCCCTGAAGCCAGTCGTTCACCCACGTCAGGAGCGCCGTCTGCGCCTCTTCCCACGTTTCCTGACTGAAGCCCGGCAGCGGAGAGATCTCTCCCCATCCCTCACGCTCGCCGTCACGCAGACAAACATACAGCCCGTCGCGAGTTTTTAACCGCCTGTCGTGCAGAACCACCCCCGCGTCCATGGGGATCTGCCAGCGGTATACCTGCGCGCTACGCATTATGGGTTCCGTTTGAATTTGCTGAAGTCAGGCTGACGCTTCTGGTTAAAGGCGTTACGGCCTTCCTGCCCTTCTTCGGTCATGTAGAACAGCATGGTAGCGTTGCCCGCCAGCTCCTGCAGCCCGGCCTGACCGTCACAATCGGCATTCAGCGCCGCTTTCAGGCAACGCAGCGCCATCGGACTGTTTTGCAACATTTCGCGGCACCAGCGCACGGTCTCTTTTTCCAGATCCGCCAGCGGAACGACGGTGTTAACCAGCCCCATGTCCAGCGCCTGTTGCGCATCGTACTGGCGGCACAGGAACCAGATTTCACGCGCTTTCTTCTGACCAACGATACGCGCCATATACGAAGCGCCCCAACCGCCGTCAAAGGAGCCGACTTTCGGACCGGTCTGGCCGAAGATGGCGTTTTCCGCCGCGATGGTCAGGTCGCACATCATGTGCAGCACATGACCACCGCCGATGGAGTAACCCGCGACCATCGCGACAACCGGTTTTGGACAGGTGCGAATCTGGCGCTGGAAATCCAGCACGTTCAGGTGATGCACGCCGGAGTCATCCTGATAACCGCCGTAATCGCCGCGCACCTTCTGGTCGCCGCCCGCGCAAAACGCTTTATCGCCTTCGCCGGTCAGAATAATCACGCCCACGTTGTCGTCGTAACGGGCATCCGCCAGCGCCTGAATCATCTCTTTGACGGTCAACGGACGAAATGCATTGCGCACCTGCGGACGATTAATGGTGATTTTTGCAATACCGTCGGTGGATTTTTCATAACGAATGTCGGTGTAACCCTCCGAGCAGTCGTGCCATTCTACCGGTGCGTAAAGCATTGTTTCATCAGGATAGATCATAGTGTGTCCTTTAGTCAGAGACGCAGAATCTGAGCCAGACTGTCTACCACGCCAGCGGGGTTTTCCCGATGTGCGTTGTGTCCGGCGTTACGAATGACATGGCATGTCGCCGCCACTTCCTGCGCCAGGGCGCGGAATTTGCTGTCGCGTTCGCCACATAAATAATAAAACGGAAATGCCAGCGCGTTGAGCGCCTCGCGTAAATCCGGCTGGACGGCAAGCGATGTCGCCTCCAGCATCGCAGCCAGCGTTTCGCCGTTATTCTGGCTACGCAGCGCCGTTAGCGCCTGTCTTTGCTGCGCCGTCAGCGAGGCGAACACCGGCTGCTGATACCAGTCGTGAAAAACCTCAGTCAATGGTTCATGACGAAAACGCTCTGCCCAGCGCCCGTCGGACAATCGTCTTTCAGCGCGCGCCTGTTCATTTTGCAGCCCCGGATGACCGCCTTCAACCACCAGGCCGCACAGGCCGGGTATTCCCTGGCAGGCTGCCATCATCGCCACCCGGCCGCCAAGGGAGTATCCCACCAACCAAAACTTTAGTATGTTGTAACTAATTAACGTAGCGCGCAGTAATCTGATGACATCGGCAAAGCCGCCGACCGGAATAGCCGCAGATCCGCCATGTCCCGGTAAGTCAATATAAAGCCGCGAACAGCCGTGAAACTGTTCGCCAACCGGCTGCCATTCACGGCAATCGCCAGAAAAACCGTGCAGGAAAACCAGTGAGGGCGCCCCAGGCTGTCCGGGCATGTGCTGCGCGTGCAACATCATAGATGGCTTACCTGAGCCAAAAGTTGCTGCAACGTCTGCGCGCCGTCCGTATCGTTTACCACCAGCTCAATCACCGTTGTCGCCGGGGTTCGCCACGCGCCAGCCAGCGCAGACTCCAGCTCTTCCCAGTTTTCCGGGCGATGATAGCGCAGGTTAAACATGGCGGCCGCATGGTCAAAATGGACGTTTTGCGGCATCAAATAAAAGCGCTCACGTTTGCTTTGCGGCGTCGGCAGCAGGGAAAAGATCTGCCCGCCGTTATTGTTGACCACAATCAACACAAACGGCGCGGATACCTGACGTAGTAACGCCAGCGCGTTAAGATCGTACAGCGCGGATAAATCGCCGACGATAGCCAGCGTCGATTTGGCGCTGGCGCGCTGCACGCCTGCCGCCGTGGAAAGCAGGCCGTCAATGCCGCTCGCCCCACGATTGCTGTATACCGGATAGCCAGCCGGCAACTGTGACAGCGCGTCGATCAGACGCACCACCAGACTATTGCCCACGAACAATTGCCCCTGCTCCGGCAGATAGTCGCGGATACGGTGCGCCAGCTGCGCTTCGCCAAAGGTGTCTCGCTGCGCGACCACCCGTTGCCACGCCAGTTCCGCCAGACGCGGGATCTCTACACACCACGGTTTACGTTTTTCCGCCGGATGCATCTCCAGCCAGTCGGCGATTTTCGCTACCAGTCTGCGTCCACGATGGTGCGCCGGGTCCAGACGACCTTCAATATTGTCGATTACCCAGTACTCTTCCGGCTCGCAGGTTGCCTGCCATTGCAGTAAGCGTTTTCCGGTAAGGCTACTGCCAAGCTGGACGACAATCTGCGCCTGCTGCAGTTCGGTCACCGCTTTGGCGTTGCCGAGCCACAGGTCGGCGCACGGCAGCGGCTGCCCGGTTTGCGACAATACGTCGCCAATTAATGGCCATCCCAGAGTTTGCGCCCACTGCGCCACTTTTTTGCCTTCTTCCGCGCTCATACGCCCGGCGACGACAACGCCGCGTTTTTGTCGCCAGAAGAACCAGTCGCGCTGTTTGTCGCTTGCCAGTCGACGCGCTTCGCGCAGCCAGGGTTTTTCATCCTGCCACCAGTCGCCGAGGCGCTGCTGCCAGACCAGACCGGTGTCATTCATATCGCCATACAGCGGTTCGGCAAAAGGACAGTTAATGTGCAGCGCGCCCGCATGAAGCATGGCGAGCGCATTGTCGATGGTCGACACCAGCCAGCGCGCCGGAATATCCTGCGTGGGACGCGGCAACGACAGAGTTTGGGAGGGGTGCGAGGCAAACATCCCCGCCTGACGGATCGCCTGGTTGGCGCCGCAGTCAATCAGCTCCGGCGGGCGATCGGCGGTAAGTAAAATGAGCTTCTCGCCCGTCAGACCCGCCTCAATCAGCGCCGGATAGAGGTTCGCCACGGCGGTACCTGAAGTGACAATAACGGCAACCGGCTGTTGGCTGACTTTCGCCAGCCCTAACGCCAGATGACCAAGCCCACGCTCATCAAAGTGCGTATGGTGAATAAAAGCAGGATTCTCTGCCGCCGCCAACGTGAGCGGCGTGGAACGGGAACCAGGGGCGATACAAACATGCCTGACGCCATGACGGGTTAAGGCTTCCAGGATGACCGCCGCCCAGCGCCGGTTAAATGCACTTACTGACATGAGTTTGTCCGGTATCAATCATTGGGACTAAGTATAAAGAGCTGCAAAAATGGATTATTGATATGGGTCGGGAATATGTGACTCATTACGCATCCATCTGCAATAAGGTACGTAACCCGGCCGCTTTATTATCTATTTCCTGCCATTCCTGTTCCGGATCGGAGCCGCGGACGATTCCCGCGCCGGCATACAATCGCACCACATTGGCCGTCACTTTGGCTGAACGTAACGTCACGCAAAACTCACTTTGCCGCGTGGAGAGATAGCCTGCCGACCCGGCATACCATTCACGTTCGAACGGCTCATGTTGTTCGATAAAACAACGCGCGGGTTCACGAGGGATCCCGGCGACCGCTGCGGTAGGCTGTAACTGGTGCAGGCAGAGCGTGTCGTCCGCCTGATTAAGCGCCGTCCAGATACAGCGGCGCAAATGCTGAACCTTGCGCAGTCTGAGCACCTGCGGCGGCAGCACATCCAGCGAGTGGGTGCAGTTTTGCAGTCGCTGGCAGATGTCTTCGACAACCAGCATATTTTCTCGCTGGTTTTTATCGTCTTTCATTAACCATTCGCCAAGCTGCCAGGCTTTATGGTTATCCGGATGGTTCGCCACCGTCCCGGCCAGCGCTTCGGTACGCAGCGCCGTTTCACGCCGCCGCCAGAGCCGCTCCGGCGATGATCCCAGAAAGGCGGTATCGGCGGAAAAGGCCATAAAAAAGTGGTAGCAGTTGAGATTTAAACGACGACTGGACGCCATCATCGCGGCGGCATTGACCGGACGGGAGAATTGTAAGTCGGTGGCCCGCGCCAGCACAACTTTATCAAACGCCTCTTGCGCAATGGTGTGGGTGGCCTGCTGAATCAGCTTCACCCAACCGTCTTTGTCCGGCCAGTGTTGTTCGCTCGTGAGCGAAAGGCGTAGCGCCGGAACAGGCTTAATGCCGACCAGAGAAGCGAGAAACGCTTTCGCCTGGCGCGCATCATCGCGTAGCGAAACGTCACTGTGCAGATGTAAGCGTAAGGTCGCCGTACCACCGCTACGTCGCCACTCCAGCCGCGGCAGCAATAAGTAGCCCTCTTTCGGCTCGAACGCATTCAGCCCCCAAATACGCAGGTCAGGCTGCGCGTGCTGACGTAAAAACCGTTGCGCCAGATCGAGCGATGAAAATACGGTGATGGCCCCGAGAACGGCAGCTTCTTCGTCGCCATTGCGCTGTTGCCAGTAGAATTGCGGAAAGGATGACTGGCTGGCCAGCCAGCTCAATGCATCGAAGGCATCGTTTAAAGGGAAAGGCGCATCGAAAACGCAAAGCCCTGGCGTCGCCGGTATCTCTTGCGATAGCTGACGCGTCAGATTTTCCAGCGCAGTAGTAATAGAATGCACGCGGCCCCTCCCTGTTAAAAACCCCACATTATACGGGGTACTGCCCTAAAAAAGCAGTACCTCATTTAGGGAGGGTTGCAATTCTGTTCAGTGGGGGGATTTAGCGCCGCGCCAGCAGCAGTCCAAGCACCAGTCCTACCGCCGCGCCTACGCCAATACCCTGCCAGGGTTTTTCATGAACGTAGTCATCCGCTTTATAAACGGCCTGCTTTGCCCGGTAATAATAGCTATCCGACGCATGGCTTACGCGGTTTTTCACCTCTTCCAGCGCTTGTTCCGCGCGGGCTTTCAGCTCAATGTATTTTTGATCGGCGGGATCGCCTGAGGAACGTAAAACCTCTTCCAGCGTTTCGCTGAGCAAAGTCAGATCATCATCAACACGTGATTCACCAAATTGATATGACATTCTCATTCTCCGTTGTGTTAACACCTGCTCCTAACTATAGTCAACGGTTTCGGTTTATGCCTGATGAACCTCCCGCGCCATTCCCCGGTGCGGAATGCCGTCTTCGTCATAAACATCGGTGACCGGAATAAAACCAAACCGCGCATAAAAAGGTTGCAGATGCGCCTGCGCCCCCAGATATAGCGGCTTATCCGCCCAGTGCCGCCCACAAGATTCCAGCGTTTTCGCCATTAATTGCTGGCCCAGTTTCGCCCCTCGCCAGGCATCGCTGACGATCACCCGGCCAATAACAACCGGGTCTGATTCGTTATCGCTTTTCAGAATCCTCGCATACGCCACCAGCTCATCCTGATGCCAGCCCAAAATATGACGATTGTCGCCAACTAAATCATCGCCATCCACATCCAGGTAAGGACAGCGCTGTTCTACCACAAAGACCGCGCAGCGCAATTTGAGTAACGCGTAAAGTTGAGGAACGGTAAGTTCGCTATGGTGGAGATCCTGCCAGTCAATCATGATGCGCTCCTGTGTTGTGGTAATCTTGGGTTAAACGATAACCAAACGTGTATGGACAAGATGGAATTAATTTTTTTAGGTACGTCCGCAGGCGTTCCCACGCGCTCACGCAATGTAACGGCAATTTTATTACATCTGCAACATCCAACGCAGCCGGGAGTATGGCTTTTTGATTGCGGCGAAGGGACACAGCATCAAATGCTTAATACCGCGTTTCATCCCGGTAAGCTTGAGCGCATTTTTATCAGCCATCTTCACGGCGATCATCTGTTTGGCCTGCCGGGTCTGCTATGTAGCCGGTCGATGACGGGGAATCCCCATCCGCTAACCGTATACGGACCTCAAGGCGTGCGGGAGTTTATTGCAACCACATTGCGCCTTAGCGGTTCATGGACCGATTTTCCGTTGCAAATTGAAGAAATTAGCGCAGGCGATATTCTTGACGACGGTCTGCGTAAAGTGACCGCGTTCAGGCTGGAGCATCCACTGGAGTGCTACGGATATCGCGTTGTTGAACATGACAAGCCTGGCGCGCTGAATGCCAGGGCGTTAAAAGCCGCAGGCGTTACGCCCGGCCCGCTGTTTCAGGCGTTGAAGGCAGGAAAAACCGTCACGCTTGCCGATGGAAGGCAGATCAATGGCGCCGACTACCTTGCTCCCGCCGTGGCCGGGAAATCAGTGGCGATTTTCGGCGATACCGCGCCCTGCGAGGCCGCCCTCGCGCTGGCGCAAGGTGTGGATGTGATGGTCCATGAAACCACGCTGGATGCGTCAATGGAGGAGAAAGCCAACGCTCGCGGACACAGCTCCACCCGTCAAACCGCGACGCTGGCGCAGGAAGCTGCCGTCGGTCGGCTGATCATGACCCATATTAGCTCACGCTATGACGATAAAGGCTGTCAGCGCTTACTGGCGGAATGCCGCGCTATTTTCCCGGCGACGGAGCTGGCTTACGATTTTTCTGTTTTCCCGGTTTAGCGCTCCATTTTTTGTCCTCATTGCCGATAACACTAAAAAAGGCAGGCTTTCATAATGAGGTTAGGATGGACAATTTTCAGAAAGATATTGATGACAGGGCCAATTTAACCCTGTCCAACCGTTTTGAACTGCTGTTATTCCGTCTTGGTACATCGCTGCATGAACAGAAGTCAGAGCTGTTCGGCATCAATGTATTTAAGCTGCGCGAAATCGTACCAATGCCCGCCTTTACGCGCCCGGCAGGCATGAAAGCGCCGCTATTGGGCATGGTCAATATTCGGGATCAGGTCATTCCGGTGATTGATTTGCCAGCGGTAGCGGGCTGCAAGCCGGAAACCGGGCTGAATATTTTGCTGATCACCGAATATGCGCGCAGCGTACAGGCATTTGCCGTCGAGTCGGTGGAAAATATTATGCGTCTTGACTGGCAACAGGTGCATACCGCCGAGAAAGCCGTCAACGGTCGCTACATCACCAGTATTGCCTGCCTGGATGACAACAAAGAAACCAACAACCTGGCGCTGGTGCTCGACGTTGAGCAGATCCTTTATGATATTGTCCCCTCCAGCCACGATCTGCGCGCCACCAATCTGAAGACCAATAAATTTTATATTACCCCAGGCGCGGTAGCCATTGTGGCGGAAGACTCCAAAGTCGCCCGCGCGATGCTGGAAAAAGGGCTGAACGCGATGGGAATTCCGCACCAGATGCATGTGACCGGCAAGGATGCATGGGAGAGAATCCAGCAACTGGCGCAGGAAGCGGAGGCCGAAGGTAAGCCAATTAGCGAGAAAATCGCGCTGGTCCTGACAGATCTTGAGATGCCGGAGATGGATGGCTTTACGTTAACGCGTAAAATTAAAACCGATGAACGGCTGAAAAAGATCCCGGTCGTTATTCACTCTTCCCTTTCCGGCAGCGCCAACGAAGATCATATACGTAAGGTGAAGGCCGACGGCTACGTGGCCAAGTTTGAGATTAACGAACTCTCTTCGGTCATTCAGGAAGTGCTGGAGCGCGCAGCAACAAACAGCCAGGGACCACTGATCAGCCGCAAAAGCGCCTGACGTAACAGGGGATGCCTACAGTACAGGCATCCCCTGACGCTTAGTGAGACAAGCCTTCCGCCAGTTTTACCAGTTTAATAAACTCCGCGCGATAGCCTTGTCTATCTTCCCCGCGCGCCTGTTCACCCCATTTAATAATTTGCGGCCAGGTCGTATCTGCCAGCGTTTCTGAGCCACGCAGTTTTTGCCCGAAAGCCGCTACCGCCGCGCGGAAACGAAAATCTTCAGAGGCGTCAGCAAAGATCGGCATTTTTCCCATAACGACCGGGAACTCGGCTAATGTACTTTCGCTGCCCTGCGGCGCTTTCCAGCGCAATTTGATCCACGCCAGCTCGCTTGATTTTGTTGGCTTTGAGGCGGCTTTGTCCTGAGCGTAGCGCAGTTTATCCACCGAGGCTTTCTGCCCGTTAAGCGTCAGTTCAAAGAATAGCGTGACGTGTTTACCCGCGCCGATATCGCCGGCATCAACCTTATCGTTATTGAAATCCTCGTCGCGCAGTTGGCGTTTTTCATAACCAATCTGCCGGTACTCAGTCACCCACTGCGGATTAAATTCGATTTGCGATTTTACATCTTTGGCAACGGTGACCAGCGTTTGATGCATCTCATCCTTGAGGACTTTTTGCGCCTCGGAGAGGGAGTCGATGTAGCTGTAATTGCCGTTACCCACATCAGCAATTCTCACCATCATGGCTTCGTTGAAATTGTCATCGCCGACGCCCAGCGTAGATAAGGTAATACCTTTCTCGCGCTCTTTTTTTACCAGCGCTTCGATGTCTTTGGGATCGGTAATACCGAGGTTAAAATCACCGTCGGTGGTCAACAAAATGCGGTTAACGCCGCCTTTGATAAACCCTTTTTCGGCCTGCTCGTAGGCTAGTCGTAATCCCGCTTCACCACCGGTACTCCCGTAAGCATCCAGATTATCAATTGCCGCTTTAATCGCGGTTGTGTTATTTCCCGCTGTAGACGCCAGCGCGACGTGAGTGCCGCCCGCGTAGGTCACAATCGTGATGTTATCCTGCGCACGCAGATCGTTCACCAACAGTTTTAGCGCCGACCGGATCAACGGCAGGCGTTCCGCTGGCTGCATAGAGCCGGAAGTATCAATGAGAAAAACCAGGTTGGCAGGTGGTAGATCTCTGGTCTGCATGTCCCGGGCCTGAACATCAACTTTTAATAGCGTACGCTGCGCGTTCCACGGCGAGGGAGCCAGTTCGTATTTAACCGCAAATGGCATCGGTATACAGGCCGCAATG
This sequence comes from Salmonella sp. SAL4457, assembly GCF_046548235.1. Lineage (NCBI taxonomy): Bacteria > Pseudomonadati > Pseudomonadota > Gammaproteobacteria > Enterobacterales > Enterobacteriaceae > Salmonella > Salmonella sp. SAL4457. Next base: position 69,625 of record NZ_JBGDZO010000009.1, read on the forward strand.
GGTTTAGTGTTATCCTGCTTATCCGCAACGGGCTGAGGCGCGGGAAAATAGTTGAGCATCTCTTCTACCCGCACGGCTTCCGGCGGCGGCAGTTGTCCCTGATTCAGAAATCGCCGCACGTTAGCGTAGCTGCCAGTGTCTACATCCAGACTAAACGTGGCGAGCGGCGCCTGACTTACCTGTTTAATCGGATTTTCATCGTAGTGTTCGTAACGCGCGGTCCCCATTACATTACCGCCTTGTGCAGCGAACGCTTTTGATGCCGCGGCACGTGTCTGCATTACATATTGCGGTGCTTCGGCTGTTGCCAGAGATGCCGCTTTGGCATCTGCCAGGGCTTTGGCTTCAGCATATTCGGCTGCTTTTTTCGCAGCCTGTTGGGCGGCCTCGGCTTGTCTTTTCTGGACAGTGTCATCCCCGGCCTGAGCGCTATTTTCTTTCTGGATAGTCCGCTTCTGTTTTAACTCAGCCGGATTATTTCCCTGCGGGTCGGAGGGCTCCGGCCCACAGCCCGAGAGAATAACCCCACCCAACAACAGCATTAATGTTTTTCCGTTAAGCATACAAATTCCTTTTCAATTATATTCGGGTAATTCTCTGCAGATGTCCTGCATTATATTCCGCTTTACTTTTATTATCAGCATGACGAAAGTAGAAAATAATTTTACCTGCGTTAATAGCCACCAATAATAAAAAAGATAATTATATTTTTGAGGTAAATAATATTTACGTTTAAGATGAACGGCTTAATCAGTTGCTGGCGTTCGACCCACAGATTCTGCGTGAAGAACACTATTTACAGGTGACCGATTTACCAAAAGTGAATATATAAGATGGGGGACTATCTGCACTGTGCCCTCGCCGATACTTCCTTTTACAACCCGCCAAACAGCAATCCATTAAGCCGTGCCGACACTCACGTTATTGATGGAAAGATATTATATGCTGCCGTCACATGAAATAATGAACTGAGCGCGATCGGACGCCTTGAAAAACGCTGACAGAAATACACTTCAGATCAAATTTTTCCCATTGAAGTCGATGAGATAAACATTTATCCGGGAAACGGGTCACGAAAACAGTTGGGAGAGTTGTTCCACTGCCTGATGCAAGAAATGGACAAACTGCTGAGTTTTTATCAGCGATGCCTGAGAAATGACAGTCACGTTATAATTTTTATAGCGGAGTAATGGGCCATATGTTTAACACTTCGACAATTATTGTGAATTACCCATATGAAACCGCTGGCGCTTACGGAACCGCCCAACATCCGGCTCTTCGTTCGTCGGGACGTGTTGGGTATGAATTTGGGTTAGCTTCGCTCCACCCAACCTACGCCACTAATACAACGTTGATGCCGGATAGCGACTACGCCTTATCCGGCATCTGGTTCTGTGTTCGTTGAAAAAGTGTTGGGTTTCGGCTACGCCTCACCCAACGAGTCTATGGTCTCTATGCGTCACAGGTTTTCATAAGTTGGATGCAATCCAACATTTAGAGGCTCAGGTATTGCTCATCAGCCTCAACCGCCGATAAATCGGCGGTTATTGACATCATCAACGCGGCATTACATCAGCGGCATCGCCAGTTGCACAAGGCTAATCAGCGGCTGCGGCCAGACGCCCAGTACCAACACCAGCAACGCGGAGATCAGCACCACGATACCGCCTGCGCTGTACTGCCAGTTTGTCGGCGCGTCGCGTCCCGGTTGCTGCGGCGCGTGCAGGTAGAGACTCACCGCAACGCGCAGGTAGTAGTACAAACCAATCGCGGAACCCACCACCACGGCGGCGACCAGCCACCACAGGCTGGCCTGAACGCCGACCGCCAGCACGTAGAATTTGCCGATAAAGCCCAGCGTCATTGGGATACCTGCCAGCGACAGCATCATCACCGTCATCACCGCGGCAAGAACCGGACGGTGCCAGAACAGACCACGGTAAGAGTACAGGGAGTCGGCATCCGGGCCGCGGAACGGGCTGGACATCAGGCTGACCACGCCAAACGCGCCGAGGCTGCTGAACAGATAACCGGCCAGATAAACGCCTACCGCTTCCATCGACATCTCGCCGCTCTGCAGGGCAATCAGCGCCACCAGCAGATAGCCGAGGTGAGAGATAGAAGAGTAACCGAGCAGACGTTTGATGTTGGTCTGGCTCAGCGCCATCAGGTTACCGAAGATGATAGAGGCAAAGGCGATAATGCCCAGCACCACGCGTACCGCTTCGCTGTCGCCTACCGGCGCATAGAGGAACAGACGCATCACCACGCCGAAGATAGCGATTTTGCTCGCCGTCGCCAGGAAGGTAGAAACCGGCGCAGGCGCGCCCTGGTAAACGTCTGGCGTCCACAGGTGGAACGGCACCAGAGAGAGTTTAAAGCCCAGACCGACAATCATCAGGCCAAAGCCCGCCAGCAGCAACGGCTCGTGCAGCATACCATCGCCGAGGCTCTTACCGAGCGCTTCGAAAGACAGGTTGCCGGACTGCGCATAGACCAGCGCCATCCCGAACAGCAGGAAAGACGAGGCGGCGGCGGAGAGGATGGTGTATTTGATACTGGCTTCCAGCGAGCGTTTCTGGCGGAAAGCATAACCAATCAGGCCGAACAGCGGCAGTGAGATCAGTTCAATACCGAGGAACAGCGCCGCCAGATGGTTGGCGTTCGCCAGCAGAATTCCGCCCAGGCTGGCGATTAACACCAGCAGGTAGAACTCTTCCTGGTTATCGTTATAGCCTTCCAGCCACGGGTAGGCAAAGGTACAGGTGGCGAGGCTCGCCAGCAGCACCAGCCCGGTGTAGAGCATCGCAAAGCCGTCAACGCGCATCAGCGGCGTGACGTCCATTGCCCCGGCCTGGCCGACAAACCAAAGCGAAACCAGAGCAGCGTTAAGCCCAATGACCGACAGCGTGGCATTGAGGAAGTGATTGCGTCGCCACGCAATGGAGAGCATCACAACCACCACCGTCAAGCCGACGATCAGCAGCGGTAGCAGCGCAATCAGGTGTTGTGGAGTTATTGTCATGGCGATTTACGGCCTTGTAGTAGTAACGGAATTAACAAACCACTGCTGGATGTTGCTCATCGCAGAATGCGAGGTATCCAGAATCGGCTGCGGATAGAAGCCAAGCAGTACCAGAAGCACCACCAGCAACAGAATGATAAACAGCTCGCGCAGCGACATCCCTGGCAGTTCCTGGCTGGCAATCTGGCTCTTCGCTTTACCAAAGTAAGCGCGATGCAGCATCGCCAGCGAGTATACAGAGGCGAATACCAACCCAAAGGTGGAGATCACGGTAATCATCGGCACCACCTGGTAGCTGCCGAACAGAATCATAAATTCGCCGACAAAGTTACCGGTGCCCGGCATACCGAGCGTCGCCACCGCAAAGAACATGGACAGCGCAGGCAACCACTTCATCTTGCCCCACAGGCCGCCCATCATACGCATGTCACGCGTATGCAGACGTTCGTACAACTGGCCGCACAGAATGAACAGACCGGCTGCGGACAAACCGTGTGCAATCATCTGAATCACCGCGCCCTGGTACGCCAGCTGACTGCCGGTGTAGATAGCGATCAGCACGAAGCCCATGTGGGAAACGGAGGTATAGGCAATCAGGCGCTTGATGTCGTATTGGGTAAAGGCCATCCACGCGCCGTAGAAAATGCCGATGACGCCCAGCCACATGGCGATGGGCGCAAACTCCGCCGACGCGTTCGGGAACAATGGCAGGGAGAAACGCAGCAGACCGTAAGCGGCAGTTTTCAACAAGATACCGGCCAGGTCGACGGAACCGGCGGTCGGCGCCTGGGAGTGCGCATCCGGCAGCCAGCCATGCAGCGGCACCACCGGCATTTTCACCGCGAAGGCGATGAAGAAGCCCAGCATCAGCAGATATTCCACACCGTGGGACATCGGCGTATTCAGCAGCTCTTCATAGTTGAAAGTCCACACGCCGGTCGCGTTGTAGTGCACAAAGACCAGCGCCAGGATGGCAATCAGCATCACCAGACCACTCGCCTGGGTGTAGATGAAGAACTTGGTCGCCGCCGTGATACGCGTTTTCCCGTCAGAAGCTTTGTGGCCCCACAGCGCTATCAGGAAGTACATCGGCACCAGCATCATTTCCCAGAAGAAGAAGAACAGGAACATGTCGATGGCCAGGAACACGCCGATAACGCCGCCTAAGATCCACATCAGGTTCAGGTGGAAGAAGCCCTGATATTTTTCGATTTCTCGCCAGGAGCAAAGCACCGCCAGAACGCCGAGCAGGCCGGTCAGCACCACCATTAGCAGCGACAGTCCGTCGAGCGCCAGATGGATAGAGATGCCAAAACGCGGGATCCACGGCAGGACAAATTCAGATTGCCACTGTGGAATACCGGCGGATTGCGTCAGTGAGTAGCCGCCCTGCAACCACAATTGCAGACCGAGCGCCAGCGTCAGCCCCATGGTAATCAGCGCTATCCAGCGCGGCACCTTCACGCCAAAGCGTTCGGTCTGCCAGCACAGAAAGCCGCCGATAAAGGGGATTAATATCAACCAGGGTAATAACATAGCTAAGTATGTCCCTTATATTTACTCCTGCTCAGGCTATCTCACTCGTCAGCCCAAATCCTGCCAGTGCTCACACAAAACGCAGCGCGTTTTGAACGTCCGTAAGGACGGCCCCGTAGGGGTGAGCTTCGCGAATCATCCTCACGTACTTCAGTACGCTCCGGTTGCTGTGCGCTGGCGGTATCCGGTCTGACTTCGCCGATGACGCCTGTACTTCAGGAACAGATTTTCAACGAATTCTAAAAATTATTTTTGGGTTTGTAGGCCGGATAAGCACTGCGCCATCCGGCAGTCGTTCATCCAGCCAACAAACTCAACGCAGTACCATCAACAGTGCCAGCACAACGACAGCGCCGATGCTCATGGATGCCACATACCAGCGCAAATAACCGTTCTCGCTCAGTACCAGGCCTTTGCCTGCAAAACGGGAAAGGATAGCCGGAATGTTCATCAACGCATTAAGCGGGTCGCGCTTCAGCAGCCAGGCGATACCGAGGAATGGCTTGACGAATACTTTGTCGTACAGCCAGTCAAAGCCCCAGGCGTTATACCACCAGGTCCCCAGCAGGCGGCCCGGCGCGCTGTTGGCGATCGACGTCACCAGCGTGCGTTTACCCAGCCACAGCCATGCGGCAATCAGGATGCCGGCAATCGCCACTACGCCAGAGGTAATTTCCAGCGTCATGACGCGACCATGCGCCAGTTCAGTTGTCTGCGGCAGCACCCCCTGTAGCGGCGGCACAATCAGCGCGCCAACAAAGGTAGACAGAATCATCAGGACAATCAGCGGCAGATGGTGGGTAATCCCCTTCCCTGCATGAGCATGAATTTGTTCTTTACCGTGGAATACGATGAAAATCATCCGGAAGGTGTACAGGGAGGTCATGAACGCGCCGACCAGACCTGCCACCATCAGATTGATATGGCCGTTCGCCATCGCGCCAGCCAGGATCTCATCCTTACTGAAGAAGCCCGCAGTGACCAGCGGCAGCGCCGACAGCGCCGCGCCGCCCACCAGGAAGCAGGCATACACCAGCGGAATGGACTTACGCAGACCGCCCATCTTAAAGATGTTCTGTTCGTGATGGCAGGCCAGAATGACGGAACCGGACGCCAGGAACAGCAGCGCTTTGAAGAACGCATGGGTCATCAGATGGAAAATCGCCGCATCCCACGCCTGCACGCCAAGCGCCAGGAACATGTAGCCAATCTGGCTCATGGTGGAATAGGCCAGCACGCGTTTGATGTCGGTCTGCACCAGCGCGGCGAAACCCGCCATGACCAGCGTAATCGCCCCGATAATGCCCACCAGATGCAGAATTTCCGGGGTCATCAGGAACAGACCATGGGTACGAGCGATCAGGTAGACACCGGCGGTGACCATGGTAGCGGCGTGGATCAGCGCGGAGACCGGCGTCGGGCCGGCCATCGCGTCGGCAAGCCAGGTCTGCAACGGTAGCTGCGCAGATTTACCGACCGCGCCGCCCAGCAGCATCAGCGTCGCCCACATCAGCATGTTGTTGCCGTCAGCAAAGTGCGCTGGCGCCAGCTCGACCATTTCGCGGAAGTTCAGCGTGCCCAGTTCGTTGTAGAGGATGAACAGCGCGAAGGCGAGGAACACGTCACCGACACGGGTCACCACGAAGGCTTTCATTGCCGCCGCGCCATTCTTCGGATCGCTGTAATAGAAGCCGATCAACAGATAAGAGCACAGGCCCACGCCTTCCCAGCCGAGGTACATCAACAGCAGGTTATCGGACAGCACCAGAACAACCATGCTGGCGATAAACAGGTTGGTATAAGCGAAGAAGCGGGAGTAACCCTCTTCCCCACGCATGTACCAGGACGCGAACATGTGGATCAGGAAGCCGACGCCGGTGACCACAGAGAGCATGGTCAGCGACAGGCCGTCCAGCACCAGGTTAAAACCGATGTTGAAGTTACCGACCGACATCCACGTCCACAGCGGCTGGCTGAACGCCTGTTTGCCGTTGGCGAAGAAATCCATCCCGACAAACGCTGTCACCAACGCCGCCAGACCAACGGAGCCCACGCCAATGGTCGCGGAGAGATTTTCCGACCAGCGTCCGCGAGAGAACGCCAGCAGTACAAAGCCAATCAATGGCAGAATAATGGTTAAGGCAAGCATGTTCATCCACGCATCTCACTTACTGAATCGATGTTCAGGTTCTGGCGACGGCGATGGAGTTGCAGCAACAGCGCAAGTCCAATACTCGCTTCCGCAGCCGCAAGGCTGATGGCGAGAATGTACATCACCTGACCATCGGTCTGGCCCCAGTAGCTCCCGGCGACCACAAAGGCCAGCGCGGAGGCGTTAATCATGATTTCCAGCCCGATCAGCATAAACAGCAGATTGCGGCGGATAACCAGACCGGTTAAACCCAGGACGAATAAAATCGCAGCGAGGATCAGTCCGTGTGTTAAGGGGATCATGCGCGCTCCTCCGTTTTTCTTTTCGCGCGGTCATCGGCGCGGTTGCTTAGCACTTCGCCCGCACGCTCTTCACGACCGACGTGGAACGCCACCACCAGGCCTGCCAGCAGCAGCATAGACGCCAGTTCGACCGCCAGAACATAAGGCCCGAACAGCGTAATGCCCACCGCTTTCGCGCTAATCGGCGTGCCGTCGATGCCCTGGTCGTTAACGCCCAGAATGGCGTACACAATGACCGCCAGCATAATGGCCGACAAAACCGCCGGACCAATCCACACCTGCGGCTTCAGCCACTGGCGTTCCTGTTCGATTTCGCTGCCGCCGAGGTTGAGCATCATCACCACGAACACAAACAGCACCATGATGGCGCCTGCGTAGACGATAATTTCCAGCGCACCGGCAAAATAAGCGCCCAGCGAAAAGAACACCCCGGAAATCGCCAGTAGCGATATCACCAGATACAACAGCGCGTGTACCGGATTGGTATGGGTGATCACTCGCAGGGTCGCGAGGATGGCTATCAGGCCACAGATATAAAAAGCGAATTCCATTGCCCTCTCCTTACGGTAACAGGCTCTTGACGTCGATAGGCTTGGCTTCGTTCTCTGCTTCGCCTTTATCTTTGCCGTCGATTGCCATACCCGCCATCCGGTAGAAGTTATATTCCGGGTATTTGCCCGGACCGGAAATCAGCAGATCCTCTTTTTCGTACACCAGATCCTGACGTTTGTATTCGCCCAGTTCGAAGTCCGGGGTCAACTGAATCGCCGTGGTCGGGCACGCTTCTTCGCACAGGCCGCAGAAGATGCAGCGTGAGAAGTTAATGCGGAAAAATTCCGGATACCAGCGGCCATCTTTGGTCTCCGCTTTTTGCAGAGAGATACAGCCTACCGGACAGGCTACCGCGCACAGGTTGCAGGCAACGCAGCGCTCTTCGCCGTCCGGGTCGCGCGTGAGCACGATACGGCCACGGTAACGGGGCGGTAAATAGACCGGCTCTTCCGGATACATCCGCGTTTCGCGTTTGGCGAACGCATGCAGGCCGATCATCCAGATACTGCGTACCTGAGTGCCGAAACCTACTAATAATTCTTTTAAGGTCATGGTCTTTGTGTCCCTTATTGCGCCTGCCACAGAATGACAGCCGCCGTTACCAGCAAGTTGATGAGCGTCAGCGGCAGGCAAACTTTCCAGCCGAAGGACATTACCTGGTCATAACGCGGACGCGGTAACGACGCACGAATCAAAATGAACATCATCATGAAGAACGCGGTTTTCAGCGCGAACCAGACGAATGGCGGTAAGAACGGGCCATGCCAGCCACCGAAGAACAACGTTACCATCAGCGCGGAAACGGTGACGATGCCGATGTACTCCCCCACGAAGAACAGACCGAATTTCATACCGGAATATTCGATGTGGTAACCGTCCGCCAGTTCCTGCTCGGCTTCCGGCTGGTCAAACGGGTGACGGTGACAGACCGCTACGCCCGCGATGGCGAAAGTAACAAACCCAAAGAATTGCGGAATCACGTTCCACAGATGCGCCTGGTTATTGACGATATCGGTCATATTAAATGAACCGGCCTGCGCCACCACGCCCATCAGGGAAAGACCAAGGAACACTTCGTAGCTCACCGTCTGGGCAGACGCGCGCATCGCGCCGAGCAGCGAGTATTTGTTGTTGCTCGACCAACCGGCGAATAACACCGCGTAAACCGCCAGACCGGCCATCATCAGGAAGAACAAAATCCCGATGTTTAAATCGGCCACCACCCAATTAGGGCTAACCGGCACAATGGCGAAGGAGAGCAGCAGCGAAGTAAACGCGATCATCGGCGCCAGGGTAAAGATGACGCGATCCGAGAATTTCGGGATCCAGTCTTCTTTAAAGAACATCTTGATCATATCCGCGACCAGCTGGAGCGAGCCGCCCCAGCCAACGCGGTTTGGTCCATAACGGTTCTGGAACAGACCCAGCAGACGACGTTCGCCAAAGCTCATGAAGGCCCCGCAGGTGACGACCACCAGCAGAATCACCACCGCTTTGAGAATGCTCAGCAGGATCTCAATCAGATCCGGTGTAATCCAACTCATTGTTGCGCCTCCCGCAGATCCTCAAGACGCGCGCCAGCCAGAACCGGCGCGATGCCAGGCATACCCATCGGCAGCCCTACCTGCCCTGCCGCTAATCCTTCAGAGATTTCAACCGGCAGCGTCACCGTATTGCCATCGTAGCTAAAGGAGACGCGCGTCCCGGCATTGACGCCCAACTTCGCGGCATCCGCCGGGTTAAGTTTGATATACGGCTGCGGCATACGGCTCTGGAAGACCGGAGAACGCTGAGACAATTCGTCGCTGCCAAACAGGTGGTAATACGGCGCAATACGCCACTGACCGTCCTGCGCCTGGAAGCTTGCCGGCACGGTAGTGAAATAATCCAGACCGCCCTCAGTCGCTTCAATCAAACGCACGCCCGGATCGCCGTGACGCAGTTTGCCGCCCACTTCATCCTGGAATTTGTTCCACGCCTGCGGAGAGTTCCAGCCCGGCGCCCAGGCGAACGGAATTTCAGATCGCGGGGCTGTCGGTTGGTTATTCCCTTCCATTGAGAAGGCGAACATGGTGTCTTTATCCTGCGGCTGACGTGGTTCATGCACGCTGATATTGGCGCGCATCGCCGTACGACCGCTGTAACGATGCGGTTCGCGCGCCAGCTTCTGCCCACGAATGCGGAAGGTCGCATCCGGCGCGGCGTCCTTAATGCCGGCAAATTGCGGCATGGCGGCAATGACCGCGTCGATCACGTGGTCAAGCTGAGTCCAGTCCACTTCGCGGTTTTCGACGGTGCTGTGCAGCGAATGCAGCCAGCGCCAGCTTTCCAGCATAATCGTCTTGTTATCGTAGTAGGCCGGATCATAAACCTGGAAGAAGCGCTGCGCGCGGCCTTCGTTGTTGATGACCGTACCATCGCTTTCGGCGAAGCTTGCCGCGGAAAGCACCAGATGCGCGTTTTCCATAATCGCCGTGCGCTGATGGTCAACCACCATCACCAGCGGCGCTTTGGCGAGCGCGGCGTTCACGCGCGTAGCGCTTGCATGACGGTGGAGATCGTTTTCCAGCACCACCACCGCGTCCGCGCTGCCGGTTTCCAGCTCGCCCAACGCATCGTCAAGCGAACCGCCGCCCATCATACCCAGCCCCATGCTGTTCACGGAGCGGGCAATCATAGTAATACCGACGTCGGCGCCACGGCCTTTCAGCGCTTTCGCCACGTTGGCGGCCGCCTGAATCACCTCACTGCTACCGGCGTTAGTGCCGGAGATAATCAGCGGTTTTTTCGCGCCGGCCAACGCCTGCACAATGACATCAATTTTGTTTTGCAAGTCGCTGTCGATACCGTCAACCGCAGGCGCTGTATTGTCCAGCGCATGGGCAATCGCAAAGCCCAGGCGCGCCTGATCTTCCACCGGCGCGCGATAGGTCCAGGCGGCGATATCATCCAGACGGGTGTCGTCCACGTTGGTCACGAACAGCGGATGTTTGGCACGCTGGCCGATGTTAAGGATGGCCGCAATCTGCCAGTCGGCCACTTTCTGCGCCGCCGCCATTTCACGCGCTTTACCTTTCACCGCCTGACGTACCGCCAGCGCAACGCGCGCGCCGGTCTGAGTGACATCCTCACCCAAGACCAGTACCGCGTCATAAGATTCGATCTCCCGCAGCGCCGGGGTGTAAATTCCGCCTTCACGCAGCACTTTCAGCGCCAGTTGCAGACGTTCCTGCTCGCCGCGCGCGATACCGGTGTAGAAGTTTTCCGCACCAACCAGCTCACGCAGCGCAAAGTTGCTCTCAATGCTGGCGCGTGGCGAACCGATACCGATCACTTTCTTCGACTGGCGAAGAATATCCGCCGCGCCCTGCATCGCCTGCTCGGCGTTGAGGGTGATGAAGTCATCGCCACGGCGCTGAACCGGCTGACGCGGACGGTCTTTCAGGTTCACATAGCCATAGCCGAAACGACCGCGGTCGCAGAGGAAGTAGTGGTTAACGGTACCGTTGTAACGGTTTTCGATACGGCGTAATTCGCCATAGCGCTCGCCCGGGCTGATGTTACAGCCGATGGAACACTGCTGACAGATGCTCGGCGCAAACTGCATGTCCCATTTACGGTTGTAACGCTCGGAGTGCGTTTTATCGGTGAAGACGCCGGTCGGGCAAATCTCGACCAGGTTACCGGAGAATTCGCTTTCCAGCGTACCGTCTTCCGGACGCCCGAAGTAGACGTTGTCATGCGCGCCATAGACGCCCAGATCGGTGCCGTCGGCATAATCTTTGTAGTAACGCACACAACGGTAGCAGGCGATGCAGCGGTTCATTTCGTGCGAGATGAACGGCCCCAGATCCTGGTTGCGGTGGGTACGTTTGGTGAAACGGTAGCGACGGAAACTGTGCCCCGTCATCACGGTCATATCCTGAAGATGGCAGTTACCGCCCTCTTCACAGACCGGACAGTCGTGCGGGTGGTTAGTCATCAGCCACTCCACCACGCTTTCACGGAACTGTTTCGCTTCTTCGTCGTCAATAGAGATAAAGGTACCGTCGGTGGCTGGCGTCATACAGGACATCACCAGGCGACCACGCGTATCTTCCGCGTTTTGGTATTGCTTCACCGCACACTGGCGGCAAGCACCGACGCTTCCCAGCGCCGGGTGCCAGCAAAAATACGGAATATCAAGGCCCAGGGACAGACATGCCTGTAGCAGGTTGTCCGCGCCGTTGACCTCGTATTCTTTGCCGTCTACATGAATCGTAGCCATTAGCATGCTTCCAAATTAAAAATCGTTAACTCACCAGCGCTCTTTGAGCAGGTTCGGCTGAATACCATTGATTAAATGGGTATTGCTGAACGGCTGCTTGATGCCAGCTTCGAATTCTTCGCGGAAATACTTAATTGCGCTTTGCAGTGGCTCAACCGCGCCCGGCGCATGCGCGCAGAAGGTTTTACCCGGTCCGAGGAAACGACACAGTTGCTCAAGTGTCTCGATATCCCCCGGCTGGCCTTCGCCACGCTCCAGCGCGCGCAGAATTTTCACGCTCCACGGCAGCCCGTCGCGGCATGGCGTACACCAGCCGCAGGATTCGCGGGCAAAGAACTCTTCCAGGTTACGCACCAGCGATACCATGCCGATTTCGTGGTCTACCGCCATCGCCAGCGCGGTGCCCAGACGGCTGCCTGCTTTACCGATGCTTTCGAATTCCATCGGCAGATCAAGATGCGCCTCGGTCAGGAAGTCGGTTCCCGCCCCGCCCGGTTGCCAGGCTTTGAATTTCAGGCCATCGCGCATACCGCCCGCGTAGTCTTCGAGGATCTCACGCGCGGTGGTGCCGAACGGTAATTCCCACAGGCCCGGATTCTTCACGCGGCCCGAGAAGCCCATCAGCTTGGTACCCGCATCTTTGCTTTTCGAGATGTTCTGGTACCACTCCACGCCGTTGGCGAGGATTGCCGGGACGTTACACAACGTTTCGACGTTATTCACACAGGTCGGCTTGCCCCATACGCCGGAGGTCGCCGGGAAGGGCGGCTTGGAGCGTGGGTTCGCGCGGCGGCCTTCGAGGGAGTTAATCAGCGCCGTTTCTTCACCACAGATGTAACGCCCTGCCCCGGTGTGGACAAACAGTTCAAAGTCGAACCCGGTGCCCATGATATTTTTGCCAAGCAGCCCGGCCTCGGTTGCTTCAGCAATCGCACGGCGCAGATGTACAGCCGCTTCGATATATTCGCCGCGCAGGAAGATGTAACCACGATACGCTTTCAGCGCGAACGCGGAGATCAGCATGCCTTCCACCAGCAGGTGCGGCAGCTGTTCCATCAGCAGACGGTCTTTATAGGTGCCCGGTTCCATTTCATCGGCGTTACACAGCAGGTAACGGATGTTCATGGATTCATCTTTCGGCATCAGGCTCCACTTCAGACCGGTGGAAAAGCCCGCGCCGCCGCGCCCTTTCAGACCGGCGTCTTTTACCTGGCTGACGATTTCATCCGGAGACAGGCCGGTCAGCGCCTTACGCGCGCCTTCGTAGCCGTTTTTGCTACGATATTCATCCAGCCAGACCGGCTGTTTGTCATCGCGCAGACGCCAGGTCAGCGGATGGGTTTCGGGAGTACGGATAACGTTTTTCATTTATACCGCTCCAGTAGTTCAGGAATGGCTTCCGGGGTCAGATGGCTGTGAGTATCCTCATCAATCATCATGTTCGGCCCTTTATCGCAATTCCCCAGGCAGCAGGTCGGCAGCAGCGTAAAGCGACCATCAAAGGTCGTCTGCCCCGGTTTGATGTTGAGATTTTTTTCCAGCGCGGCCTGAATCCCCTGATAGCCGGTGATATGGCACACCACGCTGTCGCAGTAGCGAATCACGTGGCGACCGACCGGCTGACGGAAGATCTGGCTGTAGAATGTGGCGACGCCTTCGACGTCGCTCGCCGGAATACCCAGCACATCGGCAATAGCGTAGATCGCGCCGTCCGGCACCCAGCCACGCTGCTTCTGAACGATTTTCAGCGCTTCAATGGACGCCGCACGCGGGTCTTCGTAGTGGTGCTTCTCGTGCTCTATCGCTTCACGCTCTGCCGCACTCAGCTCAAAAGCCTCGGTTTGTGGTTGTTGATTCTCGTGCATAATTAGCGGTCCACATCTGACATAACAAAATCGATACTACCCAGATAGACAATCAGGTCGGAGACCAGGCTACCGCGGATCGCCGAAGGAATCTGCTGCAGGTGCGCAAAGCTCGGCGTGCGCACGCGGGTACGGTAGCTCATGGTGCTGCCGTCGCTGGTCAGGTAGTAACTGTTAATCCCCTTCGTCGCTTCCACCATCTGGAAGGACTCCTGCGCCGGCATCACCGGGCCCCAGGAGACCTGCAGGAAGTGGGTGATCAGGGTTTCGATATGTTGCAGCGTGCGCTCTTTAGGCGGCGGCGTGGTCAGCGGGTGATCCGCTTTGAACGGGCCTTCCGGCATGTTATCGAGGCACTGCTGAAGAATGCGCAGACTCTGGCGCAGCTCTTCCACTTTCAGCATCACGCGGGTATAGCAGTCGGAAACGCCGCCGCCCACCGGCACTTCAAAGTCAAAGTTTTCGTAGCCAGAGTATGGACGCCATTTACGCACGTCGAAGTCGATCCCGGTCGCGCGCAGCCCTGCGCCGGTGGTGCCCCACTCCAGCGCCTCTTTCGCGCCGTAAGCGGCAACGCCCTGCGAGCGCCCTTTCAGAATGGTGTTACGCAGCGCGGCTTTCTCGTAAGAATCCAGACGCTTCGGCATCCACTCAAGGAACTCTCGTAGCAGGCGATCCCAACCGCGCGGCAAGTCGTGCGCGACGCCGCCGATACGGAACCAGGCCGGGTGCATACGGAAACCGGTAATGGCTTCCACCAGGTCATAAATTTTCTGCCGGTCGGTAAAGGCAAAGAAGACCGGCGTCATCGCGCCGACGTCCTGAATAAAGGTCGAGATGTACAGCAGATGACTGTTAATGCGGAACAGTTCGGAGAGCATCACGCGGATGACGTTCACACGATCCGGGACGGTGATCCCTGCCAACTTTTCTACCGCCAGCACGTACGGCATTTCATTGACGCAACCACCGAGGTATTCGATACGGTCGGTATAGGGAATGTAGCTATGCCAGGACTGGCGCTCGCCCATTTTTTCGGCGCCGCGGTGGTGATAGCCGATATCCGGCACGCAGTCGACGATTTCTTCACCGTCAAGTTGCAGGATAATACGAAACGCACCGTGCGCAGACGGGTGGTTCGGGCCGAGGTTGAGGAACATAAAGTCCTCGTTGTCAGTCCCGCGCTTCATCCCCCAGTCTTCCGGCTTAAAGGTCAGCGCTTCCATTTCCAGATCCTGCTTGGCTTTGGTCAGCTCAAACGGGTCGAATTCGGTCGCGCGCGCCGGATAATCTTTACGCAGCGGATGGCCTTCCCAGGTTTGCGGCATCATGATGCGCGTCAGGTGCGGGTGGCCTTCGATATCAATACCAAACATCTCCCAGGTCTCACGCTCGTACCAGTTGGCGTTAGGGAAAAGTTTAGTGAAGGTCGGCACGCGCAGGTCGTTTTCAGACAACGCCACCTTGAGCATGATATCGCGATTACGCTCAATGGAAATCAGGTGGTAGAAAACGGAAAAATCCGCGGCGGGTAACCCGTCACGGTGCGTACGCAGGCGTTCATCCATGCCGTGTAAGTCAAACAGCATGACGTAAGGTTTCGGCAGTTTCTTTAAGAAATCGCCAACCTCCAGTAGTTGTTCACGCTTGACCCAAACAACGGGGATACCGGTGCGGGTCGCCTGAACGGTAAAGGCATCCGGCCCAAAACGGTTGCGCAGTTCGCCGATAACCGGATCATCAAGATGATCGCGGGTACTCCATGCAGCGTCTTGCGCGGTTAAGTCGGTCATATTGTTCACCATTGCAAATGGTCCGTGGTGGTCGGCAGTGCTTCGCGCTATTAAAATAGTGGTTAGCGAAGTGAAGTGCTGCTGCCGACAGGCGCAAATTAAATCTCGTCCGGGGTACGCAGGTTCGTGACGGCAATACGCTCGCCGCGTTTACGTTCGCGTTCTGGCTGCATATTGGCGCGATACACGCCCTGATCGCCCACCACCCATGAGAGCGGACGGCGCTCTTTGCCAATCGATTCTTGCAGCAGCATCAACGCCTGCATATACGCTTCCGGACGCGGCGGACAGCCAGGGATATACACATCCACCGGGATGAACTTATCAACGCCCTGCACTACCGAATAAATATCGTACATGCCGCCGGAGTTGGCGCAGGCGCCCATAGAAATGACCCATTTTGGCTCCAGCATTTGGTCATACAGACGCTGAATAACCGGGGCCATTTTGGTAAAGCAGGTACCGGCCACCACCATCAGGTCAGCCTGACGTGGCGACGCACGCAGCACTTCCGCGCCGAAACGGGCAACGTCATGCACTGCGGTAAAAGAGGTCACCATCTCTACATAGCAGCAAGAAAGGCCGAAGTTGTAGGGCCAAATTGAGTTTTTACGGCCCCAGTTAACCATGTCATGCAGTTTGCCCATGAACACGTTTTTGTTAACTTCCTGCTCCAGGGGGTCGGTTACGATCTCCTGTTTTTGCAGGGGGTAACGGTCATTCTCACCGTTAGGATCTATGCGGGTGAGCGTATAATCCATCTTAATGCCTCGCGGTTAGCGTTGACGATTAGCGATACTGTTCGTTTCCGGGTTCATACGCTCGCGGCGTGAACGCGCGGGCGTCCAGTCCAACGCGCCAATACGCGCCAGATAAACCAGACCAGCCAGTAACACAAAAATAAAAATTGCAGCTTCCACAAAGCCAACCCAGCCGCTTTCGCGGATAGAAGTTGACCATGCGAACAGATACAGCGCTTCAACGTCGAAGATAACGAAGAACATGGCTACCAGGTAAAACTTGGCAGACAGGCGTAAGTGGGCGGTGCCGACCGAGTCGATACCTGATTCAAACGGAACGTTCTTGTGCCTCGCGCGTGCGCGACCGCCCAAAAACCAACCGCCTACCAGCATCAGGCAGCACAGGCCAATGGCAACGATAAGAAAGATAGCGAATGCCCAGTGATGAGCGATGACTTCAGTGGATGTTGACATACTCATTGCTTACTCATCAAAAGTAGCGCCAGTTCCTCTGCTCTTTACGGCAGATGGACGCCACATCGATTCATGGGGAGGAATAAAAAAAACCCTACAATTACTGTAGAAAATGATAAAAACAGCTAATTGATGTGGTTTTTTACTCCTTTCTATAACCTTTTGTCAACTTTAACAAAAGTTCCTTCACATTAATTTACATCAATTCATCATCATTAACATTAAGTGCCATCCTGGAGAAAATGACTCTTCGACCAGGGGGGATTTTATGTTGTTGAATCGTGTCCGTTGTGAAGCAAAAGAAATAACACACACCTATTTTGACAGGAATTTGTGAAGATGCCTCCCCCTAAATGGGAGTATTTTCTTGATCTGTGACACGCTTTTGTTAATTCACCCCCTAAAACAGCAACAATTTCTCTAGTTTTTTAACATGCAAATTCATAAAATGGATGTTCTGGTTATTTTTTGCCCACATTGAACTGCGAATTGCTACTGGCTGATTTACCGCAACTTTTACAATTTGTGCGGTTAAGCGCGTACAGATGGGCACAAAAAAAGAGCCACTGAGCGTTTTTTCATCGCCAGCGGCTCTTTTTTACATTTACGACTTAGCGCCTTTTGCCTGCGAGCTACTCAAACCCCCCTTCCACCATCAGCGGATCATCTCCGCCCTCTGCAGAAAACTGGTTGTAATGCCATGGGTTTTGATAGCTTTCCATCGCATGGAAAATCACCATCGCCAGCTCGTTCTGGCTATTGGGATCGCGGCACAACAGATATTCCGTATCCGGCAAAGGCGGTAATCCGTCTGCGGCGCCCAGCACGCGAAGGTCGGGACTCATCATTTCGACAGGTCGAGCCGTTACGCCAAGACCGGCTTTAACGGCCGCGCGTACCGCCGGTAATGTAGACGCCACATAGGCCAGCCGCCAGGGAATACCCGCTGCATTTAGCGTCTCCAGCACCATATCGCGGAATGGACTGGGATCGTCCAGCAGGACTAGTGGTACGGGCTCTCCCCTTTGCAAAACATACTCAGCCGCACAATACCAATGGGTGGGCGAGGTCCGCAAATTCAGACAGTCCAGCGAATGAGGTTGGTTAGTTGTCACCACCAAATCTACTTCCTGCGATTTAACCATGTCCACCATATAGGCGTTGCGTTTTACCCGTACATCAAGCGCGAGTTTCGGATAAACCGAGCTGATTCGGCTAAGCAAAAAAGGCAGGATAGTATCAGCTGATTCATCAGAAGCGCCGATTGTTAACACTCCCTGAAGATTACTGAACATTAATGATGAACACGCCTCATCATTAAAACGCAGGATTTTTCTGGCGTACCCCAGAAGCTGGATACCGTGTTCGGTCAAAAGTTTGTTACGGCCATGGCGGGCGAACAATTCCTTTCCCACGAGTTGCTCAAGACGCTGCATTTGCTGACTGACCGCAGACTGAGTACGACATACCGCCGCCGCCGCCGCGGCGAAGGTGTTCAGATCGGCAACGGCCACGAACGTTCTCAGCAGATCGAGATCGAGGTTAATTATCGGACGATTTGCATTTATCATAATTTTTCACTTACTGGCGGGTCATATCGGGCTGACCTGGTTAATGCTGTGCATTCAGAAACAAGCAATTCCATTTGTAATGTGCATCCTTCGCAGTACCGCCTGGTTACCCAGGTAAATGTTAGAATGTAATTGAAAATACGACCAAAACACTTCTCTTACTTACTGATATAATACCAAATGCAACTGATCGGGATATATCAAAGAGAATGTGTCATACCTTTAGGCGTCTACAGATTTCTGCTAATGATGGACGTGTAAATCTTGTAACAGCGTCAAATAGTTTACCGAGACGCACAGATACAAAAACAATATATTGAACAATAGGTTATGTATAAAATCGCGTCATGATAATTAGCAGACAACGCAGACTACGCCCCCGTTTCGGATCATTATCTTAACCTAAAACCGCTATATTTATAAGTATTATTACGAATAATCTTAACCTGGGATATGTTATACTAATCCGACCAGAAAGATATTATTACGACTTTAGTAAATGCTTTTTAAATATTAAATAATAATTAATTAAGATTTCCACCATTCATTAATTATACTTAACAATAGTTTCACACCACCCGCCGCCGGAAAGGTCTAACCTTCTCATTTTACCTTTAATACTCAGTATTTCCGAAATAGCCGACGCGACACTAATGATGAATGCTTATCTCTCATAAAACAGATAATTTCTGACAACATAAAAAACCACATTACAAGCAATCACATAGAACAAAACACTATACATACAGAAAAAAATAGAAAATGCATCTAACCAAATGATTTTATGAGGTTTTAAACAGTACGAAAGCGCGTTAAAAATAAACAAAATCTTCTTCTGTTCACTCTTCAAAACTCACCGGCGTGGGAGTACATTGTTTCGTGCTGACTTCCACGGCAGGGAGTGGCAATAACAGCTAAAAGGTCAAGATTCATGTCCCCCATTGAAAAATCCAGCAAACTCGAAAATGTCTGTTATGACATTCGTGGCCCCGTTCTGAAAGAAGCGAAACGCCTTGAGGAAGAAGGTAATAAAGTTCTTAAACTGAATATCGGCAACCCCGCCCCCTTCGGATTCGAAGCGCCGGACGAAATTCTGGTCGATGTCATTCGTAATTTGCCGACGGCGCAAGGATATTGCGACTCGAAAGGGCTTTATTCTGCCCGTAAAGCGATTATGCAGCATTATCAGGCCCGTGGAATGCGCGATGTAACCGTGGAAGATATCTATATCGGTAACGGCGTTTCCGAGCTGATCGTTCAGGCGATGCAGGCGTTGCTTAACAGTGGCGATGAAATGCTGGTTCCCGCGCCCGATTATCCGTTATGGACAGCGGCGGTATCGCTCTCCAGCGGCAAGGCGGTACATTATCTTTGCGATGAATCTTCCGACTGGTTCCCGGACCTTGACGATATCCGCGCCAAAATCACCCCACGTACGCGTGGTATTGTCATTATTAATCCAAACAACCCTACTGGCGCCGTCTATTCTAAAGAATTGTTGATGGAAATTGTCAACATTGCGCGCGAGCATAATCTCATCATCTTCGCCGATGAAATTTATGACAAGATTCTCTATGACGATGCCGAGCATCACTCTATCGCCGCACTGGCGCCTGATCTGCTGACCATCACCTTTAATGGGTTGTCTAAAACCTATCGCGTCGCCGGCTTCCGCCAGGGCTGGATGGTGCTGAACGGGCCGAAAAAACATGCGAAAGGCTATATTGAAGGGCTGGAGATGTTAGCCTCAATGCGCCTGTGCGCCAACGTCCCGGCGCAACATGCTATTCAGACCGCGCTCGGCGGCTATCAAAGCATTAGTGAATTTATTCTGCCGGGCGGTCGACTGTATGAACAGCGTAACCGCGCCTGGGAGTTGATTAACGATATTCCCGGCGTTTCCTGCGTAAAACCGCGCGGCGCGTTGTACATGTTCCCCAGGATCGACGCTAAACGTTTTAATATTCACGACGACCAGAAGATGGTGCTGGACTTCCTGCTACAGGAAAAGGTGCTGCTGGTGCAAGGTACCGCCTTTAACTGGCCGTGGCCAGATCACTTCCGCATTGTGACGCTACCGCGTGAAGATGACCTGGAGATGGCCATCAACCGTTTTGGGCGTTTCCTCTCAGGTTACCATCAATAATCTTAAATTCAGGCTACTTCGGTAGCCTGAATTGCATCTTCATCTCCCTCCCCGCACAATGAAGTCTGCCGCAGTGAAAACAAAAGGTAATCTATGAAGCAGAGCCATTTTTTCGCCCATCTCTCCCGCATGAAGTTGATTAACCGCTGGCCGCTGATGCGTAACGTGCGTACAGAAAACGTCTCCGAACATAGTCTGCAGGTGGCGATGGTCGCCCATGCGTTGGCGGCGATAAAAAACCGTAAATTTGGCGGTCAGCTCAATGCTGAACGCATCGCGCTTCTGGCGATGTATCATGATGCCTCGGAAGTACTGACCGGCGATCTGCCGACGCCGGTAAAATATTTTAATTCCCAGATAGCCCTGGAATATAAAGCGATCGAAAAAATCGCCCAGCAAAAGCTGGTTGATATGGCGCCGGATGAATTACGCGATATTTTCGCACCGCTTATTGATGAGAATGCCTGGAGCGAAGAAGAACAGGCAATCGTAAAACAGGCCGATGCGCTTTGCGCCTACCTGAAATGCCTGGAGGAGCTCTCAGCGGGAAACAATGAGTTTGGACTGGCAAAAACGCGGCTGGAAAAAACGCTGGAATTACGTCGCAGCCAGGAGATGGACTATTTTATGGCGGTATTCGTACCAAGTTTCCATCTTTCTCTTGACGAGATAAGCCAGGATTCACCGCTTTAGTTGCCGGATGGCGGCTAACGCCTTATCCGGCCTACCGTTCTTCCCGTAGGCCTGATAAGCGCAACGCCATCAGGCCTTTTCCTGTCTGGGGTTAAAACGGAAACAACATTGGAATCATCACAATACAAACCGCCATCACAATAAGCGTGAACGGCACGCCAAGCTTCACAAAATCGCTAAAGCTATAGTTTCCCGGCCCCAGAACCAGAGTATTGACCGGCGATGAAACCGGCGTCATAAAGGCGGCGGATGCCGCCATCGCCACCGCCATCGCAAACGGATAGGGCGACACCCCCATCGATTTCGCCGCCGCCAGCGCAATCGGCGCCATCAGCACCGCCGTTGCCGTGTTAGAAATGAACAGTCCTATGACGGCGCACAGCACGAACAGGCATCCCAGCATCATATACGGCCCATAGCCGCCGCCGATATCCATTAATCCTTGCACGACCAGAGAGACGCCGCCGGTTTTTTGCAACGCCAGCGCAAACGGCATCATACCCACAATCAAGATAATACTCGGCCAGTGGATCGCTTTATACGCGCTTTCAGCATCAATACAGCGAAATTTCCCCATCAGCAGGCAGGCGATAATCGCCGCGATCGGGTTGGGAATTTCATCGGTCAACATCAGCGCCACCATCAGTACCAGGCAGAAAATGGCGTGCGGCGCCTGGCTGTGCGCAGGAGAGGCTTCGCTGACCTCGACCGGCATATTCAGCACCACAAAGTCGCGGCCTTTTTGCCCCAGCAGGCTGATTAACTTCCAGTTCCCCACAACCAGAATGATATCGCCCATCAATAACGGTTCATCGGCCAGCGATCCTTCCAGCGCGACGCCGTCGCGTTTCAGGCCGACCACATTCAGCCCGTAACGTGTACGGAAGGCGATTTCACGCACCGACTTGCCTATCAGTTCAGACTCCGGAATAAGCGAAATTTCCGCCATGCCAACATCCAACGCCTGATCGGAAAAATATTCTCCACGCAATACCATCGGTTCCAGCAGTTGCTCGGCGCAGAACTCTCTGAGGTCAACCTCCGCCGCCGACATATCAATCAGCAGAACGTCGCGAGCGCGAAACTCCGATACGCCGTTCACATTGACGATAACCCGCCGAAAGCGCCGCCAGCGTTCAACGCCGATGACATTGGCGCCGTAACGTTCGCGCAGTTTAAGGTCGTCCAGCCGCTGTCCCACCATCGGCGAACCGGGGCGAATCGCCAGACGCCGAGCGCGCCCCGTCAGACGGTACTCGCGGATAAGATCGCGGAAAGTGCGACGCTTACCGGCCTGTTGTCCGGGCGCATCGCCTTTTAGCATGAAGCGCATCACCAGCATATAAACAATGCCGAGCGCCAACACCACTATCCCCAGCGGCGTCACGCTAAAAAAGTTGAACCCGTGCAGGCCTTCACGCAGCAGTTCACTGTTAACCACCAGGTTCGGCGGCGTCGCCACCAGCGTCATCATTCCGCTGATAAGCCCGGCAAAACTCAGCGGCATCATCAGGCGCGAAGGCGAGGTTTGCATATGCATAGAAACGCTAAGAACAACGGGGATAAAAATCGCCACCACGCCGGTTGAACTCATGAAAGCGCCAAGTCCGGCGACGGTGATCATCAGTAAAACCAGCATTTTGATTTCACTGCTGCCCGCCATTTTAACCAGCCAGGTACCGACCACCGTCGCAACGCCGGTGCGCACGAGGCCGTCGCCAATAATAAATAAGGCGGCGATAAGAATGACATTCGGATCGCTAAAGCCGGAGAAGGCTTCCGGAAGGGTCAAGGTACCGCTAAGGACAAAAGCAACAATGACGAATAAAGCCACCGCATCCATACGTACTTTGCCCGTCGCAAACAACACGACGGCAATCGCCAGTAAAGAGAGAACCCAAATCAATTCACCGTTCACAACATATCCTTGTCAGATGAGAAGATAACGCGATTCTGCCATAAATATGCCCCGCCAAAGCGGGGCGATATCATGATCAGGTCTTTCTTAACACCACCACATCGCCGTTTGGTTGTTTAGCGACCGATAATTGCGTCAGGCTATCCAACGCAAAATCAACATCCGCCAGACGCGGCGTGTCGGCCGGCGCATTGACCGCAATGACGTGGCAGCCCGCAGCCAGCCCGGACAGCACGCCAGCTGGGGCATCTTCTACTACGACGCACTCCTGCGGGGCCAGGCCAAGCAGTTGTGCGCCCAGCAAATACGCATCCGGCTCCGGTTTGCCGCGTTTGACTCGTTCGGCGGTGACAAACACCTCTGGCGCTGGAAGGCCTGCGACCTGATGGCGCGCACGCGCGACCGGCATTGAACCGGAGGTGACGATAGCCCACGGAATGCCCGCTTTATTCAGGTGATTGAGTAAATCGACTGCCCCCGGCAACGCGGTGATCCCTGCGGTTTCAGTGGCTTCTATTTGCTCCAGGCGCGTAAACTCAGCGGCAATTTCCGCCTCCGATTTACCCGCCATAAAATGCCGCAACGAGGTGATCGCCTGTTTGCCATGAATAAAGCCCAGCACCTCATCATGAGCAAGGTTAAAACGATCGGCCCAGCTACACCACGCGCGTTCGACGGCAGGTAACGAGTCAACCAACGTTCCATCCAGATCAAACAGAAAACCTTTACACTGCACGCGAGCCTCCTCAGGCATTAATGATTTGATTGATTTCATTCGCGCTCAGGTGGTACTGACGCGGGCAGGCATGCCAGACATTCAACATCCGCTGGTATTTTTCCCACATCGGCGTCTGGGCATTAAAGCCGTGTGTCCCGGCGTCAAAGTGAGTGTAGCGTCCTTCTATATTCACCATAAAACGGACATAGCCGAGGTAGCGCGCTTCCGTCGCGGCGTCAAACCCCAGGAAGGTGACGCGACGTTCGTCGATAGCTTGCGTATCTTTGAGGTTGGTCCAGGAGACGTGCAGCGCATGGTACATCTCCATAATATCGATGATGGTACGACAGGTCTCTTCCGTCAGCTCGCCAAACTCGCGATCCAGCTCGCGCATCTGCAGGCCGTAGCCGCGTTCAATAATTGTTTGTAAGCGACGGTAACGCTCGGCGTTGGTGGGATCGAGCATCGTCATCATTTTGTACTGGTTAGACAAAATCAGACGTTGCGCGTTGGTCATTTCCATTTTGAACTCCTGTATCACGCTATGGCGATGAAAAAAAGAAGGCATTGGTATGCCTTCTTTTATATGCGTAATCCGGGGTCAATTACAAATCATCCAGGAAAGTTTTATCCAGTTGTTTGAAGGCGCGCTTAAGCGTGTCAGCTAATGCCTGGTAATCCGGCTTTCCTTCTACCGGCGCCAGCGCTTGTCCAGCCTCCTGCAATTTACCGCGAACTTCGTAAAACCAGTTAAGGATTGAAGGCGGTAACGGCGTCACGGAACGTTTTCCTAACCACCATAATCCTTGCATGGGCAAGCTCAGGGCGAACAGAGCGGTCGCCACGGCCGGGCCTAACTGACCGCCCAGCGCTATCTGCCAGCATAATGTAAAGACGGCGACAGGCGGCATAAATCGTATGGCATAGCGCGTCATACGAATGACGCGGTTTTCGACGAAAACGGGCGCCAGCCGCTTTTCCATCGGCCACGTCTTCGCGTAGTGCTGCCCCCGGCGAAATAAGCTAAAAAAATTTACGGAGCGATTATCCGGTGTCGACATGGCCTACCTCAACTTCACATATAAAATTTAAAAAATTTGTGCAAAACAACAACTGCGAGGGACAACGTTCAAAACATTTTGTCTTCGATACCCACTATCAGGTATCCTGTGTCGGCCTGTCAAAGGCCGGTAGTTTAAAATCATTGAGTCGTCAATATTACACATAGTATGCCATTGGCTGAAAAATACGCAAAATGGCATAGACTCAAAGGTATTTCTTCCATCATGCCCAAAAAAACTCCTGCGCATGATGTTAATCATAAATGTCAGGGCTATCATGCGCTACGCTCTATGGCTCACTGACGTTTTTTTAGCCACGTATCATAAATAGGTACTTCCATGTCGAGTAAGTTAGTACTGGTTCTGAACTGCGGTAGTTCTTCACTGAAATTTGCAATTATTGATGCAGTTAATGGTGATGAATACCTTTCTGGTTTAGCCGAATGTTTCCATCTGCCAGAAGCACGCATCAAATGGAAAATGGACGGCAGTAAACAAGAAGCGGCTTTAGGTGCAGGCGCCGCTCACAGTGAAGCGCTGAACTTTATCGTTAACACTATTCTGGCACAAAAACCAGAACTGTCTGCGCAGTTAACTGCAATTGGTCACCGTATCGTACACGGCGGCGAGAAGTATACCAGCTCCGTAGTCATTGATGAGTCCGTCATTCAGGGCATCAAAGATTCCGCCTCTTTCGCACCGCTGCATAACCCGGCTCACCTGATTGGTATCGCCGAAGCGCTGAAATCTTTCCCGCAGCTGAAAGATAAAAACGTCGCCGTGTTCGACACCGCGTTCCATCAGACCATGCCGGAAGAATCTTACCTGTATGCCCTGCCGTACAGCCTGTATAAAGAACACGGCGTTCGTCGCTATGGCGCACACGGCACCAGCCACTTCTATGTAACTCAGGAAGCGGCAAAAATGCTGAACAAGCCGGTAGAAGAACTGAACATTATCACCTGCCACCTGGGCAACGGCGGTTCTGTTTCCGCTATCCGTAACGGTAAATGCGTGGATACCTCTATGGGTCTGACCCCGCTGGAAGGCCTGGTCATGGGTACCCGTTCCGGCGATATCGACCCTGCGATTATCTTCCACCTGCACGACACTCTGGGCATGAGCGTGGATCAGATCAACAAAATGCTGACCAAAGAGTCCGGTCTGCTGGGTCTGACTGAAGTGACCAGCGACTGCCGTTATGTTGAAGACAACTACGCCACCAAAGAAGACGCTAAACGTGCGATGGACGTTTACTGCCACCGCCTGGCGAAGTACATCGGTTCTTATACCGCTCTGATGGACGGTCGTCTGGATGCAGTCGTGTTCACCGGCGGTATCGGTGAAAACGCCGCGATGGTTCGCGAACTGTCTCTGGGCAAACTGGGCGTACTGGGCTTTGAAGTCGACCACGAACGTAACCTGGCGGCCCGCTTCGGCAAATCTGGTTTCATCAACAAAGAAGGTACCCGTCCGGCGGTGGTGATCCCAACCAACGAAGAACTGGTTATCGCGCAGGACGCGAGCCGTCTGACTGCCTGATTTCACACCGCCAGCCTCGCTGGCGGTGCTGTTTTGTAACCCGTCCCCAAAAGACGGTAACGAAAGAGGATAAACCGTGTCCCGTATTATCATGCTGATCCCTACCGGAACCAGCGTCGGCCTGACCAGCGTCAGCCTCGGCGTCATCCGTGCTATGGAACGCAAAGGCGTTCGTCTGAGCGTCTTTAAGCCTATCGCCCAGCCTCGCGCTGGCGGCGATGCGCCTGACCAGACCACCACTATCGTTCGCGCGAACTCTACCCTGCCGGCGGCTGAACCGCTGAAGATGAGCCACGTTGAATCTCTGCTCTCCAGCAACCAGAAAGACGTGCTGATGGAAGAGATCATCGCGAACTACCATGCGAATACCAAAGACGCGGAGGTGGTGCTGGTTGAAGGTCTGGTTCCGACCCGTAAACATCAGTTCGCTCAGTCTCTGAACTATGAAATCGCGAAAACGCTGAATGCGGAAATCGTTTTTGTCATGTCTCAGGGGACCGACACGCCAGAACAGCTGAACGAGCGTATCGAACTGACGCGCAGCAGCTTCGGCGGCGCGAAAAACACCAACATCACCGGCGTTATCATCAACAAACTGAATGCGCCGGTTGATGAACAAGGCCGTACTCGCCCGGATCTGTCGGAGATTTTTGACGACTCTTCCAAAGCGCAGGTGATCAAAATCGATCCTGCTAAACTGCAGGAATCCAGCCCGCTGCCGGTTCTGGGCGCGGTGCCGTGGAGCTTCGACCTGATTGCGACCCGCGCTATCGATATGGCGCGTCACCTGAACGCCACCATCATTAACGAAGGCGATATCAAAACCCGCCGAGTTAAATCCGTCACTTTCTGCGCGCGTAGTATTCCGCATATGCTGGAACATTTCCGCGCAGGCTCGTTGTTAGTGACCTCCGCTGACCGTCCGGACGTACTGGTCGCAGCTTGCCTGGCCGCGATGAACGGCGTAGAAATCGGCGCCCTGTTGCTGACCGGCGGCTATGAAATGGACGCACGCATTTCTAAACTGTGCGAACGCGCATTCGCCACCGGTCTGCCGGTCTTTATGGTGAACACCAACACCTGGCAGACTTCGCTGAGCCTGCAAAGCTTCAATCTGGAAGTCCCGGTTGATGACCATGAGCGCATCGAGAAAGTTCAGGAATACGTCGCGAACTACGTTAACGCTGAGTGGATCGAGTCGCTGACCGCCACTTCCGAGCGTAGCCGTCGTCTCTCTCCGCCGGCGTTCCGCTACCAACTGACTGAGCTGGCGCGTAAAGCCGGTAAACGCGTAGTGCTGCCGGAAGGCGACGAACCGCGTACCGTCAAAGCGGCGGCAATCTGCGCTGAACGCGGCATCGCCACTTGCGTACTGCTGGGCAACCCGGATGAAATCAACCGCGTCGCGGCATCTCAGGGCGTTGAGCTGGGCGCAGGTATTGAAATCGTCGATCCGGAAGTGGTGCGTGAAAGCTATGTCGCTCGCCTGGTTGAGCTGCGTAAGAGCAAAGGCATGACCGAACCGGTTGCCCGCGAACAGCTGGAAGACAACGTGGTGCTCGGCACGCTGATGCTGGAGCAAGACGAAGTCGACGGCCTGGTTTCCGGCGCGGTTCATACCACCGCCAACACCATCCGTCCGCCGCTGCAGCTTATTAAAACGGCGCCGGGTAGCTCCCTGGTCTCTTCTGTGTTCTTTATGCTACTGCCGGAGCAGGTTTACGTTTACGGCGACTGCGCAATCAACCCAGACCCGACTGCAGAGCAGCTGGCAGAAATCGCGATTCAGTCTGCGGATTCCGCCATTGCCTTCGGCATCGAACCGCGTGTGGCAATGCTCTCCTACTCCACCGGCACCTCTGGCGCGGGCAGCGACGTAGAGAAAGTACGTGAAGCGACGCGTCTGGCGCAGGAAAAACGTCCTGACCTGATGATCGACGGTCCGTTGCAGTACGACGCCGCGGTCATGGCTGACGTAGCGAAATCCAAAGCGCCGAACTCGCCGGTTGCAGGTCGCGCTACCGTGTTCATTTTCCCGGATCTGAACACCGGTAACACCACCTACAAAGCGGTACAGCGTTCTGCCGACCTGATCTCCATCGGGCCGATGCTGCAGGGTATGCGCAAGCCGGTGAACGACCTGTCCCGTGGCGCGCTGGTTGACGATATCGTCTACACCATCGCCCTGACGGCAATCCAGGCTTCTCAACAGCAGCAGTAACAGTAAAAGCTAATGCCGGATGGCGGCGTGAACGCCTTGTCCGGCCTACAGGTGAGATACCGTTGTAGGCCGGACAAGGCGCTGTCTCTTATACACAT
>NZ_JBGDZO010000010.1:0-88916 GCF_046548235.1 Salmonella sp. SAL4457
GTGCCGTTGTTCCGTGTCAGTGGTGGCGCATTATAGGGAGTTATTTCTGCCTGACAAGAGGAAATTTAAAATAATTTTCTGAGTGCGCACTTTTTATTCTTTGCGTTTATTTTGCCGACGATTTGTTGGTTAAATGGGCTATTTCACGGGCAAAGTGCGCAACTTGCTCCCAGTCGGTGTACACCACTTCTTTACTGGTATCCGTTTCGCCGCCCGACATCTTCATAATAAGCTTGATCATCAGACGGTCATACCAGCGATAGCGGGGATAGCGAAGCGCGCCTGCAATGACGGCACAGTAGTCAGGTCGCCACGGAGAGCTCATTAAAAACTTACGCGCATAGCTGTTAGTCTGCGGCGTCCGTTTTTCAGCTTTACGCGCCACCAGGTTAACGGAATAAAAGGCGCTCGGCATTCCGTTCAACCGCGTGGCGTATTTCTTAACGAACTCCTGAAAGGCGCTGTGGTAATGACCATAACGAATAGACGCGCCAATCACTACGCGATCATAGCTATCCCAGTCCGGCTCTTCTGCGCGATGCAGATTAACGACATCAGCCCAGATCCCCATCTCTTTGAGTTCAGAAGCCAGATAAGAGGCAATTTCGCGCGTTTGTCCGTCCCGGGTAGAGAAAAGAATCAATGTTTTCACGTGTTACTCCATTATTCACGCCAGAAAGTCGGGGTAAAAAGTACCAGCAAAGTGAATACTTCCAGACGACCAAATAGCATGTTGGCGATGAGTATCCATTTCGCAACCGGATTCATACTGGCGAAGTTATCAGCAACCACCCCCAGCCCCGGTCCCAGGTTATTAAGCGTAGCCACTACCGAGGCGAAAGCCGAGAAATCATCTACGCCTGTAGCGATAATAGCCAGCATACTGACGATAAATACCAGCGCGTAGGCAGAAAAGAATCCCCAGACGGCTTCCAGAATACGTTCTGGCAGCGCCCGGTTCCCCAGCTTAATACTGTAAACGGCATTCGGATGCACCAGACGTTTGAGTTCGCGGTTCCCCTGTTTAAACAACAACAGAATACGGATGACCTTTAACCCCCCGCCCGTTGACCCGGCGCAACCGCCAATAAACGCGGAACATAGCAGCAAGACGGGCAAAAACAGCGGCCAGCGCGCAATGCTGTCCGTGGTAAACCCTGCCGTTGTCGCCATCGACACAACCTGGAAGAATGCCTGATTTAGCGTTGTCAGCGCCGAGTCGTAGATATTATGGAACCACAGTACCAGCGTGCAGATCACCACCAGCGTCAACTGTACGCCGATGAACATGCGGAATTCCGGATCGCGCCAGTATACCTTCAGGCTACGCCCGCTTAATAAAGAGAAATGCAGGCCATAGTTACAACCGGAGATCAGCAGGAAAATAGCGATGATGGTATTAATAGTGGGACTATCAAAATAGCCTACGCTGGCGTCATGCGTTGAGAAGCCGCCGATAGCGATAGTGGAGAAGCTGTGTCCGATAGCGTCAAACGCGGGCATCCCTGCAAACCATAGCGCCAGCGCGCAGGCTACCGTTAGCAAAACATAGATAAGCCACAGCGTTTTCGCCGTCTCGGCAATACGCGGGCGCATTTTGTTATCTTTGAGCGGCCCCGGCATTTCTGCCCGATAGAGCTGCATCCCCCCGACGCCGAGGATAGGGAGAATCGCCACCGCCAGCACAATGATCCCCATACCGCCAAACCATTGCAGCATCTGACGATAAAAGAGAATGGCGTGCGGTAATGAATCCAGCCCCACCAGCGTAGTGGCACCCGTGGTGGTTAACCCGGAGAACGATTCAAAAAAAGCATCGGTAATGGTGAGGTTTGGGCTTTCCGAGAAAATAAACGGCAGCGCACCCACGCTGCCCAGCACGGTCCAGAACAGCACCACGATAAGAAATCCTTCGCGGGATTTCAGCTCGCCCTTTTCCCTACGGTTTGGCCACCACAGTATGGAACCGATCGCCAGCGCGACAAAAAAGGTCTGCGTGAACGCTCTTCCTGCGCCATCACGATATATTAGCGCTACCAGTCCCGGGAGAATCATTGTCCCCGAAAATAAGATAACCAGTAGTCCAACGATTCGGGTAATGGCGCGAAAATGCATCTCTGCCGCTTCCTTTATTCTTAAAAATGAGGTGGGGATTATTCTTCAATCGCTAACAATTGCAATGAACCACGGCTAAAATCCGCCAGTTTTGTGGAAAATACATTCACATGAGCAAAAGGAAGCGCCACCCTGAGCCGAACAGACGCCTGATAATCGCTGGAAACGATCTTCCCGGCAAACTGTCCTAATAATGCTTCGATTCCGGCCAACTGACCGTACTCACACTGCAAAGTATATTCGGTTAATGGCGTCTTGCGTTGTGTGGCAAGCTGACGTAATGCCTGATTCACACCGCCGCCATAGGCTTTTACCAGCCCGCCCGTACCCAGCAGAATACCACCATAGTAGCGCACGACGACGGCAGTAATTTCTCCGACGCCGCTGCCCATCAATTGCGCAAGCATCGGCTTGCCTGCCGTTCCCGCCGGTTCGCCGTCGTCTGAAAAGCCCAGTTGCTGTGAGTCGTCCGGCGCACCCGCCACCCACGCCACACAATGGTGGCGCGCATCAGGGTGCTCAGCTCTGACTGACTCAACAAACGCTTTCGCCGCGTCTACGCCATCGGTATGCGCCAATAGCGTAATAAAGCGGCTTTTTTTGATCTCTTCAACAACAGTGACCGGCGCTGCAGGGATTAACCAACTGTCCATTACGCCAGTTTTAAATCCCGCGTCATGTTTTCCACGCCGTTTTCGTGGATGACCACGTTATCTTCAATGCGAATACCGCCGAAAGGCTTGAGCGCTTCAATTTTCTGCCAGTTGAAGTGCTTGCTGAACGGCCCTTCGCGCCACGGCGCTAACAGCGATTCGATGAAGTAAATCCCCGGTTCGATGGTCAACACCATTCGCGGCTGTAACACACGCGTGCAGCGCAGATACGGGTATTTGGACGGCGCGGCGAGATGCGTACCGGAATCATCCTGCATAAACCCGGCCACATCGTGTACCTGCAGACCCAACGGATGACCAATACCGTGCGGCATAAACGGCCCGGTGAGATCATTTTCCACCATCGCCTCTTCACTCATGTCGGTAATGATTTGATGTTTACGCAGCAGCTTCGCGATGCGCTGATGGAACTGAATATGATAATCCACATAGCTGACGCCCGCCTTCATGGTAGCGATCAGCGCCAACTGTTCGTCGTTAACATCTTTCACCAGGTGGGCGTAGTCGTTATCGCTTTTCGCCGACCAGGTTCGCGTCAGATCCGCCGCGTAGCCGTTGTATTCCGCGCCCGCATCCAGCAGGAAACTGCGCATTTCAGACGGTGCCTGATGATCCAGTTTCGTGTAATGCAGCACGGCGGCATGTTCGTTCAGCGCCACAATGTTGCTGTATGGAACATCGGTATCGCGATGTCCCGTGGCGGTCAGGTACGCCAGGTTGATGTCGAACTCACTCATGCCGGAACGGAAGGCCTCTTCCGCCGCCCGATGACCGCTCACCGCCATTTTCTGCGCTTCGCGCATACAGGCCAGTTCATAATCCGTTTTATAGGCGCGGTAGTAATGCAGATAGTCGATAACACCTTTCGGGTTGATGTTGCTGGCGGCGATATCCAATTGTAGCGCGCGCTCAGGAACCGGGCCGATATAGCCGATATTGCCACGCGCGGCAGGCAGCTGGCTGCCGATGCCATCCGCTTTCGGCAAGGCGACGACCTCGACTTCTTCCGTCCAGAAGGATGTTGGCAGCGGTTCAACGTTATGCCAGTAATCGACCGGCAGATAAAACCACAATTTGGGTTTGTTGACGCCATCGACCAGCAGCCAGCAATTTGGAACCTGAGTTACCGGCACCCACGCTTTAAACTGTGGATTGACCTTAAACGGATAAGGGTGATCGTCGAGAAAGACGTTGAAAAGCTCGCCGGAATGAATAAGTAACGCATCCAGCTTAAAGCGCGCCAGAACATCGCGCGTCCGTTCTTGTAAGGTAACAATATGATTTTTATAGAGCGCGGCCAGTGATTCCATTTTTTACCCTTCTGTTTTTTTGACCTCAAGTTTCCGCATCTTAGCACATCGCCCCACGAGAGCGTGATCTCTGCCGAGCGTGATCACATCGGCATTTCTTTAATCATTTATTTGCATTTTATTAACACAAAATACACACTTCGCTTCATCTGGTACGACCAGATCACCTTGTGGATTCAGGAGACTGACATGCTTTATAAAGGCGACACCCTGTACCTCGACTGGCTGGAAGATGGCATCGCCGAACTGGTGTTCGATGCTCCAGGCTCGGTCAATAAACTCGACACCGCAACCGTCGCCAGCCTCGGCCAGGCGCTTGAGGTGCTGGAAAAGCAACACGATTTAAAAGGGCTGCTGCTGCGCTCTAATAAAGCGGCCTTTATTGTCGGCGCGGACATCACCGAATTTCTTTCACTGTTCCTCGTCCCCGAAGAGCAGTTAAGCCAATGGCTGCATTTCGCTAATAGCGTCTTTAACCGTCTGGAAGATTTACCCGTACCGACCCTTGCCGCCGTAAACGGCTATGCGTTGGGCGGCGGGTGCGAATGCGTGCTGGCCACCGATTACCGTCTGGCGACGCCAGACCTCCGTATCGGTCTGCCGGAAACTAAACTGGGCATCATGCCGGGTTTCGGCGGCTCCGTTCGTCTGCCGCGTATGCTGGGCGCAGACAGCGCGCTGGAGATTATCGCGGCAGGTAAAGATGTCGGTGCTGAGCACGCGCTGAAAATCGGCCTTGTGGACGGCGTGGTCAAACAAGAGAAGCTAATTGAAGGCGCGATAGCGGTGTTACGCCAGGCCATTACCGGCGATCTCGACTGGAGAGCTAAACGCCAGCCGAAACTGGAACCGTTGAAACTCAGTAAGATTGAAGCGGCGATGAGCTTTACCATCGCTAAAGGCATGGTCGCACAAACGGCGGGTAAACATTATCCGGCGCCGATGACCGCAGTGAAAACCATTGAAGCCGCCGCGCGTTTTGGTCGTGAAGAAGCGTTGAATCTGGAAAATAAAAGCTTTGTTCCGCTGGCGCATACCAATGAGGCTCGTGCGCTGGTCGGTATCTTCCTCAACGATCAATATGTAAAAGGTAAAGCCAAAAAGCTGACCAAAGATATTGAGACGCCGAAACAGGCAGCCGTACTGGGCGCGGGCATTATGGGCGGCGGTATCGCTTACCAGTCGGCCTGGAAAGGCGTACCGGTCATCATGAAAGATATCAACGATAAATCGTTGAACCTCGGCATGACCGAAGCGGCCAAGCTGCTGAACAAACAGCTGGAGCGCGGCAAGATCGACGGTCTGAAGCTGGCGGGCGTCATTTCGACCATCCACCCGACTCTCGATTATGCCGGTTTCGATCGCGTAGATGTTGTTGTCGAAGCGGTAGTCGAAAATCCGAAAGTCAAAAAAGCGGTACTGGCGGAAACCGAGCAGAAAGTGCGCCCGGAAACCGTGCTGGCCTCAAATACCTCCACCATCCCAATTGGCGAACTGGCAAGCGCCCTGGAACGTCCGGAAAACTTTTGCGGAATGCACTTCTTCAACCCGGTACACCGGATGCCGCTGGTTGAAATCATTCGCGGCGAGAAGAGTTCAGACGAAACCATTGCCAAAGTCGTCGCCTGGGCCAGCAAAATGGGCAAGACGCCAATTGTAGTCAACGACTGCCCCGGCTTCTTTGTTAACCGCGTGCTGTTCCCCTATTTCGCCGGTTTCAGTCAACTGCTGCGCGACGGCGCGGATTTCCGCAAAGTCGATAAAGTGATGGAAAAACAGTTCGGCTGGCCGATGGGCCCGGCCTATCTGCTCGACGTGGTGGGTATTGATACCGCCCACCACGCGCAGGCGGTAATGGCGGCAGGCTTCCCGCAACGGATGCAGAAAGAGTATCGCGACGCGATCGACGTATTGTTTGACGCCAGCCGTTTTGGGCAAAAAAACGGTCTGGGCTTCTGGCGCTATAAAGAAGACAGCAAGGGTAAGCCGAAGAAAGAAGAAGATGCCGCGGTGGATGACCTGCTGGCAAGCGTCAGCCAGCCGAAACGCGACTTCAGCGACGACGAGATAATCGCCCGTATGATGATCCCGATGATTAACGAAGTGGTTCGCTGTCTGGAAGAAGGCATTATCGCAAGCCCGGCGGAAGCTGATATGGCGCTGGTCTACGGCCTGGGCTTCCCTCCATTCCACGGCGGCGCATTCCGCTGGCTGGATACACAGGGCAGCGCGAAATATCTTGATATGGCGCAGCAGTATCAACACCTCGGCCCGCTGTATGAAGTGCCGGAAGGGCTGCGTAATAAAGCGCGCCATAACGAACCGTATTATCCCCCGGTTGAACCAGCCCGTCCGGTTGGTTCTCTGAAAACGGCTTAAGGAGTCACAATGGAACAGGTTGTCATTGTCGATGCTATTCGCACCCCGATGGGCCGTTCGAAGGGCGGCGCGTTTCGCAACGTGCGAGCAGAAGATCTCTCCGCCCACTTAATGCGTAGCCTGCTGGCGCGTAATCCGTCGCTTACAGCGGCGACCCTCGATGATATTTACTGGGGCTGCGTACAACAAACGCTGGAGCAAGGCTTCAACATTGCCCGTAACGCCGCGCTGCTGGCAGAAATTCCCCATTCGGTACCGGCGGTCACCGTCAACCGTCTGTGTGGTTCCTCGATGCAGGCGTTACACGATGCAGCGCGAATGATCATGACCGGCGATGCGCAGGTTTGTCTGGTTGGCGGCGTGGAGCATATGGGGCACGTGCCGATGAGCCACGGCGTGGATTTTCACCCGGGTCTGAGCCGCAACGTCGCCAAAGCGGCAGGGATGATGGGGCTAACGGCGGAAATGCTCTCCCGCCTGCACGGCATTAGCCGGGAAATGCAGGACCAGTTCGCCGCGCGTTCTCACGCCCGCGCCTGGGCCGCCACGCAGTCTGGCGCATTCAAAACGGAGATTATCCCGACTGGCGGTCATGATGCAGACGGCGTGTTGAAGCAGTTTAACTACGATGAAGTGATCCGCCCGGAAACCACGGTCGAAGCGCTATCAACGCTGCGTCCGGCATTTGATCCGGTTAGTGGCACGGTCACGGCGGGCACCTCATCCGCGCTTTCCGATGGCGCAGCCGCCATGCTGGTAATGAGCGAAAGTCGTGCCCGTGAGCTGGGCCTGAAACCTCGCGCCCGTATTCGCTCAATGGCAGTGGTGGGTTGTGATCCGTCAATTATGGGTTACGGGCCGGTTCCGGCGTCAAAACTGGCGTTGAAAAAAGCGGGACTGTCGGCCAGCGATATCGATGTGTTTGAGATGAACGAAGCGTTTGCCGCACAGATTCTGCCATGCATTAAGGATCTGGGATTGATGGAGCAAATAGACGAGAAGATCAACCTCAATGGCGGCGCGATCGCGCTTGGTCATCCGCTCGGCTGCTCCGGAGCACGTATCAGCACCACGCTTATCAACCTGATGGAGCGCAAAGACGCGCAGTTTGGTCTGGCGACGATGTGTATTGGTCTGGGTCAGGGCATCGCCACGGTGTTTGAGCGGGTTTAATCAAAGATAATATCCCCTAAATAACTCGCATTGCAGCGCAGCGGCAACTGAGCGAATCCCCGGGCACATAGATAACTATGTGCCCGGGGTGAGCAAAGGCAGCCAACAAAGAGGCTGCGCGAATTATGACGGGAAACAGTTTAGTTGCCGTTTTTCCCGCCCGTCAGGGGCGGGTTTTTTCACCGTATGGCCCGCTCTACTCAGTAAGCGCTTTGGTCAGGCTAAATGGCATAGCCTGATATCCACGCGCACCATGTATTTGCATTTCAACCGCAGGCTCTTTTTCTCCCCATTTGAACTCTTCCAGATACGGATTAGGCAAGCTGGTAAATGCGCCTACCGATAAATCAAACGCACCACCTGCTGTTGCGGAATACACGAACACAGAATTCTTGTCAGTCTGGTACTCGGTGATAGAGGTTACCGGGCTAAACCACTCGTTCCCGCGCTCTTTACCGTATTGCCAGATCTGTTGGACTGTCTTGTTTTTCTGGTCGATTTTGTAAATCACGGAGCGGCTGTATTTCATACTCTGCATAGCAGGCTGTTCTAAGCCGCGGCCATCGCCATTGTCGAAAGCGGAAAGGTATAAGATATCGCCTTTACTCTTACTATCAATTTTAAAGGCCGTATGTTGCGTCCATGTCCAGTCGAAGTCACCCTCGCAGCCACTGTCCTGGCAGGCGATTTTTTGGCCTTTGCTATCCACAGGCGTCAGAATTGCGGCATTAAATGGCGCTTTCCAGCCAGCAGGCGTACCCAGTATCCACTTCACTTTCTTATCGCGGCCGATTTTGATAATCGCACTCTGGTGGCGGGAGCTGATGATGATGGAATCATCTTCACTGTCATAGTCGACGCTGTTGACATGCGCCCAGTTGCGGCCAGCCCCACTACCCACGATATCCCCGAATTTGTCGGAGGAGTCCAGCGCCGCCAGATCTTCTTCGCTCAACGTATGGCCGGACTGGCTGGCGTCGATATTCAGGCACACAGCGCCCTGATCGAGGGTTTTCATTATCACATCACGATAAGGATCGAGGATATCAAACAGACGCCATTCATCCACTACCACGCCGTTCTGATCAACTTCGGCAATCACATCACGCACGGTACGAACATTTTTCCCATCAGGACGTTTATAGTTAGAGCTGGCTACACGCAGGAAGTAGTGACCGTTGGCCGCGTTATCCATTGAGTGTGAAAAATCGTTATAATTATCCGGCAGGCGGCGGTTAAAGATTTCACGCCCCATGATATCGTATTTCACATAACGCTGACCGTAGCCCCACGATAGTGCGCCATCCTGGTTTTGTTTAAAGCCCATCATAACGCCAGCACGATAAATTGACTTTAAATCATAAATTGAACTTGGATTCATAAACCAACGAATATCACCGGAGGTGTCGATAATAGCGTTAGCTGTAGTGAAGTTCCATTCTAATGCACCCCCAGTAGGGTTGTTCCAGACAGTACGCGTTCCATTCCCAGACTTATCTTTCGTATTATTCAAAAGATACAAGCGATCTTTAAATTCTGGGGAAACCTTTTTAACATCGATAGTAAAGAGTGCTGATTGTTCTTCTTTTGTACCCGCCGATTCAATATAGGCAGGCGGCGCATACATTTTATAGCTTTCTTTTACATTTTCGGTTTTACTACCCTGGATCCTTGTATATTCAACTTCAACGGTATTGACATAATCCGGGTAAAGACCAAAGACGGGAATACCGCCATACGTTAAAAGGTATTTATTATTAACTTTATACGCGATCTCCTGGCCATTTTCTTTGGGTACAATCCGTACATGCACGTCACGTAACTGGTAACCGCCATTACGAATAACGGCGGTTAGCGGCGCGATATCATAGGGGTTCATAACAACTTCGCCAATTTTTCCCTGGACCTGATAGTCCACTTTAGCGCCGCTGGCGCCGCCGATGGCGAAAGCAGTAGAAGGTACTGATGACAAAATTGCAACAGATAATGCGAGAGAAGTTAAAGCATATTTAAATTTCATAACACTCTCCATCTTATAAATAAATAACTAACTTTCCATTTTATGTTTCTTTTATAAAAATAAATGAAGCATATATAATTAACTATTTTTATTGATAGCCTCAGGACATAATATTACTTAATTTATTACACGCAATACAAAGCCTGTAGATATTCAATATCATAACGTTTTATAGTTGACGATTAATTAATATTTAAGAGGACTTTTAGGTAGGCTAACGTAAAAAGGGACGCTACTGCGTCCCATAAAATAGTTAAATAAATGCGAACGCATCGCCAAACAGACGATCTTCCCGCGCGTTACGCTCATGACAGAACAGATCGCGGGCGATTTTCGCCATCTCAAAACGTCCGGCAATATAAATATCGTGCCCCGCCAGCGTACCATAATCCTGCAATACCGCCGTAAGTACCGTTCCTGTACGTCCACGCCAGCCTTCTTCCGGCTGCTCGACAACAGGTTCAATACGCAAATTCGGATGGTTAACAGAGAGTGCTTCCAGCTCAGAGAGATCATAGAGGTGCTTTTCTTCGCGACCGCCCCAGTAAATGGTAACATCGCGGGCCGGGTTGCGCGCTAACGCCGTCAACAGGATGGAGCGCACATAAGAAAAGCCCGTACCGCCCGCGATCAGAATCAATGGACGCTCTTCATCGTCACGTAGCCAGGCGTCGCCATGCGGAATATCGACGACGATTTCCCGGTCTTTCAGAATCCGATCCATGACCGCCATCGCATACAGATTGAGCTCGGAGGCGCCAATGTGTAATTCAATAAACCCTTTCTCGTCCGGCGTTGAAGCCATCGAAAACGGGCGTTTGTCACGCTCGTCCATTACGACCATCAAATACTGACCAGCGCGGAATGAAAACGCCGCGTCCGGCACTAAACGAACCCGATATACGGTATCGGTGATAGCTTCTACCGAGGTCACTTTACAGCTTAAGGTTGTCATGCGCTCCCTCTGTCGGGTGTCGGGTCAATACCGACATTTTTCAAGCCGAGTCGCCGCAGCCTGAAATGTCGATGTCCGCTTTCAGTTATTTAAAGATAGCCAGCTCATCCCAAATCGCATCAATACGCGCGGTAACTTCAGGATCTTTAACAATAGGACGACCCCACTCGCGTTGGGTTTCGCCCGGCCATTTGTTTGTGGCATCCAGCCCCATTTTTGAACCCAGCCCGGAGACCGGCGAGGCAAAATCCAGGTAGTCAATCGGCGTATTTTCAACCAGCACCGTATCCCGCGCAGGGTCCATACGGGTGGTAATCGCCCAGATCACATCATTCCAGTCGCGTGCGTTAACGTCATCATCGCAAACGATAACAAACTTCGTATACATAAACTGGCGCAAAAACGACCAGACGCCCATCATGACGCGTTTCGCATGACCAGCGTACTGCTTTTTCATCGTCACTACCGCCAGGCGGTAAGAACACCCTTCCGGCGGCAGATAAAAGTCGACGATTTCCGGAAACTGTTTTTGCAGAATAGGCACGAAGACTTCATTGAGCGCCACCCCTAATACCGCAGGCTCATCGGGCGGACGCCCGGTATAGGTGGAGTGATAGATGGCATCCTCACGCTGCGTAATATGCGTGACGGTAAAGACCGGAAAGTTATCCACTTCATTATAATAGCCCGTATGATCGCCATACGGTCCTTCCGGCGCCATCTCTCCCGGCTCAATGTAACCTTCAAGGATAATCTCGGCGCTGGCAGGCACTTCCAGATCGTTAGAAAGGCATTTAACCACTTCAGTTTTCGTGCCGCGCAGCAGGCCCGCAAAGGCATACTCCGACAGAGTATCGGGAACAGGAGTCACGGCGCCAAGAATCGTCGCCGGATCGGCGCCCAATGCGACGGAGACCGGGAAACGTTCACCCGGACGCGCGGCTAACCACTCCTGAAAATCCAGCGCGCCGCCGCGGTGAGACAGCCAGCGCATAATCAGCTTATTTTTACCTATCAACTGCTGACGATAAATGCCCAGGTTTTGCCGCTCTTTGTGCGGACCACGCGTTACCGTCAGTCCCCAGGTAATCAGCGGCGCGGCGTCGTCCGGCCAACAGGTCATGACAGGAAGACGCGTTAAATCGACATCATCGCCAGACGCGATTTTCTGCTGGCAAGGCGCGCCGCGTAACCGTTTCGTCGGCATATTCAGCACTTGCTTAAACTGCGGCAGCTTGTCAAACAGATCGCGAAAGCCTTTCGGCGGCTCAGGTTCTTTAAGAAACGCTAATAATTTACCCACTTCCCGTAAGGCGGAAACATCATCCTGCCCCATGCCCATCGCCACGCGTTTTGGCGTGCCAAAAAGGTTGCACAGCACCGGCATGGCGTAACCTTTAGGATTTTCAAACAGCAACGCCGGTCCACCGGCACGCAGCGTGCGGTCAGCGATTTCCGTGATTTCCAGATGAGGATCCACAGGTAGCGTGATGCGTTTTAGTTCCCCCTGCTGCTCAAGTAGCGTCAGGAAGTCGCGTAAATCGTGATATTTCATGGCGTCCATTGTAGCCTCTTGGTAAGCGCATCATTATACGGCGTTCATCATCGGGATGCTGTATTTTTGTTAAATTAGCGTGAACTCTGGCAACCAACGCTAATCCAGATACGGCTTAAAGGATGAAGTGTATAATTAACTTCGCGCATGGCTTTTGCTATGCTTGCGCCCCGAACAAGCGGATAAGAGTCATTAT
Organism: Salmonella sp. SAL4457; assembly: GCF_046548235.1. NCBI lineage: Bacteria > Pseudomonadati > Pseudomonadota > Gammaproteobacteria > Enterobacterales > Enterobacteriaceae > Salmonella > Salmonella sp. SAL4457. Next base: position 12,378 of record NZ_JBGDZO010000010.1, read on the forward strand.
GCAATCCTGGTATTTACTGTACTGCAAACGCGGGCAACTTCAGCGTGCTCAGGAACACCTCGAAAGACAAGCGGTAAGTTGCCTGACACCGATGATCACCCTGGAAAAAATGGTACGCGGAAAACGTACCTCCGTCAGCGAACCGCTCTTTCCTAATTATCTGTTCGTTGAATTTGATCCGGAAGTGATACATACCACTACAATCAACGCCACGCGCGGCGTCAGCCATTTTGTGCGCTTTGGCGCGCATCCTGCGATCGTGCCTTCCAGCGTTATTCATCAGCTTTCTATCTACAAGCCCGAAGGCGTTGTCGATCCTGAAACCCCCTATCCCGGCGATAGCGTCATCATCACGGAAGGCGCATTTGAAGGGCTGAAAGCGATTTTTACCGAACCGGATGGCGAAACGCGTTCGATGTTACTGCTTAATTTACTCAATAAAGAAGTGAAGCAGAGCGTAAAAAACACCGGTTTTCGCAAGATTTAGCGATCGTTCAGAATACAACCTCAAATAAGGTTCTGGCGTTGGCATCTGTCATCGCCGCTAACCATTGCGGATCTTCACCACGCCATAGCGCTATGCGCTCCAGGATGTGAGGCAGATACGCGGGCTCGTTGCGTCGTGACGTTGGTTTCGGCGTAAGATCGCGAGGCAACAGATACGGCGCGTCGGTTTCTATCAGTAGCTTTTCCGCTGGAATAAACGGTAAGAGTTCACGTAGCTCAAGCCCGCGTCGTTCGTCGCAAACCCACCCGGTAATACCGATATAGAGCCCTCTATCCACACAGGCCTGCATTTGCTGGCGTGAACCGGTAAAGCAGTGCAGTATTGCACCAGGAAGACTATCCAGCCAGGGATCAAGCAATGCCAGAAATCGCTCATGCGCGTCCCGGCAGTGCATAAAGATTGGCATCTGCAATTCGGCGGCAATTTGTAGCTGCGCCTGAAAGGCACGCTCCTGCTCCTGCGGCGTGGAAAAATTGCGATTGAAATCCAGCCCGCACTCACCGATAGCGACGACTTCCGGCTGGTTCGCCAGCGCAATAATGGCGTCTTCAGACGCGGGTGACCACTGACTGCTGTCATGGGGATGGACGCCAGCCGTCGACCAACAATGGGGGTAGCGCCGCGCCAGTTTTAACGCCTGCTGACTTTCATGGATGTTCGTTCCGGTCAGTAGCATACCTTTTACTCCCGCCGCAAACGCACGGGCGACCACATCATCACGATCTTTTGCAAACTGGCTACTGGTTAAATTAACGCCAATATCAAACATGCTTGCCCCCATATGACAACCGCCCTGGCGGGCGGTTGTGTTTAGTCTTCAGTGTGCTCGGCCTTTTCGGTTTCGGCCTCGTTATCTTCGTCGCGCGTCCGTCGCTTACCGACATAAAAGCGTGAGCAGAAAACGCCAATTTCAAACAGGCAGTACATCGGTATCGCCAGCAACGTTTGCGAGAAAACATCTGGCGGCGTAAGCAGCATTCCCACAATGAATGCCCCGACCAGGATATAAGGCCGTTTTTTACGCAAATCTTCTGGCGTGGTGATGCCCATCCAGCACAGCAACACAATCGCCACCGGCACTTCAAAGGCTACGCCAAAGGCCATAAAAAGCGCCATGACAAAGCTAAGATAGCTGGCGATATCTGTCGAAACCTGTACCCCTTCCGGCGCCGTATGCGTCAGGAAACCAAAGGCCAAAGGGAATACGACAAAATAGGCGAAGGCCATACCAATGTAGAAAAGCAGCGAACTGGATACCAGCAGCGGTACGACCAGACGACGCTCATGCTTATACAGCGCCGGGGCGATAAAGGCCCAAACCTGGTACAAAATGACAGGCGCGGATAAGATCAAAGACACCATGAAGGTGAGTTTGATAGGCGTAAAAAACGGCGACGCCACATCCGTCGCAATCATTGTCGCCCCTTGCGGCATCTGTTTAATCAGCGGTGCGGCGACTAAATGATAAATATCATTGGCGAAATAAATTAACGCCAGAAAAATCAGAAGCACTGCGACGATGCAGTTTAGCAGGCGCTTACGCAACTCGATCAGATGCGTGATAAGCGGTTGAGTATCTTCTACAGCCATGTTTACGGTTTATCACTCGACGAGGGGGAAGATTCGACAACAGGCGCAGCGGATTTCTTCTCGGCGTCTATCGTGGCTACGGAAGCGGTTTCCGTCGACTCAGGCACGTTAGCTTTAACGGGCTCCGGCTTTTGTTCCGGCGCGCTCGCCTGTGTTTCAGCGGCGGCAGGGGTGACGCCCTCATGCTGCGTTTCGTTCCCTTTTACCACCGGATTATGGATGGTATGCGCTTCATCGCTCGCTTGTTCGGGATCGTTAGCGCTGTAGGTGCGTTTCATCGACTCCGCCGCCTGACGCAGTTCATCCATAGATGCTTTCAGTTCGGGAGTCAGATTTTCCAGGCTCGCCTTTTCGACTTTTTTCAGACTGTCCTGGAACTCCTGAAGTTTCAGTTCCTGAGTCAGTTCATTCTGAACCGTTGTCGCAAGGGATCGCAACGCGCGAATCCAGCCCGCTACCGTTTTTACCGCTACTGGCAATCGTTGCGGCCCCAACACAATGAGGCCGATAACGAACACTAACAGCAGTTCGCTAAAACCGATATCAAACACGGATTATACCTGCTCTTTATCTTGGCTTTTAGCGTCTTCCTTTTTCGCTTCGCCTTGCTTATCCGCGATAGATTTAGCGGTAAAATCGGCGTCCTGACTGGTTTTATCCTGTTTGGCATCATCATCGCTCATGGCCTTTTTAAAGCCTTTGATAGACGCGCCAAGATCGGAACCGATGGAACCGAGTTTTTTGGTGCCGAACAGCAGTACGACGATAACGGCAACAATCAACAACTGCCAAATACTGATACCACCCATACATGTTCCTCTGTGATAGATGATGAATTAATAGGGCCGCATTATACACATTATCCTTCGCGCTGCCTCTTTGTTAGCCGCTTTCGCCCGCCCTATTCACATACTTTTACATACGACCGGGACGACATTGACTTGCGGCCTGAGTACTGCCTCGAGTGATAATATGTACCTGCGTGACACAACCGGCGTTGAGCGATAAAAAATCTCAACGAGTTTTACGCCAGCCAACCAGCCAGACAACTACGCCGCCGACCATGAGCCAGCCAGGCATCAATCCCCATTCAGGGCGGTTGACGAGTAAGAATGACCCGCTCAGTAACAGCGTTGCGCCAATTCCCAATAAATAACGAGACTGACTTTGGCGCACATGGTTTACCTGTAACTCGCGCGCAATCTTATCAACACTGTGCTGTAAATATTTGCCCTGGCGCAAACTGTCGTACACCAGTTCAGGTATTTCTGGCATTTTTTCGACCCAGAACGGCGCTTTTTCTTTAAGAGCCCGCGTGAGAGCCGGAATACCCACCTGATCTTTGATCCAGGACTCAAGAAACGGCTTCGCCGTTTTCCACAAATCAAGCTGAGGATAAAGTTGCCGCCCAACCCCTTCAACATACAATAATGTTTTCTGCAACAACACCAGTTGCGGCTGGACTTCCATGTTAAATCGACGCGCTGTATTGAAAAGGTTTAACAACACATGACCAAACGAGATTTCCGCGAGCGGCTTTTCAAAGATAGGTTCACAGACGGTGCGGATGGCAAACTCAAAATCTTCAACGTTGGTATCTGGCGGAACCCAACCTGAATCGACATGCAGCTCCGCCACCTTTCGGTAATCGCGATTAAAAAACGCGATAAAGTTTTCAGCCAGATAACGCTTATCTTCTTTGTTTAGCGACCCGACGATACCGCAGTCAATGCCGATATATTGCGGGTTTTCAGGGTGTTCATGGCTGACAAAAATATTTCCCGGATGCATGTCCGCATGGAAAAAGCTGTCGCGGAAAACCTGGGTGAAGAAAACTTTAACCCCGCGTTCCGCCAGCAGTTTCATGTTGGTGCCGTTCTTTTCCAGCGCCGCCACATCCGAAACAGGAATGCCGTATATCCGCTCCATCACCATCATGTTCTGGCTACAGTAATCGGAGTACACCTCCGGGATATACAGCATGGGACTATTTTCAAAATTGCGGCGTAACTGAATCGCGTTGGCCGATTCCCGCAGCAGATTCAGCTCATCGATCAGCGTTTTCTCATACTCACGCACCACTTCCGTCGGGCGCAGACGACGCCCATCCGGCAACAGGCGTGGTACCCAGCGAGCAAGGCGATAAATCAGTTTCAGGTCTGCCTGAATTACCGGCAAAATATCCGGGCGAATGACCTTAATAACCACTTCTTTACCGTTTGATTTCAATCGCGCGGTATGTACCTGGGCGATTGACGCCGACGCTAAAGGCTGGATATCAAAGTCGTCAAACCAGGCTTCGACTGGTAGCCCCCCCATCGCCTCTTCAATCTGGGCTTTCGCCAGCCGACCATCGAATGGCGCGACTTTATCCTGGAGCAAAGCGAGCTGATCGGCGATTTGCGGCGGGAACAGGTCACGGCGCGTGGAGAGCATCTGACCAAATTTGATCCAGACCGGTCCCAGCTCTTGCAACGCCAGTCTTAATCGTTCACCCAGCAATTTATCTTTATGCCGGTTTGGCATCCAGAACAGCGAATAGCGCCATAATCGGAGTGGCAGTGTAAGACGCATTCGGGGGATGAGTTCATCAAGGCCGTAGCTTAAAAACGTGCGGATGATGAAATATAGGCGCCGTACTTCACCTGGCGTCATTTGGCCTCCAGTTTTTCCAGCCGTGTGGTCAGAGAATCTACGGCGCGCTCAACAGCCGCGGTTTCTTCGGCAAACCATGCGACTTCCAGCGGGCCAGGCGCCATACGCCACTCTTCAGTGATCGCTTCAGCGGCATAACGCTGCTGGCGTTGAAACCCGTGGCGCAGGAATTTAGCCCCGCCACGCACGGCCTTACCGATACTTTCCGCCGCAATATCACCCGTGTATGGCGCCAACAGCTCCGCAGGATCGAATTCGGCGAGATCGGCGAGCGCCACAAAATTTTGCACGACCTGAATATCGCCCTGCACTTCCAGTTCGCCGCTGCGAATAAGCGCGGCCAACTGCTGACGATCGCGTAGTTTTGGCAAAACGCTAGCTTGAGTGATTACCGTACAGTCCGCTTCGCCTTCCCATGCCCCCAGCACATCAACCTGGCGTTCGCTGAATACCAGGACTAATGGCGTCGAAAATCCCTTTAGTTTCACACACAGTACTTTTCCCTGTAAGCGCGTTCTGGCTGATTTCAGCGCTGGTGAACGATACAGAAACGTATTGAGGAGACCTTCAATTCCTGCGGTCACTAAGGGTTTAAAAGGCATTCCACCCTCCTAGAATTTATAACCACGGTGCAATGCCACAACACCCGCCGTCAGATTGTAATAATCCACGCTCTCAAATCCGGCGTCCTGCATCATGGCTTTTAAGGTATCCTGATCGGGATGCATACGGATGGATTCCGCGAGATACCGATAGCTATCCGCATCGTTCGCGACCATCGAGCCAATACGCGGTAAAATATGGAAAGAATAGGCGTCATACGCTTTACTCAGCGGCTCAATGATAGGCTTGGAAAATTCAAGCACCAGTAAACGTCCGCCGGGTTTCAACACACGGAACATTGACCGCAGCGCTTTTTCTTTTTCCGTTACATTGCGCAAACCAAACGAAATGGTAATGCAATCAAACGTATTATCAGGGAAAGGCAGAGCTTCGGCATTCGCCTGCACATACTCTACGTTGCCGATCACGCCGATATTGCGCAGCTTCTCACGCCCCATTTTGAGCATGGAATCATTAATATCCGCCAGGATAACTTTGCCAGTTTCCCCGACCATACGTGAAAATTTCGCGGTAAGATCGCCCGTCCCGCCCGCTAAATCGAGAACGGTTTGTCCACGACGCACGCCACTGCAATCAATGGTGAAGCGCTTCCACAAACGATGAATGCCAAATGACATTAAGTCATTCATCACATCGTACTTTGACGCCACAGAATGAAAAACGTGGGCCACCATGTCAGCTTTCTGCTCTTTAGCGACGGTCTGAAAGCCAAAGTGCGTCGTTTCTTGTGAATCTTCCACCATCTCAGTGCCTGCTTATCGATAAAAATGTTCAAGAAGTGTAACAGATTGGGCCAATTTGCCCTACTCTGCGCCAGGACTAAACTACTCCGTATGGGTTAACTTAACTGCTGCTTCACCCGTTCATCATTGGGATAATGTTCATCCTGCCGCCCTTCAGGGATCGATCGTAAACGATATTCTTCATCTTGCGTAACGGCCTGTTCCGCTAAATCCGGATTAATCTCGCGTTTGATTTCCACGCCTAGCCCCCTGAAGGCCTCCGCCTGCGCCAAAACGTTGCCACGCCCCGACGCAAGTTTTTTCATCGCCTGGCGGTAGTTATCCTGCGCTTTATCCAGACTCTGACCGATCGCTGACATATCATCAACGAACAGCCGCATTTTATCGTAAAGCTTACTGGCTCTGTCTGCGATGTGCTGCGCATTGCGGCTCTGGTGTTCATAGCGCCACAGGTTGGCGATTGTCCGTAATGCCACCAGTAGCGTCGTGGGGCTTACCAGCATAATGTTATTTTTCAGCGCCTCGGTTATCAGTTCGGGCTGTTTATCTAACGCCAGCAGGAAAGCGGGTTCTACGGGGATAAACATCAGAACATAGTCCAGCGAGCGGAGGCCGGGAAGCTGCTGGTAGTCTTTACGCCCCAGTAAGCGAATATGATTGCGCACCGAGGCGATGTGCTCTTGTAAAGCGGCCTCGCGCGTGTAGTCATCTTCAGCGTTAAAGTAACGCTCGTAGGCGACCAACGTCATTTTAGCGTCGATGACCACATCTTTGCCCTGCGGCAAGCGGACGATGACATCCGGCTGCATCCGCGAGCGCGCATCGTTCTCAATACTAACCTGGGTTTCGTATTCGTAGCCTTCACGCAGTCCGGATGCCTCCAGCACCCGCGCCAGCACAACTTCGCCCCAGTTTCCTTGCGCCTTATTGTCCCCTTTCAGGGCGCGCGTCAGGTTGATCGCTTCCTGCGCCATTTGCGCGTTAAGCTGCTGCAAATTACGAATTTCGTGCGCCAGCGTATGCCGCTCCTGCGCTTCTTTGCCAAAACTCTCCTGAACCTGGCGGCGAAAACCGTCCAGTTGCTCACGCAGCGGCGTCAGCAGGCTATTCAGGCTTTGTCGGTTTTGTTCGTCTACGCGACGATTACTGTGTTCAAAAATACGGTTCGCCAGATTTTCAAACTGCTCGCTTAAACGCTGTTCGCTGTTGATCATCTGACGGATTTTGTCTTCCGCGTGTTGCTGAGTCGCTTCCAGACGGGTCGTGACTTCACGCAGATCGGCTTCCAGAGAGGTATTAATACTGTGCAGGCTACGCAGTTCGTTATTAAGTAACTCGCATTCACTGCGCCAGTGCGCTTCTTGCGCTAATTGCTGCCGGGCCGCGCTAAGTTCGATATCCAGCTCACGCCGTTCTTCGATAAGATCGGCGCGGATTTGATCGGCGTGCGCTTTCGTCGCCAGCCAGCCAATCACCGCCCCAGCCGCCAGCGCCACGACGGCGCTTATCATAAGAGTAATATCCACAACACCTCTCCTGGAACCACACTGTCCTGCACAAAATAGAATTGTGCTGTATAAACGTCCAGTTTAAAAGGGATTTCCTGCGAGGCGCCACGCAAAAAGAAAAGGCCGAACGCGTCGGCCTTTGCAAAAGAGAGGAGAATTACAGCAGACGACGGGCCGCTTCCACGACGATTTTCACCGCGTGGCTTTCAGTTTGTTTCATCGTTTCCGCATTCGGAATCTCTTGTTGGGTACGGTTGACGATAACGCCCGCCACCATACCTGCGCGTAACCCCTGGCTTGCGCACATGGTTAACAGCGTAGCGGATTCCATTTCGTAGTTCATCACGCCCATCGCCTGCCACTCTTCCATAGAGCCTTTGAAGCGACGAACAACGCGGCCAGAATAGGTGTCGTAACGTTCCTGACCCGGATAGAAAGTGTCGGAAGAGGCGGTTACGCCAACGTGAGTCGTGGCGCCAATCGATTTCGCGGCTTCAACCAGCGCGGTGGTGCAGGCAAAGTCGGCAACCGCCGGGAATTCCATCGGCGCAAAATGCAGGCTTGCCCCATCCAGACGTACGGATGCGGTCGTTACCAGAACGTCGCCGACGTTGATGTGCGGCTGAATAGCCCCCGTGGTGCCGATACGCAAGAAGGTACGAATACCCAGTTGCGCCAGTTCTTCCACGGCAATAGAGGTAGACGGGCCACCGATACCGGTAGAGCAAACGATAACTGCTTTGCCATCCAGCTCAGCGCGCCAGGAGGTGAATTCGCGGTGAGATGCCAGCTTAACCGGCTTATCCATCAGCGCGGCGATCTTTTCCACACGCTCAGGATCGCCAGGGACGATGGCGAGCTGGGCCCCTTGTAAATCGTTTTTGGTGAGGCCGAGATGAAAAACATCAGACTTGGACATATAAAACTCCTCTGTGAATCGGGTTTGTCAGAAGAAGCAAAAAGACACTTTACCTAAGGCATAAAGATATTTTCGTGACAGCCATCACTATGACGTAAAACAATTGCACTCGTTTACCATTAAAAAGTGATGTGCATCACAATAAATAATCAATATCGCCAGGCATTGCACAAAAGATAGCCGCTTTAAGGCAATGTGGTTTGTTACACACTGTCTATAGTTAAGATTGCGCTATTTTTTAAGGGTACGGAGAATACCATGACAACGACACATCCATCCGGCTTTGCACCTGCAGCTTCCCCACTTGCCCCTACGATGATTCATACGCCTGATGGGGCCATTAGCGCGGGGATAACGTCGATTCCCTCTCAGGGCGACGATATGCCAGCCTATTACGCCAGACCAAAGGCAAGCGACGGCGCGCTGCCTGTGGTCATTGTGGTACAGGAAATTTTTGGCGTACATGAACACATTCGCGATATTTGCCGACGACTGGCGCTGGAAGGCTATCTCGCTATCGCGCCGGAGCTCTATTTCCGCGAAGGCGACCCCAATGATTTCGCCGATATACCCACATTATTGAGCGGGCTGGTGGCTAAAGTACCCGATTCGCAAGTCCTTGCCGACCTGGATCACGTCGCCAGTTGGGCTTCGCGCAACGGCGGGGATGCGCATCGGCTGATGATCACCGGTTTTTGTTGGGGAGGCCGGATTACCTGGCTGTACGCCGCGCACAACCCACAGTTAAAAGCGGCGGTAGCATGGTACGGCAAGCTGGTGGGCGACACGTCACTCAATTCGCCGAAGCATCCCGTTGATATCGCCACCGATCTTAACGCGCCGGTACTGGGTTTATACGGCGGGCAGGATACCAGTATTCCACAGGAGAGCGTGGAAACCATGCGTCAGGCGCTACGCGCCGCTAATGCGAAGGCGGAAATCGTGGTCTATCCCGATGCAGGGCACGCGTTTAATGCCGATTATCGTCCGGGCTACCACGAAGCCTCGGCGAAAGACGGCTGGCAAAGAATGCTGGAATGGTTCGCGCAGTACGGCGGGAAAAAAGGCTAACCACAGCGCATTACGATGTTTGTTGGGCCTACGAGACCGGAGTCGGTGTAGGCTCAACAAAGCGTCATCGCCACGTTAGCTATGCTTTACCACAGCATTTTTTATATTTTTTGCCGCTGCCGCAGGGACAGAGATGGTTACGACTGACGGCTCCTGTGTCTTTACGCGCGTCCTGCGCCAGCCAGCGCATGATCGATGCCATCGGATAGCCTTGCGCCAGCAGCTCCCGCCAGACATTCATATACGGCGTAACGTGCTGGAAAAAATGCTTATAGCCCGCACACAAGTAATTATGCGCAGGATGACCGGACGGCGAGACGGCAAAGCGATGCTTCGGACAGCCGCCATGACACGCAAAGCGGTAGTCACAGCGACGACAATCGGCGGTCAGGGTCTCCCGCTTGGCCTCGCCAAACGCAATAGCCCGCTCGCTATTATTTAAGGTTTTGATGCTGTGCTGGTGGATATTCCCCAGCAGATGCTCCGGGTAGACAAAGTGGTCGCAGTTGTAGAGATCGCCGTTCGACTCCAACGCGAAGGCATGTCCACAAGTCTCGGAATGTACACACAGTACCGGCTGCTGCGCCGTCCAGGCGGCTAACGCCACGTCAAACATCTGCACATAGACGCGGTCTACGTCGCGACGAACCCAGATATCAAAGATCTGGTTGAGAAATTCGCCATATTGCCACGACGGTACCGTCCATGGCGCCAGCTTTGCCGCGCTTTCGCCGGGCATCACCAGATTAAGTACCGATGAGTTATCGGTGCTCATTCGCTCTACCAGCGGGATAAACTGAATAAAACGCGATCCCGCCGCCAGAAGAAATTCGTAGACGTCTGCTGCATGACCGACGTTATGTTTTCCCACGACGGTTAAGGTATTAAAGTCGACATGGTGCGCTTTAAGCCGCGCCATGGCTGCGACGACCTGTTCATGAGTTCCTTTTCCAGCGCGATTAAGCCGATAGTGGTTGTGTAACGACGCCGGGCCGTCGATAGAGAGACCGATGAGAAAATGCTGTTCAGCGAAAAAGCGCGCCCACTCGTCATTCACCAGGATGCCGTTCGTCTGCAACGCATGAGTGATTTTTCGCCCATCGCCGTACTTTTCACATAATGCGACAACCCGGCGGAAAAACGGTAGCCCCATCATGGTCGGTTCGCCGCCCTGCCAGGCAAAGTCAATGTGGTCGCCACTCTGCGCGGCAATATGCTGGCGTATAAATTGTTCCAGCGTCTCGTCCGACATCCGCCAGTTTTTATTGCGTTCCGGGTACAGCGCCTCTTTTTCAAGATAGAAGCAATATGTGCAATCAATATTGCAGATCGCGCCGCCGGGTTTGGCCATTACGTGACAACCTGCTACCGCCATGTCAGACATCTCCGTTAAAAAATAAGGTTCACCAGCGCCATGAGACAATGCGACGTTTATCGTCGCCAGGGAACATAACAGAATGGAAAACCTCGTTTTGTGCTATGAGAGCGCTGGGCGATCATGACAGGAAAAACGATCTGCGAGGCAATAGCTGCTTCCAGGGACGCTATCCGCCTGGTTGTCATTCATACGGAGAACCTTTTTATTATCAAGATCGCCAAATAGCCAGATCCTGAAAAGGACAGCGCGGAAAATAAGAAAAAGGGAAATGAGAAGAAAGAGGCGCTGTTAATCAGGTCAGACACGGGCGCTACCCGTCAAAGGGTAGCGCCGCATTGCTGCCGGATAAACGCAGCGGCCAGGATGGGTTATTTCGCCTGACGCAGATTGTGCGCCGCTTTGACCATGTTCGCTAACGCCGCGCGGGTTTCTGGCCAACCGCGAGTTTTCAGACCGCAGTCCGGATTCACCCACAGGCGTTGTGCCGGAATACGTTGTGCCGCCTTCTTCAGCAGGGCTTCAATCCACTCGACGCTCGGCACGTTCGGCGAGTGAATATCGTACACGCCCGGCCCGATTTCGTTCGGGTAGTCGAACGCTTCGAACGACTCCAGCAACTCCATATCCGAGCGGGAGGTCTCAATGGTGATCACATCCGCGTCCAGCGCGGCGATCGAATCCATAATGTCGTTGAACTCGCAGTAACACATGTGGGTGTGGATCTGAGTTTCATCCTTCGCCACCGCCGCGTTGATGCGGAAGGCTTCCACACCCCATTCCAGATAGGCGTCCCAGTCGCTGCGACGCAATGGTAAACCTTCACGCAGCGCCGGTTCGTCGATCTGAATAATCCCGATCCCCGCCGCCTCCAGATCCGCGACTTCATCACGCAGCGCCAGCGCAATCTGTTTCGCAATCGTTTCACGGGTCACGTCTTCGCGGGGGAATGACCAGCAAAGAATAGTCACCGGGCCGGTCAACATCCCTTTTACCGGCTTGTCGGTCAGCGACTGGGCATATTTCGCCCACTCCACGGTAATCGGTGCCGGACGGCTGATATCGCCAATCACTACCGGCGGTTTCACACAGCGGGAGCCATAGCTTTGCACCCAACCATTCTGGGTAAAGACGAAGCCGTCCAGATGCTCGCCGAAGTATTCCACCATGTCGTTTCGCTCGGCTTCGCCATGTACCAGCACATCCAGCCCTAAACGCTCCTGCTCGATGATAGCCTGTTTGATATGTTCGGCGATGCCAGTGCGGTAGTTATTCGCGTCGAGATTGCCCTTTTTGAAGTCCAGACGCAGACCGCGAATCTCCGTGGTTTGCGGAAACGAACCGATAGTCGTCGTCGGCCAGGCGGGAAGTTTAAAGCGGGCACGTTGCGCTTCAGCGCGCACCTCATACGGATTCTCACGCTGGCTGTCCTGCGCGGTGATCGCCGCCAGGCGTTTTTCTACCGCGGCATTATGTACGCGACGGGAGTGACGACGAGCCTGAATCGGTGCGCTCCATTCCTCAAGCGCCGCCGTTTCGCCGCTGTTCAGCGCATCGCGCAGCAACGCCAGTTCACCGCATTTTTGCAGCGCAAAGGCAAACCAGCTTTTTACTTCCGTATCCAGACGCGTTTCGACGCTGAGATCGATCGGGCTGTGCAGTAAAGAGCAGGAGGATGCTACCCACAGCGCGCGTTTGCCCACAAGGGCGTTAATCTGCGCGTATTTTTCGGTCAAATCGGCGCGCCAGACATTACGCCCGTTAATCAAGCCTGCGGAGAGCAGCCAGTCGACCGGCAGACGTTGATGCAGTTCCGCTACATCATCTTTGCCATGAATGAGGTCAACATGTAGCCCCTGTACCGGTAGCGCGATAATAGTGTCCAGGTTTGGCGTCACGCCTTCAAAATAGGTCGTCAGCAACAGCTTCACCTGGCCGGCGAGCGCGTCGTAAGCCGGTTTGAAGGCATCCAGCCACGCCTGCGGCAGTTCCAGCACCAGCGCTGGCTCATCAATTTGGACCCACTCAATACCACGTTTTGCCAGTTCAGCCAGTACGTGCTGATACACCGGCAAAATGTCTTTCAGCAACGTCAGGCGGTCAAACGGCTCGCCTTTCACTTTACCCAGCCACAGATACGTGACAGGCCCCAGCAGTACGGGTTTGATCTTATGCCCCAGCGCCAACGCTTCGTCCACTTCCTCCAGCAACTGTGTCCAGGTGAGTCTGAACTGCTGGCCTTTGCTGAACTCCGGTACTATGTAGTGATAGTTAGTATTAAACCATTTGGTCATTTCCGCTGCCGCCGCCGGTTCGCCGGTTGGCGCGCGACCGCGGCCAATGCGGAACAGAGTGTCGATGTCCACGGAGCCGTCGTTGTTCTGATGACGAGCCGACACATTGCCTAACAGCAGGCTGGTGGTCAGAACATGGTCGTACCAGGCAAAGTCGCCTACCGGTAACAGGTCAATACCCGCTTGTTTCTGCTGCTCCCAGTGACGCGCGCGCAGTTCGCGCCCCACCGCCAGTAACGCTTCACGCGTTGAGTTCCCCGCCCAGTAGCTCTCTTGCGCTTTTTTCAACTCGCGACGCAGGCCAACGCGAGGAAAACCGAGGGTATGAGTCAATATTGTCATTTTACTTCCTCTAATTATATGTAAATCCTAAGTATTTTAAATTCAGGGAAGGCGGCAAGTTTGCTCATCCCCGGGAGCTTACATCAGTAAGTGACCGGGGTGAGGAAACGCAGCCAACGCACCATCAATTTAAAAGACGACGGATTTTGGACGTCTGGATGTTTACACATCCATAATGTAAAGGTACTGTATATTCCTCAAGCGCAATTTGTTCATGGCGAAGTGAAGGACTTTCATGATCGAAATTAAACATCTGAAAACACTCCAGGCATTGCGGAATAGTGGATCGCTGGCTGCTGCTGCTGCGGTGCTGCACCAGACTCAATCCGCTCTGTCTCATCAGTTCAGCGATCTGGAACAACGCCTTGGCTTCCGCCTGTTCGTGCGTAAAAGCCAGCCGCTGCGCTTTACGCCGCAGGGGGAAGTTCTGCTGCAACTGGCAAACCAGGTGCTGCCGCAAATCAGCCGTGCGCTGCAGGCGTGCAACGAACCGCAGCAAACTCGTCTGCGCATCGCTATTGAATGTCATAGCTGTATTCAGTGGTTGACCCCGGCGCTGGAAAACTTCCGTGCAAGCTGGCCGCAGGTAGAAATGGATTTCACATCCGGCGTCACTTTTGATCCGCAACCGGCCTTGCAACAAGGCGAGCTGGATTTGGTGATGACGTCGGATATTTTGCCGCGCAGCGGGCTGCATTATTCGCCGATGTTTGATTTTGAAGTCCGACTGGTGCTGGCGCCCGACCATCCGCTGGCCAGCAAAACGCAGATTATGCCGGAAGATTTAGCCAGCGAAACGCTGTTGATTTACCCGGTGCAGCGCAGCCGACTGGATGTCTGGCGACATTTCCTGCAACCGGCGGGTATCAGTCCGCTGCTGAAAAGCGTGGATAATACGCTACTGCTGATTCAGATGGTGGCGGCCAGAATGGGTATTGCCGCCCTGCCGCACTGGGTGGTGGAAAGCGTTGAGCGCCAGGGTCTGGTGGTGACCAAAACCCTGGGCGATGGTCTGTGGAGCCGCCTGTATGCCGCCGTGCGCGACGGCGACCAGCGTCAGGCGGTGACCGAGGCGTTTATTCGCTCGACGCGGGATCACGCCTGCGATCATCTGCCGTTTGTGCGGAGCGCGGAGCGACCCATTTTCGATGCACCCACAGCGAAGCCAGGATCACAGCCGCGCCTGTAATAAAGCTTGGCCAGTGGGGCTGCTGATGCCAGATGGCAAGATTAACCAGTAGTCCTGCGGGAACATGCATATTATTCATGATACCCAGCGTCCCGGCGTCTACCTGGGTAGCGCCATAGTTCCACATAAAGTAGCCAATGCCGGACGCCACCACGCCGAGAAACACCAGAATGCTCCATTGCAGCGTGGTTTCCGGCAGCTTTTGCGCGTTCCCCAACAGCGACCACGCCACCGCCGCCACCAAAAACGCCCCCAGATAGAACCACGCAAAGGCGTTGTGCTGCGGCATGGGACGGGTCTCCATCAGACGTTTATACCCCACCATTCCGATAGCGAAACTGATATTAGAAAGCTGCACCAGGAGCAAACCTACCCAAAAATGGTCGGTCACGCGATCGTAGCGAATAATCCCGGCGCCAATCACCGCCAGCAACGCGCTAAATGCATAGCCCCAGCGCAAACGACGCTGACTCATCACATCGTAAATCAGCGTGATATAGAGCGGCGTCAGAACGGTAAACAGCAGCAGTTCGGATACGGTCAGGTAGAGGTAAGCATGGAAGCTCAACATATACATGATGCCAAGCTGCATCGCCCCCACCAGCATATACAGGCTGATGGTTTTTAGGTTGTGCCCGCGAGTACGCAAAAACGGCAGAAAAACGAGCGCCGCCAGCCCAACGCGTATCAGCACCGCGAAATAGCTATCGACATGCCCGGCAAGATACTCGCCAAATAGACTAAAGGAGAAAGCCCACAGGATAGTGGTAATGATGAGTAGCGCCACAATGGATGTCTCTTAAAACAGGGAACACCCATTGTAGCGGAGAGTGAAGTTGACAACTGGTCAACTAACAAACAATCACATCAGCGTAAGAAAAGATCGCGCAGGTAATGCGGCACGGCGTTATCCGCGTTGATGCCGATCACCTCAAGTTCGGGATACAGGTCTTTCAGACGCTGGTGCGCATTGCCCATGATGCAGCCTTTGCCCGCCATCGTGAGCATTTCAGCGTCGTTCATTCCGTCGCCAAAGGCGATACACTCTTTCAGGCTGTACCCCATCGCCTGAGCGACCGCTTCCAGCGCATGACCTTTCGACACTCCGCCCGCCATCACTTCCAGACAGGTTAGCGTAGAGAAGCTCACGTTTACCCGATCGCCCCAGCGCGCGTTAATCGCCTGCTCCAGCGGCAACAACTTTTCATGAGTGTCGCTGGTGAAAAACACTTTGCTGACGCCCTCCGGCTCCAGCAGCGCAGGCTCAAACAGCGAATAGTTAAATACCGCCTCTTTGAAAAAACGCATTTCATCGGGGCGATGACGATTCATAAACCATTCGTCGTCGCGATAAACGTTAGTCACGATGTCCGGGTTCGCATTCACCACCCCGAACAGATCGCTGGCAATGTCGCTGTCCAGATTATGCGTAAAAACCAAATTCCCGTCGGTATCGTGCACTCGCGCGCCGTTGGAGGTAATCATGTAAGACTTGATTTCAAGATTATCGCGGATTTGCCCTACATCGACATGATGACGACCAGTGGCAAAGACAAAATGGATGCCGCGTGCGGTCAACAGCTTCAGAGTCTCTTTGGCATAAGGGGACAACGTATGGTCGGGGGAGAGCAGCGTGCCATCTAAATCAGACGCAACAACCTGATACATAATAAAATTTAACCTCTAAGCAAAGCGATTTCCGCTGGATAAATTAGGCTTGTTGAAAAATTCAACAATGGCGTTAAGCGCGACTGAGCGCATGGCGTCCTTTTCAAAAAGGATCTCATGGTACGCGCCTTTGATAACCAGCGGTTTTCCCCCTTCACAAGGGTATCCCGCCGCGGCGCGAATTTCACAAAAACGATCGTGGGTGCGGTTATCCACTACCCGCTCTTCTTCCGCCTGAATCAGTAGCGTAGGCGTCGTGTCATCGCTCGCCCCGGCCAGTACCTGCTCACCCGCCAGAATGCCTTCGCGTACCCAATGCCAGGTGGGGCCGCCAACGCGCAGTTGCGGCTCGTCGGCATAAAATCGTAAGTTGCGCTGATAACGCTGGCGGCTGTGGGTCAGCGCATTCATCCCAAACGGCAACGCCCGCCACTGACCGGTACCAATAGCGTAATCTTCACGGATACGCTGGTGCCCCTCGGCCCAGTCGAGAATATGGCGCACCATAAAGGAAGGCAAGCGTATCACAATACCAAACATCGGCGCGGTGAGCGCAATAGCGTCGCACCGCACACGATGGCGTTGCAGGAACAGAGTGGCTATCGCGCCCCCCATTGAGTGCGCCAGGATATAACGCTTACGCCACGGCCCCAGCTCAATTTCCTGCTGCCAGAACGCCGCTAAGTCCTCAACATAATCGTTAAAATGATCAACGTGGCCCCGATGCGGGTCCGATAACATCCGCCCGGAGCGCCCTTGACCACGGTGGTCGATGATGAAGATATCAAAACCGAGATGAAAAAGGTCATACGCCAGTTCAGCGTATTTTACATAACTCTCAATGCGGCCAGGACAAATGACGATCGTCCGATCGTTAGAATCATTCCGAAAACGGACAAAGCGCACCGGAATGTTACCCACGCCGATAAACTCCGCCTCTTCCCGCTGACGCCAGAAATCGGTCAGCGGCCCCATAGCAAAAGCGGCAAACGCATTTTCTCTTGTTTCCCAGTCATTTTGCTGCTGAAACATCGGGTTTTCGGCCTCGTTTACCAGGTAAAATCGTTTTTTGCGTCGTGCCTGACACAACACAGCGGCAGTAGCGTATTGTGGCACAAAAACAGACAACCAGGGAGTTTCGCATGACCTTTGAATGGTGGTTCGCCTATCTACTGACCTCAACTCTGTTGAGTCTTTCTCCGGGTTCAGGCGCCATCAATACCATGACGACGTCTATCAACCATGGATATCGTGGCGCAGCGGCTTCTATCGCCGGGCTCCAGACCGGGCTGGGGATACATATCGTACTGGTGGGCGTCGGACTGGGTACGCTCTTTTCGCGCTCGCTCCTCGCTTTTGAAATTCTGAAATGGGCTGGCGCGGCTTATCTTATCTGGCTGGGTATCCAGCAATGGCGCGCCGCAGGCGCTATCGATCTGCATACTCTCGCCCAGACGCAATCGCGGGGTCGGCTGTTCAAACGGGCGATATTTGTCAATCTAACCAATCCCAAAAGTATTGTCTTTCTTGCCGCCCTGTTTCCGCAATTCATCATGCCGCAGCAACCGCAACTGGCGCAGTACCTCATTCTCGGCGTCACCACGATTGTGGTGGATATGATTGTGATGACCGGTTACGCCACGCTGGCGCAGCGCATTGCCGCCTGGATTAAAGGACCAAAGCAGATGAAGGCGCTGAATAAAGCGTTTGGTTCGTTGTTTATGCTGGTAGGCGCGCTCCTGGCGTCGGCAAGACACGCGTGATAGTCGTGCCGGATGATGTTTATCCGGCCCGGAGGTAAATTAGCGCGAAATAATCAGGTGAATACCAAAGCCCGCAAACAAAGCGCCGGCAAAGCCATCAATCCATTTCGCCAGACGCTGATAGCCGCGGCGCATTTTCGGCAGCGCGAACAGGCTGGCGACTACGGTAAACCAGGCCAGCGTTTCCAGGGTGATTAACGCGAAAATACCCCAGCGCGCCGCAGCGCCGACGTTATCGCCGACAAACAGTGAAAAAACGGAACCAAAATAGATAATCGCTTTAGGATTCGACAGATTGGTCAGCAGCCCTTTGAGAAAACTGCGCCCGCTCTGCGCCAGTTCAATGTGCGGAGAAGACGCCGCCGCATCCTGTTTTTTCAGCGCGCCGCGCAGCATCTGATAGCCCATCCAGCACAAGTACAGGCCGCCGCCTACCATAATGATCGTATGCAGCCAGGCCATTTTTTCGATGATGAGATGCAGGCCAAGCAGCGCCACGCCCGCCCATACCATCACGCCGCAGGTAATGCCCAGTACGCCCATCATCGCTTCTTTACGCGAACGGCTGACAGCAGTTTGAGACACGAAGAAAAAGTCGGGGCCGGGGCTCATTAGCGCAACGATGTGCACCATTGCCACGGTGAAAAATAGCATCAACATAAAAATGGCTCGCGGGGAAATAGTTCAGTGAGTCACCATCCTGGCACTTTTTTGCCGGGCTGACTACTCTTCGTCATCACCATCGACATGCGCGCGGATGAGCGCCATAAATTCTTTCCCGAAGCGCTCCAGTTTGCGCATCCCAACCCCGTTAACGCTTAACATCTCGCTGGCGGAAACCGGCATCTGTTCCGCCATTTCTATCAACGTGGCGTCGTTAAAGACCACATACGGCGGGATATTCTCTTCATCAGCGATAGCTTTACGCAGCTTGCGCAACTTAGCGAACAATTTGCGATCGTAATTACCGCCGAACGATTTCTGCATCACGCGGGGTTTGAGGGCGACGATGCGCGGCACCGCAAGCTTTAGCGGAACGTCTCCACGGAGTACCGGACGCGCGGCATCCGTCAACTGTAATGCGGAGTGCTGCGCAATATTTTGCATTACCAGCCCCAGATGAATGAGCTGGCGAATCACGCTCACCCAGTGCTCATGGCTCTTTTCGCGTCCCATGCCATAAACCTTGAGTTTGTCATGACCGAAATCGCGGATGCGTTGGTTATTCGCGCCGCGGATCACCTCGACAACGTAGCCCATGCCAAAACGCTGGTTAACCCGACCAATGGTAGAAAGCGCAATCTGGGCATCGTTTAAGCCATCATATTGTTTGGGCGGATCGAGACAGATATCGCAGTTGCCGCACGGTTCTTGTCGGCCTTCGCCAAAGTAATTAAGCAATACCAGGCGACGGCAGGTTTGCGCTTCGGCAAAAGCGCCCATCGCATTCAGTTTATGCCGTTCAATATCCTGAAGCTGTCCGGCTGGTTTCTCTTCCAGACAACGACGTAGCCAGGCCATATCAGCCGGATCGTAAAATAGCATGGCTTCCGCAGGCAGTCCGTCGCGCCCGGCGCGGCCCGTTTCCTGATAGTAGGATTCAATATTGCGCGGGATATCGAAATGCACGACGAAACGTACGTTAGGTTTGTTTATGCCCATTCCAAAAGCGACGGTCGCCACCACGATTTGCAGATCGTCGCGCTGAAATTTTTCCTGCACATCGGCGCGAATAGCGTTTTCCAGCCCCGCATGATAGGCCGCCGCGCTAATGCCGCGACTTTGCAAGCGCGCAGCGGTATCTTCCACTTTCGCCCGGCTGTTACAGTAGATGATACCCGATTTGCCGCGTTGCTCCTGAACATAGCGCATTAACTGGTCGAGCGGCTTAAACTTCTCCATCAGCATGTAGCGGATATTCGGTCGGTCAAAGCTACTGATCTGGATTAACGGATCGTTAAGCCCAAGCAGACGAATAATATCCTGGCGCGTGGTGTCGTCGGCGGTGGCGGTCAATGCCATAAACGGCAAAGCGGGAAAACGCTGGCGAAGCTGACCGAGAGCCGCATATTCCGGACGGAAATCATGTCCCCACTGCGAGATACAGTGCGCTTCATCCACCGCCAGCAATACCGGATTCCAGTGCGCCAGATGATCAAGAAAGTTGTCCAGCATCAGGCGTTCCGGCGCAATATACAGCAGACGAATCTGTCCGGTACGGCACCCCGCCATCACCTCAAGCTGCTGCTCGCGGCTTTGAGTGGAGTTCAGGCACGCCGCCGCCACCCCGTTCGCCAGTAGCTGATCGACCTGGTCTTTCATCAACGAGATCAGGGGCGAAACGACGACGGTCAATCCGTCCAGCAACAACGCGGGGATTTGATAGCACAGAGATTTGCCGCCGCCGGTGGGCATGACGACCAGACAGTCGCGACCGGAGAGCGCAGTATCAATAATCGCTTCCTGGCCCGGGCGAAACTGTTGGTAGCCAAAGGTTTCCTGCAAAACCTGTTTGGCCCCTGATTCCAGATTCAACACTTCCGCCTGCGCCACATTAACCCCGTTCACCATAAATCAAAACAGGCGCTATTTTCAGCGCCTGCGAGAGAAACTGCAATGTTTAAAACACAATCCAATCAGAAGATATCGTTAAGCATCACGCCGACGCCGACACGTGTCTGATTAAAATTATAGTCGATCAGCGATTCGCCATAGCCGCTGTACACCTGGGTATAAAGCCGGACATGTTTAGTGACCGGATAGCTTAATCCAACTTCCGCGCCGCCGTAGCCTGTATTCCAGTTGTACTGGCCTTTGGCACTTAATACCGCCTCGCCCAGGTGATAACCGATTTTAAGCTGGTAATAACCCATATATTTGGTGATGTCCGGATTATCATCGGTACTGCCAATCACGTACCACGGTTTAACCTCTACCAGCCAGTTACCGTTTTCGGCCATCAGACGGGTATACAGACGGTTCCAGCTACGCGAGGTGGGGTCCGAACGTCCGTTAGAGTCATGGTTGTAGCCCATCTCTACGTCGCGCAGTGTCCAGCCGGCAAAGCGATAATCGGTAGCAAAACCAAGAAAAAGCTGCGGTTCGTAGTTGGTTTCGCGAAACGGCGAAGACTCTTTACTGTTGGAAAGCTGCCACCAGGATTTCTGCGTATAGGAAGCGCCCAGTACCGAGTTCGGCCCCAGTATTCCGCGCCACAGCGGAAACGCCAGGCTCAACTGAAATTTCACTTCATCTTTACGTGCGTTTTCAGACCAGTTGTAGGTACTTATGGCCTCTTTGTTCAGATCGCTGGTGTTCGTGTAGATCAAGTAGTTCGTGTCATAAGGGTAAAGCGTAAAAGGGTTATCATGCTCCTGTAGCATGTTAGCGATGATACTTCCCCGTACTGCAGGCGCATCATGAACCTCTTTTATCGTAGCTTCTTGTGCATATGCCGCTAATGGCAGTAGCGTGGCTGGCAACAACCCTCTCAAAATCGCCCGCATTCTTGACGTTCTCCTGACGAAGTATTTTCAGCTTGAATCATTCTCTGCCAACCATTTTTACATATTTACACACATAGCCGTTAGTTATCCCTTCTTAAAGTAGAAAACAACAATTAAGAAGCATAATATCAACATTTAATTAACCAATGGAGTGTCAGGAATCTATGTCCGCTGTACTTACCGCTGAACAAGCTCTGAAATTAGTGGGTGAAATGTTTGTCTACCACATGCCGTTTAATCGGGCGTTAGGGCTGGAGCTGGAACGCTATGAAAAAGCGTTCGCCCAACTGGCCTTCAACAACCAGCCGATGATGGTCGGCAACTGGGCGCAAAGCATTTTACACGGCGGCGTGATCGCCTCTGCGCTGGATGTCGCCGCCGGACTGGTATGCGTCGGCAGCACGCTAACTCGCCACGAAACCATCAGCGAAGATGAACTACGCCAGCGCCTGTCGCGGATGGGTACGATTGACCTGCGCGTCGATTACCTGCGTCCGGGCAGAGGCAACCGCTTTACGGCCACCAGTAGCCTGCTGCGCGCAGGGAATAAAGTGGCCGTCGCCCGCGTGGAATTACACAATGAAGATCAGCTGTACATCGCCAGCGCCACCGCTACTTATATGGTGGGATAAAAGCAGGTAAACTGTTGTTACACTTCAGATACGAGTTTTCCGGATGGACGCAAAACAAACACGGCAGGGCGTATTACTCGCTCTTGCCGCCTATTTTATTTGGGGGATCGCCCCCGCGTATTTCAAGCTGATCTATTACGTTCCCGCAGATGAGATCCTGACGCACCGCGTGATTTGGTCATTTTTCTTTATGGTGGCGCTGCTTAGCGTCAGTCGGCAGTGGCGACAGGTTAAGCGCCTACTGAAAACGCCAAAGAAGATTTTCCTGCTGGCCCTGTCCGCCGTACTGGTCGGCGGTAACTGGCTATTATTCATTTGGGCGGTAAATAATCACCATATGCTGGAGGCCAGCCTGGGTTATTTCATTAATCCGCTGGTTAACATCTTGCTGGGGATGATTTTTCTTGGCGAACGCTTCCGTCGAATGCAGTGGCTGGCGGTGATTCTGGCGGTGTGCGGCGTGCTGGTGCAACTCTGGACCTTTGGCTCGCTGCCGATTATCGCGCTGGGGCTGGCGTTTAGTTTTGCATTTTACGGCCTGGTGCGTAAGAAGATCGCCGTTGAAGCGCAGACGGGTATGCTGGTCGAAACGCTATGGCTGCTGCCGGTCGCGGCAATTTATCTGTTTGGCATCGCCGATAGCCCTACCAGCCATATGGGGCAAAACGCACTATCGTTGAACTTACTGTTAATGGCGGCGGGTGTGGTCACTACGATTCCGCTGCTGTGCTTTACCGGAGCGGCTACGCGTCTGCGTCTTTCTACACTGGGCTTTTTCCAGTATATCGGCCCAACGCTGATGTTTTTACTGGCGGTGACGTTTTATGGCGAAGTGCCGGGCGCGGATAAGATGGTGACATTTGCGTTTATCTGGGTCGCGCTGGCGATTTTCGTGATGGATGCGATTTATACGCAGCGTAAAAAATAACGCGACTATTATTCTAAATATAATCTGAAAAAATATGCCTCCCCTTGTAAGGGGGGTAGCATATTGTCATGCTAACGACGTAACCCAACATATGGATGTGAAATTAATGTTAAGTGTTTTTATTCCTTCATCTGAGAGATGTGTTTCCAGATGTCGTTATTTATTATCATTCGTACTAATAAATATAATATTTTCCATTTTGGTTGGGGTGTTATTATATTTAAGCTTTGTGATACTGGCAATTTTATTCACAATTTTACTACATTATCTCGTCATTAATTTAAACTGTCAGCGATTCAGAGACAGTGGCTTTGAATATATAAAATTCTATGTATGGGGTACGCTTGTAATCTATATTGCCTCCTTCGTGATAATGGTTGCTGAAGATTTCGCTTGCGATGGCTTTGGTATGCCTCTTTTTCTAGTCTGGTATTTTGCAACCTTTTCTCTGCTACTTCTGGCCCCCCCGGATTCGAATTCACTCAACAAGTAATTTAATGGAGTTTACATGGACAAGGATTATATTAATGATGGTTCGTTATCTGAAAAATGGAAATACCGTTTTTCATTTTACGATCAACATGGTTTCCCTGGATTTTGGAAAGTAAGCCCAGAATATAAACAGGCATTTAAATCATTAAAGCCCCGACAACGGTTGACTATTCAAATAAACTTTATTGCCTTTTTCTTCTCATGGATTTATTTGTTTGTACTGGGTCTGTGGAAAAAAGCAATTATAGTTATTTTATTAGGGATCGTTGCAATATTTATTGGAGCATTAATCGGCGTTAACATACTTGGACTTGTTGTCGCAGCTTATGTCGGCGTCAATACAAATAAGTGGTTCTATGAAAAAGAGGTTAAAGGTATCAATACCTGGAGCCTGTAACTTTTCAGGGTGGTTCAGCCGCAGCTGAATCACCCTGGCCTTAATGCTTTACAACCAGTTCTTGCGCTTAAAGTACAGATACGGCGCAAGCCCCGCCAGAATCATAAAGATAATCGCGCCTGGATAACCAAAGCTCCACTTCAGTTCCGGCATAAACTCGAAGTTCATCCCATAGCTGGAAGCGACCAGCGTCGGCGGCAGGAACACCACGGAAACCACCGAGAAGATTTTGATAATGCGGTTCTGCTCAATGTTGATGAAACCCATCGCCGCCTGCATCAGGAAGTTCACCTTCTGGAACAGCGATTCATTGTGCGGCAGCAGAGATTCGATATCGCGCAGGATCTCACGCGCCTGCTCCAGCTGTCCGCCCGGTAAGCGCGCCTTGCGCACCAGGAAGTTCAGCGCGCGTTGGGTATCCATCAGACACAGGCGTACCTTCCAGCCGATATCTTCCAGTTCCGCCAGCGTGGAGAGCGCTTCGTCGTATTCATCGCCCTGATGCCCTTCCATAATGACGCGGCTCAGTTTTTCCAGATCGCTGTAGATGTTTTCGATTTCATCCGCCAACTGTTCAATTTTAGTTTCGAACAGATCGAGCAGTAATTCATAAGCATTACCGTCGACCATCGCCTGGCTGCGGGCGCGCATACGATACAAACGGAAGGCGGGCAGTTCGCGTTCACGCAGCGTAAACAGACGGCCATCGCGAATAGTGAATGCCACCGTAGAGTTACCGGCATGATCTTCCGCATCTTCGAAGAAGAAGAAGGAGTGGATATGCAGTCCGTCTTCGTCTTCAAAGAAGCGCGCGGATGCTTCGATATCTTCCAGTTCAGGACGCGTCGCCAGACTCTGGCCCAGCTCAGATTGTACGCGCAATCGCTCGTCGTCGTCCGGTTCGACCAAATCGACCCATACGGCATCAATCAGGGTTTGTGACTCCTCGACTTCCAGCCGGGTCAGTCGGTTTTTTTCCAGTTGAAATGCGCTCAGCATGACCGGGACTCCCAATGCGTAAAAATATCGGACAGTTCAGATGGGCACACAGAAACAAATTGGGTTTCAGACCATTAAACAGCCTGACTCAACGCGACGGGAAAAAATGAAAGGTCGCTGACAACCGCTAAGGCTATCAGCAAAAAGGGATAGCCTTAGGAGTTGATCCTGGATGACAGGATAATGAGCCAGTATCTACTGGGTGTGTCCAAGGCGAATGTCCTCTTAGCGTAATCGTGGGCGCATGTTACGCCAGCAAAAATTTGCCGTCAACACGCAACGAAACGCGAAAAAGCAATAATTTCCCCTTATGCAGAAAGGTTAGCAGAGTGAGAGTATTTATCTATGATTTCAGAATATTAACATCAATATATCGCCGGATGGCGGCTTCGCCTTATCCGGCCTACAAATCAAAATGTTAGCCAGCGCGTAGGCCGGATAAGACGCGCCATCCGGCACTATGAGAGTCGGTCAAACCGTTTCTAGCTTCGCATACGCGGCAACCAGCCATTTGATCCCTTGCCCCTGAAAAGCCACCTGCAACCGGCTATGCTCGCCGCTGCCCTCCAGGTTGACAATAGTTCCCTCGCCGAACTTCGCATGGCGCACGCGTTGGCCGAGTTTGTAGCCTGTGTCGTTTTCCGCCAGCGGCGTTCCCATTCGTTGATGGCTCACCGGACGGCTGACGGTGGCGCGCAGACGTACCTCTTCCACGCACTCTTCCGGCAACTCGCCGATAAAACGCGACGGGCGATGATAAACCTCTTTACCATACAGACGGCGAGTTTCGGCATAGGTTAGCGTCAGTTTCTGCATGGCACGGGTAACGCCGACGTAGGCCAGACGACGCTCCTCTTCCAAACGCCCGCCCTCATCCAGCGACATCTGGCTGGGGAACATCCCCTCTTCCATCCCGACGATAAACACCTGCGGAAACTCCAGGCCTTTGGCCGAGTGCAGCGTCATCAGCTGCACCGCATCCTGCCAGGTATCCGCCTGCCCCTCGCCCGCTTCCAGCGCCGCGTGAGAGAGGAAGGCCTGCAACGGCATCAAATCTTCATCTTCGTCGTTGTAGCTGAACTGCCGCGTCGCCGTCACCAGTTCCTCTAAGTTTTCGATGCGCGTCTGGCCTTTCTCGCCTTTTTCTTGCTCATACATGGTGCGCAGGCCGGAATCTTTGATCACCCGGTCAGTCTGCACATGCAGCGGCATGTCGGCGGTTTCCTGCGCCAGGGCGTCGATCAGTTCCATAAAGCGTTGCAGCGCGCTGGCCGCACGCCCGGCCAGGGCTTTTTCCTGTAACAATTCACGGCACGCCTGCCACAATGTTAGCTGGCGATCGCGCGAGGTCTGGCGCACCACGTCCAGCGTGCGGTCGCCGATGCCGCGCGTCGGGGTATTCACCACGCGTTCAAAGGCGGCATCATCGTTGCGATTGGCAATCAAACGCAGATAAGAGAGCGCATCTTTGATCTCCTGGCGTTCGAAGAAGCGCATACCGCCGTAAATGCGGTACGGCATACTGGCCTGTAATAACGCTTCTTCCAGCACGCGCGACTGGGCGTTGCTGCGATAAAGGATGGCGCATTGCGCAAGCGCGCCGCCGTTGTCCTGCCAGGTTTTGATACGGTTAACCACAAAGCGCGCTTCATCCAGTTCGTTGAAAGCGCAGTACAGCGATATCGGTTCGCCGTCAACGCCGTCAGTCCACAGTTTTTTACCCAAACGCCCATTGTTGTTTTCAATCAGAGCGTTCGCCGCGCTAAGGATGTTGCTGGTCGAGCGGTAATTCTGCTCCAGACGAATGGTCTGCGCGCCGGGGAAATCATTGAGGAAGCGCTGGATGTTCTCTACCTGGGCCCCGCGCCAGCCGTAGATCGACTGGTCATCGTCGCCAACGATCATCACCTTGCCGGTGTCGCCCGCCAGCAGACGAACCCAGGCGTACTGAATGTTGTTGGTATCCTGGAATTCGTCCACCAGGATGTTAGTAAACCGCTCGCGATAGTGTTGCAGGATGTGCGGCTTGTTCAGCCATAGTTCATGAGCGCGCAGCAGTAGCTCGGCAAAATCCACCAGACCAGCGCGATCGCACGCTTCCTGATAGGCCTGATACACCTTCTGCCAGGTCTGTTCCACCGGATTGCCATAGCTTTGGATATGGTGCGGGCGTAGCCCTTCGTCTTTCTGGCTATTGATGTACCACATCGCCTGACGCGGCGGCCACTGCTTCTCATCAAGATTCATCGCCTTAATCAGGCGTTTAAGCAAACGCATCTGATCTTCGCTGTCGAGAATCTGGAAATCCTGCGGCAGATTAGCGTCCATATGATGCGCGCGCAGCAGGCGGTGCGCCAGACCGTGGAACGTCCCTACCCACATTCCGCCCTGGCTGGTCCCCATCAACTGGCCAATACGATGGCGCATTTCCGCCGCCGCTTTATTGGTAAAGGTCACCGCCATGATGGAGTATGGCGAGTTGTTTTCTACGCTCAGTAACCAGGCGATACGGTGCACCAGCACGCGGGTTTTCCCGCTTCCCGCGCCCGCCAACACCAGCATGTTGCTACGTGGCGCGGCCACCGCTTCGCGCTGTTTATCATTAAGGCTGTCGAGCAGGTAAGAAACGTCCATTGGCACCGCCGCGTAAAAACATGAAAACTAAAAACGCCCGGTGGCGCTTCGCTTACCGGGGCTACTTATCGTAGGGCGGATAAGCATAGCGCCATCCGCCAGAATAACTGGGAATTTATACAGAACTACTGGTGATTATATCAGCGAGGTGAGAGATGCCAACCGCGAAATTTCGATATGCGGCAGTAAACGGCTGTCCTGCGTCCGCATCAGGTCGGCATTTTCAGGTTTAATCCAGCAGGCCTGCATCCCACAGCGAATAGCGCCAGCCACATCGGTAGTCAGATCGTCGCCGACATGCAGGATCTCGCCGATCGGCACATGCAGTTTTTCCGCCGCCAGGAAATACATGTCGCTAAACGGTTTGGAACGTCCATCCGGGCCGGCGCGCAGTACAAACTTAAAGTAATCGCCGAGGCCAAACAGTTCCGGCTGGGCATTGCCGTTAGTGATCGCCACCAGCGGCCATTTTTTCGCAAGCTGCTGTAACGTCTCATGGGTAGCCTGCGGAACCTCAATCTGGCTGCGCCATTTGGCAAAATGCATCATCGCCGCATTCGCGCCGGCAATGGCCTCCTGCGTCGATAATCCCGCATCCCGCATGGCCTGCTCTATCGCGCGATGGCGCCAGCGGGTAACGTCATGATAGATTTCCGGCTCCGCTTCACGCACCGCCTGCCGTATCCGCTGTAAATCGACGTTTTGAAACGAACGTAGCGACGGGTGATAATTTTGCATAAAAGCGAGCGCTTCCTGCTCAGTACGCAAAATCACCGGACGGTTATCATAAAGGGTATCATCCAGGTCAAAGGTGAGCGCGGCAATACGCCCCAAAGGCCGGTAAAAACGCATTATTTCCCCCGTTTAGCGCGCGGATGCGCCGCGTCGTACACTGAAGCAAGATGTTGAAAATCAAGATGAGTATAAATTTGGGTGGTGGAAAGGTTGGCATGACCCAGCAGCTCTTGCACGCCGCGCAGATCGCCGCTCGATTCCAGCATATGGGTCGCGAACGAATGGCGCAGCTTATGTGGATGCACGTGGCTGTTTAGCCCCTGCTTTATGCCCCATTCGGCGAACCGTTTTTGGACATTGCGCGCGGAGATACGCTTGCCGAGCTTCGACAGGAATAACGCCTCTTCATCGCTGGCGAACAGGCCGCGCAGATCCAGCCAGTGCTCAATCCACGTCACCGCGTTACGGCCAATCGGCAGGCGTCGCTCTTTGCTGCCTTTACCCATTACCCACACTTCGCCGGTATCAAGATCGAGGTGCTTTATATCCAGGCCAACCAGTTCGGATAAACGCAGCCCCGCGCCGTACATGACCTCCAGCATCGCCCGATCACGTACGGCGAGCGGATCGTTAAGATCGATGTCCAGCAGGCGGTTAACGTCGTCGACATCAATATTTTTCGGCAGATGACGCGGCGCTTTCGGTGCGGAGACACCCTTTGCCGGGTTAGCTTTCAATTCGCCCTGACTGACTAACCAGTCAAAAAAGCTTCGCAATGCCGAGAGACGTAGCGCCAGACTGGCAGGGCCAAGCCCTTTGCGCCGACTGCGCACCGCAAAACTGCGCACAATCGCAGCGTCACATTGTTGCCAGCTTTTCAGCCCGGTTTCTCCGGCTAAAGCGATAATGGCATCAAGCTGACGCTGGTAGTTCAGCAGGGTAATGGGGCTAAGCTGGCGCTCCACGCCTAAATAGCGCAGGAACCGCGAGACATCCTGAGAAAGCGCGACATCCGTCATACGCGTTTAATCCAGCGTTCCAGCAGTTCCGGCAGCATCAGCGCGATCTCCTGTAAAAGCTGCGTCCCCTGTCCCGGCTGATAGTGATGCGGGTCACGGCTGCTGAAGAGAATCACCCCGAGGTCGCCATCGCTGCCCATCATCGACATGGCTACCGAGCCTACAGCCTTCGCCTCCGGCAAGACCACCAGCAGTTCCGGGCCGTTTAGCGGGCCAAGATAATGCTGCGACTGTCCCAGCCGTTGAATACGCAGCGGCTCAAAGGCCTGACGGTTTAAAGCCAGATGTGTATAGCGCGATGGCGCGCCAAGACGCCACCGATCCGGGAACAAACGCAGCGTCGCGCCGGCAAGCCCCAAATCGCGCGCCCAGCGGTGAAACCGCACCAGCATCTCATCCAGACTATCCGCGGCGACCAGACGGCTTTGCAGATGCAGCAAGCGATAAAACAGGCTTTCATTGGCATGAGCCTGTTCCATCAGCAGCGTCATATTTTCTTCAAGCACATTGATGTGATTACGCGCGCGGGCCATATGCCACTCAACGAGCGAAACCGTTCCCCGCACGGGATGTGGAACACGCATCGCTTCAACGGCGTGGGCGTTACGGATAAAAAACTCAGGGTGGTGGCGCAGGTAATCGACGACCGCTCGATCGTCCAGTTCCGTGAGCGTTTCCTGTAGTTCTTCCTCTGGTTGCTTCATAAATGGATAAATCCGTCGTAGATATGTGCCGCCGGACCAGTCATGTATAACGGATGACCCGGACCTTTCCAGGCGATATCCAGCCGACCGCCCGGTAATTCCACGCGTACTTCTTCAGCCAGCAGCCCCTGCTGAATCCCCACGGCAACGGCAGCGCACGCGCCGCTGCCGCACGCGCGGGTCTCCCCTGCGCCGCGTTCATAGACTCGCAGCCGGATATGCTCACGTCTTACAACCTGCATAAAACCAATGTTGGCGCGTTCCGGAAAACGCTCATGGCTTTCCAGAACCGGCCCCAGTGTTTCAACGGCCGCCGTGTCGACGTTATCAACCTGAATGACACAGTGCGGATTGCCCATTGAAACCACGCCGCACAATATGGTCTGTTCCGCCGCTCGCATAATATACGTCTTTTCCGCTTTGTTGGCGCGAAAAGGCACCTGCGCGGGTTCAAAGTTTGGCTCGCCCATATTGACGCGTACCAGTTCATCTTCCGTGACGCTCAGTACCATCCGGCCATTCGCGGTACTGACCCGAATGTCGCGTTTATTGGTTAGCCCTTTCAGGCGAACAAATCGCGCGAAACAGCGCGCGCCATTGCCGCACTGCGAGACTTCACTGCCGTCGGCGTTGAAGATGCGGTAATGAAAGTCCAACTCAGGATCATAGGGCGGCTCAACCACCAGCAGCTGATCGAACCCTACGCCCAGGTGTCTGTCGGATAGCCGACGAATCAGTTCCGGCGAAAAAAAGACATTCTGCGTTACCGCGTCGACGACCATAAAATCGTTGCCAAGGCCATGCATTTTAGAGAATTGCATCATTCACTCCGTTCACGCGGGGACAGAAAACTATCCTCAGTAATTGACCTGGGACGGGCCATCTCCCGTTGCGCGATCGTTCTTATCGGGCATCGTGGACTGCGTTTGCGAATCGACTTTTTTCGTCGGCGGCGGCGCATTTTTATCGGCTGGCGGGAAATAAAGCGGCCCTTTCAAACCGCAGCCCGTCAGGCTGAACAGAGTCAGAAGTACAGCGAGTGTCTTAAACACGTTTTTCATTATGGATTGCCTGTAAGTTCATGCTTTCTATTTTCTATCATCGCAGGAGAAGGCGTAAAAGCAAGCGTTTAGGGGCTCTTTATAAAATCTGAAAAGCGGCGCGTTGCCATGATTATTGCGCATTTACATCAGGAAACATGCTTTGCTCATCACTTTAGGTTTACGTACCACGTCCGGATGACCTTATGCAATATCGTAATTTGTTTTGCCTTTTTTCGCTTTCACTTCTGCTACCTCCCGCCTGGGGATGCCGGCTGAGTGAATCTCCGCACAATGTTTATCAACGGCAAGGCAGCGGCGTGGTTTATCTCCAGCCAGAAGAGGAGAACAATCTTTCGTTGCCGGAGGTGAATTTCAAACGCCTGCGTCGGTTACCCAATTCATTGATTAACCCGGCAAATCAGGGCTGGAACTGGATAGCCCAGCCCCCTTCCTGAACCGGGAAATTAACGCCGGAAAAGAGCATGGCTATTTTATGCGTGATAGCCAGCAAGGTCAGGGTATTCATGTCCTTAGCATCAATGGGCCGCTAAAAGTCACCAAGCGTTTTGCGTATGACAACCGCTATGTTTATACGTGGATTGGCAGCCAGCTTTACCGAACAGCATTCCCCTGCCCGGATAAGACGCATACTCTGAATAGGAACGTCATGTACACCAATAATAAAGATATCATCATCATAACGCAGGCGCAGGAATGCCAAAAATGACGCCGCTAAACCGTTTTGCGCGTTTGAATAAACATCTGAAAAACGCCCTTCGGGGCGTGGGGATCGGTTCATGCATTTACGTCATTGTTGAAAGCGTTATGCACGGCACGATAAACGGTGTTGAAGCTGCCGGAGTCCTGACGATAAGCGCGGTACTCGGTCTGCTTAGCGCTCTTTTGGATATCAAAGCAAAGCCGCGCGCCCCCTTAATCCTGTTGCATTTTCTCCTCTGCGGCGGCTGCGTCGCGCTGATGGTGGCAATGCTGTCGGCTCTGAACCATTTCCCGGTTAACGCGTCCGTCATACTTATCACCAGTGCGCTATTTATCGTCATTTATCTACCGCTGGGTTTTATCCTTTACCGCTCACAACGGTAATTCGTATCGGTTCCAGAAGCTGACGCTTCCCCTTATACTGGCGCTATCACTCAATAGCGAGATAAAACAATGAACGACAGTGAATTTCATCGCCTTGCCGACACTCTGTGGTTAGCCATCGAAGAACGTCTGGACGACTGGGATGGCGACAGCGATATCGACTGCGAAATCAACGGCGGCGTGCTGACCCTCAGCTTTGAGAACGGCAGTAAGATCATTATTAACCGTCAGGAGCCGTTGCACCAGGTGTGGCTGGCGACCAAACAGGGCGGCTATCATTTCGATCTGAAAGGCGACGAGTGGATTTGCGATCGCAGCGGCGAAACCTTCTGGGAGCTGCTGGAGCAGGCGGCAACGCAGCAGGCGGGTGAAAAGGTGAGTTTTCGTTGATTTATTTGCCGGATGCGCTTTGCTTATCCGGCTTACTGTAGACCCGGTAAGGCGTAGCCGCCACCGGGCAAAAATCCTCAGGAAAAATACTGCTGCAATAGCGGCGCGTCATGATCCTGGTTTGCTGGCGGCACGGTGTTGATAGGCTGCGTACGGAATGGGATCACCTGCGCGCGGCCATCGGTTTTCACTATCTGGTAGAACTGCGGCAGGTTGAAGTTGATAAAGCTGGAGCCATACGTGAAGCGATCGTGCGATGACGAATAGAAGCGACTGACGTCGCGCACCAGTTCTTCCTTGCTACCTTCGCAGTGGTGATACACTTCCGCCCGGTTACTTTCATCCAGAATATAAATATTAAAGCCTTTCTCATCGCCCGTTTCTTCAAAGAAGAACTGGATAATCCCTTCGCTGGCGAAGCCATCCACCACTGACGGCAATTTCACCTGGTTGGTTTCCACCTGTACCGACAGCCCGTGCAGCTTGTTATGCGAAATCGCGCCGTAGAATTCGATAGCGTTCTCCAGCTTCTGCACCGAGACATTCAAGCGTTCGAAGAATAGTCCCCACGTCTGCCCGGAAACCCGCAGCGCCTTGAAGCGACCGGTCTCCTGACGGGTGCTGGAAAGACGTAGCTCGATACATTCGGAGACCAGTTGCTGCACGCGGGTACGAATCAGACCGCGAAGATGCTGACTGTAGCAGAACACTTCGACGCTATCCGGCGGCGCGGCATCCTGGTGCATTTTCCCCAGAATCGTTTTCAGCGCTTCGATCATCGCCTGCTCGCCGTTAAAGTGCAGAGTACGCACTTCGTTCCACGAGTTGCGATATAACAAGTCGATACTGCCTATCAGACAGTTTTGCTCTTCGCCAAAGCTGAAAACGTCCAGCTTACGGAAGTCAAAATGGACCACTTTATTGCGAAACGCCGCCGTCGGGTCATATTCGAGGTTAACGATAATCGCCAGATGGCGAATTTCACAGGGGCTGTAGAGCGCTTTCGGCGTCGGAGCAGGCAAGCGCAGCGGGAAATGGTGCGAAACATCGGCGACCATCTCCTGCAACTTAGGCAGGTCGACAATACCGTTGCCCTTAATAAACAGATGCGTTCGCGACGTCAGCAGGCCGTTGAACCACGCCCACGCGACCAGCTTATTAAGATAACGGTTATATTCCAGCGGCTGATGGCTGATGATGGAGTCCATGTTCGGCGCGCGGTTGTAGAGATACCAGCCTGAACGGTTGGCGCGTCCCGGCGGCACATGGATAAAGGTTAAATTCGGCTCGGACAGATCCGGCGATATCTGCGGGTTCACCAGCGTGACTTTACCCGGCAACGCTTCAAACGCCGCGTACAGCTTACGCGTCAGTACGCCGATATCCTGCGGGCTGGCACTCACGCTGAGATTGTTGCGCCGCGCA
The DNA here is from genome assembly GCF_046548235.1 of Salmonella sp. SAL4457. Lineage (NCBI taxonomy): Bacteria > Pseudomonadati > Pseudomonadota > Gammaproteobacteria > Enterobacterales > Enterobacteriaceae > Salmonella > Salmonella sp. SAL4457. Next base: position 46,635 of record NZ_JBGDZO010000010.1, read on the forward strand.
AAGCGAATCAGATTACGATAGCTCTGCATCATTGCGTCGAGCAATTCGTTGTGGGCTTCGCGCACCTGATCGATTTTCCAGTTTGCGCGATTATCGAGCATGGTCAGACGCGCGTCGTCCCATCCCCACTCGCTGACTAACTGGCTTAATACTTCCCGACGCCAGCCTACGCAGGCGCGCTCGCGACTTAATTTCTCGCACACTTTCAGGTAAAAGCAGCGGCGGACTAAATCCAGCCGCGTCGGATCTTCAATCGCCGTCAGGTATTCAGTGACCCGTTCCAGCATCATGCAGTAGGGATCGAGTCCAAACGATACGATTTCACCGTCATGCAGACGTTGTTTAATATCTTTCGCCAGCAGACGTGGGTTGGGATATTCCCATGAGTAGGCTTCCAGCAGCAGCGTTTTCAGCACCGCTTTGTACGGCGAGTCAATGCTCTTGTATAGCTGCCACAGGCTGGCGCCAAAGTACTCTTCGGCGGAGAGCGAGCTTAAGCCCCCCAGATCCAGCCATTCGTTTGGCGTTAATACGCCCTGCGCGTAGAGCGTCATGACATAGTCGTCGTAATGCTCTTCTTCGTCGCACGGCACCATACTCCACAGGATACGCTTCCCGGCCAGGCGCACAGCGGTACGATAAAACTCATCAAGCAACAGGATATGCTGCGTAGAACCACAGTCTTCCCCGCCCAGACTGCCGCTTTCGTTATGGCGGAAACGGTTCTCGTCGATCAGGAAGAAGCTCACCTCAACGCCAAGCGAGGCGGCCCAGCTTTCCAGCAGGCTACACTTACGTTGCAGCAACTGACGCTCTTCACCGTCGAGCCAGGACTGATGGCACACCCAGATATCCAGGTCGGACGAGCAGCTCTGCCCGACCGAGGAGGTGCTGCCCATGGTGTAAACACCGGTAATCGGCAGCTCGCCCTTCGGCGGGTCCTGCGGCGTCATACCGCGGTACAGCTCAAGTTCGTTCAGATAGTGGCGTTGGGTTTCATCAGGCGTGTAGAAGCAAATACCGCTGGGAACGTTACCATCAAGGTAACCCGGCATCAGTGGATGGTGATAGTGCAATAATGTCGGCAGAAGACTGTAAACCTGCTGAAAAGCGGGTCCCATGGCAGCAAGCGCGCGATCCACACGCAGTTGATTTATGGCATCCAGTCTCTGTTTCAGAGTCTCAATATAGAGGTACAAGACGTATCGCCTGATGTTGCTACCCGTCATGGTGCAGGTCAGTACTTGACCGTCGCCATTCGGGATAAACCGTATGTCAAAAATAACCGTTACCCTTTCTCGCCTGCATATTTTTATCTAATACCGACGAAAAAATGGTCTAAAACGTGATCAATTTAACACCTTGCTCATTGACCGTAAAGAAAGATGCGCTACATACAAGTGTAGCACCGTTCGCTGCGTGTAAATTCTTAAATACGGGCTGGCGGTTTCTCGTCATTATTCACTGTCCTTGACGACACTGCGCCTTATCCTCTCACTCACGGTGACCGGAAAACTAACATACTCTCTATAAGGATGTTAGGATGGTCAATGATTGATAATGACGGTAACAAGCATGTTAGACAATGTTTTAAGAATTGCCACACGCCAAAGTCCCCTTGCGCTTTGGCAGGCACATTATGTCAAAGACGCATTGATGGCAACCCATCCGGGACTGACGGTAGAACTGGTGCCGATGGTCACACGCGGCGACGTGATTCTCGATACTCCCCTGGCGAAAGTGGGCGGTAAGGGACTGTTTGTTAAAGAGCTTGAAATCGCGCTGCTGGAAAAGCGCGCTGATATCGCCGTGCACTCTATGAAAGACGTTCCGGTGGCCTTCCCGGACGGTCTCGGTCTGGTGACCATTTGCGAGCGCGAAGATCCGCGCGACGCGTTTGTCTCGAATAAATATCACAGTCTGGACGATCTGCCCGCGGGTAGTATCGTCGGGACGTCCAGTTTGCGTCGCCAGTGTCAACTGGCGGAACGCCGTCCGGACCTCATTATCCGTTCGTTGCGCGGCAACGTCGGCACACGTCTCGGCAAGCTGGACAACGGCGACTATGACGCCATTATCCTGGCCGTGGCCGGTCTGAAACGCTTAGGTCTGGAGTCGCGCATTCGCACAGCCTTGCCGCCCGACGTTTCGCTTCCTGCCGTAGGCCAGGGCGCCGTCGGGATTGAGTGTCGTCTTGACGACGCGCGAACACAGGCGCTGCTCGCACCGTTGAATCACTCGCAAACCGCGCTGCGCGTAACGGCGGAACGCGCTATGAACACCCGCCTGGAAGGCGGGTGTCAGGTGCCGATTGGCAGCTATGCAGAAATCATCAACGGTGAAATTTGGTTACGCGCGCTGGTTGGCGCGCCGGACGGTTCGGTGATGGTGCGCGGCGAACGTCGTGGTTCTCCCGAGCAGGCGGAGCAAATGGGCATCTCGCTTGCAGAGGAACTGCTGGAAAACGGCGCGCGCGCGATTCTGACGGAAGTTTATAACGGCGAGACGCCCGCATGAGTATTCTGATCACCCGCCCCTCTCCCGCAGGGGAAGCGTTAGTGAGCCGTCTGCGCGCACTGGGGCAGGTGGCCTGGAGTTTTCCACTGATTGAATTTGTCGCCGGTCGGGAGCTACCCACCCTGGCCGACCGCCTGGCGACGCTGACGGAAAACGATCTGGTTTTTGCCCTTTCACAGCACGCCGTCGCCTTTGCTCACGCCCAGCTCCAGCGGGATGGCCGAAACTGGCCTGCGTCGCCGCGCTATTTCGCGATTGGCCGCACCACGGCGCTCGCCCTTCATACCGTTAGCGGGTTCGATATTCGTTATCCATTGGATCGGGAAATCAGCGAAGCCTTGCTACAATTACCTGAATTACAAAATATTGCGGGCAAACGCGCGCTGATTTTGCGTGGCAATGGCGGCCGCGAACTGCTGGGCGAAACCCTGACAGCTCGCGGAGCCGAAGTCAATTTTTGTGAATGTTATCAAAGATGTGCGAAACATTACGATGGCGCGGAAGAAGCGATGCGCTGGCATACTCGCGGCGTAACAACGCTTGTTGTTACCAGCGGCGAGATGTTGCAACGGCTCTGGTCGCTGACTCCCCAGTGGTATCGTGAGCACTGGTTACTACGCTGTCGGCTATTGGTCGTCAGTGAGCGTCTGGCGCACCTCGCCCGGGAACTGGGCTGGCAAGATATTAAGGTCGCTGATAACGCCGACAACGATGCGCTGTTGCGCGCATTACAATAACTCTCATAATGGGATGCCATAATGACGGAACAAGAAAAATCCTCCGCCGTGGTTGATGAGACCAGGGAGAGCGTGGAAACCACGCCACAGCCAGTTAATACCGAGAAAAAAAGTAAGAACGGCGCCGCGCTGGTATTAAGCGCGGTGGCGATTGCGATTGCCCTGGCGGCAGGTATTGGGCTTTATGGCTGGGGGAAACAGCAAGCAACCGCGCAAACGGAAACCAGCGATGCGCTGGCGACGCAACTAACCGCCTTGCAAAAGGCGCAGGAGAGCCAAAAAGCGGAGCTGGAAGGGATTATCAAAAAACAAGCGGCGCAGTTAGATGACGCAAATCGCCAACAGGCGGCGCTGGCGAAACAGCTTGATGAAGTACAACAAAAAGTCGCCACCATTTCCGGCAGCGATGCTAAAACCTGGCTGCTGGCGCAGGCTGATTTCCTGGTGAAACTCGCCGGACGCAAGCTATGGAGCGATCAGGACGTCACTACCGCCGCTGCGCTGCTCAAAAGCGCTGACGCCAGTCTGGCGGACATGAACGACCCCAGCCTGATTACCGCACGACGCGCGATTACTGACGATATCGCCAGCCTGTCATCCGTTGCGCAGATCGACTACGACGGCATTATTCTCAAGCTCAATCAGCTCTCTAACCAAATCGATAACCTGCGTCTGGCGGATAACGATACCGATGGTTCGCCGATGGATTCAGACAGCAGCGAGCTGTCCAGCTCGCTAAGCGAATGGCGCGTTAACCTGCAAAAAAGCTGGCAGAACTTTATGGACAGCTTTATTACCATTCGCCGCCGCGATGATACCGCCGTACCGCTGTTGGCGCCCAACCAGGACGTCTATTTACGCGAAAATATTCGCTCCCGCCTGTTAGTCGCCGCGCAGGCCGTGCCACGCCATCAGGAAGAAACATACCGTCAGGCGCTGGATAACGTTTCGACCTGGGTTCGCGCTTATTACGATACTGACGACGCCGCGACAAAAGCCTTCCTGGAGGAGGTCGATAAATTAAGCCAGCAAAATATCACGATGGATCTGCCGGAAACCCTGGGAAGCCAGGCGATCCTTGAAAAACTGATGCAAACCCGCGTGCGTAATCTGCTGGCGCAACCGACAGTCTCTACGGCAGCGCCTGCCACGCAGACAGACGCTCCGGCAGCCGCGCCGCAAGGAGAATAATGATGCTAAAAGTATTATTGCTCTTTGTGTTGTTGCTCGCGGGTATCGTGGTCGGCCCGATGATAGCCGGTCACCAGGGCTATGTGTTAATCCAGACCGATACCTACAACATTGAAACCAGCGTCACCGGCCTGGCGATCATTCTCATCGTCGCTATGGTGGTGCTATTCGCCATTGAGTGGTTACTACGCCGTCTGTTTCGTACCGGCGCGCACACCCGCGGTTGGTTTGCCGGTCGTAAACGCCGTCGCGCTCGCAAGCAGACCGAACAGGCGCTGCTGAAGCTGGCGGAGGGCGACTATCAGCAGGTTGAAAAGCTGATGTCAAAAAATGCCGACCATGCTGAACAACCGGTGGTAAATTATCTGCTGGCGGCAGAAGCGGCGCAGCAGCGCGGCGATGAAGCGCGCGCTAATCAGCACCTTGAACGTGCGGCAGAGCTGGCGGGGAACGACACCATCCCGGTCGAGATCACGCGCGTGCGCTTACAGCTGGCGCGCAATGAAAATCACGCAGCGCGTCACGGCGTGGACAAACTGCTGGAGGTCACGCCGCGTCACCCGGAAGTTCTGCGTCTGGCGGAGCAGGCCTATATTCGCACCAGCGCATGGAGTTCTTTACTGGATATCATCCCATCCATGGCGAAAGCGCACGTCGGCGATGAAGCGCATCGCGCCATGCTCGAACAACAGGCGTGGATAGGACTCATGGATCAGGCGCGTGCCGAGCAGGGCAGCGAAGGATTACGCACCTGGTGGAAAAACCAAAGCCGTAAAACCCGCCATCAGGTGGCGCTGCAGGTCGCGATGGCCGAGCATCTAATCGAGTGTGACGATCATGATATGGCGCAGCAGATTATCATCGACGGTCTGAAACGCCAGTATGACGATCGGCTGGTGCTGCCCATTCCTCGCCTCAGAACCAATAATCCGGAACAACTGGAGAAAGTGCTGCGCCAGCAAATCAAGACGGTAGGCGATCGCCCGCTGTTATGGAGCACGCTCGGCCAGTCGCTAATGAAACACGGTGAATGGCAGGAGGCAACCCTGGCTTTCCGCGCCGCGCTAAAACAACGCCCGGACGCGTATGATTATGCCTGGCTTGCCGATGCGCTTGATCGACTGCATCAACCGGAAGAGGCCGCCGCCATGCGGCGCGATGGCTTGATGCTGACATTACAGAACAATCCCCCGCAGTAATTCCCTCTTGCCCGGTGGCGCTTCGCTTACCGGGCCTACCGCCTACACAAAATCATTCGGGATGCCTAAAAAAACGCCTGCCCGGTTAAGGGGCAGGCGTCAAAACAGGTCTGTATGACAACATAAAGGGGTGCTTCACTCAACGTTGTGTCCAGGGTGTTTGATGAGGCGTAAGCGACATCTGTCAGTGGACGATAAGCACCGTAAACGGCTCTGCATCATTCCTGAGTTTATGAGGCCAGAAGGCGAACATAAGAGATGGAATGAGCATCTACCCGTACATTATTGCACATAACGTGCCATCTTTGCACCGCTAAAAAACAGGCGCAGGCATTAAAAAAACGTAGAGAATTCACGCGATTGTCATCCCCCCGCCGCTGGCGAGGTTTTAGCGTGTCGCCCGGTGGAGACAGAACAGGATGCTTTTTACAAAGTGATTATAAATCAATAGATTACTCGTCACCGAATAGCGACAAATGAAGCCTGGGATATCGCCAACAAATCATAATGGCAACACGTGCGGGATAAGGGGTTGAAAAGGAACAGAAAACAAAAAACCCCGCCGAAGCGGGGTTCAAAATTGGTCGGCGAGAGAGGATTCGAACCTCCGACCCACTGGTCCCAAACCAGTTGCGCTACCAAGCTGCGCTACTCGCCGATATACTGCTTTTTTGAATTTTTAGTTCAATTCATTGAGTCGTGGTGCGAGGGGGGGGACTTGAACCCCCACGTCCGTAAGGACACTAACACCTGAAGCTAGCGCGTCTACCAATTCCGCCACCTTCGCGTTTCACAACTCTATATTAATGGGGTGGCTAATGGGATTCGAACCCACGACAACTGGAATCACAATCCAGGGCTCTACCAACTGAGCTATAGCCACCACTGAAACTTTTTACGCGGTATTAAACCACCGCAGCTCAAGCACCTAAATAAATGGTACGCCCGACAGGATTCGAACCTGAGACCTCTGCCTCCGGAGGGCAGCGCTCTATCCAGCTGAGCTACGGGCGCTTAGCGCCGTTGCGGGGGTGGATAATACGGACTTCACACCCCGCTGTCCAGTGCCTTTTTAAATAAAATGCGCGTTTGGTTATGCTTTGCGCATTTTGGCGCTTATTCCCCCACCTTGTGGGCGGTTCCGTGACGATTCAGGCCGAAAACTTTGTAGACCAGCGTGACGGCCAGCAGGAAGATGACGCCGACAAACAGCGACATGCGCGTATCTTCATTAAAGTACATGCCGATTAAAACGCAAACCAGAAACGCCATCGTCAAATAGTTCGCCCACGGAAACATAATGGAACGAAAAGGATGATCCGCAATCGCTTCTTTATGCGCCCGACGAAAGCGCAGTTGGCTAATCAGAATGACAAACCACGGCACCATCCCCGGCAGTACGCTGGCGCTATAAACGTAAACAAAGACGCGCTGCGGATTGGGGATGATGTAGTTCAGGCAAGAACCTACCAGCAAAATCAAAATAGAGAGCGCCACGCCCGCGACCGGCACGCCGTGGCGAGAGACTTTCGCGACTGCCGCCGGCAGTTGACGGTTTTTCGCCAGCGCGTAAAGCATACGCCCACAGCTATACATTCCGCTGTTACAGCCGGAGAGCGCCGCCGTCAGCACGACAAAGTTGATAATGCCTGCCGCGGCGGTGATGCCGATTTTCGCGAAGGTGAGCACAAAGGGACTGCCGTTGCTGCCAATCTCATTCCACGGGAAAATGGTGACGATCACGAAAATCGCGCCAACATAAAAAATCAGGATACGCCACAGCACTTTACCCACCGCGCTACGCAACGTCACCTGCGGATTCTTCGCTTCACCGGCGGTAATACCGATCAACTCAACCCCCTGATAAGAGGCCACCACGATACATAATGCGGTCAGAAAGCCTTTCCAGCCGCCGGCAAAAAAGCCGCCATGCTCGGTCAGATTACCAAAGCCAATCGCCTGGCCTCCGTTACCAAAGCCGAAGAAAATCACCCCCAGACCGATGATGATCATCACAATAATCGTGGTGACTTTGATCATCGCAAACCAGAACTCGATTTCACCATACAGGCGCACCGCAGCCAGATTCGCCAACGCGACCAGTCCGACGGCAATCAGCGCCGGTATCCACTGCGCCATCTCCGGAAACCAGAACTGGACGTAGACCCCAATGGCGGTAATTTCCGAGATCCCGACCGCCATCCACATAAACCAGTATGACCAGGCGGTAAGATAGCCAAAAAAAGGACTCATATACCGGTGGGCGTACACGGCAAAGGAGCCGGTAACAGGTTCCAGAAAGAGCATCTCCCCCATCGAGCGCATGATGAAAAAGACGAACAATCCGGCGATGATATACGCCAGCAGCACTGACGGGCCCGCCCATTTCAGCGTACTGGCGGCGCCCATAAAGAGTCCGACGCCGATGGTGCCCCCCAGGGCAATCAATTCAATATGACGAGCTTCCAGCCCACGCTGTAGCTCCGGTTTTTTCTCTGCCATAAATCCTCATGTCGTGTTTGCAACGGTTCCGGTAGTACCGGTTATTGTTATGGGTACATCGATTGTTGCGAATATTTTCTTAAATTTGGACAAATGGCAAATGGAGCATTAAAAAAATGCACTTATTGTGTAAGAAATCATCGATTATGTTGTAAATGAGCAGCGCCATAAGCACAATCCGCTGCTCAAGTCATCAGAAGGGAGAATTAGAGATCGCCAGTATAGTGCCAGCGAAGGTAGCGCAGCAGACGCATCTGGCGGGTAATACGCTTCGGTTGAGAAAGCAGACGATACAACCACTCCAGCCCCAGGTTCTGCCATATTTTTGGGGCGCGTTTGACGTGACCGGTAAACACATCATAGGTACCGCCCACCCCCATATATAACGCATGGGGATGCACTTCCCGACAATCGCGCATTAGCAATTCCTGTTTTGGCGATCCCATCGCGACGGTGACAATTTTCGCGCCGCTGGCATGGATACGCGCAAATAGCGCCTGACGCTGCTCCGGCGTAAAGTAACCGTCCTGGCTACCCACAATATTGACGTTCCACTGCGTCCGCAGTTTTGCTTCCGTCTGCGCCAGCACCTCAGGCTTGCCGCCGACAAGAAATACCGGCGTGTCTTCTTTCCCCGCGCGCGCCATTAACGCTTCCCAAAGGTCGGCGCCAGCCACACGAGAAACCTGCGCCTGCGGAAATTTTTTACGTATTGAACGCACCACGCTGATGCCATCGGCATATTTAAATTCCGCCGCCGCTATCAACGCGCGGACTTCCGGATTATCTTCCGCCGTCAGCAGCTTTTCGGCGTTGATCGCCACCAACGTGCCTTGCTTCAGTTGACCATCGGCAAACAGATAATTCAGCGCGTGTGACATGTCGCGCCAGCCAATCAGAGGTAATCCACGCAGCGAGTAAAGGGGCGCAGCGGCATTATTGGTCATAGTTTTCCTTCCACCTGTGCCTGAGGGAGCGAAGTTGTACGTTTATGAATCAGTCCGGCGCTATCAAATAACCAGAACAGAAGCTTAGCGACCAGCAGGCTGGCGCCAAAAACCACCAGGAAGAAAACCACGCGCGAAACAAACGAATCCAGCCCTTCTCGCGCCAGCACAATCATATTAAAGATGGCGCCAAAGCAGAAACTGTGCAGAATCGCCGCCTTATAGCGATTGGGCTCCCGGTTACCCAGTTCATACAGCCAGTCGAACCATTTGATAATCAGCCCGACGACGATCGCGCCGAGCGGAATAAACAGCGCCCCGCCCATGACCACCAGCGATCCGATAAGCGTTGGCGATATCGCCAGGCCAGAATGGTTGTTCAGGACTTCCCAGGTGAAGTAATTCGCAGAATTCAGCACGATACTGGGTCGCCCCGGCCATAACCAGGTGGGAATAAAGACGTAGAAATCACGCACGATAGGGGCCAGCCCCTGAAAATCGATATTGTGGTAATTTTGCAACAGCAGCGCCAGATTCTCCCACGGCGAAAAGGTATCGCGCGTCAGATAAAGAAACGTATAGAACGCCTCATCGCCGCTCACATTTAATCCGTAGCGTTTGAGCGCCAGCCAGAACATACCGACAATCCCCAGCACGCCCGCCGCTGCCAGCATCCACAGGCTGATCCAGCCCCGAATAATGCCGATAAACAGGAAGATAGCAAACGCAATAATGATGTTAGCGCGCGTGCCGCCGACAATCATGTAGGTCAACAGACCAAACGCGACGGTGCTCACCAGAAAGAACAGCCACGCTTTGCTGTCCTGGCGCAGGAAATAGACCACCAGCATCGCCGGAATGAAGAAATAGAAGAACCGTTTTAACGCCACGCCGGAGACTTCGCTGGAAAAGATCTGGCTGTAGGAGTGCAGCCGGAACAGCAAAAAGCCGTTATGCATAAAGAAAATCGCCACGCTCACCAGCGCGATGCCCATCAGGATCACCCAGGTAAGGTGGGTTTCCACCCGGTTCATGGTAAATAGCGGCTTGCGTGGTACATCCACAACGCGTTTGCGTAAACGCGTTTTATAGGTCACGTAATACACGCCGTAGAAACAGGCGGCGGATAATAGAGCCTGCAATAAGATTTCCGGCGGCGCGACGCCAACGTCGAAACGAAATACCAGCACGCTGGTTAGCGGAAAACCAAAAAAGAAGGTCAACAAAAACAGCAACGAAAAGAAAACGTTGAAGTTAAAACGCACGCGGCGGAATTCAAACCAGGTCAGCGTGGCGATAAACAGCGTAGAGAGCAGCCAGACCACCAGCAGCCCGCTGAATTGCATTAAACTCATTCGGCTTCTCCTGCGGCGATTCTCAACGCATTATGCCACGGTTGCAGGTAGTTGGGGCTAAAGAAGGTAATGCCGCTTTTATCTACCGATGCGAGCTGACGCTGCGCCTCGCGCACGACCTGCTCATTAAGATCGTCCGTGGTAAACAGGACGGGCAGATGCTGTTCCGCCATATCCTGCCAGAAAGGATTGTCGCGATTCAGTACGCACGGGATATCGGCCTGAATTAGCAGACACAACGTCCCGATCCCCTGTTGGCGGGCAAAAATAAAATAACCGAGGTCGCACTGGCGCAACAGCGCAAGATAGGCATCAAATTCCATTTTTTCGCTAAGAATTTGTAAATTTTCGGCGCTAAATAGCGCCAGACCGGCCTGACGAACCTCATCAATATAGGCCTGGTTATTGGCCGGATAGCCCATCGGCACCACCACGTTTACCGTATCGCCAAACTGCTGATACACCGCCCGTAACGCCGCAATATGTTGGTTACTGCGATCGCCGGAGTTCCCTACTAAAATGGTCAATTTTCCCGCACGTTGGAGCTCTTTTGCCATAGCATTCAGGGAAGGATCCATGCGCGTCGGGAAATAGAGCAACTCGCCGCGTACGTCCGGATGCTGGCGCGCAAAATAGCTGAGATCGCCGCGCGTCGCGAATACGCACCCTACTCGCCCCTGCGCGATACGACGAAGCGGGTAGAAAAGGCGGAATTTCAGCCCGTGGGACACTTCGTAGAGATCCGCGCCCCAGATATGCCAGTAAAACTGAGCTGGCTTAATACCGCCGCTTAACAGCGCCAGCCACAGGCTGGTGTTGAACTGACCGTGAAAGAAGAATCTCTGTCGACGATTTGCTTTCGCTTTGGCGATAACCGCCTGCGCCAGCGCTTTCTTACTGCCATAAAAACGAAGCGAGAGCGCCGGGCAGCTTTCCGTGAAGCCGTTATCTTCACCGGCAACCATAAATTCGCGCGCGTGCTCGCTTGTGGCGGCCAGCGTATCATTGAAAAACCGCAGCACGGTGTGGTTATGGTGAGGGATATCCGATCCCAGGACGTGAATCAGTACAGTCATGCTCGCCTACGCCAGAGTAAAAATACGCCGCAACAAAGTGAAAAATAGACAATATAGGTGGCCATATAAGCCTGTGCCGCACCCAGCGCGCCGTGAGCGGGAATCAGCCAGTGAGCGAACGCCGTTAACAGAATGAACTGGCTAATTTCGGCCAGAATGTAAAATCGCAACGACGCTTTGGCAATCACCAGATAACCGAAAACATAGGCGCCGACTTTCAGCACGTCGCCCACTAACTGCCAGGCGAACAGATCGCGCATCGCGGTGAATTTGGCGGAAAAAAGCAGCCAGATAGCAAAATCGCGCAGTAGCCAGACGGTAAAACTCGCCGCCGCAACCGCCGGTAAAACAAATTTCAGCGCTTTTACCACTTCACGCGTAATGTCCTGTTTTTCCGTCAGGCGTGAGAGCGTGGGTAACAGGTAAACGCTGAAGGAGGCGGTGATAAATTGCAGATAGGCGTCAGAAATACTGCTTACGCCCTGCCAGATCCCGACATCGCTCCAGCTATAGTGCGCGGCCAGTTGGTTTCGCATCATCACATAGGCAACCGGCATCGTAACGGAGGTAATCAGCGCCATCAGGGTAAATTTACTGAGCTGCCCTGCCAGACCGTTGTCCCAGGAGGGCTTGAGATAGCGTAGCGGGACGGTGCCGCGCTTAATCAGTATTATACCGGCTGGCACTACCACCAGCGCCGGCACCAGCGCCAGGCCAAGCAGAGCGCCTTCATAGCCGCCGACACGGTAGCAGAGATACCAGGCGGCGACGCCCAAAAAGCTGCCGACAATTAACGATAAGGCATTACCCGACGCGTCACGAAAGCCCTTCATTAGCGCCAGCAGCAGGTTCGCCCAGGCGATCCCCATTTGTACCAGCGCAACCAGACGCACCAGCCCTTGATAGTCCGTATGACCGAACAATCCCTGGCTAATCGGCGCCGCCGCCAGCAAGAAGACCAGCGCCAGCAGCGTAGAGAACCCCAATACCATCGCGGAGGAGGTTCCCACCACGGTACGTAACTGCGCCGGGTTATCATGATGTTGTGCGACAAGTTTGGTAACGCCGTTAAATATCCCGGCGCCAGCCAATACGCCCAGCACGGTAATCATCTGGCGGAAGTTACCCGCTTGTCCGACGCCCGCCGGACCAAAAGAGACGGCCAGTAGTTTCACCACCAGCAGTCCGGCGCCAATTTTTACCAGCGTACTGACCGCCGTCCACAGGGAGGCTTTAGCAAGCGACATATCAGGAGAAATAATTTAGCAAGGTAGTAATCACCGTTCGTTGATCGACGGGCGCAAGGTTATAAAACAGCGGCAGACGCAACAAACGTTCGCTCTCTTTTGTGGTGTAGACATCGTCCCCGATAAACTCGCCGAATTTATCGCCCGCCGGACAATCATGCAGCGGAATGTAATGGAATACCGCCATGATTTCCGCCTCTTTCAGGAAATTAATCAGCGCGCTGCGATCGGCGATATCCCGCAGTTTGATGTAAAACATATGGGCATTATGCCCGCAGTTTTCCGGAATAGAAGGCAGCTCGATACGCCCGGCGCGCGCCAGCGGCGTTAACGCATCGTAGTAAGTCTGCCACAGCGACAGACGCTGTTGATTGATACGATCGGCGGCCTCCAGTTGCGCCCACAGATAGGCAGCCTGCAGATCGGACATCAAATAACTGGAGCCGATATCCCGCCAGGTGTATTTATCCACCTGACCACGGAAGAACTGGCTACGGTTGGTGCCTTTTTCGCGGATGATCTCCGCGCGTTCAATTAGCGTACGATCGTTGATCAGCGTCGCGCCGCCTTCGCCGCCAGCGGTGTAATTTTTGGTTTCATGGAAGCTAAAACAGCCGATGTGACCGATCGTCCCTAATGCGCGCCCTTTGTACGTGGACATCACACCCTGGGCGGCATCCTCGACAACGAACAGATTATACTTATCCGCCAGCGCCATGATGACGTCCATTTCACAAGCGACGCCAGCGTAGTGTACCGGCACGATAGCGCGGGTTTTATCAGTAATCGCCGCCTCAATCAGCGTTTCGTCAATATTCATCGTATCCGGACGAATATCGACAAACACAATTTTCGCGCCGCGCAGGACAAAAGCGTTAGCGGTGGAGACAAACGTAAAGCTCGGCATGATCACTTCATCGCCGGGCTGAATATCCAACAACAGAGCCGCCATCTCCAGCGATGCGGTACAGGAAGGCGTTAGCAACACCTTCGCGCTGCCGAAATGTTGCTCCAGCCACTGCTGGCAACGACGCGTAAAGCCGCCGTCGCCGCACAGTTTGCCGCTGCTCATTGCAGACTGCATGTATTCGAGTTCGGTTCCCACCACCGGCGGCGCATTAAAAGGAATCATGTTGTCACCTGTATAACCAGTACGCAGTGCTTTCGATGTTGGCACCGCTTTGTATGTAACGTTTAAGCGCGGCGGTGTTGCCCAACTGGGTCGCCACCCGCAATGTTGCTTTGCCGCGACTCTGCGCCCAACAGATCGCCGCCTGCATAAGTTCCGCTCCCGCGCCGCGTCCGGCCAACAGGCCAATGCGCGCGTCGGTATCATTCAATTCCCGCAGCGAGACGTAACCGCGGATAGCGCCTGTCTCCGTGCGAAGCACCAGGCATTGGTGATCAAACGTGCCGCGTACCGCATTCTCAATCCACTGGGCGTAAAAACGGGCGCTGGCGTCGGGCGCATACCACGGCGCGCGAAAACGACTCTGCGTAAACGCCTCTCCGGCCAACTGACGCAAAGCAGGAATGTCCGTAAGGTGTGCAATTTCCGCGCCATGCTGGTCGCGATGCCCTTTTACCGGCAACGCAAAATCCACCTCGCCTTCAACCAAAGAGAATCCCAGCGATTGCAACGCCGACAGCCAGGCGATGTTTTCAGCCGGCACTTTTACCTGCACGCGTTGCCACGCCTGCAGTGCTTCTGGCGTTAATTCGGGCGCTGAGGCATCGATACGCACAATGCCGCTATTCACGCCAAAGAACGTATTTTCCCAGAGTAACGGTTCAATACTGGCGCGGACGGGCACGGAGCAACTCCAGTAAATATTGGCCATAGCCGGTTTTTTCAAGCTGACTGGCGGCGCGTTTCAAACCATCATCATCCAGCCAGCCGTTGCGCCAGGCAATCTCCTCCAGACAGGCAATTTTGAAGCCCTGGCGCTTTGATACGCCGCGCGTAATGGGATGCAACCGGGTACCGGAACCTCCCGCCAGAATGATGCCTTTCATTCGTTTCTCCTCCAGGAGTAAGAACCTGCCGTTTAGCGTTTCAGTCCTAAGCGTTCGCCCTGATAACTGCCATCCTGCACGGGTTTCCACCAGGCCTCATTGGCGAGATACCACTGAACGGTTTTTCGCATCCCGCTTTCGAAGGTTTCCTGCGGCGTCCAGCCCAGCTCGCGGGCGATTTTCGACGCGTCGATGGCATAACGTAAGTCATGGCCGGGGCGATCGTCGACGAAGGTAATCAGATCGTGATAATTCACCACACCCTGCGGTTTTTGCGGGGCCAGTTCCTCCAGTAGAGCGCAGATCGTCCTGACCACATCCAGATTTTTACGTTCGTTATGACCGCCGATATTATACGTTTCACCCACCGCGCCGTTCGTCACCACGTGATACAACGCACGGGCATGATCCTCCACATACAGCCAGTCGCGAATTTGCTGACCGTTGCCATAGACCGGCAATGGTTTACCCGCCAGCGCGTTCAGAATCATCAGCGGGATCAGTTTTTCCGGGAAATGGTAGGGCCCGTAGTTATTAGAGCAGTTGGTGACAAGCGTAGGCAGACCGTAGGTACGTAACCAGGCGCGTACCAGATGGTCGCTGCTGGCTTTGGAGGCGGAATAAGGGCTGCTTGGCGCATATGGCGTGGTTTCGGTGAAGAAATCGTCTGCAGTATGCAGATCGCCATACACTTCATCGGTGGAGATATGGTGGAAGCGGAACGCCGCTTTAGCGTCCGCGTCAAGCGCGGACCAGTAAGCGCGAGCGGCTTCCAGCAAGGTGTAAGTACCAACGATATTCGTTTCAATAAACGCCGCCGGGCCGTCGATGGAACGGTCTACATGGCTTTCCGCCGCCAGGTGCATCACGCTATCGGGCTGATACTGCTGGAAAACTCGCTCCAGTGATGCCCGATCGCAGATATCCACCTTCTCAAAGGCGAAACGGTCGCTTTGCGCCACCGACGCCAGAGACATCAGGTTGCCCGCATAGGTGAGTTTATCCACCACCACCACCGCGTCTGCCGTTTCATGGATGATATGCCGCACCACCGCAGATCCGATAAAGCCTGCGCCGCCGGTCACCAGAATGCGTTTCATCAGCGCCAGACTCCTTTGGTATCAACCACATAACGTTGATGAACCGCATCGCCGGGAATCGCTTTAAATTCGTCGTGATCGACCAGCATCACCAGCACATCGGCGGCGGCCAGCGCCGCGTCCAGTTTCGCCAGCGTACAAAGTCCGTCCAATTTTTTCGGCAACTGACGGATATTCGGTTCGACGACCAGGGTTTCGCCGCTGTGCCAGCGGGCGATACTTTGCGCGATCCCCATCGCCGGGCTTTCGCGCAGATCGTCGATATTCGGCTTAAAGGCCAGCCCAAAACAGGCGATTTTCACTTCGCTGGCGCGTTTATCGGTGGCCGCCAGGCAATCTGTGACCGCGGCTTTTACCTGATCGACCACCCAGTGCGGTTTGCCGTCGTTCACTTCACGCGCGGTGCGAATCAGTCTCGCCTGCTGCGGATTTTGCGCCACAATAAACCACGGATCGACCGCAATGCAGTGCCCGCCAACGCCTGGGCCCGGCTGCAAAATATTGACGCGCGGATGGCGGTTCGCCAGGCGGATCAATTCCCAAACGTTAATCCCCTGTTCGGCGCAAATCAGCGACAATTCATTCGCAAAGGCGATATTCACATCACGGAAGCTATTTTCCGTCAGTTTGCACATCTCCGCGGTGCGCGAGTTGGTGACAACGCATTCGCCCTCAAGGAAAATTTTGTACAGCGCGCTGGCGCGAGCCGAACATACTGGCGTCATACCGCCAATCACGCGGTCATTTTTAATGAGTTCCACCATCACCTGACCCGGCAGCACACGCTCCGGACAATAGGCGATATTCACATCGGCCTGCTCGCCCGCCTGCTGGGGAAAGGTCAGATCCGTGCGCATCCCGGCCAGCCAGCCAGCCATTTGCTCCGTTGCGCCGACCGGCGATGTTGATTCCAGAATCACCAGTGCCCCTTTTTTTAATACTGGCGCAATGGATTTCGCCGCGGCTTCGACATAGGCCATGTCAGGGTCGTGATCGCCTTTGAATGGTGTCGGCACGGCAATCAGGTACGCATCGGCCTCGACAGGTGTCGTCGTCGCACGCAGAAAGCCGCCCTCCACCGCCATCTTCACCACATTGCCCAACGCCGGCTCCACGATGTGAATTTCACCGCGATTTATAATGTCTACCGCATGTTGGTTGATATCCACGCCGATAACCTGCTTCTGGCGGGAAGCAAAAGCGGCCGCAGTCGGTAATCCGATATACCCCAGCCCAATAACAGAAATGGTCGTAAAACTCATAACGATACCCGATAACTTTTTAACGCCTGTAAAATGCGCGCGCATGATTGCCCGTCACCATAAGGATTATGGGCGCGGCTCATGGTTTGATATTCATTTTCGTCGTGCAGCAGACGCATAACTTCCGCCACAATGCGCCGGGAGTCCGTGCCGATCAGTCTTACCGTACCAGCGGTAATGGCTTCCGGACGCTCTGTGGTTTCACGCATGACCAATACCGGCTTACCTAATGACGGCGCTTCTTCCTGAATACCGCCGGAATCGGTCAGAATGAGCCAGGCGTGATTCATCAGCCAGACAAAAGGTAAGTAGTCCTGCGGCTCAATCAGTACCACATTTTCAACATGGCCAAGGATACGGTTGACAGGTTCGCTGACGTTGGGATTGAGATGCACCGGATAGACAATTTGCACATTTTGGTTCGCGGCGGCGATTTCCGCCAGCGCCTGGCAGATATGCTCAAAGCCCTGACCAAAGCTTTCACGCCGATGACCGGTCACCAAAATCATCTTCTTATTCGCGTTGAGGAAAGGATACTGCTCGGCCAGTTCAGCCTGTAATGTATCGCTCGCCAGAACGCGATCGCGTACCCAGATCAGCGCGTCGATAACGGTATTGCCAGTGACAAAAATGCGCTCATCCGGAATGTTCTCCCGCAACAGATTCTGCCGCGAGTTTTCCGTCGGCGCAAAGTGGTACATCGCCAGATGTCCGGTCAGCGTGCGGTTTGCCTCTTCCGGCCAGGGGGAATAGAGATCGCCGGTTCGCAACCCGGCTTCTACGTGCCCTACCGGAATTCGTTGATAGAAAGCCGCCAGGCTGGTAGCAATCGTAGTGGTGGTATCGCCATGAACCAGCACCACATCAGGTTTAAAATCTGCCAGGATCGGCTTTAATCCCTCCAGAATTCGGCAGGTAATTTCCGTCAACCCCTGTCCCGGCTGCATAATGTTGAGATCGTAATCAGGCACAATAGAAAAAAGAGTTAATACCTGATCAAGCATCTCCCGATGCTGCGCAGTAACGCATACTTTGGCCTCGAAATGAGGATCTTTTTCCAGCGCATGGACCAGAGGCGCCATCTTAATGGCCTCCGGTCGTGTACCAAATACAGTCAGTACTTTCACATCGATTCTCTTCGAATAGACAGTAGGGGCCCAGCCCCCTACTGCAGAGGTGTTGCTAAATCGTGCGGCGACGGGTTAAGGCAACGCCCGCACCGATTAGCGCCCCAACGATACCCCACATGATCATCAGGAAGGCTCGGCGTGGGCTATCACGTTTTACCGGTTCTTCCGGCGTACGCAAATAACGATAGGTCTGAAAACGAGGGTCCAGGGTCGGCCCCACATTAAGCGTATTCAACATTGCCCGATTTTGAAAGTAGTCCAAATCGAACGCAGGGCCAACCGCTTGCAGATTTTCAAGACGCGCCTGCAACATAGGGCGACCGAGTAAAAAAAGCTCTGAGTCCGGTAATTCATCAGCCGGAACATCCGTCGCGCTACGAGAAATATTATGTTGTTCCGCAATTTTGAGCGCCTGCTCAATACTGTTTACACGACGTGAATAGATCGCTTTCGCAACCTCTTCCTGCCGTTTGACCTGCGCTTTCATCTGCACGGTACGCGCAGCCCAGGCACCTTTTAATTCATCATTCAGATGGCTCGCTGCCCGCTGACTGGCGAATGCGACATACTGACGCAGCAGATTATTGGCGTCCGGCGCAGTTTCAGCAATCAGCTTCACATTGTCGTTGATGGCGCGTGTAAAATCGCCGGGCGTAAACTGTATGTTATTGATAAGTTCATCAAGCATTGCCGCATCAGCTTTGCTATTCCCGACCATTCGCTGCTTGTAATAGTCCGTCTGTAACCAGAAATCGCGACGCGTATCCCAGGAGGCAAGTTGCATGATGAACTCTTTATACGCTTCATCCATCACCGAGGGCTTATCGGAAGAAGCAGGATCGGTCTTAATATCCAGGTTGCGCAGAAACTGCTGCTGGGAGTAATAACCGCCCAACATATTTACGGTTGGGCGATCGGTGATCGCCGTCGCACTCCACTCCTGACGAGCAAAAAAGGTATAGGCTAACGCGATAAGGGCAAATAGCAGGCCAATGCCGATAATCCAGAATTTGCCAGCCCATAAAGTACGAAACAACCCGCGAATATCCAGTTCATTTTCAGCGCTCACCGCGCGTGCCCCCGGTAATGGTTGTGTCATCGTATCCTCATTTACTTGGTTAAGTTTGGCCGGTTCTCACGTTGCCTGCGCAGGCGACGCTTCACACGCTTAATAAATCTCGCCACCTTCCAGGCCCGCTTAATGCAGTAGCCATAGAGGAAGAATGCTAGCAAAAAGAGCACCAACATAACCCATTCAGGAACAAAATGAGAGTATTCTGCCGTTACGCCTACTCCCGCCAGAATCGCCGCTGCGAGCGTAATAAGAACAAATGCCTGGCGGGAAGTAAACCCTGCTCGCATAACCAAATGATGAATATGTTGGCGATCAGGGGAAAAGGGGCTCATCCCTTTACGCAGACGGCGATACATAATCGCCACCATATCCATCAATGGAATAGCGATAATCCATAGCGCGGTCACCGGGCTGATAGAGTGAGTTTTCCCCTGCGTCGTTTCCAGTAAGAGCCAGATGACGGTAAAGCCAATCAGTGTACTACCGGCATCGCCCATAAAGACTTTGTAACGCCGCCCCAAAATACCGAGATTAAGCATAATGTAAGGCAGAATCGCGGCGATCATGGCAAAGCACCACATTGCCAGACTAGTCTGACCATCAAACCATAAAATCAGCCCCATCGCCGCAAATGAGACGCTGGATAACCCACCCAGCAGGCCGTCAATACCGTCCACCATATTGAAAGCGTTGATCGCCGCCCATACCGCAAACAGAGTAAGGAAATAGCCAAAGGGGCCAAGCACTAACTCCCAAGGCCCAAAGATGTAACCAAGGCTACCTAAGTGAAGTTTTGCGATAACCATCATTACAACCGCAATAACAGCCTGAACCACAGCACGAATTTTTACACTGATATCAAAACGGTCATCCATCGCACCAACAAAAACCAATACACCAGCGCAAATAAGATATAGCGATAAGTGCGGTATGTAGTAATCCGAGAGGCCAAACATAAAGCAGATTCCTGCAAACACAGAAATCCCGCCGACTAATGGGATAACGCCCTGATGTCGTTTACGAAAGTTTGGTTTATCCACTAAACCAATTTTTATGGCTACTTTTCGCGCAAGAAAAATAAAAATGGTCGTGAATAAAAAAATACTGATTAGCTCAGATAAAGCGGTGAGTAACTTCACAGTGTATGTGCTCTCAGCATATATCATTTCCTTAAAGTATAATGCGTTACGCCAGCTCCTAGAAGAGACCTGTTAGAACATTACACTTTTTACCGCAAACAATGTGTATTGTGCATGGTGTTACTCTGTAGCGCATATCCCGATGACCAGTTTATATGACATGACGCCAGGATGAATCGCAAAACAAAAACGCCACGTAAAAACGTGGCGTTTTCAGGTAAAGACCAGGTTATGAGCGCTTCATCATCTCGAAAAAATCGTCATTAGTTTTGGTCATCGCCAGTTTGTTAATGAGGAATTCCATCGCGTCAATCTCACCCATCGGATGGATGATTTTACGCAGGATCCACATTTTCTGCAGCTCTTCCTGAGTGGTGAGCAGCTCTTCTTTACGGGTACCGGAACGGTTGTAGTCGATAGCCGGGAAGACACGTTTTTCAGCGATCTTACGCGAGAGATGCAGCTCCATGTTACCGGTGCCTTTAAACTCTTCGTAGATAACTTCGTCCATCTTGGAACCGGTATCGATCAGCGCCGTCGCGATGATAGTCAGGCTACCGCCCTCTTCCACGTTACGCGCCGCACCGAAGAAACGCTTCGGACGATGCAGGGCGTTAGCGTCCACACCACCGGTCAGTACTTTACCGGACGCCGGCACCACGGTGTTGTAGGCACGTGCCAAACGGGTGATGGAGTCGAGCAGAATGATAACGTCTTTCTTGTGTTCAACCAGACGTTTCGCCTTCTCGATAACCATTTCGGCAACCTGAACGTGGCGGGATGCCGGTTCGTCAAAGGTAGACGCAACCACTTCGCCTTTCACCAGACGCTGCATCTCGGTCACTTCTTCCGGACGTTCGTCGATCAGCAGCACCATCAGCACGCAGTCTGGGTGGTTATACGCGATGCTCTGCGCGATGTTCTGCAGCAGCATGGTTTTACCCGCCTTCGGCGGCGCGACAATCAGACCGCGCTGGCCGCGACCGATCGGCGAAGCCAGATCCAGAACGCGCGCCGTTAAGTCTTCGGTAGAACCGTTACCACGCTCCATACGCAGACGAGAGTTTGCGTGCAGCGGGGTTAAGTTCTCAAAGAGGATTTTGTTACGGGCGTTTTCCGGTTTGTCGTAGTTAACTTCGTTAACTTTCAACAGCGCAAAATAGCGTTCACCTTCTTTCGGCGGGCGAATCTTACCAGAAATGGTATCACCAGTGCGGAGGTTGAAACGGCGGATTTGGCTGGGGGAAACGTAGATATCATCAGGACCGGCGAGGTAGGAGCTGTCTGCAGAACGGAGGAAACCAAATCCATCCTGCAATATCTCCAGCACACCGTCGCCAAAGATATCTTCGCCACTCTTTGCGTGCTGCTTCAGGATGGCAAAAATAATGTCCTGCTTGCGCATACGGGCCAGGTTTTCCAGCCCCATACTTTCGCCGAGAGTGATCAGCTCAGAAACCGGCGTATTCTTTAATTCGGTAAGATTCATAATGGTGTGAGTTCTTAAACTTGGGGTAAATCTCGAACTTAATGTTGTGAATGGTATGGCAGGGTCATCCATGCCTGTTTACGGCTATCAACTCATGTCTGTTCGCTGTCTGGTCACAGGAAAGTACGCAGAACTGAAACGACAAGACGGAATGAGCGAAGAGCCAGGAATCTTTCCACTTCTCGTGCGAGAAAAAACGGGAAGTGACGGATAAAACCAGATTCAAACTTAATAAGGTATGTTTAATTCGAAGTCAATACTAACTTAGCACGACTCAGACCGGGCGTCCAGAGATCCTGACAATTTAAGAATAACGTAAGGACAACAGACGCCACGAAACTGCCTGATACCTTAATCATTCGTCGAATGACAGACGCCTGACCATACAGCGCCTTTGTCATTCGACGTATAAAAGGTATTACGCCAGATTGGCGTCGAGAAACTCTTTCAACTGACCTTTAGACAGTGCGCCTACTTTGGTTGCCGCCACTTCGCCGTTTTTAAACAGCAGCAGAGTCGGAATACCGCGGATGCCATATTTAGGCGCAGTACCTGGGTTCTGGTCAATGTTCAGTTTGGCAACGGTCAATTTGCCCTGATATTCGTCAGCGATTTCATCCAGAATCGGAGCGATCATTTTACACGGCCCGCACCACTCTGCCCAGAAATCAACGAGGATAGCCCCGTCCGCTTTGAGTACATCCGTGTCAAAACTGTCGTCAGTCAGGTGAATAATTTTATCGCTCATATATAACTCCACAGGAATAAGCCTGGCGTGTTGGTGTAGCATTAACCAACGAGGTGCTGATGTTAACTTCGCCAACAAAGGTTGACTTTATTTCACCGGATACGCTTTCGTAAAGCAATAGTAAGCTGATATTCTACCACACTATGAGCAAAACACATTTAACAGAACAGAAGTTTTCCGACTTCGCCCTGCACCCACAGGTGGTTGAAGCCCTTGAAAAAAAAGGGTTTTATAATTGTACGCCCATTCAGGCACTGGCCCTTCCGCTAACGCTGGCGGGTCGTGACGTTGCAGGGCAGGCGCAAACCGGTACCGGGAAAACGATGGCGTTTCTGACGTCAACGTTTCATTATTTACTTTCTCATCCCGCGATCGACGATCGCAAGGTGAACCAGCCGCGCGCGCTGATCATGGCGCCGACGCGTGAATTAGCCGTACAAATTCACGCAGACGCGGAGCCGTTGGCGCAAGCGACAGGCTTAAAATTAGGCCTGGCTTACGGCGGCGATGGTTACGACAAGCAGCTTAAAGTGCTGGAAAGCGGCGTTGATATTCTTATTGGTACGACGGGCCGACTGATCGACTACGCCAAACAAAACCACATTAACCTCGGCGCCATTCAGGTCGTCGTACTCGATGAAGCCGATCGCATGTACGATTTGGGCTTTATTAAAGATATCCGCTGGCTGTTCCGTCGTATGCCGCCGGCTGCGCAGCGTCTGAACATGTTGTTCTCCGCCACCCTGTCTTATCGGGTTCGCGAGCTGGCGTTTGAACAGATGAACAACGCCGAATATGTTGAAGTGGAACCGGAGCAAAAGACCGGCCACCGCATTAAAGAAGAGCTTTTCTACCCCTCTAATGAAGAGAAAATGCGTTTACTGCAAACGCTGATCGAAGAAGAGTGGCCGGATCGCGCCATTATTTTCGCCAACACCAAGCATCGTTGCGAAGATATCTGGGGACATCTGGCGGCAGATGGCCATCGTGTTGGTCTGCTGACCGGCGACGTCGCGCAGAAAAAGCGCCTGCGGATTCTGGATGAGTTCACCCGCGGCGATCTGGATATTCTTGTGGCGACCGATGTCGCGGCGCGCGGGTTGCATATCCCCGCCGTAACGCACGTCTTTAACTACGATCTGCCAGACGATTGTGAAGACTATGTTCACCGTATCGGTCGTACCGGTCGCGCTGGCGCCAGCGGACATTCCATCAGCCTGGCTTGCGAAGAGTATGCGCTGAATCTGCCCGCCATTGAGAGCTATATCGGCCACTCGATTCCGGTCAGCAAATACAATCCGGAAGCGCTCATGAACGATCTGCCCAAGCCGTTGCGTCTGACGCGTTCGCGTCCTGGCAATGGTCCGCGCCGCGCTGGCGCTCCGCGTAATCGTCGTCGTTCAGGTTAAGAAAAGTTATGCCATACACAAAATCATTTAGCCTGTATCAAGGCGGCAAGAAAACAAATCCCGATGAGCTTAGGAAGAGTACGCAGCCAACACGGATACAGGTTGAAGGATGAAGTGTATGAATTCCACCTCGTTGTATGCCGCCATTGATCTCGGTTCCAATAGTTTTCATATGCTGGTCGTGCGCGAGGCGGCGGGAAGCATCCAGACGCTGACCCGAATAAAACGCAAGGTGCGTCTGGCCGCGGGTCTGAACAACGACAACCACCTTTCGGCCGAAGCGATGGAACGCGGCTGGCAATGCCTGCGTCTGTTTGCTGAACGTTTGCAGGATATCCCGCAGCCGCAAATCCGCGTGGTTGCCACCGCAACATTGCGTCTCGCCGTTAATGCGGGGGAATTTATCGCGAAAGCGCAGACTATCCTTGGTTGTCCGGTGCAGGTTATCAGCGGCGAAGAAGAGGCGCGGCTGATTTATCAGGGAGTCGCTCATACCACCGGCGGCGCAGATCAGCGACTGGTGGTGGATATCGGCGGCGCCAGCACTGAACTAGTTACCGGCACTGGCGCGCAAACCACGTCGCTATTTAGCCTGTCCATGGGCTGCGTAACGTGGCTTGAACGCTATTTTAGCGATCGTAATCTGGCGCAAGAAAACTTTGATGATGCGGAGAAGGCCGCGCGCGATGTACTGCGTCCGGTCGCCGATGAACTGCGTTTTCATGGCTGGAAGGTCTGCGTGGGTGCCTCCGGCACCGTACAGGCATTGCAGGAAATCATGATGGCGCAGGGGATGGACGAGCGCATTACGCTCGCCAAACTGCAGCAGCTAAAACAACGCGCGATACAGTGCGGGCGTCTGGAAGAGCTGGAAATCGAAGGCCTGACGCTGGAGCGCGCGCTGGTTTTCCCAAGCGGGCTGGCTATTCTGATCGCGATATTTACCGAGCTGAACATCCAGAGCATGACGCTGGCAGGCGGCGCGTTACGCGAAGGGCTGGTGTATGGGATGTTGCATCTGGCGGTAGATCAGGATATCCGCAGCCGCACGCTGCGAAACATTCAGCGTCGGTTTATCGTCGATACCGAGCAGGCGAACCGCGTAGCGAAGCTGGCAGATAACTTCCTCAAACAGGTAGAAAATGCCTGGCATATTGAGCCTATTAGTCGTGAACTGTTGCTGAGCGCTTGCCAATTGCATGAGATCGGTCTGAGCGTTGATTTTAAACAGGCGCCCTATCATGCCGCCTATTTAGTACGCCATTTGGATCTGCCTGGCTATACGCCCGCGCAGAAAAAATTGCTCGCCACCCTCTTACTGAATCAGACCAATCCGGTCGATCTCTCTTCGCTTCATCAGCAAAACGCGGTACCGCCCCGTGTTGCGGAACAGCTATGCCGTTTGCTGCGACTGGCGATTCTTTTTGCCGGTCGCCGTCGTGACGATCTGGTACCAGAAATTACGCTACAGGCGCTAAATGAAAATCTGACGTTAACCTTGCCTGGCGACTGGCTGGCACATCACCCGCTGGGTAAAGAGTTGATTGATCAGGAAAGCCAGTGGCAAAGCTATGTACACTGGCCGCTGGACGTTCGCTAACCGTAGTTTGATTGCCGGATGACGCTTCGCTTATCCGGCCTACGATTTCGCTCGCTTTGCCGCCATCATGGCTTTCAGATTAGCCAGGTGACTTTGCCCTTTTTGCATTCGCTCCTCAGCGCTTACCACTTTGCGCTCCTGCTCCCAGATTAAATCATCCTGCGGCAGTTCTAACAGGAAGCGGCTGGGTTCCGGGCGCACCAGTTCCCCATACTGACGGCGCTCTTTACATAATGTAAAGGTGAGCTCTTTTTGCGCGCGAGTGATCCCGACATAGGCCAGCCGACGCTCTTCCTCAATATTATCTTCGTCAATGCTGCTTTGATGCGGCAAAAATCCTTCTTCCATTCCCACCATATAGACATACGGGAATTCCAGTCCTTTCGATGCATGAAGCGTCATCAACTGTACCTGATCCAGCTCTTCTTCGCTCTCGCCGCGCTCCATCATATCGCGCAGCGTAAAGCGTGTAACCACCTGGGTCAGCGTCATCGGCTCATCGAGTTCGTTGCCTTCCAGCATCTCAGTCATCCAGCTAAAGAGCTGGTTAACGTTTTTCATACGCATTTCCGCCGCTTTGGGGCTCGGCGAGGTTTCGTACAACCAGGATTCATAGTCAATACTGTGGATGAGATCGCGCACGGCGGCGACAGGCTCGCGTTCGGCCAGACGCTGGATTTCCCCCAGCCAGTGGGTAAAACGCGTCAATGAATCGTAACCACGTCCGGTCAGCTTTTGGCTAAGTCCCATATCAAAGCTGGCGGTAAACAGGCTTTTATTACGCGTCATTGCCCATTCACCCAGCTTTTGCAGCGTGGCCGGACCGATTTCGCGTTTTGGCGTATTCACGATGCGCAGGAAAGCGCTGTCATCATCCGGGTTGGTCAACACCCGCAGGTAGGCCAGCAAGTCTTTAATCTCCGGACGGGAGAAGAATGAGGTGCCGCCGGAAATTTTGTACGGAATGCGGTTCTGCATGAGGAATTTTTCAAATACCCGCGACTGATGATTCCCGCGATACAGAATGGCGTAATCCTTGTACTGGGTCTTGTTCACAAAGTGATGGGCAATCAGTTCGCCGATAACGCGCTCAGCTTCATGCTCTTCATTGTTTGCGCTTAACACTTTGAGTTCCGCGCCGTAACCGAGCTCGGAAAAGAGGCGCTTTTCAAAGACGTGCGGATTGTTGGCGATGAGAATATTTGCCGCTTTCAGGATGCGGCCCGAAGAACGATAGTTTTGCTCCAGCTTAATCACCTGCAGCGCCGGAAAATCCTGGCTCAGTAACACCAGGTTTTGCGGACGCGCCCCGCGCCAGGAGTAGATAGACTGATCGTCATCGCCCACGACCGTAAAGCGCGCGCGTTGCCCGACCAGCAGCTTAACCAACTCATACTGGCTGGTGTTAGTATCCTGATATTCATCCACCAGCAGATAACGAATTTTATTCTGCCAGCGCTCGCGCACCTCGTCATTGCGTTGCAACAGCAGCGTCGGCAGCAAAATCAAATCATCAAAATCGAGAACGTTACATGCCTTCATATGGGCGTCGTAAAGCCCGTAGCAGTGGGCAAAAATACGATCGCGTTCGCCTTTCGCCCCCGCCGCTGCCTGCGCAGGCGTTTTGAGATCGTTTTTCCAGTTGGAGATCGTGGAGATCAGCTGTTGCAACAGAACCTTGTCGTCTTCGATCAGGCCTTCGGTCAGCTCTTTGAGCAAGGCGACCTGGTCGGTATCGTCAAACAATGAAAAGTTCGATTTCATCCCCAGCGCAGCGTACTCGCGCTTAATAATATCCAGCCCTAATGTATGAAAGGTGGAGATCATCAAACCGCGCGCTTCCTTACGGCCGAGCGTCTGCCCGACGCGTTCTTTCATTTCGCGCGCTGCCTTGTTGGTAAACGTCACCGCCGCAATATGCCGGGCCTGATAGCCGCATCCGCGGATCAGGTGGGCGATTTTATTGGTAATTACGCGAGTTTTACCAGAACCCGCTCCTGCCAGCACCAGGCAGGGTCCGGTGACGAATTCGACAGCGTGTTGTTGGCCGGGATTTAAACGCATGGGAATAGTGCTCAATCTTCGAACGGGGGAGGGATTGTAGCAGAAAGCGAGGCCCAGAGAAGACCTGGCTGCCTTTTCAGGCAGCCAGGAAAAGGTCAATCAGCAGGCTCTGGCGGCAAGCGGCGTATAGCCATTACGCTGTGCGCTCTTGATCCAACTGAAAGAAC
This sequence comes from Salmonella sp. SAL4457, assembly GCF_046548235.1. Lineage (NCBI taxonomy): Bacteria > Pseudomonadati > Pseudomonadota > Gammaproteobacteria > Enterobacterales > Enterobacteriaceae > Salmonella > Salmonella sp. SAL4457. Next base: position 74,605 of record NZ_JBGDZO010000010.1, read on the forward strand.
CCATTAGCGCGATCGCCGTCAGCAGAACATACTCAAGCGACATCGCATAAACGCCCTGTACTGCATGATTTCCAACGGGCAGTATTTGAGTAATTCATAGAGCACTGGGTCGCGTACGACCTGGCGTAGCCCTAAAAGCCAGTCGTCTGGAAATTCTGCGTTTTTCATTATGTTCATGGTATCTCGCCCCTTGTCAGAAAGGACAGGACCGCCGTCCCGCACATCCGAAATACGCCTGCTAAAAATGCCGCTTATCTCCCGGTTCATTAAATCAGGCGGGACATCTGTCCTGTAATGGCGAAGAGTATATGTCTGACGGCCTAAGGAGTGATAAAGTGACGGCCAATCTTTGCGACGTGAGAACACAATAATGGCAAAAATGGCAGCAGCACTGCATATCCTTGTAAAAGAAGAGAAACTGGCATTGGATCTTCTGGAGCAAATTAAAAACGGCGGCGATTTTGAGAAGCTGGCGAAGAAGCATTCTATCTGCCCATCCGGTAAAAAAGGCGGTCATTTAGGCGAATTTCGTCAGGGCCAGATGGTTCCGGCATTCGATAAAGTAGTCTTTTCCTGCCCGGTACTGGAGCCAACCGGCCCGCTGCATACCCAGTTCGGTTACCACATCATTAAGGTATTGTATCGTAAATAAAAAGCCGGGTGGCGGCTACGCCTTACCCGGCCTACATCGTCTGCTTGATTTTGTAGGTCGGGTAAGCGCTAGCGCCCCCCGACAAGGTATATCAACCCGCTACCGCAATACGCTTCATATCCGTCATATAGCCGCGCAGTTTCTTACCTACCTGCTCAATCGCATGACTACGAATCGCGTCGTTCACGTCGCGAAGCTGTGCGTTGTCTACCGCGCCTTCCGGGATAGCACTACCCAGATCGCCCGGTTGCAATTCCGCCATAAACGGTTTCAGCAGCGGTACGCAAGCGTAAGAGAACAGGTAGTTACCGTATTCTGCGGTATCAGAGATAACCACGTTCATTTCGTACAGACGCTTACGGGCGATGGTGTTGGCGATCAGCGGCAGCTCGTGCAGTGATTCGTAGTAAGCGGATTCTTCGATGATGCCGGAATCCACCATAGTTTCGAACGCCAACTCAACGCCCGCTTTCACCATCGCGATCATCAGCACGCCTTTATCAAAGTACTCCTGCTCGCCGATTTTGCCTTCATACTGCGGCGCGGTTTCGAACGCGGTTTTGCCGGTCTCTTCACGCCAGGTCAGCAGTTTCTTATCGTCGTTAGCCCAGTCAGCCATCATGCCGGAAGAGAATTCGCCGGAGATGATGTCATCCATGTGTTTCTGGAACAGCGGCGCCATGATCTCTTTCAGCTGTTCGGACAGCGCGTAAGCACGCAGTTTCGCCGGGTTAGACAGACGGTCCATCATCAGGGTGATGCCGCCCTGCTTCAGCGCTTCGGTGATGGTTTCCCAGCCGAACTGAATCAGTTTTTCCGCATAAGCCGGGTCGGTGCCTTCTGCCACCAGCTTGTCGAAACACAGCAGAGAACCGGCCTGCAGCATACCGCACAGGATGGTCTGCTCGCCCATCAGGTCGGATTTCACTTCCGCCACGAAAGAAGACTCCAGTACGCCCGCACGGTGACCGCCGGTCGCCGCCGCCCAGGCTTTAGCAATCGCCATGCCTTCGCCTTGCGGATCGTTTTCCGGGTGAACGGCGATCAGCGTCGGCACACCGAAGCCACGCTTGTATTCTTCACGTACTTCGGTGCCCGGACACTTCGGCGCCACCATCACCACGGTGATGTCTTTACGGATCTGCTCGCCCACTTCCACGATGTTGAAGCCGTGGGAGTAGCCCAGCGCCGCACCGTCTTTCATCAGCGGCTGTACGGAACGCACCACGTCGGAGTGCTGTTTGTCCGGCGTCAGGTTAACTACCAGGTCAGCCTGCGGGATCAGCTCTTCGTAGGTGCCTACTTTGAAGCCGTTCTCGGTCGCTTTACGCCAGGAAGCACGCTTCTCAGCAATGGCTTCTTTACGCAGGGCGTAGGAAATATCCAGACCGGAGTCACGCATGTTCAGGCCCTGGTTCAGACCCTGAGCGCCACAGCCGACGATGACCACTTTTTTACCCTGAAGGTAGCTCGCGCCGTCGGCGAATTCGTCGCGGCCCATAAAGCGGCATTTACCCAGCTGTGCCAGCTGCTGGCGCAGATTCAGTGTATTAAAGTAGTTAGCCATGATGGTGTACTCCGTGATGTTGTGTTGTCGCGCTTATTGTTCGGTTTACAGATTGCTATCTGTGTGAATGAACCCACATTACAACAGGAAATTTATTGCGGAAATTGATATATTCACAACGTTATGTTGCGGTTTATGCAACGTCAAAAACCGGAGGTCTGTCTGTGGATTTACGCGATCTAAAAACCTTCCTGCATCTGGCGGAAAGCCGCCATTTTGGCCGCAGCGCGCGGGCGATGCATGTCAGTCCTTCCACCCTTTCCCGACAGATTCAGCGGCTGGAAGAAGACCTCGGCCAGCCGCTGTTTGTGCGCGATAACCGTACGGTCACGCTGACCGAAGCGGGTGAAGAGCTGCGAGTGTTTGCCCAACAGACGCTTTTGCAGTACCAGCAGCTGCGCCATACCCTCGATCAGCAGGGGCCGTCCCTTTCCGGCGAACTCCATATCTTCTGTTCAGTGACCGCGGCATACAGCCACCTGCCGCCAATCCTCGACCGTTTTCGCGCCGAGCATCCCTCGGTGGAAATTAAGCTCACCACCGGCGACGCCGCCGATGCGATGGAAAAAGTAGTCACCGGCGAGGCCGATCTGGCAATCGCCGGCAAACCAGAAACGCTGCCCGGCGCAGTGGCGTTTTCGATGCTGGAAAATCTGGCGGTGGTGCTGATCGCCCCGGCGCTGCCCTGCCCGGTGCGTAATCAGGTTTCGGTCGACAAGCCAGACTGGTCGACGGTGCCGTTTATCATGGCCGACCAGGGGCCGGTACGCCGTCGCATTGAGCTATGGTTCCGCCGGCATAAAATCAGCAATCCGCAGATTTACGCCACCGTCGGCGGTCACGAAGCGATGGTCTCAATGGTGGCGCTGGGCTGCGGCGTGGCGCTGCTGCCGGAAGTAGTGCTGGAAAACAGCCCGGAGCCAGTGCGCAACCGGGTGATGATTTTAGAACGCAGCGATGAAAAAACGCCGTTTGAACTCGGCGTCTGCGCGCAAAAAAAGCGGCTGCATGAGCCGCTAATTGATGCGTTCTGGAAGATTTTACCGAATTAGTTTTACGGCCCTACCATTACCCGAACAGGCTTCCCAATACGGCTAAGCATATTCACCAGAGCATCAATGGTGAATTTGCTGCATTTCTTGTTGACGACATCCGAAACGCGCGGTCGGGATATATGCAAAACTGTAGCAACCTCGGCTTGCTTCATCTGGTTTCGCGTAATCCAGAGGGTAATTTCTTCCATGAGCTGTTCTTTAATGGCTAACGTGTTTTCGATTTCACTCAGGGAATCAGCGTAAAACTTTTCTGCGTCCTGCTTATGAAACCCCAAATCAGCAAAAACATTACCGCCAGATGGCGTCACATGGCGAATATCACTATCAGTTTTGGCAATCACAAGCTGTTTCTCCGTTGTTGCACCACCCGGTTATAACGCGTTCTGGCGATGTTTTTATCGTGCTGACTGGTTTGTTGCGTCTGTTTTTGGAAACTATGCAAAACGTAGAGTGCTTCTTCAAACTTAGCGACATACATAATGCGATAGATACCATTGTTGTCACGAATCCGAATTTCATTTACCCCAGCCCCAATTTCTGAAAACGGTTTCCAGTCATCGGGTTCAATTCCATACTGAATTTTGTGAAGCTGATAACCGACTGCTTTGCGTACCGTTATGGGAAAAGCCAGGAGATCCTCCAGAGAAGATCCCACCCATCGAATTTCTTTTTCATTGGAGAGAGCTCGGGTGAGTAACATAACATCCTTGTGTATAAAATTTTATACATTGTTTTTAGCAGATGCAAGTGATAGCGGTGCTAACGATATGGTGAGCCGAGTTTCACCACAAGCAGATTGGGCGCCTTCTGGAAAACGTCTCGCAAAATTAAATGAGTGGATGCTCCGGGCTGGCAGAAAAGCCCAATAACTGAGGGAAGATCATATCTGGATATCAGGCCCACTTTACTTTGTGGGCCTGAAAAACTAAACGCTGAATTAACCCGCCAGAAAGAACCGGAACGCCGGGTTATTGCTCTCATCATGGCATTCATAGCCCAGCTCATGCAGCCGGGTTTCGAAATCCGGCTCATGATCGCCTAACTCGAACGCCGCCAGCACGCGGCCATAATCGGTACCGTGGCTACGGTAATGGAATAGCGAAATATTCCAGTGCGTGCCAAGCGTATGCAGGAATTTGAGCAACGCGCCGGGCGACTCCGGAAATTCGAAACTATACAAACGCTCCTGTAATGGCTTGGAGGGGCGTCCGCCGACCATATAACGCACATGCAGCTTCGCCATTTCATCGTCGGAGAGATCCACTACGCTATAACCGCCGTCGCACAGTTGGGTGATTATCTCTTTTCGCTCCTCCAGCCCCTGACTGACGCGTACGCCGACAAAAATACAGGCATGTTTCGCGTCGGCAAAACGGTAGTTAAATTCGGTGACCATACGCCCGCCAAGCAACTGGCAGAATTTGAGGAAGCTCCCCTTCTCTTCCGGAATGGTCACCGCCAGTAACGCTTCGCGCTGTTCCCCCAGCTCGCAGCGTTCAGACACATAGCGCAAGCCGTGGAAGTTGACGTTGGCGCCGGAAAGGACGTGCGCCAGGCGTTCGCCGCGAATATTGTGCTGGGCGATATATTTTTTCATCCCCGCCAGCGCCAGCGCGCCGGAGGGCTCCGCCACCGCACGCACATCTTCAAACAGGTCTTTCATCGCCGCGCAGATCGCGTCGCTATCGACTGTAATAATGTCGTCGAGATATTCCTGGCACAGCCGGAACGTTTCGTCGCCGATGCGTTTTACCGCTACGCCTTCAGCAAACAACCCAACGCGCGGGAGATCCACTGGATGACCGGCTTCCAACGCCGCTTTCAGGCAGGCGGAATCCTCCGCTTCGACGGCGATAACTTTGATTTGCGGCATCAATTGTTTGATCAGTACCGCTACGCCCGCCGCCAGGCCGCCGCCGCCAACCGGCACAAAGACACGATCGAGATGCGAATCCTGCTGAAGCAGTTCCAGCGCCAGCGTGCCCTGCCCGGCGATCACCATTGGGTGATCAAACGGCGGCACCCAGGTAAAACCCTGCTGCTGCGCCAGTTCAATAGCTTTCGCTTTCGCTTCATCAAAATTAGCGCCGTGCAACAGCACTTCGCCGCCAAAACCGCGTACCGCATCGACTTTAATATCCGCCGTTGCTTTTGGCATGACGATCAGCGACTTCACGCCAAGCCGCGCGGAGGAGAACGCCACGCCCTGCGCATGATTGCCCGCCGACGCGGTAATCACGCCGTGGGCTTTTTGTTCTTCGGTCAATCCGGCCATCATCGCGTAAGCGCCGCGCAGCTTAAAGCTATGTACCGGCTGCCGGTCTTCGCGTTTGACGAGAATAACGTTATCCAGACGTGACGAGAGCTTTTCCATTTTTTGCAGCGGCGTCACCTGCGCCGCTTCGTATACTGGCGCGCGTAGCACCGCGCGCAGATACTCCGCCCCTTCCGGCGCGACTGACAGTGGTTGAGATTCCGCCATCATCAACCTCCCAGTTTCGATTTATCGCGCACCGCGCCTTTATCGGCGCTGGTCGCCAGGCTGGCGTAGGCACGCAGGGCAAACGAAACCTGACGCTGACGATTTTTCGGCGTCCAGGCTTTGTCGCCACGAGCTTCCTGCGCCTCGCGGCGTGCGGCGATTTCAGCCTCACTCAACTGCAACTGAATGCTGCGGTTCGGGATATCAATCGCAATAGTGTCGCCATCTTCAATCAACGCAATAGTGCCGCCGCTGGCCGCTTCCGGCGAAACGTGGCCAATAGAGAGACCGGAAGTCCCGCCGGAAAAACGCCCATCGGTGATGAGCGCGCAGGCTTTGCCCAGCCCCATCGACTTCAGGAAACTGGTCGGATAGAGCATTTCCTGCATTCCCGGCCCGCCTTTCGGCCCTTCGTAGCGGATCACGACTACATCGCCTTCCACTACTTTGCCGCCGAGAATCGCCTCTACCGCCTCATCCTGACTTTCATACACTTTCGCCGGGCCGGTGAATTTAAGGATGCTGTCATCGACGCCCGCGGTTTTAACGATGCAGCCGTTTTCGGCGAAGTTGCCATACAGCACCGCCAGACCGCCGTCTTTGCTATAGGCATATTCCAGCGAGCGGATGCAACCCGCTGCGCGGTCGTCATCCAGCGAATCCCAGCGACAATCCTGCGAGAACGCCTGAGTAGTACGGATACCGGCAGGGCCAGCACGGAACATTTTTTTAACCGCTTCGTCCTGCGTAACCGTGATGTCGTACTGTTCCAGCGTTTGCGGCAGCGTCAGGCCTAATACGTTTTTCACGTTGCGGTTCAGCAGCCCGGCGCGATCCAGCTCGCCTAAAATACCCAGCACACCGCCGGCACGGTGAACATCTTCCATATGGTATTTCTGGGTACTTGGCGCCACTTTACACAGCTGCGGCACCTTGCGGGACAGCTTGTCGATATCACTCATGGTGAAGTCGATTTCCGCTTCCTGCGCCGCCGCCAGCAGGTGAAGAACGGTGTTGGTCGAACCGCCCATCGCGATATCCAGCGTCATCGCGTTTTCAAACGCGGCTTTGCTGGCGATGTTACGCGGCAGTGCACTTTCGTCGTTTTGCTCGTAATAGCGTTTAGTCAGTTCAACAATCCGCTTACCGGCATTGAGGAACAACTGCTTACGGTCAGCGTGAGTTGCCAGCAGCGAGCCGTTGCCCGGCTGCGACAGGCCCAGCGCTTCGGTCAGGCAATTCATGGAGTTAGCGGTAAACATGCCGGAGCAGGAGCCGCAGGTTGGACAGGCGGAGCGTTCAACCTGGTTACTTTGATCGTCAGAGACTTTCGGGTCCGCTCCCTGAATCATGGCATCAACCAGATCCAGCTTGATAATTTTGTCTGAAAGCTTGGTTTTCCCGGCTTCCATCGGTCCGCCGGAGACAAAGATCACCGGAATATTCAGGCGCAGCGAGGCCATGAGCATCCCTGGGGTGATTTTGTCGCAGTTGGAGATACACACCATCGCGTCAGCGCAGTGAGCGTTCACCATGTACTCCACGGAGTCGGCGATCAGCTCGCGCGACGGCAGTGAATAGAGCATACCCCCGTGCCCCATGGCAATCCCGTCATCCACGGCAATAGTGTTGAACTCTTTCGCCACCCCGCCGGAAGCTTCAATCTGTTCGGCGACCAGCTTACCGAGATCGCGCAGATGAACGTGACCCGGCACAAACTGAGTGAATGAGTTCACCACGGCGATAATCGGTTTGCCAAAATCACTGTCGGTCATTCCGGTGGCGCGCCACAGCGCGCGGGCACCCGCCATATTACGACCATGGGTGGTGGTGGCGGAACGGTACTTAGGCATGCTTTATTTACTCCCCATCTTTTCCCTTCATACTTCACGCCACAGGAGCGTTGGCTGCCTCACTCACCCCAGTCACTTACGACAGTAAGCTTCTGGGGATTCGCTGCGTTGCCGCCTTCCTGTGACGCAAATTATTTTGGGAAAATATTAATTTTATTTATTATGAATTTACCGGATCCAACCAGCCCCATTTATCCTCGGTTTCTCCAGTGAAGAGACCAAAGAAGGCTTGCTGGATACGCTTGGTGACAGGGCCGCAACGGCCTTCACCTACCTGGATACCATCAACGCTGCGTACCGGAGTAATTTCTGCCGCGGTTCCGGACATAAACACTTCGTCGGCCAGATACAGCGATTCACGGGACAGCACCTGCTCGCGCACTTCAATACCCAGCTCTTTCGCCAGTTTGATGATCGCGTCGCGAGTAATGCCTGGCAGCGCGGAAGAGGTAAACGGCGGAGTAAACAACACGCCATCTTTTACCTCAAACAGGTTTTCACCTGCGCCTTCGGAGATATAGCCGTTTACATCCAGGGCGATGCCTTCCTGATAGCCGTGGCGGCGCGCTTCGCTACCCACCAGCAGTGAGGAGAGGTAGTTACCGCCCGCTTTCGCAGCGGTTGGAATGGTGTTCGGCGCAGCGCGATTCCAGGAAGAAACCATCGCATCGATCCCCTGATCCAGCGCTTCGGCGCCCAGGTATGCCCCCCACGGGAACGCGGCGATGATGACGTCAGTGGTGTATCCCGGGGGCGGGTTAACGCCCATACCGACATCGCCGACAAATACCAACGGACGGATATAGGCGCTGGTCAGGTTGTTTTTGCGGATCACTTCGCGGCAGGCTTCCATCAGCTCATCAATACTCTGGGAAACCGGAAAACGATAAATTTTTGCTGAGTCGCGCAGGCGCTGCATATGTTCACGATGACGAAACACTACCGGGCCTTTGTGAGAGTCGTAGCACCGAATCCCTTCAAATACCGACGTACCGTAGTGCAGCGCGTGAGACATTACGTGAACCTTCGCGTCTTCCCAGCGCACCATCTCGCCATTGAACCAAATGTAATCAGCTTTTTTCGTCGTCATTTTTCTTCCTTTTGCGCTCAGGCGCGGATTTGTTGTGATGTGGCAGCGCTCTGGCAGATTGCGACATGCGCAACATCTACCAGTTTACTTAACTGACTAAACAGTAAGTCGACCGACCGGGGACTGGCAACGGTCAATTCAATATTTATATTCTGCGCATCGGTCGCGGCTTCCATATTCATGGAGCACACCTGAAAACCACGATGGCGCACCACGCGTAAAACACGTTCTAAGGTTTCTGGATTAAAGCGTGCCGATACATTGACCTGATGTTGCATCATGATAATTTCTCCAGCATTTCAGAGTTACTGGCGCCAGGCGGCACCAACGGCCAGACATTTTCAAGTTCGTCGATTGAGACGTGAAGCAGGTACGGCCCTTCGCTTGCCAACATAGTGTCGAGTGCCGCTTCAACCTGGTCTTTACGAGTAATGTGCTGGCCTGGAATGCCGAAGGCGCTGGCCAGCATGAGGAAATCGGGGTTATCGGTCAGGGTGGTTTCGCTATATCGCTCCTGGAAAAACAGTTGCTGCCATTGTCGAACCATCCCTAACCGCTGGTTGTCGAGTAAGACTATCTTCAACGGTAACTGCTTGCGTTTTACGGTGCCCAACTCCTGAACATTCATCATGAAGGAACCGTCACCGGAGATACAGATAACGGTATCATTCGGTCGCGCTACCTGCGCGCCAACGGCCGCCGGTAAGCCGAATCCCATCGTCCCCAGACCGCTGGAAGTGATGAAGTTCTCCGGGCGGGTGTAAGTCATATGCTGGGCTGACCACATCTGATGCTGCCCCACATCCGTCGTCACCACGCTGTCTGCGGGTTTGCGTTCCGACAATTGCTTCAACAACAACGGCGCATAGATAGTCTCGCCAGGATGGTCATAGCGCCAGGCGTGTTCTGCGCGCAGCTCTGCACAGGACTGACGCCATGCGTCGATCTTCAGCGGTTGCTGTAATGCCAGCAACAGCGAATTTAAATCGCCCTGCAACGCGACGTGTGCCTGACGCAGTTTGTTCATTTCCGCCGGGTCGATATCCATATGGATCACGCTGGCGTTCGGCGCAAACGTATTCAGCTTACCGGTCACCCGGTCATCAAAACGCGCACCCACTGCGATCAATAAATCACACTCTTGCACCGCGAAATTAGCCGCTTTAGTACCGTGCATTCCCAGCATGCCCAGATAGTACGGATAATCAGCTTCAACAGCCCCCAGCCCTTTCAGCGTGCAGGTAACTGGCATTTGCGTTACCGCGATAAATTTACGCAGCGCCGGAACTGCCTGCGCCATACCAACACCACCGCCGACGTACAGCATGGGTTTTTTCGCCTGTTCCAGCATCTGGCGCGCCTGTTCCGCATCAGCCTGCGGGAAAGTCGCTTCGTTATCAACGGTAGTAAACCAGGGTTCCAGCTCACCGCTGGCCAACTGGATATCTTTCGGGATATCCACCAGAACCGGGCCAGGACGGCCAGCGTTGGCGACTTCAAAAGCCTCCGCCATGATGCGCGGCAACTCTGCCAGCGACTGCACCAGGAAGCTGTGTTTGGTACAGGCCAGCGACAGCCCTAACACATCCACCTCCTGGAACGCATCGGTGCCGATGATCGGGGCGGAAACCTGCCCCGTGATCGCGACGACGGGGACCGAATCTAACAACGCATCCGCCAGGCCAGTGATCAGGTTAGTGGCGCCAGGGCCGGAGGTGGCGATACAAACACCGGTTTTGCCGGTAGAACGGGCATAACCGATTGCCGCCATTGCCGCACCCTGTTCGTGTCGGCACAACAAATGCTCCACACCACCGTCATACAACGCGTCGTAAACCGGCATAATTGCGCCGCCAGGATATCCAAATACGGTTTTCACCCCCTGCGCTCGCAAAGCATGTACCACCCACTGTGCCCCGTTCATAGTTACATCCCCGTCGTAAATTTTGAGAAACAGAATTTTATGCTGTTATTCACGCTCTGCTCCTCGCTTAAGTTTTTCAGGCCAAAAAAAACCCCCGGACCTTTCGGTGCGGGGGTCTTAGTTCGTTAAGGCTTGATTTCTAAGCCTTTCCTCGTCCAAGTGCAGCCCCGCACGGTGGGATAATAATCACCACCACGCTAATCACGACCAGGCTAATCACTCGTAGAAGGGCTGTCATTTTTGTCTATTCTTGCATCTTGTTCGAAGGAATACCTAAAGAGTTACCATAGGTTTTGACAATAGCACAAGATATTTTTTTAACCACGTTTCAGATAATGCAGGTGAATGCCTAAAAGTGCTTTGTTTTTTATAAGAAAAATTAGCAACTGAAAAATTTTCACGTTTTCCTCCCCCTTTTGGCGCACTCTACACCCTGTTTTCCTTCTTTTCGCTTCTGCGAGCGTTCTTCCAGTTTGATGTTTCTTACATGAAAATGACGCCAAAATTCAGGAATCAGCTACTAAAAAACAAAAAGTCAGTAATTCGATTTTCTCTTCTATTCCGCATAATCCACGTAACAGGAGGGATTATGTCACTGGCGATTGTTCATACTCGCGCCGCACTTGGCGTCAATGCGCCGCCTATCACTATAGAGGTGCATATCAGTAATGGATTACCGGGATTAACCATGGTTGGCCTACCGGAAACCACGGTAAAAGAGGCGCGTGACCGGGTACGTAGTGCGATTATTAATAGCGGATATGAATTTCCGGCTAAAAAAATAACCATTAACCTTGCTCCAGCCGATCTACCGAAAGAGGGCGGAAGGTATGACCTGCCTATTGCTGTTGCGCTTCTGGCCGCGTCTGAGCAGCTTACAGCGTCGAATCTTGAGGCATATGAGCTGGTGGGTGAGTTAGCGCTTACAGGCGCATTACGCGGCGTTCCTGGCGCAATATCAAGTGCAACGGAAGCCATCAAGGCCGGCAGAAATATTATCGTCGCAACAGAGAACGCGGCGGAGGTTGGGCTTATCAGCAAAGAAGGTTGTTTTATCGCCGATCATCTACAAACCGTCTGCGCCTTTCTGGAAGGGAAACACGCCCTGGAAAGACCTTTAGCTCAGGATATGGCATCGCCTACCGCAACTGCCGATCTTCGCGATGTGATCGGTCAGGAGCAGGGTAAACGCGGCCTGGAGATTACAGCGGCAGGGGGACATAATCTGCTATTGATCGGCCCGCCGGGTACGGGTAAAACCATGCTGGCCAGTCGACTGAGCGGGATTCTTCCACCATTAAGCAATGAAGAGGCTTTGGAAAGCGCCGCGATCCTCAGTCTGGTTAATGCCGATACGGTACAAAAACGATGGCAGCAACGCCCCTTTCGCTCACCTCATCATAGCGCCTCACTTACTGCTATGGTCGGCGGCGGCGCAATACCCGCCCCGGGAGAGATATCGCTGGCGCACAACGGAATTTTGTTCCTTGATGAATTGCCTGAATTTGAACGACGCACACTGGATGCGCTACGTGAACCTATAGAATCCGGTCAAATTCATTTATCCCGTACCAGAGCGAAAATAACGTACCCTGCCAGGTTCCAGTTAATCGCCGCAATGAATCCCAGCCCGACCGGACATTATCAGGGAAACCATAATCGCTGCACGCCAGAACAGACACTACGTTACCTTAATCGGTTGTCAGGCCCGTTTCTTGATCGTTTTGACCTTTCGCTTGAGATACCGCTTCCACCGCCCGGGATTCTTAGCCAACACGCCTCAAAGGGTGAGAGCAGCGCTACGGTAAAAAAGCGGGTCATCGCCGCCCATGAACGGCAGTACCGACGCCAGAAGAAGTTAAACGCGCGTCTGGAGGGTCGCGAAATCCAAAAATATTGTGTTTTGCATCACGATGACGCCCGCTGGCTTGAAGACACGCTGGTGCATCTTGGATTATCCATTCGCGCCTGGCAGCGTTTACTAAAAGTGGCCAGAACCATTGCCGACATAGAACTGGCTGACCAGATCTCACGTCAGCATTTGCAGGAAGCGGTAAGCTATCGGGCGATAGACAGGTTGTTAATTCATTTGCAAAAGCTGTTGGCGTAAAAAAAGGGCATTACGCCCTTTTTATTAATCATCAGCTTCGGTGTAGTCTTCTGCGCCTTCAACTTGCGGCTTGCCGCCAGACAAGGTGTGGAAGCGTTTTGGACGCTTGATACGCGTCATATACTTGGACCAGACGCGTTCTGCATCCGTTACCGGCTCGCGTTCACCGCGGCATACCGCTACAAACAGCTTCTCTTCTTCAGTCACAGGCTCACGCTTGCCAAGATCCAGATCATTAAAGGCATGACCATGACGCTCAAGCAGTTGTGCCTCTTTAATCGTGAAATCACCGTGACGAGAGAATCCACGTGGATAATGTTTATTGTCAAAATATCGATTAGTCGTCGTAAAGCTTTCCGCCATCCTGCACGCTCCTAATTCTTTGTCTGAGCTATTTATGGCGCGGAGTATTAGTTACGCTTGACAGAGTGTAAAACAAAACATTTAAATCATAACGACAAATAATTTTGTGGAGAGCACAGTGGATACGGAATTGTTAAAAACTTTCCTGGAAGTTAGCCGGACACGCCATTTCGGGCGGGCCGCAGAAGCACTTTACCTGACGCAATCCGCGGTGAGCTTTCGTATCAGGCAACTGGAGAATCAACTGGGCGTAAACCTTTTTACGCGACACAGAAACAATATCCGTTTAACCACGGCTGGCGAAAAACTTTTACCGTATGCGGAAACGCTGATGAATACGTGGCAGGCGGCACGTAAAGAGGTGGCGCATACCTCACGCCATAACGAGTTTTCCATCGGCGCCAGCGCGTCTTTATGGGAGTGTATGCTTAACGCCTGGCTGGGGCGACTGTACCAACTACAGGAGCCGCAAAGCGGCCTGCAATTCGAAGCCAGAATCGCTCAACGGCAATCGCTTGTGAAGCAACTTCATGAACGCCAGCTTGATCTCCTCATTACTACCGAAGCGCCCAAAATGGATGAGTTCAGCAGTCAGCTGTTAGGGCACTTCACTTTGGCGTTATATTGCAGCAGCCCTGCCCGTAAGAAATCAGAACTCAATTATCTGCGGCTGGAGTGGGGACCAGACTTCCAACAGCATGAAACAGGGCTGATCGCAGCAGATGAAGTGCCGGTATTAACAACCAGCTCAGCCGAACTCGCCCGACAGCAGCTTAGCGCATTAAATGGCTGTAGCTGGCTTCCTGTAAACTGGGCAAATGAAAAGGGCGGATTACATACCGTTGCCGACAGCGCAACGCTTTCACGGCCACTATACGCTATTTGGCTGCAAAACAGCGATAAATACTCGCTGATCTGCGATCTGTTAAAAACGGATGTGCTGGATGAACAATGAAAATGATGAAAAGAAAAAGAAGGGAACTTACGATTACCTGATCAGATAATCAGGTAATTTTAGGCAAAAAAAAATCCTTAGCAGATGCTAAGGATTATTTCTGGCAGGGGCGGAGAGACTCGAACTCCCAACACCCGGTTTTGGAGACCGGTGCTCTACCAATTGAACTACGCCCCTAATTAGGGTGGCGGAACGGACGGGACTCGAACCCGCGACCCCCTGCGTGACAGGCAGGTATTCTAACCAACTGAACTACCGCTC
>NZ_JBGDZO010000011.1:0-2899 GCF_046548235.1 Salmonella sp. SAL4457
GGGTGATGACGGGATCGAACCGCCGACCCCCTCCTTGTAAGGGAGGTGCTCTCCCAGCTGAGCTAATCACCCACTTCTCAATTTCTTATCTACACGGCGGAGACTACATAAAGTAGTTGGTGGGTGATGACGGGATCGAACCGCCGACCCCCTCCTTGTAAGGGAGGTGCTCTCCCAGCTGAGCTAATCACCCCCGCTGTGTGGAGTCGCATTATAGGGAGAGTTGAAAATGAGTCAACGCATTTTCTAAAGTTTTTGTTTGTTCGTCGTAAAATTAAACAAAACGATCGTGAATTACCCCGCACTGCATGATTTCTATACGGAAATAGCAAAGCGCAGCGTTCTGACCGGATCAACATTGAGGAATCAAGCCACAGTGATAGAATACAAGGCTATTCATCTTTCCAGGATTTGCCGGTTGTCGGCATCTTTATAAACGTAAGGCCATTTCATGAAAATCAAAACTCGCTTCGCGCCTAGCCCGACAGGTTATCTGCACGTCGGCGGCGCGCGTACTGCTCTTTATTCCTGGCTTTTCGCACGTCACCACGGCGGTGAGTTCGTGCTGCGTATTGAAGACACCGATCTTGAGCGTTCCACGCCGGAAGCCATTGAAGCCATCATGGATGGTATGAACTGGCTGAACCTGGAATGGGACGAAGGCCCCTATTTCCAGACCAAACGTTTTGATCGCTATAACGCGGTGATTGACGAGATGCTGGAGGCGGGAACAGCCTATAAATGCTACTGCTCTAAAGAGCGTCTGGAGCAACTGCGTGAAGATCAGATGGCGAAAGGCGAGAAGCCGCGTTATGACGGGCGTTGCCGTCACAGTCACGAACATCATGCCGACGATGAGCCATGCGTGGTGCGCTTTGCTAACCCGCAGGAAGGTTCCGTTATTTTTGATGATCAGATCCGTGGGCCGATCGAATTCAGCAATCAGGAACTGGACGATCTGATCATTCGTCGTACCGACGGTTCGCCGACCTACAACTTCTGTGTGGTGGTGGACGACTGGGATATGGAAATTACTCATGTGATTCGTGGCGAAGACCATATCAACAATACTCCGCGCCAGATTAACATTCTGAAAGCGTTAAACGCGCCGGTGCCGATGTACGCGCATGTGTCGATGATTAACGGCGACGACGGTAAAAAGCTGTCTAAACGCCACGGTGCGGTGAGCGTGATGCAGTATCGCGATGACGGTTATCTGCCGGAAGCGTTGCTGAACTATCTGGTGCGTCTGGGCTGGTCCAGCGGCGATCAGGAAATCTTCACCCGCGAAGAGATGATCAAGCTGTTCTCCCTCGGTGCGGTGAGCAAGTCTGCGAGCGCGTTCAACACCGATAAACTGCTGTGGCTGAACCACCACTATATCAATACGCTGGCGCCGGAATATGTGGCGACGCATTTGCAGTGGCATATCGAGCAGGAAAATATCGACACCCGTAACGGCCCGCAGCTTGCTGAACTGGTGAAGTTGCTGGGTGAGCGCTGCAAAACTCTGAAAGAGATGGCGCAGAGCTGCCGCTACTTCTATGAAGACTTCAGTGAGTTTGACGCCGATGCGGCGAAAAAACACCTCCGCCCGGTGGCGCGTCAGCCGCTGGAAGTGGTGCGCGACAAGCTGTCGGCGATTACGGACTGGTCAGCAGAAAACGTCCACCACGCGATTCAGGCCACGGCGGATGAGCTGGAAGTGGGGATGGGTAAAGTAGGGATGCCGCTGCGTGTGGCTGTGACCGGTGCCGGGCAGTCGCCTGCGCTGGATGTCACCGTACATGCGATTGGTAAAACCCGCAGCATTGAGCGTATCAACAAAGCGCTGGGCTTTATCGCCGAGCGTGAAAGTCAGCAGTAACGCCAGCTGAAACAGAATAAACGGCAGGGCAGACGCCTGCCGTTTATTCTTTGTTAGTCCGCCTCATTGATACCTAAACGCGTCAGAAATCCGCGAATACCTTCCCGCGATAAAAACAGCGCCAGTTTTTCCTGTTCCTGAGCAGACATATTTTCAACGGCATCAATAATTTGTCGATAAGCGTGACTGTGCGTCGCGTTCGCATATTCTGCGAAAGCCTCTTCCGCCTGATAAAACGCAGGCAGTTTGCGAAAAGCCGGAATATTGAGAATAAACTCCCGCACACTGGCATCAATATGGATGAGTCTTGCGCGTCCGCCTTTGACGCCGGGAAATTTTTCGGTTTTCCAGTGTTGTTCTCTGATCCAGCGATTGACGGTTTGTCTGGCCACGCCGAGGCATTCAGCCAGCTCTTCAGTGGTCATTTTACTGCGTAATCTTTTCATATTATTTGCTATCGCGTATCCCTAAGCGTTGTAACAAACCGGTAATCCCTTCACGCACGAGGAGAGAGGTAAACTGTTTCTGCTCGGATGAGGTCATCTCTTTGGCGAGCGTCATGAGCAGCGCTTCAAGCGATGCGTTGCTGGCAGGCGTGAATGTGTCTGCGTGATGGTCAACTGAACGTTCAGCGCTGCGGATATATTCACGAACCTGTTCGTTTACATGAACCAGACGGGCTTTACCGCCCTGGACGCCAGGTTTGGGCGATGTTGCCCAGCCTTCTTTCCGTACCCATTTATTGATGGTTTGTCGGCTGTAACCGGTGAGATTAGCGAGTTCTTCTGGCGTCATCCGTTCCTTGAACATAACGATTCCCTGAATAGTCGTGGGGTTAATTAGTGGTTCATTTTATAGCACCATTTTAGTCGAAACCGTGACGTGTTTAACTACTGAATGCGAGTTGTGCCGCAATGTCCTTTATTTGAATGCTTTTTCAGCGATTGAATTCGGCAAGTTCATTTTGCCGTTGACACATGCCGAGGGAATTCATATGATGCCGCCCGTCAACTCGACAAGCTTTACGTAGTG
>NZ_JBGDZO010000011.1:2998-80737 GCF_046548235.1 Salmonella sp. SAL4457
GGGGCTATAGCTCAGCTGGGAGAGCGCTTGCATGGCATGCAAGAGGTCAGCGGTTCGATCCCGCTTAGCTCCACCAAATTTACTCCCGATAAATTTGGCGTATACGTAAAAGCACTATGGGGCTATAGCTCAGCTGGGAGAGCGCTTGCATGGCATGCAAGAGGTCAGCGGTTCGATCCCGCTTAGCTCCACCAACATTCAAACCCTCGCTGAAAAGCGGGGGTTTTTGCTTTTTGTCACAAAATTTATGGCGTCTGAGCTGCTCTTCAGGTGCGTTTGTTTGCCGCTGCTTTTGCGGTCAATATGAGCTTTTGTTAGATTGCTTCATAATGCGAATATACTTATTATTCATGCGCCTTATATAATGATGTGAGCATTAAAGCAATGCCGGATAAGTGTAACGTATTAAAAAATATAAAAATATTCTTACTGGCCTTCTGCCTGACCGTTCCGGCTATTCTGTTATCTCGTCTCATTTCTCCCCGCGCCACAATTGATTCCAGCTATATCTTTCTGGCCTGGCTACCGCTCTGCGTCATGTTTTCCGTGCTGTTTTTATTTGGCCGCCGTGGCGTCGCGCCGATGGTAGGCGGAATGATGTTGACTAATGAATGGAATTTTCATTTACCTCTGCCACAGGCGATGGTGCTGCTATTTTGCCAGACGTTTCCCGTGTTGCTGGTTTGCGCTATCGTACGCTGGCAGTTGGGCGCGCGCTGGCGCTACGGAATACCCAACCAAGGCATCTGGCTACGCGTTTTCTGGTTAGGGTTAATGACGCCGTTTGGCATAAAAATCAGTATGCATCTGGCGGGGCACTACCTGGCTTTCCCGGTGACCATCTCTACCTTCTTTGGCACCGGCACCGCTATTTTCTCGATTGTTGATTTATTGAGTCTGATTTCTGCCGCGCTTATTTTTACCCTCTTTTTCTATTATCCGCTGCGGATGATAGTCAGCCCGCACTATATTCGTATTTTCTGGCGGAGGGATGTCGCTCCTTATCTCGCCAAAGAAAAACGCCTGTTTACGCTTCTCTGGTTTGCCACTCTGGCGACGCTATTAGCGGTGCTGTGTACGCCTTTCGAGACAAAGTATATTGCTGGCTATCTGGTGCCAGTCCTGTTCATTGGATTTACCATCGGCGTGGGGAAAATCAGCTATCCGCTGTTGAATTTTAGTTGGGCTCTCACTGCGCTATTCCTGCTTAGCTATAACCGCAATTTTCTGCAGGGCGTGGGCTCAGAATATTCGCTGGCATTTATCCTTTCAGTTCTCATTTCTTTTAGTATTTGTTTGTTGTACATGGCGCGGATTAATCAGCGTAGCGAATGGTTGAATCGACAGTGGCACTCGCAGGCATTAACCGATCCGTTGACGCAACTGCCTAACCTGCGTGCGCTGGAGCAGTTTCTTTTACAGGATGCCGGGCAAAGCGTGTGTTATCTACGCATGGAAAACCTGGAATTTCTGAGCCGTCATTACGGTATGCAGATGCGCGTGCATTGCGAACGCGAGGTGTTTCGCGTGTTGCAGCCGCTGCTGCTGGAAAAGGAGAAAATTTTCCATCTGCCGGGCAGTGAGTTATTGCTGGTATTGACGGGACCGGAGACGGAAGCCCGCCTGCAATATATGCTCAATGTGCTTAATAACCGCAAAATTTACTGGAACAATACCGGTCTGGACATGGAATACGGCGCATCGTGGGGAACATTCGATGGTCGCCAGGAAACCTTGCAACCGCTGTTGGGGCAATTAAGCTGGCTGGCGGAGCAATCCTGTTCGCACCGTCGGGTGCTTGCACTGACCCAGAGTATTGAAGCCGCTTCCGGGCAGACGACGGAACGGGTGCTGCGGTTGCAGAAAATCCGTCAGGCGCTGGAGCGCGGCGCGCTGGTTTTGTATGCGCAACCCATTCGCGACGCGCAGGGAAAAGGGTATGACGAGATTCTGACGCGGCTTCGGTGCGACGACGGTATCATGATGCCCAATCAGTTCATTCCGCTTATCGCCCAGTTTAACCTGAGCGTACGGTTTGATATGCAGGTGATGGAAGCGCTCCTGCAATGGTTGTCCGCGCATCCTTCGGCGGAGCAGGGGGCGCGTTTCTCGGTTAATTTGATGCCGCTGACGCTGCTGCAAAAAGAGACGGCGTCACGCATTATGCAGCTTTTTAAACGCTATGGCGTCCCGCCTGCTTCGGTCATCATCGAAATTACTGAAGAACAGGCCTTCTCTCATTCCGAAATCAGTATGCACAATATCAACCAGCTGCGTAAGTTTGGCCTAAAAATCGCCATTGATGATTTCGGCACCGGCTATGCAAACTATGAACGGCTAAAACGCCTCAAGGCGGACATCATTAAAATCGACGGTTGTTTCGTAAAAGATATTCTGACGGACTCCCTGGATGCGATGATCGTGAAATCCATCACTGATTTAGCGAAAGCGAAATCGTTGAGCGTCGTGGCTGAGTTTGTTGAAACGCCTGCGCAGCGCGATCTGCTATTGCAGCTTGGCGTACACAGTTTGCAGGGATATCTGATTGGCCGCCCGCGCCCGTTAGGCAAATAAGCGGCATAAAAAAACCGGGGATAGCTCCCCGGTTTCTGCATTAAACCCAGACTTACAGTACCAGCGCCGCGATAGAGGCGGACAGTACGCTCACCAGCGTAGAACCGTAAACCAGTTTCAGACCAAAACGGGAAACCACGTTGCCTTGCTCTTCGTTCAGGCCTTTAATCGCGCCCGCAATAATACCGATGGAAGAGAAGTTCGCGAAGGACACCAGGAAGACGGAGATAATGCCTTCAGCGCGTGGAGAGAGGGTAGAGGCGATTTTCTGCAGATCCATCATCGCCACGAATTCGTTGGAAACCAGTTTGGTCGCCATGATACTTCCTACCTGCAGCGCTTCACTGGACGGTACGCCCATTACCCATGCGACCGGGTAGAAGATGTAACCCAGAATGCCCTGGAAGGAGATGCTGTAGCCGAACCAACCGGTAACCGTTGCGAACAGCGCGTTCAGCGCCGCGATCAGCGCGATGAAACCGATCAGCATCGCCGCGACGATAATCGCCACTTTAAAACCTGCCAGAATGTACTCGCCCAGCATTTCGAAGAAACTTTGGCCTTCATGCAGGTTCGACATCTGAATATTTTCTTCGCTGGCATCAACGACATAGGGGTTGATCAGCGACAGAACGATAAAGGTGCTGAACATGTTCAGAACCAGCGCTGCGACCACATATTTAGGGTCCAGCATGGTCATATACGCGCCCACGATAGACATGGAAACGGTAGACATCGCCGTTGCAGCCATGGTGTACATGCGGTTACGGGACATTTTGCCGAGGATATCTTTATAAGCGATAAAGTTCTCAGACTGGCCGAGGATCAGCGAGCTGACGGCGTTAAAAGACTCCAGTTTGCCCATACCGTTTACTTTGGACAACAGAAAACCAATAGCGCGGATGACCACTGGCAGAACGCGGATATGCTGAAGAATACCGATCAACGCGGAAATAAAGACGATCGGGCACAATACTTTCAGGAAGAAGAACGCCAAACCTTGATCGTTCATACTGCCAAAGACGAAGTTTGTCCCTTCGTTGGCAAATCCGAGCAGTTTTTCAAACATCTCGGAGAAACCTTTTACGAAGCCAAGGCCAACATCCGAGTTCAGGAAGAACCAGGCCAGTAATACTTCGATAACAAGTAACTGAATGACGTAACGAATGCGAATTTTTTTACGGTCGCTGCTAACCAGCAGTGCGAGTACCGCAACAACGGCAAGCGCCAGGACAAAATGAAGGACGCGGTCCATATTTGCTCCAAATATGAGGCAGGTTTAATTTTCGTGCACATTCTATGCAACAGCCGTAAAGAAAACGAGATCCAACACACACTATAATAAGGACCTGTGACGAGATTCAAAATTAGTGATCTGTAATACACTTTTACTGTACTGAATATGAAAATGAAAAGTTATATCAGTGTGCTAATCTTGTAATGTTAAGCCAAACTGTTCTGATACAGGTCGTCATCGTATCGGTCTATCGTTTCACACTATCAAAGTAATCACCCGTACCCATTGAAATGCACTTGATAATCATTATCAATAAACATAGCATGAAACATAGCAAAGGCTATGTTTTTGAGGCAAAAGATGACTGACAATCGCGTAGAGAATAGCAGCGGACGGGCGGCGCGCAAGCTAAGGCTCGCATTAATGGGACCTGCGTTCATTGCCGCGATTGGTTATATCGATCCCGGTAACTTCGCGACCAATATTCAGGCCGGCGCCAGCTTTGGCTACCAGCTACTCTGGGTGGTGGTCTGGGCGAACCTGATGGCGATGCTGATTCAAATCCTCTCGGCAAAACTTGGAATCGCCACGGGCAAGAACCTGGCGGAGCAAATTCGCGACCATTATCCGCGCCCGGTAGTCTGGTTTTACTGGGTACAGGCGGAAATCATCGCGATGGCCACCGATTTAGCTGAATTTATCGGCGCGGCAATAGGTTTTAAGCTGATCCTGGGCGTCTCTTTATTACAGGGCGCGGTATTGACCGGTATCGCGACGTTTCTGATTTTAATGTTACAACGCCGCGGTCAAAAACCGCTTGAAAAAGTCATCGGCGGTTTACTGCTTTTTGTCGCCGCCGCTTACATTGTGGAACTGTTTTTCTCTCAGCCTGATATGGCGCAGCTCGGCAAAGGAATGGTTATCCCGGCGCTACCGAACCCGGAAGCCGTATTCTTAGCCGCCGGCGTGCTTGGCGCGACGATTATGCCGCACGTGATTTATCTGCACTCGTCATTAACACAGCATCTGCACGGCGGAACGCGGCAACAACGGTACTCAGCAACGAAATGGGATGTCGCTATTGCTATGACGATTGCCGGTTTTGTCAATCTGGCAATGATGGCGACCGCCGCGGCGGCGTTTCATTTTAGCGGCCACACCGGCATCGCCGACCTCGATCAGGCATACCTGACGCTGGAACCGTTACTAAGCCATGCGGCGGCAACGGTGTTTGGTCTTAGTCTGGTAGCGGCAGGGCTTTCCTCCACTGTGGTAGGGACTCTGGCGGGGCAGGTGGTGATGCAAGGGTTTGTCCGTTTTCACATTCCGCTGTGGGTACGGCGCACCATTACCATGCTGCCCTCATTTATTGTGATTTTGATGGGGCTGGACCCTACCCGAATTCTGGTGATGAGTCAGGTGCTGCTGAGTTTTGGTATTGCGCTGGCGCTGGTGCCGCTCCTGATTTTCACCAGTAACGCTACGCTAATGGGCGAGCTGGTGAACACGCGGCGAGTAAAACAGATTGGCTGGATAATTGTCGTGCTGGTCGTCGCCCTGAATATCTGGTTACTGGTTGGAACGGTGATGGGGTTGTCATAAAGACAGAAAGATAGCAGGCCCGATGCGTGAACGTCATCGGGCTATTATTCAGCAGGAGGCTTAGTGATGATGTTTGTGACCCCGGCCTCGCCCGCGATGATCGTCGCGATCGCGCCAGCCTTCCCGATAACCGCGTTCATACGCTTCACGCTTATCCCAGCCGCGATGATAGCCGTTGTCATGGCGCCACCAGCGATTTTTACGCCATTCATAATGGTTGTGCCAGTAATCACGGTCGCGCCAGCGACCACCGTCCCAGTAGTTACCGTAATCATCGCGATCGCCAATCTGTAATTTTATTGAGGGCAACAGGGTGATTTCGCCCGCATTCGCGGCAAGCGGTGTAAAAGCCAGCAAGGCTGCCGCCAGAATCAGTGACCTGAACATACTTTCTCTCCTTCACGATCGAGCCGTCGCCGGCCTGTTAATGCAATATTACAAAGCAGTAAAGATTTGTTTCATCGCCTTAACTCTTAAATCATGAAGGAGAGCATTTTTTGCTAAAACCGGCCCTCCAGAATAGCGTCAATTTCTGCACATTCCGCCGCCGAAAAACGGCGATTGGCCAGCATTCCCACGGCGTCTTCGATTTGCGACGGTTTGCTGGCGCCAATCAGTACCGAGGTAACGTTATCGTTACGCAGCACCCAGGCGAGCGCCATCTGAGACAATTTTTGGCCCCGTCGCGCAGCCAGTTCATTCAACCGGCGAACTTTTTCCAGTTTGTCGGCGGTAATCTGTTCTGGTTTAAGGAAACGGCTTCCGCTTGCCGCGCGGGAATCTTCCGGAATGCCATTCAGATAACGGTCAGTGAGCTGCCCGCCCGCCAGCGGCGAGAAGGCAATATTGCCGACGCCTTTTTCCTGCAATAGCGCCAGCAGCCCGTCCTCTACCCAACGCTCAAAAAGCGAATATTTAGGCTGATGAATCAGGCAAGGCGTGCCGAGATCCTCCAGAATATCGATAGCTTGTCTGGCCAGATCGGCAGGATAGTTAGAGATCCCCACGTACAACGCTTTGCCCTGGCGCACAAGGTGATCTAACGCTTTCATCGTCTCTTTAAGCGGCGTTTCGGGATCGGGACGATGGTGATAAAAGATATCGACATACTCCAGCCCCATACGTTTCAGGCTTTGATCGAGGCTGGCGATAAGGTATTTCCGTGAACCCCAGTCGCCATAAGGGCCATCCCACATGGTGTAGCCCGCTTTGGTGGAGATGATTAACTCATCGCGCCACGGTAAAAAGTCTTCCTGCAGAATGCGGCCAAAATTGCATTCTGCGGAGCCCGGCGGCGGCCCATAATTATTGGCGAGATCAAAGTGGGTAATGCCCAGATCGAACGCGCGTTGCAGCAGCGCCCGGCTATTTTCTACCCGTGTCGCATCGCCGAAGTTGTGCCATAGCCCCAGCGAAATGGCGGGAAGTTTGACGCCGCTGCGCCCGCAGCGACGATACTCCATTGTGTGATAACGATTCTCATCGGGCTGATAAATCATGACCTTTCCCCCTGTGGCGTGAATAAATAGTGTATACGGTTACACTCGCCAGGCGGTATCCGGCTTTTACTGTTTGCCGCTGTAAACATTGTTTTCCAGGCTTTCATCCCCGCCGTGCTGGACAGCCATCGGCATTCCTTAATACTCAACATAATGTCAACGTCAGAAGGAAAGCTGTCATGCAAAACCCCTATACCGTGGCCGACTATTTGCTGGACAGACTGGCAGGATGCGGCATTGGCCATCTTTTTGGCGTACCGGGCGATTATAACTTGCAGTTTCTTGACCATGTGATTGACCACCCGACCCTGCGTTGGGTGGGATGCGCCAATGAGCTGAACGCCGCTTATGCCGCGGACGGTTATGCGCGCATGTCGGGCGCTGGAGCGCTACTCACCACCTTTGGCGTGGGAGAACTTAGCGCTATTAACGGTATCGCGGGCAGTTACGCGGAATATGTCCCGGTCTTGCATATCGTCGGCGCGCCCTGTAGCGCTGCGCAGCAGCGTGGCGAATTGATGCACCATACCCTCGGCGACGGCGATTTTCGTCATTTTTATCGCATGAGTCAGGCGATATCTGTTGCCAGCGCAATATTGGATGAACAGAACGCCTGCTTCGAGATTGACCGCGTATTGGGTGAAATGCTTGCCGCACGCAGGCCAGGATACATCATGTTGCCCGCCGACGTGGCGAAAAAAACGGCCATCCCGCCTACGCAGGCGCTGACGTTGCCCGTGCATGAAGCGCAAAGCGGCGTGGAGACGGCTTTTCGTTACCACGCCCGTCAGTGCCTGATGAACAGTCGGCGCATTGCGCTATTGGCCGACTTTCTTGCCGGGCGTTTTGGTTTACGACCACTGTTGCAGCGCTGGATGGCGGAAACGCCCATCGCTCATGCGACACTACTGATGGGGAAGGGGCTTTTTGATGAACAGCACCCGAACTTCGTTGGCACCTATAGCGCTGGCGCCAGCAGCAAAGAAGTGCGTCAGGCCATAGAGGACGCCGATAGGGTTATCTGCGTCGGCACCCGTTTTGTCGATACCCTTACGGCCGGATTTACCCAACAATTGCCGGCGGAACGCACGCTGGAGATTCAGCCTTACGCGTCGCGCATCGGCGAAACCTGGTTCAACCTCCCGATGGCGCAGGCGGTGTCTACGCTGCGCGAACTGTGCCTGGAATGCGCTTTTGCGCCGCCGCCGACGCGTTCCGCCGGACAGCCAGTGCGGATTGATAAGGGAGAACTGACCCAGGAAAGCTTCTGGCAAACCTTACAGCAGTATCTTAAACCCGGAGATATTATCCTTGTCGACCAGGGGACTGCAGCTTTTGGCGCTGCCGCGCTGTCGCTTCCTGACGGCGCGGAAGTTGTGGTACAGCCGCTGTGGGGGTCTATCGGCTATTCCTTGCCCGCCGCGTTTGGCGCGCAAACCGCCTGTCCCGATCGGCGGGTGATTCTGATTATCGGCGATGGCGCGGCGCAGCTCACGATTCAGGAGATGGGCTCGATGTTACGCGACGGGCAGGCGCCGGTCATCCTGCTGCTCAACAATGACGGCTATACCGTAGAGCGCGCCATTCACGGCGCGGCCCAGCGGTATAACGACATCGCGAGCTGGAACTGGACGCAGATACCACCGGCGCTAAACGCGGCGCAACAGGCGGAGTGCTGGCGGGTGACGCAGGCTATCCAACTGGCAGAGGTCCTCGAACGTCTGGCGCGCCCACAACGTCTGTCATTTATTGAAGTGATGTTGCCAAAAGCCGATCTGCCGGAATTACTGCGTACCGTGACCCGGGCGCTGGAAGCCCGCAACGGGGGATAATGGCCCCCGCTGCGCCGGATTAGGGTTCGTGACGGTTGGCGGCCAGCAACGGTTTTCCCGCCAGCAATAGCCAGGCGGGGAGCATCACAATGCAGAGCAGCGGCAGCAGATTGGTATCCGGTACGACGACTGCCGCCATAAACAGACTGAGCCAGCCGTCGCGCGTCACTACCAGCACTAAGCCAAGAATCGCGCAGGAGACGGTAATCGCCGCGGGTACGGCCTCAACATGGGCATGGAGCATGAGCCCCAGCGCCGCGCCGATAAACACAGCCGGAAAAATGCGCCCGCCGCGAAAGCCGCTCGCCGCCGCGATGACCAGCGCGGCGAGTTTGACGACGGCTAAGGTAAAATAATCTCCTGCGCCCAACGTTTGGCTAAACGCCATTTGTTGCATTTCGTCCAGGCCTTTAAACAGGGTAAGCGGCCCGCCAATGACGCCCAGAATACCCAGTATAAAACCGCCAATGCCGAGAATCAGGACCGGATTTTTCAGGCGATGCAACAACTCATGCAGACGCGGAAGGCACCAGACGGCGACCATCCCGGCGGCAATGGCGATCGCCGCGACGATCGCTCCGCTGGCAATGTCCACCAGCCGCATCTGCGTGTAATGGGCGATGGGTAACGAAAAATGCGGATGAAAGAACAGGCTGGTGGTGAGTGACCCCGCCGCTGCCGCCATTAACGGCGCAAACAGGCGATCCCACATGGGAATATCGTTAGAGCCGCTAAGCGTTTGCGAAAAAATCAGCGCCGCGGCGACGGGCGTGCCGAACAGCGCGCCGATGGTACCCGCTGAGGCCAGAATCGTCCAGTCTAACGCCGTAATACGCGGAAACAGGCGGGAGCCGAAAGCCGCCGCCAGCGCGATATTTATTGTCATTATCGGATGCTCTGGCCCCAAACTTACCCCACCAGCAAGGCCGATGATTAAGGCGAGAAGCAGCCCGGGTAGCGCAGATGGCGAGACCGGCATACTGATTAACGGTTCGATGGCCGGATCGGGGCCAGCGTGTCCGGGACTGTAACGGATAATCAAACCCACCACGATCCCGGTTAGCGTGAGCATACCCACTATCCAGAACGGCGAATCATAAGCGATGCCGATGCTGGTGGGCAGTCGTTGCCAAAGAAATTGCTGAAAAACCGACGCGACTTTCATCGCAGCGATTAAAACCAGGCTTGACGCTACGCCAATAATCAGCGCGGGGAGCGACAGCAGCAGCATCGTTCGGGCACGCGGGTGGAACATAATCTCTTCCTTACACGGGGTCGTATACCTATTTTGCACAGCCTGCCCGACGGCATTGCTGCAATTGGTGCTGAAACAAGAAAGTAATTCTGTGATGAAGATCTATATTTATAGGCAGTCAGCCTGATGGCCGTTGTTGTTATGCCCCCATGAATTTACAGTGTGACAAAGACTTATTTTGACTTTAGCGGAGCAGTAGAAGAATGACAAAGTATGCTTTAGTAGGAGATGTAGGCGGCACGAATGCGCGTCTTGCCCTGTGTGATATCGCCAGTGGAGAAATCTCGCAGGCCAAAACGTATTCCGGCCTGGATTATCCCAGTCTTGAGGCCGTGGTGCGCGTTTATCTCGATGAGCATAGCGTCAGCGTGGAAGATGGTTGTATCGCCATAGCCTGCCCGATTACCGGTGACTGGGTAGCGATGACTAACCATACCTGGGCTTTTTCTATTGCGGAAATGAAAAAAAATCTCGGCTTTAGCCATCTGGAAATCATCAACGATTTCACCGCCGTGTCGATGGCGATCCCGATGCTGAAAAAAGAGCATTTAATTCAGTTCGGCGGCGGCGAACCGGTAGACGGCAAACCTATTGCGGTGTATGGCGCGGGAACCGGCTTGGGCGTGGCGCATCTGGTGCATGTGGATAAGCGTTGGATTAGCCTTCCGGGCGAAGGCGGGCATGTCGATTTTGCGCCTAATAGCGAAGAAGAAGCTATGATTCTGGAAATATTGCGCGCCGAAATTGGCCACGTTTCCGCCGAGCGCGTGCTGTCTGGCCCGGGGCTGGTGAATCTTTACCGGGCGATTGTTAAGTCCGACAACCGTCTGCCGGAGAATCTGCGCCCGAAAGATATTACCGAACGCGCCCTGGCGGATAGCTGTATCGATTGTCGCCGCGCGTTATCGCTCTTTTGCGTCATCATGGGGCGATTTGGCGGCGATCTGGCGTTAACCATGGGGACATTTGGCGGCGTTTATATCGCTGGCGGTATTGTCCCGCGCTTCCTGGAATTTTTTAAAGCGTCCGGCTTCCGTGGTGGCTTTGAAGATAAAGGCCGCTTTAAAGATTATGTACACGGTATTCCGGTCTATCTGATTGTCCATGATAATCCTGGCTTGTTAGGCTCCGGCGCGCATCTGCGCCAGACATTAGGTCATATTCTATAAGCCAGATGGTGGCATAAACGCCTTATCCGGCCTACAAAAGTGTGTCATCTGTAGGCCTGATGAGCGCAGCGTCATCAGGCAATTAAACATTCTCTTGTCAGTCTCAAACCGCGTGCCTCACGCGGTTTTTTTCATTGCCTTTCCTGTGCATGAATGCTTCAACTGACTGAATTATTTCACTTTACTTTTGCTGAGCGAAAGGTCAAACACCAGCGCGTTGAGTCATCATGTCATGGCGGTTAGTCAGGCGAAAACAGGGATTTATTTTACTATACGTATCCGGTTCGCTGCCTTATTTACGGTTTCATCGCGGCATCTTGCTGGAAAGGATCCTCATTTTCGGGGAAATGTCCCTGAAAAATACCGCAATATGACATGATTGAATATCATTATCATTAGTAAGGATTTTGGTTAAAGAGGAAAAACCACAAAATCAAAAGGGGATTATTTGAGATAAGGTTTATTGACAGGAAATTATCGTCGGCTGCGCCACGTTACGTAAATTCA
This sequence comes from Salmonella sp. SAL4457, assembly GCF_046548235.1. NCBI lineage: Bacteria > Pseudomonadati > Pseudomonadota > Gammaproteobacteria > Enterobacterales > Enterobacteriaceae > Salmonella > Salmonella sp. SAL4457. The sequence goes on from NZ_JBGDZO010000011.1 coordinate 14,674, forward strand.
ATGATATAAATTTGTTAATAATATGATTTATTTGATGCTATAACTGACATGCTTAAAAGGTAAATTTTTACGCTTGTTCCTCTTTTTTCGTCGCTAAAAAATATTTTCATTAGCCTCTCGACAGGAAGAAAATTTTCAGGCTATTTTCTAAAGGAGCCACCATCGTGGCAGCGTCGCTCGGACGGTCCGGGCGCTAACGTTAATCTGAGGATATTATGGCTGATTTCCGCCCTGAACGTCGCTTTACGCGTATCGATCGCCTTCCGCCCTATGTTTTTAACATCACCGCTGAACTCAAAATGGCTGCGCGTCGGCGCGGCGAAGATATTATTGATTTCAGTATGGGTAATCCTGATGGCGCAACCCCTCCCCACATTGTCGAAAAACTTTGCACCGTCGCGCAACGTCCGGATACGCACGGTTATTCCACGTCTCGCGGCATACCGCGCTTACGCCGCGCGATTTCTCACTGGTATCAGGAACGTTATGATGTCGATATCGATCCGGAAACCGAAGCGATTGTGACCATCGGTTCCAAAGAGGGACTGGCGCATTTAATGCTGGCGACGCTGGATCATGGTGATACGGTACTGGTGCCGAACCCCAGTTACCCGATTCATATCTATGGCGCCGTTATCGCCGGGGCGCAGGTGCGTTCGGTTCCATTGGTAGAGGGGGTGGATTTCTTCAACGAGCTGGAGCGCGCTATTCGCGAAAGTTATCCGAAACCGAAAATGATGATTTTGGGTTTTCCGTCTAACCCTACGGCCCAGTGCGTCGAACTGGAATTTTTTGAAAAAGTGGTCGCTCTGGCTAAACGTTATGATGTGCTGGTGGTGCACGATCTGGCGTATGCCGATATCGTGTACGACGGCTGGAAAGCGCCATCCATTATGCAGGTGCCTGGCGCGCGCGACGTGGCGGTCGAATTTTTCACGCTGTCGAAAAGCTATAATATGGCGGGCTGGCGTATTGGGTTTATGGTGGGTAATAAAACCCTGGTCAGCGCGCTGGCGCGCATTAAAAGTTATCACGATTATGGCACCTTTACCCCGCTTCAGGTGGCGGCTATCGCCGCTCTGGAAGGCGATCAGCAGTGCGTGCGCGATATTGCCGAGCAGTATAAACGTCGTCGCGATGTGCTGGTGAAGGGGTTGCATGAGGCGGGCTGGATGGTTGAAATGCCGAAAGCCTCAATGTACGTCTGGGCGAAAATCCCGGAGCAATATGCGGCGATGGGATCGCTTGAGTTTGCCAAGAAGCTGCTGAATGAGGCGAAGGTTTGCGTTTCTCCAGGGATAGGCTTTGGTGATTATGGCGACACCCATGTACGCTTTGCATTAATAGAGAATCGCGACCGCATTCGCCAGGCCGTCAGAGGGATTAAAGCGATGTTCCGCGCCGATGGCGTGCTGCCGTCACATCCAAAACCCGTTGAAGCGAGCACGGAGTAGAAAAGCAAACAGGAGCCCCATGGCTCCTGTTTTTCTTTGCATTGTACTTTTAAATCATCAGGGCGAAAGTACCGGCCCAAACGATGACCATAAATGAAATGCCCATAAAGAAATATTTCACGTTTCATCTCTCCGCGTACCTGTCGTACGCCTAAATGAACTTACACTTACCTGATTATAGAGAGTTGATGCCGGACAATACGAAATTGAGAATTATTCGTGTTTCGACCGCCTGCATCACCTCAGAATTCTGCGCGTCATCGCTCCAGACGGCGCTAATGTACGCCTAAAAATGAGGTGAAACAAGAGGCATTTTCTTATTTACTTTTAGTAACTTACAAGTGTCGGGAATCGGCGACAGTTTAATTTCTGACAGTGATGAATCGCTATTGAGCGACGCCGCCGACACAGTAAAAAATCGCCTGTAAACAGGAGACTTATCGCTAAAAGCAGGAATGAGTAATTTACGATATGAATATTATGACAATGCGAAATGCCAAAATAAAAGGCCTTGCGGCCTTTTTCAGATGTAGAGTGACGCTTCCCCCAACGGGCGAGTCTTGAAACGGCGATGGATCCAGAGATATTGCTCCGGGGCGCGCATGATCTCTTTCTCAATAATTTTATTCATATAGGCAGCGGCTTGATTTTCATCTGCCGGGTAACCTTCCATTTCAGGGGTAATATACAGACGATAACCCGAGTTATCGGATTTCCTTACCATTGTAACGGTCAACATGGCGGCGCCAGACAGCCTGGACAATACATAGGTGCCGTTGGTGGTGGCGACGTTTTCAACCGCGAAAAATGGCGCAAAGGAGCTGCCTTTAGGGCCGTAGTCCTGGTCGGGAGCAAACCAAACGGCTTCCCCTTTTTTTAGCGCGCCCACAATGCCGCGCAGATTGTTTCTGCCGATCATCGCTTTATTTGAGCGCATACGACCGCGCGTCTGCACCCACTCCATGAGCGGATTGTTATGCGGACGATAGGTCGCCATCATCGGCTGGCAGAGACCCATTACCCGGCCTCCCAATTCCAGCGACATAAAATGCACGCCAACGACCATTACGCCGCGATTTTGCGCCTGCGCACGGGTAAGGTTGTCCAGCCCATCCACATCAAACCATTTGCGAACCCGGTTATCAGGCCAGAACCAGGCCATGCCCGTTTCAAGCAGCGCCATGCCAAGAGAGTGGAAATTCTCGGCGATCAGTTTTTCCCTTTCTTCCCGGGAGAGGGTCGGAAAACAGAGTTCAATATTTTTCTGGGCGATCGACTCACGTCGCTTCAGGAAGGGGCGCGCCAGTTTACCGGTGCGGGTGCCCAGAAAACGCAAAACCGGGTAGGGAAGCTGCACCAGTAACCAGAGGACGCCAACGCCAAACCACGTCAGCCAGTAGCGCGGGTGCAAAAACGCGCGTGAAAATTTGCTTTGAGGAAACATAAAATACCTTCTGTAGATACGAAAATAATGTATCGCAGAAGAGTCATTATCCGCAGCGGTACACTCTGAAATACGCATCATCCTTCAAGTTGCGTTCGCTTATCCGAAGCACTTACTTGAGTAAGCTCATCAGGGTAACTTGAATGATTTACGTATAGTTAGGCCATCATGTACGACAATGGTTCCCGTAAGGAGTGTAAAACTAAGTCAGTACTAAACCACGAGGGCATGAACGCCAGGCAGGCTAATGTACCACCAGTTATTTACTCGCGCCCAGAAATTCTTTATCAAGAAGCGTAAATATTTCTCCCGTAGCAAAAATAAGCTAATCATTATTTTTAATGCATTGTTTTTACAGTGATAATTTTATTTCAGACGAAGGTCATTGAAAAATGATTAAAAAAATAAAATGTGAGATAAATGTTATGGAAATGACGGGCTGATAAGGTTTATCTTAAAGGAGAAGTGAGAGGGACCGTAAGGCTATATGGAAGCCTTGCCATAGACAGGAGGTATTATAGATGATCTATTTATGGACATTTCTTGCAATAAGTATACTTGCCGTGAGTGGCTATATCGGTCAGGTGATGGGGGCTTTTTCTGCGGTTTCTTCTTTTACGGGAATGGTTATCCTTGCCGCGCTGATTTATTTACTCAATGTATGGTTGCAGGATGGCGATGACATCGTTAGCGGATTATTGCTTTTTCTCGCACCGGCATGTGGGTTAATTATTCGCTTTATGGTGGGATACGGTAAGCGTTAGTCAGTACATACCCTTCATACTTCAAGTTGCTGATGTGTTGGCTACGGATTACTCGGCCCATCGATGGGCCTCGCTCTGACGGGCCGTCGCACGTGACGTTCAAATCTGCTCCCGGCAGATTTGTCGCTCACCCCAGTCACATCGTTATCTATGCTCCTGGGGACTCACTCCCTTGCCGCCTTTAAGCAACTCGAATTATTTTGGGTATATACGATGCCAGTGAATAGATAGCGCCGACAATGTCGGCGCTTCTGTTCCCCAGGAAGGCTAATCGTTTATTGCGCGTCCGCAAGCTGCAGTGAGTCCTGATTATGTAACGCATTCTGGCGCTGGCGTTCCAGTTCCAGCGCGCCGCGATGGGAGAGGTAACAGAATAGAATGCAGCACACGATGCCGCCCATCAGAAGATAAAATCCGCCGTACCAGCCAAGTTTATCCACCATTACACCAAACAGGCTGGTGCCCAACGAGGCGCCGAAAATATAGCTCATGAACCCACGTAAACCGACGGCGGAACCTACGGCAAAGCTGGGGACTATCTCCATTGTCTGTACGGACGCGAGGAACTGCGGGACGTAAATCAGACAACCTACAATGGCGGCGAAAATCGTTACCATCAGCAAAGATTCACTTTTCCAGTATCCGATCAGACAGACAAAAATCAGCGCCATGCAAATCATGGCTAACGGCATTCTGCGGCCCTTAAACAGTTTATCTGACAGCCAGCCTGCCAGTAGCGTGGAGGGAATCGCCGCCCACTCGAAAAAGAGAAACGCGACGCTCATCTGTTCTTTTGAAAAGTGTTTTACTGTCAACAGATAGATAGGCAACCAGCTAATCATGCCAAACCGCACCATATAGACGAAGACATCCACCAGCGAAATATACCAGGCATTTTTATTGCGCAGCACATAAGTACAGAAGATTTGCCATGCGCTCATATTTTCCGGCGCTTTTGCCGTATTCTTCGTTTTCAGTACGACTTTTTCTTCCGGCATCATCTGTTCCAGGGAGGGAAGACCTTCTTCGCGCGGCGAACCTTTTCCCAAGACCAGAACAATTAAGGCAAAAATGACGGCGACGCAGGCCGGAACGATATAACTGGCGCTTTGCCAGTGTTCGCTGCCCAATATCGCAAAAGCCGCGCCGACGATAGGCGCGACGATCCCGCCGCCAACGTTATGCGAGATATTCCAGAAGGCGCCTACGCGTCCGCGCTCCCGACGAGGGAACCAGTTTGCAATGGTAATAAACGAGGGGCCGACGCCCATGCCCTGAAAAAGGCCATTGAAGACCACCAGAGCGGCAAATATCCAGAATGCGCTACTGAATCCCAGCCCAACGTTAACAATCGCGCAGAGTACCAGACCGCACGCCATGAAGACTTTTGGGCTGGCTTTATCCGCCAGACTGCTCATTACGCCTTTACTGATTCCGTAAGCAATAAGCATACAGCTACTCAGCAGGCCGATTTGCGTAGCGCTGAGATCCAATTGCTCTTTTAAATAAGGCGTCGATAATGTGAAGTTGTTTCTGACTATATAGTAAGCGAGATATCCCAGAAATACGCTTAACAATGCCTGTATACGATATCGACCATACGTAGCCTGGACTTTTTCCGGTGGGACTTTATGCGCCGATTGCCCTGTTTTTAATATTGTTAACATGGAGTCACCTGTATTTTATAGTGAGATGAACATCAGGAGGTTTTGTCGGTAGAGTGAAAGGAGTGACAATAAAATTCAAGTCGAAGAAATGTGTCAAAATTGACTCAATTGGGTGAATTTAAAGGTTATTTTTGACCCATCCTGAAGGGTGTGGTGAAACTTTAATTATTGGCATGGCCGTTTTATCGTTAGCATGTGCGGATATTAACAAATTTGCTGCCAGTGATCTGATACGCTTTATTGATGTTTTCGGGCGACGGACCCGTTATTATTCAAATAACGTTGTTCTGGATGCCAACAGAAATAAAAGGGTAAGTTTTGTCTCAATATTTTCTTTATGTGATATCGATATTTATGAACGGGATCACAAATCGACTTTTCTCATGCTGTAGTCGTTTCGCCAGAGTGGGCGCTTTTACGCTATGGCTGGCGGCAATGTTCGGTTCTTGCCAGGCGTACAGCCGCGAGCTGGTGATGGCAACGACCTTTTCACCCAGCGCGACCGCCTGGATTATCCAGCGCTGGCAGACGGAGCCGGGTTCCGTCATGATTCGTACGCTCAACCGTACCAGCGGTTCTTTAGAGCAATTACTTGATACGGCGAATGCGGAAAATGTCGATCTGATCCTGACGTCATCCCCCATGCTGTTGCAACACCTTCAGGAGCACCAAAAGCTGGCGCTATTGGATAGCGCGCCAGCCGCCAGCCAGAAGCTGGTGCCGCGTTCTATCCGCTCAACTTCAGTGGCGGTAGCGGTATCCGGATTTGGGCTATTGATCAACCGTTCAGCGCTCGCTGCGCGCCATCTTCCGCCGCCTGCCGACTGGCAGGATATGGGCCTGCCCAGTTACCAGGGCGCTCTATTAATGAGCAGTCCGTCACGTTCAGACACCAATCATTTGATGGTGGAGTCGCTGTTGCAGCAAAAAGGCTGGACGGCAGGATGGGCGACGCTGCTGGCAATCTCGGGTAATTTGGTCACGATTTCCTCTCGCAGTTTCGGCGTAGCGGATAAAATCAAAAGCGGGCTTGGCGTTGCCGGGCCGGTCATTGATAACTATGCTAATTTGCTACTTAACGATCCTAATCTTGCTTTTACCTATTTCCCGTCTTCTGCGGTGTCGCCCACTTACGTCGCGGTGTTGAAAAACAGTCGTCATGCAGACGAAGCGCGTGCTTTTATTCATTACTTATTAAGTCCGAAAGGGCAAAGGATACTGGCTGACGCGAATACCGGTAAGTATCCCGTCGCACCGCTTAGCGCCGATAATCCTCGCGCCGCGCAACAAAAGCGTTTGATGGCCCAGCCGCCGTTGAACTATCGCCTGATCCTGAAGCGCCAGCAACTGGTACAGCGCATGTTTGATACCGCGATCAGTTTTCGACTTGCGCAGCTTAAAGATGCATGGCGAGCGTTGCACAGCGCAGAAACGCGGCTTAAACGCCCCTTACCTGAAATCAGAGCTTTATTGACCAGCGTCCCGGTGGATGCGGCAAGCAGCGAGGATGAAACCTGGCTGGCGCAGTTTGATAATAAAAGCTTTGCCGAACAAAAAATGATGGAGTGGCAGATCTGGTTTCTGAACAATCAGCGGCTGGCGATTCACAAACTGGAAGAGCTGAAATGAAGGGGAGATTATTGCAACGGCTTCGTCAGCTCAGTATCAGCAACAGTTTACGGGGTGCATTTTTAACGGGCGCATTACTGACGCTGATTGTCAGTATGGTCAGCCTTTATTCCTGGCATGAGCAAAGTTCGCAGGTTCGCTATTCGCTTGATGAATATTTTCCTCGCATCCACTCCGCTTTTTTAATTGAGGGGAACCTGAATCTGGCCGTGGATCAACTCAATGAATTTTTGCTGGCGCCGAACACGACGGTACGTTTGCAGTTACGTACGCAGATTATTCAGCATCTGGATAAGATTGAGCGTCTCAGTCAGGGGCTTCAGCTTGCTGAGCGCCGGCAACTGGCCGTCATTTTACAGGATAGCCGGACCTTGCTGGCGGAGCTGGACAACGCCCTCTACAACATGTTTTTGGTGCGGGAGAAAGTCAGTGAGCTTTCCGCTCGCATTGACTGGCTCCATGATGATTTCACCACGGAGCTAAATTCGCTGGTACAGGATTTTACCTGGCAGCAGGGGACGCTGCTCGATCAAATTGAGGCGAATCAGGGCGATGCAGCGCAGTATTTGCAACGTTCGCGCGAGGTGCAGAACGAGCAGCAGCAGGTATATACCCTGGCGCGAATTGAAAATCAGATTGTTGACGACCTGCGCGACAGATTGAATGAGCTCAAGTCCGGCAATAATGACGGGATGCTGGTGGAGACCCATATTCGCTATCTGGAAAACCTAAAAAAAACGGCGGATGAGAATATTCGTGCGCTCGATGACTGGCCCAGTACGATCACGCTGCGGCAAACCATCGACGAACTATTGGAAATCGGGATGGTAAAAAATAAGATGCCCGATACCATGCGCGATTATGTTGCGGCGCAAAAAGCCTTACTGGACGCCAGCCGCGCCAGAGAGGCTACGCTAGGGCGCTTTCGCACGCTGCTTGAGGCGCAGTTAGGTAGTAGTCACCAGCAAATGCAGACGTTCAATCAACGCCTGGAACAGATTGTTCGCGTTAGCGGCGGGCTTATTTTAGTGGCGACGCTCCTGGCGTTGTTGCTGGCCTGGGGATTAAACCACTATTTTATCCGTTCCCGGCTGGTAAAGCGTTTTACCGCGCTTAATCAGGCTGTGGTACAGATAGGGCTGGGGAGAACCGACTCGACTATCCCGGTTTACGGGCGCGATGAGCTAGGGCGGATAGCCCGCTTGCTACGTCATACGCTGGGCCAGCTCAATATGCAACGCAGGCAGCTTGAACAAGAGGTCGCCGAGCGCAAAGAGATAGAAGCCGACCTGCGCGCCATGCAGGATGAGTTGATTCAGACGGCGAAACTGGCGGTAGTCGGCCAGACCATGACCACGCTGGCGCATGAAATTAACCAGCCGCTGAATGCGCTTTCAATGTATTTATTTACGGCGGGACGCGCGATTGAACAAGGTCAGAGCGGACAGGCGAGAAATACGCTCACCAAAGCGGAAGGGCTCATTAACCGGATTGACGGCATTATCCGTTCGCTGCGGCAGTTTACCCGTCGGGCGGAGCTGGAAACGCCATTGTATCCCGTTGATCTGCGCCAAACTTTCGTGGCGGCATGGGAGTTATTGGCCATGCGCCACCAATCCCGGCAGGGAGCGCTTTCACTGCCAACCGACACCGTATGGGTTAGCGGCGATGAAGTGCGTATTCAGCAGGTTCTGGTGAATGTGCTGGCGAATGCGCTTGACGCCTGTTCGCATGATGCGGCGATCGCGGTGACGTGGCAGACGCAGGGAGAGGCGCTGGAGGTTTATATTGCAGATAATGGCCCTGGCTGGCCTGTGGCGCTGTTGCCCTCTTTACTCAAGCCGTTTACCACTAGTAAAGCTGTCGGGTTGGGTATTGGGCTGTCGATTAGCGTGTCGCTGATGGCGCAAATGAAGGGCGACCTGCGTCTGGCGTCGACGCTGACGCGTAACGCTTGCGTGGTGCTGCAATTCTCGGTAACGGATGTCGATGATGTTGAATGATGAATGTTCTATTTTGCTGATTGATGATGACGTTGATGTACTTGACGCCTATACCCAAATGCTTGAGCAGGCAGGCTACCGCGTGCGTGGCTTTACCCATCCTTTCGAGGCCAAAGAGTGGGTAAAAGCGGATTGGGAGGGGATCGTTTTGAGCGATGTGTGTATGCCGGGGTGTTCCGGTATCGATCTTATGACGCTGTTTCATCAGGATGACGATCAACTGCCAATCTTATTGATTACCGGACATGGCGATGTACCGATGGCGGTTGATGCGGTGAAAAAGGGCGCCTGGGATTTTCTGCAAAAACCCGTCGATCCGGGCAAGCTGTTGATATTAATTGAAGACGCGCTACGCCAGCGCCGGTCGGTCATTGCACGGCGGCAATATTGCCAGCAGACGTTACAGGTTGAACTGATTGGGCGCAGCGAGTGGATGAATCAGTTTCGACAACGGTTACAACAACTGGCGGAAACGGACATTGCCGTATGGTTTTACGGTGAGCATGGCACTGGACGTATGACTGGCGCCCGTTATCTCCATCAACTGGGGCGTAACGCGAAAGGGCCGTTTGTACGCTATGAACTTACGCCGGAGAATGCCGGGCAGTTGGAGACATTCATCGACCAGGCGCAAGGAGGTACGCTGGTGTTGAGCCATCCCGAATATCTGACACGCGAACAGCAGCACCATCTGGCGCGTTTACAAAGCCTGGAGCATCGGCCTTTTCGTTTGGTGGGCGTTGGCAGCGCTTCGCTGGTGGAGCAGGCGGCAGCTAACCAGATTGCGGCCGAGCTGTACTACTGTTTCGCCATGACCCAAATCGCCTGCCAGTCTCTTTCTCAGCGACCGGATGATATCGAGCCGTTATTTCGCCATTATCTTCGAAAAGCCTGCCTGCGACTCAATCATCCAGTGCCGGAAATAGCGGGGGAATTACTGAAAGGAATAATGCGACGCGCCTGGCCAAGCAATGTGCGCGAACTGGCTAATGCGGCAGAGCTTTTTGCTGTTGGCGTGCTGCCGCTGGCGGAAACGGTCAACCCGCAGTTGCTTCTTCAGGAGCCGAGCCCGCTTGATCGGCGCGTTGAAGAGTATGAGCGACAAATTATTACCGAAGCATTAAATATTCATCAGGGACGAATTAATGAAGTGGCGGAGTATCTGCAAATTCCCCGTAAAAAACTTTATCTGCGCATGAAAAAATATGGTCTAAGTAAAGAGCATTATAAATTCTGATATTACAGTTACTTTCAATCTGGCTGACAACAACAGCAACGATGTCGTTAGCCAGATAACGTCACATCACCGTAATGGTAAATCATTCCATTATTATTATAGATTGCTTATTATTCACCTGAACATCAAATTCTATTTCTTAACTTCAATATAAGGTAAAAATGCGTCAAGTTCTCTGGTGTAATAAATGTACTCTTGTCCGACGATTTGACAAGATGAAAACTTCATCACCTCTCCAGATTACATCTGAATATGAGGACAAGAGAAATGAGAAAACATGCTATTGCAGTAATGATGATCGCCGTATTTTCTGAGTCGGTTTATGCGGAGTCTACCTTATTTATTCCGGACGTCTCTCCTGATAGCGTCACGACATCCCTTTCTGTGGGGGTGTTAAATGGTAAATCCAGGGAGCTGGTTTATGACACCGACACCGGGCGGAAGCTGAGTCAACTGGACTGGAAAATAAAAAATGTCGCCACGTTGCAGGGGGATTTATCATGGGAACCCTATTCGTTCATGACGCTGGAGGCCCGCGGCTGGACGTCTTTGGCATCGGGATCGGGTCATATGGTTGACCATGACTGGATGAGCAGTGAGCAGCCAGGCTGGGCCGATCGTTCAATTCATCCGGACACCAGCGCCAACTATGCTAATGAATACGATTTGAATGTGAAAGGTTGGTTATTGCAGGGCGATAACTACAAGGCGGGCGTGACAGCGGGCTATCAGGAAACCCGTTTTAGCTGGACGGCAAGAGGCGGGTCTTATATTTATGATAATGGTTGATATATTGGTAATTTTCCTCATGGCGTGCGCGGCATAGGTTATAGCCAGCGTTTCGAAATGCCCTATATCGGGCTGGCGGGTGATTATCGTATTAATGACTTTGAGTGTAATGTACTGTTTAAATACAGCGACTGGGTAAATGCGCATGATAATGACGAACACTACATTCGAAAACTTACCTTCCGTGAAAAAAACGGAAAATTCACGATATTATGGCGCGTCTATTGATGCCGGATATTATATTACCAGTAATGCAAAAATCTTTGCTGAGTTTGCTTACAGTAAATATGAAGAAGGTAAGGGCGGTACGCAAATCATAGATAAAACCAGCGGTGATACGGCGTATTTTGGTGGCGATGCCGCAGGTATAGCTAATAATAACTATACGGTTACCGCGGGGTTGCAGTACCGCTTCTAGACCACATCGGGATGTCATCGGTCATAACCGGCCGATGACGACTTTTTGCTGAACGTATGGCATGTCCGGTGATATTGCATAGGGGCAATAAAAGCAACATGAAAGGGGAACCGCTCGAAAGACTATGCAGCAAGAAGAGAATTTCCTGGGTATCAATGGTGTCCCCTGCAGGAATCGAACCTGCAACTAGCCCTTAGGAGGGGCTCGTTATATCCATTTAACTAAGGGGACAACGCGGTGCCAGTATAGCGTTTTTTATTCGCCGGAGTAAGTGTAGCGCCGCCTGACTGGTTAAACCGTCGCCACTCAGCGCTGTTTTTCCGCTTTTTTCCGCTCCCGTTCCAGGCGCTCGCCGCGTAGCCTCGCTTCTTCCTTACGTTTATTGCTCATATCGTTGCGGATCTGCGCGTGGCTCATTAATGCGAAAATAAAGGTGCCGCCGCAGATATTTCCGGCAAGTGTGGGAAGGGCGAAGGGCCAGAGAAAGTCGCTCCAGGGCAGCGTGCCGTTGAAAACCAAATACAAAATTTCAACGGAACCGACGACAATATGGGTGGTATCGCCCAGCGCGATAAGCCAGGTCATCAAAATAATGACCACAATCTTTGCCCCGCCTGCTGCAGGAAACATCCATACCATTGTGGCGATGATCCAGCCAGAGATAATCGCGTTGGCAAACATCTCCGTTGGGCTATTTTTCATGACCTCCATACCAATTTTGACAAAGGCGTCGCGGGTCTCTTCATCAAATATAGGCATATATTCAAATGCCCACGCAGCAACCCCGGTGCCAATAAGGTTGCCCAATAAGACTACGCCCCATAAGCGCATCAGCAGGCCAACGTTACTCAGAGTGGGATTTTGCATTACCGGCAATACGGCGGTAACGGTATTTTCAGTAAATAATTGCTGGCGGGCCATGATGACAATGATAAAACCAAAGGTATAGCCGAGATTTTCCAGTAAAAAGCCGCCGGGAACGCCTTCAAGCTGCACGTGGAAAATCCCTTTCGCCAGGAGTGATGCCCCCATAGAAAGTCCTGCGGCAATGGCTGACCAGAGCAAAGCCATCGCATCGCGTTCCATCTCTTTTTCACCATCCTGGCGAATATGTTCATGAATCGCCATGGCGCGGGAAGGAAGACGATCTTCATCCACTTCAATCTCTTTACCGCTTTGTTTTTCTTCGCTTTCAACTTCCAGGTCACTGCTGTGCCGGTTAATTTTATCGTCGTTAAGGCTATCCATGATGATCTCTGCTGATTAACACATATTAATAAAGCGTAGCGGTTTTTCATTTACCCAGGCCGGGGCATTCTCCGAAAAAATAAAAATGATCACGCTCGTTTTTATCTGTTTCGTTAGAATAGGGCCGTCACGTTGTTGCGTTACCAGGCTATGCTCAAAGCAATGAGATCGCGCATATAGACATCGTTTGACGTGCTGTTAAAATCGCTCACACCTAAACAGGCGGATACGGTAGCGTTCCGTCATGGATGGCAATCAGCGATAGCCATAATTCACAGGGAGACATCTATGAAGCTTCGCCTGTCGGCGCTGGCGCTGGGAACCACACTGCTGGTCGGGTGTGCGAGTTCCGGTACAGAACAGCAGGGGCGTTCAGACCCATTTGAAGGGTTTAACCGCACCATGTACAACTTCAACTTTAATGTGCTGGACCCGTATGTTGTTCGGCCGGTCGCGGTCGCCTGGCGTGATTATGTTCCACAGCCTGCGCGTAACGGTTTAAGTAATTTCACCGGCAACCTCGAAGAACCGGCGATCATGGTGAACTATTTCCTGCAGGGCGATCCTTATCAGGGTATGGTGCATTTCACCCGTTTCTTCCTGAACACCTTATTAGGGATGGGCGGCTTTATTGACGTCGCGGGAATGGCGAATCCTAAGCTGCAGCGCGTTGAACCGCATCGCTTTGGCAGTACGCTGGGCCATTATGGCGTGGGGTATGGGCCTTATATGCAACTTCCGTTCTACGGCAGCTTCACGCTGCGTGAAGATGGCGGGGATATGGCGGATACCTTGTATCCGGTGCTCTCGTGGTTGACCTGGCCAATGTCCATAGGAAAATGGACTATCGAAGGGATAGAAACCCGCGCGCAGTTGCTGGACTCCGATGGTTTGCTGCGCCAGTCTTCCGATCCTTATATTATGGTGCGCGAGGCGTACTTCCAGCGTCATGACTTTATCGCCAATGGCGGAAAACTCAAGCCGCAGGAAAACCCGAACGCGCAGGCGATTCAGGATGAACTCAAAGAGATCGACTCGGAATAAACGGCAGTAAATAAAAAGGTGAGCGCAATGCTCACCTTTTTGATCCGTCTCAGAAAGAGATTAGAACGCGTAGTTAAAGTTAGTACCGAACAGCCAGGCTTTCCCTTCAGATTCAAACTGATAAGGGCCTTCATTAATTTTCACGCTCTGACCATGCATATAAGAGACGCCAACGTCGACAGACGCATCTTTGTTAAAGGCGTAAGTCGTACCGGCGCTCAGCCAGAAACGGTCCTGGTCCGGAATAGAGATAGAACGGTTTTGCGCTGGTACCGGGCTGTCATCGAAGGCGATACCGGTACGGAACGTCCAGTTGTCATCGTAGTAATAGGTGGTACCCAACGCAATGCGATAAGCGTCTTTAAAGCCTTCATGCTTCTCAAAGAGCGTATCGCCGGCGGTCGATTTTGCCTTCAATTCCTGGAACTGGCTCCAGCTGGTATAGGCCAGGCTATAGTGGATGGCCCACTGTGGCGCCACACGGTTATAACCGGACACTTCCCACATTTCCGGCAGATTCAGCGTCAGGTAGCCTGACCGTGTCGCGCCGCCGGTTGCCGTTGGGATAGGCAGGTTAAATCGGTTTATAGCGATGGGAAGATCGCTACTGTAGTTGCCTTTAAAGTCAATTTTGACTTCCGAGCGGTAGGTCAGCGCGTAGCGGTTATTTTTATCCAGTTCATAAAGGATACCGGCATTCCAGCCAAAGCCCCACTGATTACCGTTCAGGTGGGCAATCTTGGTGTCGCTGGGAATCTGACCCGCGACCGGCGCCAGCGCCGGATTCTGTGCCGCGACCAACTGGCCTAAATCGCCCGCAAAACGTTCGATTTTCGCACGTGCGTATACCGCATCAAAGCCGAGGCCGAAGCTCCAGGCCTCATTTAAGCGATAAGCGCCGCTTAAATTCAGGTTCATGGTTTCAAGATCGGTCGTACCGCCAACCGAGCCGCCGGCGTATGTGTCGTTAAACTCTGTCGCCAGACCATAGTTAGAGGTAATAGAAGCCCCCCAGCCAAACTGATCGTTAATCGGGGCGACAAAATGGACGTTCGGCACCCAGGCCGTCGGCGCGATGTTATCCGCATCTAACGTCCGACGAGATGGCGATGTCCCGCTAATATTAACATCAGGATCAATATAAACCGCGCCCGCTGAAAACGTCGGGCGGTCAAACATGGTAATTAACGCCGGGTTGCGGCTAACGTTACCCGCATCATCTGCGATTGCGCCTTCACCCGAATAGGCCCGGCCAAGGCCAGAGGAAGAAAATTCGTTTAACTGAAAGCCTGCAGACCAGGCCTGGGTGGAGATGATTGCCACTGCGACTGCGAGAGCAGACTTTGTAAACAGGGTTTTCTGGCTCATGACCATAACCTCATTGATTATTTTTATACAAACTATGTTACATGCTGTAACAGGAGCGCGAAGTGTAGGGTCTGCGGTACGACTTAGAAATCAGACCAGTGGCGAGAGTATAGGTCTGACCAGCTAGAATGTTGCAAGTATGTTTATAAGTTTTTTCAATTGTGATCTTAGAAACGAGATCTGGCTGGCAAAATCGGCGGGCTTAACGGTCACCCGATCGCGCGATTTTTGTTTTAGATCATTTTTAAGTGTGATTTCGGTCACTTAACGCGTTTCCCACCATTAACGACTGGAGAGGCGAATGCCGGGAGCGTAAAATATCCCCATCGTTTATCTGGCACCCTGGGTGCAAATACAGAGGAAATCTACAATGAGTAAATGCAGTGCTGATGAAACCCCGGTTTGCTGCTGTATGGACGTTGGAACCATCATGGACAACTCCGATTGCACCGCGTCATACAGCCGCGTATTCGCTACCCGCGCAGAGGCTGAAGAGACGCTGGCGGCGTTAACCGAAAAAGCGCGTAGCGTGGAGTCTGAACCTTGCCAAATTACGCCAACCTTTACCGAGGAATCCGAAGGCGTTCGTCTGGATATTGATTTTGTTTTCGCCTGCGAAGCAGAAACGCTGATCTTCCAGCTCGGCCTGCGTTAATCCGTTCATTCACGACGCCTCCGTCATCATCTGGCGGAGGCGTTTTCTTTTTTTGTCGTTTCCCTTCACTGTGCCTTAGCTCCCACTTTCTTTTCTCTCTGCTTGGCTAAATGTAAAAAATTGGTTAAGACTGTGATCAGGTCAGACCACTAATTTATTTTTTTACAGGGGAGTACTATGCGTCAGGCTTTACCGTTGGTCACCCGTCAGGGCGATCGCATTGCTATTGTCAGTGGGTTACGAACCCCCTTCGCTCGTCAGGCCACTGCATTTCATGGTATTCCCGCTGTTGATCTCGGCAAGATGGTGGTAGGCGAGCTGCTGGCGCGCAGTGAAATTCCAGCCGATGCCATTGAGCAACTGGTTTTTGGTCAGGTAGTACAAATGCCGGAAGCCCCCAACATTGCGCGCGAAATTGTGCTGGGTACGGGAATGAATGTTCATACCGATGCCTATAGCGTAAGCCGCGCCTGCGCCACCAGTTTTCAGGCGGTAGCGAATGTGGCGGAAAGCCTGATGGCCGGCACGATACGCGCGGGTATCGCTGGCGGCGCAGATTCGTCGTCGGTACTGCCAATAGGCGTGAGTAAAGCCCTGGCGCGGGTACTGGTTGATGTCAATAAAGCCCGGACGACCCGCCAACGGCTGACGCTTTTTTCTCGTCTGCGCTTACGCGACCTGCTGCCCGTTCCCCCCGCTGTTGCTGAGTATTCCACCGGTCTGCGCATGGGCGATACCGCCGAACAGATGGCGAAAACGTATGGTATTACGCGTGAACAGCAGGACGCGCTGGCGCATCGTTCACATCAGCGCGCCGCGCAGGCATGGGCGGAGGGCAAACTGGCGGAAGAAGTGATGACGACCTATGTGCCGCCGTATAAAAACCCCTTTGCAGAAGACAACAACATTCGCGGCGCCTCCACGCTGGCGGACTACGCTAAACTGCGTCCCGCTTTTGACAGAAAACATGGCTCCGTAACTGCCGCCAACAGTACACCGCTGACCGACGGCGCTGCCGCCGTTATTCTGATGACCGAATCCCGCGCTAAAGAGCTGGGGCTGCTCCCGCTTGGTTATCTGCGCAGCTACGCCTTTACCGCTATTGATGTCTGGCAGGACATGCTATTGGGGCCGGCCTGGTCAACGCCGCTGGCGCTGGAGCGGGCCGGGTTGACGATGGCCGATCTGACGCTTTTTGACATGCATGAAGCGTTTGCCGCTCAGACTCTGGCGAACTTACAACTGCTGGGCAGCGAACGATTTGCCCGTGAGGTGCTTGGTCGTGCGCAGGCGACAGGGGAGGTGGATGACGCTAAATTCAACGTGCTCGGCGGCTCAATCGCCTACGGGCATCCTTTTGCCGCAACGGGCGCGCGGATGATAACCCAAACGTTGCATGAATTACGGCGTCGGGGCGGAGGTTTTGGCCTGGTCACGGCCTGCGCAGCTGGCGGTCTTGGCGCGGCGATGGTTCTGGAGGCGGAATAATGACTACCACATCAGCTTTTATGCTTAACGTGCGTCTGGATAATGTCGCGGTTGTCGCTATTGATGTCCCTGGAGAAAAGGTGAACACCCTGAAAGCGGAGTTTGCCGCGCAGGTACGCGCCATCCTGAAGCAGATCCGGGAAAATAAAGCGTTGCAGGGCGTTGTTTTTATCTCAGCCAAAGCAGATAACTTTATTGCTGGCGCTGATATCAACATGATAGGTCACTGCCAAAACGCGCAGGAAGCGGAAACGCTGGCGCGTCAGGGGCAACAACTGATGGCGGAGATTCAGGCGTTGCCTGTTCCGGTTATCGCTGCCATTCACGGCGCCTGCCTGGGGGGCGGTCTTGAAATGGTGCTGGCCTGCCATCGGCGTATCTGTACCGACGACGTTAAAACCGTTCTCGGACTGCCGGAGGTACAGTTAGGGCTTTTACCGGGATCGGGCGGAACGCAGCGACTTCCACGGCTGGTGGGGGTCAGTACCGCGTTGGATATGATCCTGACAGGTAAACAGCTTCGCGCCAGACAGGCGCTTAAAGCCGGGCTGGTTGATGATGTGGTGCCGCAAACCATTTTACTGGAAGCGGCTGTCGAGCTGGCTAAAAAAGAACGTCTGGCGCAGCGGACATTACCGGTCCGGGAACGTATCCTGGCGGGGCCGCTGGGGCGCGCGCTGTTATTTCGCCTGGTGCGTAAAAAGACAGCGCAAAAAACGCAGGGTAATTATCCGGCGACGGAGCGGATCATTGATGTGATTGAAACCGGACTGGCGCAGGGCAGCAGTAGCGGCTATGACGCGGAAGCGCGCGCTTTCGGCGAGCTGGCGATGACGCCTCAATCGCAGGCGCTGCGCGCTGTTTTCTTTGCCAGTACCGAGGTGAAAAAAGATCCCGGTAGCGATGCGCCGCCCGGCCCGCTGAACAGCGTGGGCATCTTAGGCGGCGGGTTAATGGGCGGCGGTATCGCCTGGGTTACGGCCTGTAAAGGCGGTTTGCCAGTACGAATTAAGGATATAAATACTCAGGGGATCAATCATGCTCTGAAATACAGCTGGGATCTGCTTGAAACAAAAGTACGCCGCCGCCATATCAAAGCCAACGAACGCGATAAACAGTTGGCATTGATATCAGGTTCGACCGATTACCGTGGTTTCAGTCATCGTGATCTGGTCATTGAAGCGGTGTTTGAAGATCTGCCGTTAAAACAACAGATGGTGGCGGAAGTGGAGCAAAATTGCGCTGCTCACACCATTTTTGCCTCCAATACTTCTTCCCTGCCGATTGGCGATATTGCGGCGAATGCGGCCAGACCGGAACAGGTGATTGGATTGCACTTTTTTAGCCCGGTCGAAAAAATGCCACTGGTTGAGGTTATTCCTCATGCGTCTACTTCCGCGCAGACCATCGCCACGACCGTTAAGCTGGCGAAAAAACAGGGTAAAACCCCGATAGTCGTCAGTGATAAAGCCGGGTTTTATGTTAACCGAATTCTTGCGCCGTATATCAATGAGGCGATTCGGATGCTGACTGAAGGCGAACGCGTCGAACATATTGACGCCGCCCTGGTAAAATTTGGTTTTCCGGTGGGACCAATCCAACTTTTGGATGAGGTGGGAATCGATACGGGCACTAAAATTATTCCTGTGCTTGAGGCGGCGTATGGAGAACGTTTTAGCGCGCCTGCAAATGTTGTTGCTTCAATTTTGAATGACGATCGCAAAGGTAGAAAAAATGGTCGCGGTTTCTATCTTTATGGCGAAAAAGGGCGTAAAAGCAAAAAACAGGTTGACCCTGCTATTTATAAGCTTATTGGCGTGCAAGGGCAGAGTCGACTATCTGCGCAGCAGGTGGCAGAGCGCTGTGTCATGTTAATGCTTAACGAAGCGGCGCGCTGTTTCGACGAAAAAGTGATTCGCAGCGCGCGCGATGGCGATATTGGCGCCGTGTTTGGTATCGGTTTTCCGCCGTTTCTCGGTGGCCCGTTCCGCTATATGGATGCTCTCGGACCGGGTGAAATGGTGGCGACATTACAGCGCCTGGCGGCACTTTACGGTCCTCGTTACGCGCCTTGTGAACAATTAGTGCGCATGGCGGAGCGCAGGGAGCATTTCTGGACGAATGGGGAAACTGACCAGGGAAATTGAGGTCAAAGAGAATATGAATCCGCACTGAATGCCTCCTTAGTGGCGAAATAACAATCAAGGATTGACTATACTTACGCCATTGAGGTAAAAAACAGCGTTTCATTCAGTGAATGGATAAGGCACAATGCCGGCCACCGCATTTTTGCCGCAGCCAATAGGGGCATGTGGTAAGCGTGTTGGTGAAACTGGTTAACAAAAGCGGTGCAATATGCAAGTTTTTATCATGCGTCACGGCGACGCAGCCCTCGATGCCGCCAGTGATTCGGTTCGTCCCTTGACCCCTTGTGGGTGTGACGAGTCTCGCCTGATGGCGAACTGGCTGAAAGGTCAAAAAGTGGATATCGAACGTGTTCTGGTGAGTCCGTTTCTTCGGGCCGAACAGACGTTAGATGTGGTCGGCGATTGTATGAATCTGCCGGCTCAGGTGGATGTCCTGCCGGAGCTAACGCCCTGTGGCGATGTCGGTCTGGTCAGCGCCTACCTCCAGGCGCTGGCCAATGAAGAGATCGGATCGGTGCTGGTGATTTCTCACTTACCTCTGGTCGGATACCTGGTATCTGAGCTTTGTCCGGGCGAAACGCCGCCGATGTTCACGACGTCCGCAATTGCCAACGTTACGCTTGATGAAAGCGGCAAGGGGACATTCAACTGGCAAATGAGTCCCTGCAATCTGAAAATGGCGAAAGCGATTTAATCTTTGCTGCCTGATGGCGCTTCGCTTATCAGGCCTACGACAGCGCTGGCTGTTCGTAGGCTGGATCAGGCGCTTGCGCCGCCATCCGGCAATTCCGCATCAGGGTAATTCGGGCGGTTGCCACTCTTCCACTTCAATCAACACCAGCAGCGCGGCGTCGCCGCCGTACTCTTTCGGCGCCTGATGAAAGGCCATCACATGCGGATGCTGCGCCAGCCATAACGGCGTTTGCTGTTTCAGAATATGTTTACCGTGTCCATGCATGACGCAGGCGCAAAAAATATGTTCCCGACGGCAGGCGGCAATCAGCGCCCCCAGTTCCTGCTTGGCCTGAAGCTGCGTTAAGCCGTGTAAATCCAGAAACAGTTCCGGCGAATAGTCGCCGCGGCGCATTTTTTTTAGCTCGAAATGGCTGACATCTTTACGGACATACTTTACCGGCCCTTCCGTATTGAGCAGCGGCTGGAACTCATCGGAAAAATAGTGGCTGGCGTCCGCCTGTTCCTGAATTAACCTTCGGGTAGGGACTTCCGTGATTTTCTTGCGCAGTGGCCGATGGACGATAGTATCCTGTTTAATCTTTCGGGTGCCGACCATCAGCTGACGGAACAGCGCCTGGTCCTCCTCGCTGAGCGATGTTTTCTTTTTCATTCGTGGGTCTCGTCTGATCTTTTGCCTTAGTTTACCCGACCCGGAGGATATCCGAACGGTCAAAACGGATTTTTCGTATTCTCCCGCCGCGTCAATGCTGATTTATCCCTGTCTTCGTGGCAAACTAGCCGCCGAATTTAATGCGAGCATGCCCTGGAGGAATACGTGGATAAAATTTTCGTCGATGAAGCAGTAAGTGAACTGCATACCATTCAGGACATGTTGCGCTGGGCGGTAAGCCGCTTTAGCGCGGCGAATATCTGGTATGGACACGGTACCGATAACCCGTGGGATGAAGCGGTACAACTGGTGTTGCCGTCTCTTTATCTGCCGCTGGATATTCCGGAAGATATGCGGACCGCGCGGCTGACGTCCAGCGAAAAACACCGCATTGTCGAGCGAGTGATTCGTCGCATTAACGAGCGTATCCCGGTCGCCTACCTGACCAATAAAGCCTGGTTCTGCGGCCACGAATTTTATGTCGATGAGCGCGTGCTGGTGCCGCGTTCGCCGATTGGCGAGCTGATTAATAACCACTTCGCCGGCCTTATTAGCCAACAGCCGAAATATATTCTGGATATGTGTACCGGTAGCGGCTGCATCGCCATCGCCTGTGCTTATGCTTTCCCGGACGCAGAGGTTGATGCGGTCGATATTTCGCCGGATGCGCTGGCTGTCGCCGAGCATAACATTGAAGAACACGGTCTTATCCATCACGTGACGCCAATCCGTTCCGATCTGTTCCGCGATCTGCCGAAAGTTCAGTACGATCTGATTGTCACTAACCCGCCTTATGTCGATGCGGAGGATATGTCCGATCTGCCGAACGAATATCGCCACGAACCTGAGCTGGGGCTGGCGTCCGGCACTGACGGCCTCAAATTGACCCGTCGTATCCTGGGAAATGCGCCGGATTATCTGTCCGATGATGGCGTTCTGATTTGTGAAGTCGGAAACAGCATGGTACATCTGATGGAGCAGTATCCGAATGTGCCGTTCACCTGGCTGGAGTTTGACAACGGCGGCGATGGCGTCTTTATGTTGACCAAAGCGCAGTTGCTCGCGGCCCGTGAACATTTCAACATTTATAAAGATTAAAACACGCAAACGACAACAACGATAACGGAGCCGTGATGGCAGGAAACACAATTGGACAACTCTTTCGCGTAACCACTTTCGGCGAATCACACGGGCTGGCGCTTGGGTGTATCGTCGATGGCGTGCCGCCCGGCATCCCGTTGACGGAGGCCGATCTGCAGCACGATCTCGACAGACGCCGCCCCGGCACCTCGCGCTATACTACCCAGCGCCGCGAACCGGACCAGGTAAAAATTCTCTCCGGCGTGTTTGATGGCGTGACGACCGGCACCAGCATTGGCCTGCTGATTGAAAACACCGATCAGCGCTCGCAGGACTACAGCGCGATTAAAGATGTTTTTCGTCCGGGACACGCGGATTACACCTATGAGCAGAAATACGGCCTGCGTGATTACCGTGGCGGTGGACGTTCTTCCGCGCGTGAAACCGCGATGCGCGTAGCGGCAGGGGCGATCGCCAAGAAATACCTGGCGGAAAAGTTCGGCATCGAAATCCGCGGCTGCCTGACCCAGATGGGCGACATTCCGCTGGAGATTAAAGACTGGCGTCAGGTTGAGCTTAATCCGTTCTTTTGCCCCGATGCGGACAAACTTGACGCGCTGGACGAACTGATGCGCGCGCTGAAAAAAGAGGGTGACTCCATCGGCGCGAAAGTGACGGTGATGGCGAGCGGCGTGCCGGCAGGGCTTGGCGAACCGGTATTTGACCGACTGGATGCGGACATCGCCCATGCGCTGATGAGCATCAATGCGGTGAAAGGCGTGGAGATCGGCGAAGGATTTAACGTGGTGGCGCTGCGCGGCAGCCAGAATCGCGATGAAATCACGGCGCAGGGTTTTCAGAGCAACCACGCTGGCGGCATCCTCGGTGGCATCAGTAGTGGGCAACACATTGTGGCGCATATGGCGCTGAAACCTACCTCCAGCATTACCGTGCCGGGACGTACGATCAACCGGATGGGTGAAGAAGTCGAAATGATCACCAAAGGGCGCCACGATCCGTGTGTGGGGATTCGCGCAGTGCCGATCGCAGAAGCCATGCTGGCGATCGTACTGATGGATCACCTACTGCGCCATCGGGCACAGAATGCGGATGTAAAGACAGAGATTCCACGCTGGTAAGAAATGAAAAAAACCGCGATTGCGCTGCTGGCATGGTTTGTCAGTAGCGCCAGCCTGGCGGCGACGCCGTGGCAGAAAATAACTCATCCTGTCCCCGGCGCCGCACAGTCTATCGGTAGCTTTGCCAACGGCTGCATCATTGGCGCCGACAAGTTGCCGGTACAGTCCGATAATTATCAGGTGATGCGCACCGATCAGCGCCGTTATTTCGGCCACCCGGACTTGGTCATGTTTATCCAGCGGTTGAGTCATCAGGCGCAGCAACGGGGGCTCGGAACCGTCCTGATAGGCGACATGGGGATGCCTGCCGGAGGCCGCTTTAATGGCGGACACGCCAGTCATCAGACCGGGCTTGATGTGGATATTTTCTTGCAGTTGCCGAAAACGCGCTGGAGCCAGGCGCAGCTATTGCGCCCGCAGGCGTTAGATCTGGTGTCCCGCGACGGTAAACATGTCGTGCCGTCGCGCTGGTCGTCGGATATCGCCAGTCTGATCAAACTGGCGGCACAAGACAATGACGTCACCCGTATTTTCGTCAATCCGGCTATTAAACAACAGCTTTGCCTCGATGCCGGAAGCGATCGTGACTGGCTACGTAAAGTACGCCCCTGGTTCCAGCATCGCGCGCATATGCACGTGCGTTTACGCTGCCCTGCCGACAGCCTGGAGTGCGAAGATCAACCTTTACCCCCGCCGGGCGATGGATGCGGCGCTGAACTGCAAAGCTGGTTCGAACCGCCAAAACCTGGCACCACAAAGCCTGAGAAGAAGACACCGCCGCCGCTGCCGCCTTCCTGCCAGGCGCTACTGGATGAGCATGTACTCTGATGGACAATTTTTATGATCTGTTTATGGTCTCCCCGCTGCTGCTGGTGGTGCTGTTTTTTGTCGCCGTACTGGCAGGATTTATCGATTCTATCGCCGGGGGCGGAGGGCTGCTCACTATCCCTGCGCTGATGGCCGCCGGGATGTCGCCGGCAAACGCGCTGGCGACCAATAAATTACAGGCGTGCGGCGGCTCCCTCTCGTCTTCGCTCTATTTTATTCGCCGTAAAGTGGTAAACCTGGCCGAGCAAAAGCTCAATATTCTGATGACGTTCATTGGCTCGATGAGCGGCGCGCTGCTGGTGCAGCACGTGCAGGCGGATATTTTGCGCCAGATCTTGCCTATCCTGGTGATTTTCATCGGCCTCTATTTTTTATTGATGCCGAAGCTGGGCGAGGAAGATCGCCAGCGCCGCCTGTATGGATTACCGTTCGCGCTGATAGC
The DNA here is from genome assembly GCF_046548235.1 of Salmonella sp. SAL4457. Classification (NCBI taxonomy): domain Bacteria; kingdom Pseudomonadati; phylum Pseudomonadota; class Gammaproteobacteria; order Enterobacterales; family Enterobacteriaceae; genus Salmonella; species Salmonella sp. SAL4457. Next base: position 38,863 of record NZ_JBGDZO010000011.1, read on the forward strand.
CGGGGGATGCGTCGGGTTTTACGACGGCTTTTTCGGGCCTGCCGCCGGGTCGTTTTACGCTCTGGCGTTTGTCACCTTATGTGGCTATAACCTGGCGAAATCCACGGCACATGCCAAAGTGCTTAACGCTACCTCCAACGTTGGCGGCCTGCTGTTATTTATCATCGGCGGCAAAGTGATCTGGGCGACGGGCTTCGTGATGCTGGTTGGTCAGTTTTTAGGGGCGCGAATGGGGGCGCGTCTGGTGTTGAGCAAAGGCCAAAAACTTATCAGACCGATGATCGTTATTGTCTCGGCGGTAATGAGCGCCAGGTTACTTTATGATAGCCACGGACAGGAGATCCTCCACTGGTTGGGGATGAATTAATGAACAGTACGCACCATTACGAACAGTTAATTGAGATTTTTAACGGCTGCTTTGCCGAAGAATTTAATACCCGTCTGATTAAAGGCGACGACGAACCGATCTATCTTCCTGCTGACGCGCAGGTACCGTACCACCGTATCGTCTTTGCGCATGGGTTTTACGCCAGCGCGCTGCATGAGATTTCTCACTGGTGTATCGCCGGTAAGGCGCGCCGCGAACTGGTTGACTTTGGTTACTGGTACTGCCCGGACGGACGCGACGCGCAGACCCAAAGTCAATTCGAAGACGTTGAGGTGAAGCCACAGGCTTTCGACTGGTTGTTTTGCGTGGCGGCGGGGTATCCCTTTAACGTCAGTTGCGACAATCTGGAAGGCGATATTGAGCCGGATCGCGTGGCGTTTCAGCGCCGGGTTCATGCGCAGGTAATGACGTATCTGGAGCAGGGCATTCCTGAACGTCCGGCCCGCTTCATCAAAGCGCTACAGAATTACTATCACACGCCCGAACTTAAGGCGGAACAGTTCCCGTGGCCGGAAGCGCTTAATTAAAGCCAGCGCCACGTTTACAATGAGGAAAGAAGATGATCGCGGAGTTTGAATCACGCATTCTGGCATTAATTGACGATATGGTAGAGCACGCCAGCGACGATGAGCTTTTTGCCAGTGGATACCTGCGTGGCCACCTGACGTTAGCCATTGCCGAGCTGGAGAGCGGTGATGACCACTCCGTCGAGGCGGTCTATGCCAACGTTAGCCAAAGTCTGGAAAAAGCGATCGGCGCCGGCGAACTGTCGCCGCGCGATCAGGCGTTAGTCAAAGCGATGTGGGACAATTTGTTCGACAAGGCAAAACAATAACACCGTGGGCCGGAAGGCGACGCTTGCCGCCTTCCGCTATTGACTGACCCATTACTTCACCGCTTTTCCCTTCAATAACTTTCTCACCCATAACCGATTCGGATTTAACGCCGCCAGCGTACCGGCATCCAGTGGAATCGGCTCGTTACTCATCTGCGCCGCCAGAATTTCTGCGCATAATGGCGCTGAGCACAAACCACGCGATCCCAGCGCGCCGAGCATAAATAAACCCGGATACACAGGCGCAGGCGCCGCCGACGTTTTATTATCGGCTAAATCGGCGTAATGCGTCAGCGTGGCGTGGTAATCCGGGACATTGCCCACCATCGGCAGGTGGTCGCGGGTGGCGCAACGCACGCCGCAACGGGCGCTGTTGCCGCTAACGTCAACCTCTGTGGCCCATTTCGCATCCGGAAAACAGTCAAGCAGACGCTGTCGGTTCTGACGCTGATCTTCTTCGCGCCAGACGGTGCTTTCGTCGCCCCGGTGATAGCTGGCGCCAATACAGTGCTGCTGATTATGCGGATTTTGCGGCGTCAGATAGCCGTCGTAGCATAACACCTGACGCAACGCCGAGAGAGCGGGGGTGGTGGGAATATGACTGACCTGCCCCCCGACGGCATACACCGGCAGCGGCCGGGTCTGATCAAAACGGTTAATCTGATGGCCGTTCGCCAGGACGACGGTCTCATGGCTGGCGGTTTCACCTGACATAAAGCGCAGTTGCCAGCGCGACTCCTGCGCAACGAGCGACGTGAGCGTATGGCGAAAGCGCGTTTGTAAACCCTGTTCGGTCGCCAGTGCGATGACTGCGCGAGTTAATTGTTCCGGGCACAGCCAGCCGCCTGCCGGATAGGTAATTCCTCCGCAGCGTGTCGTCACGCCAACCGCCTGTTCCGCCTCTTCGGCATTGAGCGCCGAGGCCAGTCCGGCGGGCAGCGCCAGGGACAGCATCTGGGTAATTTTCTGCTGGCTTTTCTCATCCCATCCGAGCTGCGTTACGCCGCACCAGTCATGATCAAAAGAGACGGGCAGGGCATCATACAGGCGACGGGCAAAGGTGAATGCGGTCGGGAAAAAGCGATTAATGGCGGCGTCATGTTTGCTAAGGAGCGGATAAAGCGCGCCCTGTCGATTACCGGAGGCGCCCTGGGCGGGCTGATCATCTGCGCAATAGAGCGTCACCTGCCAGCCGCGACGCAGTAACGCCAGTGATAACAGCGCGCTGGCGATGCCGCCGCCAATGATCGCCGTTTCACGTTTTTCGCTTCCGCTGCGGTAAAACCAGGGCGCGGAAAGGGTCGGCATGAGGTGTTGTTCCATCACTCCGCAAAGCATCTCGCGTTTACGTCCGAAGCCTTTGCGTTTTTGCATGGTAAAACCTGCTTCCTGTAATCCCCGACGAACGAAGCCCGCCGAGGTAAACGTCGCCAGCGTTGCGCCGGGCCGCGCCAGCCGCGCCATCGCGTTAAACAGGTTTGGCGTCCACATATCCGGATTTTTCGCCGGGGCAAAACCGTCGAGGAACCAGGCGTCGACTGTTTGATTCAGCGTGGCGTCCAGTTGGTCGGTCAATTCATTAATATCGCCAAACCACAAATCCAGTGTCACCCGGCCCCGATCCAGCAATAGGCGGTGGCACCCCGGGAGCGGCAGCGGCCATTGCGCCTGCAGCTGCTCTGCCCAGGGCGCGAGCTCCGGCCAGTGTTGGTGCGACAGCGCCAGATCGTCGCGCGTTAACGGGAATTTCTCAAAACTGATGAAATGTAACCTTTGCAGCGTCGCCTGTGGGTGCGCAGAACGAAAGCTGTCAAACGCCTGCCACAGCGTCAGGAAGTTGAGTCCGGTGCCAAAACCGCTTTCCGCGACTATAAATAATGGATGTGAATGTACGGGAAATCGCTCCGCAAGACGATTGCCGCCAAGAAAAACGTAGCGTGTCTCTTCGAGTCCATTGTCATTAGAAAAATAGACATCATCAAAATCTCGGGAAACAGGTGTACCCTCAGCGTTAAATTCGAGTGTGGCGGGTTGTATGGCGTATTGTTTCACGTAAGTTACTCGTCTGACGGGCGGTATCGCGATCTTAACGATGTGTGCCTGATGGCGCAAATTTCCGTACTAAATGGCTGATCGGACTTGTTCGGCGTACAAGTGTACGCTATTGTGCCAATCGAAACTTAAAAATAGTGCGAATTACAGAGGTATTGAATGAAACGTGCAGTGATTACTGGCCTGGGCATCGTTTCCAGCATCGGTAATAACCAGCAGGAAGTCCTGGCATCTCTGCGTGAAGGACGTTCAGGGATCACTTTCTCTCAGGAGCTGAAGGACGCCGGCATGCGTAGCCAGGTATGGGGCAACGTAAAACTGGATACCACTGGCCTCATTGACCGCAAAGTCGTGCGCTTTATGAGCGACGCCTCCATCTATGCTTATCTGTCTATGGAGCAGGCAGTGGCCGACGCCGGTCTGGCGCCGGAAGTCTATCAGAATAACCCGCGTGTCGGCCTGATTGCAGGTTCCGGCGGCGGCTCCCCGAAATTCCAGGTCTTTGGCGCAGACGCCATGCGTAGCCCGCGTGGTCTGAAAGCCGTGGGCCCGTATGTGGTGACGAAAGCAATGGCATCCGGCGTTTCCGCCTGCCTCGCTACGCCGTTTAAAATTTATGGCGTGAACTACTCCATTAGCTCCGCTTGCGCGACCTCCGCACACTGTATCGGCAATGCGGTTGAACAGATCCAACTGGGCAAACAGGACATCGTTTTTGCTGGCGGCGGCGAAGAGCTGTGCTGGGAAATGGCCTGTGAGTTCGATGCGATGGGCGCACTGTCCACCAAATACAACGATACGCCTGAAAAAGCGTCCCGTACCTATGATGCGCACCGTGATGGGTTTGTCATCGCGGGCGGTGGCGGTATGGTTGTTGTCGAAGAGCTGGAGCACGCTCTGGCGCGCGGCGCGCATATCTATGCGGAAATCGTCGGCTATGGCGCAACATCCGATGGCGCAGACATGGTTGCTCCGTCTGGTGAAGGCGCAGTACGTTGCATGCAGATGGCGATGCACGGCGTAGACACGCCGATCGACTACCTGAACTCTCACGGTACCTCTACTCCGGTAGGCGACGTGAAAGAACTCGGTGCAATCCGTGAAGTGTTTGGCGATAACAGCCCGGCTATCTCCGCGACCAAAGCGATGACCGGCCACTCGCTGGGTGCGGCTGGCGTGCAGGAAGCCATCTACTCTCTGCTGATGCTGGAGCACGGTTTTATCGCGCCGAGCATCAACATCGAAGAGCTGGATGAGCAGGCTGCGGGTCTGAACATCGTGACCGAAACGACCGAGCGTGAACTGACTACCGTAATGTCTAACAGCTTCGGTTTTGGCGGCACCAACGCCACGCTGGTGATGCGTAAGTTGTAAGCCTGACTATTACGTTGTAGTATCAACAATGAAACAGGTCGCTAATGCGACCTGTTTTTTCATTCAGGGAACAACAAATTATATGGATATTATATAAATGCCAACTAATACATTAGATAAAATTAGGCATAGTTTGAGTTGTGTGGCTGTTTTATTTGGTTTGTTCGGCATTTTTGTTTTTGCCTCATTTTCGCCTTCCTATGCCTGGCTTTATTTGGGAGGTCTGGCTGCGCCTTTTATATATAGTATTGTTTTTGTCTATGCGATTGCCGCCTGGAGTATTTATTCAAAGTATTACCCGTTTTTATCATTGGGTCGCTTATCATTCGTGGAGTGTTTTGTTCCGGCGCTGGTCCTGGTGTGCCTTACCGTTCTCTACAATGCTTTTAGTGGCCCGGAACCCTGGATGGCCGAGTTATCAAGGCAATTTTTTCTTCATAAATTTCTTAACACGCTGGCGATGTGCTTTCTGGCTCCTGTGGCGGAGGAAATTATATTCAGAGGGTTTTTATTAAACAGCAGTATCGGTTGGGGTCGGTACTCAAGAGCTTCCGGTATTATTATTACTTCACTCGCTTTTGCATTTATGCATACACAATATCTCTTTGCGGTGACTTTTGTTTATCTGTTTGTTTTTTCATCGATATTATGCGTTGTTCGAATGAGAAGCCGTGGGCTAATGATACCGATAACACTTCATATTTTAAATAATGCCTGGGTTGTTTTCGGCTTACTGTTTTCAGCGACGGAATAAGAGCCTGATGAAATAGGCGCTTTAACCTCTCCGGTACGAACAAGAGACCGATGGCGATTCCCTTTTTTAATGCTTCTTATATTCCGGCGCGACTTTTGCTGACCAGGCCTCAGCCTGGGTGATGGCGCCTGCGTCATAAATCGGCTGTTCATAACCCCTGTCAGCATCCCGAACGCGGTAAATTTTCCAGCGTCCCTCTTCCCAACGGGTATAAACTTCCAGGTGGATGGGCGTTGACTCTGTGCCCAACAGAACATCCACTTTTTCTCCGCCGAGGAAAGGGTGTGCCTTCCCAACCCGTAACTGTGGAATCCACTCTGGCGCATAGTCCTGCGCATACATAAAATAATCTGCCCCCACAATCTCCTGTTCATAAAGGGACTGTATTAGCGCCAGGCGAAGAATAACCTCTTTAGCAACGTAACGTTGCATTAAGGCGGTGGTGTCGTCAGGGGGATTCACATCGTTCGTGAACGTCGTCATCCATGAGGTATAGAACTGCTTCACGGCCTGCGTACTGTCGTGATGAGGCGCAGAGCAACTACAAAGCAACAGGATAAGCGCGACAAGGGAGAACGTTTTCATTAATTCTTCCTGTAGATGGTATATGAGGGCCTGGCTGCCCGGTAGCCCGGGCCGGCCCACATATCGCGTTGTTTAAAATCTGAATACCACTCTGTGCCATCGTATATCGCCATGTGACCGCTCGGGTTTCCGCCAGCGTAAGGTTGAATAATGATGACGTCACCCTCGCGCGGCATTTCATAGGTACCAATAGCGGTGAATCCGGCGCTTCTTAACATTGGGCCATAATCTTTCGCATGATACGTATGCCCCAGCGTGATACCGCCCGCCTGAATTGCCTTTCGGGTAAATTCCGCACACCGGCCTTGAGAATGAGAACCTGCATGCGTTTTGGCATAATTAACCGCCACTCTTTTATCCCAACTCATAATGATTCCTGTTAATAAAATACGTAATAGCAATTACGTAATGCTTTAACAGTATTTGATTCGGGAAGCATGACAGATAGTGCTATTACTATTTTCAATAGAATAAGTTTAAATGTTTATTAATTGTTGAGATTGATAAGTTAGGGCTAATTTATTCAACATTAACTATTATTCTGCGATATCGGCATCATTTTTTATTTGCATATCGCCATAGCGCGACGGCCAGATCTCCTGCGGCGTGATGCCCAGCGCGTCCGCAATAATCCGTTCAGCTCTCGGCCAGGAGCGGGTAAAGACATTGCGCAGTGAATCAGGTGATAAACCGGCCTGACGAGAAAGATCTCTGAGCGTAATACCTCTTTTTTCCAGTGCACTTTTAATATCTGCACGATGCCAGTCTTGGCTTTTTGGTTCCATTCTGTAATCCTAAGAAGATGTGTTATCGGCACCGATATTTTTAAGGTAAAAATTAGCGCGAGAAAAAGAAAGTTACTTTCTTTTTCACTCTGAGAATAGTGCCAGAAAGAAAGCAAAATTTCGCGAAAAAGAAGAAATATTTTTATTTCATCAGGGGAAAGGAAAGAAACCGATGGCAAAGGAATGGTTCACGGTTAAGGAATGTCTTGGCTTACCGGGGTTTCCGGGAAGCGAGCCTGCGGTTCGCGAACGTTTGTATAAGTACAGCGAAGGGAAAGAGGGTGTCAGGCGTAAGCGTGTTAAATCAAAGGCCGAGGAGTTTCATATATCTGTTTTCCCTCTTTATGTTCATCGTTATCTTGACGACAGCGGAGAGGAACCTACGCCGGAACCCATTTCCTTACAGGAAGCGGAGCCTGAAGATATCTGGGAGATGATGTTCAGGTTACTGACGCCAGAACAGCGCAAGCAGGTGACCGGACGCTTTAAGGTGAGAGGAATGAAAGCGGTCTTTCCCTTTCTGTTTGATGACACGCCGCCACGTTGATACCCTGGCTGCAATTTCAAGGTTGACAAGTTTCGCGTCTCACAGGCAGACTTCACTCTCTACATTATCCTTCCGATAATGCGTAAGCGTTTAACGTTATCCAACGCACCTTAATCCTGACGTTCAGGTAGAGGGGGGCGTGGCCTTTCCCCGCCTTACTCTGCATTCTGGAGTAATGCATGACAGCAGTTAGCCAAAAAACAACGACCCCGTCTGCGAATTTTTCGCTGTTCCGCATCGCCTTTGCGGTTTTCCTGACCTATATGACGGTCGGCCTGCCGTTACCCGTCATCCCGCTTTTTGTTCATCACGAACTGGGCTATAGCAATACGATGGTTGGGATCGCCGTGGGCATTCAGTTTTTTGCGACGGTACTGACGCGCGGCTATGCCGGACGGCTGGCGGATCAATATGGCGCTAAACGATCGGCGTTACAGGGGATGTTTGCCTGCGGGCTGGCGGGCGCCGCCTGGCTCCTGGCCGCGCTGTTGCCGGTTTCCGCGCCGATAAAATTCGCGCTGCTTATTGTCGGGCGTTTGATCCTCGGATTTGGCGAAAGCCAGCTGCTGACCGGAACCCTGACCTGGGGACTGGGGCTGGTTGGCCCAACGCGTTCCGGTAAGGTGATGTCGTGGAACGGGATGGCGATTTACGGCGCGCTGGCGGCCGGTGCGCCGTTGGGCTTGCTGATCCATAGCCACTTTGGCTTCGCGGCGCTGGCGGGGACGACGATGGTTTTACCGCTGCTGGCCTGGGCATTCAACGGCACCGTGCGTAAAGTGCCTGCGTATACGGGGGAGCGACCTTCACTGTGGAGCGTGGTCGGGCTTATCTGGAAACCGGGCCTGGGCCTGACATTGCAGGGCGTGGGCTTTGCCGTCATCGGTACGTTTATTTCACTTTATTTTGTCAGCAATGGCTGGACGATGGCGGGATTCACCCTGACCGCGTTTGGCGGTGCGTTTGTACTGATGCGCATATTGTTCGGTTGGATGCCGGACCGCTTTGGCGGCGTGAAGGTCGCCGTTGTCTCATTGCTGGTTGAGACGGCAGGGTTGCTGCTCTTGTGGCTGGCGCCGACGGCCTGGATAGCGCTGGTAGGCGCGGCGCTCACCGGGGCAGGGTGTTCACTGATTTTCCCGGCGCTGGGCGTGGAGGTTGTGAAACGCGTACCTGCACAGGTACGCGGTACGGCGCTCGGCGGCTACGCCGCGTTTCAGGATATCTCCTACGGCGTTACCGGCCCGCTGGCGGGCATGCTGGCCACGTCATACGGCTATCCTTCCGTATTCCTCGCGGGAGCGATCTCCGCGGTGGTTGGCATCTTGGTGACGATATTATCGTTCCGGCGCGGTTAAGAAACCAGCCAGAAAAGCGCCAGTACAATTATTAGCGCGATAAACAACAGGCCTGGTCGCGCAGACAGATTTTTCACGGTTTCAATCATCGGCGCAAACGGGCGGTAGATGGGTTGAATAGAGAGCGGTTCCAGCTCATCCGCCTCCCGCTCTACGCGACGCAGGAAAATATGGTTAAGTAAATCCTGCACCTGGGCGGTGGTCAGCACCGTTTGCGGCTGAATTTGATAAGTGTGTTGGGCATACTCTTTGATCGCTGTGAGTTCGTCCGGTTCCAGCGGTTGTTTTAACGCAGCCTGCAGCGTATGTAGCGTAGGCGCGTGTTGTAGTGACAGCGTCTGCCGCGCCTGTAGCCATGTCGCCAGATGGGTAAACTGTTTTGCCGGAATGAGCTCGCCGCTTTTCACGCCGGAGAGTTCCAGCATTGATTGCCAGATAAGTTTGTTTGACTCGCCGGTCGCGGCCGCCAGCTTCGTCACCAACTGATTCAACGTATTATGTTCAGCAGGCAATAATGGCCGATCCGTTGCCGGACGTTGCTGCGGCTGCGGAATGGAAAGCTGCCCCTGTTGCAGGAGCGTCAGCACGTTTTTGAGTTGATCGGGCGTAAGCTGGCTAAGCGCGGTTTGACCGTATTGCTGACGGATAAAATCGCTGACGGCCTGACGATTATTTCCGACGCCAAGCAGCTCTGTTAGCTGTGAAAGCACCTGACGATTGGCGTGATTTTGCTGCGCTACGCCCAGACGCTGGGTAAGATTCTGTTCAGCGGCGGGGAAGTGGCGCGACAGTAGCGGCGCGTCATTTTTTATCCCCAGATCGTGTTTCATTCCGGCCCATACTTCCGCGCTTTGCTGCTGGGTCAGTGAAATCAGGCGCGTGATCAGCCTTTCCAGTACCGTACGCTGTTGCATGGAAAGCGGCTGCTCGCTCGCAGCGGAAAGAGGATTACGCCCTTCGCCTGGAGGCTGTGCAGGGGCGCCGGAGATGGGATGCATAATTAATTATCCTTTAACCATAAATCTGAGCAATATATGCCTGGCGGCCAGATTATGGCACACTTGTCCGGTTAACTCTCGTTCTCAAACAGGTACGACAGTCGTGAAAATTCTCGTTGATGAAAATATGCCTTACGCCCGCGAATTATTTAGCCGCCTGGGTGAGGTAAAGGCAGTGCCGGGTCGCCCGATCCCCGTTGAAGAATTGAACCATGCCGATGCGTTAATGGTGCGTTCGGTCACGAAAGTGAATGAATCGCTGCTGAGCGGCACGCCGATTAACTTCGTTGGTACTGCTACGGCAGGCACCGATCATGTGGATGAGGCATGGCTGAAGCAGGCGGGCATCGGTTTTTCAGCCGCGCCCGGCTGTAATGCTATCGCCGTGGTGGAGTATGTGTTTTCCGCGCTGTTGATGCTGGCCGAACGTGACGGCTTTTCGTTACGCGATCGCACTATAGGGATTGTCGGCGTGGGTAACGTCGGAAGCCGGCTACAGACCAGGCTTGAAGCGTTGGGTATCCGCACGTTGCTGTGCGATCCGCCACGCGCCGCACGCGGGGACGAGGGTGATTTTCGTACGCTGGATGAGCTGGTGCAGGAAGCGGATGTCCTGACTTTCCATACGCCGCTCTATAAAGACGGACCGTATAAAACGCTGCATCTGGCCGATGAGACGCTGATCCGTCGACTGAAACCCGGCGCCATTCTCATTAACGCCTGCCGCGGTCCGGTGGTGGATAACGCTGCGTTGCTGGCGCGACTTAATGCCGGGCAGCCGCTGAGCGTGGTGCTTGATGTGTGGGAGGGCGAACCGGATCTTAACGTCGCGCTACTGGAAGCCGTGGATATCGGCACGTCGCATATTGCCGGCTATACGCTGGAAGGCAAAGCGCGCGGCACCACCCAGGTCTTTGAGGCGTATAGCGCGTTTATTGGCCGCGAGCAGCATGTCGCGCTGGAGACATTACTGCCTGCGCCTGAGTTTGGTCGTATTACGCTTCATGGCCCGCTGGATCAACCGACGCTGAAAAGACTGGCGCATTTGGTGTATGATGTGCGCCGCGATGATGCGCCGCTGCGTAAAGTCGCTGGAATTCCGGGTGAATTTGATAAATTGCGTAAAAATTATCTTGAGCGCCGTGAATGGTCGTCTTTATACGTGATGTGTGACGACGAAACGGCAGCCGCCTTGCTGTGTAAGCTAGGTTTTAACGCTGTTCATCACCCGGCACATTAATGTCTTCTTAATGCTCCCTGTCGAATAATGCGACAGGGACGCTTATGTATTTCTGGAGTAAATCACCATGTCTGAAGGCTGGAACATTGCCATTCTGGGCGCAACGGGCGCCGTAGGCGAAGCCCTGCTTGAAACACTGGCTGAACGCCAGTTCCCGGTCGGTGAAATTTATGCGTTAGCGCGTCATGAAAGCGCGGGCGAGCACCTCCGTTTTGGTGGCAAGTCGGTCATTGTCCAGGATGCGGCGGACTTTGACTGGACGCAGGCGCAGTTGGCGTTTTTCGTTGCCGGCGCAGAGGCATCGGCTGCCTGGATAGACGACGCGACCAATGCAGGTTGCCTGGTGATAGATTCCAGCGGTCTGTTCGCGCTGGAGCCTGATGTGCCGCTGGTCGTGCCGGAAGTTAACCCGTATGTACTGGCGGATTACCGTAACCGTAACGTGATTGCGGTCGCCGATAGTCTGACCAGTCAACTGCTGGCGGCGCTCAAGCCGTTAATCGATCAGGGGGGACTGTCGCGCATCGCCGTCATCAGTATGTTATCAGCGTCCGCACAGGGGAAAAAAGCGGTCGATGCGCTGGCCGGACAGAGTGCGAAGTTGCTTAACGGCATACCGATTGATGAAGATGATTTCTTTGGCCGCCAGTTGGCGTTCAATATGCTGCCGCTGCTGCCGGATCGGGAAGGCAGCGTGCGCCAGGAACGTCGTATCGTCGATGAAGTGCGTAAAATTTTGCAGGACGATGGCGTGATGATCTCCGCCAGTGTCGTGCAGTCGCCAGTGTTCTATGGCCATGCGCAGATGGTGAGCTTTGAAGCGCTCCGTCCGCTGGCGGCGGAAGAGGCGCGCGAGGCGTTTTCCCGCGGTGAAGATATCGTACTATCAGAAGAGACGGATTACCCGACGCAGGTGGGCGACGCTTCCGGCAATCCACAGCTTTCTATTGGCTGTGTGCATAATGATTACGGTATGCCGGAACAAATTCAGTTCTGGTCAGTGGCGGACAACGTGCGTTTCGGCGGCGCGCTGATGGCCGTTAAAATTGCGGAGAAGCTGGTGCAGGAGTATCTGTACTGATGTCCGGACAGCAATCATCGCCGGTCTATAAAATTGCGCTGGGTATTGAGTACGACGGCAGCAAGTATTATGGCTGGCAGCGTCAGAATGAAGTGCGCAGCGTGCAGGAAAAGCTGGAAAAAGCGCTCTCGCAGGTGGCAAATGAACCTATTAACGTGTTCTGCGCCGGGCGTACCGATGCCGGCGTTCACGGCACCGGGCAGGTTGTCCATTTCGAAACGACCGCATTGCGCAAAGATGCGGCATGGACGCTGGGGGTAAATGCGAATTTGCCTGGTGACATTGCCGTGCGCTGGGTGAAAACTGTACCGGATGATTTTCACGCGCGATTTAGCGCTACGGCTCGCCGTTATCGCTATATCATCTACAATCATCGACTGCGTCCTGCGGTGTTAGCAAAAGGCGTGACGCATTACTATGAGCCGCTGGATGCAGAGCGGATGCATCGCGCGGCGCAGTGTCTGCTTGGCGAAAATGATTTTACCTCGTTTCGCGCGGTGCAGTGCCAGTCGCGCACGCCGTGGCGTAATGTGATGCACATCAACGTTACCCGCCACGGCCCTTATGTGGTGGTCGATATCAAAGCGAATGCCTTTGTTCATCATATGGTCAGGAATATTGTCGGCAGCCTGCTGGAAGTAGGCGCTCACAACCAGCCGGAGAGCTGGATCGCAGAGCTGTTAGCGGCCAGGGACAGAACGCTGGCGGCGGCAACGGCGAAGGCGGAAGGGCTATATTTGGTTGCGGTGGATTACCCTGACCGGTTTGACCTTCCAAAACCGCCAATGGGCCCGCTATTTCTGGCGGACTAATCCGAATCGTACACCCGAAACGTGTCGGGTAGAAAGGCAAAGACAAATATGGACCTGATCTACTTTATTATTGATTTTATTCTGCACATCGATGTGCATCTGGCGGAGCTGGTCGCGGAGTACGGCGTCTGGGTGTACGCTATTTTGTTTTTGATTCTGTTTTGTGAAACCGGCCTGGTCGTCACGCCGTTCCTGCCGGGCGACTCGCTGCTGTTTGTCGCCGGGGCGCTGGCTTCGCTGGAAACCAACGATCTCAATGTGCATGTCATGGTGGCGTTAATGCTGATCGCCGCAATTGTCGGCGATGCGGTAAATTACACGATTGGTCGACTGTTCGGCGAAAAACTGTTCAGTAATCCGAATTCGAAAATTTTCCGCCGCAGTTATCTGGATAAAACCCACCAGTTTTATGAAAAACACGGCGGTAAAACTATCATTCTCGCTCGCTTCGTGCCGATCGTCAGAACCTTTGCGCCGTTTGTGGCAGGGATGGGGCACATGTCCTATCGGCATTTTGCCGCTTATAACGTCATCGGCGCGCTGCTGTGGGTGCTGCTCTTTACCTACGCCGGTTATTTCTTCGGTACGATACCGTTGATTCAGGATAACCTTAAGCTGCTGATTGTGGGGATTATCGTGGTTTCGATATTACCTGGCGTCATTGAGATTGTCCGGCATAAGCGCGCTGCGTCGCGTGCCGCAAAATAGAAAGTAACTCAGCGGTTCGACCACTTTTTTATCCAAAGTTTCGGGCTGTTATGTTTTAATGTGCAACATTCATGGTCTGTTGGGGGCAAAAATGGCATTATGCGCCCCTTATAATAAAGCTGACTAAGGTTCAGGCAGAAAGGTCACCAATGAGCTGGATTGAACGAATTAAAAGCAACATTACTCCCACCCGCAAGGCTAGCATTCCTGAAGGGGTGTGGACCAAGTGTGATAGCTGCGGTCAGGTTTTATACCGCGCTGAGCTGGAACGTAATCTTGAGGTCTGTCCTAAGTGTGACCATCATATGCGCATGTCGGCGCGCAATCGCCTGCATAGCCTGTTAGATGAAGGTTCCCTTGTGGAGTTGGGTAGCGAGCTGGAGCCAAAAGACGTGCTCAAGTTCCGCGACTCCAAAAAATATAAAGACAGACTGGCGTCCGCGCAGAAAGAAACCGGCGAGAAAGACGCGCTGGTGGTCATGAAAGGGACGCTTCACGGTATGCCGGTTGTCGCCGCTGCGTTTGAATTCGCGTTCATGGGCGGCTCAATGGGGTCTGTCGTTGGCGCACGCTTCGTTCGCGCCGTTGAACAGGCGCTGGAAGACAACTGTCCGTTAGTGTGTTTCTCTGCTTCCGGCGGCGCGCGTATGCAAGAAGCGCTGATGTCGCTGATGCAGATGGCGAAAACCTCGGCGGCGCTGGCTAAAATGCAGGAACGTGGCCTGCCCTACATCTCGGTATTGACCGATCCGACAATGGGCGGCGTTTCCGCCAGTTTTGCGATGCTGGGCGATCTCAACATCGCCGAGCCAAAAGCCCTGATTGGCTTCGCCGGCCCGCGCGTTATCGAACAGACCGTTCGCGAAAAACTGCCGCCAGGATTCCAGCGCAGTGAGTTCCTGATCGAAAAAGGCGCTATTGATATGATAGTCCGCCGCCCGGAAATGCGCCTGAAGCTGGCGAGCATTCTGGCGAAGCTGATGAATCTGCCCGCGCCGAACCCGGACGCCCCGCGTGAAGGCGTGGTGGTGCCTCCGGCGCCGGATCAGGAGTCTGAGGCCTGATAACTGAAAAGGGCAGGGCCACAGGCTCTGCCCTTTTGCTTTTCACCGTAAAGAAGCAGCGGAATCAATGAAAAACAAATCTATACCTCAAGCTGCGTCGCCCCTGGCCTCGTGGCTTTCTTATCTGGAAAACCTGCACAGCAAGAGTATCGATTTAGGCCTTGAGCGCGTAAGCCAGGTGGCAGCGCGTCTGGACATCCTCAAGCCTGCGCCGTTCGTTTTTACCGTTGCGGGAACCAACGGCAAAGGTACGACCTGTCGCACGCTGGAGTCGGTGTTAATCGCGGCGGGATACCGTGTGGGCGTCTATAGTTCGCCTCATCTGGTACGTTACACCGAGCGCGTGCGCGTGCAGGGGAAAGAATTAGCGGAATCCGCGCATACCGCGTCCTTTGCGGAAATAGAAGCGGCGCGCGGCGATATTTCATTGACCTATTTTGAATATGGCACGTTGTCGGCATTGTGGCTGTTTAAACAGGCTAACCTTGACGTGGTGATTCTGGAGGTCGGGTTGGGCGGGCGCCTGGACGCCACGAACATTGTGGATGCCGATGTAGCGGTAATTACCAGCATCGCGCTTGACCATACTGACTGGCTGGGGCCGGATCGCGAAAGTATCGGCCGCGAGAAAGCCGGGATTTTTCGTGCGGAAAAACCCGCTATCGTCGGCGAACCGGAAATGCCGGCAACCATCGCGGATGTCGCGCAGGAGACCGGCGCGCTGTTGCGGCGTCGCGGCGTTGACTGGCGTTATGAGGTGACAGCGACGCACTGGGCGTTTACCGATGGCGACGGCACGCTTGTCGGGCTGCCGTTGCCGCAGGTTCCTCAGCCGAATGCCGCCACCGCTCTGGCCGCGCTGCGCGCCAGCAGGTTGAACATTGACGAGCAGGCGATTCGCGACGGTATTGCGCAGGCTACCTTGCCGGGACGTTTTCAAATCGTGAGTGAGTCGCCGCGCGTTATCTTTGATGTCGCCCATAATCCTCACGCGGCGGAATACCTGACGGGTCGTCTGAAAATGTTGCCGAAACGCGGGCGCGTGCTTGCGGTGATTGGTATGCTGCATGATAAAGATATCGCCGGCACGTTAGCCTGGTTGAAAAGCGTGGTTGACGACTGGTATTGTGCTCCGTTAGAGGGGCCGCGCGGCGCGACGGCGGAACAACTTCTGGAACATCTGGGGAAAGGGAATGTCTATGATAGCGTCGCGCAGGCATGGCAGGCCGCTATCGACGCGGCGCAGCCAGAAGATACCGTGCTGGTGTGCGGATCGTTCCACACCGTCGCACATGTTATGGAAGTGATAGACGCGGGGAGAATCGGTGGCGAGTAAGTTTCAGAATCGTTTAGTCGGCACGATTGTGTTAGTCGCGCTGGGGGTTATTGTGCTTCCCGGTCTGCTGGACGGACAGAAAAAGCATTATCAGGATGAATTTGCTGCGATTCCACTGGTACCGAAGCCTGGCGACCGCGATGAGCCGGATATGATGCCTGCCGCAACGCAGGCGCTGCCGACACAGCCGCCGGAAGGGGCGGCTGAAGAGGTGCGGGCGGGAGATGCGGCAGCGCCATCGCTGGACCCGTCGCGCATGGCGTCTAACAATGTTGAGCTTGATCCGATACCGGCGGAGACGCCTAAACCGAAGCCGGTTGAAAAGCCGAAGCCGCAGCCTAAACCGCAACAGCCGGTTGTCGCCGCTTCCACGCCGACGCCCGCGCCGCAACCAGTCGCCGACGATAAACCTGCGCCGACCGGCAAAGCCTATGTCGTACAGTTGGGCGCGCTGAAAAACGCGGATAAAGTCAACGAGATAGTCGGCAAGCTTCGTTCCGCCGGGTTCCGGGTTTATACTTCCCCCTCAACGCCGGTACAGGGTAAAATAACCCGTATTCTCGTCGGGCCGGATGCGTCGAAAGATAAGATGAAAGGATCGCTTGGCGAGCTCAAGCAGATTTCCGGGTTAAGCGGCGTGGTGATGGGATATAGCCCGAACTAAGGCGCGTTTTGCCTGAGCGCGCAGCGTTAAGGCCTACGGTGTTCACCTGGTAATAGCCGAAGTTCTGTAGGCTGGATAAGGCGTTTACGCCGCCATCCGGCAGAAGGAATGAACCTGGTATCCTGCGCTTATCAGGCCGATGGCAGCTCTTCTGGTCGTGCCCGAAGAGATAAAAAGTGTGATGGCGTTGAATATTTTTTCAGCGCCATTTTTATTTACGCGTGGGAAGGAAATCCCTACGCAAACGTTTTCTTTTTCTGTTAGAATGCGCCCCGAACAGGACGACAGGGCGTAAAATCGTGGGACATCTATGGTCTGGATTGATTACGCCATTATCGCGGTGATTGCTTTTTCCTGTCTGGTTAGCCTGATCCGCGGCTTTGTTCGTGAAGCGTTATCGCTGGTGACGTGGGGTTGTGCTTTCTTTGTCGCCAGTCACTACTACACTTACCTGTCTGTCTGGTTTACGGGCTTTGAAGACGAGCTGGTTCGTAATGGGATTGCTATCGCGGTACTGTTTATCGCGACGCTTATCGTCGGCGCTATCGTGAATTTTGTGATAGGTCAGCTAGTAGAGAAGACCGGCCTGTCGGGAACTGACCGGGTGTTGGGGATCTGTTTCGGCGCACTGCGAGGCGCGCTGATTGTCGCCGCCATTCTGTTCTTCCTTGATACCTTTACCGGCTTGTCGAAAAGCGAAGACTGGAGCAAATCGCAGCTCATCCCGCAGTTCAGCTTCATCATCAGATGGTTCTTTGACTATCTGCAAAGCTCGTCGAGTTTCTTGCCCAGGACGTAACAGGTTCTGAGATGTGGCTTAACGAGGAAAATGACGTATGTGCGGTATTGTCGGTATCGCCGGTGTTATGCCGGTCAACCAGTCGATTTATGACGCGTTAACAGTGCTCCAGCATCGTGGTCAGGATGCTGCCGGTATCATCACCATTGATGCGAATAACTGCTTCCGCTTGCGTAAGGCAAACGGGCTGGTGAACGATATTTTTGAAGCTCGCCACATGCAGCGTTTGCAGGGCAACATGGGGATCGGCCATGTGCGCTACCCTACCGCAGGCAGCTCCAGCGCTTCCGAAGCGCAACCTTTTTATGTTAACTCGCCGTATGGCATCACGTTGGCCCATAATGGCAATCTGACTAACGCGCATGAGCTACGTAAAAAGCTGTTTGAAGAAAAGCGCCGCCATATCAACACCACCTCCGATTCCGAAATCCTGCTCAATATTTTCGCCAGCGAGCTCGACAACTTCCGTCACTATCCGCTGGAAGCCGACAATATTTTTGCCGCGATTGCCGCGACTAACCGTCAAATCCGTGGCGCCTATGCCTGCGTGGCGATGATTATCGGCCACGGCATGGTGGCTTTTCGCGATCCGCACGGCATTCGCCCATTAGTGCTGGGCAAGCGTGACGTTGGCGATGGTCGTACGGAGTATATGGTCGCTTCTGAAAGCGTGGCGCTGGATACGCTGGGCTTTGAATTCCTGCGCGATGTTGCGCCAGGCGAAGCTATCTATATTACCGAAAAGGGGCAACTGTTCACGCGCCAGTGCGCGGATAATCCGGTCAGTAACCCCTGTCTGTTCGAGTACGTTTATTTTGCTCGCCCGGACTCCTTTATCGACAAAATCTCCGTCTACAGCGCTCGTGTGAATATGGGCACCAAACTTGGCGAAAAAATCGCTCGTGAATGGGAAGATCTGGACATCGACGTCGTGATCCCTATCCCGGAAACCTCCTGCGATATCGCCCTGGAAATTGCCCGTATTCTCGGCAAGCCGTACCGCCAGGGATTTGTCAAAAATCGTTACGTGGGACGTACCTTTATCATGCCGGGTCAACAGCTACGCCGTAAATCCGTGCGCCGTAAGCTCAATGCTAATCGCGCGGAATTCCGCGATAAGAACGTCCTGCTGGTGGATGATTCCATCGTGCGTGGCACCACATCAGAGCAGATCATCGAGATGGCCCGGGAAGCCGGCGCGAAGAAGGTTTATCTGGCGTCCGCCGCGCCGGAAATTCGTTTCCCCAACGTCTATGGCATTGATATGCCGACCGCCAATGAGCTGATCGCGCATGGTCGCGAGGTAGATGAGATTCGTCAGATCATCGGCGCAGACGGGCTTATCTTCCAGGATCTGAACGATCTGATCGAAGCCGTACGCGCGGAAAATCCGGATATCCAGCAGTTTGAGTGTTCGGTATTTAACGGGATATATGTCACCAAAGACGTAGACCAGCAATACCTCGACTTCCTGGATTCATTACGTAATGACGACGCCAAAGCGGTGCTGTTCCAGAACGAAATGGAAAACCTGGAAATGCATAACGAAGGCTAATGGCTTTGCCAGCGGCGCAATGCCGCTGGCCGATGTCAATTACGCACCACGCCGAAGCGAATAGCGTATTTTTGTACTTTGTACTGTAACGTGGTGCGGGATACGTTAAGGCTGCGGGCCGCGGCGGCAATATTCCCCTGATGCGTATCCAGCGCGGTTTCTATTAAATGCCTTTCGTAGTTGGCAACCCGTACCTCCAGCGACCCTTCATACTGCGGATCGGGTGACGAGGGAAGGGGATTTTCCGGCGCGGTTTCCGGTACGCCTAAATTTAACTCGTCCTGTTCAAAAATGATGTGTTTGAGCAGCCCATCTTTTTCCTGCATGATCATGCTGCGTACAATCGCGTTTTCCAGCATCCTGACATTACCCGGCCAGGCGTGATTGAGCAGATCAGCACGCGCCGTCTCGCTTAGTCCGTGAATGTCCTGCGGCACGTCATTACGGTATTTATCAATAAAATAATTCGCCAGTAAGGGGATATCTTCCGGGCGGGCGCGCAGCGGCGGTAGCGTCAACATTCCGACGCTCAACCGATAAAAAAGATCTGCCCGCAGGCGTTCTTGTTGAATTAATTTGACGGGCGCTTCGTTCATGGCGGCAACGATCCTGACATCAGAGTGGAGTTGCTGTTGTCCGCCGAGCCGCCAGAAGGTTTTATCCTGCAAGAATCGCAGCAGCTTACTTTGCATCTCTATCGGCATGGCGTTCAGCTCATCAAGAAAGAGCGTTCCCCCGTTTGCCAGTTCCAGATAGCCCTGGCTATTTTCCGCGCCGGTATAGGCGCCGCGCACGTTGCCGAAAAGCGTACTTTCGATAAGCGTAGGCGGTAGAGCGCCGCAGTTCAGGGCGATGAAGGGTTTATTCGCCCGCTTGCTGCATTGATGTATCAGGCGGGAAAATAGCTCCTTACCCGTACCCGTCTCCCCGACAATCGTCACCGGAATATTACTGGCGGCCAGCCGTTTGGCTTTGGCGATATTACTGAGCATTTCCGGGTTTTCGGTAATAATGGCATGGTGCTTCTCATGGTGATCGGCATACAGCAGTTGGTTCAGTTCTACCACCTGCTCCTGGAGCCGCCTGACGCCGGACATATTCCTGCCGATTTCGATAACGCCGACCATGCCGCCATCGCTTGCATAGAGCGGCGCGGTGGTGTGCTGATAGTCAACGGCCTGGCCTCGCGCATTGTAATAAATTTGATAATGGCCAATGTATTCCACGCCTTTTTTTAACGATGAAAGCATCGTGCTTTGCGTCTCTTTCATGCCCGGATAGACATCCAGCATATGTTTTCCCATTGCCCGTTCAATGCTGTAGCCGTCCAGATCCGCGCTTTCCTGATTGTAGTAAACGTATTCACCACGCTCATTAATGACGGCCAACGGCTGATGAATCAAATCGAAAAAGCGGGAAAACATCCTGAGCGCCGAGGCCAGCTCCTGATTGGTGGATGCCATATATGCATTCCTCATATCTATTGTTCATGTTGTCATTATAAAAGTGACGAATTTTCGTCGTTGTGATGAATAGCAAACTCAATGACGAAAATGAGAAATAGCTTATTTTTATAAGCAATTGATTAATTTGATAAAAAATAGTGGCATGCCTTTTGCTTTATCCCTGTAAAGAATGCGGATTTTTACCATAAACATTAAGCAGAGGGCGTTATGACTGACTCGATTATGCAGAATTACAACCAGCTACGTGAGCAGGTAATCAACGACGATCGCCGTTTCCAGCACAAAGACGGTCATTTGTGTTTTGAAGGGGTCGATCTGGACGCTCTGGCGCGCCAGTACCCCACGCCGTTCTATGTGTTTTCTGAGCCGGAGATTATTCGTAACATTCATGAAATCCAGCAGGCATTTGCGGCGCATAAAAATACCAAAACCTTCTTTGCGTCAAAAACCTGCTCGGTCATGGGGGTGTTGAAAGCCATTCGTGACGCCGGAATTTGCGCGGAGGCAAACTCACAATATGAGGTTCGCAAGTGTCTGGAGATAGGCTTTCGCGGCGATCAGATCGTCTTCAACGGCGTGGTGAAAAAGCCTGCCGATCTGGAATATGCCATCGCCAACGATCTGTATCTTATTAATGTTGATAGCCTGTATGAGCTGGAACATATTGATGCCATCTCTCGCAAGCTGAAGAAAGTCGCCAATGTTTGCGTCCGTGTGGAGCCGAATGTTCCCTCGGCGACGCATGCGGAACTGGTTACCGCTTTCCATGCGAAGTCGGGTCTCGACCTGGAACAGGCGGAAGAAACCTGCCGCCGCATTCTGGCGATGCCTTATGTGCATTTGCGTGGCTTGCATATGCATGTGGGTGATCAGGTGCCGGAGTCAGAGCCTTTCGCAAAAGCGACTAAAGTGCTGGTGGATGAATCCCGTCGCCTGGAAGAGGTGCTCGGTATTAGATTTGATTTGATCAACGTGGGCGGCGGAATTCCGGTTCCCTATAAATATGACGATGAGAATGGCGACCCGTTAAAAGATAATATGTATGCCGGTATTACCGCCCAGGATTTTGCCGATGCGGTCATTCGCGAAGTGCATAAATGGCGTACCGATGTGGAAATATGTATTGAACCGGGACGTAAAGTGACCGGGTCGGCGGCGGTTTTACTGACGGAAGTCTCCTGCGAAAAACGTAAAACAAATTACGATCTTAACGGCAATGTGGAATGCCACGTTGAATGGAAATTTGTCGACGCTGGTTACAGCGTACTCTCTGACAGCCAGCATTTTGACTGGTTCTTTTATGTCTATAACGCCTCTCGCATGACGGCAGCGCACGACGCCTGGATAAAATTAGCCGGGCCGCTGTGTGATGGCGGAGATTATTTCCACATGGGGGCGAAAGGCGAAGAGTTTTTACTGCCGAAGGAGACTCATGTTGGCGATATTGTCGCGTTTCTTGATGCCGGGGCATACACCATTGAAAGTCAAACCGTTTATAACAACCGTCCGCGCACGGGCGTGGTGATGATCGATAAAAATGGTGAGACGCGTCTGATTCGTCGGGAAGACAGTTACGAAGATATGGTCAAGTACGACATTTATTAATACTGTTTTGGGCTTCAGTTTCATGCTGAAGCCCGTCGTCAGATGATAAGAAGAGGGCAGTGATGCCTGAATGCATAACAGGAGATGGCCATGAGTAACACGAATTCTGGCTTACTTGGCATCAAAGACATTGTCTTTATGAATGTCATCGCTATTCTGAGTTTGCGGCAAATCCCTAACGTGGCGCCTTACGGGGCATCGGCCATGTTGTTATGGGTGATAGCCGCATTCTGCTTGTTTTTTCCTTTAGCGATGGTATGCGGCGAGCTGTCAACCGGCTGGCCGAAAGATGGCGGGATATTTGTCTGGATTAAAGAGGCATTTGGTAAACGTATTGCATGGATTGTCGTGGTTTGTTTTCTCTTTTCCTGCGTACTGTTTTTCCCATTAATGCTGCAATTCGGCTTTACCGCGTTGGGCTATATGATCGGCGGCGGCCTGGCGGAAAATAAAGCGTTTATCGGTATTGGTTCCGCGGTAATTTTCTGGCTATTAACGCTGATGAATATCCGCGGGATGGAATGGACAAAAATTATTAATAGCATCAGCGCCTGGTGCGGCGTATTTATTCCCTCCGCCATCCTCATCTTACTGGCGGTGGTATGGCTATGTACCGGACACCAGATGCAGACGGACTACACTACAGCGAAAAACTGGATTCCGGATCTCGGACACTGGGATACGATCGTTTTCTTATCCAGCATGATGTTTGCGTTTGCCGGACTGGAGGTCGCCCCGATGATTGCCGGGCGTACCCGTAATCCACAGCGTGATTTTCCGCGAGCGATGGCCGTCTCCGCTGCCGTTATCGTTGGGATCTATATGGTCGGTACCTGGGCGCTAAACACGCTTTTACCCGCCGGGAAAACCGACATTGTGGCAGGCGTCATGCAGGCTATGCATGCTGCTGCGGACACGCTGCATATGCCGTGGTTAATTCCTGTTATGGCCATCTGTATGTTTTTTGGCGCTCTCGGGCAGATTAACTCCTGGCTGGTGGGGCCGATTTATATGCTCCAGGAAGCCTCGCGTGAAGATAATCTGCTGGGGGACCGAATCGGCAAATTACATCCGGTGTGGAAAACGCCCGCCTTTGCCTTGACTGTACAGGCGATTATTGTCACGGTCCTGTGTTTTTCGACTTTTATTTCGCCAAGCGTTGCGGCGGCTTACTGGATGTTAACGGCGCTAACGACCATCACCTATTTTATTCCTTATCTGGTGATGTTCCCGGCGTTCTGGCGTTTACGTAAGACCCAGCCGGATACGCCAAGAAGTTTTAAAATTCCGGGCAAGGTTTTACCGGCTATTTTACCCGCGCTGGGCTTTCTTTCTATCGCCTTTGCCGTTGCGCTGTTATTTATTCCGCCTTCTCAAATTGATATGGGCGGATATTTCCAGTACGCCGGGAAAATTATTGGCGGAGCCGTGCTGGCGGTTGTCGTCGCGGAGTACATTTACCATCGGGCGCAGAAACGTAATGCCCGTTTAAGCATGGCGGGAGGAAAATAAAATGTATATGCCAGTTCTGGAAATAAATCTACGCAAGCTGGAAGAAAACGCCCGCACGGAAAAAGCTCTGCTGGCAAGTAGCGGTATTGACGTGATGGCTGTCAATAAAGTTTTTGACGGCTGCGTGGAAACCGCGCAGGCGGTGTTCAACGGCGGAATTACCGTTATCGCTGAATCACGAACCTATAATTTGAAAAAAATACGCGAGACAGGATGTACGACCTGCCTGTTACGCAGCCCGTGTCTGAGTGAAATCGAAGATGTGGTGCGCTACGCGGATATTAGTTTAAATAGCGAGCCGGTGGTATTACGGGCATTATCGCAAGAAGCCCAACGCCAGGGGAAAACGCATCAGGTATTACTGATGGTGGATATGGGCGATTTACGCGAGGGTATCTGGTTTGGTGAATATCAACGCATTCTTGAGACCGTGACTCTGATTACTGGTCTGCCCGGTCTGGAATTATATGGACTGGGCACCAACTTTAATTGTTACGGCACCGTGTTGCCAACGGTAAAAAATGGCGAGGATTTTCTGGCGCTGGCCGCCCGGCTGGAAGCCGACAGCGGTATTCCTGTCCGGCGGCTTTCTGCGGGAAACTGCACCAGCTATCACCTGCTGGATAAAGGTATCTGGCCGCAGGGGCTGAATCATCTGCGCATCGGCGGATTGCATGAATTCGGCATTGAATATGTGGACATGAAATACCTGAATGAATTTCACCACTCCGCAAAACCGGTCGATAAAGCCTGTTCCGATATGTATATCCTGGAAGCGGAAATCATCGAACTGAACAGTAAACCGACCGTCCCGTTCGGGGAGCTGGGCGTCGATGCCTTTTTGCAAAGTAAAACCTTTGTCGATCGTGGCATACGCCGACGCGCATTGCTGGCGTTTGGTCGCCAGGATGTGCCGTCGGATAACTGTGTGCCATGCGACGACGCTATCACTATCTTAGGGCAAACCAGCGATCATACGCTGGTGGATATTGAAGATTGTCGTCAGTCGCTAAAAGTAGGCGATGTGGTTCGCTTTGAGCTGGATTATACGGGCCTGTTAATGGCCTGCCAGACCAAAGGCGTCGCCTGGAGGTTTACGCGTTAACGCATAACCGCCGCGGCTATGTCGCGGCGGCATCTTTGGCCTCACACAAGACAGGGAGTAACGATGGATACCCTGCAACAACCACCGCCAGCAGAGCCCGAAGGCGGTCTGCGGCGTAACCTGAAGAAGCGGCATCTGCTAATGATGTCGTTGGGCGGCACGATTGGCACCGGCTTATTTATCGGCATTGCCGAACCGTTAAGCAGCGTCGGGCCGGCGGGAACCTTACTGGCCTATCTGTTTGCCGGAAGCATTATGCTGGCGACGATGATGTGTCTTGGCGAATTATCATGCGCCTTTCCTCACTCCGGTTCATTTCAACATTACGCGCTGATGTTTATGCCGTCACCTTGCTGGAGCTATACCATTGGCTGGCTTTACTGGTTTAGCTGGGTCTTTTCCCTGGCGGCCGACCTCACTGCCGCAGGGTTTATTGCTCACCAGTTTTTCCCCGCGGTTCCGGTATATATGTTCTGCCTGGCGATTCTGCTCATCCTGACGGCCATCAATCTCACCTCCGCAAAAAGTTTTGGCGAATGCGAATACTGGCTTTCGGCCATTAAGGTTTTCGCGATCGTGCTGTTTATCTGCGCGGGCGGGGTCATGATCTACTCCCTAATGGGCCATAGTGACTGGCACCCGACGTTAAAAACAGACGGAATGTGGTTTCCCCACGGTTGGGAGCAAATTGTGGTCTGTATGACGATCGTGATTTACTCCTTCCAGGGGGTGGAACTGGTCGGAAATGCGGCAGGGGAGACCGAGTCGCCGCACATTATTTTACCGAAGGTGATCCTGGGGATCGGTCTCAGAATCATTTTGTTTTACGGCCTGGCGATTGCGGTGCTGGCGCTGGTCTATCCGCATGAACTGACGCCAAATGGACAAAGTCCCTTTGTATGGGTATTCTCCCACGCGGGCATTCCGGGGGCGGATACGCTGATGACGCTGGTGATCTTTTCCGCCGCGGTTTCTGCCGCTAACTCGGCCATTTACGCCAGTTCGCGTATGCTGTGGTCTATGGCGGGCGATCGCTTTGCGCCAGCCTGCTTTGGTAAAACGAACGGCGGCGGCGTGCCGGTGTATGCTATTTTAATCACGGCCTTGCTGGCGTTGGTGTCGTTGCTGACCCGCTATATTCCCGCACAGCAATTTTATTTATATCTGATCGCCAGTACCGGGCAGGTGGGTTGCCTGGCATGGATAACCATCGGATGGTGCCAGTATCGTTTCCGACAATCGGTGCGTAATGGAACGTACGCCAGCGATTTGCTACGCTATCGATCGCCGCTTTTCCCCTGGACGGCCCGATTTGTCATTATCACCAATTTTGCCATTATGGTCGGCACCTGGTTTAGTGAGCAAGGGGTAGTGATAATGTTGGTTGAGCTGGCTTTTATGATAGGGATTCTTTTGTCATGGTATCTCTTCAGACCCACTTTGAGCCGATTACGTAACACAGTGGGATGAACGGCGCTCGTAAACGGTAAGAGAACATGAAACGACTCATTGTAGGAATTAGCGGCGCCAGCGGAGCGATTTATGGCGTGCGCTTATTACAAATTTTGCGCGATGTCGATAGCGTGGAAACGCATCTGGTGATGAGCCAGGCGGCCCGGCAAACGCTGGCGCTGGAGACCCATTTTTCGCTGCGCGAGGTGCAGGCGCTGGCCGATGTGACGCACGATGCGCGCGACATTGCCGCCAGCATTTCCTCGGGCTCTTACCCGACGGCGGGAATGGTTATCTTGCCCTGTTCGATTAAAACGCTGTCGGGGATTGTCCACAGTTATACTGACGGACTGCTTACCCGCGCGGCGGATGTGATATTAAAAGAGCGGCGACCTCTGGTGCTGTGTGTGCGCGAAACGCCGCTGCATATCGGGCATTTGCGTTTAATGACCCAGGCCGCTGAGATAGGCGCGGTGATTATGCCGCCGGTTCCGGCTTTTTATCACCTTCCTCAGACGTTAGATGATGTTATAAATCAAACGGTTAACCGAGTGTTGGATCAGTTTGGCATCCCCCTTCCGCACGACCTTTTTGTTCGCTGGCAGGGCGCATAGCGTTGTCTGTTTAGCGTGCATTATTGTCCCTGTTGCCCTGTTTCAGGGCAATTTTGTAACCGCGATCATATCCTCAACATTTAATTCGTTAAAAGCCGCCGAAACGCTGCGGTTCAACCGTCATACCTGCTATCTTCAACATCAGGACAATATTGCAACGTTTTATTAACAAATTTAACGTCGAATCGTTTTGCTGACGTGAAAATGGCATAAGACCTGCATGAAAAAGTCTGCAAACACACAACACCACGTAAAACATAAGAAAATGACGCCACTTGAGGGGTATGTATGAAGAAGACCGTTCTCGCTTTGTCTTTGCTGATAGGTCTGGGCGCGACGGCGGCCAGTTACGCCGCGCTCCCGCAAACGGTTCGTATTGGAACAGATACCACCTACGCGCCTTTCTCATCAAAAGATGCCAAAGGCGAGTTTATTGGCTTTGATATCGATCTCGGTAATGAAATGTGTAAGCGTATGCAGGTGAAATGTACCTGGGTCGCCAGCGACTTTGATGCGCTTATTCCCTCACTAAAAGCGAAAAAAATTGATGCCATTATTTCATCGCTCTCTATCACCGATAAACGCCAGCAAGAAATTGCGTTTTCCGACAAACTTTACGCGGCGGATTCACGTCTGATTGCGGCAAAAGGGTCTCCCATTCAGCCGACGCTGGAATCGCTGAAAGGCAAGCATGTCGGCGTGCTGCAAGGGTCCACGCAAGAGGCTTACGCCAATGATAACTGGCGCACTAAAGGTGTGGATGTGGTGGCTTATGCCAACCAGGATCTTATCTATTCCGATTTAACCGCCGGTCGCCTGGATGCTGCATTGCAGGATGAAGTCGCCGCCAGCGAAGGTTTCCTGAAGCAGCCAGCGGGCAAAGAGTATGCGTTTGCCGGTCCTTCCGTGAAGGATAAAAAATATTTTGGCGACGGGACGGGGGTTGGGCTGCGTAAAGACGATACCGAGCTAAAAGCCGCGTTTGATAAAGCGCTGACCGAACTGCGCCAGGACGGAACTTACGACAAAATGGCCAAAAAGTACTTCGATTTTAATGTCTACGGCGATTGAGGGAAGGGGATAACGCGCCGCGCTGGGGAACTATCACGGTGCAAAATAGATGTTTTGCACCTTTTTGGTGCATAAGCCGTTGCGGAACAGGCGCATAAATGCATACTTAATCGATTTTTATGCAAAATAAACCGGCTGACAAGGTAGAATGCTTTGCCTTGTCGGCCTGATTAATGGCACGATAGTCGCATCGGATCTGTAAAGATCTCCTGGAAAGACAGTCTGTTGAGGATAGTTATGAAAAAACTGGCGTTATCCCTTTCTCTGGTGCTGGCATTTTCCAGCGCTACCGCAGCATTTGCCGCTATTCCACAAAAGATTCGTATCGGTACCGATCCTACATACGCACCGTTTGAATCCAAAAATGCACAAGGTGAATTGGTCGGCTTTGATATCGATCTGGCCAAAGAGCTGTGCAAACGTATCAACACACAGTGTACGTTCGTGGAAAACCCGCTGGATGCGCTGATTCCGTCTTTAAAAGCGAAGAAAATTGATGCCATCATGTCCTCGCTGTCCATCACTGAAAAGCGCCAGCAGGAAATCGCGTTTACCGACAAGCTTTACGCCGCTGATT
This sequence comes from Salmonella sp. SAL4457, assembly GCF_046548235.1. Lineage (NCBI taxonomy): Bacteria > Pseudomonadati > Pseudomonadota > Gammaproteobacteria > Enterobacterales > Enterobacteriaceae > Salmonella > Salmonella sp. SAL4457. The sequence goes on from NZ_JBGDZO010000011.1 coordinate 67,200, forward strand.
CCCGTCTGGTGGTGGCGAAGAACTCTGATATTCAGCCGACCATCGCGTCGCTGAAAGGCAAGCGCGTCGGCGTGCTACAGGGGACGACGCAGGAGACCTTCGGCAATGAGCACTGGGCGCCGAAAGGGATTGAGATCGTCTCTTACCAGGGGCAGGACAACATTTATTCCGATCTGACGGCTGGTCGTATTGATGCAGCGTTCCAGGACGAGGTCGCGGCCAGCGAAGGTTTCCTTAAACAGCCCGTCGGAAAAGACTATAAATTCGGCGGCCCGGCGGTGAAAGATGAGAAGTTATTCGGCGTAGGAACCGGTATGGGGCTGCGCAAAGAGGATAACGAGCTGCGCGAAGCGCTGAACAAAGCCTTTGCTGAAATGCGTGCTGACGGTACTTACGAAAAGCTGGCGAAAAAGTACTTTGATTTTGATGTTTATGGCGGTTAATCACCGTCGGTGCAGATAAAGCCCAAAGAATGTTGACTGTCTGCATTGCCTGATGGCGCTGCGCTTGTCAGGCCTACGGAGCATCGTAGGCCGGGCAAGGCACAGCCGCCATCCGGCGTGATGTGAGGCAAAAATGCAAAAGAGGCTTCTTACTTCACCACACACAACAGGACAGGCTGCATGTTGTACGGGTTTTCAGGCGTAATTTTACAGGGCGCGATCGTCACGCTGGAACTGGCGCTCAGTTCCGTGGTGCTGGCCGTGCTTATTGGTCTTGTCGGCGCGGGGGCGAAGCTTTCGCAAAACCGGGTAACGGGGCTTATTTTTGAAGGATACACCACCCTGATTCGCGGGGTGCCGGATCTGGTTTTAATGCTGCTGATATTTTACGGATTGCAAATCGCGCTTAACGTGGTGACCGATTCGCTGGGTATCGACCAGATAGATATTGATCCGATGGTGGCCGGTATTATCACCCTTGGTTTCATCTACGGCGCCTATTTTACCGAAACCTTTCGCGGCGCGTTTATGGCGGTGCCGAAAGGCCATATCGAGGCGGCGACGGCCTTTGGTTTTACCCACGGGCAAACCTTCCGGCGGATTATGTTCCCGGCGATGATGCGTTACGCCCTGCCGGGGATCGGCAATAACTGGCAGGTGATACTCAAAGCGACGGCGCTGGTGTCGCTGCTGGGCCTGGAAGATGTCGTCAAAGCCACGCAGCTTGCCGGTAAAAGCACCTGGGAGCCTTTCTATTTTGCCGTGGTCTGTGGACTTATCTACCTGGTATTTACCACCGTTTCCAATGGTGTGCTGCTCTTACTTGAGCGTCGCTATTCCGTGGGCGTGAAGAGGGCCGATTTGTGATTGAGATCATTCAGGAGTACTGGAAATCCCTGCTGTGGACGGATGGCTATCGTTTTACCGGCGTGGCGATTACGCTGTGGTTGTTAATTTCATCGGTGGTGATGGGCGGTCTTCTGGCGGTGATTCTGGCGGTAGGTCGCGTTTCCAGTAATAAATTCATCCGTTTTCCCATCTGGCTGTTCACGTATATTTTTCGCGGCACACCGCTGTACGTACAGCTACTGGTGTTCTATTCGGGGATGTATACGCTGGAGATAGTCAAAGGCACCGATCTTCTTAACGCGTTTTTCCGCAGCGGACTGAACTGTACCGTACTGGCGCTGACGCTGAATACCTGCGCGTATACCACGGAGATTTTCGCCGGGGCGATTCGCTCGGTGCCGCACGGTGAAATTGAAGCGGCACGGGCCTATGGCTTCTCGTCATTTAAAATGTATCGCTGCATTATTTTGCCGTCGGCATTACGCATCGCCTTGCCTGCCTACAGCAACGAAGTGATTTTAATGCTGCACTCTACGGCGCTGGCGTTTACCGCGACGGTGCCGGATTTGTTGAAAATCGCCCGCGATATTAACTCAGCGACTTACCAGCCGTTTACCGCGTTTGGCATTGCCGCCGTGTTGTATTTACTCATTTCGTATGTCCTGATAAGCCTGTTCCGTCGGGCGGAAAGACGCTGGTTGCAGCACGTGTCCTCTAAATAATTCGAGTAACATGATGTCAGAAAATAAATTACACGTTATCGATTTGCACAAACGCTACGGCGGTCATGAAGTGCTGAAAGGGGTATCGCTGCAGGCCCGCGCCGGAGATGTGATTAGCATCATCGGCTCGTCCGGCTCCGGTAAAAGCACTTTTTTGCGCTGTATTAACTTCCTCGAAAAACCGAGCGAAGGCGCGATTATCGTGAACGGTCAGAACATTAATCTGGTGCGCGACAAAGACGGGCAGCTCAAAGTGGCGGATAAAAATCAGCTACGCTTGTTGCGTACCCGCCTGACGATGGTGTTTCAGCACTTTAACCTCTGGAGCCACATGACGGTACTGGAAAATGTGATGGAAGCGCCGATTCAGGTACTGGGATTAAGCAAGCACGACGCGCGCGAGCGGGCGTTGAAATATCTGGCGAAGGTGGGGATTGATGAGCGCGCTCAGGGCAAATATCCCGTCCATCTCTCCGGCGGCCAACAGCAGCGCGTTTCTATTGCGCGCGCGCTGGCGATGGAACCTGACGTTTTACTGTTCGATGAACCCACATCGGCACTCGATCCTGAACTGGTCGGCGAAGTGTTGCGCATTATGCAACAACTGGCGGAAGAAGGCAAAACGATGGTGGTGGTCACGCATGAAATGGGCTTCGCCCGCCATGTCTCTTCGCACGTTATTTTTCTGCATCAGGGGAAAATTGAAGAAGAGGGCGATCCGGAGCAGGTGTTCGGCAATCCGCAAAGCCCGCGTTTACAGCAATTCCTGAAAGGCTCGCTGAAATAAAAGAAGCCCGGCGGCGCATCGCTTACCGGGCAGGATACGGCGCTTTGGGAACTAGCGAATCACATCCGCCAGCGCCTCTTCTAAATCATACCAGCGAAATGCGAATCCGGCGGCTTCAAGCCGTTTTGGCAGCGCCCGCTGTCCGCCCAGCACCAGCACTGACGACTCTCCCATCAATAAGCGAATTGCCGTCGCCGGAATGCGAATAATCGCCGGGCGGCGCAGCGCGCGACCCAGCGCATGAGCAAAATGCTCATTATGGACGGGATACGGCGAGACCATATTGAAGGGACCGCGAAGATCGTTATCCAGCAGCCACAGAATGCCGTTGACCATATCGTCGATGTGAATCCAGGCCAGATATTGTCGACCATTACCCACCGGACCGCCGAGTCCGAGGCGAAACGGCGGAACCATTTTCCCCAGAATCCCGCCTTGCGGCGCCAGGACAACGCCGGTACGCAGCAGGCAGACGCGGGTCTGGTCGCTCTGCGCACGACAGGCAATCTGTTCCCAGCGGGCGCAAAGTTTATGCGTAAATTCGTTGTGCGGCGGCTCATCTTCAGTGACGACAACGTCGCCCAGATCGCCGTAATAGCCCGTGGCGGAGCCGGATATCAACACCGAGGGCGGCGTAGCGCTGGCATGAATTAAATCCACCAACTTTTGCGTGATAGCCCAGCGGCTTTGGCACAACCGTTCTTTTTGTTGTGACGTCCAGCGCTTGTCGGCAATCGGTTCGCCCGCCAGATTGATGATGGCATCAATCTCATTGAGGTGCTCACGTTCCGCCAGCCCTTTCCATAATGTCACTCTGGAATCGAGAATCTGACGCGCGTTATCGGGATTGCGCGTAACGACCGTCACCTGGTGCCCCAGTGTTAACAGCCGGGGAATGAGATGACGCCCTATCAGGCCCGTACCGCCGGTAATCAGAATCTGCATATGACCTCCAGAGTAGGGAGGATTTCCTCTTCCCTAATGTCGGGTTTTTAATACGAATAAGGGTGCCGGACGCAGGTTTTTTCCGTGTATACACCTCTACATCATACATGATGTATGCTACCGCGTTACGCTTTCGTACTGTTACAGTGCAGTTGCGCTTGTAACAGTGCGCGCGCTGTCGCAGGACGCGTGCGAATGCGTTCAAACCAGTTATACACCGCCGGGTAGCTATCAAGATCGATTCGCTGACGCTGATGTGCGTTAACCCACGGCCAACTGGCGATATCCGCAATACTGTAGTGGTCGCCGCCCAGCCACGGGGAGGTTTCCAGGCGTTTATTCAGGACGTTGTATAAGCGTTGCGTTTCAACCTGATAGCGTTCAATTGCATAGGGGATGGCCTGCGGCGCAAAGTGGTTAAAGTGATGATTCTGGCCCAGCATCGGCCCTAACCCGCCGACCTGCCAGAACAGCCATTGCAGCGTGGTATGGCGTTCACGCAGCTCCCCGCTAAGCAGTTTGCCGCTTTTTTCCGCCAGGTAGAGAAGAATTTCGCCGGATTCAAAAAGACTAAGCGGTTGACCGCCGTCTGCCGGGGCGTGATCGACGATGGCAGGAATTTTATTATTGGGAGAGATAGCCAAAAAATCAGGGCGAAACTGATTGCCCTTGCTGATATCTACTTTTAGCAAACGATACGCCAGCTCCGCCTCTTCCAGAAACAGCGTTATTTTATGCCCGTTGGGCGTGGGGGCGTAGTAAAGGTCAATCATTTTGGCTCCTGCATGTGCGTAAAGAGTCTGGGCTGAATTAAGTATAGAAAGCCTCCTGATGTGTGTGAGTTTTCATCAGGTGACAGCAGGCGAAAGACGCTATATTTTGGGAAGAAACCTAATACGCCCTCAAGAGGACATTATGAGTAAGCCTGTTATTGTGCTGTGGTCGGATGCGAACTTTTTCTCTCCCTACGTCTTGTCCGCCTGGGTGGCATTACAAGAAAAAGGGCTTTCCTTTACTCTGAAAACTCGCGATCTGGACCAGGGAGAACATCTGCAACCTGGCTGGCGAGGATATGCGCTGACGCAGCGCGTACCGGTGCTTGAGGCCGACAATTTTGAGTTGAGCGAGTCGTCCGCTATTGCGGAATACCTGGAGGAGCGTTTCGCGCCGCCGCAGTGGGAGCGTATCTACCCGCACGATTTACAAAAACGCGCCCGCGCGCGACAGATTCAGGCGTGGCTACGCAGCGATTTACTGCCGCTTCGCGAAGAACGGCCTACCGACGTAGTGTTTGCCGGGGCGAAAAAAGCGCCGCTAAGCGAGGCTGGAAAAGCCAGCGCGGCAAAACTGTTTGCGACGGCTGAAGCGCTATTGGGGCAGGGGACGCAAAATTTATTTGGTGAATGGTGCATTGCCGATACCGATCTGGCATTGATGATCAATCGTCTGGCGCTGCATGGCGATGACGTGCCGGCGTCGCTGGCGGCATATGCGACATTCCAGTGGCAGCGTGCTTCCGTACAGCGTTTTATTGCGCTTTCCTCGAAGCGTTCAGGCTGAAAATCTATTCATATTCCAGTATCATAACGCCGTTTTTCACAACGAGGAGTGAGCGATGAAACTGATGTTCGCATCGGACATTCATGGTTCTTTACCCGCCACGGAACGCGTGCTTGAGCGGTTCGCGCAAAGCGGCGCGCGTTGGCTGGTGATATTAGGCGATGTCCTTAACCACGGGCCGCGAAATGCGCTGCCTGAAGGCTATGCGCCCGCCCAGGTCGCCGAACGCCTGAACGCGGTGGCGACGCAAATCATTGCCGTGCGCGGCAACTGCGATAGCGAAGTGGATCAGATGCTGCTGCATTTCCCGATCACTGCGCCGTGGCAGCAAATATTGACGCAAGAGAGGCGGCTATTTTTAACGCATGGGCACCTCTTCGGGCCGACGAATCTGCCCGCTCTGCATACTGGCGATGTGTTGGTCTATGGTCATACGCATCTGCCGGTGGCGCAACAGCAGGAAGGACTGTATCACTTTAACCCTGGGTCAGTGAGCATCCCGAAAGGCGGGTATGCGGCAAGCTACGGTATTCTGGATGATAATGTGTTGAGCGTAATCGCACTCAATGATCAAAGTATCATTGCGCAGGTTGCAATTAACTCGTAATTTACCTCACAAACGTAAATGCGCCGTAAGAGCGCCAGAAATAAGAAGGTTTCCTGATGGTGGAACAGCGTCGTTTGGCAAGTACGGAATGGGTGGATATTGTGAATGAAGACAATGAAGTCATTGCACAGTCCAGCCGGGAACAGATGCGTGCGCAACGCTTACGGCATCGTGCGACGTATATCGTCGTTCATGATGGTATGGGTAAAATTCTGGTGCAGCGTCGTACCGAAACAAAAGATTTTTTGCCCGGTATGTTAGATGCTACCGCAGGCGGCGTGGTCCAGGCTGATGAGCAGCTACTGGAATCTGCCCGCCGCGAAGCGGAAGAAGAGTTGGGTATTGCAGGCGTGCCGTTTGCCGAACACGGTCTGTTTTACTTTGAAGACCAACATTGCCGGGTTTGGGGCGCGCTGTTTAGCTGCGTTTCCCACGGGCCTTTCGCGCTTCAGGAAGATGAAGTCAGCGAAGTGTGTTGGCTGACTCCGGAGGAGATCACCGCGCGCTGTGATGAGTTTACGCCAGATTCGCTCAAAGCGCTGGCGCTGTGGATGACCCGCAACGCCAAAAACGAAGCCGCGCTCCAGGAGAAACCGGAAGAGACGGAATAAGCGTTTTAGCAGCTTTCCCGCATACATAAACTGGAGGCGATGGATTTCCGATCGCTCCAGTTTCCCTGATTTAACCTTTCCAACAGCGCCCGTCCGGCTTCACTGCCAATCTTACGGTGCGGTACGGCCATGGTGGTTAACGGCGGCTGGCAGACCTGGCTGACATCGCTATCGCCAAACCCGACCACCGCTAAATCGTCCGGAACTTTGATCCGCCGTCGTTGGCACTCGTATAACGCGCCGCAGGCCAGCTCATCCGATACGCATACCAGCGCGTCCAGCTCCGGCCACGCCAGTAAAAACTCCGGCAGTTGCGACGCACCGGTAGAAAAATTGGGTGGCAAGGCGGCATTAATCACCCGGTTTGGCGACATATGGTGGCGAAGCATCGCTTTGTACCAGCCGTGCAGATGTTGCTGAAAAATCCACTGCTCCTGATTGGCGCATAGTAGCCCGATATTCTGATAACCGCGCTGAATCAGCATTTCCGTCAGCTCATACATTGCCGCAACGTTATCAATACCGATATTCATATCAATAGGATCGCTGCGAATCGCGCCCATCTCCATCACCGGGATAGAGGCATTTTTTAGCCACTGGCGCACGGTAGTGCTATGTTCGACGCTAAGCAGAATCGCCGCGGCAATGTTAGAGGCCAGCAGCGTTTCGAGCAGCTTCTCCTCTTGTTCCACGCGATGCTGCGATTCCGCCAGCATAATCTGGTAGCCAGCGGGCTGTAAAATTTGTTGCAGCCCGGCGAACATTTCAGAACACCCCGCTTCCGCAAGGTTCGGTACGACCATCGCGATGGTGTGCGAGGAGGCAGACGCCAGCGCGCTGGCGGCGAGATTAGGCATATAGCCCAGCTCATGCACTGCCGCTTCGATTTTTTCCCGGAGTTTATCAGAGACCTGTTCCGGCGTGCGTAAGGCTCGTGATACGGTCATCGTGCCTACACCGGCAAGTTGGGCTACATCGGCGATAGTCACTTTACCGGTACTGCGCCGTTTACGGGGTATCGACATACAAATTCCTGCGTCATTACAACATGTTGAGATGCTTTTTTATTGTCGTTCTTTGCTTCGCATGACTGGCAGTATACGCCTTAAATCCGCTTTTTTGCTGTGATTTCACACCATGATTTTAATTTGATAGCGCTATCACAATTCTGAGTAATAGTCGCTGGTAGCGCTATCTTTGTGATAACGATCGCAGCTAATATCGAATGGCTTGAATAAAGTTTGTTCATAATTTCATACACCGTGGGGGCGAATAACATGCTGGGAACCTGGTTATCTGACGCAACCATCACGCTACAGGAGAGCGTGGAAACGTGGCCGCAGGCGCTGGAAATTTGCGGCAAACCCCTGCTGGACGCAGGTGTTATCGCACCGGAATACCTTACGGCGATTGTTCAGCAGCACCAAAAGCTTGGGCCGTATTATGTATTAGCGCCAGGGTTAGCGATGCCGCATGCGAGGCCGGAAGAGGGGGCGAAAGGGTTAGGTTTATCGTTACTGAAACTACAGCGCGGCGTTTCATTTGGCGCAGACGAATTTGATCCGGTTGACATCATTATTATGCTGGCGGCGCCTGATAAGCACAGTCATATCGAAATGATATCGGCGCTGGCGGAATTATTTTCCAGTGATGTAGATATGGAAAAATTACATCAGGCAAAAAACCTGGAGGACATTAAAACGATTATTGACCGTTTCTGATTTTATTCCATTTTCTTGCGGTAAATAACATTGCGCCCGTGCGTGATGCAGACCAACTCTACTTTTAAAAGGTGACAATAATGAAAATCATGGCAATTTGCGGTTCCGGCCTGGGTAGTAGTTTTATGGTAGAAATGAACATTAAAAAAGTATTAAAGAAACTCAATATTGACGCCGAGGTGGAACACTCCGATCTCTCATCGGCCACGCCCGGGGCTGCCGATCTTTTTGTAATGGCCAAAGATATCGCGGCCAGCGCCAGCGTACCGGAAAGCCAACTGGTGGTGATCAATAACATCATCGACATCAACGAACTGGAAACGCAGCTGCGCGCATGGTTCGCTAAACAATAATTATTGCTGGCGAGGTGGATATGTTTATCCTTGAAACGCTGAATTTTGTTGTTGATATTTTAAAAGTGCCCTCGGTGCTTGTAGGGTTAATTGCGCTGATTGGTCTGGTGGCGCAGAAAAAAGCGTTTTCCGATGTGGTAAAAGGCACGATTAAAACCATTTTAGGTTTTATTGTGCTTGGTGGTGGCGCAACTGTACTGGTAGGTTCATTAAATCCGCTAGGGGGTATGTTTGAACACGCTTTTAATATTCAGGGCATTATTCCTAATAATGAAGCGATAGTCTCAATCGCACTGGAAAAATATGGCGCGTCCACGGCGTTAATTATGGCATTTGGTATGGTGGCCAATATTGTCGTGGCGCGCTTTACGCGTCTTAAATATATCTTTTTGACCGGGCATCACACCTTTTACATGGCCTGTATGATTGGCGTAATCCTGACCGTGGCGGGGTTTGAGGGCGTAGGGCTGGTCTTCACCGGATCGCTGATCCTGGGGCTGGTGATGGCCTTCTTCCCGGCGTTGGCCCAACGTTATATGAGGCGGATTACCGGTACCGATGACATTGCGTTTGGTCACTTCGGTACCCTGGGATATGTGCTTTCCGGCTGGATTGGCAGCCTGTGTGGTAAAGGCTCCCGCTCCACGGAAGAGATGAACCTGCCGAAAAACCTCAGTTTTTTACGCGACAGTTCTATCTCGATTTCGCTGACCATGATGATTATCTATCTGAGCATGGCAGTCAGCGCAGGGCGTGAGTATGTCGAAGCGACGTTTAGCGGCGGGCAAAACTATCTGGTGTACGCCATCATCATGGCAATCACCTTCGCCGCCGGCGTGTTCATCATTCTGCAAGGCGTCCGTCTGATTCTGGCGGAAATTGTTCCGGCCTTTACCGGCTTTTCAGAAAAACTGGTGCCAAACGCGCGTCCGGCGCTGGACTGCCCGGTGGTGTATCCCTATGCCCCTAACGCGGTACTGATTGGCTTCCTGTTCAGTTTTCTCGGCGGGCTGGTGGGGCTGTTCCTGCTTGGACAGATGAAGCTTGTGTTAATCCTGCCAGGCGTTGTGCCGCACTTCTTTACCGGCGCGACCGCAGGCGTCTTTGGCAATGCCACCGGCGGTCGCCGCGGGGCGATGATCGGCGCATTTGCTAATGGTCTATTAATCACTTTCCTGCCAGTGCTGTTACTGCCGGTTCTCGGCGCGATCGGCTTCGCCAATACCACGTTCTCGGATGCTGACTTTGGCGTAATCGGTATTTTGCTGGGCAACCTGGCGCGTTATCTGTCGCCGATGGCTATCACGGGGCTGGTGGTGGCGCTATTCGCGCTACTGGTGGCGTACAACGTGTTGGCCAAAAACAAAAAAGCGACTGCCGAAGTGCAGGAAAATAGCGGAGCGAAAGAATGAACGTAACCGAAATCACCCAACTGGCGCGCGATATTCGCGTCGCCACGCTCAAATCCTTAAACCATCTTGGCTTTGGTCACTATGGCGGCAGCATGTCGGTAGTGGAGACTCTGGCGGTTCTGTACGGCGCGGTGATGAAAATCGACCCTGCCGACCCGGACTGGCCGGAACGCGATTACTTCGTACTGTCGAAAGGCCATGCGGGCCCCGCGTTGTACAGTACCCTGGCGATTAAAGGCTATTTCCCGCGCGAAGAGCTGAATACGCTTAACCAGAACGGCACCCGTCTTCCCAGCCATCCGGATCGGCTAAAAACGCGCGGCGTGGACGCCACGACCGGCTCACTGGGACAGGGCATCTCTATTGCGGGCGGAATGGCGTTGTCGCATAAACTGGCGCGGCGACCCAACCGGGTATTTTGCATTGTCGGCGATGGCGAGCTCAATGAAGGGCAGTGCTGGGAGGCGTTTCAGTTTATTGCCCACCACCGCCTGAATAATCTGACCGTTTTCATTGACTGGAATAAACAGCAGCTTGACGGCGAGCTGGAGGAGATTATCAATCCATTCGATCTGGAAGGGAAATTCCGTGCGTTTGGTTTCGATGTCGTCACCGTCAAAGGCGATGATATCGCCGGACTACTGGCGGTGGTTCAGCCTGTGCCGCCCGCCGATGCCCAGCCACGGGTTGTGATCCTTGACAGCATTAAAGGGCAGGGGGTGCCATGCCTGGAGCAGTTAACGAATTCTCACCACTTACGCCTGACGGATGGCATGAAGCAGACGCTCAATGAGGCCATTCATCAACTGGAGGTCATGCATGATTAAGCTTGCGCCCGCAGGGCTTAAAGACGATATCGAAATGCGCAAAGTTTACGCCGGTTTTGTCGCCGGGCAGATTGAGGCTGGAAGCCCAATTATTGCGCTTGAGGCTGATTTAATGAGCTCAATGGCGATGGACAGCGTGGCGCGTGACTACCCGCAGCATGTCATTAACTGCGGTATTATGGAGGCGAATGTGATTGGCACTGCGGCGGGGCTGGCGCTGACCGGTCGTAAACCGTTTGTGCATACCTTTACCGCTTTTGCCAGCCGTCGCTGTTTTGATCAGCTCTTTATGGCGCTGGATTATCAGCGTAACAACGTCAAAGTGATCGCTTCCGATGCCGGAGTGACGGCGTGCCATAATGGCGGCACCCATATGTCTTTTGAAGATATGGGGATTGTTCGCGGGCTGGCGCACTCCGTAGTACTGGAGGTGACGGATGCGGTGATGTTCGCGGATATTTTACGCCAGCTAATGGACCTGGACGGTTTTTACTGGCTGCGTACCATCCGTAAGCAGGCGACGAGTATCTATGCGCCAGGCTCTACCTTTACCATTGGCAAGGGCAACGTACTGCGCGAGGGCGATGATATTACGCTTATCGCCAACGGCATTATGGTGGCGGAGGCGCTGGAGGCGGCGCGCCAACTGGAGCAGGAAGGCGTGAGCGCCGCAGTCATTGATATGTTCACCTTAAAGCCTATCGATCGCATGTTGGTGAAAAACTACGCGGAAAAAACGCGGCGTATCGTCACGTGTGAAAACCACAGCATCCATAATGGACTAGGGTCAGCGGTGGCGGAAGTGCTGGTGGAAAACTGCCCGGTGCCGATGCGCCGTGTTGGCGTCAAAGAGCGTTATGGGCAGGTAGGAACGCAGGATTTCTTACAACAAGAGTACGGACTCACCGCCGAAGCGATTGTAGAAGCCGCGAAATCACTGCTTTAATCATGGAGATATTGCCGGATGGCGCTGATGCTCATCCGGCATTTTGGATCAATGATATCCCATCATCTGCGCGCCAATGACGACCACGCTGGACATAATAAACAGTAGTCCCAGCAGCGACGCCCCCACTTTCAGCCAGTTGCGAAAATCGACCCGGCACACACCCAGCGTGGCCATCAGCGAGGCCGATGTCGGATAGATAATATGGCTGAAGCCATCGCCAAACTGGAAGGCCAGAACAGTCACCTGACGGTTAACGCCGACCAGATCGCCGAGCGGCGCCAGTAATGGCATGGTTAACGCCGCCTGACCCGAACCGGACGTGACAAAGAAATTAAATACCGCCTGGAAGAGCAGCATAAACCAGGCGGCGATAGCATTATTAAGCCCGCTGATGCCATGCGCGATACTGTTAAGCAGCGTATTGAGCACGCTGGGTTCCCCGGCTTCGCCGTTGCCGACCAGCAGCAGAATGCCTTTGGCAAAACCCACCAGCAAGGCGGGCGCGATCATCATCCTCGCCCCTTCGGTGAATGAGGACGCCATCACGTTGATCGTCATACCGTTGAGTCGGAAGATAACGCCGATGAGGCCGATCACCACGCCCATGGTGAAAAACTGGCTGGCGATCTCCGGAATAAACCAGGCGTGGACAATCACGCCCCAGACGACCCAAATCATTACGCCGGTCAGGACCAGCAGTACCAGCCAGTCACCGAAGGTGAAAGGGCGCTGGACGACTTCATCCTGCTGTTCGCGGAAATAGCGATCGGATTCGTGGACGCGGGACAGCAGCGGATTCTTTTTCACGCGTGAGGCGTAGACCAGCGTAAAAACCAGCCCAATCAGCGTGGCGACAATCCAGACCACAATACGCAGCCCGGAGCCGGAAAGTACCGGCACGCCGGCAATCCCCTGGGCGACGACTACGCAGAAAGGGTTCATCCACGAACTGGCAAAGCCAATTTGGGTGGCGATATAGGTCACCAGGACGGTGGTAATGCTGTCATAGCCCAGCCTGACCATCAGCGGGGCTATGATAATTGCAAAGGCGACCGCCTCTTCGCCCATGCCAAATACGGCGCCCCCTAACGAAAAGAGGACAAATAGCACCGGAATAAACAGGACTTCGTTGCCCCGCGTGTGGCGAATAAGCGCCAGAATGCCGTTATCCACGGTGCCGGTACGCATCACGATGCCGAATGCGCCGCCAATCACCAACATAAACATAATGATGCCGACGGCAGTGCCGAATTTCGATCCGGATGTTAACCCTTCAAACGGAAAATTCATCAGCCCTGGTCTTTCATCGCCGGTAGTGAAAAATTGTACGCGATGATACTGCGCTTCCCCGGCCTCATTGGTCACAATGCGAAAAGAGTGCGGGTCGACGACTTTGCGGGTTTTTGTCTGACCATCGACCTGATACTGCACTTCCTGGCTATCAAACATCCCAACGGGGACGACCCAGGTGGCGATACTGGTTAAAATGGCGACAAAAAAGATGATGACCAGCGTATCGGGCATTGCCCATTTTCTGGCTGTTTTTGATTCTGTAACGACAGACATGACAGACTATCCCTGTTGCAAAGCAAAGAGGCTAAGTATGAGAAGAAGGGAATAGTTATTCATTGATGCAGCGCAGTTAAGCAAAAAATTCCGCTTTGCAGGGTAAATAGTAGAATGCCGGATGGCGGCGTGAACGCCTTGTCCGGCCTACAACGGTATCTCACCTGTAGGCCTGTCTCTTATACA
>NZ_JBGDZO010000012.1:0-77064 GCF_046548235.1 Salmonella sp. SAL4457
GTTCCGTGTCAGTGGTGGCGCATTATAGGGAGTTATTTCTGCCTGACAAGAGGAAATTTAAAATAATTTTCTGAGTGTCTCTTTTTTCATCAATGGCGTGCTTAACGTGCCATAAAATAAGCAAATTGCCGTTATTGCAACTGCAATCACACTTCCAGGTGGCATACTAATAACCAAACGAAAGAGAAAGGAAGAACATTCATGCCTTTAAGCGCACAACAATTAGCCGCACAGAAAAATCTATCCTATGTTCTGGCTGAAAAGCTGGCGCAGCGGATATTAAAGGGTGACTACGCCCCCGGTACGATTCTTCCCGGCGAAATAGAACTGGGCGAGCAGTACGGCGTAAGTCGAACGGCAGTTCGCGAAGCGGTGAAAACGTTGACGGCTAAAGGCATGGTGCTACCCCGTCCGCGCATTGGTACGCGGGTGATGCCGCAGGGAAACTGGAACTTTCTGGATCAAGAGCTACTGACCTGGTGGATGACGGAAGAAAATTTTCATCAGGTGGTAGATCATTTTCTGGTGATGCGTATTAGCCTGGAGCCGCAAGCCTGCCTGCTGGCGGCGACTCTTGGCACACCGGAGCAGAAAGCGCGGCTTAATGCCTTAATGGAAGAGATGGTCGCGCTGAAAAAGCATTTTAAGCGTGAACGCTGGATTGAAGTGGATATGGCGTGGCACGAGCATATCTACGAAATGAGCGCCAATCCCTTTCTAATCTCTTTTGCGACGCTATTTCATTCGGTTTATCACACTTACTTTACCTCAATCACCTATAACGAGGTGGTAAAGCTGGATTTGCACCAGGCCATTGTTGATGCCATCGCTGATGGCGACGGCGAACGCGCTTTCCAGGCCTGCCAGGCGTTGTTAATAGCGCCCAATGAGAGACCAGATAATTAACAGGATATTGAATGACCAGCAAAAAAGCGCGCAGTATGGCTGGCCTGCCGTGGATCGCGGCGATGGCCTTCTTTATGCAGGCGCTAGACGCCACCATTTTGAATACCGCTTTACCGGCTATTGCGCATAGTCTTAACCGTTCACCACTCGCCATGCAGTCCGCTATTATCAGTTATACCCTGACAGTAGCTATGTTAATTCCGGTAAGCGGCTGGTTGGCTGACCGCTTCGGTACGCGTCGCGTCTTTATGGTTGCCGTAAGTCTGTTTACGTTAGGCTCGCTGGCCTGCGCGCTCTCCAGTTCACTATCTGAATTGGTTATTTTTCGCGTCGTACAAGGCGTCGGCGGAGCGATGATGATGCCAGTGGCGCGGCTGGCGTTATTGCGAGCCTATCCGCGTAGTGAGCTGCTGCCCGTTCTTAACTTTGTCACTATGCCGGGGCTGGTAGGTCCGATTCTGGGGCCGGTATTAGGCGGCGTACTGGTGACCTGGGCAAGCTGGCACTGGATCTTCCTGATTAATATTCCCATTGGTGTTGCAGGCATTCTGTATGCCCGCAAATATATGCCCAACTTCACCACGCCGCGTCGCAAGTTTGACATGACCGGCTTCTTTCTTTTTGGGTTAAGTCTGGTTTTATTTTCCAGCGGAATGGAACTGTTTGGCGAAAAGATTGTGGCGACATGGATCGCATCCGCCATTATTTTTTGCAGTATCGTTCTACTATTGGCCTATATCCGCCACGCCCGCCGTCATCCGACACCGTTAATATCACTATCGCTGTTTAAGACACGCACATTTTCCGTTGGCATTGCCGGCAACCTCGCCACGCGTCTGGGGACAGGCTGCGTACCTTTTTTGATGCCGTTAATGCTACAGGTTGGTTTTGGCTACCCGGCTCTGATCGCCGGCTGCATGATGGCGCCGACGGCTTTGGGTTCTATTATCGCGAAATCGACCGTAACGCAGGTTTTACGACGTTTGGGATACCGGAAGACTCTGGTCGGCATTACGGTATTTATCGGTCTGATGATTGCCCAGTTTTCGTTTCAATCTCCCGCCATGCCGATCTGGATGCTCGTACTGCCGCTATTCATTCTTGGAATGGCGATGTCCACTCAATTTACGGCAATGAATACGATTACTCTTGCGGATCTGACAGACGATAACGCCAGCAGCGGCAACAGCGTTCTGGCGGTTACGCAGCAATTGTCTATCAGTTTAGGCGTGGCGATCAGCGCGGCGGTGTTACGTATTTATGAAGGTTTTGCGGGCACCAGTACCGTGGAACAGTTCCACTATACCTTTATCACGATGGGGGCGATCACTATCGTGTCCGCGCTGATGTTTATGCTGCTAAGAGCCAAAGACGGCAACAATCTGATTAAAGAACGGCATAAATCTAAACCGACCCACGCACCGTCAAAACCGGAGTAAGCTGAAGTCGCTGTTGTTGCAAGGCGGGCTGCGCCATCCGATGAATCAACACATCAATAGCCAGCTCGCCCAATTCATCTTTCGGCTGATGGATAGTCGTCAGCGGCGGCGTCATATAGCGCGCCAGCTCAATATCATCATAGCCAATGACTGCCATATCCTGCGGGATACGAAGCCCCGCCTGATATAGCGCCTGATAGGCGCCGACAGCCATCGCATCGTTTCCGGTAAAAACCGCTTGCGGTCGCTGTTGATGGGCGAGTAACGCCTGCATGGCGTCAAAGCCGCCGCCAAATTCAAAATCGCCGGTGATCTCATAGCCTTGCGGAATAGCCAGCCCTGCGCGTTTCATCGCCGCCCGATACCCTTCCAGCCGCAAACGCGCTGGCGTTTTGTCCAGCGGGCCGGTAATACAGGCTATTCGGGTAAATCCTTTATCGATAAGGTGTTGGGTGGCAAGATCACCGCCTAACAACGAATTATCCTGAATGAGATCGCTATCGCCCTCACCATCAAACGGCGACCAGTCCATCATGACGGTAGGAATAGACGGATAACGCTCCATGATTTCACGAGAAGGCTGATGCGTTTCGGTACACAGCAGCAGTAAACCGTCTACCCGTTTTTGCATCAGGGTCTCCAGGTTGCGGTTCATCCGTTGCTCGTCGCCTTCGGTATTGCACAGCACCAGACTATAACCGCGCTCAAAACAGCTTCGCTCAACGCCGCGCACCAGTTCGGAATAAAAAGGGTTGGTACTGGCGGTAATTAGCATACCAATCGTGCGGGTCTGGTTTAACTTGAGGCTTCGCGCCAGCGCAGAAGGCGCATAGTTAAGTGATTTAATCGCCGCTTCAACTTTTTCGGTTATCGTCTCACTCACAAAGCGATCTTTGTTAATAACGTGAGAGACCGTCGATGTAGAGACTCCCGCCAGGCGGGCAACATCTTTCATAGTAGCCAAGCGTTACCCCTGCTGATGTAAAAACGCTTCTATCTCTTCGCGCCACGGAACGGAAGGTTGCGCGCCTTTACGCGTTACGGCAATCGCGGCGGCGGCATGGGCAAAGCGAATCGCTTCCGGCAACGGCGTCTCCTCCAGTATCGCGGTGATAAAGGCGCCGTTAAACGTATCTCCGGCGGCAATGGTATCGACAGCCTCAACGCTAAATCCAGGAACGCGGCGGCCCTCGCCGTCTACGCTGGCCCAGACGCCACGGCTTCCTAAGGTAATTAATACGGTTCGAATGCCTTTATCATGCAAAACCTGCGCAGCTTTCGCGGCATCGTCGTCATTTTCCACACGCACGCCCGTCAGCTTTTCAGCTTCCGTTTCATTTGGCGTGATGATGTCCACCAGCGCCAGCAGTTCATCCGGTAACTCACGGGCAGGCGCCGGGTTAAGCGCAACAGTAGTATGATGTTGATGGGCGATTTTCGCCGCCGCCAGTACGCTTTCCAGCGGCGATTCCAGCTGCATCAGTAACGCATCCGCCTGCGCGATACGTTCACGTTGCGCATCAACCAACGCCGGCGATAACGCGGCATTCGCTCCGGCATGAATACCGATGACGTTCTCGCCTTCGCCGTTAACGAAAATCAGCGCCACCCCGGTAGACTCGCCTTTAATAACGCTAACTGGCGCGATATCAATACGATCGCTGACTAATTGTTTACGAATACTGTCGCCAATATCGTCATCGCCCGTGCAGGCGATAAACGCAATATTTGCCCCGCTACGTCCCGCAGCAACCGCCTGATTCGCGCCTTTCCCGCCAAACGCGACCTGATAATGGCTACCGGTTACCGTTTCACCCGGGGTAGGGAAGGACTCAAGATTAAGGATATGATCGGCATTAATGCTGCCAAGGACGATGAGATTACCTGCGGTTTTCATATTCGGGGTTCCACGTCAAAGTGCGCCACCGGTTAGGGTGGCGCGTGCCCTGCTTTTCTTTTTTTACGTTCACCTCAGCGGAGGCTCGCGTATTTCTGTCGCCATCAGGCCATAGTTGACCCGTGTCGTTTATTACTGCTTGATGACCAGTTTCAGGTCAACCGGATATTTGGCCTGAACTTTTTCGCCTTTCAGCACCTTATCCGCCACTTCAACGCCTTTGGCGCCGATTTGATCCGGTAACTGAGCGATAGTCGCTGCCAGTTTGCCATCTTTTACGGCCTTTTCGCCATCCGGCGTACCGTCAAATCCAACCACCATCACATCTGCTTTACCGGCAGTTTGCAGCGCGCGCAGTGCGCCCAGCGCCATTTCATCGTTCTGGGCGAAGACAGCCTGAACATCCGGATGCGCGGTCAGCAGGTTCTGCATGACGTTCAGACCCTTAGTACGGTCGAAATCGGCAGGCTGGCTGGCCAGGACATTAAATTTGTGAGCGGCTACCGCCTGCTGGAAACCTTCGCCACGCTCACGCGCCGCAGATGTTCCGGCAATGCCTTGCAACTCAATCACTTTGGCGCCTTCGCCAGCTTTTTTCGCGATATAGTCGCCAGCGATCTTACCGCCCAGCACGTTATCAGACGCGATATGGCTGACGACATCACCTTTGGTTGCCTGGCGGTCAAGCGTGATAACCGGAATCTTCGCCTGGTTAGCCATCTTCACCGCGTTACCCACCGCATCGGAGTCAGTCGGGTTGATCAGCAGAATTTTGGTCCCGCGAACGGTTAAATCCTGCACGTTCGCCAGCTCTTTGGCAGGGTTGTTCTGGGAGTCCAGCACCACCAGGTTATAACCCAGTTTATCCGCCTCTTTTTGCGCCCCGTCTTTTAACGACACGAAGAAGGGATTATTGAGGGTAGAGATCACCAGCGCAATGGTGTCTTTCGCCATTGCATTCGCGCTCACGGTGGCGCTCAGCGCAACAGCAGATACCAGGGTAGCTAGTTTTTTCATGTTCATATTTCAGATGTCCTGTAGTCGTTGTTACTGCTTTTTGTTGTCTACCAGTACCGCCAGCAAAATCACCACCGCTTTGACGATCATCTGGTAATAGGAGGAAACACCTAACAAATTCAAACCATTATTAAGGAAGCCGAGAATCAATGCGCCGATCAATGTCCCAACAATGCGTCCTTTACCGCCTGCAAGGCTGGTGCCGCCCAGCACCACGGCGGCAATAGCATCCAGCTCATAGCCGGTACCCGCCGTCGGCTGCGCGGAAGAGAGGCGCGCCACTTCAATGATGCCCGCCAGCGACGCTGTCAGGCCGCAAAGTGAATAGACGATAATTTTCACTTTGCTCACGCTAATGCCAGACAGGCGCGTCGCCGCTTCGTTACCGCCCAGCGCGTAGATATAGCGTCCCAGACGGGTGTGATGCAGCATATACCAGGCGGCGATAAAGACGATAGCCATGATCCAGACCGGCGTAGGAACGCCCAGCGGACGGCCGATACCGAACCAGCCAAACAGATCGGCGTTATCGGTAAAGCCAGTGTTGACCGGGCTACCGTCGGTGTAAACCATCGTCACGCCGCGCAGTAGCAGCATCATCACCAGCGTAGCGATAAACGCCTGTACGCGGCCTTTCGCGACGATAACGCCAGTAACAGCGCCAATCGCGGCGCCCAGCGCCAGCGCGGCGGCAACCGCGACCAGCGCATTCACTTCAACGCCGACGATTGAAGCGGCAACCGCACCGGTGAGCGCCAGCAGGGAACCGACGGACAGATCGATCCCCGATGTCAGAATCACCAACGTCATCCCCACCGCCATAATGGCGTTAACGGAGGTCTGTTGAAGAATATTGAACAGATTATTAACGGTAAAAAAGTTGGGGCTTAACGTCGACACAATCGCGATCAGCACCAGCAGGGCAATGAGCGACTTCTGCTCAAGAAGCCACGCTTTAGTGAAATAACGGCGACCAGAAACAGCCTGGGTTGTCATCTTTTTTACTCCTGATTCACGCGATTAAGCTTGCCCACTGCGGCAGCCATTAACACTTCCTGGGTGGCCTGCTCGCGAGTAAATTCACCGCTGAGATGCCCTTCATGCATGACGATGATGCGATCGCTCATGCCTAATACTTCTGGCATCTCAGATGAGACCAGAATGATGCTCAGGCCGTCGGCCTTAAACTGGTTGATAAGCTGGTAAATCTCTTTCTTAGCGCCGACGTCCACGCCGCGGGTCGGCTCGTCGAGAATGAGCACTTTCGGGCGCGTCATCAACCCGCGGGCAATCGCCACTTTTTGCTGATTACCGCCAGAAAGCAGGCCTATCGCCTGTTCCATTGACGGCGTCTTGACGTTGAACAGACGGATAAAATCCCCCACCGCCTGCTGCTCATCTTTGTGTTTCAGGCTTCCGCCAGCGCGGCTGAAATAATCCAGCGCAGTCAGCGACATATTCTCTTTAACTGACATGCCGAGCACCAGTCCATCGCGCTTACGGTCTTCAGAGATATAAACGATGCCATTGGCCAGCCCGTCCTGCGGAGAACGCGTCACCACTTCGTGTCCATCGAGCGTCACATAACCGCTGGTTCGCGGCATCGCGCCGTACAATACTTTCATCAGCTCGGTGCGACCGGCGCCCATCAGGCCGGAGATGCCAAGAATCTCGCCTTTTCGCAGCACAAAAGAGACATCATTCACGCCCGGTCCGCACAGATTATCGACCTTCAGGCGAATCTCACCCGGCGCGTTATCCAGATGCGGGTACTGATCTTCCAGCTTACGTCCCACCATCATTTCGATAAGAGAATCTTCGGTCAACGTGGCCACTTCACGCTCGGCGATAAATTGCCCATCGCGGAAGACCGTCACGTCATCGCAAATTTCGAAAATCTCTTTCATACGGTGGGAGATATAGACAATGCCGCGCCCCTGCGATTTTAATTCGCGGATAACGCGGAACAGAGATTCGGTTTCAGTGTCGGTCAGCGCATCGGTCGGTTCATCCATAATGATGACTTTGGATTCGAAGCTCAGCACTTTGGCGATTTCCACCATTTGCTGATCGCCGATAGAGAGTTCGCCCACCAGCTTATCGCTCTTAAAGCGCAGATTGAGTTTGGCTAAGAGATGGTCGGCTTCGGCATACATCTTTTTCCAGTCGATTTTGCCAAAGCGATTCACAAATTCACGGCCCAGGAAGATATTTTCCGCAATGGTCAACTGCGGAATCAGGTTCAGTTCCTGATGAATAATGCCGATCCCGGCTTCCTGAGACGATTTAGGCCCATTAAAGGTGGTCTCTTTACCCAGCCATAACAACGATCCCGCATCTCGCGTATAGATGCCGGTTAATACTTTCATCATGGTGGATTTTCCGGCGCCGTTTTCCCCCACCAGCGCCATAACGCGGCCAGGATAAACGTTTAACGCGGCGCCGGAGAGAGCCTTCACGCCGGGGAACGCTTTATCGATCCCTTTGAGTTGCAGTAATGCGTCCATAGCGGCCTCAGAACGTGACGCCAGCGCAAAGAATGACGTTCGCATACGGGGAACACTCCCCGCTGCGAATCACCGCCTGACTGTCTGCAGTCAATTTTTTGAATTGTTCGTGTGTCGTATAACTAATTTTTATGGTGTTTCCCTGGTGTTGCTGCAGTTGCTCAAGGTGAGTGAGCAACGTTTCGTGGAGCTGCGGATTCTGTTGTTTGATTTCCGTTGCAAGAATCGCCGCCTCAACCTGCATTTCCCGGGTCACGACATCCACCACCTGCATAAAAGAAGGTACGCCCTGGGTTAGTGCCATATCGATACGCGCAGTGCTATTCGGGATGGGTAAACCCGCATCACAGACCACCAGAGTATCAGTATGCCCCAGACGGGAAATGACCGACGAGATTTCAGAGTTGAGTACGGTGCCTTTCTTCATTTTTCTGCTCCACTAGCGAAACGTTTCGCTGGCCGCAGTGTAACCCTGGATGTGTTCATAAAACCATCATGACGTAACAGAATTGTGATCGCCGTCGAAACGTTTCGCTAGCGGAAATCAGGTGAAGATAATCGCCTGATGGCGATTATCTTGTGGGAATCTACGGATTGGTCAGGCCGGGTAAGCCAACGCGGCCCCCGGCATGTTGATGGGAGGTTAAATCTCGACCTGCGTACCTAACTCAATCACGCGGTTAGGCGGGATCTCGAACTGATCCGGCGCGCGCAGGGCGTTGCGTTGCAACAACAAATACAGCTTGCCACGCAGACGCAAATACCACGGGCGTTTGCCGACAATCAACGACTCGTGCGACATAAAGAACGACGTTTCCATCATCCGACAGCTAAGCCCTTCCAGACCGCAGCGGTGGAACACCTCTTCAACGTTTGGCGTTTCGCGCCAGCCGTAGCTGGCCACCACGCGCCAGAATGTCGGAGACAACTGCTCAATCTGCACCCGGCGAACGTTATGCACATAAGGCGCATCTTCCGTACGCAACGTCAGTAAGATTACGCGCTCATGCAACACTTTGTTGTGCTTCAGGTTATGCAATAAAGCAAAAGGGATCACACTGAGCGCGCGCGACATGTATACGGCAGTACCCGGCACCCGAACCGGCGGTGACTTCTCCAGTGAGGCAATCATCGCTTCCAACGAATTACCGTGTTCATGCATACGACGCAACAGACGGAAACGCTCGCTCTTCCAGGTGGTCATGATCGTGAACATGATCAGGCCCAGGCTCAGCGGCAGCCAACCACCGGACAACAATTTATCGAGGTTAGCCGAGAACAGCGGGATATCCACGCACAGGAATGCGATGAGGATCAGCGCGACAAAATATTTGTTCCAGTGCCAGTTCTTACGCGCCACGGTCGTAGAAAGAATAGACGTCAGCACCATCGTGCCGGTCACGGCGATACCATAGGCCGCCGCCAGGTTGCTGGAGTGCTCAAAGCTAACAATAACAACCACGACCGCGAAATAAAGCAGCCAGTTAACGAAAGGGATGTAGATCTGACCGGACTCCATCTCGGAGGTATGGATAATGCGCATTGGCGACAAATAGCCAAGACGCACAGCCTGACGCGTCAGCGAAAAGACACCAGAAATAACCGCCTGGGAGGCGATCACCGTCGCCAGCGCGGCCAGAATCAGCAGCGGAATTAACGCCCAGTCCGGCGCCAACAGGAAAAAGGGGTTTTTAATCGCTTCCGGATGTTTAAGTAGCAATGCGCCCTGACCAAAGTAGTTCAGTACTAACGACGGCAATACCACGGTAAACCACGCCAGGCGAATCGGGAACTTACCGAAGTGTCCCATATCGGCGTACAACGCCTCTACGCCGGTAATCGACAGCACCACCGCGCCCAATGCAATAAATGATACGGTTTTATATTCAAGGAAAAAACGTACCGCCCAGACAGGATTCAGCGCATGTAACACTTCGGGATTGGCGATAATACTGCGCAGGCCAAGTACCGCCAGGATTAAAAACCAGGTCAGCATAATCGGCGCAAAGAGTTTTCCTACCATTCCCGTACCGTGCTTCTGAATCATAAACAACAGAGTCAGCACAATAATGGAGAGCGGGACAATCCAGGTATCCAGCTGCGGCGCGACAATCTCCAGGCCTTCAATCGCCGACATCACCGAAATCGCCGGCGTAATCACCACTTCGCCATAGAAAAAGCTGCCGCCTATCAGTCCCATGATAACTAACATGGATGTGGTGCGCGCCGAGGTATTACGCCCGGCAAGCGACATCAGCGTCAAAATTCCACCTTCACCCGCGTTATCGGCGCGCATCACGAAGGTGAGATATTTGATGGAAACCACAAAGATGAGTAGCCAGAAGATCAGCGACAGAAAACCAAACACGGCATCTCGTTCAACGCCAAAACCAAACTGACCGGACAAACATTCACGAAGCGTATAAAGCGGGCTGGTACCAATATCACCGTAGACAACCCCAATAGCTGCGAGGGTAATCGCAGGCAACGATTGCTTATTATCAGTGCTCATAGACTCATCTTTCGTTTATACACGTCACCCTTCACCCTACCTCCTTGTCGGCTGCATTCGCTTACCCCAGTCACACGTTTAAGTCAGTGCCAGGGGATTCACTCCTTTGCCGCCTTGATGTAGTTTGAATGAATGAGTGTATAGATATGAAATGTGTGCTTAGTCCCTTGGCCCACAAAAAAGCGCACAGTATGCACGATTAATCATAAAATCGTACCCCTAAATGAAGCCAGATTAACCTGGCTCAAAGAAAAATAAACAGCGCGTCAGACGATTACAGCCCCGGTGGTGAAACGTCTATACTCGCAATTAGCATGATCCATTTGTCGAAAGGACGCCTCTTTATTATGGCTCACCCACATTTATTAGCGGAAAGAATTTCCCGTCTGAGCAGCGCCCTTGAGAAGGGGCTGTATGAACGTAGTCATGCCATACGCCTTTGCCTACTGGCGGCGTTAAGCGGTGAGAGCGTCTTTTTGTTGGGCCCGCCCGGTATCGCCAAGAGTCTGATTGCCCGCCGCCTGAAGTTTGCTTTCCAGCGCGCCCGCGCTTTTGAATATCTGATGACACGCTTTTCCACGCCGGAAGAGGTTTTTGGCCCGCTCTCTATTCAGGCGCTGAAAGATGAAGGTCGCTATGAACGCTTAACGACCGGCTACCTTCCCGAAGCCGAAATCGTTTTTCTGGATGAAATCTGGAAAGCCGGGCCAGCTATCCTGAACACATTGCTGACCGCCATTAACGAACGCCATTTCCGCAACGGCGCATTTGAGGAAAAAATTCCGATGCGGCTGCTGGTGGCGGCCTCTAACGAACTGCCCGAAGCGGACAGCAGCCTGGAAGCGTTGTACGACCGAATGTTGATTCGCCTGTGGCTGGATAAAGTTCAGGATAAAGCCAATTTCCGCTCCATGCTGGTCAGTCAGCAGGATGAAAGTGATAACCCGGTACCTGCCTCGTTACAGGTTAGCGACGAAGAATATCAACAGTGGCAAAAGGATATCGGCGCGATTTCACTCCCTGATCCGGTCTTTGAGCTGATATTTACTCTGCGCCAACAGCTGGATAATTTGCCGAATGCGCCTTATGTCTCCGACCGTCGCTGGAAGAAAGCCATCCGCCTGTTACAGGCCAGCGCCTTCTTTAGCGGACGCGACGCGGTTGCGCCGATTGACCTTATCCTGCTAAAAGATTGCTTGTGGTATGACGCGCAGAGTCTGAATCTCATGCAACAGCAACTGGAAATATTGATGACCGGACACGCCTGGCAGCAGCAGGCCATGCTGACTCGCCTCGGCGGTATCGTCCAGCGTCGCCTCCAGTTGCAGCAACAGCAAAGCGATAAAACCGCCTTCACCGTCATTAAAGAAGGCGGTATGTTCAGCCGCCGCCCGCATTACACTTTACCGCCGGAAGCCAGTGCATCAACGTTGACGTTATTGCTACAAAAACCGCTAAAACTGCATGATATGGAAGTGATCCATATTACTTTTGACCACAGCGCGCTGGAACTTTGGCTGACCAAAGGCGGCGAGATCCGCGGCAAACTGAACGGGATCGGCTTTGCCCAAACGCTGAATATGGAAGTCGATAACGCTCAACATCTGGTGGTGCGCGACATCAGTCTACAAGGTACCCGTCTGGCGTTACCGGGAGCGGCTGAAGACAGTATGCCTGCGGAGATCAAACAGCAGCTGGAAACGTTAGAAAACGACTGGCGCCAACAGCATACCCGCTTCAGCGAGCAGCAACATTGCCTGTTTATTCACAGCGACTGGTTAGGGCGCATTGAGGCCAGCCTGCAGGATGTAGGAGAACAGATCCGCCAGGCGCAACAATGCTGACGCTGGATACGCTAAATACCATGCTGGCCGTCAGCGAAGAGGGAATGGTCGAAGAGATGATCCTCGCGCTACTGGCTTCCCCACAGCTGGTCATTTTCTTTGAAAAGTTTCCGCGTTTAAAAAACGCCGTGACCGCCGATCTCCCGCGCTGGCGGGAAGCGCTACGCAGCCGTCTTAAAGACGCACGCGTTCCGCCGGAACTCACGGAAGAGGTCATGTGTTATCAGCAAAGCCAACTTCTCTCTACCCCACAGTTCATCGTGCAACTGCCGCAAATACTGGCGTTGCTTCACCGCCTGCATTCACCGTATGCCGCGCAGGCGAAGCAGTTGACGGAGAGCAACAGTACCTTTACCCCTGCGCTACACACGCTTTTTTTGCAACGCTGGCGGTTAAGTCTGGTCGTGCAGGCCACCACGTTAAATCAGCAACTACTGGAAGAAGAGCGCGAGCAGTTGCTGAGTGACGTTCAGGAACGGATGACGCTGAGCGGGCAACTGGAACCGACGCTGGCGGAAAATGATAATGCCGCAGGCCGCCTCTGGGATATGAGCGCGGGCCAGCTTAAACGTGGTGATTATCAACTGATCGTAAAATACGGCGAATTTCTCGCCGCCCAGCCGGAGCTAATGCAACTGGCGGAACAACTGGGACGTTCGCGGGAAGCCAAATCGGTACCGAAAAAAGACGCGCCGATGGAAACCTTTCGTACACTGGTACGCGAACCCGCAACGGTGCCGGAGCAGGTTGACGGTATTCAGCAAGGCGATGATATTCTGCGCCTGTTGCCGCCAGAGCTGGCGACGCTCGGCATCACCGAGCTGGAATATGAATTTTACCGCCGGTTAGTGGAAAAACAGCTCCTCACCTATCGCCTGCATGGCGAAGCGTGGCGTGAGAAAGTGACCGAACGGCCGGTAGTACACCAGGATGTCGACGAGCAGCCGCGCGGACCGTTTATTGTCTGCGTCGATACTTCAGGCTCGATGGGAGGATTTAACGAGCAGTGCGCAAAAGCGTTCTGCCTGGCGTTGATGCGCGTTGCGCTGGCGGATAACCGCCGCTGCTTTATTATGCTGTTTTCCACTGACGTTGTGCGTTATGAACTCTCCGGCCCGGAAGGTATTGAGCAGGCCATCCGCTTTTTAAGTCAACGTTTTCGCGGCGGCACGGATATCGCCAGCTGTTTTCGCGCCATTATTGAAAGAATGCAGGGACGGGAATGGTTTGATGCCGATGCGGTGGTCATTTCGGATTTTATCGCCCAGCGCTTGCCGGATGACGTGGTGAGCAAAGTGGGAGAGTTGCAGCGTCTTCACCAGCATCGATTCCATGCGGTGGCGATGTCGGCGCACGGCAAACCCGGCATCATGCGCATTTTCGATCATATCTGGCGCTTTGACACCGGGATGCGAAGCCGCCTGCTGAGACGCTGGCGGCGCTAACGGCTTATAAAATAGCAGGAATGCTTTCGCGAACCTGCGCGGGCCATACGCCGCACTGTACCTGACCAATATGCGGCAATTGCAGCAGCAACATCGTCAGACGCGACTGCCCAATCCCGCCGCCGATGGTCTGCGGCATTTCGCCGCGCAGCAGCGCCTGATGCCACTCCAGTTGCAGACGATCTTCATCACCGGTCAACGCCAGCTGGCGCATCAGCGTATCGGCATCTACGCGAATACCCATAGAGGAAAGCTCAAACGCATCTTCCAGCACCGGGTTCCACACCAGGATATCGCCGTTCAGACCGGCGTAGCCCAGCTCAGATGCGGAGCTCCAGTCATCATAATCCGGCGCGCGTACATCATGGCGGTGGCCATCGCTCAGTTTACCGCCGATCCCCACCAGGAAAACGGCGCCAAGTTCTTTGGCGATCGCGCGTTCGCGCCCTTTCGCATCCAGATCCGGGAAACGCGCCAGCAGTTCCTGACTGTGAACAAACTGAATTTGCTCTGGCAGGAACGGCGCCAGACCAAACTGTTTATGCACTTCTGCTTCCGTCGCCTTAATTCCTGCCCATATAGCCTCTACTGTGCTTTTCAGGGTGGAAAATTGGCGCTCGCCATCGCCCATGACACGCTCCCAGTCCCACTGATCCACATAGACCGAGTGGAGCGGAGAGAGTCGGTCTTCATCGGGGCGAAGGGCTTTCATGTGCGTGTACAGCCCTTCGCCCGCGCTGAAGTCATGTTGCCCCAGGGTTTGACGTTTCCACTTCGCCAGTGAATGCACCACTTCGAACTGGGCATCAGGCAATGCTTTCACTTTTACCTGCACCGCTTTTTCACAGCCGGACAAATTATCCTGCGTACCATCCCCTACGCGACTCAGGATCGGCGCCTGGACCTCAATCAGACCCAGACGCTCCTCCAGCTGGCGAGAGAAATGTGATTTCACGAAGCTAATTTGACGTTGTTTGGCAATGTAAGCGGTTTTCATTTTTTTACTCCTGCGTCCTGTTGCCTATGATTAAGCAACAAAACGAGAGCACTATTCAATAATCAACAGATAAAAAGCTAACTTCGATTTTGATTCGTTAAAAATAATGGCTAAAATAGAGATAATCATTAATCTGCATAAGAAAAAGCGATGGAAAATTATCAGATCGACAATCTGGACCGCGGCATACTTGACGCCTTAATGGAAAATGCCCGCACCGCCTACGCCGAACTGGCCAAACAATTTGGCGTTAGCCCTGGAACCATTCACGTTCGCGTCGAGAAAATGAAGCAGGCCGGGATCATTACGGGCGCACGGATTGACGTCAGCCCTAAACAGCTGGGCTACGATGTGGGCTGCTTTATTGGCATCATTCTCAAAAGCGCCAAAGACTATCCCTCCGCACTGGCCCGGCTGGAAAGCCTGGATGAAGTGACGGAAGCGTATTACACCACCGGTCACTACAGCATCTTTATAAAAGTGATGTGCAAATCAATCGACGCGCTTCAGCACGTACTTATCAACAAGATCCAAACAATTGATGAAATTCAGTCCACTGAGACACTGATCGTCTTGCAGAACCCGATCATGCGCACCATCAAGCCATGATCGGCTTTTTTAATCCCACATTTTTCCACAGGTAGATCCCAGCTCGTTCACAGAGTACAATGCAGCCTCTTTACCTGAGCGAGCGATCAATGGCAGACATTACTCTTATCAGCGGCAGCACCCTGGGCGGCGCCGAATACGTCGCGGAACATCTGGCGGAAAAGCTGGAAGCTGCCGGTTTTTCAACCGAAACGGTGCACGGTCCGTTATTAAAGGATCTGTCAACTTCCGGGATCTGGCTGATAATCAGCTCAACGCACGGCGCCGGAGACATTCCGGACAACCTGACCCCTTTCTATGAAGACCTTCAGACGCAGAAACCCGATCTTTCCGCGGTACGTTTCGGCGCAATTGGCATTGGCAGTCGAGAATACGACACGTTTTGCGGCGCGATTGAGAAAATAGAAGCGGAACTGAAAGACGCTGGCGCAAAACAGGTTGGGGAAACACTGAAGATCAACATCCTTGAACATGAGATTCCGGAAGATCCAGCGGAGATTTGGCTCGGATCCTGGATTAATTTACTCAAATAAGTGTAAAGATCGTGCGATCTATTGTGGATAAATCTGGTGGAAAGCTTGGATCAACCGGTAGTTATCCAAAGAATAACCGTTGTTCACTTTTTGAGTTGTGTATAAGTACCCGTTTTGATCCCAGCTTATACGGGCCACGATCACCGATCATTCACAGCTAGTGATCCTTTCCAACGCATTGATCTTTATTACAGGATCCGGGTTATCCACAGCCTAGAGCGATCCTAATAAGAGATCACAATAGAACAGATCTCTAAATAAAAAGATCTTCTTTTTAATAGCCCGGATCCCGGGGCTTTCTCCATCGGCTAAAGTTGAGTAGAATCCACCGCCCGGGCTTCAATCCATTTTCACACCGCGTTATGCGAGGCAATTACCATGTTTTATCAGGATCCTTTTGACGTCATTATTATTGGCGGGGGTCATGCAGGCACTGAGGCCGCGATGGCCGCAGCGCGTATGGGTCAACAGACTCTGCTTTTGACACACAATATTGACACGTTGGGACAGATGAGCTGCAACCCGGCGATCGGCGGTATTGGCAAGGGACATCTGGTAAAAGAGGTGGATGCGCTCGGTGGTCTGATGGCGAAAGCGATCGATCAGGCAGGTATTCAGTTTAGGATACTAAACGCCAGCAAAGGTCCGGCCGTTCGCGCTACCCGGGCTCAGGCGGATCGAGTCTTATACCGCCAGGCGGTGCGTACCGCGCTGGAGAATCAGCCGAATCTGATGATCTTCCAGCAAGCTGTTGAAGATCTGATTGTCGAAAACGATCGCGTTGTCGGCGCCGTGACCCAAATGGGGCTCAAATTCCGCGCGAAAGCGGTGGTACTGACCGTCGGAACCTTCCTGGATGGCAAAATTCATATTGGTCTGGATAACTACAGCGGCGGTCGTGCTGGCGATCCGCCATCCATCCCGCTGTCTCGCCGTCTGCGTGAGCTTCCGCTACGCGTCAGCCGCCTGAAAACCGGCACACCGCCGCGTATTGATGCGCGTACTATCGATTTCAGCGTGTTGGCTCAACAGCATGGCGATAACCCGATGCCGGTTTTCTCGTTTATGGGGAATGCTTCTCAGCATCCGCAACAGGTGCCGTGTTACATCACGCATACCAATGAGAAAACCCATGACGTGATTCGTAATAACCTCGATCGTAGCCCAATGTACGCTGGCGTGATCGAAGGGATCGGCCCACGCTACTGTCCTTCGATCGAAGACAAGGTGATGCGTTTTGCCGATCGTAACCAGCATCAGATCTTCCTTGAGCCGGAAGGACTGACCTCTAACGAGATTTACCCTAACGGTATCTCCACCAGCCTGCCGTTTGACGTGCAGATGCAGATTGTCCGTTCCATGCAGGGCATGGAGAACGCGAAGATCGTTCGTCCTGGTTACGCGATTGAGTACGATTTCTTCGACCCGCGCGATCTGAAACCGACTCTGGAAAGTAAATTTATTCACGGCCTGTTCTTTGCTGGTCAAATCAACGGTACTACCGGCTATGAAGAGGCTGCGGCGCAGGGCTTGCTCGCTGGTCTGAATGCCGCGCGTCTTTCCGCCGACAAAGAGGGCTGGGCGCCTGCGCGTTCTCAGGCTTATCTCGGCGTGCTGGTGGACGATCTCTGTACGCTGGGCACCAAAGAGCCGTATCGCATGTTTACCTCCCGCGCCGAATATCGCCTGATGCTGCGTGAGGACAACGCCGATCTGCGTTTGACCGAAATGGGCCGCGAGCTGGGTCTGGTGGATGATGAACGCTGGGCGCGCTTCAACGAGAAGCTGGAAAGTATCGAACGCGAACGTCAGCGGCTGAAATCGACATGGGTAACGCCGTCTGCGGAATCCGCCGATGAAGTGAATGCGCATTTGACCACGCCTCTCTCCCGTGAGGCCAGCGGCGAAGATCTGTTGCGTCGTCCGGAAATGACCTACGCGCAGCTCACTTCGCTTGCCGCATTCGCGCCTGCGCTTGAAGATGAGCAAGCCGCTGAGCAGGTGGAAATCCAGGTCAAATACGAAGGCTATATCGCTCGCCAGCAGGATGAGATTGAAAAACAACTACGTAACGAGAATACGTTGCTACCTGCCACGCTGGATTATCGTCAGGTTTCCGGTCTGTCGAACGAAGTTATCGCCAAGCTGAACGATCATAAACCGGCGTCTATCGGCCAGGCATCGCGTATCTCCGGCGTTACGCCAGCGGCAATCTCCATTCTGCTGGTATGGCTGAAAAAACAAGGTATGCTGCGTCGTAGCGCTTGATAACACTAATTTGGCGGGGGCGCTTCGCTTGCCCGCCCTACAAATTTGTAGGCCCGATAAGCGAAAGCGCATCGGGCATTTGATTATTAACAGGTAATGACCGTGCTCAACAAACTCTCTCGTCTGCTGGCTGATGCCGGTATTTCTCTTACCGATCACCAGAAAACGCTGCTGGTCGCCTACGTTGATATGCTGCACAAATGGAACAAAGCATACAACCTGACGTCAGTGCGGGATCCCAACGAAATGTTGGTACGCCATATTCTCGACAGCATAGTCGTTGCGCCGTATCTTCAGGGACAGCGTTTTATCGACGTAGGAACAGGACCGGGGCTGCCGGGCATCCCGCTGGCTATTGTTCTCCCTGACGCGTATTTCACCTTACTCGACAGCCTGGGCAAGCGGGTACGTTTTCTGCGTCAGGTCCAGCACGAACTGAAACTGGAAAACATCACGCCGGTTCAAAGCCGCGTTGAAGCCTATCCCTCCGAACCGCCGTTTGATGGCGTTATCAGCCGCGCTTTCGCATCGTTGAATGATATGGTGAGCTGGTGTCACCATCTGCCGGGAGAGAAAGGGCGTTTTTATGCCTTAAAAGGGCAATTGCCAGGGGATGAAATTGCCTCACTACCTGACAATTTTAGCGTCGAATCTGTTGAAAAATTACGCGTTCCGCAACTGGAAGGCGAGCGGCATCTGGTGATTATTAAGTCAAACAAAGTTTAATTTTTATCAAAAAAAATAGAAAAAAAACGACGCGGCTTGTGTTAAAAATCGACAGGTATAACGCATTTCAGCGTTGTTACATTTAACTCTGGATTTACGGTTTCGTTTCAACATGACAACGTCGCTTCTTTTGTTAAAACAGAGAGTAATCAACTTTGTAAATATCAGTCTGCTAAAAATCGAATCGAAAAATCACTTTTGCTTGTTAAATTTTTATTATAAATGTCAATGGGGCGTTTTTAAGGTGTAAGCTGGTATTTTTAAAACAGTACCTGGTTTTACGCTTAAATATCAAAAAGATGAAAAGGCATGAATTGACACGTAAATGAATTGCGTAAGCATGAATATGTTTAATGTGTGATCTGGTGCACGCTTTATCGCCAGTGTTTTCGCGCTATTTGCAGTTTTGTACGATCGTTCACACTTTGGCTAAAAGTTAAAAATGCGGGCCAGAGAAAAATATTTAAACATTTATTCACCTTTTGGCTACTTATTGTTTGAAATCACGGGGGCGCACCGTATAATTTGACCGCTTTTTGATGCTTGACTCTAAGTCTTAAAGAACGTTTTATACGACACGCGGCATACCTCGAAGTGAGCAGGAGTAAAAACGTGATGTCTGTGTCGCTCGTGAGTCGAAACGTTGCTCGTAAGCTTCTGTTCATTCAGTTTCTGGCGGTAATAGCAAGTGGATTGCTGTTTTGCCTCAAAGACCCCTTCTGGGGCATCTCCGCAGTATGTGGGGGATTGGCAGTGGCACTGCCTAATATGTTGTTTATGATATTTGCCTGGCGTCACCAGGCGCATACACCTGCTAAGGGCCGCGTGTCCTGGACTTTCGCCTTCGGTGAAGCCTTCAAGGTGTTAGCGATGCTGGTTTTACTGGTGGTGGCGTTGGCGGTTTTAAAGGCGGTGTTTTTGCCGCTGATCGTTACGTGGGTTTTGGTGCTGGTGGTTCAGATACTGGCGCCGGCTGTAATTAACAACAAAGGGTAAAAGGCATCATGGCTTCAGAAAATATGACGCCGCAGGAATACATAGGACACCATCTGAATAACCTTCAGCTGGACCTGCGTACTTTCTCGCTGGTGGATCCGCAGAACCCCCCAGCCACCTTCTGGACGCTCAATATTGACTCCATGTTCTTCTCGGTGGTGCTGGGTCTGTTGTTTCTGGTGATGTTCCGTAGCGTTGCTAAAAAAGCGACCAGCGGCGTGCCAGGCAAGTTTCAGACCGCGATTGAGCTGATAGTCGGCTTTGTGCATGGCAGCGTCAAAGACATGTACCATGGCAAAAGCAAGCTGATTGCGCCGCTGGCCCTGACGATTTTCGTCTGGGTATTCCTTATGAACCTGATGGACTTACTGCCTATCGACCTGCTGCCGTATATCGCTGAGCATTGGCTGGGTCTGCCGGCAACGCGCGTGGTGCCGTCTGCTGACGTCAACATCACCCTGTCGATGGCGCTGGGCGTATTCATCCTTATTCTGTTCTACAGCATCAAAATGAAAGGCATCGGCGGCTTCGCAAAAGAGTTGACGCTGCAGCCGTTCAATCACTGGGCGTTCATTCCTGTCAACTTAATCCTTGAAGGGGTAAGTCTGCTGTCCAAACCGGTTTCTCTCGGTCTGCGACTGTTCGGCAACATGTATGCCGGTGAGCTGATTTTCATTCTGATTGCTGGTCTGTTGCCGTGGTGGTCACAGTGGATTCTGAATGTGCCGTGGGCCATTTTCCACATCCTGATTATTACGCTGCAAGCCTTCATTTTCATGGTTCTGACGATTGTCTATCTGTCGATGGCGTCCGAAGAGCATTAATTTACCAACACTACTACGTTTTAACTGAAACAAACTGGAGACTGTCATGGAAAACCTGAATATGGATCTGCTGTACATGGCTGCCGCTGTGATGATGGGTCTGGCGGCAATCGGTGCTGCGATCGGTATCGGCATCCTCGGGGGTAAATTCCTGGAAGGCGCGGCGCGTCAACCTGATCTGATTCCTCTGCTGCGTACTCAGTTCTTTATCGTTATGGGTCTGGTGGATGCTATCCCGATGATCGCTGTAGGTCTGGGTCTGTACGTGATGTTCGCTGTCGCGTAGTAAGCGTTGCTTGAATTAAGAGCAATATCAGAAGGTTAACTAGATAGAGGCATTGTGCTGTGAATCTTAACGCAACAATCCTCGGCCAGGCCATCGCGTTTATTCTCTTTGTCTGGTTTTGCATGAAGTACGTATGGCCGCCGTTAATGGCAGCCATCGAGAAACGTCAGAAAGAAATTGCTGACGGTCTCGCTTCTGCTGAACGAGCACATAAGGATCTTGACCTTGCAAAGGCCAGCGCGACCGACCAGCTGAAAAAAGCGAAAGCGGAAGCTCAGGTAATCATCGAGCAGGCAAACAAACGCCGCGCTCAGATCCTGGACGAAGCCAAAACTGAAGCAGAGCAGGAACGTACTAAAATCGTGGCGCAGGCGCAGGCGGAAATTGAAGCCGAGCGTAAACGCGCCCGTGAAGAGCTGCGTAAGCAAGTTGCTATCCTGGCTGTTGCTGGCGCCGAGAAGATCATCG
Source organism: Salmonella sp. SAL4457 (assembly GCF_046548235.1). NCBI lineage: Bacteria > Pseudomonadati > Pseudomonadota > Gammaproteobacteria > Enterobacterales > Enterobacteriaceae > Salmonella > Salmonella sp. SAL4457. The sequence goes on from NZ_JBGDZO010000012.1 coordinate 21,275, forward strand.
AACGTTCCGTGGATGAAGCTGCTAACAGCGACATCGTGGATAAACTTGTCGCTGAACTGTAAGGAGGGAGGGGCTGATGTCTGAATTTGTTACGGTAGCTCGCCCCTACGCCAAAGCAGCTTTTGACTTTGCCGTTGAACACCAAAGTGTAGAGCGCTGGCAGGATATGCTGGCGTTTGCCGCCGAGGTAACCAAGAACGAACAAATGGCAGAGCTTCTCTCTGGCGCGCTGGCGCCGGAAACGCTCGCTGAGTCGTTTATCGCAGTCTGCGGTGAGCAGTTAGACGAAAACGGTCAGAACCTGATTCGGGTGATGGCTGAAAATAATCGTCTGAACGCGCTCCCGGATGTTCTGGAGCAGTTTATTCATCTGCGTGCCGCCAGTGAAGCTACCTCCGAGGTAGAAGTTACGTCGGCAACCGCATTGAGTGAAGAGCAGCTTTCGAAAATCAGCGCCGCGATGGAAAAACGTCTGTCACGCAAAGTGAAGCTGAATTGCAAAATCGATAAGTCTGTAATGGCAGGCGTTATCATCCGGGCGGGTGATATGGTCATTGATGGCAGCGTACGCGGCCGTCTTGAGCGCCTTGCAGACGTCTTGCAGTCTTAAGGGGACTGGAGCATGCAACTGAATTCCACCGAAATCAGCGAACTGATCAAGCAGCGCATTGCTCAGTTCAATGTGGTGAGCGAAGCTCACAACGAAGGTACTATTGTTTCTGTCAGTGACGGTGTTATCCGCATTCACGGCCTGGCCGATTGTATGCAGGGTGAAATGATCTCCCTGCCGGGTAACCGTTACGCTATCGCACTGAACCTGGAGCGCGACTCCGTGGGTGCGGTAGTCATGGGTCCATACGCTGACCTTGCCGAAGGCATGAAGGTTAAATGTACGGGTCGTATCCTGGAAGTTCCGGTTGGCCGCGGCCTGCTGGGACGTGTGGTAAACACCCTGGGTGCGCCAATCGACGGTAAAGGTCCGGTTGATAATGACGGCTTCTCTGCCGTTGAAGCGATTGCGCCGGGCGTTATCGATCGTCAGTCTGTCGATCAGCCGGTGCAGACCGGCTATAAAGCCGTTGACTCCATGATCCCAATCGGTCGTGGTCAGCGTGAACTGATCATCGGTGACCGTCAGACCGGTAAAACCGCGCTGGCTATCGACGCCATCATCAACCAGCGCGACTCCGGCATCAAATGTATCTATGTCGCTATCGGCCAGAAAGCGTCCACCATCTCTAACGTGGTGCGTAAACTGGAAGAGCACGGCGCGCTGGCTAACACCATTGTTGTGGTGGCGACCGCGTCCGAATCCGCTGCGCTGCAATATCTGGCGCCGTATGCCGGTTGCGCAATGGGCGAATACTTCCGTGACCGCGGCGAAGATGCGCTGATCATTTACGATGACCTGTCTAAACAGGCTGTTGCTTACCGTCAGATCTCCCTGCTGCTCCGTCGTCCGCCAGGACGTGAAGCATTCCCGGGCGACGTATTCTACCTCCACTCTCGTCTGCTGGAGCGTGCTGCGCGTGTTAACGCTGACTACGTCGAAGCCTTCACTAAAGGTGAAGTGAAAGGGAAAACCGGTTCACTGACTGCGCTGCCGATTATCGAAACGCAGGCAGGTGACGTTTCCGCGTTCGTTCCGACTAACGTAATTTCCATTACCGATGGTCAGATCTTCCTGGAATCTAACCTGTTTAACGCCGGTATCCGTCCTGCGGTTAACCCGGGTATCTCGGTATCCCGTGTAGGTGGCGCAGCCCAGACCAAGATCATGAAAAAACTGTCCGGTGGTATTCGTACCGCGCTGGCGCAGTATCGTGAACTGGCGGCGTTCTCTCAGTTTGCATCCGACCTTGACGATGCCACCCGTAAACAGCTTGACCACGGTCAGAAAGTGACCGAACTGCTGAAACAGAAACAGTATGCGCCGATGTCCGTCGCGCAGCAGTCTCTGGTTCTGTTCGCAGCAGAACGTGGTTATCTGGCGGATGTTGAACTGGCGAAAATCGGTAGCTTCGAAGCCGCACTGCTGGCTTACGTCGACCGTGATCACGCTCCGCTGATGCAAGAGATCAACCAGTCCGGTGGCTATAACGACGAAATCGAAGGCAAGCTGAAAGGCATCCTCGATTCCTTCAAAGCAACCCAGTCCTGGTAACGTCTGGCGGCTTGCCTTAGGGCAGGCCGTAAGGCATTGAGGAGAAGCTCATGGCCGGCGCAAAAGAGATACGTAGTAAGATCGCAAGCGTCCAGAACACGCAAAAGATCACTAAAGCGATGGAGATGGTCGCCGCTTCCAAAATGCGTAAATCGCAGGATCGCATGGCGGCCAGCCGTCCTTATGCAGAGACCATGCGCAAAGTGATTGGTCACCTTGCGAACGGTAATCTGGAATATAAGCACCCCTACCTGGAAGAGCGCGACGTTAAACGCGTGGGCTACCTGGTAGTGTCGACCGACCGTGGTTTGTGCGGTGGCTTGAACATTAACCTGTTCAAAAAGCTGCTGGCGGATATGAAGGCATGGTCCGATAAAGGCGTTCAGTGCGAACTCGCAATGATCGGCTCTAAGGGCGTGTCATTCTTTAATTCCGTAGGCGGCAACGTTGTCGCTCAGGTGACAGGTATGGGGGATAACCCTTCTCTGTCCGAACTGATCGGTCCGGTTAAAGTGATGTTGCAGGCCTACGACGAAGGCCGTCTGGACAAGCTTTACATTGTCAGCAACAAATTTATTAACACCATGTCTCAGGTGCCGACGATCACTCAACTGCTGCCGCTGCCGGCGTCAGAAGATGATGATCTGAAGCGTAAAGCCTGGGATTACCTGTATGAACCAGACCCGAAAGCGCTGCTGGATACTCTCCTGCGTCGTTATGTGGAGTCTCAGGTTTATCAGGGCGTGGTAGAAAACCTGGCCAGCGAGCAGGCCGCACGAATGGTGGCGATGAAAGCCGCAACCGATAATGGCGGCAGCCTGATTAAAGAGCTGCAGTTGGTATACAACAAAGCTCGTCAGGCCAGCATTACTCAGGAACTCACCGAGATCGTCTCGGGGGCCGCCGCGGTTTAACCAGGTTATTTCGTAGAGGATTTAAGATGGCTACTGGAAAGATTGTCCAGGTAATCGGCGCCGTGGTCGACGTCGAGTTCCCTCAGGATGCCGTACCACGCGTGTACGATGCCCTTGAGGTGCAGAATGGTAATGAGAAGCTGGTGCTGGAAGTTCAGCAGCAGCTTGGCGGCGGTATTGTGCGTACCATCGCGATGGGGTCTTCTGACGGTCTGCGTCGCGGTCTGGATGTAAAAGATCTCGAACACCCGATCGAAGTCCCGGTAGGTAAAGCTACGCTGGGTCGTATCATGAACGTCCTGGGCGAACCGGTCGACATGAAAGGCGAGATCGGCGAAGAAGAGCGTTGGGCGATTCACCGCGCAGCGCCTTCCTACGAAGAGTTGTCAAACTCTCAGGAACTGCTGGAAACCGGTATCAAAGTTATCGACCTGATGTGTCCGTTCGCGAAGGGCGGTAAAGTCGGTCTGTTCGGTGGTGCGGGTGTAGGTAAAACCGTAAACATGATGGAGCTTATCCGTAACATCGCGATCGAGCACTCCGGTTACTCTGTGTTTGCGGGCGTAGGTGAACGTACTCGTGAGGGTAACGACTTCTACCATGAAATGACCGACTCCAACGTTATCGATAAAGTATCCCTGGTGTATGGCCAGATGAACGAGCCGCCGGGAAACCGTCTGCGCGTTGCATTGACCGGTCTGACCATGGCGGAGAAATTCCGTGACGAAGGTCGTGACGTACTGCTGTTCGTCGATAACATCTATCGTTACACTCTGGCCGGTACGGAAGTATCCGCACTGCTGGGTCGTATGCCTTCCGCGGTAGGTTACCAGCCGACTCTGGCGGAAGAGATGGGCGTTCTGCAGGAACGTATCACCTCCACCAAGACCGGTTCTATCACTTCCGTACAGGCGGTATACGTACCGGCGGATGACTTGACTGACCCGTCTCCAGCCACCACCTTTGCGCACTTAGATGCAACCGTGGTACTGAGCCGTCAGATCGCATCCCTGGGTATCTACCCGGCCGTTGACCCGCTGGACTCCACCAGCCGTCAGCTGGATCCGCTGGTTGTTGGTCAGGAACACTACGACACCGCGCGTGGCGTTCAGTCCATCCTGCAGCGTTATCAGGAACTGAAAGACATCATCGCCATCCTCGGTATGGATGAACTGTCTGAAGAAGATAAACTGGTGGTAGCTCGCGCGCGTAAAATTCAGCGCTTCCTGTCCCAGCCGTTCTTCGTGGCGGAAGTATTTACCGGTTCTCCGGGCAAATACGTCTCCCTGAAAGACACCATCCGTGGCTTTAAAGGCATCATGGAAGGCGAATACGATCACCTGCCGGAGCAGGCGTTCTACATGGTCGGTTCCATCGACGAAGCCGTGGAAAAAGCCAAAAAACTTTAACGCCTTAATCGGAGGGTGATATGGCAATGACTTACCACCTGGATGTCGTCAGCGCGGAGCAACAAATGTTCTCCGGTCTGGTCGAGAAAATCCAGGTTACGGGTAGCGAAGGCGAACTGGGGATTTACCCGGGGCACGCGCCGCTGCTCACCGCCATTAAGCCTGGTATGATTCGCATCGTTAAACAGCACGGTCACGAAGAGTTTATCTATCTGTCCGGCGGCATTCTGGAAGTGCAGCCTGGCAGTGTGACCGTTCTGGCGGATACCGCGATTCGCGGTCAGGATCTCGACGAAGCGCGAGCCCTGGAAGCGAAGCGTAAAGCCGAAGAGCACATTAAGAGCTCGCACGGTGACGTGGATTACGCTCAGGCGTCTGCGGAACTGGCCAAAGCGATCGCTAAACTGCGCGTTATCGAGTTGACCAAAAAAGCGATGTAACACCGGCTTGAAAGCATAAAACCAGTCTGATTGCGGACTGGTTTTTTTTTATCCTCTCAATTTTTATTCGATAAACTAGCAACGACAAAAACAAGCGGCTGAAGGCGACGCGTTTTCAGCGACAGCGCTGTTTTCATTAAATCTTTCTTTCTGTTATTGGCATCTGCACATTGTGCGAAGAAGGAAGGAATGGATGCGTTTTTATTGCATAAAATGAGGGATTATTACTATGTCATTTCAGCCATCCTTTGCGGGTCCACAACCCGACTCAAGGATTGATCGTACTACCTTTATTCGTCGCGCTTATCTTCATCTCGCCGTCGCCATCGTCGGTTTTATCGTATTGAGCGCGGCGTGGAGTTTTATAGGGGTCGGGGAGTATGCGCTTGATGTGCTGCTGGCTGGTGGAAGATATAGCTGGTTGGTTGTTCTCGGCGCTTTTATGCTGGTGGGAATGCTGGCAACCCGTCTGGCGGATAATGCGGGGACTAATCAAACGCAACTTATCGGGCTGGGGATTTATGTGTTGGCAGAATCCCTGATTTTTGCCCCCCTGTTAACGGTGGCGGCGTATATTAACCCGTCGAGTATTGGCGCGGCGGCAATAACGACCCTGTTGCTGGTCGGCGGCCTGACGTTTACCGCTTTTTCCATAAAAAAAGACTTTTCTTTTCTGCGCTCGTTTCTGACTATGGCTGGGTTCATTGCTTTTGGCGCGATTATTGCCAGCGTCATCTGCGGCTTCTCGCTGGGTGTCTGGTTTTCTGCGCTAATGGTACTGCTGTGTGCCGGGTTTATACTTTACGATACTTCTAACATTATTCACCATTACCCTACCGATCGCCCTGCTGGCGCGGCATTACATCTGTTTGCTTCTATCGCGACCATGTTCTGGTATATTTTGCGGATTTTTATGTCGCGTAATTAAGTAAAAAATACGCGCAACGGAAAACCAGCGGCCTCTGTCGCTGGTTTTTGCTTTTCTGACTCCCCTGCGCTTTATTACGTTATCTTCTTTATTTATGGAGTAAAAAAACAGCAAAAACATCGGACTACGTTGCCAATACGCGGGTGTTTTTACTTTTCAGGAGACAAGAGGCGCGGTAATGAACGAAAATGATTCATTAGCAGGCGGGGTTTTTATCCCGGTGAGCGTTTTATCCTTCTTCCATTTTACGATGAAAAAAATGTAGTATTTTCAACGTGAAACAGTATAAATTCGTTCTCAAATTACAGTCAGGACGCGTATGTTAAATAGTGCTATGAGCGTAGTGATCCTTGCCGCAGGTAAAGGCACGCGCATGTATTCCGATATTCCTAAAGTGCTGCACACGCTGGCGGGTAAACCCATGGTGCAGCATGTCATTGATGCAGCTACTAAATTAGGGGCCGCACAGGTTCATCTGGTCTATGGCCACGGTGGCGAGTTGTTAAAACAGACCCTGAAAGATGACAAGCTAAACTGGGTGCTTCAGGCGGAACAGTTGGGAACAGGTCACGCAATGCAGCAGGCCGCGCCCTTCTTTAGCGACGATGAAGATATTTTAATGCTTTACGGCGACGTGCCGCTGATTTCGGTTGAAACCTTACAGCGCCTGCGCGATGCCAAACCGCAGGGTGGTATTGGGTTATTAACCGTGAAGCTGGACGATCCGAGCGGCTATGGCCGTATTACGCGTGAAAACGGTAAAGTGACCGGCATCGTTGAACATAAAGACGCCACTGATGAACAGCGTCAGATCCAGGAAATTAACACCGGTATTCTGATCGCCAACGGCGCGGACATGAAACGTTGGTTGTCTAAGCTGACTAACAATAATGCGCAGGGTGAATATTACATCACTGATATCATTGCGCTGGCTTATCAGGAAGGACGAGAAATCGCCGCGGTGCATCCGGCTCGCATCAGCGAAACGGACGGCGTGAATAACCGTCTACAGCTTTCTCGTCTGGAGCGTATTTACCAGGCCGAACAGGCGGAGAAACTGCTGTTATCCGGTGTTATGTTGCGCGATCCGGCACGTTTTGATCTTCGCGGCACCCTTCATTGTGGAATGGATGTGGAAATTGACGCTAACGTTATCATCGAAGGTTATGTAACGCTCGGTCACCGCGTGAAGATCGGCGCGGGCTGCATTATTAAAAACAGCGTTATTGGCGATGACTGCGAAATTAGCCCATACAGCGTGGTGGAAGATGCGCATCTGGAAGCGGCCTGCACCATCGGTCCGTTTGCTCGCCTGCGTCCCGGCGCGGAGCTGTTAGCGGGCGCTCACGTCGGCAATTTCGTTGAAATGAAAAAAGCGCGTCTCGGTAAAGGTTCTAAAGCCGGCCATCTGACCTACCTGGGCGATGCGGAAATTGGCGACAACGTGAATATCGGCGCGGGGACCATCACCTGTAACTATGATGGCGCGAACAAATTCAAAACGGTTATTGGCGACGATGTGTTTGTCGGCTCCGATACCCAACTGGTGGCGCCGGTTACTGTTGGTAAAGGGGCCACCATCGCCGCAGGGACTACCGTCACCCGTAATGTAGCCGACAATGAACTGGTATTAAGCCGCGTGCCGCAGGTGCATAAGCAAGGCTGGCAGCGTCCGGTGAAGAAAAAGTGATTTTGTAGGTCGGATAAGCGTCAGCGCCATCCGGCAGACCGGAGATGAGAGGATAAAATAATCCTCCGCTCCATGAGCAGTACTTATAAAAATAACCCCACTCTCTACAAGGCTCGGGGCGCCCGCAACGACGGGCATACAGGTCAGCGACAACGCATGGCGTAATGCCATAATCAGGAAATAAAACTATGTGTGGAATTGTTGGCGCTATCGCGCAGCGTGATGTAGCTGAAATCCTTCTCGAAGGTTTACGTCGTCTGGAATACCGCGGATATGACTCTGCCGGTCTGGCCGTGGTGGATGCAGAAGGTCATATGACCCGCCTGCGTCGCCTCGGTAAAGTCCAGATGCTGGCTCAGGCAGCGGAAGAACATCCTCTGCATGGCGGCACTGGTATTGCTCACACTCGCTGGGCGACGCACGGTGAACCTTCAGAAGCTAACGCGCATCCGCATGTTTCTGAACACATTGTGGTGGTGCATAACGGCATCATCGAAAACCATGAACCGCTGCGTGAAGCGTTAAAAGCGCGTGGCTATACCTTCGTTTCTGAAACCGACACCGAAGTGATTGCACACCTGGTAAACTGGGAACTGAAACAGGGCGGTACTCTGCGTGAGGCTGTTCTGCGTGCTATCCCGCAACTGCGTGGTGCGTACGGTACAGTGATCATGGATACCCGTCACCCGGATACCCTACTGGCGGCACGTTCTGGTAGCCCGCTGGTGATTGGCCTGGGTATGGGCGAAAACTTTATCGCTTCTGACCAGCTGGCGCTGTTGCCAGTGACTCGTCGCTTTATCTTCCTTGAAGAGGGCGATATCGCTGAAATCACTCGCCGTTCGGTAAATATCTTCGATAACACCGGCGCGGAAGTAAAACGTCAGGATATCGAATCTAATCTGCAATATGACGCGGGCGATAAAGGTATTTACCGCCACTACATGCAGAAAGAGATCTACGAACAGCCGAACGCGATCAAAAACACCCTTACCGGGCGCATCAGCCACGGTGAGGTGGATTTAAGCGAGCTGGGACCGAACGCCGATGATCTGTTGTCGAAGGTTGAGCATATTCAGATCCTCGCCTGCGGTACGTCTTACAACTCCGGTATGGTTTCCCGTTACTGGTTTGAATCGCTGGCAGGTATTCCGTGCGACGTTGAAATCGCCTCTGAATTCCGCTATCGCAAATCTGCCGTGCGCCGTAACAGCCTGATGATCACGCTCTCCCAGTCTGGCGAAACGGCAGATACCCTGGCTGGCCTGCGTCTGTCGAAAGAGCTGGGATATTTGGGCTCTCTGGCCATTTGTAACGTGCCGGGATCTTCGCTGGTGCGTGAATCCGATCTGGCGCTGATGACCAACGCGGGTACGGAAATTGGCGTAGCATCTACCAAAGCCTTCACCACCCAGTTAACCGTGCTGTTGATGCTGGTGGCGAAACTGGCGCGTCTGAAAGGTCTGGATACGTCCATTGAGCATGATATCGTGCATGGCCTACAGGCGCTGCCGAGCCGTATTGAGCAGATGCTGTCGCAGGACAAACGTATCGAAGCCCTGGCGGAAGATTTCTCTGACAAACACCATGCGCTGTTCCTGGGGCGTGGCGATCAATATCCGATTGCACTCGAAGGCGCGCTGAAGCTGAAAGAGATCTCTTACATTCACGCGGAAGCCTATGCTGCAGGCGAGCTGAAACACGGGCCGTTGGCGCTGATTGACGCCGATATGCCGGTGATTGTGGTGGCGCCGAACAACGAACTGCTGGAGAAACTGAAATCCAACATCGAAGAAGTTCGCGCACGTGGCGGTCAGTTGTACGTCTTCGCCGATCAGGATGCGGGTTTCGTCAGCAACGACAACATGCACATCATCGAGATGCCGCATGTGGAAGAGGTCATTGCGCCTATCTTCTACACCGTTCCGCTGCAACTGCTGGCGTATCACGTGGCGCTGATTAAAGGCACCGACGTTGACCAGCCGCGTAACCTGGCGAAATCGGTGACGGTAGAGTAAGTACAAATGTTGCACCAGGCAGAAGGCCGTCGACAGACGGCCTTTTTTTGTGCGCTGTGACAGGCGCTGTTCTTTCTCTATGGTGGCTGAAGAGCGACTAAGAGGTGCTACGCCTGCCTGCGCTACGGGCACCCGGTCACATTCTCTTCTTTAAGGCCCTGGCTCAATCCAGGTGGATCGGAAATCAAACCATCCCAGGTTATTCAGGTGGATCCCCCTGGCCCGGTCGGGGCCTTTGAGTCGCATCCAGTGGTGAAAAAGCGGCTGTAGCCAGCCTGAACGGGTGGTTTCCCTGACCAGTTGTTCCGCGCTGATGGTTTCGGCATGCCACTGGGTTTCCCATTGGGCCAGCAGCGCATCATCCCCACCGCTGATGGCGTGGCGCAGTAAAGGGGAGCCCAGCAGCCATGTACCGACGTTCCACTCTTCGGGAATGGGGAAATTGACCGTCCCCAGCCAGAGATCCACATTGGCTTTGCCATTCGCCCAGTCATCATAATTCAGCTCCACGCCCTCAAGTAAAATGCCCTGCTGGCGCATGATCTCTTGCATGATATCCAGGAGCATCGGAAATTCAGGGTGCTGATCGTGATAGGCCAGACGCAGTTTTGCGTAGGGCGACGACGAGATAAAAGGTGAACAGGCTGGGCCCGCCTCAATAGTATGAAACCAGGAGGACAGTAGGCTGCCGCCCGGTACCCAGAAGGGGCGAATTGCCTCACTCAGATGCTGGAGTAAGGCGTAAGGGCTGAGTGTTTCCCGCAGCCAGCGGCGATGTTCGGCGGTATGCCAGTGCGGAGAGCGACTGTCGCATAATAAAAAATAGCCTCCACGCTCAAGAAACATCTCGCGCAGGTTGTCAGAAGGTTTGCCTGATACCTGGCTAAGCCGTCCGGAAACGTAATCCTCATCGCTCAGGCTGGAACTGAGCCAGGCTGCCGTGTCGTTATCCGACAGCGATTCCGCCAGGTTATCTGTCTCCGTTAAATTCGGCCAGATAAAGACCTCCACTTCATCCAGCAGCCCGCGCAGACCGAAATAGTGGTCAAAGGCCTTCATTTGCAGATGAAAGCCATTGTTTTCCACCACCTCATAAGGGCCAGTTCCCACGGGATGTGCCGGGAAATCAGCGCGTTGTGTATGGTCAGGCGGTAGGATCATGGCATCAATATGACTGAGCAGCAGCGGCAGTCGGTTATCCGGGTGCGCCAGCGTAATTTCAAGGCTCAGCGGCCCGGTGGCCTGAATGGTCTGCAAGTGCGAGAACAACGGCAGCTTAGCGCTGCGGGTCAGTGAAGCGATAACCGCGTCGATCGTCAGCTCCTGACCATCATGCCAGAGGACGGCGGGGCGCAGATAAAAACGCCAGCGCAGTGGATCAATCTGCCGCCAGTGGTGGGCAAGATCGGCTTCGACTTCACCTTTTTCCTCATTTATGCGCGTCAGGCCGCTAAAAATCTGCCTGACCAGATGCTGCTCAGAGCGACGCAACGGTATGCCGGGGCACAGCGACGGCATTGTCCGGTAATAGGGGATGCACAGCCGCTGATAGTCTGCCCGCACGCTATAGCCCAGCTTTGAACGCAACAGTTGCGCTACCTGGTGCTTATTTTTACCCAGCAGTTGAATGGCCTGATCAACATGACCAGACTCCAGTAACTGCTCCGCCTTTTCGCTTAACAGCTGTTCTGGTTTATAGCGCAGGTGAAGCCGGGCGCGATGCCCACGTCCGGCCTGTGATTGCCAGATGAGCCACTTTGCCTCCTGCATCTGAAGCAACAGATTACGCATATGCCGCCGGGTGCAGAACAACACATCCGCCAGCTCCTGTAGCGTCACGCTAACGGGCTTATCGCCATAGTGCTGGAGTAGCTTTAAGTATTTTTGTTCAGTGTGCCGGGTTGCCATAAAAGATGAAATTTCCCGAACGGGAATGAGCAATTTTTAATATCCCCTTTTTAGCCGATGATTTTCTCTATCGCAACTTCTATGAGGATTCATCATGACAAAGCGCATTAATAAAGACACTCAGGTCTGCATGTCCCTGGCTGCACGCCCAAGTAACTTCGGTACACGCTTTCACAACTATCTGTACGAAGCGCTGGATCTCAATTATCTCTACAAAGCTTTCTCGCCGACCGATCTTACGCAGGCCATTAGCGGCGTGCGCGGTCTGGGGATCCGTGGGTGCGCGATCTCTATGCCGTTTAAAGAAGCCTGCATTCCGCTGGTGGATGAACTGGATGCTTCTGCTCAGGCCATTCACTCAGTTAATACCATTGTGAATACCAATGGCCATCTGAAGGCGTACAACACCGATTACATTGCAATAGCTCGCTTGCTGGCGAATTACAAGGTCTCTCCCGACCTGGTGTTTGCTTTGCGTGGCAGCGGTGGTATGGCAAAGGCGGTGGCCTGCGCGCTGAAGGATGCGGGGTTTACCCGTGGTTATATTGTCGCGATTGATGAAGTGTCAGGTAAACAACTGGCCGAACTCTATGGCTATGAATGGCGCCCGGATACCGACGGTATTGAAGCCGATTTGTTAATTAACGCCACGCCTATCGGAATGGCTGGCGGTAATGATGCCGACAAACTCTCTTATTCCGAACAGGAAGTGGATAAGGCGAGCGTTATCTTTGATGTGGTGGCGCTACCGCCCGTCACACCGCTGATCCGCTACGCCCGTGAACGCGGTAAAACCGTGATTACCGGTTCCGAAGTGTTTGCTATTCAGGCCGTGGAGCAATTTGTCCTTTATACCGGGATTCGCCCGGATGACGCGCTGTTCCAGAAAGCCGCGGCCTGGTCACGTCTGTAACATTTTTTCCCGCTTTTTCTTTAAATTAAAAGAACAGGGTACCCTACTATGACTAAAAAAATTGTTGCTGTGACGGCCTGTCCGACGGGCGTCGCCCATACCTTTATGGCGGCAGAAGCGTTGGAAATTGAAGCCCGCAAGCGTGGTGACTGGATCAAGGTTGAAACTCGCGGTTCCGTCGGGGCGAAGAACACGCTGACCGCGGAAGAGATAGCGCAAGCGGATGTGGTGATTATCGCGGCGGATATTGAGCTGGATCTGTCAGGCTTTGTTGGCAAAAGACTCTATCGCACCAGTACCGGCGCGGCGCTAAAAAAGAGTGCGCAGGAAATGGATAATGCTTTCAATAGCGCCGAGGTCTATCAGGGGAGTGCCGGGCGATCTTCTTCAGCTGGTAAAACAGAGCTACCTGGCGTTTATAAGCATTTAATGACCGGCGTATCCCATATGCTTCCTTTGGTGGTGGCGGGAGGGTTGTGTATCGCACTCTCTTTTGTCTTCGGTATCCAGGCCTTCAACGAGCCGGGCACGCTGGCGGCTGCGTTATTTCAAATTGGTGGTAAGGCGGCCTTTGCGCTGATGGTGCCGGTACTGGCTGGGTTTATTGCCTTCTCAATTGCCGATCGTCCGGGCCTGGCCCCGGGGCTTATCGGCGGGATGTTGGCCAGCCTGTGCGGCGCTGGTTTCCTGGGAGGGATTGTGGCCGGTTTTCTGGCCGGTTACAGCGTACGGTTTCTGGCGCAAAATATTAAGCTGCCAGCGTCAATGGAAGCGCTTAAGCCGGTACTGGTTCTGCCGCTACTGTCTACGCTGATTACCGGCCTAATCATGATTTACGTGGTGGGTGGCCCGGTGTCTGCGGTGATGGAAGGGCTGACGACGTTCCTGGGGAATATGACCTCTACGAATGCTATCTTGCTGGGAATGTTGCTGGGCGCAATGCAAGGTTTTGACCTTGGTGGGCCGGTGAATAAAGCTGCGTATACCTTCGGCGTCGGTTTACTGGCTTCTCATTCGTATATGCCGATGGCGGCCATTATGGCGGCAGGGATGGTACCGGCATTAGGAATGGGCGTCGCGACTTGGGCGGCCAGAGCGAAATTCACTGCCTCTGAGCATGAAGCGGGTAATGCATCTTTTATCCTGGGGCTATGCTTTATCTCTGAAGGGGCGATTCCCTTCGCCGCGCGTGACCCGATGCGCGTGATCCCTTCCACCATGGTCGGTGGCGCAATCGCCGGGGGACTGTCCATGTATTTCGGTTGTACACTGATGGCGCCACACGGTGGTCTCTTTGTCCTGGCGATCCCGCATGCGGTAGAACATGTGATGCAGTACCTGCTCTCGATTGCCCTGGGCACTATTGCCTGCGGCCTGATGTACGCGCTGTTGAAACCGTCTGAGGTTGCGCAAACAGTCTAATTCATCTCCCCCTGCAGGCTGGTCTGGTGTCTCCCCGGGCCAGCTTTTTTTATTTCCATTGTCATCAAACCGTCATAATCAAGACATATAACTGTCATCAATTTGTCCTATTTTGCTCATCGTAGCAACTCAAACAACGATTTACCGAAACCGTGCAGGAGACATTATGAAAGTTATGCGTACCACTGTCGCAACTGTTGTCGCCGCGACCTTATCGATGAGCGCGTTCTCTGCCTTTGCAGCAGCAAGCCTGACAGGTGCCGGTGCAACGTTTCCTGCGCCGGTGTATGCCAAATGGGCGGATACCTACCAGAAAGAAACCGGTAACAAAGTCAATTACCAGGGGATAGGCTCTTCCGGCGGCGTGAAACAAATCACCGCGAATACCGTTGATTTTGGCGCTTCCGATGCGCCGCTGTCTGACGAAAAACTGAATCAGGAAGGCCTGTTCCAGTTCCCGACGGTGATCGGCGGCGTGGTGCTGGCGGTGAATATTCCAGGCCTCAAATCCGGCGAACTGGTGCTGGATGGTAAAACGCTGGGTGACATCTACCTCGGTAAAATCAAAAAGTGGGATGATGAAGCCATCACCAAATTGAACCCAGGCGTGAAGCTGCCTTCTCAGAACATCGCTGTGGTGCGTCGCGCTGACGGTTCCGGTACCTCCTTCGTGTTCACCAGTTACCTGGCGAAAGTCAACGACGAGTGGAAATCGAAAGTGGGCGCGGGTTCTACCGTGAACTGGCCAACCGGCCTAGGCGGTAAAGGTAACGACGGCATCGCGGCATTTGTACAGCGTCTGCCAGGCGCTATTGGCTACGTTGAATACGCTTATGCCAAGCAGAACAACCTGGCCTACACCAAACTGGTTTCTGCCGACGGCAAGCCGGTAAGCCCGACGGAAGAGAGCTTCTCTAATGCGGCGAAAGGCGCAGACTGGAGCAAAACCTTCGCGCAGGATCTGACCAACCAGAAAGGTGACGATGTGTGGCCAATCACCTCCACCACCTTTATCCTGGTCCACAAAGCGCAGAAGAAACCTGAGCAGGGTGCTGAAGTGTTGAAGTTCTTCGACTGGGCCTACAAAAATGGCGCTAAGCAGGCGAATGATCTGGACTACGCCAGCCTGCCGGATAACGTTGTTGAGCAGGTTCGTACCGCCTGGAAGACCAGCATAAAAGACAGCAACGGTAAGGCGCTGTATTAATTAACGAATTGGCGGATGGCGCTACGCTTATCCGCCCTACGGTTTCGACCGCAGGCCCACGTTGTAGGCCGGATAAGCGTAGCGCCATCCGGCAGGGGCAACGTCGTAAAACGCGTTTAATGGAAAGAGTAATTTATGGCTGCAACCAAGCCTGCTTTTAACCCGCCGGGTAAAAAAGGCGACATGATTTTCAGCGCGCTGGTAAAACTGGCTGCGCTGATTGTGCTATTGATGTTGGGCGGTATTATCGTCTCATTGATCATCTCCTCCTGGCCAAGTATTCAGAAATTTGGTTTCTCATTTCTTTGGACTAAGGAATGGGACGCGCCAAACGATATCTACGGCGCTCTGGTGCCCATTTATGGCACGCTGGTGACCTCCTTTATCGCACTGCTGATCGCCGTTCCGGTCAGTTTCGGCATTGCCCTGTTTTTAACCGAGCTGGCGCCAGGCTGGCTAAAGCGTCCGCTCGGCATCGCCATTGAACTGCTGGCGGCAATTCCCAGTATCGTGTACGGCATGTGGGGGCTGTTTATCTTCGCGCCGCTGTTTGCGACGTACTTCCAGGAGCCGGTCGGCAATATTCTTTCCAACATTCCGTTTGTCGGCGCGCTGTTCTCCGGCCCGGCCTTTGGTATCGGCATTCTGGCGGCGGGCGTCATCCTCGCCATCATGATCATCCCCTACATTGCGGCGGTTATGCGCGACGTCTTCGAGCAAACGCCGGTAATGATGAAAGAGTCCGCTTACGGTATCGGCTGTACTACCTGGGAAGTTATCTGGCGTATCGTGCTACCGTTCACCAAAAATGGCGTGATCGGCGGCATTATGCTGGGGCTGGGCCGTGCTCTGGGTGAAACGATGGCGGTCACTTTTATCATCGGCAACACTTACCAGCTCGACAGCGCGTCGCTGTATATGCCGGGCAACAGCATCACTTCCGCGCTGGCGAACGAATTCGCTGAGGCGGAATCGGGTCTGCACGTGGCAGCGTTGATGGAACTGGGGCTGATCCTGTTTGTGATCACCTTTATCGTCCTGGCGGCGTCTAAGTTCATGATTATGCGTCTGGCGAAGAACGAGGGAGCACGTTAATGGCTACGCTTGATATGCAGAACACCGCGCAGCTCGCGGAATCCCGTCGCAAGATGCAGGCGCGTCGCCGCATGAAGAACCGTATCGCACTAACGCTCTCAATGGCGACGATGGCATTTGGCCTGTTCTGGCTGATCTGGATTTTGATGTCCACCATCACGCGTGGTATCGACGGGATGTCGCTGGCGCTGTTTACCGAAATGACGCCGCCGCCGAACACGGCGGGCGGCGGGCTGGCGAACGCCCTGGCGGGGAGTGGATTATTGATTCTCTGGGCTACCGTATTGGGTACGCCGCTGGGGATTATGGCCGGGATCTATCTGGCGGAATATGGCCGTAAATCCTGGCTGGCGGAAATCATTCGCTTTATTAACGACATTCTGCTTTCCGCGCCGTCAATTGTTGTGGGGCTGTTTGTTTACACCATCGTGGTGGCGCAGATGCAGCACTTCTCCGGCTGGGCAGGGGTGATTGCGCTGGCGCTGTTGCAGGTACCGATCGTTATCCGTACCACTGAAAACATGCTCAAATTGGTGCCGGATAGCCTGCGTGAAGCCGCTTATGCGCTGGGTACGCCGAAGTGGAAGATGATTTCCGCGATTACGCTGAAAGCCTCTATCTCCGGCATTATGACCGGTATCCTGCTGGCTATTGCGCGTATTGCCGGCGAAACGGCGCCATTGTTGTTTACCGCGCTCTCCAACCAGTTCTGGAGCACCGACATGATGCAGCCGATCGCCAACCTGCCGGTGACCATTTTTAAATTCGCGATGAGCCCGTTTGCCGAATGGCAACAATTAGCCTGGGCGGGCGTGCTGATTATTACCCTGTGCGTACTGCTGCTGAATATTCTGGCGCGTGTTGTTTTCGCGAAGAAAAAACACGGTTAAAGACATTGTAGGCCTGATAAGCGTAGCGCCATCAGGCATTATTTTACGGCGTGGCGGATGCGGCGCTGGATGAGGAAAAGAGTGAAATGAGTATGGTTGAAACTGCCCCGAGTAAGATTCAGGTTCGTGATTTGAACTTCTACTACGGCAAATTCCATGCCCTGAAGAACATTAATCTGGATATCGCGAAGAATCAGGTAACGGCATTTATCGGGCCATCCGGCTGCGGTAAATCAACGCTACTGCGTACCTTCAATAAAATGTATTCGCTTTATCCGGAGCAGCGCGCGGAAGGTGAAATTCTGCTGGATGGCGACAATATTCTCACCAACACCCAGGATATCGCGCTGCTGCGCGCAAAAGTGGGGATGGTATTCCAGAAGCCGACGCCGTTCCCGATGTCCATCTATGACAATATCGCCTTTGGCGTGCGTCTGTTTGAGAAGCTGTCTCGCGCCGATATGGACGAGCGCGTGCAGTGGGCGTTGACCAAAGCCGCATTATGGAACGAAACCAAAGATAAATTGCACCAGAGCGGGTACTCTCTCTCCGGTGGTCAGCAGCAGCGTCTGTGCATTGCGCGCGGTATCGCCATTCGCCCGGAAGTGCTGCTGCTGGATGAGCCATGTTCAGCTCTGGACCCGATCTCTACCGGGCGTATTGAAGAGCTGATCACCGAGCTGAAACAGGATTACACCGTGGTGATCGTGACCCACAACATGCAGCAGGCGGCACGTTGCTCCGATCATACGGCGTTTATGTACCTGGGCGAGTTGATTGAGTTCAGCAACACGGACGATCTGTTCACCAAGCCCGCGAAGAAACAAACAGAAGACTATATCACCGGTCGTTACGGTTAATTCAGGAGTGCGTAATGGACAGTCTGAACCTTAATAAACATATTTCCGGCCAGTTCAACGCCGAACTGGAAAGCATCCGCACTCAGGTAATGACCATGGGCGGCATGGTGGAGCAGCAGCTTTCTGACGCTATCACCGCCATGCACAACCAGGACAGCGAGCTGGCGAAGCGCGTGGTAGAAGGCGATCATCAGGTTAATATGATGGAAGTCGCCATCGATGAAGCCTGCGTGCGTATTATCGCCAAGCGCCAGCCGACGGCGAGCGATCTGCGTCTGGTGATGGCGATTATCAAAACCATCGCCGAACTGGAGCGCATTGGCGACGTGGCGGATAAAATCTGCCGTACCGCGCTGGAGAAATTCTCCCAGCAGCATCAGCCGCTGCTGGTGAGTCTGGAGTCACTGGGCCGCCACACCGTGCAGATGCTACACGACGTGCTGGATGCGTTCGCGCGCATGGATCTCGACGAAGCGGTGCGTATCTACCGTGAAGACAAGAAAGTTGACCAGGAGTACGAAGGTATCGTGCGTCAGCTGATGACCTACATGATGGAAGACTCGCGCACCATTCCCAGCGTGCTGACCGCGTTATTCTGCGCTCGTTCTATCGAGCGTATCGGTGACCGTTGCCAGAATATCTGTGAATACATCTTCTACTTCGTGAAGGGGCAAGACTTCCGTCACGTCGGCGGCGATGAGCTGGATAAGCTGCTGGCGGGGAAAGATCCGAAAGAGTAAATCTCATTCTTTTGCCCGGTGGCGCTGCGCTTACCGGGCCTACAGGTACAGATACTGTAGGCCGGATAAGCGTTAGCGCCATCCGGCATTTCAGTTAACGCGTAATCTCCCACCCGCGCGCTTTCCACAATCCCGGCAACTGCGCCAAATCGGTAAACGTCGTCACGTTAGGGTGATCGATCGGTTTGTTATGCGGATCGGCGCAGAAATAAAATACTTCCATTCCCGCCGCAATTCCTGACTGCGCGCCTGCGCTGGAATCATCCACCAGAATACACTTCTCAACATTGACCTTCATGGCGTTCGCCGCATGGAGCATCAGCGCCGGATCGGGCTTCCAGCGTTGAATATCGTAACCGCTAAACAGCAAATCGGGAAAATGATGCAACATGCCCAGTTTACCCAGCGAATGCTGCATCTTACTGACCGGCCCGTTGGATACCACGCACATGGGCGTCTTAATGCTCTCCAGCAGGGTATTTGCGCCCGCGATCGCTTCCAGTTCGGTATCGAACAGGCGCGCCACTTCCGCGCGGTACACCGGCTCCAGCTCCGCCTTTGCCAGCGCAACGCCATGCTCTTTACTGATGGTATCGATAATTTCGTAGAGCTTTACGCCTTTAAAGCGTCTGAATACTTCCGTGAGCTCAAGCGTAATGCCGAACTGCCGGAACATAGTGACATAGGCGCGCGAGCAAATTACTTCACTGTCGACCAGCGTGCCGTCACAGTCAAAAAACACCGCTTCGATTTGGGACATGTCATTTCCATTTTAACAAGTTTAACGTTTACGTAATGCTGAATGAGGGGACGCAATCGTTGCCGTACTAACAAATTGAGTGAAAAAAATTACCACACAACTGCGCCAGGTGTCGCATTTTGGTATAGGATAACGGCGAATTTTCCCTCCTTTCTCCGGAAATTGATAATGAGTCAACAACACACCACCCAGACTTCTGGTCAGGGTATGCTGGAACGCGTGTTTAAACTGCGCGAACATGGCACGACGGCACGAACCGAAGTGATCGCCGGTTTTACCACTTTCCTGACGATGGTTTATATCGTTTTTGTTAACCCGCAAATTCTGGGCGTAGCTGGCATGGACACCAGCGCCGTCTTTGTGACCACCTGTCTGATTGCGGCCTTTGGCAGTATTCTGATGGGCCTGTTCGCTAACTTGCCGGTGGCGCTGGCGCCCGCGATGGGGCTGAATGCGTTCTTTGCCTTCGTGGTTGTGCAGGCAATGGGACTGCCGTGGCAGGTAGGCATGGGCGCCATTTTCTGGGGCGCTGTTGGTCTTTTATTGCTGACTATCTTCCGCGTGCGTTACTGGATGATCGCCAACATTCCGGTCAGCCTGCGCGTGGGCATCACCAGCGGCATCGGCCTGTTTATCGGCATGATGGGGCTGAAAAACGCCGGCGTGATCGTCGCTAACCCGGAAACGCTGGTCAGCATCGGCAACCTGACCTCGCACAGCGTGCTGCTGGGGGTTCTCGGATTCTTTATTATTGCGATTCTCGCTTCGCGCAACATTCATGCGGCGGTGCTGGTGTCCATCATCGTCACGACGCTGCTTGGCTGGATGATGGGTGATGTACACTACAACGGCATTGTCTCCGCGCCACCAAGCGTCACCAGCGTGGTAGGGCATGTCGATTTGGCAGGCTCGTTCAATCTTGGCCTGGCGGGGGTTATTTTCTCCTTCATGCTGGTAAACCTGTTTGACTCCTCCGGTACGCTGATTGGCGTGACTGATAAAGCCGGCCTGGCGGATGAGAAAGGCAAATTCCCGCGCATGAAGCAGGCGCTGTTTGTTGATAGTATCTCTTCTGTCACTGGCGCATTTGTCGGAACGTCTTCTGTGACCGCTTATATTGAGTCCTCTTCCGGCGTTTCGGTGGGCGGTCGCACCGGTTTAACGGCGGTGGTGGTCGGTATTTTGTTCCTGCTGGTTATCTTCCTGTCGCCGCTGGCGGGCATGGTGCCGCCTTACGCGGCGGCGGGCGCGCTGATTTACGTCGGCGTGCTGATGACCTCCAGCCTGGCGCGGGTAAACTGGCAGGATTTAACCGAATCGGTCCCGGCGTTTATTACGGCGGTAATGATGCCGTTTAGCTTCTCGATCACCGAAGGTATCGCGCTGGGCTTTATCTCTTACTGCGTGATGAAAATTGGTACCGGTCGCCTGCGCGACCTTAGCCCGTGCGTAGTGATTGTCGCGCTGTTATTCGTGCTGAAGATTGTGTTTATTGACGCACACTGATGAAATGAACCCTCGCCCCATCGGGGGGAGGGTTTTTAACGAACTTACGCTTTAACGCGCTGAATATACTCGCCAAATGCGGTCAACTGACCAGTCAAATGATCTAACGTTCCCTGATCCACCACTTCTCCAGTCTGCGGATCGACTTTATTCTGAATCACGCCGCCCATAAACTCCGGTTTATTCATCACCATCGCATCAAGGAACACCAGAATCTGACGCAGATGATACTGGCAGCGCGCGCCGCCAATCGCCCCCATTGAGCTGGTCTGGATAAGAACGGGCTTACCCGCCAGCGGCTGCTCAGGCAGACGGGATAGCCAGTCGATGGCATTCTTCAGGCCGCCGGGAACGGAATAGTTATATTCCGGCGTCACAATGACGACGCCGTCGGCGTTGCGAATCTGCTCCGCCAGCGCCTCTACGCTGGCTGGAAATCCCTCGTCCTGCTGGATATCGGCGTCATACAGCGGAATATCCCCGATCGAAGGCAGCGGCGATACCGTCATTCCTGCCGGCGCGACTTTAGGCAGCGTACGCGCCACCATCCCGTTAAAGGAACCTTTGCGTAAACTTCCCAGCAGTGTAACCACATTCAGCGTTTCAGACATACGTGCCCCTTTTTTCATTATGAACGATTAAGCGTATACGATTTGGCGGCGGGGAGTTGGGCGAATCGCATCAGACGACCGGTTGGCTCATTGGCGCGCGTCTGGATATCGGGCAGGCTTTTCCAGCCCAGTTTGCCATCGAACTCCCACACTTTTAATTTTTCTATCGCTGGCGTAACGGTTACGGACCATACCAGTACATCTTCCGCATCGCATACGGCTTCAAGCTGCGTGACATGCGCGCACTTCAGGCGTCCGGCAACGGGTAAAAGTTGCAGCTCCCGCGGATCGTCATTCATGACATCGCCGGTGAGTTTTAACACGCTCTGGCGCAATGTAATGAGTTGCGCTCGCGCTTCGTTGGGATCGTTTTGATTGGCTACCCATAAGTTTTCATTACGGGAGAAAGGGTGGCGTTCGAGCGAATGCGGATGGTGAAAGCCGCGGGAGGTGCGCTGTAATTCCATATCCAGCCCGCACTCTCCTTCGGTGGTCAACGCCACGCCAACCATATTTCCGGCGTAGGAGATAGAAAAGCCTGGCAGATTTTTGTCACGAAACGCGGGTTTACCTTTCGCCTGAATAATGATTTCCGGCAGCTCGCTAATTCCGTACAGCATAAACATCAGTTCGGCAAGAAGGCCTCTGGAGGCAAGAAAACGCGTTCGTCGGTGAGCAGGCAGGTTTCTGGCTTCAATATGGCAAGACGAAGAGAGACGAATTGAAACCAACTGTCCCTCCGTAAGTATCCCTCTGGCAAAGTGAGTCGCCATTTTTCGCTCCGTGATTAATGGGCCGTGATAATGACGAGAGTAACATTAACGTAAATTATGGACAGGTTTTACGCGCTAAAAATTCAATTTCAGAAGGTTCTTTAATCAGACGGTGACATTTCTGGTAAGAGTAAGGTTAATTTATCAACACAGGTGGTCAGATAAGGCGACGGCAGAGCGTGTTGATAGCCTGTCGTAGCCACACAATCTTGGGATTATGACTATTACGTTTGTGCCATAATAGGGTAAACGGCACCATCAGCTTTTCCTGCTGTTGCGCATCAAAAGGCAGGGGGCGCGCCACTAGCGGTAGCTGGTGGAGCTGATTGTAGTGCTGGCAATAGCGCGGCGCGGTTGCTATCAGGGTGTGATCCGGCTGGGCGGCCATAAAGAGCGACTGCTCGAACCCCGGCAGGCTCAACGCGATATGGCGTTTGCGTCCCATTTCTTGCAGGACATCATCCAGCGCCCAGGTATCGCTTTGCTCCCAGCAAATACTGATATGCGGGTAGCGCAGAAAAGTGTCCAGATCCCACGTTTCGCGCAGCGCCGGATGATCTTCCCGCAGCCAGACCCACGGTAAATCGCTAAATAACACCTCAAAATCAATCGCGAGCGGCAACAGACTGAGCAATTCTCGCGAGCGGGGATGGCTTTCGCGTCCGGTAAATCCGATATCGACTTCCCCGCGCGTAATCGCCTCCAGCGAGTCATAATCCCAGTTGCGAACCTTAATGGTAGCCTGCGGATAGCGCTGATAAATCTGCTGCGACAGTGAATTAAACATAATCATCATCAGCGGCGACTCTGCCGCCAACTCAAATTTTAAACCGCGTGGCGTTTGATGATGCGGCTTATCAAGCAGTTGGTTCCCCATCTGCATCCAGTCCGCCAGACTTTGCTCCATACTGACCATCAGCGGCGTCGGCGCCATGCCCAGCGGCGTATTGACGAACAGCGGATCGTCAAACCATGCCCGGAGTTTCGCCAGCGATTTGCTGACCGCAGAGGGCGTTACGTTCATCCGTTTTGCAGCTTTAGTGACGCTGCGCTCCTGCATGAGTAACTGTAGGCATAACAGCAGATTAAGATCGAGACTGGTAAGGGATTTCTTCATGCTCGGCTACGGACCTGTTGGGCGTGACGGAGAAGATCAGCAGAATACTCACTATGCTACAACCAATCAGAATCCCGATCAGCATATTCATCGCGCTGATACCGAGTATTGCCGCCAGCCAAATCCACAGTGATGAACCGCAAACCTGCGCGATACCCAGCGTGGAACTGGCCACTCCGGCGCGCAGCGAAAACGGCCCCAGCGCCTGGCTCATCGCGACGCCAAAACCAACCGAGAATTCGGCGCAGATAAGCGTCAGGCCAAAGAGCGTGACGGTATTGGTATAAGCAAGGCTTAACGTCATGCCAGCCGTCAAAAACAGCCCCTGTGAGACGAGCATTAAGGTTCGCGGCTTAAATAACCCAAGCGCAAAAGGGGTAGAAAAAGAGACGACCATGCTGACGCCTGCGGTGAGCGCCATGGTAATGGCATAGTCGCCACGGCTAAATCCCATCACCTCCATCAGCAGCACTGGAGAGGCATTGACGAAGGTCAGGATCACCGACACGCTAAGGGTGGTGATCGCCAGTCGACTAACGAAAAAACGGTTAACCAGCGACTCGGCGGCGGGCGACGATCGTGATAAATCGCGTGGAGCCAGCCTTACCGGGCGCGTCTCGCGCAGGATAAACAGTGATAACAGGCCCACAATAATGCCCATCGCGGACATCGTATAGAACAGACTTTGCCAGGGGAAACGAAGCATAATCAAATGCCCCACCACCGGGGCGAGTACCGGCACAATACAGGTAATCCCATTCAATAATGACAGCACTTTCGCCCGGCGATGCTCGTCGAGCGTGTCGCGCAGAATGGCGAACGCCACCACATAGCAGCCGCCTGCACCTATTCCCTGAAGAAAACGCCCACTCAGAAATAGCGAGCCTTCCGACGCCCGTGAACAAAGCAGTGAGGCCATCATAAAGACGATCGCGCCGACGATCGCGACCGGTTTGCGGCCTGACTGATCGGCTATCTTCCCGGCAAACAGCATGGCCGTCGCCATTCCGGCCAGGTAAACGGAGAAGGCGATATGCAACTGCGACTCACTGGCGTTCAGATCGACGGCTATACGCGGTAAACCGACCAGATACATATCAATACCGGCAGGATAGAGTAAAACCAGGGCAAAACTACACAGTAGAAAACGTTTCATAGCGGCCTCACGAAAAGTGTGGCGCTAAGAATACGGGGCGACGTTGCGCGAGACGAGTTGCCATTTGGACAACAGTGATTTCCTCATGGGAAATTATTGCTGCCGGATGGCGGCATAAACGCCTTATCCGGCTTACGGGTTTTGTAGGCCCGGTAAGCATCGTGCCACCGGGCAACACAACGTTATTTACCAATACAGAAGCTGGAGAAAATCCGTCCCAGCAGGTCGTCGGAGGTAAACTCGCCGGTAATCTCGCTTAAACTTTGCTGCGCCAGGCGCAACTCTTCCGCCAGCAGTTCCCCTGCCCATGCGCCTAATAGCTGCGCTTTGCCCTGCTCAAGGTGTTCAGCGGCTTCCGCCAGCGCCTGTAGGTGACGGCGACGGGCCAGGAAGCCGCCTTCCATATTGGTATCAAACCCCATGCTTTGCTTGAGGTGGTTACGCAACACGTCGACGCCTTCGCCGGTACGCGCCGAGAGGCGAACCAGTGAGTGACCATTTACTTCACTAATACCCAGCGTTTCGCCGGTGATATCCGCCTTGTTACGTACCACGGTAATCGGTAGATTTTTGGGCAGACGGGCGATAAAGTCCGGCCAGATGTCGGCAGGGTCAACGGCGTCCGTTGTGGTGCCATCCACCATAAACAGCACGCGGTCGGCCTGTTCAATCTCCTGCCAGGCGCGTTCGATGCCGATACGCTCAACTTCGTCGCTGGCGTCGCGCAGTCCGGCGGTATCGATGATATGCAGCGGCATCCCGTCGATGTGAATATGCTCGCGCAACACGTCGCGCGTGGTGCCGGCGATATCGGTAACAATGGCCGCTTCACGGCCTGCCAGCGCATTCAGCAGGCTGGATTTCCCGGCATTCGGGCGTCCGGCAATCACTACCTTCATCCCTTCGCGCAGCAGGCTGCCCTGGCGCGCTTCGGTGCGCACGGCGTCAAGATCGGCGATGACGCCATTGAGCTGCGCTTCAATTTTGCCGTCAGAGAGAAAGTCGATCTCCTCATCCGGAAAATCGATAGCCGCTTCGACGTAGATTCGCAGGTGAGTAAGTGCTTCCACAAGGTGGTTAACGCGGGCGGAAAATGCCCCCTGTAACGAGTTTAGCGCCGAACGCGCCGCCTGTTCGGAACTGGCATCGATCAGGTCGGCAATGGCTTCCGCCTGGGCTAAATCGAGCTTATCGTTGAGGAACGCTCGCTCGGAGAACTCGCCCGGTCGGGCAATGCGCACGCCTGGAAGCGTCAGGATACGTTTTAACAGCAGGTCCAGGATCACCGGACCGCCGTGCCCTTGTAGCTCCAGCACATCTTCACCGGTGAAGGAGTTCGGGCCGGGGAACCACAGCGCAATACCCTGATCCAGCGCGCTGCCGTCAACATCTTTAAACGGCAGGTAGTCGGCATAGCGCGGCTTCGGCAGCTTGCCCAGCACCTCTTGCGCAACGTCGCGCGCCTTCAGACCGGAAATACGCAGGATACCCACGCCACCGCGTCCCGGTGGGGTTGCCTGGGCGACGATAGTGTCGTTATGGCTCATGGTTAGTCTCAACTTTGTTGCAATAAAAAAAGGCGGTCATATGACCGCCTTTTGATTGTAGGCCTGATAAGCGTTAGCGCCATCAGGCTGACCGGCGCGCCTTGCCGGATGGCGGCTTCGCCTTATCCGGCCTACACCGAATCAGGATTTTTTCTTCTCGCGGCTATGCAGGCCACGCTTCTCCAGACCACGGTAAATCAGCTGCTGCTGAATGATGGTGACCAGGTTGCTGACGATATAATACAGCACCAGACCTGACGGGAACCACAGGAAGAACACCGTAAAGATGACCGGCATAAAGGTCATGATCTTCTGCTGCATCGGGTCGGTCACGGTGGTCGGCGACATCTTCTGAATGAAGAACATCGTTACGCCCATCAGGATCGGCAGAATGTAGTACGGGTCCTGTGCGGACAGGTCATGAATCCACAGCGCGAACGGCGCATGACGCAGTTCAATGGAACCCATCAGCATGTAGTACAACGCCAGGAAGATAGGCATCTGGATGATCAGCGGGAAGCAGCCGCCCAGCGGGTTAACCTTCTCCGCTTTGTACAGGGCCATCATCTCCTGGCTTTGGCGCTGTTTATCATCGCCAAGACGTTCGCGCATCGCCTGAATTTTCGGCTGCAGCATACGCATCTTCGCCATTGACGTGTACTGCGCTTTGGTCAGCGGGTACATGATACCGCGAACGATAAAGGTAATGATGATAATGGAGAAGCCCCAGTTGCCCACAAAGCTGTGGATCCACTTCAGCAACTTGAACAGCGGCTGAGAGATGAACCACAACCAACCGTAGTCCACGGTCAAATCCAGGTGCGGTGCAACAGCCGCCATTTTATCCTGAATTTCCGGGCCGACCCACAGGGTGCTGGTCATCGCGCCAGTCTGGCCTGGCTGTACCAGTACCGGCTGCGCTTTATAGCCGATAGCGACAATGCCGTTACCCAGATTGGCGGTGTAGAAATTGTTGGTGCCGTCGTTACGCGGAATCCATGCGGTAGCGAAATACTGCTGCAACATTGCCACCCAACCGCCTTTGGAGCTGACGTTGAGGTTTTCATTATCGGCAATAGTGTCGAATTTGTATTTCTCATACTTCTCATCCGGCGTGGAGTACGCTGCGCCGCGGAACGTATGCAGCGCAAAGTTGCTGCTGCCGGTGTCGCGATGAGGAGGCAGGTTGACGGATTGTTTTAACTGACCAAAGGTGGAGACTTCCAGCGGTTTTTCGCCGGTGTTCTGCACGCTATAGTTCACGTTAACCGCATAATCGCCACGCTTAAAGACAAACGTTTTGGTAAACGTGTTGCCTGCGGCGTCAGTATAAGTCATCGGAACCTGCAGTTCGTTCTGACCGTCGGCCAGTACAAACGCATCTTTCTCGACGTTGTACAGCGGACGCGGGCCGTTCGCCGGGTTATCCGGGCCGTCGCGGCCTGTCAGGCCGCTTTGCGCCTGATAGATAAACTGCGGGGTGGTTTCCAGCAGCTGGAACGGTTCGTTGGAACCCAGTTCTTTCGGGTAAGCCGGGAGCAAGGCCTGCTCGACATCACCACCACGGGTGTTGATAGTCAAATCAAGCACATCGGTTTTCACCGTAATCATTTTCCCCTGGCCACTGGCTGGTACGCCCTGGTCGGCGGCGCTACCCGCTGCGGTGGTCGTTGTCTGCGTGGTCTGTTGAGTCTGAGGTTGCGGATTTTTATCCTGCTCCCAGGCTTGCCAGATCATGAAAGACACGAACAGCAAAGCGATGACTAAAAGATTGCGTTGCGAATCCATCGTTAGTGTTCTCTGGTATCAAATGGTCCGGGCGGGACGGGATCGTCACCACCAGGGTGTAAAGGGTGGCATTTTAATACGCGTTTCACCGTCAACCAACTGCCTTTTATCACTCCAAACCTGCGCAATGCCTCAATTCCGTAGCTTGAGCACGTTGGCGTGAAACGACAATGCGGCCCAAGCAGCGGACTGATCAGGCGTTGATAGACCCGAATGAGGGCTATCAGGACCCGCGAGCCAGGCGACAGTGGCGGCGCCATAATTTTTCCAACGCTTCCGAGAGAGCACGGTTATCGAGGTCGGCAACCCCTTTTTTCGCCACCACCACGAAATCCATTGCAGGAAGTTCATGCTGGCGCAGACGGAAGCTTTCACGCGTCAGACGTTTAATCCGGTTGCGTTCATGCGCACGTCGAACATTTTTCTTGGCGACGGTAAGACCGATACGGGGATGCCCCAGCGAATTCAGGCGGCCGAGGATGGTGATTTGCGGCGTGCCAGCCCGTTGAGGTTGCTGGAAGACGAATGTGAAATGAGCGGGAGTTAACAAACGTAACTCCCTGGGAAATGCGAGCTTAACCACTCAGGGGTTAGCTTTATTACTTGGAAACGGTCAGACGAGCGCGGCCTTTAGCACGACGACGTGCCAGAACCTGACGACCATTTTTAGTAGCCATACGAGCACGGAAGCCGTGAGAACGGTTGCGCTTCAGTACAGACGGTTGAAAAGTGCGTTTCATGGCGATTTCTACCTAAACTTGAATAAATTCACTGACTTTTGCGTATACCCGAACAAACTTTGAACGACTTACGCCACAGTGTGGGTGATTAAAGAGGCCGGATTGTAATAATTGTACACTCCGGAGTCAATTCTCTTTCCTTATTTTCCCGCGATTTTCCACGCCTTTTTGTGCGGAAAATAAGCAGCGTTGACGCCATATGACGGGCATTGCGCGACGGGTGGAGAATTATACGGACTGCCAGGTAAAGCGCAAGGATCGCCCTGGATCTTTATGCGATCTTTTAGGCGTCTGCTCACCTTTACATATTAATTTTTTCAATATGCGCGCGAAAGCGTACAGGAGTTCCCCTGGATCGATTACACTTATCCTTTCTTGGAAAGCCCTGTGGATAAATCGGGAAGAATCTGTGAGAAACAGAAGATCTCTTGCTCAGTTTAGGCTATGATCCGCGGTCCTGATCGTTTCAAACGATCCTGGTCAGGCATGAACACGGAATCTTTCAGGCTGCGTGAAATCGCGATCGTTTGAAAGATCCGTGAAAACCGCAGACAGCGGTTCGTGCGTCACCCTTCATGCAGGGTCTTATCGACGTGCGCCAACAATCATTAATGTATCAGCCTTTGTCATTTATCGACTTTTGTTCGAGTGGAGTCCGCCGTGTCACTTTCGCTTTGGCAGCAGTGTCTTGCCCGATTGCAGGATGAGTTACCAGCCACAGAATTCAGTATGTGGATACGCCCGTTGCAGGCGGAACTGAGCGATAACACGCTGGCTTTGTATGCGCCAAACCGTTTTGTGCTCGATTGGGTAAGAGATAAGTACCTCAACAATATCAATGGATTACTCAACACATTCTGCGGCGCGGATGCCCCACAACTGCGTTTTGAAGTGGGAACAAAGCCCGTTACGCAAACGCTAAAAACGCCTGTGCATAACGTTGTCGCGCCTGCGCAGACAACGACGGCGCAGCCGCAGCGCGTAGCGCCTGCGGCCCGTTCTGGCTGGGATAACGTACCAGCGCCGGCGGAGCCGACCTACCGCTCCAACGTCAATGTAAAACATACATTTGATAACTTCGTCGAAGGTAAATCCAACCAACTGGCGCGCGCGGCGGCACGTCAGGTGGCGGATAATCCTGGCGGCGCTTATAACCCGTTATTCCTCTATGGCGGCACCGGTCTGGGTAAAACTCACCTGCTGCACGCGGTGGGTAACGGCATTATGGCGCGTAAACCCAACGCGAAAGTCGTGTATATGCACTCCGAGCGCTTTGTGCAGGACATGGTAAAAGCCCTGCAAAATAACGCCATCGAAGAGTTTAAACGCTACTACCGCTCCGTTGACGCATTGCTGATCGACGATATTCAATTCTTCGCCAATAAAGAACGATCCCAGGAAGAGTTTTTCCATACCTTTAACGCTCTGCTGGAAGGCAATCAGCAGATCATTTTGACGTCGGATCGCTATCCGAAAGAGATCAACGGCGTTGAGGATCGTCTCAAGTCCCGCTTTGGTTGGGGGCTAACAGTGGCGATCGAACCGCCAGAACTGGAAACCCGCGTGGCGATCCTGATGAAAAAAGCGGACGAAAATGATATTCGTCTGCCAGGCGAGGTCGCGTTCTTTATCGCCAAGCGTCTACGCTCTAACGTACGTGAACTGGAAGGCGCGCTGAACCGGGTGATCGCCAATGCCAACTTTACCGGCCGGGCGATTACTATCGACTTTGTGCGCGAAGCGCTGCGCGATTTACTGGCGTTGCAGGAAAAACTGGTCACCATCGACAATATTCAGAAGACGGTGGCCGAGTATTACAAAATCAAAATTGCGGATCTGCTTTCTAAGCGTCGATCTCGCTCGGTAGCACGTCCGCGCCAGATGGCTATGGCGCTGGCAAAAGAGCTCACCAACCACAGTCTGCCGGAAATCGGCGATGCGTTTGGCGGGCGCGACCACACTACCGTACTTCATGCCTGTCGTAAAATTGAGCAACTGCGTGAAGAAAGCCACGATATCAAAGAAGATTTTTCGAATTTAATCAGAACATTGTCGTCGTGATCCTATGAAATTTACCGTTGAACGTGAACATTTATTAAAACCGCTTCAGCAGGTCAGCGGCCCGCTGGGCGGTCGTCCTACGCTGCCGATTCTCGGTAACCTGCTCCTCCAGGTAGCGGACGGTACGCTTTCTCTGACCGGCACCGATCTTGAAATGGAGATGGTCGCGCGCGTTACGCTTTCTCAGCCGCATGAGCCGGGTGCTACTACCGTGCCGGCGCGGAAATTCTTTGATATCTGCCGCGGCCTGCCGGAGGGCGCGGAGATTGCCGTTCAGTTAGAAGGCGATCGGATGTTGGTGCGTTCTGGCCGTAGCCGCTTCTCGCTGTCTACGCTGCCTGCCGCCGATTTCCCGAATCTTGACGACTGGCAAAGCGAAGTTGAATTTACGCTGCCGCAGGCCACGATGAAGCGCCTGATTGAAGCGACCCAGTTTTCGATGGCCCATCAGGATGTGCGCTACTACTTAAACGGTATGCTGTTTGAAACGGAAGGCAGCGAACTGCGCACTGTTGCGACCGACGGCCACCGCCTGGCGGTGTGCTCAATGCCGCTGGAAGCGTCTTTACCCAGCCACTCGGTGATTGTGCCGCGTAAAGGCGTGATTGAACTGATGCGTATGCTCGACGGCGGCGAAAACCCGCTGCGCGTGCAGATCGGCAGTAATAATATCCGCGCGCACGTCGGCGACTTTATCTTTACCTCGAAGCTGGTGGATGGTCGCTTCCCGGATTACCGTCGCGTTCTGCCGAAGAATCCGGATAAGCATCTGGAAGCGGGCTGCGATATCCTCAAACAGGCGTTTGCCCGCGCGGCAATCCTCTCGAATGAGAAATTCCGCGGCGTGCGTCTGTACGTCAGTGAGAATCAGCTCAAAATCACCGCCAATAACCCGGAGCAGGAAGAAGCGGAAGAGATTCTGGACGTGAGCTACGGCGGGACGGAGATGGAAATCGGCTTTAACGTTAGCTATGTGCTGGACGTGCTCAATGCGCTGAAGTGCGAAACCGTGCGCATTATGCTGACGGATTCCGTATCCAGCGTACAGATTGAGGATGCGGCGTCACAGAGTGCTGCCTACGTTGTTATGCCAATGAGGCTGTAGAATCTGAAAAGGGGCTGGTTTACTTGCCATTTCGCCTCCCGGCAGTGCTCGAAATGCTCACGTACTTCGTGTACGCTCCGCTTTCTGCGCGCTGGCGGTAGACGAACTGGCTGCGACACACACGCCCCTGGACGAATGTACTAATATATGTCACTGACGCGCCTTTTAATCAAAGACTTCCGCAACATAGAAAATGCGGATCTCGCTTTATCCCCCGGCTTTAACTTCCTGGTTGGCGCCAACGGCAGCGGCAAAACCAGCGTGCTGGAAGCTATCTATACGCTTGGCCACGGTCGGGCGTTTCGCAGTTTGCAGCCTGGCCGCGTGATTCGTCATGAGCAGGAAGCGTTTGTTCTTCACGGGCGATTACAGGGCGAAGAGCGTGAGACGTCGATTGGCTTAACCAAAGATAAGCAGGGCGACAGCAAAGTCCGTATCGACGGTACCGACGGTCACAAGATCGCGGAGCTGGCGCATTTAATGCCGATGCAGTTGATTACGCCGGAGGGGTTTACTTTACTCAATGGCGGCCCCAAATACAGAAGAGCGTTCCTTGACTGGGGATGCTTTCACAACGAAGCCGGATTCTTCACCGCCTGGAGCAACCTGAAACGATTGCTGAAACAGCGTAATGCCGCGCTGCGCCAGGTGAGTCGTTATGAGCAATTGCGCCCGTGGGATAAAGAGCTGATTCCGCTGGCGGAACAAATTAGTACCTGGCGGGCGGAGTACAGTAGCGCTATCGCACAGGACATGGCGGATACCTGTCAGCAGTTTTTACCTGAATTTTCCCTGACGTTCTCTTTCCAGCGCGGCTGGGAGAAAGAGACAGACTATGCGGACGTGCTGGAGCGAAGCTTTGAGCGTGACCGTATGTTGACCTACACCGCGCACGGGCCGCATAAAGCGGACTTTCGCATTCGCGCTGACGGCGCACCGGTGGAAGATACCCTGTCGCGCGGTCAGCTAAAGTTGTTGATGTGCGCCTTACGTCTGGCGCAGGGCGAGTTCCTTACCCGCGAAAGCGGGCGGCGCTGCCTGTACCTGATAGATGATTTTGCCTCTGAACTTGACGATGCGCGTCGCGGACTGCTGGCCAGCCGCTTAAAAGCCACGCAATCGCAGGTCTTTGTCAGCGCAATTAGCGCTGAACACGTTATAGACATGTCGGATGAAAATTCGAAGATGTTTACCGTGGAAAAGGGTAAAATAACGGATTAACCCAAGATTAAATGAGCGAGAAACGTTGATGTCGAATTCTTATGACTCCTCCAGTATCAAAGTCCTGAAAGGGCTGGATGCGGTGCGTAAGCGCCCGGGTATGTATATCGGCGACACGGATGACGGCACCGGTCTGCACCACATGGTATTCGAGGTGGTAGATAACGCTATCGACGAAGCGCTCGCGGGTCACTGTAAAGATATCGTCGTGACTATTCACGCCGATAACTCCGTGTCCGTAACGGATGATGGCCGTGGCATTCCGACCGGTATTCACCCGGAAGAAGGCGTCTCGGCGGCGGAAGTGATCATGACCGTTCTGCACGCGGGCGGTAAATTTGACGATAACTCCTATAAAGTCTCCGGCGGTCTGCACGGCGTGGGCGTCTCGGTAGTCAACGCTCTGTCGCAAAAACTGGAACTGGTTATCCAGCGAGATGGCAAAATTCACCGTCAGATCTACGAGCACGGCGTGCCGCAGGCACCCCTGGCCGTCACTGGCGATACCGATAAAACCGGCACGATGGTACGTTTCTGGCCGAGCCACGAAACCTTCACCAACGTCACTGAATTTGAATATGAGATCCTGGCGAAACGCCTGCGTGAACTGTCATTCCTGAACTCTGGCGTTTCCATCCGCCTGCGCGACAAGCGCGATGGCAAAGAAGATCATTTCCACTACGAAGGCGGCATCAAAGCGTTTGTTGAATATCTCAACAAGAATAAAACGCCGATTCACCCGAATATCTTCTACTTCTCCACCGAAAAAGACGGTATCGGCGTGGAAGTAGCGCTGCAGTGGAACGATGGTTTCCAGGAAAATATCTACTGCTTTACCAACAACATTCCGCAGCGCGACGGCGGTACTCACCTGGCAGGCTTCCGTGCGGCGATGACCCGCACGCTGAACGCCTACATGGACAAAGAAGGCTACAGCAAAAAAGCCAAAGTCAGCGCCACCGGTGATGATGCCCGTGAAGGCCTGATTGCGGTGGTTTCCGTGAAGGTGCCGGACCCGAAATTCTCCTCGCAGACCAAAGACAAGCTGGTCTCTTCCGAGGTGAAATCGGCGGTGGAACAGCAGATGAACGAACTGCTGAGCGAATACCTGCTGGAAAACCCATCTGACGCGAAAATCGTCGTCGGCAAAATTATCGACGCCGCGCGTGCGCGTGAAGCGGCGCGTCGCGCCCGTGAAATGACCCGTCGTAAAGGCGCGCTGGATTTAGCCGGTCTGCCGGGCAAACTGGCGGACTGTCAGGAACGCGACCCGGCGCTGTCCGAACTGTACCTGGTGGAAGGGGACTCCGCGGGCGGCTCTGCGAAGCAGGGGCGTAACCGCAAGAACCAGGCGATTCTGCCGCTGAAGGGTAAAATCCTCAACGTCGAGAAAGCGCGCTTCGACAAGATGCTCTCCTCTCAGGAAGTGGCGACGCTGATTACCGCGCTGGGCTGCGGTATCGGTCGCGACGAGTACAACCCGGACAAGCTGCGCTATCACAGCATCATCATCATGACTGATGCGGACGTCGACGGCTCGCACATCCGTACGCTGCTGTTGACCTTCTTCTATCGTCAGATGCCGGAAATCGTTGAACGCGGCCACGTCTACATTGCCCAGCCGCCGCTGTACAAAGTCAAGAAAGGCAAGCAGGAACAGTACATTAAAGACGACGAAGCGATGGATCAGTACCAGATTTCCATCGCGCTTGATGGTGCGACTCTGCACGCGAACGCTCATGCGCCGGCGCTATCCGGCGAAGCGTTAGAAAAACTGGTCTCTGAATATAACGCCACGCAGAAAATGATTGGTCGTATGGAGCGTCGCTTCCCGAAAGCGCTGCTCAAAGAGCTGGTGTATCAGCCAACTCTGACCGAAGCCGATCTTTCTGATGAGCAGACTGTAACGCGCTGGGTGAATGCGCTGATTACCGAGCTGAACGAGAAAGAGCAGCACGGCAGTCAGTGGAAGTTCGATGTTCATACTAATACGGAACAGAATCTGTTCGAGCCGATCGTTCGCGTGCGTACGCATGGCGTGGATACCGATTATCCGTTGGATCACGAGTTTGTGACCGGCGCGGAATATCGTCGTATCTGCACGCTGGGCGAGAAGCTGCGTGGTCTGATTGAAGAGGACGCGTTCATCGAACGCGGCGAGCGTCGCCAGCCGGTAACCAGCTTCGAGCAGGCGCTGGAGTGGCTGGTGAAAGAATCACGTCGCGGTCTGGCTATCCAGCGTTATAAAGGTCTGGGTGAAATGAACCCGGATCAGCTGTGGGAAACCACCATGGACCCGGAAAGCCGCCGTATGCTGCGTGTGACCGTTAAAGATGCGATTGCTGCCGACCAGCTGTTCACTACGCTGATGGGCGATGCCGTTGAACCGCGTCGCGCATTTATCGAAGAGAACGCCCTGAAAGCGGCGAATATCGATATTTAACCTGCCTTAATCCCCGGCCTACCGCTGGTTGGCCGGGGCATCATGATGTTCATCGACATAGCTGAATAGAAAATCTTTAAAGCGCTGAGTGGCGGGCGTTTGCGCGCGCCACGCATGGTAATACACGTTCATATTGCGCCGCAGCGGAGGCGTGAGCGAACAGGTCGCTAATTGGTAGCTTTTGGCGTAATGGCGGGAAAAGGTTCCGGCGATCACCACGCCTTCACACTGCGCCGCCAGCGACATGGCGGTCGCCATATGTTCCACCGTCATTTTGGGCTTAATGCGCACGCCAGCGGTCGCGGAGATCATCGGAATGGATTCGTTGCCAACGGCGATCAGCTCTTCGCTCTGAATCTCTTCCCAGCGCACCGTTTTTTTATGCAGCCGATAGTCCGGATGGCAGTACAGGGCGATTTCCGTTGTGAACAGCGTTTGTTTGTCGATTTCCGGTTCCAGCGGCCGCTCCGGGCCGATACCAAAATCGGCTTCTCCCAACATAATGCTTTTTTGTAATTGCGACATGGGCTTATCAATAAGCTGTACGTGGGTATGCGGATGCTGCCGCTTAAAGGCATGGATGATTTGCGGCAGAAAAGCACAGGCGATCAGCGGCGCGCCAACAACCCGCACCAGGGATTTTTTGATCTCTTTCAGGTCGCGGGCATAATTTTCGGCCCGTTGAAACTCTTCAACAACCCGCATGGCGGCGGGTAAAAACTTTTCGCCGTCGGGCGATAGCTTCACCACGCGCGAAGTGCGGTCGAAAAGGGAAACCTCCATCTGGCTTTCCATTTCGTTGATTAAACCGCTAACAGCTCCCTGCGTGATGCACAGATATTTGCTGGCGGCGGTAAAACTACGCAAATCCGCGACGGCCAGAAACGCGCGAAATTGCCGGATAGTTAAATTCATTTGCCACCTGTGTTACCCCTTTACTGAGAGGATTTTATCTCAGGCTGGATAAGGTCGCGTTGATACGACTCGCAAATACAGGGGGTCTGCCTGCGGTGCAGGCAGACTGTTGGCTTATTTTACGGTAATGGTCGGCGACTTTTTCATGGTTTCTTCGGTCAGCTCCTGGCCGATGCCGGGAAGCTCCGGAACGTCGTACATGCCATTTTTCGGCAGGTAGTTGTACTTACAGGTTTGCGTATTCGGCTCCAGCAGCGCATACCGGTGCAGTTCGTGGATGACGAAGTTAGGGATTGCGGTTTCCATATGCAGCGCCACCGCCGTGGAAATCGGCCCGCCGCAAACGTGGATTTGCACCGTTTTGTCATAAACATGCGCCATATCGCAGATTTTCTTCACTTCGGTGATGCCGCCGCAGGTGCAAATATCTGGCTGGATCACGCTCAGGCTGCCGTTTTCCAGGAAAGGACGGTATCCCCAGCGCCAGTATATACGTTCGCCAGCCGCCAGCGGAATATTGACCTTATCGGCAACCTGCTTCATCTGCGCGGGGTTCAACGGCATGACCGGCTCTTCGTAGTAGAAGATGCCCAGTTCTTCGATCATGCGGCCAAACTGAATCGCCGAGGTGGTATCCGTAAAGGCATGCATTTCGGCGATGATATCCACATCCGGGCCGACTGCATCGCGAATGGCGGCCATACGGTCGTAGCCCAGACGCAGGATTTTATCGGTGAGAGGCCCGTTGAGGTTTTGCTGGTTCCAGTTGCCGTGGCGATCCATTGCGACGGTATCCACTTTTATCGCGTCATAGCCTTCGCTGACGGCGGTCAGCGCCGCCTGTGCATACTGCTCCGGCTCGGTCAGCATATCTTTATCGCTGCCGTCCCCCCAACCAAACTGTAACTGACTGGCGTAGGTTCTAATTTTCTCGCGGCTTTTGCCGCCAAGCATTTTATACAGCGGCACGCCCCACGCTTTGCCTTTGATATCCCACAGCGCGATATCGATGCCGCTCATCGCCGCGGAAAAAATGCCGCCGCCGCCCTGCCCCCAGAAGGTTTTTTTGAGCATTTTTTCCCAGATAGCTTCGTTATTCATCGGGTCCATGCCGATGATAATGGCGGCTAAATCTTTTGCCATGCCGATGCCTGCGGAGGCGCCGACGCCGTAGGCCAACCCGACTTCGCCAAAACCGGAAATGCCCTCGTCGGTATTAATTTTTACCACCACCGGACGCCATTTGCTGGTGGCGGACGCAAAATCATTAGCAACATCAATAATATCAATGCTGGTAATTTTCATCATTTACTCCTTGTGATTAATATTTTTTAATCGTTAAAACGAATGCAGATACCACGGCGATAGCGCTGATGAAAACCAGACATAATAAGCCGCCGGTATAAGTTCCTGTAATAGAGATAAATAAACCGATAAATACTGGTGATAATGATGACAGGCCGTTCGCGACGCCGTTCATTACGCCGCTGGCGGCGGAAATAGATTTCCCGGACACCATCCCTTGTAATAATGTCCACGCAACAGGCGTACCCATCGTGCAAAAAGCGACGGCGAAGGAGAGTAGTACCGCTGACATATATTTGTGTTCGGTTATTGTGCCGAAATAGATACTGATACCGGCGAAAAACATTAACACCATTAATATGGGGGCGCTGCGTCCTATTTTATCGACGAAGACGCCCGCGGCGGCTTTGGAAAATATCGACAAGACAAATGGCAGCGACGCCAGCCAGCCCATTTCTGCCCAGCTAAATCCTCTGGCTGATTTAAGATAGGTTGGCAGCCAGGTAATCATCCCCCAGTACAGGCATTGCAGACACAGGTACCACAGCACCAGCAACCAGTAGCAATAGTTGGTAATCACCGGTTTTACCCGCAACATAAAACTTTCGCTGCTGCCTGCGCTTTCCGTTTCCTGCCCGGCTTTGATATAAGCCAGTTCCTGCTCGCTGATACCTTTAAGTTGTTCTGGTTTATCAGCAACATATCGCCATAGCAGCCAGAGTGGAATTAACCCGAGAGCGGCGCACAAAAAGAAGTTGGAACGCCAGCCGTGGGTGCCTATCCACCAGGTGAAAAAAGGCATCGCAATGGCGGGCGCGACCGACTGGCCGACGATCCACGCTGCGTTTGCCCGGCCACGCTCCTGCTTCGGAAACCAGTTTTTAATAAATACGCTTTGCAGCGGATAATAAAAACCCTCTCCGATACCCAGTAATATGCGGCAAATAATAATTAATGCAAACGATGTCGCAACTCCGCCAATAATTAAGGCGATGGTCCAGATTAGGATACAAAGCATCATCGCTTTTCTGGGGCCGAGATAATCACCAAGCGGTGATAATACAACGTTAGCGATACCATAAGCGGCCAGAAAGACGGTCATCATCATGCCGATTTGCAATGGCATACCTTCAATACCCATATAGGCTAAGAAGGGTTCATTCGCGGCTAATACCGAAACATTAACGCGATCGAGATAAGCAATAAATATTCCAATAAACAGACAGGCAACGATTAAAAATCTTTTCCTGGTTGGGGGGGCGGTAAGGGCCATCGACATTAGCGATCTCCTTCTCATCGGATAAGGTTATTTTAAAATATAAGTTTTTGTTGATTTTTACTGATTAAGAACCAATCCCATTAGGCTCTAAGTGATGATGTCCAAAGTAGCAATACGCATTCTTTTAGAAAAACGGTATTTTCTGTTTGATTAATGAGGTTATCTAATACATCAGGAGGAGAGAATACGGCCTGAAAAGGGGAATCCCGTTTGTGAATCTTATCCCCCTTTCTCTCGGATTCTTTACTGTTTTTTGAGCGGAATCGCGTTAGCATGAGTCAGGACTCATTTAATGCGGGGATTTCATGGCTATCAAACTTATTGCTATCGACATGGATGGCACCCTTCTGCTGCCCGATCACACCATTTCTCCGGCGGTTAAAAACGCGATTGCCGCTGCGCGTGAAAAAGGGGTAAATGTGGTGCTGACCACAGGCCGTCCGTATGCGGGTGTGCACAGCTATCTGAAAGAACTTCACATGGAACAGCCCGGTGATTATTGCATCACCTATAACGGGGCGCTGGTGCAGAAAGCAGGGGACGGCAGTACGGTTGCGCAAACGGCGCTCAGCTATGATGACTACCGTTACCTGGAAAAACTGTCCCGTGAGGTGGGTTCTCACTTCCACGCATTAGACCGAAATACGCTTTATACCGCTAACCGCGATATCAGCTACTACACGGTGCATGAGTCGTATGTGGCGACCATTCCGTTGGTATTTTGTGAAGCGGAGAAGATGGACCCGAACACCCAGTTCCTGAAAGTTATGATGATCGATGAGCCTGCCGTTCTCGACCGGGCGATTGCGCGTATACCGGCAGAGGTGAAGGAAAAGTATACCGTGCTGAAAAGTGCGCCGTACTTCCTTGAAATCCTCGATAAACGGGTTAATAAAGGCACCGGCGTAAAATCACTGGCCGAGGCGCTGGGTATTAAGCCAGAGGAGGTGATGGCGATTGGCGATCAGGAAAACGACATTGCGATGATCGAATACGCCGGCATGGGCGTGGCAATGGACAACGCCATTCCGTCGGTCAAAGAGGTGGCTAACTTTGTGACTAAATCGAACCTTGAAGATGGTGTTGCCTGGGCGATTGAAAAATTTGTGCTGAACCCCGATCACTCATCCGGCCATTTTCCCGCCCGATAAGGCATAGTCGCCATCGGGCAAATACGCGCTTAACGACCCGCACTTGCTGCGGGTTTTTTTATATCTTTCGTTTACGTCTTATAACGTCCCCATAACCAATTGTCGTTTTTGTGATCTAAATTGTAGTACAACATAATTGTGTTGTACTACATTGATGGCATGGTAACGACGGTTGATATCACGCTAGTACTACAAAATTGCGGCGTAATTCAGCTATCGCGGTAAAGTAAGAGAGTTCACATCGAGCACAAGGACTCTCTATGACTCTCAATAAAACCGATCGCATCGTTATCACGCTGGGCAAACAGATTGTCAGCGGTAAATACGTACCCGGTTCGGCGCTGCCAGCGGAAGCGGATCTGTGCGAGGAGTTTGAAACGTCGCGCAACATCATTCGCGAAGTGTTTCGTTCGCTTATGGCGAAGCGGCTAATTGAAATGAAGCGCTATCGCGGCGCGTTTATCGCACCGCGTAACCAGTGGAATTATCTCGATACCGACGTGCTGCAATGGGTGCTGGAAAACGACTACGACCCGAGGCTTATCAGCGCGATGAGCGAAATACGAAACCTGGTGGAGCCAGCAATAGCACGCTGGGCGGCGGAACGGGCAACATCAAGCGATCTGGCTGAAATTGAGTCGGCGCTAAACGACATGATTGCCAACAACCAGGACCGGGAAGCGTTTAACGAGGCGGATATTCGCTATCACGAGGCAGTGTTGCAGTCGGTGCATAACCCGGTGCTGCAACAGTTAAATGTAGCGATCAGCTCGCTACAGCGAGCGGTATTTGAACGGACCTGGATGGGCGATGCGGCCAATATGCCGAAAACGCTCCAGGAACATAAGGCGCTATTCGATGCGATACGGCATCAGGATGGCGATGCGGCAGAGCAGGCGGCATTAACCATGATCGCCAGCTCGACACGAAGGTTAAAGGAAATCACATGACAGCTCGCTACATCGCAATTGACTGGGGATCGACCAATCTGCGCGCCTGGCTTTACCAGGGCGACAAATGCCTGGAGAGCAGGCAATCAGAAGCAGGCGTTACACGCCTGAACGGTAAATCTCCTGACGCGGTGTTAGCAGAAGTCACAACACACTGGCGCGACAGCGCCACCCCCGTGGTAATGGCGGGCATGATCGGCAGTAACGTAGGCTGGCAAAATGCGCCTTATCTGCCGGTTCCCGCCCTGTTCTCCGCTATTGGCGAACAGTTAACCGCCGTTGGCGACAACATCTGGATCATCCCCGGAT
The DNA here is from genome assembly GCF_046548235.1 of Salmonella sp. SAL4457. NCBI lineage: Bacteria > Pseudomonadati > Pseudomonadota > Gammaproteobacteria > Enterobacterales > Enterobacteriaceae > Salmonella > Salmonella sp. SAL4457. The sequence goes on from NZ_JBGDZO010000012.1 coordinate 62,610, forward strand.
TGTGTGTCTCACGCGAGGATAACCACAACGTGATGCGCGGCGAAGAGACGCAACTGCTTGGCGCCCGCGAACTTTCTCCTTCTTCTGTCTATGTCATGCCCGGCACGCATTGCAAATGGGTACAGACTGATACGCAACAAATTCATGATTTTCGTACTGTGATGACAGGCGAACTCCATCACTTGTTGCTGCGTCACTCGCTGGTCGGGGCTGGTTTGCCGGAACAGGAAGCTTCTGGCGACGCCTATGCCGCGGGGCTGGAGCGCGGTCTTAATTCTCCTGCCGTCCTGCCTTCTCTTTTTGAGGTTCGCGCCTCGCACGTGTTGGGGCATCTTGCGCGTGAGCAGGTCAGCGACTTCCTCTCCGGCCTGTTGATTGGCGCGGAAGTCGCCAGCATGAGCGAATCCTTCGCGGCGCAACAGGCTATCACTCTCGTCGCTGGACCCGCGCTGATCTCACGTTACCAACAGGCGTTTAGTGCTATTGGGCGTGATGTTTCAACCGTGGATGGCGATATGGCATTTCAGGCTGGAATAAGGAGCATCGCTCATGCAGTGGCAAACTAATCTCCCTCTCATCGCTATCTTACGCGGTATTACGCCCGATGATGCCCTGGCGCACGTTGGCGCGGTGGTGGATGCGGGATTTGACGCTATAGAAATTCCGCTTAACTCCCCACAGTGGGAAAAAAGCATTTCTTCCGTGGTGAAGGCGTATGGCGGCAGGGCGCTTATTGGCGCTGGTACCGTACTGAAACCGGAACAGGTAGACCAGCTTGCCGGGATGGGCTGCAAGCTGATCGTCACGCCGAATATCCAACCGGAGGTGATCCGCCGGGCGGTGAGCTATGGCATGACCGTGTGTCCGGGCTGCGCCACGGCAACGGAAGCCTTTTCTGCGCTGGATGCAGGCGCACAGGCGTTAAAAATTTTCCCGTCGTCGGCGTTTGGTCCGGGCTACATCAGCGCGCTGAAAGCGGTACTTCCGCCGGATGTTCCGCTATTTGCCGTCGGCGGCGTGACGCCGGAAAACCTGGCGCAATGGATTAAAGCAGGCTGTGTGGGCGCGGGACTGGGTAGCGATCTCTATCGCGCCGGGCAATCCGTTGAACGCACCGCGCAGCAGGCTGCGGCATTTGTTAATGCGTATCGAGAGGCAGTGAAATGAAAATAACTCACATCACCACGTACCGTTTACCTCCACGTTGGATGTTCCTGAAAATCGAAACGGATGAAGGCGTGGTTGGCTGGGGAGAGCCGGTCATTGAAGGTCGGGCACGTACTGTAGAGGCGGCAGTACATGAGTTTGCCGACTACCTGATAGGGAAAGATCCGGCGCGTATCAACGACCTGTGGCAGGTAATGTACCGGGCCGGTTTTTATCGCGGCGGCCCGATTATGATGAGCGCCATCGCCGGTATTGACCAGGCATTGTGGGATATCAAAGGCAAGGTGTTGAATGCGCCGGTCTGGCAGCTCATGGGCGGCCTGGTGCGCGACAAAATCAAGGCCTATAGCTGGGTGGGTGGCGATCGTCCGGCAGACGTCATTGACGGTATTGAAAAATTGCGCGGTATTGGTTTTGACACCTTCAAGCTGAACGGCTGTGAAGAGATGGGCGTGATTGATAACTCCCGTGCGGTGGATGCGGCGGTCAATACCGTGGCGCAAATCCGCGAAGCTTTCGGCAGTGAAATTGAGTTTGGGCTCGATTTCCACGGTCGCGTTAGCGCGCCGATGGCGAAGGTGCTGATTAAAGAACTGGAACCCTATCGTCCGCTGTTTATTGAAGAGCCGGTGCTGGCGGAACAGGCGGAATATTATCCGCGCCTGGCAGCGCAAACGCATATTCCGATTGCCGCAGGCGAACGTATGTTCTCGCGTTTTGAATTTAAACGCGTGCTGGACGCGGGCGGGTTGGCGATTCTACAGCCGGATTTATCCCACGCGGGCGGCATTACCGAATGCTATAAAATCGCCGGAATGGCGGAAGCATATGATGTGGCGCTGGCGCCGCATTGCCCGCTGGGTCCAATCGCCCTGGCTGCCTGCCTGCATATCGATTTTGTTTCGCGCAACGCGGTATTCCAGGAGCAGAGCATGGGCATTCACTATAACAAGGGCGCGGAGCTGCTCGACTTTGTGAAAAATAAAGAAGACTTCAGCATGGACGGCGGCTTCTTTAAACCCTTAACCAAACCGGGTCTTGGCGTAGACATTGACGAGGCCAGGGTGATTGAACTTAGCAAAAGCGCGCCGGACTGGCGTAATCCGTTGTGGCGGCACGCTGACGGATCGGTAGCCGAGTGGTGATCGCCACGCTGTAGGCTCAACAAACGTCGCCCTCCGGGCAACCCAATTTAAATATAAAAACACACCCTCTGTAATTTACAGGGCATGGTGAGCGGCCTCGCTATGCCCAGAATCTGGAGACAGATGACGATGGATATTTCAGTTACAGCAGCACAGCCGGGGCGTCGCCGCTATCTGACGCTGGTGATGATCTTTATTACCGTGGTGATTTGCTACGTCGATCGCGCCAACCTTGCCGTAGCTTCCATGCATATTCAAAAAGAATTCGGCATTACCAAAGCGGAAATGGGCTATGTCTTCTCCGCTTTTGCCTGGCTCTATACGTTATGCCAGATCCCCGGCGGCTGGTTTCTCGACCGTATTGGGTCCCGGCTGACCTATTTTATCGCTATCTTCGGCTGGTCAGTCGCAACGCTATTGCAGGGGTTTGCGACGGGACTATTGTCGCTTATCGGCCTGCGCGCTATTACCGGGATTTTCGAGGCGCCGGCCTTTCCGGCAAATAACCGGATGGTCACTAGCTGGTTTCCGGAGCATGAGCGCGCATCCGCAGTCGGGTTCTACACCTCCGGACAGTTCGTCGGACTGGCATTCCTTACGCCGCTGCTGATCTGGATTCAGGAAATGCTGAGCTGGCACTGGGTCTTTATCGTCACCGGCGGTATCGGGATTATCTGGTCATTGGTCTGGTTTAAGGTTTATCAACCGCCGCGTTTGACGAAAAGCCTTAGCCAGGCGGAGTTGGAGTATATTCGCGATGGCGGTGGTCTGGTGGATGGCGATGCGCCAGCGAAAAAAGAGGCCCGCCAGCCGCTGACGAAAGCCGACTGGAAACTGGTGTTCCATCGTAAGCTGGTGGGCGTCTACCTCGGTCAGTTCGCCGTAAACTCTACGCTATGGTTCTTTCTGACCTGGTTCCCTAATTATCTGACCCAGGAAAAAGGCATTACCGCGCTAAAAGCGGGCTTTATGACGACCGTACCGTTCCTGGCAGCCTTTTTTGGCGTACTGCTCTCCGGCTGGCTGGCGGATAAACTGGTGAAAAAAGGCTTCTCGCTGGGCGTGGCGCGCAAAACGCCGATTATTTGCGGTTTGCTCATCTCCACATGCATTATGGGCGCTAACTACACTAACGATCCGTTGTGGATTATGGCGTTGATGGCGATAGCTTTCTTCGGCAACGGATTTGCGTCCATTACCTGGTCGTTAATCTCTTCCCTTGCGCCGATGCGGTTGATTGGCCTTACCGGCGGTATGTTTAACTTTATCGGTGGGTTAGGTGGGATTAGCGTACCGTTAGTGATTGGTTATCTGGCGCAAAGCTACGGTTTTGCTCCGGCGCTGGTCTATATCTCCGTTGTGGCCCTGCTGGGCGCGCTGTCTTACATCCTGTTAGTGGGCGATGTGAAACGCGTCGGATAAGTTGGCCGTGGCGAGCCGGAAGTCATTATGGCGAAGGATGACCGGCTATCCATGCGTCGAGCGCCGTCACTCCCTGCGTCACGATAGTTTTAATATCTATATCGCTAAGCGGTTGCAACTCCAGTTCCCGACAGGCTTCGGTTGCCTGCGTCATCCCCAGGCTGGCGCAGCCGCTTTTTAATTTATGCGCCAGCCGCTTAATGTTAACGTCGTCATTCATGGCGCGCGCCGCCTCGATCTCCTCGACTAAAGGCAGCGCGCTGTCTTTGAATAACGCGACCCATTGCCGGAGTTTTTCCGGGCCGACAGACGCCATATCGCCGGCAAGCTGATGTTCATTCAACATCGCCCGCGCGTTGTGAGATTTGCCCTGTAAATAGTGCGCTATCATGCGGTAAAGCTCTTCGCGGGGAACGGGCTTTTGAATAATCCCGCAGAAAAGACCGGCGGTACGCTGACGAAGATTATCGTCTATCACATGTGCGCTAAAACCAATGCGTTTCATGGCGGGATACAGGCTCATCAACTGCTGCGCCAGGGTTAAGCCGTCATAATCCGGCAAATCAAAATCCACCAGCGCGACATCAAAGGACTCGCCTTCGGCTAAACAGCGTAGCGCGTCATTCGCGCTTTCAGCAAGTGAGACCTTCACCCCTTTGCCCGTGAGCATTTCAGCGGTAATACGCTGCGTCAGCATATTATCTTCAATCAGCAACAAGCGTAGTCCGTTAAGATTTATCGGTTCCCTGAACGCACTTTTACTTGCGGGTTTGGAGTGGCAAACCGGCAGTTGTAAACGAAAACAACTGCCAACATGAAGCGTACTGGTGACGGTTAGCGTCCCGCCCATCGCCTCTGCCAGGCTGGCGCTGATAGCCAGCCCCAGGCCCGTCCCGCCCCGGCGTCCTGTCGCCTGCACAAACGGTTTGAAAATAGCCGTCAGCTTCGCTTCAGGAATACCGCATCCGGTATCTTCAACCTCAATAAACCAGCTCTGATCGTCGCAAAACGTGCGCAGCACTATGCTGCCGCGATCGGTAAATTTCGCCGCATTACTTAAAAGATTAATCACAATTTGACGTATCCGGCGCGGATCGCCTTGTAGCGTTGAGGGGAGTTGCTCGTTAAAGTCGGTGATGAGCGCCACCTGAACGCGGCTGTGCATTAAATGCAGCGTGCTATTCAACAATTGTCGCGGTTCAAACGGTTCCTCGCTAATGGAAACGTTGGTGCCGCCTACTTCAATCGCCGAGTAATCAAGAATATCGTTAAGAATCGCCAGTAGCGATTCGCCTGAATCATTAATGGCCTGTAAATCGTCGCGGTAGTTTGCCATGAGCGGTTTATCGGCCAGCAATTGTACCGTACCGAGAATGCCGTAAAGCGGCGTGCGAATTTCATGGCTCATGGCGGCAAGGAACGTCGATTTCGCCTCGTTGGCCTTTTCCGCTTCGGCGCGCGCCTGCCGGTGTTCCAGCACCAGCGCATGAAGTTCCGCCGTTTGCGATCGCACCTGTTCCGCCAAATCCTCACGATGGCGGTTCAATTTGCGCACGTTGGCGCGAAACGCTTCCATCAGACGGCTGATGGTATCCAGTTCGCTGACGCCAGCCGCCTCCGGAAACGGCGAGTCAATATCGCCCTCCAGTAGCCGCTGTAAGGCCTGCGTTTGTTGCGCCAGCGGGCGGGATACGGAGCGGTAAACCACTCGCCAAAGAATAAAACTTAATGAGCACAGCGCCAGGATGCCTAAGATCACTAACCCTATTTGCCCACGCTGACTGGCGTGTGTAAGGCGCGCTAACCCAGCCTCGTTTCGTTTTTCGATGGCGTTCACCAACTGCGACACTTCCGTACTGAAGCGGGTAAACTGAAAGAGGTTATTGGCCATAAGCGTTTGAAGCTGGTCGCGGATGGCGTTTTCCTTACGAAACAGGGTAACCAGTGTGGTGTACTGGTTTATTTTCTCCAGCGCGTCGGCGATTTGGGCGCGAACGGTAGGATCTTCTATACGCTGCTGGCGGCGGGATAAAATTTTAACCAACTGATTAAGTTTTTCATCGGTTTCCTCGGCATCGCTCAGCCCTTGCGCGTCTTTTAAGGTCACAATGAGCTGCTTAAACCGCAGGGCATTGACCCGCAACTCATTCATCTGATTCACATACTCAAGGTCGATATCAATCAATCGGTCAAGCGCGCGTTCAGCCTGGTCCCCTTTACCGCTTTCGATAAGATCGTAAATACCGGCCTGGGTGGCGCCCGCAGATGTCGCTGCATTATTGGCCTGGCCGTGAGCCTGGGCGGCAATGCTTTCCGCCGCCTCCGCAATCTGGCGGCTTAACTGCTGTTGCTGTGCGCGCAGCGTGAGAATTTCACCGACCAGCGTTCCCTGTTGCCCAAGCGTTTGCGCAATCTCTTTTTCTTGCCGGGCGATGGCCGAGGTATTAAACCCCTGCTCGCTTAATGCCTGCAAAAGATGGTTAATTTTAAGGCTTTGTGCTTTCAGCATCTTCCCCTGCGCCAGCCAAACGCCCTCACTGTCGGCATTGGTCAGATTTTGCGCGGAAAAGAGCTCGTAAGCGCTGGCTTCGCTTAACTGCCTGGCCATATTCATCGTGGGGAGCAGCGCTTGCGTATTGGTTTGCTCCACCTGACTAATGACGCGCAGGCTTATCCAGCCGATCACGGTGCTGAGCAGGGTGAGTGCCGCCATCAGGGCGAAGGCCAGCCATAATCTGCGGGTCAGTGAAGGCGTTGACATTTATGCGCCGCGGGTGAAATGGGTTGAGTTGCCGCCGGAAAAACCATTAGGATAAAACCTTGTTGCTGGTGGGGCTATCATGCGCGCGCTTATTTCGTTCTTTTTTTTGATAATCATCGTCTCGAATGTAGAAACGGCGTCAGCCGAAACCGGGCTGCTACACTGGACGCACGCCGATCGGGCGATTCCCTGGCGGCAAACGTCAGTCAATGCGAGTAAACCCTGGAAACTGTGCGCATTATACCCCAGCCTGAAAGATTCTTACTGGTTGTCCGTCAACTACGGGATGCAAAAAGCGGCCAAATTGTATGGCGTTGATTTAAAAGTGCTGGAAGCGAATGGCTATCGGCAACTGGCGACGCAACAACAGCAAATGATGCAGTGCCGGGAGTGGGGCGCCGACGCTATTCTGCTTGGCAGCAGTACCATTCGTTTCCCGGAACTGGAACGGTATGCCGGTAATGTGCCGGTTATTGAAGTGGCGAACGTGATACGCGACGCCAGCGTGGCAACTCACGTCGGTCTGCCGTGGTTTCAGATGGGTTATCTGCCGGGACGTTTCCTGGTGCAGTGGAGCAAAGGAAAAGCGCTTAACGTTTTACTCTTCCCGGGGCCGGAAGAAGCCGGCGGCAGTCAGGAGATGGTGGCGGGTTTTCGTCAGGCAATTAAAGGCAGCGCCATCAACATTGTGGATATCGCCTGGGGCGATAACGACATTGAAGTGCAGCGAAACTTACTCCAGGAAATGCTGGAACGCCATCCGGACGCCAATGTGGTCGCCGGGTCGGCGATAGCGGCGGAGGCGGCGATGGGCGAAGGGCGTAATTTGACGACTCCGCTCACGATCGTCTCATTTTATCTGACGCATCAGGTTTATCGCGGTTTAAAACGCGGCCATATCCTGATGGCGCTCAGCGATCAGATGGCCTGGCAGGGAGAATTAGCGATAACGCAGTCGATTAAGGTCTTACAGGGGCAACCGGTGCCTGAAAATATCAGCCCGCCGGTGCTTATTTTGACGCATAACAACGCCGACAGCGCGCGCGTTCGCCGTTCGCTATCGCCTCCGGGATTTCGGCCCGTCTATCTGTATCAATACACCTCCGAGGCTAAAAAGTAGCCTTCGCCATGCTGTGTGACCAGCAGTTCCGGCGTAATTTTATGGCGTAAGCGGCGAACCAGGACATCAATCGTGCGGAGATCCGGGGTCTCTACGCGGCGGGCGGAAAGCATTCGCAGCAGACGTTCGCGATGCAGCACTTTGCCTGGGTTGGTCACAAAGGCCAGCAGCAGCTCGTACTCTGCGCGCGTAAGCTTAATGGCTTCACCGTTGTGCTCCAGCGTGTGATTCATCACGTTCAGGCAGTAGCCGGAAAACATATAGCAGTTTTCACTGGCATTTTGCGGCGTGGGGCGGGCCAGATCGATGCGCCACAAAAGATTTTTCACCCGCACTACCAGCTCGCGCAGTTCCAGCGGCTTGGTGACGTAGTCGTCCGCGCCCATCTCCAGTCCGACGATGCGGTCGATTTGGTCGCAACGCCCCGTCACCAGAATAATGCCCACCGTGGAGCGTTCTCGTAGCGCCCTGGTCAGCATCAACCCGTTTTCATCGGGGAGGTTGATATCCAGCAGGATCAGCGAAACGTGCTCATGCTCCATGATGTCGCGCAGGCCCGCGCCGCTGTCGGTCACCGAGACACGATACCCCTCCTGCTCAAAATAGGCCTGTAATCTGGCCTGAGTAACAGGTTCATCCTCAACAATAACAATGTGATGTGACATCCTGCGCGCGGTCTCTTTCTGTTCATATCTGTTCATATATTGCCGTATCCCGTTCATCCTGACCAGTGACGCTGTTCATATTTGCGGAATAAGATCTGCGCATTAAACCATATAATTACAGGGGCTATTATGCGAAAACTCTGGAGAGCGCTACTCAGGCCAAGCGCCCGTTGGTCGATACTGGCGCTGGTCATTGTCGGGATTGTGATCGGCGTTGCGCTGATCGTGTTACCTCACGTCGGTATCAAACTGACCAGTACGACAGAGTTTTGCGTCAGCTGCCATAGTATGCAGCCGGTGTATCAGGAATATAAACAGTCCGTACATTTCCAGAATGCTTCCGGCGTACGCGCGGAATGCCACGATTGCCATATCCCCCCTGATATTCCAGGCATGGTGAAACGTAAGCTGGAAGCCAGCAACGATCTTTACCAGACATTTATCGCCCACTCGATTGATACCCCGGAAAAATTTGAAGCCAAACGCGCCGAGCTTGCCGAGCGTGAATGGGCGCGCATGAAAGAGAATAACTCCGCGACCTGTCGTTCCTGCCATAACTACGATGCGATGGATCACGCGAAACAGAACCCGGAAGCGGCGCGGCAAATGAAAATCGCCGCGAAAGAAAATCAATCCTGCATCGACTGCCATAAAGGGATTGCCCACCAGCTACCGGATATGAGCAGCGGTTTTCGCAAACAGTTTGATGAACTGCGCGCCAGCGCCAGTACGCATAATGACGGCGATACGCTCTATTCGCTGGATATCAAGCCGATTTACGCCGCTAAAGGCGATAAAGAACCGGCAGGTTCGCTGTTACCTGCTTCTGAAGTGAAAGTCCTTAAACGGGACGGTGACTGGCTGCAAGTGCAAATCGAAGGCTGGACGGAGACGGACGGTCGCCAGCGCGTGCTGACGCAGTTGCCCGGTAAACGTATTTTTGTCGCCTCGATTCGCGGCGATGTGCAACAGCATGTGAAAACGCTGGAAGAGACCACCGTCGCGGCGACCAATACTCAGTGGAGCAAATTACAGGCAACCGCGTGGATGCAAAAAGGTGACATGGTAAATGACATTAAACCGATTTGGGCCTATGCCGACTCCCTCTATAACGGCACCTGTAATCAGTGTCACGGCGCGCCGGACAAAGCGCACTTTGACGCTAACGGCTGGATCGGCACGCTCAACGGCATGATCGGTTTCACCAGTCTGGATAAGCGTGAAGAACGTACCTTGTTGAAATATCTCCAGATGAATGCGTCTGATACCACCAACACGCCGCACAGCGATAAGGGAGAACACAATGAAAAATAAGGACTCGTTACACGTCTCTCGTCGACGTTTTCTGGCGCAGCTTGGCGGTTTGACGGTGGCAGGAATGCTGGGGCCGTCACTGCTGACGCCCCGTAGCGCCCGCGCAGCGGATGCCGTTGCGCCAGGCGCCGCGACGAAAGAGGGTATCCTTACCGGTTCTCACTGGGGGGCGATTCGCGCCACGGTGGTTGACGGTCGATTTGTGGCGGCAAAACCGTTTGAACAGGATAAATACCCGTCCAAAATGATCGCCGGCCTGCCCGATCACGTCCACAACGCGGCGCGTATTCGCTATCCGATGGTGCGCGTCGACTGGATGCGTAAAGGTCATCAAAGCGACACCTCGCAGCGCGGCGATAATCGTTTTGTGCGCGTCTCCTGGGATGAAGCGCTGGATCTGTTCTATCAGGAACTGGAGCGGGTGCAAAAAACCTACGGGCCGAGTGCGTTACTGACGGCGAGCGGCTGGCAATCTACCGGCATGTTCCATAACGCCTCCGGGATGCTGGCGCGCGCGATTGCGCTACATGGCAATAGCGTTAGCACGGGAGGGGACTATTCGACCGGCGCGGCGCAGGTGATTTTGCCGCGCGTGGTGGGTTCAATGGAAGTGTACGAGCAGCAAACGTCATGGCCTCTGGTTTTACAGAACAGTAAAACGATTGTGCTATGGGGTTCTGATATGGTGAAAAACCAGCAGGCAAACTGGTGGTGCCCGGATCACGATGTCTATCAGTACTATGAACAATTAAAAGAAAAAGTTGCCAGCGGCGCTATCTCGGTCATCAGCATCGATCCGGTCGTCACCTCCACGCACGATTATCTGGGGCGCGATAAGGTCAAACATATCGCCATTAACCCGCAGACGGATGTCCCGTTACAACTGGCGCTGGCGCATACCCTGTACAGCGAGAAACTGTACGATAAAAATTTCCTCGATAACTACTGCGTCGGTTTTGACCAGTTCCTCCCCTATTTGCTGGGCGAGAAAGATGGACAGCCCAAAGATGCCGCCTGGGCGGAAAAACTGTGCGGTATTGACGCCGACACCATCCGCGCGTTGGCGCGGCAGATGGCGGGCGACAGAACGCAAATCATCGCTGGCTGGTGTGTGCAACGTATGCAGCATGGCGAACAGTGGTCATGGATGGTCGTCGTGCTGGCGGCAATGCTGGGACAGATTGGTTTACCGGGCGGCGGCTTTGGTTTTGGCTGGCACTACAACGGCGCCGGGACGCCTGGCCGTAAAGGGATCATTTTAAGCGGCTTTTCCGGTTCGACGACCGTTCCGCCAGTACACGACAGCACGGATTACAAAGGCTACAGCAGCACCATTCCTATTGCGCGTTTTATGGATGCCATCCTTGAACCGGGCAAGGTCATTAACTGGAACGGCAAATCGGTTAAATTACCGCCGCTGAAGATGTGCGTGTTCGCCGGGACCAACCCGTTCCACCGACACCAACAAATTAACCGCATAATTGAAGGGTGGCGCAAGCTGGAAACGGTCATCGCTATTGATAACCAGTGGACGTCGACCTGCCGCTTTGCGGATATCGTTTTGCCGGCTACCACCCAATTTGAGCGTAACGACCTCGATCAATTCGGCAACCACTCTAACCGCGGCATTATCGCCATGAAACAGGTGGTATCGCCGCAGTTTGAAGCGCGTAACGACTTTGATATTTTCCGCGATCTCTGCCGACGCTTTAACCGTGAAGCGGCATTTACGGAAGGCCTTGATGAAATGGGCTGGCTGAAACGCATCTGGCAGGAAGGGAGCCAGCAGGGAAAAGGTCGCGGTATCCACTTACCGACTTTCGAGGTGTTCTGGAATCAACAGGAGTACATCGAGTTTGATCATCCGCAGATGTTTGTGCGCCATCAGGCTTTCCGTGAAGATCCGGACCTGGAGCCGTTGGGCACGCCAAGCGGCTTGATCGAGATTTATTCCAAAACGATCGCCGACATGCAATACGACGATTGTCAGGGCCATCCCATGTGGTTCGAAAAAATCGAACGCTCGCATGGCGGGCCGGGATCGCAGCGCTGGCCGCTACACTTACAATCCGTCCACCCTGATTTCCGCCTGCATTCCCAACTGTGCGAGTCGGAAACGCTGCGTCAGCAATATGCCGTTGGCGGCAAGGAGCCGGTCTTTATTAACCCACAGGATGCCAGCGCGCGCGGGATCTGCAACGGTGACATCGTGCGGGTATTCAATGCACGCGGGCAGGTACTGGCGGGGGCGGTAGTTTCCGATCGCTATGCGCCGGGCGTGGCGCGAATTCATGAAGGTGCCTGGTACGATCCTGATAAAGGCGGCGACATCAACGCGTTATGTAAGTACGGCAACCCTAACGTATTAACGCTGGATATCGGTACATCGCAGCTCGCGCAGGCGACCAGCGCGCATACGACGCTGGTGGAAATTGAAAAATATACCGGCCCTATGGATAACGTCACGGCGTTTAACGGTCCGGTCGAGATGGTCGCGCAGTGTGAATATGTACCCGCATCGCAGGGGAATCCGCATGATTAAGCAGCCAGCGCTTGCTCAGGAACAGTACGCCTGCGTATATGCATGGCTGGCGTTACTCTTTTTCCGGGAAGTGGATGATGAAGGGTTAATACAATTACAGTCCGCGGAGATCGCGGACTGGCTGGCGCTGTTAAAGCGTCAGCCCGCGCTGGCGGCGTCGGTGGCGTTACTCGAACAAAAAATTGCCGCACTTAGCCTGCGCCAGGATGCGCAGCTGGAGCTGGCCGCAGATTTTTGCGGATTGTTCCTGATGACGGATAAAAAATCGGCGTTGCCCTACGCCTCGCAATACCCGCAGCAGGAACCCGGCATGATTAAACATTTATTGCTTGAAGCCGGGATGGAAGTCAACGACGATTTTAAAGAGCCGACCGACCACCTGGCGATTTATCTGGAATTACTCAGCCATTTACATTTTTCATTGGGTGAATCGTTCCAACAACGGAGAATGAATAAATTACGCCAGAAAACATTGTCGTCATTACTGGAATGGCTTCCGGAATTTACAAATAATTGCCTTAAGCATGATCCCTATGGCTTTTATGCTGCGTTAAGTCAATTATTGTTGGCTATCGTTCGTTTTGATGACGGAAAAGAGGATTTATCCATTGTTGCTGCTGAATAAACCCTGTGACGGACATCGCAAAATAAATCTTACGATAGTCGGGGGTTATCATATCTATAGGTTTAGCCAATTGTAATTATTGATACCAATCAATATCCACTATGGGTTTGTATTTAGTATTGACGGGCCTCATGAGTAAAAAAATAAAATTTAATTAATCATGCCGCAATACCCCATAAGGATAGTGATATGAAAAAAATTACCCTCTATGCGACAACGGTTATCACCGTTGGGCTGTTATGTTATTTAGGTTTGTCCGGGTATGTATGGTATTACGACAAACAGCGCAGTAAAAAAAGCGATGTGCAGGCCTCGGTTGTGGGTGAAAATAATAAAATACTGGGTTATTTCAGGGAGAAAGGATGTGATTATTGTCATACGCCTTCCGCTGAATTACCTTTTTATTCCTCTTTCCCGGTGGCAAAGCAGCTAATGGATTACGATATCCAGCTCGGCTACAAATCGTTTAACCTGGAGGCGGTACGGGCCGCCCTGATTGCGGATACGCCGGTGCCGCAAAGCGAACTGAATAAAATTGAATGGGTTATGCAACATCAGACCATGCCGCCAACCCGCTATGTCGCGCTGCACTGGGCGGGGGGCGTCAGCGATAAAGAGCGTACTGACATCCTGAACTGGATAGCCGATCAGCGTGAGCGCAACTATGCCAGCGCCGATACCGACGCCGCGCACCGGAATGAACCCGTTCAGCCTATTCCGCGCAATATTCCCGTCGATGCGAAAAAAGTCGACTTAGGTTTCCGGCTTTATCATGATGAACGTTTATCCGGCGACAGCACAATATCCTGTGCGCATTGTCACGCGTTAAATGCGGGCGGTGTCGATGGCAGAAAAACCTCAATTGGCGTTGGCGGCGCGGTAGGGCCGATAAATGCGCCAACGGTATTCAACTCCGTATTTAATATCGAACAATTTTGGGATGGCCGTGCTGCAACCCTGCAGGAGCAAGCAGGCGGACCGCCGTTAAATCCTATTGAAATGGCTTCTAAATCCTGGGATGAAATTATTAGCAAGCTTGATAAAGATCCTGTCCTGAAAAAAGATTTCCAGGCGGTTTATCCGCAAGGATTTACCGGGGAAAATATTACTGATGCGATCGCCGAATTCGAAAAAACGTTGATGACGCCGGATTCCGCCTTTGATAAATGGCTACGTGGAGATGAAAATGCGCTGACCGCGCAACAGAAACACGGTTATCAATTATTTAAAGAGAATAAATGTGCAACCTGTCACGGCGGTATCATTTTAGGCGGACGCTCTTTTGAACCATTGGGATTAAAGCGAGACTTTAATTTTGGCGAAATTACCGCAGCGGATATTGGTCGTATGAACGTCACCAAAGAGGTTCGCGATAAATTACGGCAAAAAGTCCCAGGCTTACGCAACGTCGCGTTAACAGCGCCTTATTTCCATCGGGGCGACGTACCGACGCTGGATGGCGCGGTAAAACTGATGCTGCGTTACCAGGTTGGCACCGATCTGCCGCAAAACGATATTGACGATATCGTCGCCTTCCTGGAAAGCCTGACCGGTGTTTATACGCCATATCAACCTGAATATGCGCAATGACAATGATGCTTGAAGCCAGAGATCTGCACTGCGAGCGGGACGAGAGGACGCTGTTTCGCGGGCTGTCGTTCACCGTGGAGGCCGGGGAGTGGGTGCAGGTCACC
>NZ_JBGDZO010000013.1:0-46223 GCF_046548235.1 Salmonella sp. SAL4457
TGCCGAACTCAGAAGTGAAACGCCGTAGCGCCGATGGTAGTGTGGGGTCTCCCCATGCGAGAGTAGGGAACTGCCAGACATCAAATAAAACAAAAGGCTCAGTCGAAAGACTGGGCCTTTTGTTTTGTCGGTGGGCACTCTCCTGAGGAGGACAAATCCGCCGGGAGCGGATTTGAACGTTGCGCAGCAACGGCCCGTAGGGTGGCGGGCAGGACGCCCGCCATAAACTGCCAGACATCAAATAAAGCAAAGGGCCCAATCGAAAGATTGGGCCTTTTTGCGTTTATCTTATCCGCCTGAACCATCGAATGTGAACCGTGCTGAAGTAGATGTACAAACGGCTTTTACTTACGCCTCTAATAAGCAATAGAGATATTCGCTGAGGACTAAAAATCTGGCCCATTAGGCTATTTTATTTGCCAGTTTGGCCCAGGGACAGTGCTCAAAATCCTCATGTATTACGTGTATGTTCCGGTTTATATCCAGACTGTCTGTAATAATTACGCCTAATGATCACGCTCTAAGTCTTACTGTATAAAGCCTGTTTGTAATGCGGCTTACGATGCTATCAAGCTATAATTTTGTCTGCATCGGACAAGGAATAGAATAAATACTATTGGGATGGGCGAGTAAGAAAAGAGAGCGTTTTATCGTGTTAACTTTCGGGGGACAGGCTGAACAGATTACGTCGCTGAGTATCCTTACGACCTTTATATTATTACTGAAAGCGCGGCATTGCCGCGCCTGCATGTATCATTTAGAAAGCGCAATGATACCCATCGTCAACCCTGCTACCGCCGCAGCGCCGCCAGCAATAGCGCCTGCTGTCTCCCAGTTATCCTGCGTAGTACCTTTCATACATGTATTGGTATGAACCAGCCGCCCTTGATCGTCATAAACCGGTACGCAGGGAGAATCATGTGCACAACCTGCCAATAAGGTGGTAAGCAATGCAACTGGAATTAGTCTTTTCATGGTGTTACCTCATTAATCAGCGTTTCGCAAAGTACAGCAACGTAAATGCTGGCTCTAACCGCTGCGAAAACGAGAGTTATTTTACCACCACAGAAAAAATGGCCGACATGAGGAATCATCTCAATTCATGTGAATTGTAAAAACTATGGAGAATGCAGAGGTAAGCGGAGAGGGGGAATAGCGGAGATAAAGACGTACCGTTTAAAAAGGCGTCCGAAGACGCCTCTGTTTACCGGTTAATCATGATGGCGATTAAATCGGCGTTTTACAACAACGAAGAATACTGGCACGAAGAAGATAGCTAATAAGGTTGCGGTTAACATTCCCCCCATAACCCCTGTGCCTACTGCGTTCTGTGCACCACTACCTGCGCCACGACTGATAACTAACGGCATTACCCCGAGAATAAAGGCCAGCGAGGTCATTAGAATAGGACGTAAACGCATACGGGATGCTTCCAGCGTCGCTTCAATCAATCCACGTCCTTCTTTTTCCATGAGATCTTTGGCGAACTCAACAATCAGGATGGCGTTTTTAGCAGAAAGGCCAATAGTGGTTAACAAGCCAACCTGGAAGTAAACGTCATTGTTCAGACCGCGCAATGACGCTGCAAGCAGAGCGCCAACCACGCCGAGCGGTACGACCAGCATTACCGAGAACGGAATTGACCAGCTTTCATACAGAGCGGCAAGGCAGAGGAAAACGACAATGAGTGAGATTGCGTACAGCGCCGGCGCCTGGTTACCTGACAACCGTTCCTGATACGACATACCTGTCCAGTCATAGCCAATACCGTTTGGCAGCTGTGAAGCCAGGTTTTCCATTAACGACATGGCTTCACCGGTACTTCGTCCGGGCGCTGCTTCACCGAGCAGTTCCATTGACGGCATCCCGTTATAGCGTTCCAGGCGTGGCGAACCATAAATCCACCGTGCTGAGCTAAAGGTAGAGAAGGGCACCATCTCGCCATTGGCGCTGCGTACATAAAGATTGTTGATATCTCCCGGCAGCATACGGAACTGAGCGTCAGCCTGAACGTATACTTTTTTCACTCGTCCGCGATCGATAAAGTCGTTAACGTAATAGCCGCCCAACGCCGCGGAGATGGTTTCGTTGATATCAGACAGCGAAACACCGAGCGCCTGCGCTTTTTCTTGATCGACATCCAGCTTGAACTGTGGCGTGTCTTCCAGCCCGTTCGGGCGTACGCGCACTAATAGATCAGGATGCTTCGCGACCATACCCAGGAGTTGATTACGCGCTTTTGTTAACGCATCGTGACCGAGTCCTCCCTGATCAATCAGTTCAAAGTCGAAACCTGTCGCGGTACCTAACTCGACAATTGCCGGCATGTTGAAGGGGAACACCAACCCGTCGCGAATCTGGCTGAAGGCGCGTGTCGCTCTGGCGATAACGGCTTCGACGCTATTTTCTTCACCGTTACGCTCTTCCCAGGGTTTAAGGCTGACAAATGCCATCCCTGAGTTTTGTCCCTGACCGCTAAAGCTAAAGCCGTTTACGGTAAACACGCTTTCGACGTTCGCTTTTTCATTATTCAGGTAGTAATGAGTGACTTGATCCAGCACTTTCTGCGTACGTTCTTGCGTAGCGCCAGAGGGGAGCTGAATCATGGTCAGGAATACCCCCTGATCTTCTTCCGGCAGGAAGGAGGTCGGGAGGCGTAAAAACAGAACCGCCATTCCGACTACAATAAGTAGATAGATAATGAGATAGCGACCCGTATTACGCACGATGCCGCTTACGCTGTTAGTATAGTGGTTAACGCTGTGGTCAAACCTGGTATTGAACCAGCCAAAGAAGCCGCTTTTTTTCTCGTGATGTTCAGCAGATACGGGTTTAAGCAGCGTAGCGCACAGTGCTGGCGTCAGAATCAACGCAACCAGAACGGATAGCGCCATTGCTGAAACAATAGTAATAGAGAACTGGCGATAAATTGCCCCGGTCGAGCCGCCAAAAAAGGCCATCGGGATAAATACCGCAGACAGTACCATCGCGATACCAACCAGCGCTCCCTGAATCTGCGACATGGATTTTTCCGTCGCCTCTCGGGGAGAAAGGTTATCCTCCATCATTACACGTTCAACGTTTTCTACGACCACTATCGCATCGTCAACCAACAGCCCTATCGCCAGTACCATACCAAACATCGTCAGGGTATTGATGGAATAGCCAAA
The DNA here is from genome assembly GCF_046548235.1 of Salmonella sp. SAL4457. Classification (NCBI taxonomy): domain Bacteria; kingdom Pseudomonadati; phylum Pseudomonadota; class Gammaproteobacteria; order Enterobacterales; family Enterobacteriaceae; genus Salmonella; species Salmonella sp. SAL4457. The sequence goes on from NZ_JBGDZO010000013.1 coordinate 3,171, forward strand.
GGCGGCGAGTACCGCAAAAGTGCCTAGCAACACGACAGGAACAGCGATGGTAGGAATCAGGGTTGCCCGGATATTCTGTAAGAACAGATACATTACCAGGAACACCAGAATAATCGCTTCAAACAGCGTTTTTACCACTTCGTGGATAGATATTTTTACGAAGGGCGTTGTGTCATAAGGATAAACCACCTTCATTCCCTGAGGGAAGAAAGGCTGCAGTTCCGCCAGTTTCGCTTTGATTGCGGTTGCGGTATCCAGCGCGTTAGCGCCGGTCGCCAGTTTAATACCGAGACCGGAGGCCGGTTTACCGTTAATGCGCGCTACAACGTTATAGTTTTCACCGCCAAGCTCAATACGCGCGACATCTTTGAGATGAACGACAGAGCCGTCGGTATTGACGCGCAACGTAACTTTGCCGAACTCTTCCGGATCTTTCAGACGCGTTTGGGCGATGATTGAGGCGTTAAGCTGCTGGCCCGGTAATGCTGGCGTGCCGCCCAGTTGGCCTGCCGCAATCTGGTCGTTCTGTACTTTTAACTGGTTGATGACGTCAACTGGCGTGAGCTGGTATTTATTTAGCAGATTCGCATCCAGCCAGATACGCATGGCGTACTGTGCGCCAAATAGCTGAACGTCGCCCACACCATTCAGACGGCTGATAGAATCCTTAATGTTAGAGGCGACATAGTCAGAGATGTCGTCCTGGGTAGTGTTCGGATTATCTGAAACGAACCCGGCGACCATCAAAAAGCTGCTGCTGGACTTTTCAACGCTAATCCCCTGCTGCTGGACTTCTTGCGGCAGTAAAGGCGTGGCGAGCTGCAATTTATTTTGCACCTGAACCTGCGCGATATCCGGATCGGTTCCGGACTGGAAGGTCAGGGTGATGGTCACGCTACCAGCAGAGTCGCTGGTAGAGGACATATACATCAGGTTATCGATACCGTTCATATTTTGTTCGATAACCTGAGTAACCGTATCCTGTACCGTCTGCGCATCCGCGCCAGGATAGGTTGCAGAAATAGAAACCGCTGGCGGCGCAATGGTTGGATACTGCGCAACGGGAAGTTGCATTATTGCCAGTGCGCCAGCCATCATCAGGATAATGGCCAGAACCCAGGCGAAAATAGGACGTCTAATAAAAAAGTTTGCCATGTACGGTTACCTTATTGCGCCGTTTTCGCTGCAGGAGCATCGGTAGTGGCTTTCACCTGGACGCCCGGTCGCGCTTTTTGTAAGCCGCTGACGATGACCTTATCGCCTGGTTTTAACCCTTCGCTGATGAGCCATTTATCGCCAATAGCCTGCGCCGCCACGACATTGCGGGCTTCGACCTGGCTTTTATCGTTAACCACCATCACCATTGCGTCGCCGCGCGGCGTGCGGGTTACGCCCTGCTGGGGGACAAGGATGGCATTGGGCTGGACGCCTTCATCAATGCGGGCGCGAACAAACATACCGGGAAGCAGACTGTGTTGCGGGTTAGGGAACACCGCCCTGAGCGTGATAGAGCCGGTGCTTTCATCTACGGTAACGTCGGAAAATTGCAGCGTGCCTTTAATCGGGTAGACCTGACCATTTTCCATTACCAGTTGAACCGTGCTACTGGCGCTGTCTTTATGCAGGTTACCTTGTTCGACGGATTGCTTGAGTCGCATAAAGTCGTTGCTTGATTGCGTCACGTCGACATAAATCGGGTCGAGTTGTTGCACGGTAGCCAGTTCAGTTGACTGACCATTAGTCACCAGCGCGCCTTCAGTCACATTAGATTTTCCTATACGCCCGCTGATGGGTGAGGTGACTTTGGTATACGCAAGGTTAATACGCGCGCTTTCAACAGCGGCTTTTGCCGCCACAACGGCGGCATCGGCCTGGCGGGCGTCGGCAATCGCCTGATCATATTCCTGTTGGCTGATATATTTTGTGCCGACCAGTGGAACATAGCGTTTGACCGTCAGGTGCGCGATAGCCGCAGCCGCTTCGCTTTTAGCAAGTTCGCCTTTAGCGCTGTCATAATCAGCCTGATAAGTGGCAGGATCGATCTGATAGAGCGACTGCCCGGCCTCTACATCGCTACCTTCGGTGAAGTTTCTTTTAAGCACGATCCCGCTCACCTGGGGGCGAACCTCCGCAATGCGAAATGCGGACGTACGTCCGGGAAGTTCGGTCGTTACGGCTAGCGGCGCTGTTTCGACCACATGGACGGTGACTTGCGGCTCGCCGGCATGAGCCTGGGTATCTCCCTGGTCATTACAACCGGCCAGCAGCGCAGCAGAGAATATGATGAATGAGGGCAGGAGTGAAAACCTGGCATGTTTCGTCATTACTGTTCCTTAAAAAACCGAAAGCTCGTTATTCACCGGATAACGGTAAGGCGTTAACGCGCGAAAAATAGAATAGCAGTGGGGTATCCTACAAATTATTAGCTTGTGATGTAAGCAATACTTATTTTGGGATGGGGTTCACGGCACATAAAAGCAAAAAAAAAGAACTATTCCCTGTCGTTTCATAATGTCCCGATTAGTAAAATCATGATGTTGAATAACATAAATAGAAATATATATTTTATATGAATGTGTTTTATTAATTTATTTGTTTTTATTATTGATTTGGCGATATTGTGCGAAATAAAAATAGCTGTCTCTCGTCTGACTAAAAAGGACATGATAAAGTTGTTTTTTGTGCTGAGTATTTTATCAGCGTATTTATCGTTTTTATGGTCCAGGATATCTTAATTATGGCGAAGAAAACGAAGGCGGATGCGCTTAAAACGCGGCAACATTTGATTGAAACCGCTATTGCGCAGTTCGCTTTGCGCGGCGTTGCCAACACGACGTTGAATGATATCGCTGATGCCGCTGATGTCACGCGGGGCGCCATCTACTGGCACTTTGAGAATAAAACGCAGTTGTTTAATGAGGTTTGGTTACAGCAACCACCTTTACGCGAACTTATTCAGGATAGGCTTACGGGATGCTGGAATGATAATCCCTTACAGGATCTACGAGAGAAATTTATTGCAGCCTTACAATATATTGCGGCAGTGCCTCGTCAGCAGGCATTAATGCAGATTTTATATCATAAATGTGAATTCAATAATGGTATGATATCGGAACAGGCCATTCGGGAGAAGATGGGTTTCCATCATCAGTCGCTGCTTGAAGTATTACAGCGATGTATGGATAAAAAACTGATCTCAGGCAGTCTTGATCTGGATGTCATATTAATTATTCTGCATGGTAGTTTTAGCGGAATAGTAAAAAACTGGTTAATGAATCCCACAAGTTATGATCTTTATAAGCAGGCGCCTGCATTAGTCGATAATGTATTAAAAATGCTAAGCCCGGATGGCAGTGTGAGGCAATTAATGCCAAATGAACAACAGGCGGAAGAAGCCTGAGATTATTTTGAGTTGATATTATATATTGACCTTGTGAATATATTGGCAGAGTCCCGAATATCGCGAGCAATTTCCTCTGCCGTACGCGGCTTGCCAAGCAGGAACCCCTGAAGCGTATGGCATCCTAACTGGGTCAAAAATTGTTGCTGCGTTTCATTTTCTACCCCTTCTGCCACAATTTGCAGATTTAACGCTTTCGCCAGCGCGACAATAGCCGCAACAATGGTCGCGCCGTCGCCTGCCTCGCTGAGTTCATGTACGAAAGCGCGATCAATTTTTAGTTCGCACGCCGGAAGACGTTTCAGATAGAGAAGGCTGGAATAACCGGTGCCAAAGTCGTCAATAGAGGCCTTAACCCCCATTTCCGTTAATCTGGTGAGTATAGCGACGCTTTGCTCTGGCTTGTTCATCGCCGTGGTTTCGGTGATTTCCAGAATCAATAAATCGGGACGGATACTGTGTCGGGCCAGGCTCCGCGTAATGGTGTCCACAAGCCCGGGCTGCTCAAACTGTAAGGCGGACAGATTTACCGCCACTGACCATAAGGCGTATCCCTGTAAGTGCCACTCGCGGAGCTGTCGACACGCCTCGTCTATCACCCAGCTACCGATAGTGACGATAAGACCCGTTTTTTCCGCCAGCGGTAAAAACTGGTCAGGATTCAGTACGCCTTGTTTTGGATGATACCAGCGCAACAGGGCCTCAAATCCTACAATGGGGCCGGCAGGGGCCTGAAATTTAGGCTGGTACACCAGCCTGAGCTCTTGTCTTTCCAGCGCCAGCCACAGGTCATTCATTAGCTGAAGTTGGGTTTGCGCCAGCATATTCATTGATGGCTGAAAGAAATGGTATCCGTTACGCCCCGTATGTTTCGTGTGGTACATTGCGGCATCGGCGTTGAACATCAGTTCCCGTTCGTTTTTTCCGTCCAGCGGATAGAGCGCTATTCCCACGCTAAGGGTGACGACCAGTTCATACGGATCTATCGTAAAGGGCGCATCTATCGAATGTACCAGCGCGCTGGCAAGGGAAGCCGCTTCGTCAGGCGCGCTGACTTCTGCAAGCAGCACAAATTCGTCGCCGCCAATCCGCGCCAGGGTAAACTGACCGCTCAGCGGTTGGTTCAGACGATGCGTGACCGCTACCAGTAGCTTATCGCCGATATCATGACCATAAGCGTCATTAACGGCTTTAAAGCCATCCAGATCCATAAACAGTAGCGCGAAAGACGTGCTTTCCCGATTCGCTTTGCTGATGGCCTGTTCCAGACGATCCTCAAGGAGTACCCGGTTTGGTAAACGGGTGAGCGTATCATGCAGCGCCAACTGCGCCAGTTCCTGGTTCGCCTGCGCCAGCGAAGAGGCAAGTAGTGCGGTACGGGCCTGAAGCCGGGCGTCAAATAAAGAAACCAGCAGAGTAATACCCAGGATAGTCAGCGCGACCACGCTGACAAGAACAGCCAGCCAGTTGCTATCGATGCCACGATGCTCCATCGGCCAGTTTTGGGGAAAGTGTGCGGCCTTCATGCCGGCGTAATGCATGCCGGCGATAGCTATCCCCATTAATACCGCGGCGCCTGCTCGCCTCAGGGCGACATCTGTTCCCTCATGACGCAGGCGGAACGTGAGCCACAGCGCGCCGCAGGACGCCAGTAGCGCGATAATGATAGAGAGGGCAACCCACGCGCTATTCCAGACGATAATGGAAGCAAATTGCAGCGCCGCCATCCCGGTATAATGCATTGCGCTGATGCCCAGTCCCATCACCAGCGCGCCCGGCAGTAAACGGCGCAGGCGCAGTTTTTCAGCGCTAACCAGCCATAGCGCAAACAGGGAGGAGCCGATCGCGATCAGCATGGAGAGGCCGGTGAGGAACGGATCGAAGCGCATGTTCATCGCGTGATCCATCGCCAGCATCCCGACAAAATGCATCGCCCAAATACCGACGCCCAGCGCGAAGCCGCCGCCCATTAGCCATATTCTGGCGTTTGATCGGGCGCTTCCGGCTACGCGTCCGGCCATATTTAATGCGGTATAGGACGCAAAAATAGCGACAGCAAATGAAACCGCCACAAGGATGTGGTTGTACTCACTAACCGGCATGTATCATTAGCTCATTGGTTATGCAGGAAAAGAACAGGACGAGACAGTATCACCCCTTCTTTTATCCTCAACGTGTTTTAATTCCCTGTTTTTATAAGGGATAAAAGAAATCCGGGTGATAAATAATCATAGGTTAAATCGCCCGATTCGCTACTCCAGATCGGTACAATTGATCAATTTAAGAGGGTTAACCGAATCCATGTTTCGGCACTTATCCTGTTCAGTCGCCATCAATTCGATCCATTGCATCAAAAGCGCATCAAAAAGAAAAACGGAGACGGCAAAAACAACCAGCCACCAATACTTACGTATCATCGTCAAATCCTGTGTATTCATGCCCATGCGTGCTGGGAATATACATGAAATTTTGACGCTGAAAAGCGGACTTACAATGCTTTTACTTCTCTGAAGATAGCGCGTTTATCCCGACATTTCGCTGCTTTTTGGACAGGTTTTGTGTTTTTCTCTTTTTGACTTTTGCAAGTTCATTTTCTGAATAATGCGAAGTGACGCTCAATCTTCTGAGCCCCATTTTTACGTACTCATTATTGAGTTCAATACCGATAAACTTACGACCTGACGCCGCTGCGACAGCGCCTGTGGTGAAACTGCCCGCGAAAGGGTCCAATACGGTATCGCTCGGGTTAGAAGAGGCCAGTATGATCCGTTTTAACAGCGCGCTGGGCTTTTGCGTAGGATGGTTTTCATATTCATCCATCAGATAACGTACGCGAGGAAATGACCAGACGTTGCCCGGCACTTTTTTCTGATTGTATGGTTGGGGCGGGTTTTTTCGATAATCGATTAGCGCGCGCTTAGCGCCCGTGGTGGTTTCGACCAGAATCGCATCACGGTTAAAGGTATAGCTTTTCGGGTTTTTTACCATCATCAGGATCGGTTCATACATAGAACCAAAGTATTTTTTCGCCTGCACCCCGGAACTATCATAGGACCAGACGATACGGCTTTTGATGGTAAAAAGCGTTCGGCATTTGAGATCGATATACGGCATATTTTCTGTGCTATTCATGATGTACATGGTGCCGTGTTTCTTCAGTACGCGGTGGCACTCATCAATGCATTCATACAGCCAGGCCAGAAAAGACGCTTCGTCCCAGGATTCCACCATACCGTCGAAATCTTTTCCGATATTGTAAGGCGGATCGGCAAAAATTAAGTCAATGCTTTCAGAAGGCAGTTTTTTAAGTTCTGTTAGCGCGTCACCGTGAATAATCTTCTTCGATTCATCGCCAAAGTACTGAGGTTCACATTCCGCTTTCATGACCAAATTCCATGTGATGCGTATAAAAAAGGCGCTTCCCCATGCCGAGTAGCGCCTTTTTAAACAAGCAGTTAGCTAATCGAAATTAGTTCATGCCGTATTTTTTTAATTTTTTACGCAGCGTACCACGGTTGATGCCCATCATCAGAGCAGCACGGGTCTGGTTACCACGGGTGTATTGCATCACCATGTCCAACAGGGGCTGTTCTACTTCAGCCAGTACCAGCTCATACAGGTCATTAACGTCCTGACCATTCAGTTGAGCAAAATAGTTCTTCAGTGCCTGTTTAACCGAGTCACGCAGGGGTTTTTGGGTTACCTGATCCTGAGAGTTAACGGTAGAAACGGTCAGTACGTCAGAATTTACGCGTTGTTCGAACATAGTTCTGTCAGCTCTTTATTTCTGTTTACGCAAAATTTTCGAAGTATGCCTCCAACGCCTCCAGCTGTTCGCTGGCGTCCTCAATAGCGTTGAATGTGCGCCGAAACTGGTCGTCTGGAGCGTGCTCCTGGAGATACCAGGAGACGTGTTTACGCGCGATTCGGTACCCTTTTGCCTGACCGTAAAAGTCATGCAGTTCCCGAACATGCGTGCAAAGCAAGCGCTTTACCTCTGCCAGCGGCAGCGGCGGAAGCAGCTCCCCAGTGTCCAGATAATGCTGGATTTCCCGAAAGATCCAGGGTCTTCCCTGAGCTGCGCGGCCTATCATCAGGGCATCCGCCCCTGTATAGTCGAGAACAGCTCTGGCTTTATGCGGGTTAGTAATGTCGCCATTCGCGATAATCGGAATGGAAACTTTCTGCTTAACTGCCCGAATACTGTCGTATTCAGCTTCTCCGTTGAACAAACAGGCGCGGGTGCGGCCATGGATGGTCAGAGCCTGAATACCACAATCTTCAGCCAGTTGGGCAATCTCTACGCAGTTACGGTGTTCCGGCGCCCAGCCGGTGCGAATCTTGAGAGTCACAGGAACGTCCACTGCGTTTACGACCCCGATGAGTATAGACTTCACTAAATCCGGGTACTGCAAGAGGGCTGAACCTGCCAGCTTACGATTCACTTTCTTCGCCGGGCACCCCATATTGATATCAATAATCTGGGCGCCGCTTTCCACGTTAATACGTGCGGCATCGGCCATCTCAACAGGGTCGCTACCGGCAATTTGCACCGTGCGAATACCTGGCTCATCAACGTGCACCATCCGTAAACGAGATTTATCGCTTTCCCACACTTGCGGGTTAGAAGACATCATCTCGGATACTGTCAATCCTGCTCCCATCTCATAGCACAGCGTCCGGAAAGGTCTGTCAGTAATGCCAGCCATGGGCGCTGCGATCAGGCGATTTCTGAGCTGATATTGTCCGATGCGCATGAGTTAAGAAATGACCATACTGTGACTGCAAGGCGGCGTATATTACGCATTTTTTGCACGAGATGAAAGGCCAAACTTTGAACAATCCACTGTTGTAGATCAATGAATCGTGCTTAAAAACAGCAAAATAAATTTATAATTCAGTAAAATCATAGGGTTATTTATTGTCGGCGGTTTTGTACGCGCTTACAAATTCCCGTAACTTCTCTCTATTTCTTCGTCCAGAAACAAGATAAGCGGAATAATCTGCTTTTTTTATAAGCTAATTACCCCAAATGAATGGGATCGCAGTCTCGTTTCAGGACAAGATCACTTCCCGCTGCGCGTGATTTTTCTCCATTGCCAGTCGGAAGGGGGCGCACAGATGCGCTTTTGTGTTCATGAACGGCACGCATAAATTTTTCCAGCTGCGTTGAAGAGAGGGTTAGCGGATGCTGCAGAACAACCCGGACAGCATTTACTAAGCACGAGGGCGATGGTTGCGGGCCATTGAAGCGCCAGTACGTTTGTCCGCTGGTAGCAGCTGTTTATCCGGACGGATAGTGACAAAGAAGTCATTTCAGGCATTCATTTGATGAATTTAATGATGTCTCGGTGACAGAAAGGCGTTAAGGCAAGTTGTGTGGAGAAAAGCGTGGCCGGGCGACCACGCTGACAAGAATTATTTCTTACGGCCAGTAATGCGGCACCACTCTTCTTTTTCGACGACCGGGTCGAGAGTAAAAAGCTCGGCGTAAGCATCACAGACGCTTTCCGCCTGGCTGGCGAGAATACCTGAAAGCCCCAGCAGACCGCCCTCAACGGGCAGTACGCTGATTAACGGGGCCAGTTCGCGTAATGGGCCTGCCAGGATGTTAGCGACGACCACGTCGGCTTTCATGGCTTCTGGCTGGTCTTTCGGCAGGTACAGCTCCAGCCGGTCAGACACGCCGTTGCGTTCGGCATTATCGCGACTGGCCTGAATAGCTTGCGGATCGATATCAATACCAATCGCCTTTGCCGCTCCCAGCTTCAGCGCGGCAATCGCCAGAATGCCTGAACCGCAGCCAAAGTCGATCACGGTTTTGCCGTTGAGATCGAGCCCGTCCAGCCATTGCAGACATAAAGAGGTGGTGGGGTGCGTACCCGTACCGAACGCCAGTCCCGGGTCGAGCATCACGTTGACGGCATTCTCGTCCGGAATGTCACGCCAGCTGGGACAAATCCACAGACGCTCGCCAAAACGCATTGGATGGAAATTATCCATCCATTCGCGTTCCCAGTCTTTATCTTCCAGTTGTTCGATTTTATGGGCAAATCCGGCACCCAGCAGCGGATGTTGCTCCAGAATCGCGACAACGTCTTTCATGTCGGTTTCGGCGTCGAACAGACCGATCACATCGGTATCGCCCCACAGACGGGTTTCGCCCGGCAACGGCTCAAAAACCGGCGTATCGTGCGTATCCTGAAAGGTAATGGAAACGGCGCCCGCTTCCATCAGCGCATCACTCAGCTCTTCAGCATTCGCGCCGGTGGTATTCAGTTTCAATTGGATCCATGGCATGGCAAAACTCTTTATTTATCAGTAGACAATACGGTGGCTTGCGAAGCGGAAGAGCCGAATCGGTTTCCGATCAGAAAAGCCAATAAACTTAACAGTAACGCGGGCACAATCGGATGAAAGCCCAGGTACTGAATATTAAATGTGGCAAGCAGGGCATATAGCACGCCGCCCACGATCATGGCGCTTAATGCGCCTGCCGCGTTTGCCCGCTCCCAGTAAAGGCCCAGTACCAGCGGCCATAAGAACACCGCTTCCAGGCCGCCAAACGCCAGCAGGTTGAGCCAAATGATCATCTCTGGCGGTTTCCACGCGGCCAGCAGCAACAGCGCGCCTAGCAGTAATGTAATCGCTGCCGACATACGCTTCAGCCGGATCTCATTTTGCATCTGATCGGGGCGCAGGTTGAGATAGAGATCTTTAATGATCGTCGCGGAACTTTGCAGCAGTTGGGCGTTAATTGTTGACATGATCGCCGCCATTGGCGCAGCGAGGAAGATCCCGGCGGCAAACGGCGGCAAAACTTTCACCATTAGCGTTGGGATCACCAGATCCGGCACCGTCAGATCCGGAAGCACCGCGCGACCCAGCGCGCCGGCAAGGTGCATCCCGAACATTAAAATCGCCACGACAATCGTACCGATAATAATGCCCCGGTGTACCGCTTTACTGTCTTTATAGGAGATGCAGCGCACCGCCGTATGCGGCAGGCCAATCACACCAAAACAGACCAGTACCCAAAAAGAGGTCATAAAGGCGGGAGAAAGTATGTCATCGGCGCCCTGCGGCGTTACCAGTTTGGGGTCGAGAGCGTGCAGCGTGTCAACGGCCTGACTTAGACCGCCCGCCGCATGGATCACGCCCACCAGCAGCACTATCGTGCCGACCAGCATCACCAGGCCCTGTAGCGTATCGTTAAGTACGCTGGCGCGAAAGCCGCCAAACGCCGTATAGAGTGCGATACTGACGCCAAATATCAGCAGGCCGGTTTCGTAGGGAATTCCCGCCGCAGTTTCCAGCAGTCGCGCGCCGCCGATAAATTGTACGGTCATTGCGCCAATAAACGCGACCAATAAACTCAGGCTTGCCAACCACACCAGCAGGCGGCTTTGGTAACGCGCGAATAGCATATCGTTAAGCGTGACGGCATTATAGCGACGCGCCAGGATAGCGAATTTTTTACCCAGAATACCCAGTGAAAGCCAGACGGCGGGAAGCTGGATCATCGCCAGCAAGACCCAGCCCAGACCGTATTTATAAGCCGCGCCGGGACCGCCGATAAATGAACTGGCGCTAATATAGGTGGCGGTAAGCGTCATCGCGAGCACGATCCCGCCCATCGAACGGCTGCCAAGAAAATATTCGTTTAAAAAAGTGCCGGCGGTACGCTTGCGCATAGCGTAAATCGAGACCCCGAAGACCACGACCAGATAGGCTACCAGCGGTAGAATGACCTCAAGCTGCATCGTCATCCTCCAGCGAAATATCGCGATAAATGAATTTCACCATCGCCCAGCACAGCAAAATAAAGACCAGCGGCGTCAATAAGCAGGCCATCTCGAACCAGTGCGGCAGACCGGTAATTCCCGGCGAGTCTCCAGGTAAGTAAGCAGCCACTAACCATGCCGCCAGATAGCAAAGGGTCAGCCACAGCGCCCAGCGCGCCTCTTTATGGGCCTGAACAAAACGAGCGTCCATTTTTTGTCCCTTATGGGTGAAGAAAGCGGGAATTGTACATGATGGGGCATCGCTATCCCCAGAAATAAAAAAGGCCGGATTCACCGGCCTTTTGAGATTAACGTGCGATTACTTTTCCTGAAGACCGAGTTTTTTCTCCAGATAGTGGATGTTGGTTCCACCGTGCTGGAAGTGCTCGTCATTCATGATGCGGGTCTGCAGATCGATATTGGTTTTGATACCATCGATAATCAGTTCCTGCAGGGCATTTTTCATACGGGCAATCGCCACGTCGCGGTTTTCACCGTAGCAGATGAGTTTGCCGATCATGGAATCATAGTACGGCGGCACCGTGTAGCCCGCGTAGATATGAGATTCCCAGCGAACGCCAAAGCCGCCAGGCGCATGGAAGCGCGTGATTTTGCCTGGGCTTGGCAGGAAGGTGTTCGGATCTTCGGCATTGATACGGCATTCTACCGCATGGCCTCGAACGACAACTTCGTCCTGTGTGATCGACAGCGGCTGACCCGCCGCGATGCGCAACTGCTCTTTGATCAAATCGACGCCGGTAATCATTTCAGTCACCGGGTGTTCAACCTGAATACGGGTGTTCATTTCGATGAAATAGAACTCGCCGTTTTCGAACAGGAATTCGAACGTCCCTGCGCCGCGATAGCCGATGTCTACGCACGCTTTCGCGCAGCGTTCGCCGATATAGCGACGCAGTTCCGGCGTAATGCCTGGCGCCGGGGCTTCTTCAACCACTTTCTGGTGGCGACGCTGCATGGAACAGTCGCGTTCCGCCAGATAGATAGCGTTGCCCTGGCCGTCCGCCAGCACCTGAATTTCGATGTGGCGTGGATTTTCCAGGTATTTTTCCATGTATACCATGTCGTTGCTGAAAGCCGCTTTCGCTTCCGCTTTGGTCATGGAGATGGACTGCGCCAGTTCAGCATCGCTACGAACCACGCGCATACCGCGGCCGCCGCCGCCGCCGGACGCTTTGATGATCACCGGATAGCCAATACGTTTGGCATGAGCGCGGTTCGCATTCATATCGTCGCCCAGCGGGCCGTCAGATCCTGGTACGGTCGGCACGCCCGCTTTTTTCATCGCGGTAATCGCGGACACTTTATCGCCCATCAGGCGGATGGTGTCCGCTTTCGGGCCGATAAAGATAAAGCCGGAGCGTTCAACCTGCTCGGCAAAATTGGCGTTCTCAGAAAGGAAGCCGTAACCCGGGTGGATTGCCACCGCGCCGGTGATTTCAGCGGCGCTAATGATAGCCGGGATGTTCAGATAACTTTTTACGGACGGTGCCGGGCCAATACAGACCGTCTCATCCGCCAGCAATACGTGTTTTAAATCGCGATCCGCGCTTGAGTGCACAGCGACGGTCTTGATGCCGAGTTCTTTACAGGCTCGAAGAATACGTAGTGCGATCTCGCCGCGGTTGGCGATGACAATTTTATCCAACATGTTCGCCTCGTTACTCGATGACGACCAGTGGCTCGTCAAATTCTACCGGTTGACCACTTTCGACCAGAATCGCTTTCACAGTACCTGCTTTGTCAGCTTCGATCTGGTTCATCATTTTCATGGCTTCAACGATGCACAGGGTATCGCCCACGTTCACTTTCTGGCCCACTTCGATGAACGCTTTCGCGTCCGGGCTTGGGGTGCGGTAGAAAGTACCAACCATTGGGGAGCGTACGATGTGACCACTGATTTCCGCTGCGGCAGGCGCTTCCATTGCTGGAGTAGCCGCTGGCGCGACAGCGTTAGACAGAGCGGGTTGCTGCATCATCGGCGCCGCATAAGCCTGCTGCATCACCGGAAAACCGGCGTTTGCCGTTGTGCGGCTGATGCGAACAGATTCTTCGCCTTCAGAAATTTCCAGTTCGGAGATACCTGATTCTTCAACCAGCTCGATCAGTTTTTTAATCTTACGAATATCCATGAGTGGGTTCCGTACTCTTTGTTTAGTGTGATTGTGACAGGCGTTTTAGCGCCGTCTGTAAAGCATGTGAATGACTGCCGCGGGTAAAATACCGCGCATCTTTGATTTGCCTGTTATGCCGTAGCACCCGAAGGTGAAATTCATGATTTGCCAGTCATTGTGTGGCTATCTTCTGCCATTTTCGGGCAAAAAACAAAATATACCTTCATTGCTCGATTGTCACCCTTTCTGCGAACGAAAATCGCCGTTGGGCAATGTAAAGTCGCACATTATAACTATTTCGTCGCAATTGGCAGCTAAATACTGGTCTTATCAGGGAAGATAATCAACCCGAAACATAAAAAGGACATTACCTGTTTTGCGTTTTGCAATCGACCGCACAGTTCACCAAACTAGCGCCACCACTGGCGAAACTTCCGGTAACGCAACGCTAAAAGGGCTAACGCTAATGCCGCGTAGATGACCGGTTGCGGTGATAAAATCTTTACCGACCACAGGTAATGTATGGGAGCCAGGATCGCGATAAGATAGACGACGTTATGCAATGTTTGCCAGCGTTTGCCCAATTTACGCTGCGCAAATTGCGTTGAGGTCAACGTCAGCGCCAATAACACCAGCCAGCTAATGATCCCAAGCGTCAAATAAGGGCGTGAAATCAACTCGCTTCCTAACAACGCCAGGTTATGTATCCCCAGTTCCAGTAAGGCATAGCTGGTTAAATGCAGTGTCGCCCAAACGAAACACCATAACCCCAACAGGCGGCGTGTGCGTATCAATAATGGCTGTTTAGCGTAGCGCGCCAGCGGTGAAACCAGCAAGGTGGCGAGCAAAAATTTGAGCGCGGTTCTGCCGGTAAAGTGTTGGATATCCTTTACCGGGTCTGCGCTGAGTCCACCGTGATTTATCGCCCAAAAGAGCCACAGAAGCGGCAAAAAACCGGCAAGATGCAGACAAACTTTTAGCCAGGTTATCTGTTTTACTGTCAGACGCACTTAAAAATTCTCCCGCAAATTGAGACCGCGATACAGCGAAGCGACTTCATTGGCGTAGCCGTTAAACAGCAGCGTCGGCTGCCTTTGCACATCAAGGATACCGCCTGAACCAATAAAGCGTTCGGTAGCCTGAGACCAGCGTGGATGATCCACATGCGGGTTCACATTGGCGTAAAAACCATATTCGTTGGGAGCCGACAAATTCCAGGTGGTTGGCGGACGTTCGCGGGTGAGTTTAATGCTGACAATAGATTTAATACCTTTAAAACCATACTTCCATGGAACGATGAGTCGAATGGGCGCGCCGTTTTGCGGGGGTAACGCCTTACCATAGACGCCAACGGTCATCAGAGTCAGCGGATGCATGGCTTCATCCAGACGTAGCCCTTCGACATAAGGGTATTTCAGTCCGCCGCCAATAAAGCGATCTTTCTGTCCTGGCATATCATCCGGCGCGTATAGCGTTTCGAATGCCACATATTTAGCGTGGCTGGTGGGCTGTGCCTGCGCGAGTAGCTTATATAAAGGGAAACCAATCCACGGCACGACCATGGACCACGCTTCGACGCAGCGCATTCGATAGATACGCTCTTCTAATGGGAAACGATGTGTTAAATCGTCGTAATCCAGCGTAAATGGCTTCGCGACTTCCCCGCTGATTTTCAACGTCCACGGTTCGGTTTTCAGACTTCCGGCATTGGCCGCCGGGTCGGCTTTATCAAGGCCAAACTCATAGAAATTGTTGTAGCCCGTCACCTTATCTTCCGGCGTTAACGCTAAATCGCTTCGCCAGGCGGCAGGCTGACTAAACTCAAGCGGTTTACCGGCAGGCGCTTTCGGACGATCGTTGCCTTTAAACCAACTGAAGAGATCGGCCTGCGCCGTTGAGGGTAAGGATAAGGCGGCCGCGCTGATGCCTAATGCTTTTAGCACCTGTCGGCGCTGCATAAAAAAAGCCGATTCCGCAGTCACATCGGCTTCTGTTAATGGACGTATCTTTTTCATCACAGACTCCCGGTCTACCCACCACAACACAACATAGCGTGTAGTGAATATGACAGGGAGTGTGTCAATGTGTAAAAATAAATAGTTAATTAAGTGTAAATTTTTTTATACGTGACGTTATTTTATCTTCACCAGCGTACGGCCCTGAACCTGATTATTGATGATGGCATCGGCGAACTTCGGCGCATCCGCCAGCGTAATCTCTGTGGCGGCCTGAGCATAGAACGATTCCGGCAGATCCTTAACCAAACGCGCCCAGGCTTCTGCGCGACGTGCCGGTGGGGTCATCACCGAGTCCACCCCTTGCAAACGCACATTACGCAGAATGAATGGCATAACGGTGGTCGGCAGCGCGAAGCCGCCCGCCAGGCCGCAGGCGGCCACGCAACCGCCATAGTTCATCTGTGCCAGGACTTTCGCCAGCACTTTATCGCCAACGGTATCAATTGCACCGGCCCACAGCTGTTTTTCCAACGGGCGAGATTCAGCAAACTCATCGCGGCTGAGAATACGGTTAGCTCCCAGGCTCTTAAGATAGCCGTGGGTGCTTTCACGTCCTGATACTGCTGCAACCTGATAGCCCAGCTTATGCAGTAATGCAACGGCAGTGCTGCCCACGCCGCCGCTGGCGCCGGTGACGACAATCTCACCGTCTTGCGGGCGAATACCTGCATCTTCAAGCGCCATGACGCACAGCATGGCGGTAAAACCGGCGGTGCCGATGATCATGGCGTTACGGCTGCTCAGTCCCGCAGGTAGCGCGACCAGCCAGTCGCCTTTAACGCGTGCGCGTTCGGCCAGGCCGCCCCAGTGGTTTTCGCCCACGCCCCAGCCAGTCAGTAGTACTTCCTGGCCTGCATGAAAGCGAGGATCTTCGCTTGCGTGAACGGTGCCGGCGAAATCAATACCAGGAATCATCGGAAAATGACGGATAATTTTCCCTTTTCCGGTGATAGCCAGAGCATCTTTATAATTCAGGCTGGACCAGTGGACATCCACCGTCACATCACCTGCCGGCAGTTGACTCTCTTCGAGATGTTGCACGGATGCGAGGGTTTTACCGTCCTGCTGTTCTAAGATCAACGCCTGCATAACCTGTCCTCACTTTACATGGTAGATTGGAAAAATAGCTACGAAGACTATACTCGCTAATTAAAACGTGATGCCGATGCAACGCAATAAATTGCCAGATAGATCCATTTTGGTAGTATGCCTGCTTCATTGCGCGCCGTGGCGAATTCCGCCTTCAGATTCGCTTTTTCATACTGTTTATAACCGTCGGAGTTAACTCAAGGATGCGATTAACGACGAAATTCTCAGCTTTTATCACGCTGCTCACGGGGTTAACGATCTTCGTGACTCTGATAGGTTGTTCGCTAAGCTTTTATAACGCCGTACAGTATAAGTATGTCAGCCGTGTGCAGGCGACGGCGACAGCCATTGATACGCACCTGGTGACCCATGATATTGTCTCGCTGACGCCGCGAATCGACGAACTCATGATCGCTTCCGATATTGTGCGTGTCGATCTGTTGCAGGGGGAGCGCAGCGTCTACAGCCATTCTCGCGCCAGAGGTTATCGGCCAGCCGGTACCAGCGACATGTATCGCGAGCTGGTCGTACCGCTGATAAAACATCCAGGAATGTCGCTACGTCTGGTTTATCAGGACCCGATGGGCAACTATTTTCACTCACTGATCACCACGGCGCCGCTGACGCTGGCGATCGGTTTTATCGTTCTGATTTTGTTTTTATCGGTGCGCTGGCTGCAGCGGCAGCTTTCCGGGCAAGAGCTTCTGGAAATTCGCTCCACGCGTATTCTGAACGGCGAACGTGGGGCGAATGTCCGCGGTTCTGTTTACGAATGGCCAGCGCGCACCAGTAGCGCGCTTGATGTATTGCTTTCCGAAATTCAGTTTGCTCACGAACAGCGTAGTCGCCTGGACACCCTCATTCGCTCCTACGCCGCGCAGGACACCAAAACCGGACTCGGTAACCGTCTGTTCTTTGATAACCAACTGGCGACGCTGCTGGAAGATCAGGAAAAAGTGGGAGTGCATGGCGTGGTGATGATGATCCGCTTGCCAGATTTCAATCTTCTGCGCGACAGCCTGGGAGGCAATCAGGCGGAAGAGCAGATGTTTATGCTTATCAATCTGCTATCGACATTTATTATGCGTTACCCAGGCTCGCTGCTGGCGCGTTATCACCGCAGCGACTTTGCCGTGCTGCTACCGCATCGAACGCTGAAAGAAGCGGAAAGTATTGCCGGACAGCTTTTAAAAGCTGTCGATGCGCTACCGGCTAACAAAATGCTCGATCGTGACGATATGGTACATATCGGCATTTGCGCCTGGCGCAGCGGACAGTCCACCGAGCAGGTGATGGAACATGCTGAAGCCGCGGCGCGGAATGCCGCCCTGCAGGGGGGAAATAGCTGGGCTATCTACGACGACACTCTGCCGGAAAAAGGGCGCGGCAATGTGCGCTGGCGCACATTGATTGAGCAGATGCTGAACCGGGGCGGACCGCGACTTTATCAAAAACCGGCGGTCACGCGAGAAGGTCGCGTACATCATCGGGAATTGATGTGTCGCATCTATGACGGTAAAGAAGAGGTGAGCTCGGCGGAGTATATGCCGATGGTGTTGCAATTTGGTTTATCGGAAGAGTATGACAGATTACAAATTAGCCGCCTGATTACGTTGCTGGGCTACTGGCCGGATGAAAATCTGGCAATGCAGTTGACGGTTGAGTCGCTGATTCGTCCGCGTTTTCAGCGCTGGTTGCGCGATACGTTAATGCAGTGTGAAAAATCACAGCGAAATCGCATAATTATTGAACTTGCGGAGGCAGATGTTTGTCAACACATCAGCCGGTTACAACCCATCCTTCGCTTAGTCAATGCGCTTGGCGTTCGGGTGGCGGTGACACAGGCGGGTTTGACGCTGGTTAGCACGAGCTGGATTAAAGCGCTCAATGTGGAATTACTCAAGCTGCATCCGAGTCTGGTCAGAAACATTGAGAAGCGAACGGAAAACCAGCTTCTGGTTCAAAGTCTGGTAGAGGCCTGCGCGGGCACGCCTACGCAGGTTTACGCGACGGGCGTCCGTTCGCGCGGCGAGTGGCAGACGCTGACAAAACGCGGCGTGGCTGGCGGGCAGGGTGATTTTTTTGCCTCCTCCCAACTACTTGACACAAACGTGAAAAAATATTCGCAAAGATACTCGGTTTAACCTGCCGTTTAATTTGTTTTCACGTAGAATAACGCGCGCTGCGCCTCATGGGGGTGTGCTTGTCTGCTCGCCAGATTGTTGCAGCAAATATGCAGGTGAATGACCTTTGACAGGTTGCAAACGAAGGCGAGGATTGCTGCTGATTTTTTCAGCCCTGAGGGACTCAGGCCGAGATTTGTAACAAAGGAAACGAACTGCACTAATTTTCACCGTAGCAGATGATTTTTGCGCCTTGTCGCTGCTGCGTGTGGTTGGTAAAGTAAGCGGATTTTGTTTTCCGCCCCAGCTTTCAGGATTATCCCTTAGTATGTTGAAAAAATTTCGTGGCATGTTTTCCAATGACCTGTCCATTGACCTGGGTACCGCGAATACCCTCATTTATGTAAAAGGACAAGGCATCGTATTGAATGAGCCTTCCGTTGTGGCCATTCGTCAGGATCGTGCCGGTTCGCCGAAAAGCGTGGCTGCAGTCGGTCATGATGCGAAGCAGATGCTGGGCCGTACGCCGGGCAATATCGCTGCGATCCGTCCGATGAAAGACGGCGTTATCGCTGACTTCTTTGTGACCGAAAAAATGCTCCAGCACTTTATTAAACAAGTGCACAGCAACAGCTTTATGCGCCCAAGCCCGCGCGTACTGGTATGCGTGCCGGTCGGCGCGACGCAGGTAGAACGCCGCGCGATTCGTGAATCCGCTCAGGGCGCAGGCGCCCGTGAAGTCTTTTTGATCGAAGAGCCGATGGCGGCCGCGATCGGCGCAGGTCTGCCAGTTTCTGAAGCAACCGGTTCAATGGTTGTGGATATCGGTGGTGGTACCACTGAAGTTGCCGTTATCTCCCTGAACGGCGTGGTTTACTCTTCTTCTGTCCGTATTGGTGGTGACCGCTTCGACGAAGCCATCATTAATTACGTTCGTCGTAACTACGGTTCTCTGATTGGTGAAGCCACCGCAGAACGTATTAAACACGAAATCGGTTCCGCTTATCCGGGCGACGAAGTCCGCGAGATTGAAGTGCGTGGCCGTAACCTGGCGGAAGGCGTTCCACGCGGCTTTACTCTGAACTCAAACGAGATTCTGGAAGCGTTGCAGGAACCGTTGACCGGTATCGTCAGCGCGGTAATGGTGGCGCTGGAACAGTGTCCGCCGGAGCTGGCGTCAGACATCTCCGAGCGTGGTATGGTGCTCACCGGCGGCGGCGCGCTGCTGCGTAACCTTGACCGTCTGTTAATGGAAGAGACGGGCATTCCTGTCGTGGTTGCTGAAGATCCGCTGACCTGTGTGGCGCGCGGCGGCGGCAAGGCGCTGGAAATGATCGATATGCACGGCGGCGACCTGTTCAGCGAAGAGTAGTTGGATACGGGCAGGATTATCCCTGGATTATCCTGCCTCTCCGACGCGAGAATACGCATAGCCTATGAAGCCAATTTTTAGCCGTGGCCCGTCGCTACAGATTCGCCTTATTCTGGCGGTGCTGGTGGCGCTCGGCGTTATCATTGCCGACAGCCGCCTGGGGACGTTCAGTCAAATCCGAACGTACATGGACACTGCCGTCAGTCCTTTCTATTTTATTTCAAACGGCCCTCGTGAACTGCTCGACAGCGTGTCGCAAACGCTGGCTTCTCGCGACCAGCTTGAGCTGGAAAACCGGGCGCTGCGCCAGGAATTACTGCTAAAAAACAGCGACCTGCTGATGCTGGGGCAGTACAAACAGGAGAACGCGCGGTTGCGCGAGCTGCTGGGGTCGCCGCTGCGTCAGGACGAGCAGAAAATGGTGACGCAGGTTATTTCAACGGTTAACGATCCTTACAGCGATCAGGTCGTTATCGATAAAGGCAGCGTTAATGGCGTATATGAAGGTCAACCGGTCATTAGCGACAAAGGTGTCGTAGGGCAGGTTGTCGCCGTGGCGAAACTGACCAGCCGCGTGTTGCTGATTTGCGATGCGACTCATGCGCTGCCGATTCAGGTACTGCGCAATGACATCCGCGTGATTGCCGCCGGTAACGGCTGTACTGACGATCTTCAGCTTGAACATCTGCCCGCCAATACCGATATTCGCGTCGGCGATGTGCTGGTAACGTCCGGACTTGGTGGGCGTTTCCCGGAAGGGTATCCGGTGGCGGTGGTCTCCTCCGTCAAGCTGGACACTCAGCGCGCCTATACCGTCATTCAGGCACGTCCAACCGCGGGTTTGCAGCGTTTACGCTATCTGCTGCTGTTGTGGGGAGCCGATCGTAACGGCGCCAATCCGATGACGCCGGAAGAGGTTCACCGCGTCGCCAATGAGCGCCTGATGCAGATGATGCCGCAGGTGTTGCCTTCTCCGGATGCGATGGGGCCGCCGGCGCCAGTGCCGGACCCGGCGACGGGGATTACTCAGCCATCTGCGGGCCAGACGGCGCCGGTATCAACGCAACCATCGCCTTCGGGCGCGACCACGCCGCCTGCGCGTGCGCCGGGAGGGTAATGGTGGCGAGCTATCGTAGCCAGGGGCGCTGGGTTATCTGGCTCTCGTTTCTTATTGCGCTGTTGCTGCAAATCATGCCCTGGCCGGACGACATCATTGTTTTCCGGCCAAACTGGGTTTTGCTCATCTTACTGTACTGGATTCTGGCCCTGCCGCACCGCGTAAATGTGGGGACGGGATTTGTGATGGGTGCCATACTTGATCTCATCAGCGGTTCCACACTTGGCGTGCGCGCTCTGTCGATGAGTATTGTCGCCTATCTGGTCGCTCTGAAATTCCAGCTCTTCCGTAACCTGGCGCTCTGGCAGCAGGCGCTGGTGGTAATGTTGCTTTCACTGGCCGTGGACATTATTGTTTTCTGGGCCGAGTTTTTAGTGATCAACGTCTCTTTCAGACCGGAAGTGTTCTGGAGTAGTGTAGTCAATGGCGTGCTGTGGCCCTGGCTCTTTTTGCTGATGCGTAAAGTACGCCAGCAGTTTGCTGTGCAATAAAGGTCGATATGACAACTCTGTATCTTGCTTCCGGTTCCCCGCGTCGCCAGGAATTATTGACTCAACTTGGATTTTCATTCGAGCAGGTCGTGCCTGGTATTGAAGAGCAACGGCGTGCTCAGGAAAGCGCGCAGCAGTATGTTGTTCGGCTGGCACGCGAAAAGGCGCAGGCTGGCGTGGCGCTGGTTCCCCGTGATTTGCCGGTGTTGGGCGCGGATACGATAGTCGTGTTAAACGGCGAGGTGCTGGAAAAGCCGCGCGACGCCGCTCATGCCGCAGAAATGCTGCGTTTGCTTTCCGGAAATACGCATCAGGTGATGACTGCTGTTGCGCTTGCGGACTCGCAGCAGACGCTGGATTGTCTGGTGGTAACGGAGGTGACTTTCCGCACGCTTTCTGCGCAGGATATTACTGGCTATGTCGCCAGCGGCGAGCCTTTAGATAAAGCAGGTGCATACGGTATTCAGGGGCGGGGTGGCTGTTTTGTCAGGAAGATAAATGGCAGCTATCACGCCGTGGTCGGCTTACCGCTGGTTGAAACGTATGAGTTGTTGAGTCATTTTAACGCACTGCGTGATAAAAGGGATAAACATGACGGCTGAATTGTTGGTAAACGTAACGCCATCGGAAACGCGCGTGGCGTACATTGATGGCGGTATTCTTCAGGAAATCCATATTGAGCGCGAAGCGCGACGCGGAATCGTAGGCAATATCTACAAAGGTCGTGTAAGTCGTGTACTTCCAGGTATGCAGGCGGCTTTTGTAGATATTGGGCTGGATAAAGCCGCATTTCTTCACGCTTCCGACATTATGCCGCATACCGAATGCGTGGCGGGCGACGAGCAAAAACAGTTTACCGTGCGCGATATCTCCGAACTGGTGCGTCAGGGACAGGATCTGATGGTGCAGGTAGTGAAAGATCCGCTCGGCACGAAAGGCGCGCGTTTGACCACGGACATCACGTTGCCCTCCCGTTACCTTGTTTTTATGCCCGGCGCGTCACACGTTGGCGTTTCCCAGCGTATCGAAAGCGAAAGTGAACGCGAGCGCCTGAAAAAGGTGGTGGCGGAATACTGCGACGAACAGGGCGGGTTTATTATCCGCACCGCGGCGGAAGGCGTGTGTGAAGAGGATCTCGCGTCTGACGCCGCCTATCTCAAGCGCGTCTGGACGAAAGTCATGGAGCGCAAAAAGCGTCCGCAAACACGCTACCAGATGTATGGCGAACTGGCGCTGGCGCAGCGCGTGCTGCGCGATTTCGCCGATGCGCAGTTGGACCGAATTCGCGTCGACTCACGTCTGACCTATGAGTCGCTGCTGGAGTTTACCGCAGAATACATCCCGGAAATGACCAGTAAGCTGGAGCATTACAGTGGCCATCAGCCGATCTTCGATCTTTATGACGTGGAAAATGAGATCCAGCGCGCGCTGGAGCGTAAGGTTGAACTCAAGTCCGGCGGTTATCTGATTATCGACCAAACCGAAGCGATGACGACGGTAGATATCAATACCGGCGCGTTTGTCGGACACCGTAATCTCGACGACACCATTTTTAATACCAATATTGAAGCGACTCAGGCCATTGCCCGCCAGCTACGCCTGCGTAATCTGGGCGGCATTATCATTATCGATTTTATCGACATGAATAATGAAGATCATCGCCGCCGGGTGCTGCATTCGCTGGAACAGGCGTTAAGTAAGGATCGCGTGAAAACCAGTATTAACGGTTTTTCGCCGCTGGGGCTGGTGGAAATGACCCGTAAACGGACTCGTGAAAGCGTGGAACATGTGCTTTGTAACGAATGTCCAACCTGTCATGGCCGCGGGACGGTAAAAACGGTGGAAACCGTCTGCTATGAGATCATGCGTGAAATTGTACGTGTTCATCACGCTTATGACTCCGATCGCTTCCTGGTTTATGCTTCTCCTGCGGTGGCGGAAGCGCTGAAAGGCGAAGAATCACACGCGCTGGCGGAAGTCGAAATCTTTGTCGGCAAACAGGTTAAAGTTCAGGTCGAACCGCTTTATAACCAGGAGCAGTTTGACGTCGTAATGATGTAAAAGACCGCGACCCGTACGAGCATTTGCAGGCCGGATAAGGCGTTCACGCCGCCGTCCGGCAAAGCAAGGTTGTGAGTCGTATTTTTTGGCAGACAAGGAGAGACGCGTGAGGCGATTGCCGGGGATTTTATTGCTCACTGGAGCCGCGCTCATCGTCATTGCAGCGCTGCTGGTTAGCGGGCTGCGCCTGGCGTTGCCTCATCTTGACGCCTGGCGTCCGGCTATCCTGAATAAAATTGAGTCTGTGACCGGCGTGCCGGTGGCCGCCAGCCAACTCTCCGCAAGCTGGCAAAATTTTGGCCCTACGCTGGAAGCGCATAATATTCATGCCGCCCTGAAAGATGGCGGCGAACTGTCGATAAAACGCGTTACGCTGGCGCTGGACGTCTGGCAAAGCCTGTTGCATATGCGCTGGCAGTTTCGCGACCTGACCTTCTGGCAACTCAATTTCCGCACCAACACGCCTCTTCAAAGCAGCGACGGCGAAGGCATCGAAACCAGCCGTTTAAGCGATCTTTTCCTGCGTCAGTTCGATCATTTCGATCTGCGCGATAGCCAAATCAGTTTTCTGACGCTTTCCGGACAACGCGCGGAGCTGGCGATCCCACAGCTTACCTGGCTAAACGGCAAAGAGCGGCACCGCGCCGAAGGCGAGGTCAGTCTCTCCAGCCTGACCGGGCAGCACGGCGTGATGCAGGTGCGGATGGATTTACGCGATGACGACGGTTTGCTGAATAACGGCAGAGTCTGGCTACAGGCCGACGATATTGACGTCAAGCCGTGGCTGGGCAAATGGATGCAGGATAATGTGGCGCTCCAGACGGCGCGTTTCAGTCTGGAAGGCTGGATGACGCTCAGTAAAGGCGAAATCGCCGGAGGAGACGTCTGGCTGAAACAGGGCGGCGCAAGCTGGCTGGGCGATAACACGACGCACACGCTGTCTGTCGATAACCTGACGGCGCAGATTAGCCGCGAGCAGCCGGGCTGGCAGTTTTATATTCCGGACACACGGATTACGCTTGATGGTAAACCCTGGCCGAGCGGAGCCTTAACCGTGGCCTGGCTCCCGCAGCAGGACGTCGGCGGCGAGAATCACACACGTAGCGATGAGCTACGCATTCGCGCCAGTAATCTTGAACTGGCGGGGCTGGAAGCATTACGTCCGCTGGCGGCTAAACTGTCGCCTGTGCTGGGCGAAATATGGCAGGCTACGCAGCCGAGCGGAAAGATCGCCACACTGGCGCTGGATATTCCGCTACAGGCCACCGAAAAAACGCGTTTTCAGGCATCGTGGGAAAATCTTGCCTGGAAACAGTGGAAGCTGTTGCCCGGCGCGGAACATTTTTCCGGTACGCTGGCGGGAAGCGTAGAAGACGGGCAGATGAAGGTTGCGATGCAGCAGGCTAAGATGCCCTATGAAACCGTTTTTCGCGCGCCGCTGGAAATTGAAAACGGCGTCGCGACGCTTAGTTGGTTGAAGAATGAGAACGGCTTTCAGCTTGATGGCCGCGACATTGACGTCAAAGCAAAGGCGGTACATGCGCGCGGCGGGTTCCGCTATCTGCAACCGACGGGCGACGAACCGTGGCTGGGTATTCTGGCCGGAATCAGTACCGACGATGGATCTCAGGCGTGGCGCTATTTTCCGGAAAACCTGATGGGCAAAGCGCTGGTCGATTACCTTAGCGGCGCGATTCAGGGCGGCGAGGCGGATAACGCCACGTTGGTTTACGGTGGTAACCCGCACCTCTTTCCCTATAAGCATAACGAAGGTCAGTTCGAAGTGCTGGTGCCGCTACGCAATGCGACGTTTGCTTTTCAACCCGACTGGCCGGCGCTAAAAAATCTCAACATTAAACTGGATTTCCTGAACGACGGTCTGTGGATGCGTTCGGATAGCGTCGATTTGGGCGGGGTGAAGGCCAGCAAACTCGCGGCGGCGATTCCGGATTATTCCAAAGAGAAACTGCTCATTGATGCCGATATTAACGGGCCGGGAAAAGCCGTTGGGCCTTATTTCGACGAGACGCCACTAAAAGACTCGCTTGGCTCGACGCTGGCGGAGCTCCAATTAGATGGCGATGTGAATGCTCGCTTACATCTTGATATTCCGCTGGACGGAGAACAGGTTACCGCCGAGGGCGATGTCTCGTTGCGTAATAACAGTCTGTTTATTAAGCCGCTAAACAGCACGCTCAAAAATCTGAACGGTAAATTCAGCTTTGTGAATGGCGCGCTAAAAAGCGGGCCGCTGACGGCAAACTGGTTTAATCAGCCGCTTAACCTGGATTTCAGTACGACGGAAGGGGCAAAAGCCTATCAGGTCGCCGTCAACCTGAACGGTAACTGGCAGCCAACGCGTATGGGCGTCTTACCGCCGCAACTGAATGACGCCCTGAGCGGCAGCGTGACGTGGAATGGTAAAGTCGGCATCGATCTTCCGTATCACGCTGACACCACTTATCACATCGAGCTGAACGGCGATCTGAGAAATGTGAGCAGCCACTTACCTTCTCCGCTAAATAAACCCGCAGGCGAAGCCATTCCGGTGAACATTCAGGCTGACGGCAACCTGAAAAGTTTTGCGCTAACGGGGAGCGCAGGGAGTAAAAATCACTTTAACAGCCGCTGGTTATTAAATCAGAAGCTGACGTTGGATCGGGCTATCTGGACGACGGACAGCCGGACGATTCCGCCATTACCTGCTCAACAAGGCGTTGAGCTCAATCTGCCGGCGCTGGATGGCGCGCAGTGGCTGGCGTTATTCCAGAAAGGCGCGGCGGATAACGTGAGCAGTTCGGCCGAGTTTCCTCAACGCGTCACGTTGCGTACTCCCGCGCTATCGCTGGGCGGTCAGCAGTGGAACAATTTGAGCGTCGTTTCAGCCCCCTCGCTGAACGGAACAAAAATTGAAGCGCAGGGCCGTGAGGTGAACGCCACGCTGCTCATGCGCAACCATGCGCCGTGGCTGGCGAACATTAAGTACCTGTACTACAACCCTGGCGTCGCAAAAACGCACGCCTCGTCACCAACGCCGACATCGCCGTTGGCTTCGGCGAACACGATTAGCTTCCGCGGCTGGCCGGACTTACAGCTTCGCTGCGAAGAGTGCTGGCTATGGGGGCAAAAATATGGGCGTATTGATGGCGATTTCGCCATCAAAGGCAATACGCTGACTCTGGCGAATGGCCTGATCGATACCGGATTCGCCCGTTTGAAAGCGAACGGCGAGTGGGTGAATGCGCCGGGTAATGAACGAACCTCGCTGAAAGGTAGTCTGCATGGTAGTAACCTCGACACGGCTGCCGGGTTCTTCGGTATCTCGACGCCAATCCAGAACGCGTCTTTTAACGTAGATTACGATCTGCACTGGCGAAACCCGCCCTGGCAACCTGATGAAGCCACGCTCAACGGGATTTTACGCACGCGTCTGGGTAAAGGCGAGTTTACTGATCTCAGTAGCGGTCATGCCGGACAGCTACTGCGGCTGCTCAGTTTTGATGCGTTGCTGCGTAAGCTGCGGTTTGACTTCAGAGATACCTTTAGCGAGGGCTTCTATTTCGACTCTATTCATAGTACCGCGTGGATTAAAGATGGCGTCCTACATACTGACGATACGCTGGTGGATGGGCTGGAAGCGGATATTGCAATGAAAGGTTTTGTTGATCTGGTGCGTCGTCGTCTTGATATGGAGGCCGTTGTCGCGCCGGAAATTTCCGCCACCGTGGGCGTCGCCGCCGCGTTTGCCGTTAACCCGATTGTCGGCGCGGCGGTATTTGCCGCCAGTAAAGTGTTGGGGCCGCTATGGAGCAAGGTCTCCATTTTGCGATATCGCATTACCGGTCCGGTCGATGCGCCGCAGATCAACGAAGTTCTGCGCCAACCGAGAAAAGAAAGCCAGCAATGATTTGACGGGGGCGAGGAATTGCCCCACTCTCAGTAAATAGTCATGCCGGACGGCGCTGCGTTTATCCGGTTTGTACAATCTAACAACGTAGTCCGGATAAGGCGTGAACCGCCATCCGGCAGAAATCAACGAGTAGCAAAAACGATGAGTCTGAACCTGGTAAGTGAACAATTGCTAGCGGCGAATGGCCTGAACCATCAGGATCTGTTCGCTATTTTGGGCCAACTGGCCGAACGCCGTCTTGATTATGGCGACCTCTATTTTCAGTCGAGCTATCACGAATCCTGGGTTTTAGAAGACCGCATCATTAAAGATGGTTCATATAATATCGACCAGGGCGTTGGCGTTCGCGCCATTAGCGGCGAAAAAACCGGTTTTGCTTATGCTGACCAGATAAGCCTCCTGGCGCTGGAGCAGAGTGCGCAGGCAGCGCGAACCATTGTACGCGAGAACGGCGAAGGCAAGGTAAAAACGCTCGCCGCCGTAGCGCATCAGCCGCTCTACACCACCCTTGATCCGCTGCAAAGTATGAGCCGCGAAGAGAAGCTGGATATCCTCAGACGCGTTGATAAAGCGGCGCGAGAAGCCGATAAACGCGTGCAGGAAGTTAACGCCAGCCTGACCGGCGTATATGAATTAATCCTCGTGGCGGCGACCGACGGGACGCTGGCGGCGGATGTCCGTCCACTGGTGCGGTTGTCCGTTAGCGTGCAGGTGGAAGAAGACGGTAAACGCGAGCGCGGCGCCAGCGGCGGCGGCGGTCGCTTTGGTTATGAGTATTTTCTTGCCGATCTCGACGGCGAGGTGCGCGCCGACGCGTGGGCGAAAGAAGCGGTACGCATGGCGCTGGTTAATCTCTCCGCGGTCGCTGCGCCAGCGGGGACGTTACCGGTGGTTCTGGGCGCCGGGTGGCCGGGCGTATTGCTGCACGAAGCGGTCGGGCACGGGCTGGAAGGTGATTTCAACCGTCGTGGGACGTCTGTGTTTAGCGGTCAGATCGGCGAGCAGGTTGCCTCCGCGCTTTGCACCGTAGTGGATGACGGCACAATGATGAACCGTCGTGGCTCCGTTGCTATCGATGATGAAGGTACGCCAGGCCAGTACAACGTATTGATTGAAAATGGCGTGCTGAAAGGATACATGCAGGACAAGCTGAACGCGCGCCTGATGGGCGCTGCGCCGACCGGTAACGGGCGTCGCGAATCTTATGCGCATCTGCCGATGCCGCGTATGACGAATACCTATATGTTGGCGGGGCAGTCAACGCCGCAGGAAATTATCGAATCCGTTGAATACGGCATCTATGCGCCTAATTTTGGCGGCGGTCAGGTGGATATCACCTCCGGCAAGTTTGTGTTCTCTACCTCGGAAGCGTATCTGATTGAAAACGGCAAAGTCACGACGCCGGTGAAGGGCGCGACGTTGATTGGATCAGGCATTGAAACGATGCAACAGATCTCCATGGTCGGCAACGACCTTAAGCTGGATAACGGGGTGGGGGTCTGCGGTAAAGAGGGTCAAAGTCTGCCGGTAGGCGTAGGCCAGCCGACGCTGAAAGTCGATAACCTGACGGTTGGCGGCACCGCATAACTGTCCGCCTTATCAGGCCTGTGGTGTGTGCCGCCCAGGCCTGATAAGCGCAGCGCCATCAGGCAATGTCTGCGTCGGGTGGCATCTGACCTACAATCGTCTTCAGCAATTACCCGGTGTTTTTATTTTTCTTTCCCTCGCCCGTGCATTCCCTGAAACAGGTGTGCGACATCGACAAAATAGTCAGTTAACGCGTTAATCACTACCTGCACTTTAAGCGGCAGCTTATCTTTTTCGGTGTACAGCGCGTACACCGGACGGGGATCGGACTGATAGCGAGGCAGCAGGATCTCCAGATCGCCACGATTGATCTCATCGATCACCCACATCAGCGGCACATAGGCGATTCCGGTTCCGGCGGTCAGCCAGCGTACCAGCGTCATCGGATCGTTAGTGACGAACCGCCCCTGTGGAATCAGACGGGTAGAAATTCCTTCCGGCGCGATAAGTTCAAACTCATTATCCGGGCGCACGCTATATTCCAGCCAGGAATGGCTACTGAGATCGGCGGGTTTTTCCGGGACGCCGTACTGAGCGAGGTACGGCTTGGCGGCGCACACAACCATCGGCATCGCGCCGAGTCGACGGGAAAACAGGCTGGAGTCTTGCAGCGCGCCCACGCGGATCACCACGTCCAGCCCGTCGGCAATTAAATCCGGGGCCGGAATTCCTGTCACCAGATTGACCGCCAGACCGGGATACTCTTTTAATAATTTTGCGGTAAGCCCGGCCAGCACATTTTGCGCCATGGTTGAAGAACAGCCGATACGCAATGTACCGATAGGCGTGTTATTAAAAGCGTAAAGCTGCTCGTGAACATCCTGCACTTCATGCAGCATACGACGACAGCCCTGATAATAGATTTTTCCAGCCTCGGTGAGCCCAATGCTGCGTGTGCTGCGGTTGAGCAATTTAACCTGAAGCTCATCTTCCAGTTTCGCCACAGTCTGGCTGATGGACGATACGCTCATTTGCAGCTGTCTGGCTGCGGCGGTAAAAGAGCCAAACTCGACAACTTTGGCGAATACCGACATTCGTTTTAATCGTTCCATTATTCACTCTGGCTTAAAAGTGATTTAGATCACATAATATAGATAACAGCATAACAATTACGTTAATATACTATTATTCGAATAAGAGCTATGTCGCTCTCGCCTGGCGTCTCTTGCCCTTCTCTGCGGCGATGTAGCTTAACAATCTATCGCCTGCTCTCTCTCAGAAATCAAGGTCAACATGAGTCTGTTTCCCGTTATCGTGGTGTTTGGTCTTTCCTTCCCACCGATATTTTTCGAATTGCTTTTGTCACTGGCTATTTTTTGGCTGGTGCGTCGGATGCTTGTGCCGACGGGTATCTATGATTTTGTCTGGCATCCGGCTCTGTTCAATACCGCGCTGTATTGTTGTCTGTTTTATTTAATATCGCGCCTGTTCGTTTGAGGTTGAAGTGAAAACACTAACAAGAAAACTCTCCCGTACGGCCATTACCCTCGTACTGGTTATTCTGGCCTTTATCGCCATTTTCCGCGCCTGGGTGTATTACACCGAATCTCCCTGGACGCGCGACGCGCGTTTTAGCGCCGATGTCGTCGCTATTGCCCCGGATGTCGCGGGCCTGATTACCCATGTAAACGTGCATGATAACCAACTGGTGAAAAAGGATCAGGTCCTGTTTACCATCGATCAGCCACGCTATCAAAAAGCGCTGGCGGAAGCGGAAGCTGATGTAGCCTATTATCAGGTACTGGCGCAGGAAAAACGCCAGGAAGCCGGTCGCCGTAATCGCCTCGGCGTACAGGCGATGTCCCGGGAAGAGATCGATCAGGCGAACAATGTCTTGCAGACGGTACTGCATCAACTGGCTAAAGCCCAGGCGACGCGCGACCTGGCTAAACTCGATCTGGAGCGCACCGTTATTCGCGCGCCTGCTGACGGCTGGGTGACTAACCTCAATGTTTATGCCGGTGAATTTATTACCCGCGGTTCCACAGCCGTCGCCCTGGTGAAAAAGAACTCTTTTTACGTGCAGGCCTATATGGAAGAGACCAAGCTGGAAGGCGTGCGTCCGGGATATCGTGCCGAAATCACGCCGCTTGGCAGCAACCGGGTATTAAAAGGTACCGTCGATAGCGTGGCGGCAGGGGTAACGAATGCCAGCAGTACCAGCGATGCGAAAGGGATGGCGACGATAGACTCTAACCTCGAATGGGTGCGTCTGGCCCAGCGTGTCCCGGTGCGTATCCGGCTCGACGAGCAGCAGGGGAATTTGTGGCCTGCCGGTACGACGGCAACCGTCGTGATCACCGGTAAGCAGGATCGTGACGCAAGCCAGGACTCCTTCTTCCGTAAACTGGCGCACCGGCTGCGCGAATTCGGTTAATCGTCATGGGCATTTTCTCCATTGCCAACCAGCACATTCGTTTTGCGGTAAAGCTGGCGTGCGCCATTGTGCTGGCATTATTTATCGGCTTCCATTTTCAACTGGAGACGCCGCGTTGGGCGGTGCTGACCGCCGCGATCGTGGCGGCAGGCCCGGCATTTGCCGCCGGCGGGGAACCCTATTCCGGCGCTATCCGTTATCGCGGAATGTTGCGTATTATCGGGACGTTTATTGGCTGTATCGCCGCGCTTATCATTATTATCTCTATGATCCGCGCGCCGCTATTGATGATTCTGGTGTGCTGTGTCTGGGCCGGTTTTTGTACCTGGATCTCCTCTTTAGTACGGATCGAAAACTCTTATGCGTGGGGACTGTCAGGTTATACTGCGCTGATCATTGTGATTACCATTCAGACGGAGCCGCTACTCACGCCGCAATTTGCGCTTGAACGCTGTAGCGAAATCGTCATCGGCATTGGCTGCGCTATTTTAGCGGATCTGCTTTTCTCGCCGCGATCGATAAAGCAGGAGGTTGATCGCGAACTGGACAGTTTACTGGTAGCGCAATATCAGCTAATGCAACTTTGTATTAAGCATGGCGACAGCGAAGAAGTCGACAACGCCTGGGGCGATCTGGTGCGACGCACGGCGGCGCTGGAGGGAATGCGAAGTAATCTGAATATGGAATCTTCGCGCTGGGTACGCGCTAACCGCCGCCTGAAAGCGTTGAATACGCTTTCGCTCACGCTGATTACGCAATCCTGTGAAACTTATCTTATTCAAAACACGCGGCCGGAACTGATTACCGATACATTCCGGGAACTGTTCGAGACGCCGGTTGAAACGGTACAGGACGTCCACAGGCAGTTAAAACGGATGCGGCGTGTCATTGTCTGGACCGGCGAGCGCGAAACGCCCGTCACGCTTTATAGCTGGGTAGGCGCAGCGACGCGCTATCTGCTGCTTAAACGCGGCGTGATCAGTAACACCAAAATCAGCGCGACGGAAGAAGAGATCCTGCAAGGCGAGCCCGTAGTTAAAGTGGAATCCGCTGAACGTCACCATGCGATGGTGAACTTCTGGCGCACCACGCTTTCCTGCATACTGGGGACATTATTCTGGCTATGGACCGGCTGGACATCGGGTAATGGCGCGATGGTGATGATTGCCGTGGTGACCTCGCTGGCGATGCGTTTACCCAATCCGCGCATGGTCTGCATTGATTTTATTTATGGCACTCTGGCGGCGTTGCCGCTGGGATTGCTCTATTTCCTGGTGATTATTCCCAATACGCAGCAAAGTATGCTGTTGTTATGTTTGAGCCTGGCGGTATTGGGGTTCTTTATCGGCATTGAGGTCCAGAAACGGCGTCTGGGGTCAATGGGGGCGCTGGCCAGTACGATTAACATTATTGTGTTGGATAATCCGATGACGTTCCATTTCAGCCAGTTCCTCGATAGCGCGTTGGGGCAAATTGTCGGCTGTATGCTGGCGTTTATCGTCATCCTGCTGGTGCGTGATAAATCCAAAGATCGAACCGGTCGCGTGCTGCTTAATCAGTTTGTTTCCGCTGCGGTCTCGGCAATGACGACCAACGTGGTACGTCGTAAAGAAAACCGTCTGCCTGCGTTATATCAGCAACTCTTTTTGCTGATGAATAAATTCCCTGGCGATTTGCCGAAGTTTCGCCTGGCGCTAACGATGATCATTGCTCATCAACGTCTGCGCGACGCGCCGATACCGGTTAATGAAGATCTGTCAGTGTTCCACCGTCAGCTTCGTCGTACCGCAGACCATGTTATTTCCGCCGGAAGCGATGATAAACGGCGACGCTACTTTGGTCAGTTGCTGGATGAGCTGGATATCTATCAGGAGAAATTACGTATCTGGGAGGCGCCGCCGCAGGTGACGGAACCGGTTAAACGTCTGACGGGCATGTTACATAAATACCAGAACGCGCTTACCGATAGCTAACCCACAAGAACCGATGCCAAAAGCGTCGGTTTTTTTATGACTATACTTATTTGAGATACAAAAACAGCGCAAGAGTGCTCCGGGGCTAAAAGCGTTTCTGGAAGTGAAACCTCTGCATAATGATGCTTAGTAGTAAAACAGACAATTGTCTGTCGGGGATGGTGGCTGGCTATGAATGTCTATACTTTTGATTTTAATGATATTAAAAACCAAAGCGATTTTTATCGCGAGTTTACGCAGACGTTTGGTCTTGCCAGTGAGAAAGTAAGCGATCTTGATACATTATGGGATGCGGTAATGAGCGATATCTTACCCCTACCGCTAGAGATTGAGTTCGTTCACCTGCCTGATAAACTGCGCAGGCGCTACGGGGCGCTGATTTTACTCTTTGATGAAGCGGAAGAAGAGCTGGAGGGGCGGCTACGGTTTAATGTCCGGCATTGAAAAAGCATAAAAAAGCCCCCGGCAGGCGGGGGCAAGTCGTCGGGTTAGACGACGAGGGTTTACTTATACAACTCGGCGGTGGCGTGCCAGTTATCACCTTCTTTTAATTCGATGATGCGATAGCTATTAGCGCCTGCTTTTTCAGCTTTAGCGACGATCTCCTGGCGCATATCCATTGGCGTACTGCCAATCTGCGAGACGGAAATGGTGCCCATCGGTTGCAGATTCTGCGCCTGTTCCGCGTTGACCTGATGTACTGCGGCATTTGCGCCGAAAGAGAGCAGAGTGGCCAGGCCGAGTGATGCGATAATGTATTTCGTTTTCATGGTCTTTTATTCCTTTATAGGGTCAACCTCGCGGATTAATGGGCTTTTCTTATGCGATATCTCCGCGAAGCAATGACACGTTATATGCGATGGCAGGTGAATTTTATTTGTACAGTTCGGCAGTGGCGTGCCAGTTGCTGCCGCTACGCGCTTCGGTAATGTGGTAGGCCGTAGCGCCTTGTTCATCCGCTTTTTTGCTCAGCATGGCATTCATATCCATAGGCGATGAGCCGATAGCGCTGACTGAAACCGATCCGATTGCTTCACGATTTTGCGCTTGCTCTGCGCTGATAGGTTCTGCGGCGAAAGCGCCAAAAGAGAGAACGGACAGAATACTTAATGTTGCAACAGTGGTTTTGATTTTCATGATTTTTACCTCGTCGAATTCCTTTACTGGGGTCTTTGTTTCGTGACCCTCATCACAAAATTAAGTATACACTAATCACGCGATTAATTAATACCACGCTAATTGTTTCTGTTTTTTAAAGACATTAAAAATTTTATTTTTTATAACGTTATGGAATTAAAATTGCTGTTTTTCGCCGCTGCTGTTTAAAAAATAAAAGAAAATCAATAGGTTAAAAAATTTGACATTTTGTGCGTTTTTTTGATTTGTCATTCATGTGGTGAATGTTTAAGGGCATGATTTGCCAAATGATAGCCGTACAGGAAAGCGGCGAGGGGAGAGGACAAAAAGGTGCCTCCGCCGTACGACGACGGAGGAAGTGGGACTAAAGCTCTTGTTCAAAAAGTTCCAGAATGGCTTCGTACAGATCTCTTACGGAAAAGCCGCTGGCAGGCGTGGTGAAGATAGTATCGTCGCCGGCAATCGTGCCGAGAATACCTTCTGCTTTCCCCAGTGAATCCAGCAGGCGCGCAATGAGTTGTGCCGCGCCGGGGCTGGTATGAATCACCACGACAGCGTCGTTATAGTCGATATCCAGCACCAGATTTTTCAACGGACTGGATGTTGTTGGGACGCCCAGTTCAGCCGGAAGACAGTACACCATTTCCATTTTTGCGTTACGTGTACGCACTGCGCCGAACTTAGTCAACATGCGCGAGACCTTGGACTGATTGATATTTTCAAAGCCCTGATCCTGCAACGCGAGGACGATTTCGCCCTGTGAGCTGAATTTTTCTTCTTTGAGGAGCGCTTTAAACGCTCTTACTAGTTCTTCTTGTTTAGCCGAGCTTCGCATAAGTCACCCGTAATATGGCAGTAGAAACAACATTATTGTGCATACAGATGAATTTTTATGCAAACAGTCTGCCTTGTTTAAGGCTGAAATAATGTTATGAAAGAGCGGAATTTTATCAAATTTCGTTATCAAGAAACATGCCTGTGTCACGCCTCGCAAATAAGATTAAAAGTAAATTAATTGTTATCAAAATGATGTTGTTTTGAGAGGATAGTAGGGTATATTGTCACCACCTGTAGGAACGTTGCTCTCTGGTTGCAGTCGATCCGGATTACGCAAATTAAATGCATAAAAGCCAAAATTGCGCGACTCCGCATTCTTGATGAGTGAGGATTGTAATCATTGAATTTGTGAATTAAGGTCGCCGCCGCGGAGCAATAGACACTTAGCTAATCATATAATAAGGAGTTTAGGATGAAAGTCGCAGTCCTCGGCGCTGCTGGTGGTATCGGTCAGGCGCTGGCATTACTTTTAAAAAACCAACTGCCTTCAGGTTCAGAACTCTCCCTGTACGACATCGCTCCAGTGACTCCCGGTGTGGCCGTTGATTTGAGCCACATCCCCACCGCTGTAAAAATCAAAGGTTTCTCCGGTGAAGACGCAACCCCGGCGCTTGAAGGCGCTGACGTAGTACTGATTTCTGCGGGTGTGGCGCGTAAGCCGGGTATGGACCGTTCCGACCTGTTTAACGTTAACGCTGGCATCGTGAAAAACCTGGTGCAGCAGATCGCTAAAACCTGCCCGAAAGCGTGCGTGGGCATTATCACCAACCCGGTGAACACCACCGTTGCGATTGCGGCGGAAGTGCTGAAAAAAGCAGGCGTATACGACAAAAACAAACTGTTTGGCGTTACCACGCTGGATATCATCCGCTCTAATACCTTTGTCGCAGAGCTGAAAGGTAAGCTGCCAACGGAAGTTGAAGTTCCGGTGATTGGCGGACACTCCGGCGTGACGATTCTGCCGCTGCTGTCGCAGA
The DNA here is from genome assembly GCF_046548235.1 of Salmonella sp. SAL4457. Lineage (NCBI taxonomy): Bacteria > Pseudomonadati > Pseudomonadota > Gammaproteobacteria > Enterobacterales > Enterobacteriaceae > Salmonella > Salmonella sp. SAL4457. The sequence goes on from NZ_JBGDZO010000013.1 coordinate 39,556, forward strand.
TTCCAGGCGTAAGTTTTACCGAACAAGAAGCGGCCGAGCTGACTAAACGTATTCAGAACGCCGGTACTGAAGTCGTCGAGGCGAAAGCCGGCGGCGGATCGGCAACCCTCTCTATGGGTCAGGCTGCCGCACGTTTCGGTCTTTCTCTGGTTCGCGCTCTGCAGGGCGAAAAAGGCGTGGTGGAATGCGCCTATGTGGAAGGCGACGGTCAGTATGCCCGTTTCTTCTCTCAGCCGCTGCTGCTGGGTAAAAACGGTGTAGAAGAGCGTAAATCCATCGGCACACTGAGCGCTTTCGAGCAACATTCGCTGGACGCTATGCTGGATACGCTGAAAAAAGATATTCAGTTGGGTGAAGATTTTATTAATAAATAAGCTGTTCCTGCCCGATGCCGGGGCTTTTGCTCCGGCTTCTTTGACTGTAAACAAGCCACGAAATCAAGCACTAAATCTGCTAAACTCCTCACGTCTTATCGGTTATTAACGAGAACGTCGTGAAAAAGATCCAAAGAACGCAAACCCGCGATCACATTACGCAAATGCTTCGCTATGAAATTCTTTCCGGCAATATAAAAGCGGGAGAAGAACTCGCGCAGGAAAGTATTGCGGAGCAGCTCGGTCTTTCACGAATGCCGGTTCGAGAAGCGCTACAGTCACTCGAACAGGAAGGTTTTTTAATCCGACTGCCCAACAGGCACATGCAGGTCGCGCATCTTGAGGCCGATCGCGTGAGTCATATTTTTCGCGTGATTGCCGCGATGGCCGCCGAAATGTTTTCGCTGATACCCAGCGAAGTAGGCGATGCCCTCCTGATACGTGCGCAAGCGCTGGCTGTCGCAGAAGACAAATCCTGCGAACTGGAGTGTCATGCGATGCTGATTTCTTATGTGAATAACCGCTATCTGGAAAAGGTGTATCAGCAGTTCCTGGACGGTTATGTCTCTTATGTTATTTTGCATCTGAAAAAAGATAATCAGGAGTCGGCGCAGCTTTTCGCTGAACTGGCTGACGTCATACGCCAGGGGCGGCGTGATGAGATTGGGCAAGTTATGCAGCGTTATTTCCTCTCTTTAGCAGAAATAATGCGTCAACATATGAAGGATTGGGAAAGTGCAGAAGCCTAAGTTAGGGAAGATTAAGCTTCTTTCAGCGAAAGAACAGGTCGCGGCAGTGCTGCGTAAAGCGATTCTTTCGAGGGAGTTAGTGGAAGGGCAGGAGATTACGTTAGAAGGCATTGCCAGAATGGTCGGCGTGTCCAGTATGCCAGTGCGCGAGGCGTTTCAGATTCTGGCGGCGGATGGGCTGATAAAAGTGCGCCCTAATAAAGGGGCGGTGGTGTTGGGCATCAATGAACAAACGATCCGTGAACACTATGAAATTCGCGCGCTGTTAGAAAGTGAGGCGGTGGCTAAAGCTTCTCGTCCTGGCACCGATATCTCGCGGATAGCCCAGGTGCATTATGCCGCTGAAAAGGCTCTCGCGGAAAATAACTCGGCGGAATACTCCGACCTTAATCAGGCATTTCATATGGAAATATGGAATGTTGCTGGCAACGAAAAAATGAAAATGTTGCTCTGTAATATGTGGAACGGCCTGTCGATGGGCCATAAGGTCACCGAAGAAGAGTATGCCGTGATTTCCATTCAGGAACATAAAAGTATTCTGCAAGCTCTTGAACTTCATGATGAAACATTGGCACGCCAGCGCATGCGCGAACACATTATTCGCTCAATGGAGAATATGCTGACCCGCTATGTTGGTGACCCTTCTGCCTGATCTTTTCGCCTGCGTGAGCATCGCAGGCGCTTCAACCAATTCTTCAATTCTATTAATCACGTCCAGTAACGATCTAACCACGATCTTGATGTAGATCCCACTCCTGCATCTTTCCTGAGAAACGATTTGACTTAGTTTTTGTATGGGAATAATTTCTCCCTGTCAATATTGGATACAATATCATATATCATTGATTGGATAATTATAAATATGGAACCCATTACCCTTACCTTATGTTTATTGGTGTTCGCTATCGTCATGTTTGTATGGGAAAAAGTGCCACTGGCCGTCACTTCCATGATTGTCTGCGTGGCCTTAGTGATCACCGGAGTTCTGAATATCAAACAGGCCTTTGCTGGCTTTATCGACACTAACGTCATCCTCTTTGTCGCGATGTTCATCGTGGGCGGCGCGTTGTTCGAGACCGGTATGGCAAACAAAGTGGGCGGCGTCATCACGCGCTTCGCGAAAACAGAAAAACAGCTGATCTTCACCATTATGGTGGTGGTGGGTTTGATGTCTGGCGTCCTTTCTAACACCGGTACCGCTGCGGTTTTGATTCCGGTGGTGATCGGCGTGGCGGCAAAATCGGGCTTCTCGCGTTCTCGTCTACTGATGCCGCTGGTTTTCGCCGCTGCGTTGGGCGGTAACCTGTCGTTAATTGGCGCGCCGGGAAATCTTATCGCGCAGTCTGCGCTACAGAATATTGGCGGCGGCTTTGGCTTTTTTGAATACGCAAAAATCGGTCTCCCGATGCTCATCTGCGGCATTCTCTACTTCCTGACTATTGGCTATCGCTTTCTGCCGAATAATGCGACCGGCGGTGAGGTGGGGAGCGTCGGGGAGCAACGTGACTACAGCCATGTTCCACAGTGGAAACAACGGCTCTCACTGGTGGTGTTGATCGCAACGATCCTCGGCATGATCTTTGAGAAGAAGATCGGTGTCAGCCTGGCCGTGACCGGTTGTATTGGCGCTCTTGTGCTGGTAGTAAGCGGCGTACTCACGGAAAAACAGGCCTATAAAGCCATTGATTCACAGACTATTTTTATCTTTGGCGGCACCCTGGCGCTGGCAAAAGCGCTGGAAATGACCGGGGCAGGCAAGCTGGTTGCGGACTATGTAATCGGCATGCTGGGGCAAAACTCCTCACCGTTCATGTTGCTGATCGCCGTTTTCGCCTTATCCGTTGTGATGACCAACTTTATGTCCAATACCGCAACGACAGCGCTATTGGTGCCGGTGAGTTTGTCCATTGCCGCAGGCATGGGGGCCGACCCGCGTGCGGTTCTGATGGCGACGGTCATTGGCGGTTCCTGCGCCTACGCAACTCCTATCGGTATGCCTGCCAACATGATGGTGCTCTCCGCGGGTGGCTATAAATTTGTCGACTACGCTAAGGCCGGTATCCCCCTGATTATCGTTTCAACCATTGTCAGCTTGATCCTGCTGCCAATCCTTTTCCCTTTTCATCCGTAATTAACGGAAGCTGTTCTGACTAAGGAGCATTTATGAGCAAAAGTGAACAGATATCCCATATGACCGACGTTATGGCCAAGTTTGTGGGATATACCGGCAAAGTTTTGCCTGATGATGTCACTGCAAAACTGGAAGATTTGCATAAGAAAGAGACCAGTAAACTGGCCGACGTCATCTTTACTACCATGATTGAGAACCAGCGGCTGGCGAAAGAGCTGGATCGACCTTCCTGCCAGGACACCGGTGTCATTCAGTTTCTGGTGGAGTGCGGGACGAACTTTCCGCTGATTGGCGAGCTGGAAGCGTTGTTGCGTGAGGCGGTGATCAAAGCAACTGTAGATTCTCCGCTGCGCCACAACAGCGTAGAAACTTTTGATGAATACAACACCGGTAAAAACGTGGGTAAAGGTACGCCGACGGTCTTCTGGGAAATCGTTCCCAATTCCGAACAGTGCAGCATTTATACCTATATGGCAGGCGGTGGTTGTTCTCTGCCGGGGAAAGCGATGGTGCTGATGCCGGGTGCAGGCTATGAAGGTGTGACCCGCTTTGTACTGGATGTGATGACCAGCTACGGCCTCAACGCGTGTCCGCCGCTGCTGGTTGGCGTGGGCGTAGCGACCTCTGTTGAAACGGCGGCACTGCTATCGAAAAAAGCGCTGATGCGTCCGATCGGTTCGCATAACGAGAATGAGCGTGCAGCCTCGCTGGAAAAAATGCTGGAAGACGGCATTAACAAAATTGGCCTGGGGCCGCAGGGGATGTCCGGTAATACCTCCGTTATGGGCGTGAACATTGAAAACACCGCGCGTCATCCTTCTACCATCGGCGTGGCGGTAAACGTCGGCTGCTGGTCGCACCGTAAAGGGCACATCGTTTTCGATAAAGATTTGAATTACACCATTACGTCTCACAGCGGAGTGAATTTCTGATGACTAAAAAAATCCTGACTACGCCAATTAAAGATGAAGATTTAGCGGATATTAAGGCTGGCGATATTATTTATCTCAACGGTCATATTGTTACCTGCCGTGACGTAGCCCATCGCCGTTTAATTGAAGGTGGTCGCGAACTTCCGGTAGATGTTCGCGGCGGCGCTATTTTACACGCTGGCCCCATTGTCCGCCCAATTAAAGGCGAAGACGATAAGTTTGAAATGGTCTCCGTGGGACCAACCACCAGCATGCGTATGGAGAAATTCGAAAAAGAATTTATTGCGCAGACCGGCGTGAAATTAATTGTGGGTAAAGGCGGTATGGGTAAAGGTACCGAAGAGGGCTGTGCTGAACACAAAGCGCTGCACTGCGTATTCCCTGCCGGTTGTGCGGTTGTAGCCGCCGTGTGCGTGGAAGAAATTGAAGATGCCCAATGGCGCGATCTGGGGATGCCGGAAACGCTGTGGGTCTGTCGGGTTAAAGAGTTTGGCCCGCTGATTGTTTCTATTGATACCCATGGGAATAATCTGTTTGAACAGAACAAAATTATTTTTAATCAGCGTAAAGAGATCGTCGCTGATGAAATATGCCAGAACGTAAGTTTTATCAAATAAACCTGATTACGTAAATTGCACGATAATGGTGGTAATACGTTATGACGATAATAATAACCAAGGGCTCTGGCCGGGGGCGGCTCAGGGAAATCCACCCTTATTATTTCATCGTCATAAATAGCCCCATTATCGTGCCTCCTGCCTGAAGGCTATTTTATGACTAATGCAGCTCTGCTATTAGGTGAAGGCTTCACCCTGATGTTCCTCGGCATGGGGTTCGTGCTGGCGTTTCTGTTCCTGCTGATTTTCGCCATCCGCGGCATGTCTGCCGTGATTACTCGCTTCTTCCCGGAACCCGTCGCCGCGCCCGCACCGCGCGCCGTTCCCGTCGTGGACGACTTCACCCGCTTAAAGCCGGTGATTGCCGCCGCCATTCACCATCACCGCCTTAACGCTTAATTCCCGGAGGGATCCATGACCATTGCCATTACCGACGTCGTCCTGCGTGACGCCCACCAGTCCCTGTTCGCCACCCGCCTGCGCCTTGATGACATGCTGCCGATTGCCGCCGCGCTCGATGACGTAGGCTACGGCTCGCTGGAGTGCTGGGGCGGCGCCACCTTTGACGCCTGTATCCGCTTTCTCGGCGAAGACCCGTGGCTGCGCCTGCGCGAGCTTAAAAAGGCCATGCCGAAGACTCCCCTGCAGATGCTGCTGCGCGGCCAGAACCTGCTCGGTTATCGCCATTACGCCGATGACGTGGTGGAACGCTTCGTCGAACGCGCGGTGAAAAACGGCATGGACGTGTTCCGCGTCTTCGATGCCATGAACGACCCGCGCAATATGAAAGCCGCACTGCAGGCGGTGTGCAGCCACGGCGCGCACGCCCAGGGCACCCTCTCCTACACCACCAGCCCGGCGCACACCCTGCAGACCTGGCTGGATTTAACGGAGCAACTGCTGGAAACCGGCGTCGATTCCATCGCCATCAAGGATATGTCCGGTATCCTGACGCCAGTGGCGGCGTATGACCTGGTCAGCGAAATCAAAAAACGCTATGACGTGCGCCTGCACCTGCACTGTCACGCCACCACCGGGATGGCGGAGATGGCCCTGCTGAAGGCTATCGAGGCGGGTGTTGACGGCGTGGACACGGCGATTTCGTCCATGAGCGCCACCTACGGCCACCCGGCCACCGAAGCGCTGGTGGCGACGTTGGCAGGTACTGAGCATGACACCGGGCTGGATATCCTGAAGCTGGAAAATATCGCCGCGTACTTCCGCGAGGTGCGCAAAAAGTACCACGCCTTTGAAGGCCAGCTGAAGGGCTACGACAGCCGTATTCTGGTGGCGCAGGTGCCGGGCGGGATGCTGACCAACCTCGAAAGCCAGCTGAAGCAGCAGAACGCGGCGGACAAACTCGACCAGGTGCTGGCGGAAATCCCCCGCGTGCGCGAGGACCTCGGCTTTATCCCGCTGGTGACCCCGACCTCGCAGATTGTCGGCACCCAGGCGGTGCTCAACGTCCTGACCGGCGAACGCTACAAAACCATCGCCAAAGAAACCGCCGGCATTCTGAAAGGCGAGTACGGCCACACCCCGGTGCCGGTTAACGCCGCGTTACAGGCCCGCGTGCTGGAAGGGGGCGCTCCGGTGACCTGCCGCCCGGCGGATTTACTCAAGCCGGAACTGGCTGAACTGGAAGCGGACGTGAAGCGCCAGGCGCAGGAGAAGGGCATTCAGCTTGCGGGAAACGCCATCGACGACGTGCTCACCGTGGCGCTGTTCCCGCAAATCGGCTTCAAATTCCTCGAAAACCGCCACAACCCGGCGGCGTTTGAGCCGGTACCGCAGGCGGAAGCCGCGCAGCCGGTGGCAAAAGCAGAGAAGCCTGCCGCCTCCGGTATCTACACCGTGGAAGTGGA
>NZ_JBGDZO010000014.1:0-36623 GCF_046548235.1 Salmonella sp. SAL4457
ATTTTTCTCTTCAACCGACCGGCTGTTTGTGTGAAGTGATTCACATCCGCCGTGTCGATGGAGGCGCATTATAGGGAGTTCTCTGCTGACCGCAATAGAAAAATTGCAGAAAAATGACTGTTTGCTGCATTCCCCAGCAAAACCCCTGGTTATACCCATTTACGCACAGACTTATCCACAAAATGCGCGTTCATCTCCTGGATCTTCTCACTCTGCAAATGATCTTTCAGGGATAAAAGCGGGGCCAGAATTTAAAAAGAAAAATTCGCGAGCGTTGCGCAAACGTTTTCGTTACAATGTCGCCGCAAAATGAGAATACCCCATAAGGGGCGTTAGCTGAGTTTTTCACGAAAAATTCAGCTAACGCTCTCTGTAATCGTCAAATCCAGGGGATTTACCATGCAACAACGTCGTCCAGTCCGCCGCGCTCTGCTCAGTGTTTCTGACAAGGCCGGTATCATCGAATTCGCCCAGGCACTTTCCGCACGCGGTGTGGAGCTGCTGTCTACGGGGGGCACCGCCCGCCTGTTAGCAGAAAAAGGCCTGCCGGTGACCGAAGTTTCCGATTACACCGGTTTCCCGGAAATGATGGATGGACGCGTAAAGACCCTGCATCCAAAAGTCCACGGCGGCATCCTCGGTCGTCGCGGCCAGGACGATGCCATTATGGAACAGCACCACATCGCCCCTATCGATATGGTTGTCGTTAACCTGTATCCGTTCGCCGAGACCGTGGCACGCGAAGGCTGCTCGCTGGAAGATGCGGTAGAGAACATTGATATCGGCGGCCCGACCATGGTGCGCTCTGCTGCTAAGAACCATAAAGACGTCGCTATCGTGGTGAAGAGCAGCGACTACGATGCCATTATTAAAGAGATGGATGCTAACGAAGGTTCTCTGACCCTCGACACCCGTTTCGATCTCGCGATTAAAGCCTTCGAACACACCGCCGCCTACGACAGCATGATCGCTAACTACTTCGGCAGCATGGTTCCGGCCTACCACGGTGAAAGCAAAGAAGCCGCCGGTCGCTTCCCGCGTACGCTGAATCTGAACTTCATTAAGAAGCAGGATATGCGCTATGGCGAGAACAGCCACCAGCAGGCAGCCTTCTATATAGAAGAAAATGTGAAAGAAGCGTCCGTTGCCACCGCACAGCAGGTTCAGGGCAAAGCGCTTTCTTACAACAACATCGCTGATACCGACGCGGCGCTGGAGTGTGTGAAAGAGTTCAACGAGCCAGCCTGCGTAATCGTCAAGCACGCTAACCCATGCGGTGTGGCGGTAAGTACCTCTATTCTCTACGCTTACGACCGCGCCTATAAAACCGACCCGACCTCCGCGTTCGGCGGCATCATCGCTTTCAACCGCGAGCTGGATGCCGAAACCGCGCAGGCCATCATCTCCCGTCAGTTCGTGGAAGTGATCATCGCCCCATCCGCAAGCGAAGAAGCGCTGAAAATCACCGCAGCCAAGCAGAACGTCCGTGTTCTGACCTGCGGTCAGTGGGGCGAGCGTGTTCCGGGCCTGGATTTCAAACGCGTTAACGGCGGCCTGCTGGTTCAGGATCGTGACCTGGGTATGGTGAGCGAAGCTGAACTGCGCGTGGTTTCCAAACGCCAGCCGACCGAGCAGGAGCTGCGTGACGCGCTGTTCTGCTGGAAGGTAGCCAAGTTCGTGAAATCCAACGCCATTGTGTATGCCAAAGAGAACATGACTATCGGCATAGGCGCAGGCCAGATGAGCCGCGTGTACTCCGCGAAAATCGCTGGCATTAAAGCGGCTGACGAAGGTCTGGAAGTGAAAGGCTCAGCCATGGCTTCCGACGCCTTCTTCCCGTTCCGTGACGGTATTGATGCCGCTGCCGCTGTCGGCGTGAGCTGCGTTATCCAGCCTGGCGGTTCTATCCGTGATGATGAAGTCATTGCCGCTGCCGATGAACACGGCATTGCGATGATCTTCACCGACATGCGCCACTTCCGCCATTAATTCAGGGAGCAGACGATGAAAGTTTTAGTCATTGGTAACGGCGGGCGCGAACACGCGCTGGCCTGGAAAGCCGCACAGTCGCCGCTGGTTGATACCGTTTTTGTCGCACCGGGCAACGCGGGCACCGCGCTGGAACCCGCGCTGCAGAACGTGGCTATCGGCGTCACCGATATTCCGGCGCTGCTGAGCTTTGCCCAGAACGAGAAGATTGATCTGACCATCGTTGGTCCAGAAGCGCCGCTGGTGATTGGCGTGGTCGATGCGTTCCGCGCGGCGGGTCTGAAGATCTTTGGCCCAACCGAAGGGGCCGCGCAACTGGAAGGCTCCAAAGCGTTCACCAAAGATTTCCTCGCTCGTCACCAGATTCCGACGGCGGAATACCAGAATTTCACCGAGATTGAGCCAGCCCTGGCTTATCTGCGTGAGAAAGGCGCGCCGATCGTCATCAAGGCCGATGGTCTGGCTGCGGGCAAAGGCGTTATCGTGGCGATGACGCTTGAAGAAGCCGAAGCCGCCGTTCATGACATGCTGGCAGGCAACGCCTTTGGCGACGCGGGCCACCGCATCGTGATTGAAGAGTTCCTCGACGGCGAAGAAGCGAGCTTTATCGTGATGGTCGACGGCGAGCACGTGCTGCCGATGGCCACCAGCCAGGACCACAAACGCGTAGGCAACGGCGATACCGGCCCGAATACTGGCGGCATGGGCGCCTACTCACCGGCGCCGGTGGTGACTGATGAAGTGCACCAGCGCACCATGGAACGCATCATCTGGCCAACCGTGAAAGGCATGGCGGCGGAAGGTAACACCTATACCGGCTTCCTGTATGCGGGTCTGATGATCGACAAGCAGGGTAATCCGAAGGTTATCGAGTTCAACTGCCGCTTCGGCGATCCGGAAACCCAGCCGATCATGCTACGCATGAAGTCGGACCTGGTGGATCTTTGCCTCGCCGCCTGCGACGGCAAGCTGGATGAGAAAACCTCCGAGTGGGACGAGCGCGCTTCATTAGGCGTGGTGATCGCCGCGGGCGGTTATCCGGGCAACTACAACACTGGCGATGAGATCCACGGCCTGCCGCTGGAAGAAGTGGCTGACGGCAAAGTCTTCCACGCTGGCACTAAGCTCGCCGACGACGACCGCGTGCTCACCAGCGGCGGCCGCGTACTGTGCGCGACCGCGCTGGGTCACACCGTGGCTGAGGCGCAGAAACGCGCTTACGCCCTGATGACCGACATTCGCTGGGACGGCAGCTTCAGCCGTAACGACATCGGCTGGCGCGCCATCGAGCGTGAGCAAAGCTAACGGCTGAGTTTAGCCAGCAGCGTTTTGCGCGTAATGCCCAATTGACGGGCGGCTTCGGTTTTGTTGCCGCCCGTTTTTTCCAGCGCCGCCAGAATCACCTCTTTTTCGACGTCCACCAGCGGTTGGATCTCACCACTGTATTCCGTTTTTATCGGCGTCGCGGCAATAGCGAGAGGCAATTCGCGTTCAGAAATGTATTCTCCCGTCAGCAACACCACCGCCCGCTCGATAGCGTTTTCCAGCTCACGGATATTGCCCGGCCAGTCGTAGTGGATTAGCAGATCCATCGCCTGCGGCGTAAACCCCTTCACCGCTTTGCGGTTACGTTCGGCAAAACGCCGCAGAAAATGGTCTGCCAGTAGCGGAATATCTTCCCGACGCTGGCGCAAAGAAGGCATTTCAATCGCCACCACATTCAGGCGGTAATAGAGATCCTGGCGAAAACGACCAGCACTCACCTCTTCCGCCAGATCGCGGTGGGTAGCGGCAATTAACCGAACATCCACAGATATCGTCTGGTTACTTCCCACGCGTTGCACTTCGCGCTCCTGAATCGCCCGCAGCAAACGTACCTGCATTAACGGCGAGATATCGCCGATTTCATCAAGAAACAATGTCCCGCCGTCAGCTTCGACAAAGCGTCCCTCCCGACGTTTATCCGCGCCGGTAAACGCGCCTTTTTCGTGTCCGAACAGCTCGGACTCCAGCAGCGATTCATTAAGCGCGGCGCAGTTGAGCGTGACCAGCGGTCTATCGCTCCTAGCGCTACAGGCGTGTAGCGCCCGCGCCACCAGCTCTTTACCCGTGCCGGAGTCTCCGTGAATCAATACCGTGGCGTCTGATGGTGCGACCATCGCGATTTCATTCAGTAAATGTTGCATCGCCGGACTGCTGCCAATCATGCCAAACTGCGCAGCCGACGCCGATGGCAATTCAGCGCCCGTTTCCCGCGTATGCGCCAACGCCTTTTCCAGCGTCTCCTGCAGACGGTCAAAATCCAGCGGTTTAATTAAATAGTCGAGCGCGCCGGCTTTCAACGCCTCTACCGCCGTTTCCACGCTGGAGAATGCCGTCATAATCAAAATCGGAATGGCGGGATTGAGCGCTTTAATCTCCTTCAGCGTGGCGATACCGTCCATCTCCGCCATACGCACATCGCACAGTACCAGATCAAAGACTTTCTCACGCACCTGAGCCAACGCATCATGCCCACTGTAGGCCAGAGCGACGTTATAGCCCCAGCCCCGAAGCAGCGCCTGTAAAATCGTGCAGTGGCTTACATCATCATCCACAACCAGAATATCGATTTTTCCGCGTATCACCCTTGTTAATCCTGTTGTCTCGCTATCACTGGCAACCAGATAGTAAAGACCGCGCCTTTACCCTCAATACTTTTCACCTTAATCGCGCCGCCATGCTGTTCGATGATATTTTGCACCACAGCCAGCCCCAGGCCTGTCCCGTAAGCTTTGGTCGTAAAATAAGGCGTAAAAATCGCCTCCAGCTGATCCGGAGAGATCCCTTTCCCGCTATCGGTAACAGTGATGATAACGCGGTCGGTCCCACTTTCTTTTGCCTCTACGCTAATCGTTCCCTGGCGGCCAATCGCATGAATAGCGTTCAGGTACAGATTCAACAGCACCTGAGTCAGCCTGTCCGGGTCAGCCTGAATACGCTTAAGCGTCTCATTCGCCGTGAATCTCAACTGAATCTCTCTGCTTTGGGCATCCTGACTGACCAGATTCAGGGAGTGAGTAATAATATCATTGAGGTTAACCGCCTGGAGCGTCAGATGCGCGGGCTTTACCAGTTCGAGCAATTCGCTTACCACCCGGTTCAAACGGTCGGCCTCTTTGGCCATCACCTGCGCCAGTTCATGCGACTCGCCGCCGGCAGGCGTGCGCTCGGCAAAGTATTTCGCCAGCCCTTTGATGGACGAGAGCGGGTTACGAATTTCGTGCGCGACGCCCGCCGCCAGATGCCCCATCGCCACCAGCTTTTCTTTACGCTTCATTGCATCAAGCAGTTCTCTGTGTGAGCGCTGATAACGCTGATGCCAAAAAAACGCCAGTAACGTTGCCAACAGCACCGTCGCTAACGCAGACAAAACAATCAGCGTATTACGCCGCTCCCTTGCCTGTGTTGCGGCCAGCTCGCTGGCGTCAAAGGCAATAAAAATAGTTTGTTTCGCTGGTTCGTCGTCATTGGCGCTACGCGCCATGCCGTGCCCCCTCATACCGTGACCTCTCATACCGAAAAGCGGCTGGAACTGACGGTAAATTTCCAGCGCAGGCACCGTCTCGCCGTTAGCAGCAACGTCGACACGCCGCCAACGCTCCTGCGGCCCGGGGTTTAGTTGATGCATTTCAGATGGGGAATAGAGCGATTTGCCCACCATGCCAGGGTTGCTATGAGTGATGATTACCCCCTGCGCATCCGTTACGGCGAACCACAACACGCCTGGCTGACCCGCCATCTCTTCCAGCAATGTCTGCTGCTGCGCGTGATGCATCCGCATTCCCATACCTACTCGCGTGCCGGACTCCAGAGCGCGAATGAGTACATTTCCCTTTTCCAGCAGCGTCTGCCTGGCGGCAGCGCTCTCACGGCCATAGTCGCGAATGACCATAATGGAAAATAGCCCCACCAGAATGAAGATCGCCGCAGGTAACAGTCGACTCAACCACGTTGCAGCGGCATCTTTATGTAATCGTATAAAACTCACAGGCTTCCCCGGCTCGTTTTTATTTTCCTTACTTAAGCAGAGATCATGCCATTCTTCGCTCCGCATAACCGCGCGTTGTCGCACACCCTTTCGGATACGGATGGGTAAAAATGACTCGCCAGGCGGGTTATGCGAGTCATTTTTACTCGCTTTTTGCCGCCTGAAGCGGGTTAACTCGCTGCCCGACAAGGAATAGTTACCTGGCACGGAAGATGCAAGAGAGAGGATAAGATGAGCAACAGGAGAACGCAAAATGAAACGGAACAATAAATCAGCTATCGCGCTAATTGCCCTCTCTCTTTTGGCCCTGAGCTCCGGCGCCGCCTTCGCCGGGCATCACTGGGGCAACAATGACGGTATGTGGCAACAGGGAGGTAGCCCGTTAACTACGGAACAGCAGGCGACGGCGCAGAAGATTTATGATGATTACTATACGCAGACCAGCGCGCTGCGCCAGCAACTGATATCCAAACGTTATGAATACAACGCGCTACTGACCGCCAGTTCGCCGGATACTGCGAAAATTAACGCGGTTGCCAAAGAGATGGAGTCATTAGGCCAGAAGTTAGATGAGCAACGCGTGAAACGGGATGTCGCGATGGCGCAGGCTGGCATACCACGCGGCGCAGGAATGGGCTATGGCGGTTGCGGCGGCTATGGCGGCGGTTATCATCGCGGCGGCGGTCATATGGGTATGGGAAACTGGTAAAGCATGTTTGCCGAATGGCGGCTTCGCCATTCGGTATTCCATCAAAAGGTTTTCGCTTGCGGCTGCCAGTGACAGAAATCTGAATTCGCCACCAGCAAAAGTTGCGATCCTTCCGGCGCCTCCAGCCATGCTACGCTCACCTCTACCGATGAGTGGTTCTGGCGGCGCTCAATGTGGCTTATTGCCCAGGAATCCAGATCCGGTTTCAGCGTTTCACCTTCACAGGTGGTTACCGTATGGTCGGCGTGCCAGCGTCCCTGGCGTAGTATGACCCGCCCCAGGCGCAAGGCGTCACTGGTCTGACGGATTTGTTCGGCGCGATAGCGATACAAGGCAATCTGATCGTTGGAAAGCTGCTGCTTCTGCCCCCCGACTTCACGCTGCATAAAACTGAGTTCGCCATGAGCGTCGAAACGCGCGCGAATATGTTCTGGCGGTTTGCTGTAAATATTGAGTTCAATAAGCGAAAGCGTATCACCCTGCCAACGATATTCGCTGGTCGTCGTGCTGCCGCTATGCCACGGGCTAAAAACAGAAAGCAGATGGACTTCATCGTTCGTATCTTTACGCCAGATACGCACCGCGCCGTGATCGCCGGCAAAGCCGCTGGCAGTAAACGGAGGCGGTGAAGCGTTATGACTGCAGGCAGTCAGCAACAGCGCGCCAGAAAACAGAAACGCGCGACGCCAGACGGACAAAAGGGGCTGATAAGCCCCTTCGATAAAACTGTTCACAGTTACGCGTCTTACTTAACTGCGTCTTTCAGAGCTTTACCAGAAACAAACGCCGGTACGTTAGCGGCGGCGATTTTGATTTCTTTACCGGTCTGTGGGTTACGGCCAGTGCGCTCAGCACGGTGGTTCACTTTGAAGGTACCGAAACCAACCAGTTGTACAGCATCGCCTTCTTTCAGAGACTCAGTAATAGCAGCCAGAGTGGATTCCAGAGCAGCTTTAGCCTGGGTTTTGGACAGTTCTGCTTTGTCTGCAATTACATCAATCAGTTGAGTCTTGTTCATAAGTTATCCTTACAATGTGTTTATCGCTTGCTAAGCATCGAGTGCGACGGAAATGCCAGAAAAGCACTCTCCTGCATACACGCACCGATAGCCACTTTTTTTCGCCTCCCAAATGTAGACCAGACGGGGGGCATAAGGGAAGCCTTATGGCACGACAAATCAGACGTTAAATCACGTTTTCTGGTGTCATTGCTGAAAATTTATACCGATATTGCTCTCGCCAGCCTCGCGCAGGTCTGCCCTGAGCCCTTTTATCAGTTCAATATCACGTTCTTCGCAGTCGGCTAAAAGTCGGAATATTTCCCACTGAATATCCCATTCCTGTTCAACGGCAGGGTTCGTTTTGAGCTCCTCATCGGTCATTTCCCGACCAGCCTGAGTCATTTCCAACATCGCTACCGTAGTAATGGAAGTCTTACTAACCTCAATAGCGTGTTCCAGCGTTTCGCCGCTAAGGCGAGAATGCATTAATTCGCTTAATGCGACGCAGGCATCAATCGCCGGGTAAACGCCGTACAGATCATAGTCGTCAGCTGCCGGAATTGCCTCTTCAAACTTCTCCAGTTGGCTATCGAAATTGACCTTTGCATCTTTCACCGTCAGGGTTTCCCAGATCAGATCCAGAATGCGACGGTAGATCTGTCCGTCGCCGAATTCCGTCTGCTTGCAAAACATGGCGTAGTTCGGGTACATGCGCTCGCACAAGCAGGCCATAAAGGTAACGTGCTGCCAGCTTTCCAGCCGCTCCAGACGCAAATGAATCGGGTTTTGTAACATGATGGAATCTCGAATCGGAAATTAGCGGCAGTTTACCTGAATCAGCGCTGAATTTCTTGCCAACGAACAAACGCCGGACGTCCGGAAGCGACGGCATCCGCCCAGCGCGTCGGCTCCGGCAGGCGATACCCTTTCATACAGCGCTGTACCCACGCCAGCGCGCTGTCAGTACTGACCCGGTGCCCTGTCGCGATAAACAGCGGATTACAGCGCGCCTTGCTGCGCCATACCCACGCCAGTTGCTCGCCTTTATCCATTAAGGGGCTAAGTGCGCCAGGTTCGGTGGAAAGTGGTTCAAATTTACCGCATAGCCGTTTTTTCGCCACGCCGATGGTCGGCACGTCCACCAACAGTCCAAAATGACTGGCGACGCCAAGCCGACGCGGATGCGAAATACCGTGACCGTCCACAAACAGCAAATCGGGCTTTTGCGAGAGCTGTTCCCACGCCGCCAGCAGCGCAGGATATTCACGAAAAGAGAGAAAGCCGGGGATATACGGCATGGTGGTGGCAATACGTGCCACCTTGTACTCTACCAGTTCAAGCGACGGATATTTCAACAATACCATCGCCGCCCGCGTCACCTCGCCCCCCTGCTCAAAACCGACGTCCGCCCCGCCGATAAACGCTGGCGGATCTTTGTCCAGGCGATCTTCGCGGCAAACCGATGAAGCAAGTTCTATCTGTTGAGCGCGTAGCGACGCGAGATCCATACTAACTCCTTAGTTGTGATACTGCGCAGAAAGTCGGTGCACTGCCTCCACAAATGCGCCAGCATGTTCTGGCGGCACATCCTGATGGATGCCATGTCCAAGGTTAAAGACGTGCCCTTCTCCCTGACCGAAACCAGCAAGTATAGTCGCTACTTCGTCTTCGATCCGTGCCGGTGGCGCATACAGCATCGAGGGGTCCATATTGCCCTGCAGCGCCACTTTATGGCCAACGCGACGGCGCGCATCAGCGATATCTGTCGTCCAGTCGAGACCCAGCGCGTCGCAGCCGGTTTCCGCCATCGCCTCCAGCCACTGACCGCCACCTTTAGTGAACAGCGTTACCGGCACGCGGCGACCGTCGTTTTCACGCAGCAGGCCATCGACGATTTTATGCATGTAGTAGAGGGAGAACTGCTGGTAATCGCGGCCAGTCAGCACGCCGCCCCAGGTGTCGAAAATCATCACCGACTGCGCGCCCGCTTTGATTTGCGCGTTGAGGTACAGCGTGACGCTTTTCGCCAACTTATCCAGCAGCAGATGCAACGCCTGCGGGTCAGCGTACATCATCTTTTTAATCACCGTGAAGGCTTTGCTACTGCCGCCTTCCACCATGTAAGTTGCCAGCGTCCACGGGCTGCCGGAGAAGCCGATCAGCGGAACCTCGCCTTTTAGTTCGCGGCGAATCGTACGCACCGCATTCATCACGTAGCCCAGTTCATCCTCCGGATCGGGAATGGGCAACTTATCGACATCGGCTTTGCAGGTGACAGGGGCCGTAAAGCGCGGGCCTTCCCCGGCTTCGAAGTACAGCCCCAGGCCCATCGCGTCCGGAACCGTCAGGATATCCGAGAAAAGGATCGCCGCATCAAGCGGATAACGGCGCAGCGGCTGTAAAGTGACCTCGCAGGCCAGTTCGGCATTTTTGCACAGCGACATAAAATCGCCCGCCTGAGCGCGAGTGGCTTTGTACTCCGGTAGATAACGGCCCGCCTGGCGCATCATCCACACTGGCGTAACATCAACGGGCTGGCGCAGCAGCGCACGTAGATAACGATCGTTTTTGAGTTCGGTCATTTTTACATTCCTTTAGCGTTGATGCGCCCAGTGTAACATGTCAATCATATTCAGCCCGACACATTGCCACCGTATCTTCGATCAAACGGCGCGCGACGGTGCCCGGTGGCGGTAGTAGCGGCAGATCGTCATAACGGTACCAATTTGCTTCCAACAGTTCTTTCGGGTCGATGACAATCTCGCCGCTGTCATACTCCGCCATAAAAGCGGTCATCAACGACTGCGGGAAAGGCCACGGCTGGGAAGTCACATAGCGCAGATTTTTCACCTTAATCCCGCTCTCCTCCATTACCTCTCGCGCGACCGCCTGTTCTAAGGTTTCGCCGACTTCAACAAACCCGGCCAGTACCGTATGCACGCCGTTGCGGTGGCGAACGTGCCGGGCAAGGAGGATCGAATCCTCACGGCGAATGGCAACAATAATGCAGGGGGCGATTTGCGGGTAGTAACGCTCGCGGCAATGGCTGCACAGCATCGCCCATTCGGTTTTACTCGGGTGCATAGGGTGCCCGCAATAGCCGCAAAATTTATGCGACCGATAAAACTCCGCCAACTGTACGCCACGTCCCGCCAGTTGGAACAACCCGGCATCCTGATCGATAATCTGGCGAACCGATCCCATATCATGGCGTCGATGCTGTAACACCAGCCAGACGGGCTCGCCTTGCCATTCACCTATCCGGAGTGCGCGCTGCCCCACAAGATCGAAATTTGCCGCCAGCCCGTGTGGTAATTCCCCATACGGCAACCATAATTTTTGTTCATGGCTGACGATCCACCAGCCACTATCTAATTTCTCAATTATACGATCCATAGCTCTTGCACTACCTTTGCTTCACTGGCATGTTGTTAACATTATTTTTACATTCATGGCGAGCAGCCTTTATCTAACTTGCGGAGACAATCATGCTAAACCAGCTGGAAAACCTGACGGAGCGCGTTGGCGGAAGCAACAAACTGGTCGATCGCTGGCTGGATGTACGTAAGCACCTGCTCGTGGCTTACTACAACCTGGTTGGCATTAAGCCTGGCAAAGAATCGTACATGCGGCTGAATGAAAAAGCGCTGGATAATTTTTGTCAGAGCCTGGTCGATTACCTTTCCGCCGGGCACTTCAGTATTTATGAACGTATTCTCCATAAATTGGAAGGAAACGGTCAGCTTTTACATGCGGCAAAAATCTGGCCGCTGCTGGAAGATAATACGCAGCGCATTATGGATTATTACGACACCAGCCTGGAAACTGCCATCGATCACGATAATTGTCTCGAATTTCAACAAGCTCTGTCAGATATCGGCGAAGCGCTGGAAGCCCGCTTTGTGCTGGAAGACAAGCTGATTATGCTGGTGTTTGACGCGATGCACGACGGCGCCAGAGTCAAACGTCCCGCTTGAGTTCTGCGCGAGTAACGGGTAGTTTACTTCAGCCCCCTCTTCGGAGGGGCGGTTATCTTGTCGGAGTGCTAATTTTCCACAAAAGCGTTCGTGATGCGTCAAGGCGGCAAGTCGGTGAATCTCCAGGAGCTTACATAAGTAAGTGAATGGAGTGAGCGGACGAAGCCAACGAAGAGGCAGCGCGAAGGATGAAGTGGAAAAGGCTGAGACCGTTAATTCGGGATCCGCGGAACCTGATCAGGTTAATACCTGCGAAGGGAACAAGAGTAATTCTGCTTTATGCTGCTGCCTTTACGGGCGGCGCACATCCATTACTCCATCCGTCGTCTGACAAGCCACGTCCTTAATTTTTTGGAATGAGCTATGTCTACAACAACGTTAACCCGCCGCGAGCAGCGCGCTAAAGCCCAGCATTTTATCGATACGCTGGAAGGGACTGCCTTTCCCAACTCGAAACGCATCTACGTGACCGGTTCGCAGCATGATATTCGCGTACCGATGCGTGAAATTCAACTGAGCCCCACGCTCATCGGCGGCAGTAAAGACAACCCGCAGTTTGAAGAGAACGAAGCCGTGCCGGTATACGACACCTCCGGCCCCTATGGCGATCCTGAGGTGGCGATTAACGTCCAGCAGGGTCTGGCGAAACTGCGCCAGCCATGGATTGACGCACGTAACGATAGCGAAGAATTAGACGACCGTAGCTCGGCTTATACCAGAGAACGTCTGGCCGACGATGGCCTGGACGATCTGCGTTTTACCGGCCTGCTGACGCCAAAACGCGCTAAAGCGGGCAAGCGCGTCACCCAGTTACACTACGCCCGCAAGGGGATCGTCACTCCCGAAATGGAGTTCATCGCCATCCGTGAAAATATGGGCCGTGAGCGCATTCGCAGTGAAGTGCTGCGCCACCAGCATCCGGGCATGAACTTTGGTGCGCGCCTGCCGGAAAACATTACGCCGGAATTCGTGCGTGATGAAGTCGCCGCGGGCCGCGCGATTATTCCCGCCAACATCAACCACCCGGAATCGGAGCCGATGATTATCGGCCGCAACTTCCTGGTCAAAGTGAATGCCAACATCGGTAACTCGGCGGTCACCTCCTCCATCGAAGAAGAGGTCGAGAAGCTGGTGTGGTCAACCCGCTGGGGCGCGGACACGGTGATGGACCTCTCCACCGGTCGCTATATCCACGAAACCCGCGAATGGATCCTGCGTAACAGCCCGGTACCGATCGGTACTGTACCGATCTACCAGGCGCTGGAAAAGGTCAACGGGATCGCCGAAGATCTCACCTGGGAAGCGTTCCGCGACACGCTGCTGGAGCAGGCCGAACAGGGCGTCGACTACTTCACCATCCACGCCGGCGTGCTGCTGCGCTACGTGCCGATGACCGCCAAACGCCTGACCGGTATTGTCTCGCGCGGCGGTTCGATCATGGCAAAGTGGTGTCTCTCCCATCACAAAGAGAACTTCCTGTTCGAACATTTCCGCGAGATTTGTGAAATCTGCGCCGCCTACGACGTTTCCCTGTCGCTGGGCGACGGCCTGCGCCCCGGCTCCATTCAGGACGCCAACGACGAAGCGCAGTTCTCCGAGCTGCATACGCTGGGCGAGTTGACCAAAATCGCCTGGGAATACGACGTGCAGGTGATGATTGAAGGCCCGGGCCACGTGCCGATGCATATGATTCAGCGCAACATGACCGAAGAGCTGGAGAGCTGCCACGAAGCGCCGTTCTACACCTTAGGGCCGTTGACCACCGATATCGCGCCGGGCTATGACCACTTCACCTCTGGCATTGGCGCGGCGATGATCGGCTGGTTTGGCTGCGCGATGCTATGCTACGTGACGCCGAAAGAGCATCTCGGCCTGCCGAACAAAGAAGATGTGAAGCAGGGGCTGATCACCTACAAAATCGCCGCCCACGCCGCGGATTTAGCCAAAGGGCATCCGGGCGCGCAGATCCGCGATAACGCGATGTCGAAAGCGCGCTTTGAATTCCGCTGGGAAGACCAGTTTAACCTCGCGCTCGACCCGTTCACCGCCCGCGCTTATCACGATGAAACCCTGCCGCAGGAGTCCGGCAAGGTCGCCCACTTCTGTTCGATGTGCGGGCCGAAATTCTGCTCGATGAAAATCAGTCAGGAAGTGCGTGACTACGCCGCCGCGCAAGCCATTGAAGTCGGCATGGCGGATATGTCGGAGAACTTCCGCGCCAAAGGCGGCGAAATTTATCTCAAACGGGAGGAAGCCTGATGTATCAGCCTGATTTCCCAACCGTGCCGTTCCGCCTCGGGCTTTACCCGGTGGTGGACAGCGTTGCATGGGTTGAACGCCTGCTGGAGGCGGGCGTACGCACGATCCAGTTGCGTATCAAAGATAAGCGCGATGAAGAGGTGGAAGCCGACGTTATCGCCGCCATTGCACTGGGGCGTCGTTATGACGCCCGTCTGTTTATCAACGATTACTGGCGTCTGGCAATTAAGCACCGCGCTTACGGCGTGCATCTCGGCCAGGAAGACCTTGAAACCACCGACCTGAAGGCGATTCAGGCGGCGGGCTTACGCCTGGGCGTATCGACCCACGATGATATGGAAATAGACGTGGCGCTGGCCGCTAAGCCTTCTTATATCGCACTCGGCCACGTCTTCCCGACGCAAACCAAGCAGATGCCTTCCGCCCCACAGGGGCTGGCGCAGCTGGCCAGTCATATTGAACGACTGGCGGATTACCCGACCGTCGCGATCGGCGGCATCAGCCTTGAACGCGCCCCAGCGGTACTGGCGACCGGCGTCGGCAGCGTGGCTGTGGTTAGCGCCATTACCCAGGCAGCAGACTGGCGTGAAGCCACCGCGCAACTGCTGGCAATCGCGGGAGTCGGCGATGAATGACCGTGACTTTATGCGCTACAGCCGCCAGATTCTGCTCGGCGATATCGCCATTGAAGGCCAGCAAAAACTGCTCGATAGCCATGTATTGATTGTCGGCTTAGGCGGATTGGGTTCGCCTGCCGCACTGTATCTGGCGGGGGCGGGCATCGGCAAACTGACGCTGGCGGATGATGACGATGTTCACTTGAGCAATCTCCAGCGGCAAATTCTGTTCACCACCGACGATATCGCCCACCCGAAGGCGCAGGCGGCAAAACTACGGCTGGCGCAGCTCAACCCCGGTAGCAAGCTGATCGTATTGCAACAACGTCTGACTGGCGATGTGCTTAAAAACGCGGTAGCACACGCCGACGTAGTGCTCGACTGTACCGATAACATGGCGACGCGCCAGGAGATTAACGCCGCCTGTGTGGCGCTCAACACTCCGTTAATTTCCGCCAGCGCCGTCGGCTTTGGCGGCCAGCTAATGGTCCTCACACCACCGTGGGAACAAGGCTGTTACCGCTGCCTGTGGCCGGACGATGTCGAGCCTGAACGCAACTGCCGTACCGCCGGTATCGTCGGACCGGTTGTTGGCGTGATGGGCACTTTGCAGGCGCTGGAGGCGATTAAATTACTCAGCGGTATAGAGACGCCCAGCGGAGAGCTACGCCTCTTTGACGGTAAAACCAGCCAGTGGCGCAGCCTGGCGCTGCGTCGTGCCAGCGGCTGTCCGGTATGCGGAGGGCAACATGCAAATTCAATTCAATGACGAGCCGATGCAGTGCGCCGCAGGGCAAACCGTCAGCGGGCTGCTTATCCAGCTCAACCAGCTCAAACCGGGCGCGGCGTTGGCGCTCAATCAGCAGATCCTGCCGCGCGAGCAGTGGCAGCAGCAAATCGTGCAGGAAGGCGACCAGATCCTGCTTTTTCAGGTTATTGCAGGGGGTTGATATGTTACGTATTGCTGACAAAACGTTTGATTCACATCTGTTCACCGGTACCGGGAAGTTTGCCTCATCGCAACTGATGGTCGAGGCAATTCGCGCTTCCGGCAGCCAACTGGTGACGCTGGCGATGAAGCGCGTGGACCTGCGCCAGCACACTGATGCGATTCTGGCGCCGCTGATTGAAGCGGGCATCACGCTGCTGCCCAATACCTCCGGGGCGAAAACTGCCGAAGAGGCGATCTTCGCCGCCCAACTGGCGCGTGAAGCGCTGGGCACAAACTGGTTGAAATTAGAAATCCACCCGGATGCCCGTTGGCTGCTGCCGGATCCAATCGAAACGCTGAAAGCCGCCGAGGCGCTGGTGAAGCAGGGTTTTGTGGTGCTGCCCTACTGTGGCGCAGATCCGGTGCTGTGCAAGCGGCTGGAAGAGGTCGGCTGCGCGGCGGTGATGCCGCTCGGCGCGCCTATCGGTTCGAATCAGGGGCTGGAAACCAAAGCCATGCTGGAGATTATTATTCAGCAGTCCACCGTACCGGTGGTGGTCGACGCCGGGATCGGCGTGCCCAGCCATGCCGCACAGGCGCTGGAAATGGGCGCTGATGCGGTACTGGTCAACACGGCGATTGCCGTGGCGGACGATCCGGTGATGATGGCAACCGCTTTCCGTCTGGCGGTGGAAGCCGGATTACTGGCGCGTCAGGCGGTACCGGGTAATCGTAGCACCTACGCCAGCGCCACCAGCCCGCTCACCGGATTTCTGGAGGCGTTAGCATGAAAACCTTCACCGACCGCTGGCGGCAACTGGACTGGGACGATATTCGCCTGCGCATCAACGGTAAAACCGCCGCCGATGTGGAGCGGGCGCTGAATGCTTCACGCCTCAACCGCGAGGATATGATGGCGTTACTTTCCCCCGCCGCCGCCGATTATCTTGAGCCGCTGGCGCAGCGGGCACAAAGGCTGACCCGCCAGCGCTTTGGCAACACCGTCAGTTTCTATGTGCCGCTTTATCTCTCAAACCTCTGTGCCAACGACTGCACCTACTGCGGTTTTTCGATGAGCAACCGCATCAAGCGTAAGACGCTGAATGAGGTGGATATTGAAAGGGAGTGCGACGCTATCCGTGAGTTAGGTTTTGAGCATCTGCTATTAGTCACCGGCGAACATCAGGCCAAAGTCGGCATGGACTATTTTCGCCGTCATTTACCCACCATCCGCCGTCAATTTTCCTCTTTACAGATGGAAGTCCAGCCCTTGTCGCAAGAAAACTATGCGGAGCTCAAAACGCTGGGGATCGATGGCGTGATGGTTTATCAGGAGACTTATCATGAGGCAATCTATGCACAGCATCACCTGAAGGGAAAGAAACAGGACTTTTTCTGGCGGCTGGAAACGCCGGATCGGTTAGGCCGGGCAGGTATCGACAAAATCGGTCTTGGCGCGCTAATTGGTCTGTCGGACAACTGGCGGGTGGATTGCTATATGGTGGCGGAGCATCTGTTGTGGATGCAAAAACAGTACTGGCAGAGTCGCTATTCTGTTTCCTTCCCGCGTCTGCGTCCGTGTACTGGCGGTGTGGAACCCGCATCTGTGATGGATGAAAAGCAACTGGTGCAAACGATTTGCGCTTTCCGGTTATTGGCGCCGGAAATTGAATTATCACTCTCCACCCGCGAATCGCCGTGGTTCCGCGATAACGTGATCCCGCTGGCGATCAATAACGTCAGCGCCTTCTCGAAAACCCAGCCCGGTGGCTACGCTGACGATCATCCGGAACTGGAGCAGTTTTCTCCCCACGATGCCCGTCGGCCAGAAGTCGTTGCAAGCGCGTTAAGCGCGCAAGGGTTACAGCCCGTATGGAAAGACTGGGACAGTTGGCTGGGGCGCGCTTCGCAAATGCGGTGAACCCGTATGTAAACGCATTAATATTTCACGAGCGAGTACGTAATGCGAAAAACGGGAGATTGTTATCGACCTCCCGTTTTTTTATTTTGTCATCGTCAGCAACGGAAGCTGACCAGGGCAAATTATCCCTTCCTCATTTTTGCCCAGCCTTTTCCCCTTCATCAGTAACTGACGACCGGGGGCTGGCCACTGGATTATCGAAATAGCGGTGAACTTGAACTTTTCGGGCAGCGTTCCTGACTGTAATTTCGCTGGCGCCCCCTCTTCCAACCGTGTCTGCTGATCGTTTTTGTCCATAAAATGATGCCCCAGAACAACGGGAATCAGGGGCGAACCCATCAGGGAAAAATGTGTTGCGGCCGGACGCCGATGGTAACGTTACTTGATGGAAAACGCATCTGGGCTGAGAAAAAGTTAAGCCAGATGTAATCTGACAGATATCTGTATAAATAACCGGTAACTGTCAGATCAGGTCTGAGCTAATACATATCATTTTACCTATACGCACTACATCCTCGGACATCTGGGATTGATGTATTGTCCGATTATAAAGTCGTCTGTGTGTTTTTTTCGGCCTAAAGACCTTAATGGAATTAAATGCTTCATTTAATGATTTAAAATTTCCCGCGTAAACAACCAATAAAACAGGTTTATCATTTAATGTATGAACAGCAGGTATTTTATAATGGCGAGCCAATAGACTTTAATAACTTAGATTTATGGGATAAATTTAAAGTCACATTTGGATTTAATGTTACAGAAAAAAAGAAACCCAATGGTAAAAAATTCAATTTTGAGTATTGTGGATTCTCTACTTTTATTACGCCGGTTAATGGCGTTGACGGGATTTTAGCAAAGTGGCTCTCAAACAAACATAATGTGATTGTCCCAACGCCTTATACATTCGGTCAAGACCCCATTCCTGGCGTCAATCTTTATCGTAATACAAAAGCAAAATTTGTTATGGCTAACGGCGGTAATAGTCTTCCCTGTGCGATGGCAAAATATAATGCAACAACTGGACAATTTATTCATATAACCAGTGACAATGAGTTTTCACAAATAATGCGAGAAACAAGAGTCATGAAAAAATAATTCATTTATTCATTAAATTTATAATTACAGATAAAATCAAGAGCCAGCATGGCATTGAAAAATAAAATACGGCTTTTTTATCCGCGCTGGTTTTGACTTGATGAAGAATAACGGTGGCGACAATAATAATAAGACAATAAATAAATATAAGTAATGATTTATGGTGAAGTATATATAACGATAGAAACAATAAAAAAGCGGACAGAACGTTTGAAATGGTTATCTTTTTTGTAAATACTAAAAGACTAAACATTAAATAGATTAATGAAATAATCGCTGGCATTTTCTTTCCTTGTAGGCAAGCGACCCGGAATTCGGTATCCAGCATGAAGCTGGTGGAGGGATAAATACCCCTCCACCATTTAACGATTACTCGTTATCAGAACCGCCCAGACCTGCGTTCAGCAGTTCTGCCAGGCTTGCAGATGCATCTTCCGCAGTGACCTGCGGTGTTGCTGGCTGCTCGCCCGCGGCGCGACGGCGCATACGATCCTGGTGGTACGCATAACCGGTACCCGCCGGGATCAGACGACCCACGATAACGTTCTCTTTCAGGCCGCGCAGTTCGTCGCGTTTACCCGCAACGGCTGCTTCGGTCAGGACACGCGTGGTCTCCTGGAACGATGCGGCAGAGATGAACGATTCGGTTGCCAGAGACGCTTTGGTGATACCCAGCAGATCGCGGGAGAAGGTAGCCCCCACTTTGCCGTTCGCTTCCAGCTCGCGGTTAGCGATCTTGACGCGAGAGTATTCAACCTGTTCGCCTTCCAGGAAGTCGGAACTACCGGCGCTTTCGATGGTCGCTTTACGCAGCATCTGACGAACGATAACTTCGATGTGTTTATCGTTAATCTTAACGCCCTGCAGACGGTATACATCCTGGACTTCGTTAACGATGTAACGCGTCACAGCATGAACACCACGCAGACGCAGAATATCGTGCGGCGCTTCCGGACCGTCGGAAATCACATCACCACGTTCTACACGTTCCCCTTCGAACACGTTGAGCTGACGCCATTTCGGAATCATCTCTTCGTACGGATCGCTACCATCAACCGGCGTAATCACCAGACGACGTTTGCCTTTGGTTTCTTTACCGAAGGAAACGATACCTGCGATTTCCGCCAGAATGGCCGGTTCTTTCGGACGACGCGCTTCGAACAGGTCCGCAACGCGCGGCAGACCACCGGTGATATCCTTGGTACCGCCGGATTCCTGAGGAATACGCGCCAGGGTGTCACCAGAACTGATCTGTACGCCATCTTCCAGCTGTACAATCGCTTTACCCGGCAGGAAGTACTGCGCAGGCATATCGGTACCCGGGATCAGAACGTCATTACCCTGAGCATCAACGATTTTCAGCGCCGGACGCAGATCTTTACCACCGGTAGTACGTTCAGCCGAATCCAGAACCACCAGCGAAGACAAACCGGTCAGTTCGTCGGTCTGACGCGTAATGGTCTGACCGTCGATCATGTCAGTGAAGCGGATGAAACCACTCACTTCGGTGATAACCGGCATGGTGTGCGGGTCCCAGTTTGCCACGGTTTCGCCGCCGGCAACCTGCTCGCCATCACCTTTCGCCATGACAGCGCCATAAGGCACTTTATAGCTCTCTTTGGTACGACCGAATTCGTCGATCAGCTTCAGTTCGGTGTTACGGGAAGTGATAACCAGTTTACCGCTGGAGTTCACAACCGACTTCACGTTGCTGAGCTTGATGCTACCTTTGTTCTTAACCTGGATGCTGGATTCAGCAGCCGCACGCGATGCCGCACCACCGATGTGGAACGTACGCATCGTCAGCTGTGTACCCGGTTCACCGATGGACTGTGCCGCGATAACGCCGATAGCTTCACCTTTGTTGATGATGTGGCCACGCGCCAGGTCACGACCATAGCAGTGCGCACATACACCAAAGTCGGTGTCGCAGGATACAACGGAACGCACTTTAACGGCGTCAACGGAGTTTGCTTCCAGCAGGTCACACCACTGTTCGTGCAGCAGCGTGTTGCGTGGAACCAGAATGTCCGCCGTACCCGGCTTCAGCACATCTTCCGCCGTCACACGACCCAGAACGCGGTCACGCAGCGGCTCTTTAACATCGCCCCCCTCGATAACCGGGGTCATCAGGATACCTTCGTGCGTACCACAGTCATCTTCGGTCACCACCAGATCCTGCGCGACGTCAACCAGACGACGGGTCAGATAACCGGAGTTCGCGGTTTTCAGTGCGGTATCCGCCAGACCTTTACGAGCACCGTGGGTGGAGATGAAGTACTGGAGTACGTTCAGACCTTCACGGAAGTTCGCGGTGATTGGCGTTTCGATGATGGAGCCATCCGGCTTCGCCATCAGACCACGCATACCAGCAAGCTGACGAATCTGTGCCGCAGAACCACGCGCACCGGAGTCGGCCATCATGTAGATGCTGTTGAAGGAAACCTGCTGCTCTTCCTGGCCGTCACGGTTAATCACGGTTTCGGTTTGCAGGTTATCCATCATCGCTTTGGATACACGATCGTTCGCCGCAGCCCAGATATCGATAACTTTGTTATAGCGTTCGCCAGCGGTTACCAGACCAGACTGGAACTGCTCCTGGATCTCAGCAACTTCAGCTTCCGCTTCAGAGATGATCTCGTGTTTTTTCTCCGGGATGACCATGTCATCAATACCAACGGACGCACCTGAACGCGCTGCATAAGCAAAGCCGGTGTACATCGTCTGGTCCGCAAAAATAACGGTCGGTTTCAGGCCCAGAATACGGTAGCAAGTGTTCAGCATTTTGGAGATCGCTTTCTTGCCCAGCGCCTGGTTGACGATGGAGAAAGGCAGACCTTTCGGTACGATCATCCACAGAATGGCGCGACCAACGGTCGTGTCTTTCAGGCTGGTGTGCGCAACGAATTCGCCGTTTTCATCTTTTTCATATTCAGTGATACGCACTTTAACGCGCGCATGCAGAGAGGCCAGACCTGCGCGATAGATACGCTCAGCTTCTTTCGGGCCAGTCAGCACCATGCCTTCGCCTTTGGCGTTAACACAGTCACGGGTCATGTAGTACAGACCCAATACCACGTCCTGAGACGGAACGATGATAGGTTCGCCGTTCGCCGGAGACAGGATGTTGTTGGTAGACATCATCAGCGCACGCGCTTCAAGCTGGGCTTCCAGCGTCAGCGGTACGTGAACAGCCATCTGGTCACCATCGAAGTCGGCGTTATATGCCGCACAAACCAGCGGGTGCAACTGGATAGCTTTACCTTCGATCAGTACCGGTTCAAATGCCTGGATACCCAGACGGTGCAGTGTTGGTGCGCGGTTCAGCAGTACCGGGTGTTCGCGGATAACTTCGTCCAGGATATCCCAAACGACAGCTTCTTCGCGCTCAACCATTTTCTTCGCGGCTTTGATGGTGGTGGCGAGTCCTCGCAGTTCCAGTTTGCCGTAGATGAACGGTTTGAACAGCTCCAGCGCCATTTTCTTCGGCAGACCGCACTGATGCAGACGCAGGTATGGACCTACGGTGATTACAGAACGACCGGAGTAGTCAACACGCTTACCGAGCAGGTTCTGACGGAAACGACCCTGCTTACCTTTGATCATGTCGGCCAAAGATTTCAGAGGACGTTTGTTAGAACCGGTGATCGCACGACCGCGACGACCGTTATCCAGCAGGGCGTCGACCGCTTCCTGCAGCATACGTTTTTCGTTGCGTACGATGATGTCCGGCGCAGCCAGATCCAGCAGACGTTTCAGACGGTTGTTACGGTTGATCACGCGACGATACAGATCGTTCAGATCTGACGTGGCGAAACGACCACCATCCAGCGGAACCAGCGGACGCAGATCTGGCGGCAGAACTGGCAGAACGGTCAGGATCATCCACTCTGGCTTGTTGCCAGACTGCACGAAGGCTTCCAGCAGTTTGATACGCTTGGTCAGCTTCTTACGCTTGGTTTCGGAGTTGGTTTCGTTCAGCTCTTCGCGCAGAGTTTCACACTCTTGCTCCAGATCCATGCTCTTCAGCAGGGCCTGGATAGCTTCCGCCCCCATCTTCGCGTCGAATTCGTCACCGAACTCTTCCAGCGCGTCCAGATACTGCTCTTCAGTCAGGATCTGTTGACGTTCCAGGTTGGTCATACCGCCTTCGATAACCACATAAGATTCGAAGTACAGTACGCGTTCGATATCACGCAACGGCATATCGAGCAGCAGACCGATACGGGACGGCAGCGATTTCAGGAACCAGATGTGAGCAGTCGGAGACGCCAGCTCGATGTGGCCCATACGCTCACGGCGTACTTTGGTCTGGGTCACTTCAACGCCGCACTTCTCACAAATAACACCACGGTGTTTCAGGCGCTTGTACTTACCGCACAGGCACTCGTAGTCTTTTACCGGCCCAAAGATACGGGCGCAGAAAAGGCCGTCACGCTCAGGTTTGAACGTACGGTAGTTGATGGTTTCCGGCTTTTTAACTTCACCGAAAGACCATGAACGGATCATGTCTGGCGAAGCCAGAGCAATTTTGATCGCATCAAACTCTTCGGTTTTAGTCTGCGCTTTCAGAAACTTTAATAAATCTTTCACGGATTTGCTCCCGTCGGAGTTAGCACAATCTGGTGTCGGGTTTTACCCCGACACCAGTGACCTGTTTGAGCGAGAATTACTCGTCTTCCAGTTCGATGTTGATGCCCAGCGAGCGGATCTCTTTCAACAGAACGTTGAAGGATTCCGGCATACCCGGTTCCATCTGATGGTTGCCGTCCACGATGTTCTTATACATCTTGGTACGACCGTTCACGTCATCAGACTTAACGGTGAGCATTTCCTGCAGGGTGTAGGCGGCGCCGTAAGCTTCCAGCGCCCACACTTCCATCTCCCCGAAGCGCTGACCACCGAACTGCGCCTTACCACCCAGCGGCTGCTGAGTAACCAGGCTGTAAGAACCGGTAGAACGCGCATGCATCTTGTCATCAACCAGGTGGTTCAGTTTCAGCATGTACATGTAACCGACGGTTACCGGACGTTCGAACTGTTCACCCGTACGGCCATCGAACAGGGTGATCTGACCGGAGGTCGGCAGGTCGCCCAGTTTCAGCAGCTCTTTGATTTCCGCTTCTTTCGCACCGTCAAACACTGGTGTGGCAATCGGCATACCTTTACGCAGGTTTTCTGCCAGACGCAGCACTTCATCATCGCTGAAGGTGCTCAGGTCGACTTTCTGACGAACGTCGGCGCCCAGATCGTAGGCACGCTGGATGAATTCGCGCAGTTTCGCGACTTCCTGCTGCTGTTTCAGCATGGCGTTAATCTTGTCGCCAATACCTTTCGCAGCCATACCCAGGTGGGTTTCCAGAATCTGACCGATGTTCATACGAGACGGTACGCCCAGCGGGTTCAGTACGATGTCGACCGGCGTGCCGTTTTCATCGTAAGGCATGTCTTCGATCGGGTTGATCTTAGAGATAACACCCTTGTTACCGTGACGACCTGCCATCTTATCACCCGGCTGGATACGGCGTTTAACGGCCAGATAGACCTTCACGATCTTCAGCACGCCCGGCGCCAGATCGTCGCCCTGGGTGATTTTACGGCGCTTCGCTTCAAGTTTTTTCTCGAACTCGTGTTTCAGTTCGTCATACTGCTCAGCCAGTTGTTCCAGCTGATTTTGTTTCTCTTCGTCGGTCAGACCGAGTTCCAGCCAGCGATCGCGCGGCAGTTTGTCGAGCTTCTCAGCTTCAACGCCGCCGGACACCAGTACCGCACGGATACGGCTAAACAGGCCCGCTTCGAGGATTTGCAGTTCTTCAGACAGGTCTTTTTTCGCCTGCTTGAGCTGCATCTCTTCGATTTCCAGAGCACGTTTGTCTTTTTCTACGCCATCGCGAGTAAAGACCTGAACGTCGATAACCGTACCGGAGACACCGTTAGGTACGCGCAGAGAAGAGTCTTTAACGTCAGACGCTTTCTCACCGAAGATCGCACGCAGCAGTTTCTCTTCCGGCGTCAGCTGGGTTTCACCTTTCGGCGTCACCTTACCGACCAGAATGTCGCCGCCGGTTACTTCCGCGCCGATGTAAACGATACCGGATTCATCCAGTTTGGAGAGCGCAGCTTCACCCACGTTCGGGATGTCAGCGGTGATCTCTTCCGGCCCCAGCTTGGTGTCACGGGACACGCACGCCAGTTCCTGAATGTGGATGGTGGTGAAACGGTCTTCCTGGACAACACGCTCGGAAACGAGGATGGAGTCTTCGAAGTTGTAGCCGTTCCACGGCATGAACGCCACGCGCATGTTCTGACCGAGTGCCAGTTCACCGAGGTCGGTGGACGGACCGTCTGCCAGCACGTCGCCGCGTTCAACCGGCTCGCCCAGAGACACACATGGCATCTGGTTGATACAGGTGTTCTGGTTAGAGCGGGTGTATTTGGTCAGGTTATAGATGTCGATACCCGCTTCGCCCGGGTACATCTCGTCTTCGTTAACTTTGATAACGATACGGGACGCATCCACGTACTGAACAGTACCGCCACGTTTAGCTACTGCAGTAACACCGGAGTCGACGGCGACAGCACGTTCCATACCGGTACCCACCAGCGGCTTGTCAGCGCGCAGAGTCGGAACCGCCTGACGTTGCATGTTCGCACCCATCAATGCACGGTTGGCGTCATCGTGTTCCAGGAACGGGATCAGGGACGCACCGACGGAGACCACCTGCTGGGTGGAAACGTCCATGTAGTCAACCTGGTCGCGGCTGAACAAGCTGGATTCGCCTTTGCTACGGCAGGTCACCAGATCTTCTACAAAGTGGCCTTCGTCATCCAGGTTGGAGTTCGCCTGAGCGATAACGTAGTTGCCTTCTTCGATAGCAGACAGGTAATGAATTTCGTCAGTGACCACGCCATCAACCACACGACGGTACGGCGTCTCAAGGAAGCCATATTCGTTAGTCTGTGCGTACACGGACAGGGAGTTGATCAGACCGATGTTCGGACCTTCCGGCGTTTCGATAGGACATACGCGACCGTAGTGCGTCGGGTGTACGTCTCGAACTTCGAAGCCTGCGCGTTCGCGGGTCAGACCGCCTGGGCCGAGTGCGGAGATACGACGTTTGTGCGTAATCTCAGACAGCGGGTTGTTCTGGTCCATAAACTGAGACAGCTGGCTGGAACCAAAGAACTCTTTCACTGCGGCGGAAATCGGCTTGGCGTTGATCATATCCTGAGGCATCAGGGTATCCAGATCGCCCAGAGACAGACGCTCTTTCACCGCACGCTCTACACGCACCAGGCCAACGCGGAACTGGTTTTCCGCCATTTCGCCGACGGAACGGATACGACGGTTGCCGAGGTGGTCGATATCATCCACTTCGCCTTTACCGTTACGGATATCGATGAGCTTCTTCATGACATCAATGATGTCGTCTTTGCTCAGGATACCGGAACCTTCGATTTCGTCGCGCAGCAGAGAACGGTTGAACTTCATACGACCCACCGCAGACAGGTCATAGCGGTCTTCGGAGAAGAACAGGTTCTCGAACAGGCTTTCAGCCGCTTCGCGAGTCGGCGGCTCACCAGGGCGCATCATGCGGTAGATTTCTACCAGCGCGCTCAGACGATCGTTAGTTGGGTCGACGCGTACCGTTTCAGAAATGTACGGGCCGTGGTCCAGATCGTTGGTAAACAGCGTTTCGATACGCTTGTGGCCGGACTGGCTCAGCTTAGCCAGCAGATCCAGGCTCAGCTCCATGTTCGCCGCGCAGATCAGCTCGCCAGTAGATTCGTCAACGTAGTCTTTAGAGACGACTTTACCTGCGATGTACTCAACCGGAACTTCGATATGCTTGATATCGTCTTTTTCCAGCTGACGGATGTGACGCGCGGTAATGCGACGGCCTTTTTCAACGTACACTTTGCCGTTAGCTTCGATATCGAACGACGCGGTTTCGCCGCGCAGACGTTCTGGAATCAGCTCCATCTGCAGTTTGTTGTCGCGAATTTCGAAGACGACTTTCTCAAAGAACAGGTCAAGGATCTGCTCAGTGGTGTAGTTCAGCGCACGCAGGATGATGGTCGCAGGCAGTTTACGGCGACGGTCGATACGCACGAACAGGTTGTCCTTCGGATCGAATTCGAAGTCCAGCCAGGAACCACGGTAAGGAATGATGCGCGCGTTATACAGCACTTTACCCGAAGAGTGGGTTTTACCTTTGTCGGAGTCAAAGAAGACGCCCGGACTACGGTGCAGCTGAGAAACGATAACACGCTCAGTACCGTTGATAACAAAGGTACCGTTGTCGGTCATGAGCGGAATTTCGCCCATGTAGACTTCTTGTTCTTTAATGTCTTTAACGGTGCCTTCCGGCGCTTCGCGCTCGTAGATCACCAGACGCAGTTTTACGCGCAGCGGTGCGGAATAGGTCACGCCACGGATCTGACATTCCTGAACGTCAAACACCGGTTCGCCAAGGCGGTAGCTGACGTACTGCAGCTCGGAATTACCGCTGTAGCTCTGAATCGGGAACACGGAACGGAAGGCTGCTTCCAGGCCGTACTGCCCTTCAGGATCTTGCTCGATAAACTTCTGAAACGAGTCAAGCTGGATAGAAAGGAGATAAGGTACATCCAGAACTTGTGGACGTTTACCAAAATCCTTACGAATACGTTTTTTCTCGGTATAGGAGTAAACCATAGGGTTCCTCAGCTCGCTGACAAGTCGACCCATCTGTCCTGCGGGGGACAGTTTGTGCAACACTATTTTGTTGACCGGAAAATGGATACTTTCCGCAATGCCTGTTGCTATCACGCTTAAACCATTTCATTGCGATTTACACAGAACGTACGCTCTGTCGCAGTATATTAAGTCGTCGATAGAAACAAGCATTGAAAGGCACAGCAGTAGTCAAACAGTGTGAAACGCTACTGGCGCCTTACAGCGCAAAAAGGCTGGTGACTAAAAAGTCACCAGCCATCAGCCTGATTTCTCAGGCTGCAACCGGAAGGGTTGGCTTATTTAACTTCAACTTCAGCGCCAGCTTCTTCCAGAGATTTTTTCAGTGCTTCAGCGTCATCTTTGCTCACGCCTTCTTTCAGAGCGGCCGGAGCAGATTCTACCAGGTCTTTAGCTTCTTTCAGACCCAGGCCAGTTGCGCCACGTACTGCTTTGATAACAGCAACTTTGTTAGCGCCAGCAGCTTTCAGAATTACGTCGAATTCAGTTTTTTCTTCAGCAGCTTCAGCCGGGCCAGCAGCTACAGCTACAGCAGCAGCAGCGGAAACACCGAATTTTTCTTCCATTGCAGAAATCAGTTCTACAACGTCCATTACGGACATAGCGGATACTGCTTCAATGATTTGATCTTTAGTGATAGACATTTAAATTGTTCCTGAATATCAGAATAAGTTTATACGTAAGCAAATGCTTGATAAAGACAACTGCGATTACGCAGCTTCTTTTGCATCGCGTACAGCAGCCAGTGTGCGAACCAGTTTGCCAGCCGAAGCTTCTTTCATGGTTGCCATCAGGCGTGCAATTGCTTCTTCGTAGGTCGGCAGAGTTGCCAGGCGGTCGATCTGAGACGCCGGGATCAGCTCACCTTCAAAGGCTGCAGCTTTGACCTCAAATTTTGCATTCGCTTTCGCGAACTCTTTGAACAGACGAGCAGCAGCGCCCGGGTGTTCCATAGAGTATGCAATCAGGGTCGGACCAACAAACGTGTCTTTCAGGCACTCGAACTGAGTACCTTCAACGACGCGGCGCAGCAGGGTGTTACGAACAACACGCATGTATACGCCAGCTTCACGACCTGCTTTACGCAGTTCAGTCATTTTATCTACAGTTACGCCACGGGAATCCGCAACTACTGCAGACAGCGCGCCTTTGGCTACTTCGCTGACTTCAGCAACAATCGCTTGTTTGTCTTGAAGATTTAAAGCCATTAGCTTTGCTCCTGGATGTTTGCCGGAACTCATGTTCCGGAACTCACTTCACTCATCTCAACGAGAAGAGCGTCTTAATACGGTGAGCAGAAACAAGCCAGAGTATCAAAAATAATCTTAGCGTTCTGTCACCGTCTACGCAGGGGATTAAGCCTCTTGCGAGACGCCTGCGGTCTTCGACGGAGGCCTGGATAGGCCAGGCTCCAACGAACAAATCTTGTCTATCCGTCGCTATTCAGCTTGTGGCGGCGTTGGCTTCCTTCGTTCACACCAGTCACATAGTTAGCTATGCTCCTGGCGACTCACTCAATTTCCGCCTTGCCACAACCCGAATATCTCGGATATACGTCTGCAACTAGCAGAATACGTGGGGGTAAGATTGTAGACAAAATCACCGCCCACGTAAAGACTAATCTTAGTTCGCAGATGCGCTCAGACCAGCCTGATCAACGGCAACACCAGCACCCATGGTGGTGGAGATGCTAACTTTCTTGATGTACACGCCTTTCGCCTGGCTCGGTTTTGCTTTTTTCAGCGCAACCAGCAGAGCTTCCAGGTTTTCTTTCAGTTTGTCAGCGTCAAAGTCCACTTTACCGATGGTGGTGTGGATAATGCCGTTTTTGTCGTTACGGTAACGAACCTGACCTGCTTTAGCGTTCTTAACCGCTTCAGCAACGTTCGGCGTTACGGTACCGACTTTCGGGTTTGGCATCAGGCCGCGCGGACCCAGAACCTGGCCCAGCTGGCCAACAACGCGCATTGCATCCGGGGATGCGATAACAACGTCGAAGTTCATTTCGCCTTTCTTGATCTGGTCAGCCAGATCTTCCATACCTACCAGCTCAGCGCCAGCAGCTTTAGCTGCTTCAGCGTTCGGGCCCTGGGTAAATACGGCAACGCGAACAGAACGGCCAGTACCGTGCGGCAGTACAGTCGCGCCACGAACGTTCTGGTCAGATTTACGAGCGTCGATGCCGAGGTTAACGGCAACGTCAACGCTTTCGTTGAATTTAGCAGTGGCCAGCTCTTTCAGCAGGGCAATAGCTTCGTTGATGTCGTACTGTTTGGTCGCATCAACTTTTTCACGGATCACGCGCATACGCTTGGTCAGTTTAGCCATTTCTTAGTCCTCCACTACCAGGCCCATGGAACGTGCAGTACCTTCGATGGAGCGAGTCATCGCTTCAATGTCGGCACCAGTCATGTCGGCAGCTTTGGTCTGCGCGATTTCCTGCAGCTGAGCGCGGGAAATTTTACCTACTTTGTCTTTGTTCGGCTTGCCGGAACCAGACTTGATACCAGCCGCTTTTTTCAGCAGAACAGCTGCCGGAGGCGTTTTGGTAACGAAGGTGAAAGAACGGTCAGCGTAAACGGTAATAACAACCGGAATCGGCAGACCTTTTTCGATGGAATCCGTTTTTGCGTTGAACGCTTTGCAGAATTCCATGATGTTCACACCCTGCTGACCCAGTGCTGGACCAACCGGCGGACTCGGGTTCGCCATACCAGCTGCAACCTGCAGCTTGACGTAGGCTTGTACTTTCTTAGCCATTCTAAATTCCTCGAATTGGGTAGTATCGCTTCAAAGAAGCTCCCCGTGATAAATATCGCTTTATGGGCATAAGGCCCATAAAAACAAAAGGCGCGAAATTGTATGTCAATTTCGCGCCCTATGCAACGATTAGATCGCTGCTTTTTTGATCGCAGCCTTACGCTTTCTCAACCTGGCTGAAGTCCAGCTCTACCGGGGTCGCACGACCGAAGATAGAAACAGACACTTTCAGGCGAGACTTCTCATAATCGACTTCTTCGACAACGCCGTTAAAGTCTGCGAACGGACCGTCGTTAACACGAACCATTTCACCCGGTTCAAACAGAGTTTTCGGCCGCGGCTTATCGCCAACCTGCTGCAGGCGGTTCATGATCGCATCGACTTCTTTGTCGCTGATCGGCGCCGGACGGTCAGACGTACCGCCGATAAAGCCCATCACACGCGGCACGCTGCGCACCAGGTGCCAGCTTGCGTCGTTCATGACCATCTGGACCAGAACGTAACCCGGGAAGAATTTGCGTTCGCTTTTGCGACGCTGGCCGCCACGGATCTCAACGACTTCTTCAGTCGGCACCATGACTTCGCCAAACAGCTCTTCCATATTGTGTAATTTGATATGCTCGCGCAGCGATGTGGCTACGCGGCCTTCAAAACCGGAAAACGCCTGAACGACGTACCAGCGCTTTTTAGGTGCTTCAGACATCTCAGAACCTCAGGCCAGTGATAAAGGATACCAGGCGAACCAGAATACCATCCAGTCCCCACAGGATCAGTGACATAACTGCGGTAACCGCAGCGACGATCAGCGTGGTGTGCAGCGTTTCCTGGCGAGTCGGCCAAATGACCTTACGGACTTCGGTTCTCGCTTCACGGGCAAAAGCAACGGTTGCTTTACCTTTTGTCGTCAACAGCGCGACACCACCCGCTGCAGCAATCAGAATTACTACGGCCAGCGCACGCAGCGGCAGCATCATGTCGCGATAGAGGTAGTTGCCGACGATTGCGACGATCAGCAATATGGCAACAACTATCCACTTCATCGCTTCCAGGCCGCGCCCGCTCCCTTGAGCTTCGGTATTCGCACTCATAAACCAACCTGTCAGAAGTATTCTACAAACATTTTCACCCCGCAATCGCGAGGCAATCCAAATCGAAACGCTTATTCGCCTTTCGGATTATACGCCCTCTACAGAGCCTGTCTCAGCAATGATTATGACAAATAAAATCACTGATGAGCCAGGTTCTGGTGTGAAAGCGTGCAAAAAGGGCATCAAATGATGCCCTTTTATTGCGCATTGCGTCAAATGTTATCAGCGATTAGCCGAGAACTTTAGCAACAACGCCCGCGCCAACGGTACGGCCGCCTTCACGGATTGCGAAACGCAGACCGTCGTCCATCGCGATCGGGTGGATCAGGGTAACAACCATTTTGATGTTGTCGCCCGGCATTACCATCTCTACGCCTTCCGGCAATTCGATGGTGCCAGTCACGTCAGTAGTACGGAAGTAGAACTGCGGACGGTAGCCTTTGAAGAACGGAGTGTGACGGCCGCCTTCATCTTTGGACAGAATGTACACTTCAGATTCGAACTTGGTGTGCGGCTTGATGGTGCCCGGCTTAGCCAGTACCTGACCACGTTCGATTTCTTCACGTTTGATACCACGCAGCAGAACACCTACGTTCTCACCGGCACGGCCTTCGTCCAGCAGTTTGCGGAACATTTCAACGCCAGTACAGGTAGACTTCTGAGTCTCTTTGATACCAACGATTTCAACTTCTTCGCCCACTTTGATGATACCGCGTTCTACACGACCGGTAACAACGGTACCACGACCGGAGATGGAGAATACGTCTTCGATCGGCAGCAGGAACGGCTTGTCAATCGCACGCTCTGGTTCCGGGATGTAAGAATCCAGGAAGCCAGCCAGTTCGATGATTTTCGCTTCCCACTCTGCGTCGCCTTCCAGCGCTTTCAGAGCAGAACCACGAACGATCGGCGTGTCGTCGCCCGGGAAGTCGTACTGAGACAGAAGTTCACGAACTTCCATTTCAACCAGTTCCAGCAGCTCTTCGTCATCAACCATGTCGCATTTGTTCAGGAACACGATGATGTACGGAACGCCTACCTGACGACCCAGCAGGATGTGCTCACGGGTCTGCGGCATCGGGCCGTCAGTCGCAGCAACAACCAGGATCGCGCCGTCCATCTGAGCAGCACCGGTGATCATGTTTTTAACATAGTCGGCGTGCCCCGGGCAGTCTACGTGTGCGTAGTGGCGGGTCGGGGTATCGTATTCAACGTGAGAAGTGTTGATGGTGATACCACGCGCTTTTTCTTCCGGCGCGTTATCGATCTGGTCGAATGCGCGAGCGGCACC
Organism: Salmonella sp. SAL4457; assembly: GCF_046548235.1. Classification (NCBI taxonomy): domain Bacteria; kingdom Pseudomonadati; phylum Pseudomonadota; class Gammaproteobacteria; order Enterobacterales; family Enterobacteriaceae; genus Salmonella; species Salmonella sp. SAL4457. Next base: position 32,405 of record NZ_JBGDZO010000014.1, read on the forward strand.
GCCGTAGGTTTTAGCCAGTACGGTAGTAATGGCAGCGGTCAGCGTTGTTTTACCATGGTCAACGTGGCCGATAGTACCGACGTTAACGTGCGGTTTTGTACGTTCAAACTTTTCTTTAGACATCGATTGTCCCTCTAAGACACGGATAAATCGGTGATATCACCACATCAACCAGGCAACACGCCCGACTTGTTGAATGCTAATAAACAGAAGAGAAAAACAGGAAGGAGAAAAGAAGTGGTGCTGATAGGCAGATTCGAACTGCCGACCTCACCCTTACCAAGGGTGCGCTCTACCAACTGAGCTATATCAGCACATCTTGGAGCGGGCAGCGGGAATCGAACCCGCATCATCAGCTTGGAAGGCTGAGGTAATAGCCATTATACGATGCCCGCATCCTGGAACTCGGCTACCTGATTTTCATTCTGCACTGAATATCGAGAGAAACTCTCTTTATTCGAGCCGGTAAGCGAACTTATCGTCTCGGGCTGCGCCATCGCGCGGCCGAAAATGGTGGTGGGGGAAGGATTCGAACCTTCGAAGTCTGTGACGGCAGATTTACAGTCTGCTCCCTTTGGCCGCTCGGGAACCCCACCGGACTTGATGGTGCCGACTACCGGAATCGAACTGGTGACCTACTGATTACAAGTCAGTTGCTCTACCTACTGAGCTAAGTCGGCATCAAGTAGCGCGCATTCTATGGAGACCTGCGTGCTCATGCAACTAAAAAATTGCATAAAATGTTCTATCGCTCACATTTTGCGCTATAAGAGACAAAAATGCTCTAATTTCAAACAAGAGAGCATAAATTTTCGGCATTTTACCGAACGTCTGACCAGGATACGACGCGGCATTTCAACGCTCCGTCGATAGAAAGCAATCTTCTGTATCTGGTATATTCGTCACATTGCTTCTCAGGGATAGCTTTCACAGCGAGATTTTTTCTTATTATTCCTCCCCATCTGGTGTTACCCTCCTGCCCATTGTCCAAATTAACTTAAATGTGACGTGCCGTTGCATGTCAGGGATGGCCCTCGTTCATCGCTGAACTGATGTAGCAATAGCAGCCAGAAACATGCTTATGAGTATAAAAGAGCAATCGTTAATGACGCCTTACCTACAGTTTGATCGCAGCCAGTGGGCTGCGCTTCGCGATTCTGTGCCGATGACCCTGACCGAGGATGAGATCGCGCAGTTAAAAGGCATTAATGAAGATTTATCGCTGGAAGAAGTTGCAGAAATATATTTACCTCTCTCCCGTTTGCTAAATTTCTATATCAGTTCAAATCTGCGTCGTCAGGCTGTCCTGGAACAGTTTCTGGGCACTAACGGCCAGCGAATCCCTTATATCATCAGTATCGCGGGCAGCGTCGCAGTGGGTAAAAGCACGACAGCACGCGTTCTGCAAGCGTTGCTGAGTCGCTGGCCGGAACACCGCCGTGTTGAATTGATTACCACAGACGGCTTCCTCCACCCAAACCAGGTGTTGAAAGAACGCGGGTTAATGAAGAAAAAGGGGTTCCCCGAATCGTATGATATGCACCGACTGGTGAAATTCGTTTCTGACCTCAAGTCGGGCGTACCGAACGTGACGGCGCCAGTCTATTCTCATTTGATTTACGATGTTATTCCTGAAGGGGATAAAACCGTCGCTCAGCCTGATATATTGATTCTTGAAGGTTTGAATGTTTTACAAAGCGGTATGGATTATCCTCACGATCCGCATCATGTATTTGTCTCTGATTTCGTTGATTTCTCTATTTACGTGGATGCGCCAGAAGAACTTCTTCAGACGTGGTATATCAATCGCTTCCTGAAATTCCGCGAAGGGGCGTTTACCGATCCTGACTCTTATTTCCACAATTATGCGAAATTATCTAAAGAAGAAGCTGTTAATACAGCAGCTTCGCTTTGGAAAGAAATTAACTGGTTGAATTTAAAACAAAATATCTTACCTACACGAGAACGTGCCAGCCTTATTATGACCAAGAGCGCTAACCATGCGGTGGAACAGGTAAGATTGCGGAAATAACAGAAAAAAGGGGAGTACCGACTCCCCTTTTTTACTATTCGGCGCTTCGCAGCGATATTTCCCCACCCATCCAGGGTTTAATCACGCCATCCTGTTCAAGCAATAATGCACCCTGAGTATCAATGCCGCGAGAAATACCAAATATTTCTTTGTCGCCAATAATTAGTTTTACCGGGCGATCAATAAAATTATCCAGTTTTTTCCAGCGCGAAAGATAAGGAGAAAGACCTTCTTGCTCAAAAAGCTCAAGCGCAGCACGTAGCTTATAAATCAGCTTTGCGGCCAGCATATTGCGGTCGAGCGTAATTCCGGCCTCTTGTAGTGTGATCCATCCCTGATTTATCACGTCCTCTTCTACGCGACGCATTGCCATGTTAATACCAGCGCCAATCACTATTTGTGCGGCATCGCCCGTTTTACCGGTTAACTCGACCAGAATACCCGCCAGTTTGCGGTCCAATAGGTAAAGGTCGTTAGGCCACTTCACACGAACTTTATCTGCGCCCAGTTCACGCAGCACTTCCGCCATCACAATTCCAATGACCAGACTCAAGCCTATTGCCGCCGCAGGCCCCTGCTCCAGACGCCAGTACATTGAAAGATATAGATTCGCACCAAACGGTGAGAACCATTTACGCCCGCGACGACCACGCCCCGCCTGTTGGTATTCTGCTACACAGGCATCACCTGAACGCAGCTCGCCAATTCGATCAAGTAAATACTGATTGGTTGAATCGATAACGGGCAATACCGCCACGTTTCCGCTATCCAGTTGGCTATGTATACGGTCAGCATCCAGTAACTGGATGGGTTCCGGTAAGCTATATCCTTTCCCGGGAACGGTAAATACATCTACTCCCCAGTCGCGTAATGTCTGGATATGTTTATTAATAGCCGCGCGGCTCATTCCCAGCCGTTCACCCAACTGCTCGCCTGAGTGAAACTCTCCGTCGGCAAGTAGTGAGATCAGCGTCAGGGGAACGGTAGTATCTTTCATGCAATGCTCTCCACAGCGTTCACCTCTCCGGACCGACCAATAAAGCGAACCTCAGGCTCCAGCCAGACATTAAATTTTTCACCCACTTTTTGCCGGACATGATGCGCCAGCGCCACCACATCTTTACTTGTCGCATCATTCGCATTAATCAATACCAGCGCCTGTTGGCGATGCACCGCAGCGCCGCCAATGGTGACGCCTTTCAACTGACATTGATCTATCAGCCAGCCTGCCGCCAGCTTCACTGAGCCGTCTGCCTGAGGGTAATGCGGCGCGTTGGGAAATCGTTCTAACAGTTCCATAGCGATATCGGCTGCGACAACGGGATTTTTAAAAAAGCTGCCCGCATTGCCATTCACTTTAGGATCCGGCAATTTTGTGGTGCGCATATGGCATACAGCATCAAACACCTGTTGCGCGGTGACCGTTTTCGGGTCCAGACGAGTAAGATCGCCATAGGTCAACACCGGCTGCCATTGCTTTGACAAACGCAGACCCACCGCGACGATCGCAACGCGATCCTGATATTCATTTTTGAAGATACTGTCACGATAGCCGAAACGGCATTCCGCCGCGGACAAACGCAGACGTTTTCCCGTTTCCAGTTCAACGCAGTCAACGTAGTCGCAGACGCGCTGTAGTTCTACGCCATACGCGCCAATATTCTGTATAGGCGAGGAACCAACGCAGCCAGGGATGAGCGCCAGATTCTCCAGGCCGGGCATGTTGTTGTCCAGCGCGTAGCGAACCAGCTGATGCCAGTTTTCGCCTGCGCCGACGTGTAGGTGCCAGGCGTCCGCGGTTTCATTGACCTCAATGCCTTTCAGGCGGTTAAGGATCACGGTGCCGGCGTAATTTTCCAGAAACAGGACATTGCTTCCTTCACCCAGGATCATAACCGGCAGTCCCTCACGAGTTGCTTGCTGCCAGGCGCTCAGTAGTTGTTGTTCGTTTTCAGCGCATGCGATGTGCTTTGCACAATGATCAATGCCGAAGGTATTCCAGGGTTTTAGGGAGTGGGTCATGGCTGCTTTCCTGATACTCAATCGGCAATAGTTTACCGTATCTGTGTTGGGAAGGCTTGTGGTTATATTGAGGGTGGATCGGCGCGTCCCTGTAGGCCGGATAAGGCGGAGCCGCCATCCGGCAGAAACAGACAAAAACAAAAGGCCCTGTCTTCCGACAGGGCC
>NZ_JBGDZO010000015.1:0-12953 GCF_046548235.1 Salmonella sp. SAL4457
AGGGTGCGCGGGTTGGCCAGCAGCGGGCCGAAGTCGGTCATCGCGCCCACGCCCATAAAGATGACCAGCGGCGCGACACCGGAGCCAATCGCCACTTTGTAGAACAACGCCAGCACCCCCGGCGTGTAGCCCATGTCCACCGCCAGATTTTCCATCTGGCCCTGCACCGACGGCAGCGCCAGCGCTAACGCCTCCTTGATGGCGTGCACGTCCGGCGCGCAGTTAAGCTTCGCGGCAATCACCGCCAGCTGCCCGGCGTCGTGGTGGGCCAGCAGGCTCTCCAGCGCGGTCAGCGCCATGCCCGCTTCCGGGATGTTGGAGAGCAGCCCGCCGAAGCCAATCGGCAGCAGCAGCAGCGGCTCGAACTTCTTCGCTATCGCCAGCCACAGCAGCAGCAGGCTCACCAGCAGCATGATGGCCTGGCCTGCGCCAAGGTGCATCAGCCCCATGCCCTGAAGCAGGGCGTTCAGACTTTCCATTTCAGTTCTCCGTTACGCCAGCGTCATCAGGGTGTCGCCGACGGAGACCGCATCGCCGGACTTCACCGCGATACCGCGTACCGTCCCGGCCTGCGCGGCGCGGATTTCAGTTTCCATCTTCATGGCTTCCAGAATCAGCAGCACATCGCCTTCGGCCACCGTCTGGCCTTCTGTGGCGATGACTTTCCAGATATTGCCCGCCAGCGGCGCGGTGACCGGGGTGCCGGCGCCTGCCGGGGCGGCAGCCTGAACCGGTGCGGAAGACGGGGTGGCAGCAGTGAGCTGGCTGATATCGCCGCCGTCGCTGACCTTCACCACAAAGGCTTTGCCTTCCACTTCCACGGTGTAGATACCGGAGGCGGCAGGCTTCTCTGCTTTTGCCACCGGCTGCGCGGCTTCCGCCTGCGGCACCGGCTCAAACGCCGCCGGGTTATGGCGGTTCTCAAGGAATTTGAGGCCAATCTGCGGGAACAGCGCCACGGTGAGCACGTCGTCAATGGCGTTTCCCGCCAGAGTGATGCCCTTCTCCTGCGCCTGGCGCCTGACGTCGGCTTCCAGTTCAGCCAGTTCCGGCTTCAGCAGGTCCGCCGGGCGGCAGGTCACCGGAGCGCCCCCTTCCAGCACGCGGGCCTGTAACCCGGCATTCACCGGCACCGGGGTGTGGCCGTATTCGCCTTTCAGAATACCGGCGGTTTCTTTGGCAATGGTTTTGTAGCGTTCGCCGGTCAGGACGTTGAGCACCGCCTGGGTGCCGACAATCTGCGAGGTGGGGGTCACCAGCGGGATAAAGCCGAGGTCCTCGCGCACGCGGGGGATTTCCGCCAGCACCTGGTCGAGTTTGTCCGCCGCGTTCTGCTGCTTCAGCTGGCTTTCGAGGTTGGTGAGCATTCCGCCCGGTACCTGGGCCACCAGAATACGGCTGTCGTAGCCCTTCAGCTGGCCTTCAAAGGCGTGGTACTTTTTGCGCACCTCGCGGAAGTACGCGGCGATATTTTCCAGCTTCAGGATATCCAGCCCGGTGTCGTGCTCAGTACCTGCCAACGTCGCCACCAGCGCTTCGGTGGCCGGGTGGCCGTAGGTGGCGCTCATGGAGGAAATCGCCGTGTCCACGCCGTCAACACCCGCCTCGATAGCCTTCAGCAGGGCCATCTCCGCCATCCCGGTGGTGGCATGGCAGTGCAGGTGCAGGTGCAGGTGCAGGTGCAGGCGCACGTCATAGCGTTTTTTGATTTCGCTGACCAGCTCATACGCCGCCATCGGCGTGAGAATGCCGGACATATCCTTGATGGCAATCGAGTCAACGCCGGTTTCCAGCAGTTGCTCCGTTAAATCCAGCCAGGTCTGCAGGGTGTGCGCCGGGCTGGTGGTGTAGGAGAGCGTGCCCTGGGCGTGTGCGCCGTGGCTGCGCACCGCCTGCAGGGCGGCTTTCATATTGCGCGGGTCGTTCATGGCATCGAAGACGCGGAACACGTCCATGCCGTTTTTCACTGCCCGCTCAACGAAGCGTTCCACCACGTCATCGGCGTAATGGCGATAACCGAGCAGGTTCTGGCCGCGCAGCAGCATCTGCAGCGGGGTTTTCGGCATGGCCTTTTTAAGCTCGCGCAGGCGCAGCCACGGGTCTTCGCCGAGAAAGCGGATACAGGCGTCAAAGGTGGCGCCGCCCCAGCACTCCAGCGACCCGTAGCCGACATCGTCAAGCTGGGCGGCAATCGGCAGCATATCGTCAAGGCGCAGGCGGGTGGCGAAAAGGGACTGGTGGGCGTCACGCAGGACGACGTCGGTAATGGCAATAGTCATGGATCCCTCCGGGAATTAAGCGTTAAGGCGGTGATGGTGAATGGCGGCGGCAATCACCGGCTTTAAGCGGGTGAAGTCGTCCACGGGCGCGGCGGCGGCAGGTGCCAGTTTTGGCGCCGGAGCCGGTTCAGGGAAGAAACGGTTGACGGCGGCGGACATGCCGCGGATGGCGAAAATCAGCAGGAACAGAAACGCCAGCACGAACCCCATGCCGAGGAACATCAGAGTGAAGCCTTCACCTAATAGCACCGAACTATTCATAATAAAGTCTCAAATTTAATAATCTAAAATAGAAAAGTAATATCAGGCATTAATAGAATGGATAAAATACCGGTAGTAAAATCATACTAACGATAAAACAAACCAAACTAATCGCCAATCCGGGTTTTAAGAAATCTTTAAATTTAACATTCCCCGGGCCAATAATCATTGAGTTTGCTGGAATAGCCATTGGGGTACAAACAGCAACACTACTCGCAATAAAAACAGCAATAACAACTGCACGAGGGTCTGCGCCAATAGACTGTGCGATAGTCCATCCTACCGGGCATAACAACGTACATGCTGCAGTGTTACTCATTACTTGAGTCAAAGCCCATGTAAGTATCCACAATGACGCCATAATAATCATAACGCCAGAATCTCCGGTTACTGAAATAACGGCATTGGCAATCATTTCTCCAGCACCAGTAGAATTAAGCGCGGCACCTAAAGGCATCATAAACGCAAGCATGAAAACAGTTAGCGTTTCAAAAGAATTAAAAGTTTCCTTTTGTGTTAAAACGCCAGCGAATACAAGAACAATAGCCGAACAACATGCAATAATATGCATTGGAGGCAGAAACTTAATATAATCAGTTGCCACCATTCCAGCGATAGACAGAATAAAAACGGCTAAAGTTAAATTTCTATGCCAGGCCGGAATTTGGCTATAATCCATTTGAGAATCAGATTGTGTATTTCCATCACGATCTGCGATGAGTTTTGAACCGAAGAAATAGAGAAATATAGAGCATGCAATCAGCAAAGGAATACCAATTTTAGCGTATTCGAAAAATGGCACCGACAGACTTCCCTTACTAAAAGTTTCAATAGTATTTTTAGCAATCAGATTTCCTGGCGAACCGATAATAGAAATGTCAGCACCGATTGTTGCCCCAAAAACCAGAGGCATAAGAAGTTTAATAGGCTTAATCTGACTACTGGCGGCAATACCTAAAACAATAGGAATTAGCACAGCAACTGTTCCGCTATTAGAAACAAAGGCAGACATAACTCCACCAATAAGAAAAATCAATACACTAAGGCTTCTTTCTGTTTTAGCATATTTTAGTAAAATTTTACTTGATTGCCATGCCAAACCTGTTTTAAAAAATGCCGCACCGAGTACACACATGGCGACGATAAGAATAACATTCGCATTTACGATTGAAGCAAAAATATCCTTAGCATCGATAACACCGGTAAAATAAAGTGCCATTGGGACCATAAATGCAACTAATCCCATAGGAAGACGATCGCTAACAAAGATAATTATTGCAACCACTAAAACCAACAAAGTAATAATCGCTGGTGACATGTATACGTCCTTATATTATTAGGGTACAAAAACAACTCATTACAGTCATGAATACAACTGCAACAAGCATAAATCACATGTTATACTAAAATTACATCTAATTAATTTCTATTGAGAAAGAATACACTCACATAAATAACAACACTTACCCGACAAAGGCATAACATATTCTTACTGCTTTTGTTTCTGTTTAATCAAATAATTTCCTCTTAAAATCTGTCTGTGTATAATGCTACTTATATAAATGAAACTCATCCAATGCTAATAAGGTTGCAGCTTATGCAATATCGGCATCACCTCGAACTAACATGGCTCGAAGACTGTCTGGCTCTAAAAGAAACGTTGAATTTCTCAAAAGCGTCTGCCTCAAGATATGTGACTCAACCCGCATTTAGTCGTCGGATACAATCTCTCGAAGAATGGGTGGGTACGCCCCTTTTTGAAAGAAGTAAACGGGGAGTCACCCTTACCAAGGCCGGAGAAGTATTTACAGACCAGCTTCCCGAACTGATCCACTCCTTGTACACATTGAAAAGTGATACCCTTGAGGCCGCAGGTAATAAACAACCTAGTCTTGTTTTTTCAGCAACGCATGCTTTGTCTTTCTCTTTTGTACCGCACTTGTTAAAGCAAAGTGATAAAATTGCAAAATTTGGTTCATTTCGTCTTTTATCTGACTCATTGAATGCGTGTGAAAAAATGATGCGGCAGGGAGATTCACAATTTTTGCTGTGTCACCATCACCCACATATGCATCTAAATTTAAATAAAAATAACTTTATGAGCATTCGTCTTGGGTTTGATACATTAATTCCATTCAGTAAACCAGACTCAGAAACGTTAAAACCGTTGTGGAATATAAATAATAAGATTCAATTCCCTTACCTTTCTTTTTCATCACAATCAGGTCTGGGAAGAATAATAGCAAATACAGCGTCTATTAACAGAATTACCCATAATATAAATGTTGCCTTTGTGGCCGATCTGGCAGCAACACTATTGGCAATGGTCAGATCTGGCGATGGTGTTGCCTGGATACCTCAAAGCCTTGCCAGGCAAGATATAGAGGCTAAAACTATTGTTACTGCAGCGGAAAAAGAAAGCAATTTATGGGTACCCATAGAAATAAGACTTTATAGACCAGCCAAGAGAATGCCTCCAGATGCCGAAGAGCTATGGGAAATTTTTGTTGAAGAACAAATATAATTATTTAATTGTAAAATGTTCTTTAATATAATCCTCAATGAATTTAATTAACGCTCTGGTTGCATATGATAAATATTTATCTTTCTTCCAGGCCAAACCAATCGTAACATAAGTCGGCTCAGTCATGGCCTTGGTTATTACTTTTTCGGCTTTAAGATCGACAGCGTCCAAAATGAAAGAAATTCCTTCATTTTTAGCAACCAGATCTATGTTGGTTTGAACCCTGTTTGATGATAGAAAAATATGTGTATGAATTCCTCGCTTTGTACATTCTTCAATAATCGTTTTTCTATGCCAGGAATCTTTTTTCATTAGTATCAATGGCTCATATTGTAGATCTTCCCAATCGATACTATCCTTTTTTGCCAGGGGATGTTTATCTGACATACATACCACGTGCTGCTGAGTCATTAATGGTACCGTAACTAATTCTTTTGGACAGTCATTAATAATAACAATAGCAAGATCCAGCTCTCCAGCAGAAAGTTTATCATGTAAACCAAAAGTCCCCTCTTCAACAAGAGAGAGTTCCATCTCTGGATAAATCTCTCGGAAATGCTTGAAGAGCGGTGAAAAAAGAAACAAACTTATCATCGGTGGGATCCCCAAAGTTACTATACCACCATTTTCATTACGATAATCTTTCATTTCCGCTACGCTATTTTTTAACGCAATAAGGATAGGTTCAATTTTTTGTAAGAAAAACATGCCCTCCTCAGTAAGGACAAGTTTATTTTTCTTTCTATCAAATAATGTCACCCCTAATTCAGTCTCTAACTTCTTAATAGCAATGGTGATATTAGGTTGAGAAACAAAATGCCGCTCAGCAACTCTGGTTAAGTTACCTAACAAAGAAGCGCTTACAAAATATTCTAATTGTCTAATTTCCATCTATTTTCCACTACTATAAATAAAATTTATCATTTAATAAAAATAACATATTTCCTTCCTACAATGAATACGAATATCATGAAAATGTGATCAATGGATAAAACAATGCAACATAGCACTGGAGGGAGTATGAGTCGTATATTAAATACAGAAATTATCATTCCGGTTATCGAAAAACTTGTAAAAAAAGCTTGTTATGAACTGGATGATAATCTCATGTGTTCTTTTCGTAAAGCATATGATAAAGAAGAGTCAAAGATCGGCAAGGAAACCATTAAGATATTAATTGATAATGGAGAGTATGCAAAAAAAGAACAACTTGCATGCTGCCATGATACCGGCACTTGTATCGTTATAATGGAAATTGGACAACATGTATGCTGGGAAGGTAAGCCGCTTAAAGATCAGGTGAACCAGGGTGTTCGCCAGGGCTATGAAAATGGATACTTAAGAAAATCCATGGTTGCAGATCCATTAGAACGTATTAATACTAATGATAATACTCCTGCAATTTTACATACTGAAATTGTTGATGGTGACCGAGTGACAATTACCGTTATGCCAAAGGGCGGCGGTAGCGAAAATATGGGAACTTTTAAAACATTGCTTCCCGGCGATGGTATTGATGGTATAAAAGATTTTGTTCTGGAAACTGTCCGTCGTGTAGGAGGCAATCCATGCCCTCCTTATATTATTGGTATCGGCGTTGGCGGTACAATGGATCACTGTTCGTGGATGGCGAAGAAAGCATTATTACGCCCTCTTGGTGAGTTCAATGCTAAACCACTTTATGCCCAGCTCGAAGCTGAATTATTAGAGGCCGTGAATAATACAGGGATCGGCCCTTTAGGTATGGGCGGGCGTATTACGGCGTTAGGCGTGCATGTCGATTACTATCCTTGCCATATCACTGCACTGCCAGTCGCAATCAATTTCCAATGTAATGCAAGCCGCCACGCTAGTGAAATCATTTAATACCTGGAGAAGCTATGATGGAATTAACATTACCATTGACTAAAGAGAAAGCGAAAACTCTTAAGGTCGGCGATATATTATTTCTCACTGGATTTGCTTACACCTGCCGTGACGCCGCGCATAAAAAAATCGAAGTAGCGCTTAGTAACGGAGAAAAATCACCGGTCGATTTTCAAAACCAAACGATTTACTATGCTGGCCCCTGCCCTGCCAGACCTGGTTTACCTATTGGCTCCAACGGTCCTACAACGGCCGCGCGTATGGACCCATTTGTAGAAATGATGTTTCAACAAGGGGCAACTGCGTTTCTTGGCAAAGGCGATCGTGCTGATTATGTCGCTGAGCTTTGTAAAAAATACGGTGGGGTTTCGCTACTCGGGATTGGAGGAGCGTCTGCAATTAATACAAAACATGTTAAATCAGTAGAAATTGTTGCCTACGAAGAATTAGGAACAGAATCCATTAAGAAGTTATATTTTGACCGCTATAGAGTCATTGTAGGAATTGATTCGGAAGGAAATACTCTCCAGAAGCAGGAAGTACCCAAGTACGCCAAATAATAATACATTAATATTGGCAATATCGGTCCGGTAGGCTGTTACCGGACCGATATGTTTTCTATCCTGCACTTCACCACAGGAAAGAAAATAAACTTAGCCGCGACGGGCTTTTACCGCTGCCGACAACTGACGAAGCAGCGCATCGGTATCTTCCCAGCCAATACAGGCGTCAGTAATGCTTTTACCGTAGGTCAGCGGCTGACCGCTTTCCAGACTCTGGTTTCCTTCTACCAGATGACTCTCTACCATCACGCCAATAATCGCTTTTTCACCGCCCGCTATCTGCTGACAGACATCGGCGCAAACCTCCATCTGCTTTTGAAATTGCTTACAGGAGTTGGCATGGCTGAAATCGATCATGACCTGCGGCGTCAGTCCCGCTTTGGTGAGGCCTTCTTTCACCTCAGCAACATGCTGCGCGCTATAGTTTGGCGCTTTACCGCCGCGCAGAATGATATGGCAGTCGCCGTTGCCGCTGGTATTCACAATCGCCGAATGACCCCATTTAGTGACGGAGAGGAAGCAATGCGGCGCGCCGGCGGCGTTGATGGCGTCAATGGCGACTTTAATCGTGCCATCAGTACCATTTTTAAAACCGACCGGACAAGAGAGGCCAGACGCCAGTTCGCGATGAACCTGGGATTCAGTAGTCCGCGCGCCAATGGCGCCCCAGCTCATCAGATCGGCCAGATATTGCGGCGTGATCATATCGAGGAATTCGCCGGCGGCAGGCAGGCCGCTGTCGTTAATATCCAGCAGCAGTTTGCGCGCAATACGCAGACCGTCGTTAATCTGGAAGCTGTTATCCATATGCGGATCGTTAATCAGCCCTTTCCAGCCGACGGTGGTACGCGGTTTCTCAAAATAGACGCGCATGACAATTTCAAGCTCGCCTTGAAGCTCATCGCGTAGCGCCAGCAAACGGGCGGCATACTCTTTCGCCGCTGCCGGATCATGAATTGAACAAGGACCGATCACCACCAGCAGACGATCGTCATTGCCTTTGAGAATTTTATGGATGGCTTTGCGCGCGTGAGCAACGGTATTTGCTGCATTTTCCGTGGCGGGAAACTTTTCCAGCAGCGCGACCGGAGGTAATAACTCGTTGATTTCTTTAATGCGTAAATCGTCGTTCTGATAATTCATGTTTATTCCAGTGTTGCCGTACTTATCCCAATGAATGCAATCCCTCCAATCTATCTCTTCAATTAAATAGTGTAAACGGGCTTTTACACTTTGAACGGAATAATCCTGGAATTCAGGAAAAAAACGCACAAATGTAGCGAAAAATGGGATCTAACCTACACTTTTTAACTGTAACCACTCTGTTTATGAATTATTGCAAGATTCTCTGCTGCGTTAACCCGCGGCGGCGAACGTTTTTTATCCCTTATTTGAGGATTTGACTGACACGTGCACTGTTGGAAGAGGTTATCCGACATATCCACCATAACAGGAGCATCTCATGAAAATGACAAAACTGACTACGCTTTTACTCACCGCTACCCTCGGCCTTGCCAGCGGCGCAGCGTTAGCTGCTGAATCTAACGCGCAATCCAGTAATGGCCAGGCGAACTCGGCGGCAAATGCCGGTCAGGTTGCCCCGGACGCCCGCCAGAATGTGGCGCCGAATGATGTGAATAACAACGACATCAATACCAACGGCAACACTAACAGCACGATGCAGCATCCAGACGGTTCAACCATGAATCATGACGGAATGACCAAGGATGAAGAGCATAAAAATACCATGTGTAAAGATGGTCGCTGCCCGGATATTAATAAAAAAGTGGAAACCGGTAATGGCGTCAATAATGACGTGAATACCAAAACCGACGGTACCACACAGTAATGCAGAAAAAAGTCTGATAACGGGAGAGCTTTCGCTCTCCTTTTTATTTTGTCAGCGAAAAATCAGTATGATGTCTACAGTATTGATGAGAATAACAAAGGAATGACGTTATGGCGCACTCACACTCTCATGCCGATTCACACCTGCCGAAAGATAATAATGCTCGTCGCCTGCTTTTCGCCTTTATCGTCACTGCCGGATTTATGCTCCTTGAGGTGGTGGGCGGGATACTCTCCGGCTCTCTGGCGTTGTTGGCGGATGCGGGACATATGCTCACCGACGCGGCGGCCCTTCTCTTTGCGCTGCTGGCGGTTCAATTTTCCCGTCGTCCCCCGACTGTTCGCCACACTTTTGGCTGGCTAAGACTCACCACACTGGCGGCTTTTGTGAATGCCATTGCGTTGGTGGTCATTACCCTTCTCATTGTCTGGGAAGCGATAGAGCGCTTTTACACGCCACGTCCGGTGGCGGGCAATCTGATGATGGTGATTGCGGTTGCGGGTCTGCTGGCGAACCTGTTTGCGTTCTGGATACTCCATCGGGGAAGCGATGAAAAAAACCTGAACGTGCGCGCTGCCGCGCTACATGTGATGGGCGATTTGCTGGGTTCCGTCGGCGCAATAGTCGCCGCGTTGATCATTATCTGGACGGGCTGGACGCCAGCGGACCCGATTCTCTCTATTCTGGTTTCGGTACTGGTACTACGCAGCGCCTGGCGTTTGTTAAAAGATAGCGTCAACGAATTGCTGGAAGGCGCGCCGGTTTCACTGGATATTAATGCCTTACAGCGCCATTTAAGCCGGGAAATCCCCGAAGTCCGCAACGTACACCATGTGCATGTCTGGATGGTCGGCGAAAAACCGGTCATGACATTGCACGCTCAGGTCATTCCGCCACACGACCATGATGCGCTGCTGGAACGTATCCAGGATTTCCTGATGCACGAATACCATATTGCGCACGCTACGATTCAGATGGAGTATCAAGTGTGTCACGGCCCGGACTGTCATCTGAATCAGACGCCATCCGGGCATGTTCATCACCATTAACGGGAAAGCGCGCGCGATCCTCGCTCCCGCGCGCTGTTTATCCACAGGCGACTACCGTTCACGGCGATAAATGTCAGGATCAGATATTCCAGCGACATCGCATAGACGCCCTGCAAAGCAAAAATCACCACACTGATTACGTTGATTATCACCCACAGGAGCCAGTTTTCGACATATTTGCGTGTCATCAGAATCATCGCCGCGATAGACAGCACCATCATGCAAGAGTCCCAGAACGGGAAAGCGTCCGGTTGCAGTACAGGCATTGTCACCTGTAACCCCAGCATCTGCATAATGGCGACGGCCACGCGCGTCAGGACGGCGAATACGGGATCGATATATCGCGTCATCAAACCGATAACTATCACACATATCGCCAGCCATGCCATTGCTTTTGGCAACGGCAGCCAGCGGATTTTAAGCTCGGCTTGATTATCCTTTGTTTGCCGCGACCACGCATACCAGCCATAAATATTGGCGGCAAAGAAAAAGAGTTGCAGCAACAGGCTGGCATAAAGCTGGATCTGAAAGAAAATAATCGCAAACAGGGTGACGTTAACCAGTCCAAAAAAGTAGTTGCTGATCTTCTCCAGACTGGCAAGCCAAATACAGAGCAGGCCGGCGATGGTTCCTACCGCTTCGATCCACGAGAGATCGTACCCGCCAGCGCCAATCGGAATATGAATCAGTATGTTGTGCGTACTAAAAAAATCCATTCTCTCCCCCAAAGATTTCCGTCTTTACGCCCGAAGTGTAGCCGCAAAATCCAGCATCCGGTTGAGCGGCAGTAATGCGCCCTCGCGTAGCGCCGCATCAACCTGTATTTCATGCGCCGCGCCTCCCTGCTCCAGCCCTTCAGCAATGGCTTTCAGGCCATTCATCGCCATCCACGGACAGTGCGCGCAGCTACGGCAGGTCGCCCCCTCGCCAGCCGTGGGCGCTTCAAGCAGTTCTTTTTCAGGCACCGCCTGCTGCATTTTGTAGAAGATGCCGCGATCGGTCGCCACGATAAGCTGTCTGTGCGGCAGCGTTTTTGCCGCCTTAATAAGCTGACTGGTGGAGCCCACCGCATCGGCCATCTCGACAATGGACTGCGGCGATTCAGGGTGAACCAGAAGAGCGGCATCGGGATAGATTTTTTTTAAACGGGTCAACGCCTGAGTTTTAAACTCGTCATGCACGATACACGCTCCTTGCCAGCACAGTACATCGGCCCCGGTCTGTTTTTGCACGTAATTCCCCAGGTGTCTGTCCGGCGCCCAGATAATTTTTTCCCCCAAACTATCCAGATGCTCAATCAGTTCTACGGCGATACTGGAGGTCACAACCCAGTCCGCACGCGCTTTAACAGCAGCCGAGGTGTTAGCATAGACCACTACGGTTCTGTCAGGGTGCGCATCACAAAAAGCGCTAAATTCGTCTATTGGGCAGCCTAAATCCAGCGAACATTCCGCCGCCAGGGTAGGCATAAGAATGGTCTTTTCCGGGCTGAGGATTTTGGCGGTTTCCCCCATAAACCGTACGCCCGCTACCAGCAGCGTGGATGCGGCGTGCTTCGTGCCGAAACGGGCCATTTCCAGTGAGTCGGAAATACAGCCGCCGGTTTCTTCTGCTAACTGTTGAATTTCCGGATCGGTGTAGTAGTGCGCCACCATGACGGCATTGCGCTCTTTGAGCAACCGCTTGATTTTCTCACGATAAAATTGCTTTTCGTCGTCGTTCAACGGCGTTGGTTTCGGCGGGAACGGGTAGATTGCGGCTTGTGGGTCAAACATTACGCTCATCGTGGCTTCTCGTTTTACTGACTTAACGAAACAACCGAATGAAAGCGTAATAAACGCCACAATCGGTTAATTTGTTTTATATGCTAAACAAGATAGCTGATTCAATAAGGAAAGTCACAATAATTACGTAGCCCCGTATCTGATGGCGGCGTAACGTCTTATCTGGCCTACGTGAGCGGTGCCGTCTGTAGGCCTGATAAGCGCAGCGCATCAGGCAAGACCCGAACCTGCGACAGGTTCGAATCTTCCATATTGCAGATAGCAAAAAGGCGCCGCCAGCGCCCTCTTTTACATTGGTGGGTCGTGCAGGATGACTCGCTTCGCTCGCCCTTCGGGCCGTCGCCGTAAACGGCTCCGTTGTCTCACTGCGTGAGACCCGGACCTGCGGCAGGTTCGAATCTTATAAATCGCAGATAGCAAAAAAGCGCCTTTAGGGCGCTTTTTTACATTGGTGGGTCGTGCAGGATGACTCGCTTTGCTCGCCCTTCGGGCCGTCGCCGCAAGCGGCTCCGTTGTCTCACTACGTGAGACCCGAACCTGCGGCAGGTTCGAATCTTCCATATCGCAGATAGCAAAAAAGCGCCTTTAGGGCGCTTTTTTACATTGGTGGGTCGTGCAGGATGACTCGGCTTCGCCTCGCCCTACGGGCCGTTGCTGACGCAACGTTATCCTTCACGTTCAACATCTGAGTTTGATGTTAAATTGGTGGGTCGTGCAGGATTCGAACCTGCGACCAATTGATTAAAAGTCAACTGCTCTACCAACTGAGCTAACGACC
>NZ_JBGDZO010000016.1:0-4670 GCF_046548235.1 Salmonella sp. SAL4457
AACGCGTTCAGCGCGATCACGGCAGCAGACAGGTAAAAACAGCAACAAACCACCCGAAAAACTGCCGCGATCGCGCCTGGTAAATTTTAACCTCATGCATAGTTATGCGCGAAACTGAATGACGATCAGTTTCGCACGTTCCAGCCGTCGAACGGGGCAAAATGGGGAGGTTTGGATATTGTTAATGCTAATGTACGTACATTAACATTGGCGCCATCCGGGTAGGGCGTGCCACAAACTGGCTCGATTTCAGGGGGTACCCCGGTCACATCCCCATTGACGGGCCACGCCAGATCCGCGCTTCGGGTTCCTGCTCTTCATGCCAGCGCCGGGCAAGCTCCTGCGCCTGACGCTCCTGTTCATCCCTTATCTGTTGTTCGTGATAAATAACCGACTCAAGCGGTCGACTTGTCCGGCTAATAGCTGCACCTGCTGACTCAAGTTCACGACACGCTCGTTCAGTATCGCGTTGTTCTGTTGCGTAACCGCGTGCATCTTCTGCAATTCTGCGAAGGCGCTCTCCCACTCGTTCAGCCGCCGCATATAGTCCTGTTGCAAATGCTCTAAGGCGTTCAGCAAATGCCCTTCCAGTTCCGTCATACTCGTTTACTCCCTGACCAGCCTCACGGCGTTCTTGTCGCCCACCGTCCAGGTGTTTTCCCCTTTCACCCCGTCCGGCAGCACCAGAAATTTCCCGTTCTCGCCATTGACGAACGTCACCCCCCAGGTTTTTGCCTCGAGTTTCGCCAGCGTGTTTTCCTGCTCTCTGATGGTCAAGATATTTTTCGCAATCCTGCTTTCCTGCCACTGAATCAGCCCCCAGCACCCCAGGAAAATGCCGCCCGTGACGCTGAGCGCGGTCAGCGCCGGAAACAGTACCCGCCCTTTGATCACCTGCCAGAGCAGGTTTTTCTGCTGCCGGGACAGTTCGGCCTCTGTGGTGCTGAGCTGCGTGCTCACGGTGGTGCTCAGCGTATCCAGTTGCTGTTTCACGGATGTTGTATGTTCGCTGATAGCGTCTCTGATTTTCTGCCTGTTTAAGCTCAGTGCCTTGTCTACAGACTCTTCTAGCTTCCTGAACTCGCTGTTCAGCATGTTCTCGGTAGAAGCGGCTCGCTCTTTCAGTTTCTTCTCGAAGTCCGTTCCCATTTGTAAAAGATTGCTCATACAGCGCCCCCTTTAGCCTGAGATTCCGCCCCCCCTCCGGGTCGGCAATACTGATACTGCTTCTGGTTGTCCTCACCACCTCAAAACCTGCCGCTGTGAGCGCCTCAGTGACATCCTGACGCGTTTTTATTGCTCCGGCACGGTAAAGCGCCTCAAGACCCCGTGTAATCGCTTCTGCGGCCTCCTGTTTCGCTTTTGGCAGATTATTCGGTGTGACAAGCGTCCGTCTGTTCTCCGGTGCGTTCGGGTCACGCAGCCCGTAATGATGATTAACCAGCGTCTGCCAGGCATTTATCCTCGGCCTGTCCGCACGGTCGTAGTACGGCTGGAGGCGCTTACCGCTCTGTAGTTCCATGTTCGGAATGACAAAATTCAGTTCGAGCCGCCCCTTATCCTGGTGTTCCACCCAGAGAATGCTGTACTGGTCTTTTTCGAGACCGGGCATAAGAACACGCTCAAAGCTCGTCATCACTCTTTCGCGTTCACCCGGCGGTAACTCCTTCTCCGCGAACGACAGAACGCCTGACGTGTATTTCTTCGAAAATGGCGTGGCATCAATGAGTTCCCGGATTTCTTCCGGGTTACCCCGGAGCACCGTTGCGCCTTCGCGGTTACGCTCCCGCCCCAGCAGGTAATCGACCGGGCCACTTCCACCGCCTTTCCCCCTGGCATGAAATTTAACTATCATCCCGTCCCCCCTGTTCCCTGACAGCCTGCCGCAACTGGCGCAATTCACCCTCGATGGCCATCAGAGCGGCCACCACATGAACCCGGTCAATCGAAGACCAGTGGCCGCTGTTCACCTTCCGGGCTGTCTGGTTCAGATTGTTCCCGATGGCAGCCAGATGCCGCAGCAATGGCGGCGATAGTGTCGGCAGTTTTCCTGTGCGCGCAACCGGCTCCCCCAGACAGACCCGCCGCATCCATTCTGCCAGTCGTTTACCCTCGCAGCGTTCCAGTAACCGGGCGTGCTCCTCATCGCTAACCCGTATCGTGAGCATCTTCTCGCGTTTCATCGGTATCATTCCCCCTAAAAAATCCCCTATTAAGGAGCCTTAAGACCATGACCAAACAGGAAAAAACAGCCCTTAACATGGCCCGCTTTATCAGAAGCCAGACGCTGACCCTGCTGGAAAAACTCAACGAGCTGGACGCGGACGAACAGGCAGACATCTGCGAATC
This sequence comes from Salmonella sp. SAL4457, assembly GCF_046548235.1. NCBI lineage: Bacteria > Pseudomonadati > Pseudomonadota > Gammaproteobacteria > Enterobacterales > Enterobacteriaceae > Salmonella > Salmonella sp. SAL4457. The sequence continues at coordinate 2,350 of NZ_JBGDZO010000016.1, forward strand.
ACTTCACGACCACGCCGACGAACTCTACCGTAGTTGCCTCGCACGCTTCGGCGATGACGGTGAAAGCAACTGAAACATGCAGCTCCCGGAGACGTTCACAGCTTGCCTGTGAGCGGATGCCGGGAGCAGACAAGCCCGTCAGGGCGCGTCAGCGGGTTTTAGCGGGTGTCGGGGCGCAGCCCTGACCCAGTCACGTAGCGATAGCGGAGTGTATACTGGCTTAACTATGTGGCATCAGTGCGGATTATAAGAAAAGTGCACCATATGCGGTGTGAAATACCGCACAGATGCGTAAGGAGAAAATGCCGCATCAGGCGCTCTTCCGCTTCCTCGCTCACTGACTCGCTACGCTCGGTCGTTCGGCTGCGGCGAGCGGTATCAGCTCACTCAAAGACGGTGATGCGGTTATCCACAGAATCAGGGGATAACGCCAAAAGAAACATGTGAGCAAAAGGCCAGGAACAGGAAGAAGGCTGCGCCGCTGGCGTTTTTCCATAGGCTCCGCCCCCCTGACGAGCATCACAAAAACAGATGCTCAAGTCAGAGGTGGCGAAACCCGACAGGACTATAAAGATACCAGGCGTTTCCCCCTGGAAGCTCCCTCGTGCGCTCTCCTGTTCCGACCCTGCCGCTTACCGGATACCTGTCCGCCTTTCTCCCTTCGGGAAGCGTGGCGCTTTCTCATAGCTCACGCTGTTGGTATCTCGGCCCGGTGTAGGTCGTTCGCTCCAAGCTGGGCTGTGTGCACGAACCCCCCGTTCAGCCCGACCGCTGCGCCTTATCCGGTAACTATCGTCTTGAGTCCAACCCGGAAAGACACGTAAAAACGCCACTGGCAGCAGCCATTGGTAACCGTTTAGAGGAGTTAGTCTTGAAGTTATGCGCCGGTTAAGGCTAAACTGAAAGGACAGATTTGGTGGCTGTGCTCCTCCAAGCCAGTTACCTTGGTTCAAAGAGTTGCTGCTCTGAGAACCTTCGAAAAGCCGCCTTGCTGGGCGGTTTTTTCGTTTACGGACAAGACTACCTTCAGGATCGTTAGATCTCAAGACAATCATGCATAGTGAGCATACACAGGAGCCGAACTTGCTTACACTGTTCATCTTTTTTGTTTTATTAATAGCTGCATGTTTCTTTTGTTTTGCTCCACCACGAAGAGGATATGACAGAAATGAGATCATTCCATACAAAATAAAACTATCAATAAATAAATATCGCCTTTACATATACTCATCGGGAAAGGTAAGACAATACCTTTTATTTTTAGTTATTTTATCACTGTACTACTCCATAGCGGAACCATTTAAGTCTGAGTTAATAAAAAACATATCATATTCACTGATGGCTGCATTTATTTTTGATACAGGGCTTAATTTTAGCAAGGAGAATATAACTAAAGGAGTGATTTCAACAAGGTGGCATAATGACCTATATTCATCATTTGAGAGAATGAAAGCAATTAATAAAATTTACTACCCATCCAACAAAGAGATAAACACAGAAGGTCTATCCAAAGCCATCACATCATCTCTTTTCAATGATGACGCGAACTCGTTCGCAAAGAGAGATTTTCGCTTGATGTGGGACTTATCTTCTGAAAAATATCTTTCCTATAAAGAAATAATAATAAGAAAAGGCGATAAGCTTGACGCTGTATGCTTGAGATTTATAAATGATGACTACAAGTTTTTAGTTAATTTCAACAGAGATGAAGAGGTTTTCAAATACTTTCCATCTATAATGCAACCTTCACTCAAAACATATAGAGCGTTATCAAGACTAGTAAACTCAATCAAAGATCCTTCTAGATTTAAGTTCACGACAGAGTCATTAGAAATGGAGTTACTAGAATACTTAGAGTTAAGAAATGAATTATTCAATGACATAGAAGAAGTAATGGGTAGCTATGCTCAGAGGGCACCATAGTTCATGATAGCCCTCGATAGTACTTACTTATATTTTTAGAGAGGTTTAAGTGTAAGTAGAGGGAGTAACACCTGGTTTTTCAGCATCCACTCCAATGAATGCTGACACCGATACGCGATAATTCTCTTTATCGTAGCAAAATCATCCTCCAGATTGCGGTTGAGAATAGGTTCATGGTGCGCAATACGATTGCGCAGTTTTCTCACGGGACTTGTTAGCAGTAATGCTTCCCCCCGGGGACAAACGACAGAGATATACAACAAAGGCCCGCAATTAAAATACTCCGTATTTACCATAACGTCGCATTGCGCGTACCGCTTAAACGCGTTCAGCGCGATCACGGCAGCAGACAGGTAAAAACAGCAACAAACCACCCGAAAAACTGCCGCGATCGCGCC
>NZ_JBGDZO010000017.1:0-1146 GCF_046548235.1 Salmonella sp. SAL4457
GTGGATGTCAAGACCAGGTAAGGTTCTTCGCGTTGCATCGAATTAAACCACATGCTCCACCGCTTGTGCGGGCCCCCGTCAATTCATTTGAGTTTTAACCTTGCGGCCGTACTCCCCAGGCGGTCTACTTAACGCGTTAGCTCCGGAAGCCACGCCTCAAGGGCACAACCTCCAAGTAGACATCGTTTACGGCGTGGACTACCAGGGTATCTAATCCTGTTTGCTCCCCACGCTTTCGCACCTGAGCGTCAGTCTTTGTCCAGGGGGCCGCCTTCGCCACCGGTATTCCTCCAGATCTCTACGCATTTCACCGCTACACCTGGAATTCTACCCCCCTCTACAAGACTCAAGCCTGCCAGTTTCGAATGCAGTTCCCAGGTTGAGCCCGGGGATTTCACATCCGACTTGACAGACCGCCTGCGTGCGCTTTACGCCCAGTAATTCCGATTAACGCTTGCACCCTCCGTATTACCGCGGCTGCTGGCACGGAGTTAGCCGGTGCTTCTTCTGCGGGTAACGTCAATTGCTGCGGTTATTAACCACAACACCTTCCTCCCCGCTGAAAGTACTTTACAACCCGAAGGCCTTCTTCATACACGCGGCATGGCTGCATCAGGCTTGCGCCCATTGTGCAATATTCCCCACTGCTGCCTCCCGTAGGAGTCTGGACCGTGTCTCAGTTCCAGTGTGGCTGGTCATCCTCTCAGACCAGCTAGGGATCGTCGCCTTGGTGAGCCGTTACCTCACCAACAAGCTAATCCCATCTGGGCACATCTGATGGCAAGAGGCCCGAAGGTCCCCCTCTTTGGTCTTGCGACGTTATGCGGTATTAGCCACCGTTTCCAGTAGTTATCCCCCTCCATCAGGCAGTTTCCCAGACATTACTCACCCGTCCGCCACTCGTCAGCGAAGCAGCAAGCTGCTTCCTGTTACCGTTCGACTTGCATGTGTTAGGCCTGCCGCCAGCGTTCAATCTGAGCCATGATCAAACTCTTCAATTTAAAAGTTTGATGCTCAAAGAATTAAACTTCGTAATGAATTACGTGTTCACTCTTGAGACTTGGTATTCATTTTTCGTCCGAGGACGTCAAGAATCCGTATCTTCGAGTGCCCACACAGATTGTCTGATAAATTGTTAAAGAGCAG
>NZ_JBGDZO010000018.1:0-982 GCF_046548235.1 Salmonella sp. SAL4457
ACGGGTCCACGTTAGAACATCAAACATTAAAGGGTGGTATTTCAAGGTCGGCTCCACGCAGACTGGCGTCCACGCTTCAAAGCCTCCCACCTATCCTACACATCAAGGCTCAATGTTCAGTGTCAAGCTATAGTAAAGGTTCACGGGGTCTTTCCGTCTTGCCGCGGGTACACTGCATCTTCACAGCGAGTTCAATTTCACTGAGTCTCGGGTGGAGACAGCCTGGCCATCATTACGCCATTCGTGCAGGTCGGAACTTACCCGACAAGGAATTTCGCTACCTTAGGACCGTTATAGTTACGGCCGCCGTTTACCGGGGCTTCGATCAGGAGCTTCGCTTGCGCTGACCCCATCAATTAACCTTCCGGCACCGGGCAGGCGTCACACCGTATACGTCCACTTTCGTGTTTGCACAGTGCTGTGTTTTTAATAAACAGTTGCAGCCAGCTGGTATCTTCGACTGACTTCAGCTCCATGAGTAAATCACTTCACCTACGTGTCAGCGTGCCTTCTCCCGAAGTTACGGCACCATTTTGCCTAGTTCCTTCACCCGAGTTCTCTCAAGCGCCTTGGTATTCTCTACCTGACCACCTGTGTCGGTTTGGGGTACGATTTGATGTTACCTGATGCTTAGAGGCTTTTCCTGGAAGCAGGGCATTTGTTGCTTCAGCACCGTAGTGCCTCGTCGTCACGCCTCAGTGTTAAAGTGAACCGGATTTACCTGGAACACACACCTACACGCTTAAACCGGGACAACCGTCGCCCGGCCAACATAGCCTTCTCCGTCCCCCCTTCGCAGTAACACCAAGTACGGGAATATTAACCCGTTTCCCATCGACTACGCCTTTCGGCCTCGCCTTAGGGGTCGACTCACCCTGCCCCGATTAACGTTGGACAGGAACCCTTGGTCTTCCGGCGAGCGGGCTTTTCACCCGCTTTATCGTTACTTATGTCAGCATTCGCACTTCTGATACCTCCAGCA
>NZ_JBGDZO010000019.1:0-844 GCF_046548235.1 Salmonella sp. SAL4457
CGGTACTGGTTCACTATCGGTCAGTCAGTAGTATTTAGCCTTGGAGGATGGTCCCCCCATGTTCAGACAAAGTTTCTCGTGCTCCGTCCTACTCGATTTCACTTCAAAGATCCTTTCGCGTACGGGGCTATCACCCACTATGGCCGCACTTTCCAGAGCGTTCCGCTAAAATCAATGAAGCTTAAGGGCTAATCCCCGTTCGCTCGCCACTACTAAGGGAATCTCGGTTGATTTCTTTTCCTCAGGGTACTTAGATGTTTCAGTTCCCCTGGTTCGCCTCTTGCACCTATGGATTCAGTACAAGATACCTAGGTTATCCTAGGTGGGTTCCCCCATTCAGAGATCTCCGGATCAAAGTCTGTTTGCCGACTCCCCGAAGCTTTTCGCAGGCTACCACGTCTTTCATCGCCTCTGACTGCCAAGGCATCCACCGTATGCGCTTCTTCACTTGACCATATAACCCCAAGCAATCTGGTTATACTGTGAAGACGACATTCGCCGAAAATTCGCGCTTGAACTCGCAAATTTTACCTTGACTTGAATGATCACCAGTGAAAGAGATCATTCAGTCTTACTTCTATCACATACCCGAATTTTTAAAGAACAGTTCTGGTGCAAAGACCAGAAATCAATGTTCATTCACGAACATTCATTTCTGAGCTTTCGACGATTGTTTTAGATGGTGGAGCCAAGGAGGATCGAACTCCTGACCTCCTGCGTGCAAAGCAGGCGCTCTCCCAGCTGAGCTATGGCCCCGTATCGGATCACGCAGCACACCAACAATTGGTGGGTCTGGGCAGATTCGAACTGCCGACCTCACCCTTATCAGGGGTGCGCTCTAACC
>NZ_JBGDZO010000020.1:0-717 GCF_046548235.1 Salmonella sp. SAL4457
ATCCGGGTTGCGGACAGTGTCTGGTGGGTAGTTTGACTGGGGCGGTCTCCTCCTAAAGAGTAACGGAGGAGCACGAAGGTTGGCTAATCCTGGTCGGACATCAGGAGGTTAGTGCAATGGCATAAGCCAGCTTGACTGCGAGCGTGACGGCGCGAGCAGGTGCGAAAGCAGGTCATAGTGATCCGGTGGTTCTGAATGGAAGGGCCATCGCTCAACGGATAAAAGGTACTCCGGGGATAACAGGCTGATACCGCCCAAGAGTTCATATCGACGGCGGTGTTTGGCACCTCGATGTCGGCTCATCACATCCTGGGGCTGAAGTAGGTCCCAAGGGTATGGCTGTTCGCCATTTAAAGTGGTACGCGAGCTGGGTTTAGAACGTCGTGAGACAGTTCGGTCCCTATCTGCCGTGGGCGCTGGAGAACTGAGGGGGGCTGCTCCTAGTACGAGAGGACCGGAGTGGACGCATCACTGGTGTTCGGGTTGTCATGCCAATGGCACTGCCCGGTAGCTAAATGCGGAAGAGATAAGTGCTGAAAGCATCTAAGCACGAAACTTGCCCCGAGATGAGTTCTCCCTGAGACTTTAGGTCTCCTGAAGGAACGTTGAAGACGACGACGTTGATAGGCCGGGTGTGTAAGCGCAGCGATGCGTTGAGCTAACCGGTACTAATGAACCGTGAGGCTTAACCTTACAACGCCGAAGATGTTTTGGCGG
>NZ_JBGDZO010000021.1:0-710 GCF_046548235.1 Salmonella sp. SAL4457
CTAGATCACCGGGTTTCGGGTCTATACCCTGCAACTTAACGCCCAATTAAGACTCGGTTTCCCTCCGGCTCCCCTATTCGGTTAACCTTGCTACAGAATATAAGTCGCTGACCCATTATACAAAAGGTACGCAGTCACACCCCGAAGGGTGCTCCCACTGCTTGTACGTACACGGTTTCAGGTTCTTTTTCACTCCCCTCGCCGGGGTTCTTTTCGCCTTTCCCTCACGGTACTGGTTCACTATCGGTCAGTCAGGAGTATTTAGCCTTGGAGGATGGTCCCCCCATATTCAGACAGGATACCACGTGTCCCGCCCTACTCATCGAGCTCACAACACATGCGCTTTTGTGTACGGGGCTGTCACCCTGTATCGCGCGACTTTCCAGACGCTTCCACTAACACACATGCTGATTCAGGCTCTGGGCTCCTCCCCGTTCGCTCGCCGCTACTGGGGGAATCTCGGTTGATTTCTTTTCCTCGGGGTACTTAGATGTTTCAGTTCCCCCGGTTCGCCTCATTAACCTATGGATTCAGTTAATGATAGTGTGACGAATCACACTGGGTTTCCCCATTCGGGTATCGCCGGTTATAACGGTTCATATCACCTTACCGGCGCTTATCGCAGATTAGCACGCCCTTCATCGCCTCTGACTGCCAGGGCATCCACCGTGTACGCTTAGTCGCTTAACCTCACAACCCGAAGATGTTTC
>NZ_JBGDZO010000022.1:0-676 GCF_046548235.1 Salmonella sp. SAL4457
GGCCTCGGGCAGCATAAAGGGGACATATTTATTTTCCCTGCTCTAATTCTCTGAGCAGGGAGGCTCCGCGAGACCTAGGCAGAGGCGAGTGGTTTTACTGAACTATCCGCTTCACGTGGTTCAGTGTGGGTAAGATCGGCAGTGGTATACAGTGGGAATGAGAGATATAAACACTAGTCAAAATTAGAGTAGGAAAAATAAATCTGTCCCCTTTTTCCCAAACCAAACCTGTGTCTGAGCTGAAGATAGATCAAGTGGATTGGGGGAACAAATGATAACTATTTTTTTTGAAACTGGTGAAGAGCTGGATTTGCCTTTGGATAATTTTGCTAAGTCAAACTTAAGTGGGCTAGAGCTGCATCGGGCAATTTTTGATGGTTTAGATCTTTCAGAGGCTGATTTTACTGCCTCAAATTTGAGGAACGCTTCTTTTAATCATGCTCTGTTGGGTGGTGCTGTAATGAATAGTGCAGCGCTTATGAATGCAAGTTTTGTTGATGCTATAATGAAAGGTGTAAAACTTGTGGATGCTATGGCGGCTTATGCTGATTTTTCAGGGGCAGATCTTTCCATGGCTAGTCTAAAAAATGCTGATATAGGCGGTTCTAATTTCATAAATTCCAATTTGCGAGATGTTAATATTGATGTAGCGAGGATAGATGGCGCTGTTTTTCGG
>NZ_JBGDZO010000023.1:0-671 GCF_046548235.1 Salmonella sp. SAL4457
GCACTACGACCCGCAGGCGGCTGCCGCAGCGCCGCGCTGGACGCGCCTGGAACACAATCGCTGCAGCAACTGCCCGCTCGATCGCGAACGCTACAGCCATTGTCCGGCGGCGGTCGACCTGCATGGGGTGATCGAGGATTTCCGCAACCTGCCGGCGTTCCGCAAGGCCGGCATCTGCGTGCGCACGCCGGAGCGCGAGTACATCAAGCAGGCGGGCCTGGAGGAAGGACTGCGCGCGCTGATCGGCTTGATCATGGCCAGCAGCGCCTGTCCGCTGCTGGCGCCGCTGAGGCCGATGGCCATGCAGCACCTGCCGTTCGCCAGCAACCAGGAGTTCGTGCTGCGGGTGGTGCCGCTGTACCTGATGCGCCAGTACTTCAACTTCCGCGAGGGGCGGCATGCCGATTGGGAACTGAAAGGGCTGGTGCGGCTGTTCCAGCAGTTGCAACTGGTCAACCAGGCGTTCTGGCAGCGAATCCACGACACCTGTGTCAGCGATTCCAACCTGAAGGCGTTCCTGACCTTCTTCTCGCTGTCGTCGAGCATCAGCTATTCGCTGGAAACCCAGTTGCAGAAGATCCGCCCGCTGGTGATGAGCGCCGAGGAAACGCTCGGCTGAGGCGCAGGCCCCGGCCGAGCGGGGAGAGATCAGGCTTTCTTCAGGTGCACCG
>NZ_JBGDZO010000024.1:0-641 GCF_046548235.1 Salmonella sp. SAL4457
TCTACGTACTGGCCGGCAAGTACTTCGTGCGCGGCCTCACCGCCGGCGCCGTGAAAGGCTGAGACGGGTCGCTGACCCCGGAGACGAACGAAACATGGCAACCCTCGAACTGCGCAACCTGCACAAGAGCTACGGCAGCGGCCTGGCGGATACCCTCAGGGACATCCGGCTGAAGATCGACTCCGGCGAATTCCTGATCCTCGTCGGGCCCTCGGGTTGCGGCAAGTCGACCCTGATGAACTGCATCGCCGGGCTGGAGAGCATCACCGGCGGTGCGATCCTGGTGGACGGCCAGGACATCAGCGGCATGAGCCCCAAGGACCGCGACATCGCCATGGTCTTCCAGTCCTACGCCCTGTACCCGACCATGAGCGTGCGCGAGAACATCGCCTTCGGCCTGAAGATCCGCAAGATGCCCCAGGCCGCCATCGACGAGGAGGTGGCGCGGGTGGCCAGGCTGTTGCAGATCGAGCACCTGCTCGAACGCAAGCCCTCGCAGCTCTCCGGCGGCCAGCAGCAGCGGGTGGCCATGGGCCGGGCGCTGGCGCGGCGGCCCAAGGTCTACCTGTTCGACGAGCCGCTGTCCAACCTCGATGCCAAGCTGCGGGTGGAAATGCGCACCGAGCTGAAGCTGATGCACC
>NZ_JBGDZO010000025.1:0-618 GCF_046548235.1 Salmonella sp. SAL4457
CGCCGGCTCCAGGCCGCCGATGCTGCGCTGCTGGCCCAGGTGCTTGAGCCAGGCGTCGCGGGTCTGGCCCGGCAGGCGGGTCTCCGGGCCGCGGTAGCCGTGGCGCTGGTCATAGTCGATGAGGCCGTCGCGGACCGATTGGCTGGCGGCGTTCTGCAGGTCGCTGCGGACCGTGGTGATGACCTTGTAGCCCTCGGTATAGGCCTCGCTGCCGTAGCGGCCGACCATCTCGGCACGGGCCATCTCGGCGATGTAGGGCGCATTCAGTTCGGGGGTCTGCACGTGGTAGGAGGCGTTGATCGGCTCCTCGACGGCGGCCTGGTAGCGTTGCTGGTCGATGAAGCCGAGCTTGAGCATGCGCTCGAGGATCCAGTTGCGCCGCTCCGTTCTGCGGGTCGGGTTGACCAGCGGGTTGTAGCGCGAGGGCGCTTTCGGCAGGCCGGCGATCATCGCCATCTCGGCCAGGCTCAAGTCTTTGATCGGCTTGCCGTAATAGACCCGGTGCGAACCGGTGACACCGAAGATCCACAGCAGGTAGCCGAGGGCCTTGCTATGGGTGTCGTGCTGTTGAGTCATGCGTCCCCCTCGTTCCGTGCGCGGCTGCGGCCGCGCCTGAGC
>NZ_JBGDZO010000026.1:0-613 GCF_046548235.1 Salmonella sp. SAL4457
TAGTAGACGTCCTCCACCGCTCCGGCGCCGAGGTAGTAGGTCTGGTAGTAGGCGCTCTGGAAGAAGTCGTCGGGGGCGATCTCGCCGAGGGTGTAGAAGCCTTCCGGAAGGCCTTCCTCCACCGCCAGGCAGAAAGGGTCGAGCAGGTAGCCGCGAGAGAAGTAGCGGCGGATGATCGCCTCGCGGAAGCGCTCGGCGATGCCGCGCTCGTAGAGCAGGGTGGGCGCGTGGCCCTTGCGTTCCAGGCTGATCATGCTCGACTCGATCGGCACCAGTTGGTGGATGGCGTCGACCAGCGCGGCGAGGAAGTCGGGTTGGCGCAGGCGCCGGATCGCCAGCGCCAGGTGTTCGTGCCAGCGGTCGAGCGCGTTCGGGGCGATGGCCTGCATGGACGGTACGGCTCGTTCTTGTCGTTGTCGCCGCAGGATAGCAAGCCGCGTCGGCCGCACCCAGCGCTTACCCCAAAATGGGGTATGGCCCGCCGCGCGGTGCTCTTGCACCCTCGGAGCATCCATCCGAGAAGAGCGACAGCCCGATGAACGCAAGACTGCACGCCACGTCCCCCCTCGGCGACGCCGACCTGGTCCGTGCCGACCAGGCCCACTACATGCAC
>NZ_JBGDZO010000027.1:0-611 GCF_046548235.1 Salmonella sp. SAL4457
CGAACTAGACGACTGCGCACCCGATGCATCGACTGCACGGCCTGCTGCTCTGCGCTCTTCACCGGGACATAGCGCATGCTCGGACGACTGGCGGCTTCGCAGATCGCCTCGGCGTCGTGTGCATCGTGCTTGTCACCCTTGACGTAGGGTTTTACGAACTGCGGTGCGATCAGGCGTACCGTGTGGCCCAGCTCCCGCAACTCGCGCGCCCAGTAGTGCGCACTGCCGCAGGCCTCCATCGCCACCAGGCACGGCGGCAGTTGGCGAAAGAAATCCCGCACCTGTGCCCGCTTGAGTTGGCGACGACATACCACATGCTCGTGACGATCAACGCCGTGCACCTGGAATACTTGTTTTGCCAGATCCAGACCAATGCGACTAAGGTTCATGCTGACTCCCCCTCCGGGACTTGTGGCTGCACCATTAGTCTGGCGCTTGACGCCGTAGGAGGGAGGAGTCCATTTCATTGCCCTACCGGACGCCAGGCATCCGCGCGCCGCTGCATCCCTCTACGCTGCACGGCATCCTCTCCCGCCTGCGGGAGAGGGTTGGGGTGAGGGAAAATCGCCCTACGCCACCACCGGAATCAGCGGGTCGGCCGCCGCCAGCGC
>NZ_JBGDZO010000028.1:0-609 GCF_046548235.1 Salmonella sp. SAL4457
GCCATGGGCATAGGCGGTATGCAGGTCGATCTGGGCCTTCTCGCGTTTGAAGGAGTAGCCCTTGTCGGTCTTGTCCAGGCCGATGGTCTCGAGTTCGCTCTGCTTGACTCGCAGCGCCTGCAGCTCTCCTTTGGGGTCGAGCTTGAGCTTGACCTCCTGGCCGACCTTCAGATGGGTGAAGCGCTTGGCATCCTTGCTGCTGGTCAGCATGTCGTGCATGGCCGAGGTGGAAAGGCCTGCCTTGGTGAATACGGTCGACAGCGTATCGCCACTGGCGACGGTGATGGTCTTCCACTCGGGATCGACGGGCTTGGTGTCGGCATCGGCTACAGATGCGCCCGGCTTGTCCGAGTCTTGCTCGGCGGTGTTGTCGTCGGAGGCGCCTTCTACCTGAGCGAAAGGCGTGCCTTCGTCGCTGGAATTGGTGACCGATTGCGGCAGGAGGTCGTCTTTCTCCTGAAGGAGGCGATCGGTGTTGCTTTCAAGCTCCAGATTGAGCGTGGTCCTCTTGGCCTCGACTTCGCTCGAGGGGAACACCAGTAGTGCCAAACTGAGGAGCGCTGCAACACCGCTGGCGGCCAACAAGTGGCTTTTCGGGTAATACGGCGG
>NZ_JBGDZO010000029.1:0-605 GCF_046548235.1 Salmonella sp. SAL4457
TCTACCGCCAGGCGATCACCTCGGCCGGCGCCGGCTGCATGGCCGCGCTGGATGTGGAGCGCTATCTCGATTCGCTCTGATGAGAAGACAGCCCTGAGTGCTGCGTGCAAGGAAGGCCCCGCTTCGGCGGGGCTTTTCTTTGTCCGTTCGGAAGGCCGCGGGCAGTGGGTCGTCCGGTTACGCATCCGCCGACGGCGTACATCGGGGCCGAGCGGCGTGCCGGCAGAACACGACTTAAGGACGGCGGACTGCGAATAGAGCAATTGCTCTAGCCGGCCTAGAATCCAGACGCTTCATCCTTCCCACGACAACACAATAGAAGGAGCGTCATCCATGTTTCTCAGCCCTAGCGCGATCTGCCTGCTCGGCCTGATCGCCTGGACCCTGTTGCTGGTCTTCCTGCTGGTCAGCCAGCGCGGCCTGCTGGTACTCGGCGGGCGGATGGCGGTGAACGCCTTCGCCGCCGATGGCAGCAACACGCCTGGCGGTTTCGGCCAGCGGCTGGTGCGAGTCCATGCCAACTGCGTGGAGAACCTGCCGCTGCTGGCCGGCGCGCTGCTCTACGCGATCGCCAGCGGGCAGAGCAGCCTGACCGACCCGTTGGC
>NZ_JBGDZO010000030.1:0-598 GCF_046548235.1 Salmonella sp. SAL4457
GACCTGATCCGCGACCGCCAGCAGCGCCTGCTGGACGAACAGCGCAAGCGCCTGGAGGAACTCCAGCAACTGCCCGGCAAGGGAGCGCCCGCCGCTGCGGATGCCTCCGGCGACGACGAGCGCTGCTTCGAGATCCGCCGCATCGAGCTGGAAGGCGCCGGGCACCTCGGCGAAAGCGCGCGTCGCCAACTGCTGGCGCCCTACCAGGGGCGCTGCCTGGGCGTCGGCCAGCTCAATGCGCTGCTCAAGGCCGTCACCGACCATTACCTGGATCGCGGCTACGTCACCACCCGCGCCTACCTGCCACAGCAGGACCTGGCCTCCGGGACCCTGCGCATCATCGTCGTCGAAGGCCGCCTGGAGGGCCTGGACAGCTCCGCGCTGGCCAGCCCGCGCGAACTGACGATGAGCTTTCCGGGCAGGACCGGCGAGTTGCTCGACCTGCGCGAGCTGGAGCAACTGGTCGACCAGTTGAGCCGCCTGCCGTCGCGCCAGGCGCAACTGGAGCTGGTGCCCGGCAGCGAGGTCGGCGGCAGCCGGGTGCGTCTCAAGGGCGAGCGCGACAAGCCCTGGCGGGTCTCCGCCACTGTCACTTAAA
>NZ_JBGDZO010000031.1:0-565 GCF_046548235.1 Salmonella sp. SAL4457
CTTGAGCAGGTTCTGGTAGCCAGGGACGAGATCCTGGCCGACGCCATTGCCCCAGATCAGGTTGATGCGGTTGACCTGTTGCTGCAGGTGGTTGATCAATTCGCCGATCCCCAGCAACTGGGCCGCCGTGGCGTCTCGTTCCTGGCCGAGCTGCGCGAGTTCCTGGGTCAGGGCATTGCCGGTGCGTTCCAGGCTGTCGGTGAGGAAGTAGGCGTTCAGCCAGCGTGCCATCAGGTCATGGAAGTTATCCGCCGCCGTGGCGGCGACCCGGCCCAGGTCAACCCGGTGGTGCCGGTGCAACTGATCGTCGACCACTCGCTGGCGGTGGAATGCGGCGGCTACGACCCCGAGGCCTTCGCCAAGAACCGCGCCATCGAGGACCGCCGCAACGAGGACCGCTTCCACTTCATCGACTGGACCAAGCAGGCCTTCCGCAACGTCGACGTGATCCCGCCGGGCAACGGCATCATGCACCAGATCAACCTGGAGAAAATGTCGCCGGTGATCCAGGCGCGCGACGGCGTGGCCTTCCCCGATACCTGCGTGGGCACCGACAGCCATACCC
>NZ_JBGDZO010000032.1:0-556 GCF_046548235.1 Salmonella sp. SAL4457
TCGCTGCCGCAGCTTCGGTGCATGGTTTAGCCCCGTTACATCTTCCGCGCAGGCCGACTCGACCAGTGAGCTATTACGCTTTCTTTAAATGATGGCTGCTTCTAAGCCAACATCCTGGCTGTCTGGGCCTTCCCACATCGTTTCCCACTTAACCATGACTTTGGGACCTTAGCTGGCGGTCTGGGTTGTTTCCCTCTTCACGACGGACGTTAGCACCCGCCGTGTGTCTCCCGTGATAACATTCTCCGGTATTCGCAGTTTGCATCGGGTTGGTAAGCCGGGATGGCCCCCTAGCCGAAACAGTGCTCTACCCCCGGAGATGAATTCACGAGGCGCTACCTAAATAGCTTTCGGGGAGAACCAGCTATCTCCCGGTTTGATTGGCCTTTCACCCCCAGCCACAGGTCATCCGCTAATTTTTCAACATTAGTCGGTTCGGTCCTCCAGTTAGTGTTACCCAACCTTCAACCTGCCCATGGCTAGATCACCGGGTTTCGGGTCTATACCCTGCAACTTAACGCCCAATTAAGACTCGGTTTCCCTCCGGCTCCCCTAT
>NZ_JBGDZO010000033.1:0-547 GCF_046548235.1 Salmonella sp. SAL4457
TCGTGTTGCGAAAATTTGAGAGACTCACGAACAACTTTCGTTGTTCTGTGTTTCAATTTTCAGCTTGATCCAGATTTTTAAAGAGCAAAACTTCGCAGTGAACCCTTTCAGGTACACTCTGAAGTATTTTTTCGTAAACACTCACGAGATGGTGGAGCTATGCGGGATCGAACCGCAGACCTCCTGCGTGCAAAGCAGGCGCTCTCCCAGCTGAGCTATAGCCCCATCGTGTAGTCAGAACCTCTTACCTTTGATTCGTTTCCGGGCGCGGCGTGGTGAAGCGAAGCATACTGAAGTATGCGAGCTTTGCCACAACAAAGCACGGGAGCGAATCTGGTAGGCCTGAGTGGACTTGAACCACCGACCTCACCCTTATCAGGGGTGCGCTCTAACCACCTGAGCTACAAGCCTGTAGAGGTTTTACTGCTCGTTTTTCATCAGACAATCTGTGTGAGCACTGCAAAGTACGCTTCTTTAAGGTAAGGAGGTGATCCAACCGCAGGTTCCCCTACGGTTACCTTGTTACGACTTCACCCCAGTCATGAAT
>NZ_JBGDZO010000034.1:0-543 GCF_046548235.1 Salmonella sp. SAL4457
CCTGAAAAATGATTACGGTGTATCGGTCGTAAAAAAGCGATCCGGCAAGTCCTCTCGCAAGGTCAAGTCGCAGGACTGAGCATTGCCAGGGCTTGTCAGTTTCTTGGCATGAGCCGACAGGCTTACTACAAGCGCAATCGAGCTGCTGATAGCAAAGCACGCCAGGCAGATCGGGTTGTCGAATTTGTTCAACAAATCCGGATACGTCAGCCACGACTAGGCACACGAAAGCTGCACTATCTGCTGCATTGCCAGCCTGATAGGCGGCTCCAAATTGGCCGAGACCGACTATTTCAGGTCCTGGGAGAGCGCCGTTTGCTGGTGTTGCCCAAGCGGGCGTATCACAAGACAACACAAAGCTTTCACCGCTTCTACCGCCATCCGAACCTACTCAAGTCAGGCCCGAACCAGGTTGTCCCGTCAGGACCGGAGCACGTTTGGGCGGCGGACATTACTTACCTGCCAGCCTGTAGCGGCCCGCTGTACCTAAGCCTGGTAACGGATGCGTATTCCAGAAAAATTGTTGGCCACCATGTGCATGAA
>NZ_JBGDZO010000035.1:0-531 GCF_046548235.1 Salmonella sp. SAL4457
GTAGTCGTCCAGGCTGGCGTCTTCGAAGGTGCCGTCGACGCGGAAGGCCTCGGCTGGCTGGTGATGGTTCCAGCCGCGCACCTCGCCGGCCTTGTCGGAAAGAATCCTTACCGTGGCGCCGGCGTCTTCCAGGGCTTTTTTCGGACCGGTCAGTTCGACCTGTTCGAAACCGTCGGTCACCAGGGCGGCGACGACCTTGCCGTGCAGGGATTGGGTCATGGCATGTCTCCCGATATCAGAAGGGGTATTCATTCCGACCCTGGCGGCTGCGGGAAAAGTTCCATGTCCGTTGCCTGGCGCCGCTTTTCCGGTAGAAGCCCGCCCCATGGCGGGGTTCTCCGGGTAAACTGCGCGCACCGTCAACTTTCGCCTCCGTCCTCATGGTCCAAGAACTCACCGCCGAGCAGATCCGCCAGGCCCTGCAAGGCATCAGCGTGCCGCCGCAACCCCAGATCATGGTCGACCTGCAGATGGAGCAGGTCATGCCCAATCCGGACCTGAAGAACATTGCCAGGCTGATCAGCCAGGACC
>NZ_JBGDZO010000036.1:0-525 GCF_046548235.1 Salmonella sp. SAL4457
GCGCGGATCAGCAACTGCTCGCCGCGCCGCTCGATGGAGCCGGCGCCGACGGTCTCGTTGTTGCGCAGCACGGCGTTCTGCAGGTCGCCGAGGGTCAGCTTGTAGGCCGCGAGCTTCTTCGGATCCGGGGCGATGAGGAATTGCTTGGCGTAGCCGCCGATGGTGTTGATCTCGGCCCCGCCCGTCACGTTGCGCAACTGCGGACGGATGATCCAGTCCTGGCTGGTGCGCAGGTCGGTGGGCGTGTAGGCGCTGCCGTCCTCCTTGGTCGCGCCCTCCTCGGCCTCCACCGTCCACAGGTAGATCTCGCCGAGACCGGTGGAGATCGGCCCGAGGGTCGGCGAGATGTCTTCCGGCAGTTGCTCGCGCGCCGTGCTCAGGCGTTCGTTGACCTGCTGGCGGGCGAAGTAGATGTCGGTGCCCTCCTCGAAGATCACCGTCACCTGGGAAATCCCCGGCCGCGACAGCGAACGGGTTTCCTGCAAACCCGGCAGGCCGGCCATGACGGTCTCCACCGGGTAGGTG
>NZ_JBGDZO010000037.1:0-517 GCF_046548235.1 Salmonella sp. SAL4457
GTCCGGCCAGATCGCCTGGCTGGTGGCGATGGTGAAGCCCTGGCCCTGGTCCACGGCCAGGGCGCCCCAGGGTCCGCCGGCGCAGAACCCGTCGATGCGCCCGGCCTGGAGATGGCCGACCATCTGCGCCGGTGGAACCACCACGCTGTGCACGTCGTGCAGCGGATGCAGACCGAGGCTCGCCAGCCAGTAGTTCAGCCAGAGCGCGTGGGTACCGGTGGGAAAGGTCTGCGCCAGGGTCAGGCGTGCACCATTCTGGCGCCGATGCCGGAGCAGTGCCTCCGCACTGGTCACGCCAGCCTGCTTCAGCGGTTCGGAAAGATTGATCGCCTGGCCGTTCTGGCACAGTCCCATGAGCACCGCCATCTCGCTTGCCGCTCTGCCGCCGAGGCCGAGCTGGACGCCGTAGACCAGCCCGTACAGGCACTGCGCGGCATCCAGCTCGCCGCTGAGCAGTTTGTCGCGCAAGGTGGCCCAGGACGGTTGGCGCCTGAGATTGAGCGTGAGGCCGTAGGGC
>NZ_JBGDZO010000038.1:0-517 GCF_046548235.1 Salmonella sp. SAL4457
TGGACAATCCCGGCGTGCAGCTCGGCCTGCCGGAGGTGACTCTCGGCCTGTTGCCGGGCGGCGGCGGGATCGTGCGCATGGTGCGCCTGCTTGGTCTGGAGAAAGCCCTGCCGTACCTCGCCGAAGGCAAGAAGGTGCGTCCGGCGGAAGCGCTCAAGGCCGGGCTGATCCACGAACTGGCCGACAGCCCCGAGGAAATGCTGGAGAAGGCCCGCGCCTGGATCCTCGCCAACCCGGCGGCGAAGCAGCCCTGGGACAGCGCCGGCTACAAGATTCCCGGCGGTACGCCTGCCAGTCCCAACGTGGCGCAGATGCTGGCCATCGCACCGTCGGTGCTGCGCGACAAGACCAAGGGTTGCTTCCCGGCGCCCGAGAAGATCATGTGCGCGGCGGTGGAGGGCGCCCAGGTCGATTTCGACACCGCGCAACTGATCGAGGCGCGCTATTTCACCGAGCTGACCACCGGCCAGGTGGCGAAGAACATGATCGGCACCTTCTGGTTCCAGCTCAACGAGAT
>NZ_JBGDZO010000039.1:0-514 GCF_046548235.1 Salmonella sp. SAL4457
TTCTTTAAGGTAAGGAGGTGATCCAACCGCAGGTTCCCCTACGGTTACCTTGTTACGACTTCACCCCAGTCATGAATCACAAAGTGGTAAGCGCCCTCCCGAAGGTTAAGCTACCTACTTCTTTTGCAACCCACTCCCATGGTGTGACGGGCGGTGTGTACAAGGCCCGGGAACGTATTCACCGTGGCATTCTGATCCACGATTACTAGCGATTCCGACTTCATGGAGTCGAGTTGCAGACTCCAATCCGGACTACGACGCACTTTATGAGGTCCGCTTGCTCTCGCGAGGTCGCTTCTCTTTGTATGCGCCATTGTAGCACGTGTGTAGCCCTGGTCGTAAGGGCCATGATGACTTGACGTCATCCCCACCTTCCTCCAGTTTATCACTGGCAGTCTCCTTTGAGTTCCCGACCTAATCGCTGGCAACAAAGGATAAGGGTTGCGCTCGTTGCGGGACTTAACCCAACATTTCACAACACGAGCTGACGACAGCCATGCAGCACCTGTCTCAC
>NZ_JBGDZO010000040.1:0-514 GCF_046548235.1 Salmonella sp. SAL4457
TTTCTCCAAACGTATCGGCGGGCAATCCTGGCGCACGTCGCTTGTAGCACATCGAACCCGTTGGCGAGAGGGGGTGTGCGGGTCTAGTATGGGCGCAACCACGTCCGCCTGGAGGCACGTCATGTCGGCCAACAAGAAGCCCGTCACCACCCCCTTGCACCTGTTGCAGCAACTTTCCCACAGCCTTGTCGAGCACCTGGAAGGTGCGTGCAAACAAGCGCTGGTCGATTCGGAAAAGCTCCTGGCCAAACTTGAAAAGCAACGTGGCAAAGCCCAGGAAAAGCTGCACAAGGCTCGCACCAAGCTGCAGGATGCTGCCAAGGCCGGCAAGACCAAGGCACAGGCCAAGGCGCGCGAGACCATCAGCGACCTGGAAGAGGCGTTGGATACCCTGAAGGCCCGGCAGGCGGACACCCGTACCTACATCGTCGGCCTCAAGCGTGACGTACAGGAAAGCCTCAAGCTGGCGCAGGGTGTCGGCAAGGTGAAGGAAGCTGCTGGCAAGGCTCTGGAG
>NZ_JBGDZO010000041.1:0-509 GCF_046548235.1 Salmonella sp. SAL4457
GATCAGGCCCAGCGGTACCGGCATCACCCTGGCGAGCAATGCGTTGACGGCGTTGTCCAGCACCCTGGATCTCGACCGGCTGTTCCGCCGTGGCATGCCGTTGGCCGGCATCAACGTATACGCCCACGACGGTTCGATGCTGATGTCGATGCCTTCCAGTCTGGGTGGGAATTCCCGCGGCGGCCTGGCGTTGCAGCGCCACGAACTGCATGCGGCGCTACTGGAGGGGCTGGATGAGTCGCGCATTCGGGTCGGGGTCTCCATCGTGCAGATCCTCGACGGACTCGACCACGAACGCGTGACCCTGAGCGACGGCACTGTCCACGACTGTTCGCTGGTGGTCGGTGCGGATGGCATTCGTTCGAGCGTGCGACGTTATGTCTGGCCGGTGGCGACCTTGCGTCATTCCGGCGAAACCTGCTGGCGCCTGGTCGTTCCCCATCGGCTGGAGGACGCCGAGCTGGCGGGAGAGGTCTGGGGGCACGGCAAGCGCCTCGGCTTCATCCAGA
>NZ_JBGDZO010000042.1:0-507 GCF_046548235.1 Salmonella sp. SAL4457
GCACTTCGCCGCCCTGGCCGCCGGGGATCTCCGCTGGCGGGCGGGGCGTCGGCAGGCCGCCGGCGACCTCCGGGCAAAGGGCGACGATCCGCCCCTGCGCATGCCAGCGCGAGAGCAGGTCGAACGGGCCATGGCTGCCACCGTCGTAGCGCACCAGGTGGCCCAGCAGGCAACGGCTGACCAGAACCTTCTGCATGGATGCTCCACCCCTTTGACAGGCACACAGAGTAGCCTGCCGCTCACCGATGGTCACGCCCGGTAACAGTAGCCGGGAAGCACCGGGGAAACCCGCCCTCGACCCAACCGGAGTTAGGCCTCGCGGTAGCGCTCCAGCGCCCGTATGGCGGGGACCAGGGCTATTTCTTGCCGAGCCTTAGGATAGAACTGCGGGCGGCCCATGGCGAACCTCCGCCGCCCCGAGCAGACTGGCTTCCCGCGCAACCGCGAAGGACCCGCCCGTCATGCTCCCGACCCGCTCGCTTCTACCGTTTTTCCTGGCCCCCGCGC
>NZ_JBGDZO010000043.1:0-507 GCF_046548235.1 Salmonella sp. SAL4457
GTTACTGAGCGGCACCCCGGTCCCATAAACTTCCCAATAGATCATATAACATATTTATAGTATGTTTTATAGTTATTGTAGTATGGAATGAACGACTTCGACCGTCATCCTATGCCTCGCGCTGCTACTACCTTTCTCCCGGGCTTGGAAGGTCTGGATGGGTTAGGGAGGAGCGCGAACGCGAGCGAAGCGAGCATGAGCGCGACTAGACGAAGCAGCCAACAGGTGGTGAGGAACTTTCCTCTACCGCAGCCTGTTTCGTCTTATAGAGACTCATCAGGACTGCCTTAGTTAATCGTCGTTGCCTGTTTACGATCGGCGTTTACTAGGGGCTGACAAGGCCAGCCAATCGTATTAATTCTTAACGTCGTACGATGTCTATGGCGTGCGGAGCACGCCATAGTTAATGATTAATCATTTCATGTGACTTAACCACCAGCTGACTGCTTTATCTAATCACGTTCAGTTACGTTGCCTTATTTAGAAGGCGGGCGCTCGGCCCAGACG
>NZ_JBGDZO010000044.1:0-502 GCF_046548235.1 Salmonella sp. SAL4457
GTCGAGGCCAGGTCGCGGATGGCCGCCATGCCCAGGCCGGAGGATTGCAGCGTAGCGTCGAGCTGGCGGTTCTTGATCAGCTCCACCGACTCGGCGTAGGGCAGGTACTCCACCTTGCCCATGTCCTCGTAGCTCAGGCCGGCAGCCTTGAAGATCGCCCGGGCGTTCAGCTCGGTACCGCTCTTGGGCGCGCCCACCGAAATGCGCTTGCCTTTCAGGTCGGCCAGGGTCTTGATGCCCGAGGCTTGGCTGGCCACTACCTGGATATAGTTCGGATAGGTATTGCCGATAGCCCGCAGCTTCTTCAACGGCGCCTTGAAGCCGGCGTCGGCGACCCCGTTCCAGGCGTCGGCGACCGAGTCGCCCAGCGCCAGCGCCAGTTCTCCACGCCCGGCCTGCAACAGGTTGAGGTTCTCGACCGAAGCCTTGGTGGCCTGCACCGAGGTTTTCGCGCCCTGGATATCGTGCCCGTAGATCTGCGAGAGGCCGACCCCTATGGGGT
>NZ_JBGDZO010000045.1:0-501 GCF_046548235.1 Salmonella sp. SAL4457
CTCGATATCGCCCAGGCGCAGCGCCCGCGCCACCGCCTGGGCGGTGGACGCCGCGCCGAGACGGCGGCGGGCGGCACGCAGGTGATTCTCCACGGTGCGCTCGGAAATCATCAGGATCGCCGCCACCTCCGCCTGCTGCTTGCCCAGGGCGATCCATTGCAGGACTTCCCGCTCGCGCTCGCTGAGCGCTTGCGCATCGCCCGCCGACACAGGGCCGCGCAGGCGCTTCAGGGCGCAGAACCGGATCGGGCAGAAGGCCTGGGCGGCGAGCTTGCAACCGGCATTCAGGTCCAGCCGCTCGCCGGCGAAAGACACCGCGCCCGACAGGCCGTTGCGGCCGAACACCGGCACCTGCATGCCATTGACCTGGCCGAGGTCGCGGACCCCACGGACGATGCGGTAGGTCATGCGCTCGGGATCCTCCGAGGGGCTCTTCGACCAGAAGAACGGCTCGTCCAGTTCGAGGATGTGCCGGGTGACCGGACAGTGCAGAAGATAGGC
>NZ_JBGDZO010000046.1:0-500 GCF_046548235.1 Salmonella sp. SAL4457
GTGGCAGGCATCGCCCATGCCCTGGGATATACGCCGAGCGCCTTCAGCGACATGTTCCGCCGCGAGCTGGGCGTCTCTCCCACCGAGTACAGGGCCGAGCATCACCAGCCGTTCCAGCCTTGACCGGTATTCGATAGCGATTGGCCGATAGATGTTTTTTCGGCCAACTAGACTGGCACCATCGTTCACCGTCCCTGTCAGCCGCCATGAACTACCTGATCTCCCTCGGCATCGGCCTGCTGGTCGGCGCGCTCTACGCCGTCCTCGACTTCCGCTCGCCGGCGCCCCCCGCCATCGCCCTGGTCGGCCTGCTTGGCATGCAGCTCGGCGAACAGCTTTTCCCCCTTGGCCGCGACCTGCTGCAGCAGTGGCTGCACTGATCGCCGCGACGACACGGAGCCCCCGATGAAAGCACTGCAATTCGACCGTACCGGCGACCTCGCCGCCCTCGAGCTGGTGGACATGCCCGACCCGCTTCCCGCCGCCGATGAGGTGCGGGT
>NZ_JBGDZO010000047.1:0-494 GCF_046548235.1 Salmonella sp. SAL4457
TCGATGGCGAGCCGAGCAAGGACGACTTCGACCGCACCCAGCGGATGTTCGGCTACCAGCTGGAGCACCGCATCGACGACGTCTGGTCGGCGCGGCAGAACTTCCGCTACCTGGACTCCGACGTCGACCTGTCGCAGGTCTACGCCTACGGCTGGAGCGCCAGCGAGCCGAACAAGCTGAACCGCTACTTCAGCGGCGCCCGCGAGCACCTGCAGGCGTATATCGTCGACAACATGCTGCAGGCCGAATTCGCCACCGGCGCGGCGCGCCACACCCTGCTCACCGGCCTCGACTACCAGCGCCGGCGCACCGTGGTCGACTGGCGTTCCGGCTCGGCCTCGGCGCTGGACGCGTGCAACCCGGTCTACGGCGACGACGCCATCAGCTATTTCCCGGACGACAACCACACCCGCCGCCTGGAGCAGACCGGCGTCTACCTCCAGGACCTGATCGACCTCGACCAGTGGCGCTTCTCGCTCGGCCTGCGCCAGGAC
>NZ_JBGDZO010000048.1:0-493 GCF_046548235.1 Salmonella sp. SAL4457
CAGCAAGATCGAGCTTCATCAGCGCATCGACGGTTTTATCCGTCGGCTGGACGATGTCCAGTACACGCTTATGTGTACGAATTTCGTACTGATCACGCGCATCTTTGTTGACGTGCGGAGAGATCAGCACGGTGAAACGTTCCTTGCGGGTCGGCAGAGGGATTGGACCACGCACCTGAGCACCAGTACGTTTCGCGGTTTCCACGATTTCCTGGGTTGATTGATCGATCAGGCGATGGTCAAAAGCCTTCAACCGAATCCGGATTTGTTGGTTTTGCATTTGACCTCAGACTCCAATTTACCATTCCCAACGGACGGACTACGCCCGTTAAAAGGAGGCGCAATTGTACGGATGCCCCCACAGGGTGTCAATATTTAACCAACGAACGAAAAAAGGGGCCCCGGAGGGCCCCTTTTCTGATGGCAGGATCAGCGATTACTCGATGATCTTGGCAACCACGCCGGCGCCAACGGTACGGCCGCCTTCGCGGAT
>NZ_JBGDZO010000049.1:0-491 GCF_046548235.1 Salmonella sp. SAL4457
ATGTAGTACCAGGTCAGATCATCCAGGCTGCGAACACCTTGGCGATGCCGGCTACCTCTACGCCGCTGGTTTCGGTGGCCGGGTTTGGTAGTGCGGCAGTGGAGACGGCTCGCCTGGCGGCTTCCCTAACGAATGCTGTCAATCGCCTGGTTCAGATTGCTGGTAGTGGACCCGGCGCATACGTTGCCACCTTCGCGGTGCTGTCGCTGTATTCCGACCAGGCTGGTAAAGACAGTGACAAGGTTCCTGCCGGCGTTCGCAATGCATTGGCACTGGAGGCGTCCGCTCTGGGGCTTCCTGGCACGGCTGATTTGCAAAGCGTCGCCAAGGCAGGTGGCACGGTTGATATGCCGGTACGACTCACGAGTGCTGCACAAGAGAGCCCGAGTGGTAAATCGCAGATTGCCGCGATGTTGACCAACGGTGCAACTGTCCCCAAGGGCGTGCCTGTTCGCGCCGCGACCCTCAATCTGTCTCTTATACACATATCC
>NZ_JBGDZO010000050.1:0-491 GCF_046548235.1 Salmonella sp. SAL4457
GCTCTAACCGACTGAGCTATAGGCCCCCAGAAGGTCGGCGGATTATACCGGCGCTTCTCGGGGAGCGCCAATCGGCTGGCGCGGTTTGAGGAATTTGCTGTCGAACAGCTCGGCGGGCAGCGGCGGACTGAGGACGAAGCCCTGGATCTGCTCGCAGCCTTCGTGGGTGAGGAAGCTCTGCTGACCTTCGGTTTCCACGCCTTCGGCGATCACCGTGAGCTGCATGCTGCGGCCGAGGGCGATGATGGCGCGGGTGATGGCGGCATCGTGGGGATCGTCGGGAAGGCCGCGGATGAACGACTTGTCGATCTTCAGGATGTCCAGCGGCAGGCGCTTGAGGTAGCTGAGCGAGGAGTAGCCGGTGCCGAAGTCGTCGATGGAGATGCCGACGCCCATCGCCGACAACTGCTCGAGGATCACCAGGCTGGCATCGGCATCGCGCATGGCGGTCGATTCGGTCACCTCGAGGATCAGGTGGCTGGGCTCCAGGC
>NZ_JBGDZO010000051.1:0-480 GCF_046548235.1 Salmonella sp. SAL4457
GTCCGAAGAGGCTTCGTTGAGCGAACCCATTCGGTTCAGGGAAAAGATGCCGGTGATGACCAGCAGAGCGGTGATCAGGGCGAAACTCAGGGCGGCACGGGTCGCGATGGGCATACTGCGCAAAGACATGATGGCGGATTCCAGGGGGCAGGAGAGAGACGGGGCTGATCAGTTCTATCGGCAGGCGGGGCACCAGGTTTAGCCCGTTCATGCAGTTCGGGTAAAGAAACGCTGGGTACAAAAAAGCGCCCCGAAGGGCGCTTCATGCGGCGATGGAGGGAATCAACCCTGCCAGCGCTTGAGGACCAGGGTGGCGTTGGTGCCGCCGAAGCCGAAGCTGTTGCTCATGACGGTATCGAGCTTGGCGTTCTCGCGGGTCTCGCGGAGAATCGGCAGGTCGGCCACTTCCGGGTCGAGTTCGTCGATGTTGGCGGAGCCGGCGATGAAGCCGCCTTCCATCATCAGCAGGCAATAGCTCGC
>NZ_JBGDZO010000052.1:0-475 GCF_046548235.1 Salmonella sp. SAL4457
GGCTGGTCTATCTGCTCTGCGCCCTGGCCCTGGGCGCGCGCTTCCTCGACTGGGCCTGGGCGCTCTACTGTGACAGCCGGCCACATGCGGCGATAAAGACCTTCAAGTACTCTATCGTCTACCTGTTCCTGCTGTTCATGGCGCTGCTGGTGGACCACTATCTGCCGCTGAAGCTGCTTCTCTGATCCCACTCTAGAGCCTTGCCCACCCATGACTCGAGTCAACAAGACCGTCCTCGTCCTCGTCGCCCTGGTCGCCCTGGTCCTCGGCCTCACCGTGCACAAGGTGCTCACCGCCCAGCGCCAGGCCGATCCCACCGTGCTGCTCGACGCCGGCATCGTGATCCTGCCGCAGACGCGCAAGGTGCCGGCGCTGGAGTTCACCAACCAGGACGGCCAGGCGGTCAGCACCGCCAGTCTCAAGGGTCGCTGGCACCTGCTGTTCTTCGGCTACACCTTCTGCCCCGATGTCTGCC
>NZ_JBGDZO010000053.1:0-473 GCF_046548235.1 Salmonella sp. SAL4457
GGGCATCGGCCATGGCGCCATTGCCGTCATCCGCGTCGTCACGGGTCGCCGCCTGCAGTACGCCAAGGCGCGATGCCTGGGCGGTAAGGCTGCCGTCGAGTTCGCTGATTTCAGCGGTATGGCTCGCCACCTGCTGCGCCAGCCCGTTGGCGGTTTCCAGCGACTGGCCGATATCGGACCAGTAGGCCGCGTTCGGCGGCGCCGTCTTCGCCGGCACAGCCTTCAGTGCCTGGTACAACCGCTGCCCCTGTCGCACCATGTCGTTCTTCGCGTAGACCTTGGCCGGGTCGTACAGCAGAACGTCGGCGAGGTCGCCGACCTGCTTCTGCAAGCCCCCGATATCCACCTGCATCCGTTCGATATCGGAGAAGAACTGCTGGCCCAGCGCCGACTCGACGTACTCCTGGGTGATCAACTGGTTGTATTCGCTGGCGTCGCTGGAGCTGGTGCCGGTGACCCAGTTCGACCAGGCG
>NZ_JBGDZO010000054.1:0-469 GCF_046548235.1 Salmonella sp. SAL4457
GGTAGAAACCGACCAGCTGCCACATGGCATCCAGGCCCAGGCAACCGGGCATGACCGGATCGCCTTCGAAGTGACAGGCGAAGAACCACAGGTCCGGGTTGATATCCAGCTCGGCGACCAGCTCGCCCTTGCCATACTTGCCGCCGACATCGCTGATGTGAACGATGCGATCGATCATCAGCATGTTGGGGGCGGGAAGTTGCGCGTTACCCGGGCCGAACAGCTCGCCGCGACTGCAGCGCAGCAGGTCTTCTCGGGTGAAGGCGTGTTGTTTGGTCATGCGAGCTCCTCAAAAATCCCTGAACTGCAGGGTTGTGGCGGTTCGTCCAGCGGCCGTCGCGCCGGGTTATTGTATCGGCGTCGCAGCGGCAGCCTAGTCATAGACTGTTGCGTTGCGGTGAAAGTCACAGTGTCCGGCGAACAGATGTTCACTTTATTCCCGCGTCCGCTTGCCGCCCTTGTCGTAGAT
>NZ_JBGDZO010000055.1:0-465 GCF_046548235.1 Salmonella sp. SAL4457
TACACCCACTCCTCGACCTTGAATTCCCGCCGATCGTAGCTGCCCAGGGTATAGCCGACGTCGTCGCGGTGATCCGGATCGCCGCACTTTTGCTGTACTTCGAAGGCCCGGTCGCCGACGCTGACCAGCGCACTGCCGCAACGCATGGTGTCGGCCTGCGCGCTCGCGCAGGCAAGGTATAGCAGGGGGGCCGCGAGGGCGGCGAATCGCTTGTGCAAAGTATCACTCGCTATCCAGGTGCAGTTGGGTGTCGACATTACCCTTGTCTTCGCCTTCGGCGAAACTGACGTCGATCAAGTAGATGCGATCGTCCGGCAACTGGCCTTTCTCCACCAGGTAATCCTTGATCCGGGTGGCCCGGGCCTGGCCAATCTGGCGCAGCAGCACCTGGCTCTTGGCCCAGGAAGCGATCACCGCTTCGCGCATCTTCGCGGTGCGTTCGTCGCTGTCCAGTTCCTTCCACTC
>NZ_JBGDZO010000056.1:0-464 GCF_046548235.1 Salmonella sp. SAL4457
CCCCATAGACAGCTTCGTCGACGCCCGTCCCGGCCCCCTTGGGCTTGCCGGACGGCTTATGTCATGATGGCGCCACCCTCGCAGGTTCAAGGCCGGCTTTCTTCCTCTATGAACAAATCCCTTGCGCTGCTGACCGTCACGCTGCTGCTCGGCGGCTGCCAGTCACTTATCCACAAGACTCCCGATGGCACCCCGCCGGTGGAAGACACCGCGGTCGAGACCAAGGCCAAGCCGGAAAAGTACGGCTCCTTCAGCGAGGACAGCCTGTATTCGCTGCTGGTGGCCGAACTGGCCGGGCAGCGCAACCGCTTCGACATCGCCCTGAGCAACTATGTGGTGCAGGCGCAGAAAACCCGCGACCCCGGGGTTTCCGAGCGCGCCTTCCGCATCGCCGAATACCTCGGCGCCGACCAGGAAGCCCTCGACACCTCCCTGCTCTGGGCGCGCAGCGCGCCGGACAACCT
>NZ_JBGDZO010000057.1:0-460 GCF_046548235.1 Salmonella sp. SAL4457
GCCCTGCTCGTCGACCTGGTTGGCGGCGACCTTGAACTCGCTCACCGCCCAGTCGAAGAGGTCGCGGCGGTTGGTCCCCACCGCGGTGGACATCACCGACCAGGCCGCCCAGTAGGAAGGGGGGGTGATCTTCTTCAGCGGCAGGCCGCTCCAGTCGCGGACTACCTGGGTGCCGAGCCGGGCGAACCAGTCCTCGATTTCCCGGCTCTGCTCGGCGTGGGCCGCGAGCGGCCGCGAGCTGGAGAACTTCAGGCGCATGTAGGCGCCGGAGAGGCTGCCCAGCGCCCATTTGCGCATGGACTTGCCGGTGTGGTTGAAGTCGTCGCTCTGCAGGGCGCCGGCGCGGGCCCAGGCGCTCATCCAGTTCAGTGCGCAGGCCAGGTCGCCGTCGCGGCCGCTGCGCATGTACTGGGTGACCAGCGTGGTGGCGCCGCGCTCCATGTCGGTGATGTCCTTGATC
>NZ_JBGDZO010000058.1:0-460 GCF_046548235.1 Salmonella sp. SAL4457
GGTCCGAACGCCGCGAGGCGCGCGACCAGGAGGTGATATCCAGGTGCCATTAGACCAAAGACTAATGCCGGGTCGCCTAGGGCTGCGGCGACCCGGCGCGCGGATCAGAGTCCGACGTTCCTGAGGCGATTGGCATGCTGCCTATAGACCTGGGTCGGGTCGCTCTCGAACAGGCTGACCAGGCCGAGCAACTGGTTGACTTCGTCCAGATGGTCCATCCGGTAGTTGTCCTTCACCACGCTGCCCAGGTGGCTGGAGCATTGGCCGACCAGACCGTCGTTGGCCTCGCCGAACAGCAGCCCGGTCACCGCCAGGCCGGCGGAGCTCGGGTCGAGCGCATTGGTCAGGGAGCCGGTGCCGCTCATCGAGTAGTAGCGCACCCCGGCTACCGTCTCCGCGCCCTGGCCACAGGCGCTGGCCGGGATCGCCTGCGGGAAGCGCTGGTTGAACCGCGCGGTGC
>NZ_JBGDZO010000059.1:0-458 GCF_046548235.1 Salmonella sp. SAL4457
GCTTTTATCTTTGTAATATCTTAACATTAGATCTGCCCAATTTATTTCCATTTCATATTGTGCTTTCTCTAAATCTTTTTCATATTTATAGGGACTTATTCTATCTAAGAATTCTTTTTTTCCCTGTGTATTTATATAAACCTATATCTTTATAAGTGGAATAACTTCTAAAGAGAGAAAGGGGATGTAACTCGGTTAGATTTTCCCTTTAAATTAAAGGGATTTTTTTAACTCTTAAATTTTCTATTATTTTATTTTTACAAATTCTCTTTGTTCATCTTTTACAGTTATACTCATATAACCTGGCTCTAAAGTAACTTTTAATAAATTATTAAAAATAATATTCCATTTTATATTAGGGCTTATCGATCTGAAAGATTCAGCAAATATTTTATCAACATCAATGTTACTTACTGTATTCATCGCATCACTTAATTCATAACTAGATCTTATAACAC
>NZ_JBGDZO010000060.1:0-456 GCF_046548235.1 Salmonella sp. SAL4457
TGCAAGGCCTTGCCGACGACCTCTTCGGAATGGCCGAAGCCATAGACCGGCGCGGTGTCGATCAGGTTGATCCCGGATTCCACCGCACGCCGGATGGTTTCCACCGACGTCGCGTCGTCAGCGCCGCCCCACATCCAGCCGCCGATGGCCCAGGTGCCGAGGCCGATGCGCGAGACCGGCGTGTCGATACCCTCGATGCGAATGCTTTCAACGCTCATGGAAATACTCCTGCAGATCGGGAAAACGCTTGCCGGCAATGCGCTCGGCGGCACGGAGCGATTACTCTAGATCACCCGAGATTGAATGTGGCTCAATGCTGCATTGACCTCCGAGAACTGCCAGGAGCCCTGGAATGCCGGCTTTCACCCGTTCCGAACTCGCCGACCTGAACGTCTTCATGACCATCGTCCGGCGCCGCAGCTTCCGTCACTCAGCCCAGGAGCTGGGTGTCAGTAC
>NZ_JBGDZO010000061.1:0-455 GCF_046548235.1 Salmonella sp. SAL4457
TGCTGAAGGAGTTCGTCGAGGCCGGCTTCGACCTCGATGTGCAGGATGCCAAGGGCTATACCGCGCTGATCCTGGCCGCCTACCACGGCCATGGCGGAGCGGTGGAACAATTGCTGGAGGCCGGTGCCGACCCCTGCGTCCAGGATGCGCGCGGCAACACCGCCCTGATGGGCGCCATCTTCAAGGGCGAGGTCCGCATCGCCCGGCGCCTGATCGGCGCGCAATGCAGCCCCGACCAGCGCAACGGCGCAGGGCAGACCGCGGCCATGTACGCGGCGCTGTTCAAGCGCGAGGAGCTGCTCCAGGCGCTGTCGGCGCGCGGTGCCGACCTTGGCGCCCGCGATGCGTTGGGCAACAGCGTGGAAAGCCTGCGACGCGGCGAACTGAACGGCCCTGCGGCGGCGAGGTGATCGGGGGCAATGTTCGGAGGAGGCCTGCTGGGCTCGACTGGAGGT
>NZ_JBGDZO010000062.1:0-447 GCF_046548235.1 Salmonella sp. SAL4457
CCGGCGACCACCGCGTCAGCCAGGTCGACGTTGGTCGCCGCCACCAGCCGCACGTCGATGGGGATCGGCCGGCGCGAACCGAGCCGCACCACCTCGCGTTCCTGCAGCACGCGCAGCAGCTTGACCTGGATGCTCGGCGGCAGGTCGCCGATCTCGTCGAGGAACAGGGTGCCGCCGTTGGCCGCCTCGAACCAGCCGGCCTTGCTCTGCAACGCACCGGTAAAGGCGCCCTTCTCGTGGCCGAACAGCTCGCTCTCCACCAGGCTCTCGGCGAAAGCACCGCAGTTGACCGCGACGAACGGGCCGCCGTTGCGTCCGCTGAGGGCGTGGATATGGCGCGCCACCAGCTCCTTGCCGGTGCCGGTCTCGCCGATGACCAGCGCGTTGGCCTCGCTGGGCGCCAGGCGCTCGATGCGCTCCAGCAGCTCGCGGGAACGGGGGTCGTTG
>NZ_JBGDZO010000063.1:0-446 GCF_046548235.1 Salmonella sp. SAL4457
TCTGCCCGCCGTTGCGCCCGGTACCGCCGAAGCCGAGGTGGCGGGCCTCCAGCACGACGATGTCGGTGATGCCGTGCTCGGCCAGCTCAAGCGCGGTGTTGATCCCGGAGAAGCCGCCGCCGATCACCACCACGTCGGCGTCCAGGTCGGTTTCCAGGGAGGGGAAGGACAATTCGTACTTCTTGGTCGCCGTGTAGTAGGTCGGCGTCTCGATGTTGATCATGGATGCGGCCTGGCAAGGGGTGGATGTATCTATTAGACGCTCCGTGGCCGCCGCGGTCTTGTTCCTGTCTGCCGCCGGCTTGACCGGCCCTGCCAGGCGCGCTTCAGCCCAGCGTGGCGATCACCCGTGGCGCGACGAAGTCGATGAAGGCGCGCAGCTTGGGCGAGACCTGGCGGCCGGACGGCCAGAGCAGGAAGAATTGCGCGCGGCGCTCGCAGAAGGC
>NZ_JBGDZO010000064.1:0-444 GCF_046548235.1 Salmonella sp. SAL4457
GTACGACAAGGCCGGCGGCGGCGAGCGGCCGCTGCTGTGGGTGGTCGACCCGCACGGCAACCTGGTGCTGCGCTACGACGCCAAGGCCAACGGCAAGAAGCTGCTGAAGGACGTGCAACTGCTGCTCAAGCTCTCGCATATCGGTTGATCGGCGTGGCCGGCGCGGTTCCCGGCCCGATGAGGACAGAACGACAAGAAAAAGGGGCCCGCGAATGTCAGGCGCAACCCGCAAACCCGGTTTCACCGTCGCCGTGCTGGCGACCCTGCTGGCCGCCGTGGTGGTCCTGCTCGGCGCCTATACCCGGCTGACCCACGCCGGCCTCGGCTGTCCGGACTGGCCAGGCTGCTACGGCTTCGTCCACGTGCCGCTGAGCGAGGCGCAACTGGCCCACGCCGACCTGCACTTCCCCGACGCCCCGGGGGAGGCGCAGAAGGGCTGGAACG
>NZ_JBGDZO010000065.1:0-443 GCF_046548235.1 Salmonella sp. SAL4457
GCCTGGAGCAGGCGATCCGCCTGATCAACGAAAGCCCCTACGGCAACGGCACCTCGATCTTCACCAGCTCCGGCGCCGCGGCGCGGACCTTCCAGCACCACATCGAGGTCGGCCAGGTGGGCATCAACATCCCGATTCCGGTACCGCTGCCGTTCTTCTCCTTCACCGGTTGGAAGGGCTCGTTCTACGGCGACCTGCACGCCTACGGCAAGCAGGGCGTGCGCTTCTACACCGAGACCAAGACCGTGACCGCGCGCTGGTTCGACAGCGACAGCGTGGCCGGGACCAACTTCTCGATCCAGATGCGCTGAAAGGGAGACGGACCGATGACCGACATCGCATTCCTCGGCCTGGGCAACATGGGTGGGCCGATGGCCGCCAACCTGCTCAAGGCCGGCCACCGGGTGAATGTCTTCGACTTGCAGCCCAAGGCCGTGCTGGGC
>NZ_JBGDZO010000066.1:0-437 GCF_046548235.1 Salmonella sp. SAL4457
GTGGTGATGAGTTCGGCCTACAACGGGCGGATCGCCGCGGCGCAGGCCGAGAAGCAGCGCCTGGCAATGGTCTGGAGCGGCGGCGTCTACGATTTCGACTTCTGGGCGCTGCCGGTCGGGGTTTGGAAGAAGCAGTTGGCCGAGGAGTTCATCCGTTTCGCCAGCCAGCCGGAGCAGCAGAAGGCTTTCGCCGAGAACATCGCCTACGGCCCGGCCAACCGCAAGGCGGTAGGCCTGCTCGATCCGCAAGTGGCTGCCAACCTGCCGACCGCGCCGCAGAACATGCAGAACGCGGTGGGTATGAACGTGGCCTTCTGGGCGGAGCACGGCGAGGCCCTGGAGCAGCGTTTCCAGAACTGGGCCAAGCGCTGAGGAGGCCGTTGCGCGCCAGCCGGAGAGCGCTGGCGCGCAAACCTTTGCTCTTCTCGAAAGCTCCT
>NZ_JBGDZO010000067.1:0-436 GCF_046548235.1 Salmonella sp. SAL4457
TCGTCGACCACATCGGCGTCCCCCGGACGATCCGGAGCGGGAATCCGGAGCATGGAAGAATATTCGCCAGCCGTCGCCCTCGCCGGAACGGCATATCCCGCCATGCAGGCGAATATGAGAAGCAGGCCGAGCATGCACGCACTGCGTTTCTGGAACTTCATTCGGTTCCGGCCCTTAGATAAGCGTATTGCGTTTGGCGAACTCGATGAGATCCACCAGCGAGCCGGCGTTCAACTTCAACAACAAGCGCGCCTTGTAAGTGCTGACGGTCTTGTTGCTGATAAACATCTGCTCGGATATCTGCTTGTTCGAATAACCCTGGCTGAGGTATTGCAATACCGATACTTCGCGATCGGACAGGCGTCCGAGCAATTCCACATCGTCGGAATAGGCGCCCTGTTGCACAGGACGCATGGCCGAGCTGGGAAAGTAACTG
>NZ_JBGDZO010000068.1:0-436 GCF_046548235.1 Salmonella sp. SAL4457
GCTCGCGCACTGGCAGTACCCGATCGACGCGGCCCAGGCGCGGCACTGCGTGCGCACTTTCCATTCGGCGCTCGGCAGCCTGGCCCGCGAGGTGCTCGGCAATCCGCGCTCGTTCGAACAACTGGACGACCGCGACCCCGCCGCCGAGCCGGACAACCCCCTTGCCGCCGGACGCCTGCGTCCGGCCCAGCAGCGCCTGCTGAAGCAGGCCTACCAGCAGTGCTACGCGGAAAGCCCGGCGTTCCGCGCCAAGACCCACAAGCTGCTGGAACTGCCGCCGCCGGCGGAGCCGGAAGAGGGCGCGCGGCGGCAGCCGAAGGCGCCGCTGGAGCCGTTCAAGCTGGCCGGCGAGTTCCAGGCGCTGCCGCTGTACGAAGCCTTCCATGCCCAGGCCGGGTTCGCCGAGAGCCTGGGCCTGCGCGTCGAACGCCTGGAC
>NZ_JBGDZO010000069.1:0-435 GCF_046548235.1 Salmonella sp. SAL4457
TGGCTCAGGGGTGTCAGGGGCTGGCGATCGTATTGCCGGGTCTCCGCCAGTTCGAAGCGGTCCACGGTATCCAGCGGTTCCAGTTCGCGGTAGCGCCAACCGGCGTGGTTGGCGAGGAACACGATGCCCTTGGCGTCGCTGGCCAGGACCAGGTCGGGGGTCTGGTTCCACTGCCGTTCCAGATCGGGAAACTCCAGCTTGACCACGATTGCGCCCAGGAAGCTGCCGTCCTCGGCGCGCACCGCGTGGGACAGGAAATAACCGGGAATCCCGCTGATCACCCCGACCGCATAGAAACGTCCGGAGCCTTGGGCGATGGTCTGGCGGAAATAGGGACGGAAACCGTAGTTGTGGCCCACGTAGCTGGTCGGCAGGTTCCAGTTGCTCGCCGCCACGGCCAGCCCGGTACGGTCGAGCAGCTCCAGGGTGGAGGAG
>NZ_JBGDZO010000070.1:0-434 GCF_046548235.1 Salmonella sp. SAL4457
CGACAGCAGCCTGATGCAGGAACTGGAATTCCAGGAGAAGTTGCAGGCGTTGATGGACAAGTACGGCATGACCCTGCACAACATCATCGCCATCCTCGACCCCAAGGCTCCGGTCACCGTCAGCGCCGCTCCGCAGCGCCGTGCCCGCGCCCTGAAGGTCTACAAGACCCCGAACAACGGTGAAGTCGTCGAAACCAAGGGCGGCAACCACAAGGTTCTGAAAGCCTGGAAAGAACAGTACGGTTCCGAAACCGTCGAATCCTGGCTGCAACGCTAAGCCGGTTTTCCCGACGGCATCCTGCCGATGCCGTCGGAAACCCCACTGGCTACTTTCGCTCCCCTCCTCGCCAGATCAAGTCTGCGACTTCGATTCGCAAGCGCTCCTGATCTTCTGCGCCGCCAGGTTGTTCTCCACCCCCGGCAGGTTCTCCAGC
>NZ_JBGDZO010000071.1:0-429 GCF_046548235.1 Salmonella sp. SAL4457
GTTCAAGCCACTGCTCTGGCGTTGGATTGGTCAGTTGAGGCAAAGCATTCCCAGCCTGGTCAAGCTCGGACTGCACTTTTTTCTCGACATTTGCCTTCCTGGCCTTGTAGTCCGCCTCCACCTCAGCAGCGGCTCGCTGGGCTTCTGCTTCCAATGACCGGGCTTTATTCTCCAGCTCTTGAGACGTTTGTTTCAAGATAGCGATTTGCGCCTTATAGATATCGGCGCTGTACGCTTTGGCCAGCTCACTCATATGGCGATCCAGGAACTCTCCATAGAATTTTCGGCTGGCCAGCAACTGACTCTGGTACATCGACTCTGACTTCTGAGGAAAGTCTGAAGCCGTATAAAGATTGGCCGGGCGATCCTCAATGGCCTTTAGCGATTTTGCTTTGGCATCCATGAGTGCATCAACGATACTCTTTTCAT
>NZ_JBGDZO010000072.1:0-427 GCF_046548235.1 Salmonella sp. SAL4457
GAACACGTAGGCGCCCTTGTCGAGGTTGACCAGGTCGCTGCTGGCGAGCAGTTCCTGGAGCTGGACGGGAGAAAGCGGTTCGAACAGGTGGTGGCTTTGCAGCAACTGCTGGTGGACGCGCTGGAATTCCATGCTGGGAAGGCTCGCGATGATGAGGGGACTGGCCACTGTAGCGGGCCCGGCGCAGATCATCTTGACGCACGGCAAGCTCCCGGCGGCTGGGTGTTGCCGTCGGTCCGGCGAGCGGAACTATTACAGCGTGTAAGCCAAGGCTTACAAACGGCGGTGGTTTTGGCTGCTTTCTCCCCCTCGCAGAGATGCGTAATCTTCTAACCGTCAGGACATTGCGCAGGAAGCGACAAAGACAATACGGAAACTCAGGGAATCCACCATGGATGGTGGCGTAGCACGGATGTCAGGATAGAGG
>NZ_JBGDZO010000073.1:0-427 GCF_046548235.1 Salmonella sp. SAL4457
GCGCTCTTCGTCGCTGAGGCCGTGCGGATCGACATCGGCCAGGGCGCGCAGCGGCAGGCGTCGTTCGATGCCCAGGCGGCCGGCGATCAGCACCGCGGCCATCGCCAGGTGCGGACAGGTGGTGGCGTCCATCGGCCGGAATTCCAGGTTGTACTGCTTGCCCAGCGGCTTGCCGCCGACGCTCACCACCGGGCAGATGCGCAGCGCCGCTTCGCGGTTGCGCAGTCCCAGGCAGGCGTAGGCGGCGCTCCAGTGGTGGGGTTTCAGGCGCAGGTAGGAGGCGGCGGTAGGCGCGGTCAGCGCGCACAGCGCTGGCAGGTGCGCGAGCACGCCGGCGGCCCAGTGCTCGCCGAGTTCGGAGAGATCGTTGGGTCGACCGGGCTCGTACAGCAGCGGGCTGCCGTCGGCATGTTGCAGGCTCAGGTGC
>NZ_JBGDZO010000074.1:0-426 GCF_046548235.1 Salmonella sp. SAL4457
GGTAGGCGGTGCCCCAGGCGCAGACCGCAGCCAGGACCAGGTGGATGATCCCTTCGCTGTCGCCGCCCAGCCACCAGGCGTGCAGGCAGGGAATCGCCGCTGCCACGGCGATGCACAGCAACGGTGTCTTGAAGCGCGGGTGCAGGTAGGTGAAGGCCTTCGGCAAGGCGCCATCCAGCGCCATCCCGTAGAGATTCCGCGGCAGGCCGGCCATCAGGGTGTTGATGGTGGCGGCCCCGGCGAACAGCAGGCCCACGCCCAGCCAGATGCGTCCGAACGGTCCCATCACCTGCTCGGCGAATCGCGGGATCGCCATCGGCGTCTCCAGCAGGTGCAGGCCGCCGCCGAGGTCGAGGTTTTCCACCTGCCGGCGCATCGCCGCGCCATAGAGGAACATGCAGCAGGCCACCCCGATCAACCCCAGGG
>NZ_JBGDZO010000075.1:0-425 GCF_046548235.1 Salmonella sp. SAL4457
GGCCTGTCCGATGCGTTCGCAGGTATCGACAGCCGGGTATCCGGCGAGGCGCTGTCGGCCAGCTTCCAGGTGATCCGCGAGCGCATGCAGGCCGAAGCCCAGGCCAAGGCCGAAGCCGCCGCTGGCGAAGGCCGCGCCGACCTGGCCGAGAACGCCAAGCGCGAAGGCGTGACCGTGCTGCCCTCGGGCCTGCAGTTCGAAGTGCTGAGCACTGGCGAGGGCGCCAAGCCTTCCCGCGAGGATACCGTGCGCACCCACTACCACGGCACCCTGATCGACGGCACCGTATTCGACAGCTCCTACCAGCGTGGCCAGCCGGCCGAGTTCCCGGTGGGCGGCGTGATCGCCGGCTGGGTCGAAGCGCTGCAAGTGATGAACGCCGGCTCCAAGTTGCGCCTGCACGTACCGAGCGAACTGGCCTATGG
>NZ_JBGDZO010000076.1:0-424 GCF_046548235.1 Salmonella sp. SAL4457
GTCCGGGCGAGACCCAGCTGGAAACCGACCGACGCCTGCTGCGCGTGCGCATCCGCCAGATCAAGCAGCGCCTGGAGAAGGTCCGCAGCCAGCGCGAGCAGGCTCGACGCGGGCGCAAGCGCGCGGATATCCCGGCGGTCTCCCTGGTCGGCTATACCAACGCCGGCAAATCGACCCTGTTCAATTCGCTCACCGCCTCCGAGGTGTATGCCGCCAACCAGTTGTTCGCCACCCTCGACCCCACCCTGCGTCGCCTGCAACTGGACGATCTCGGGCCGGTGGTGCTGGCCGACACGGTGGGCTTCATCCGCCACCTGCCGCACAAGCTGGTGGAGGCCTTCCGCGCTACGCTGGAAGAGTCGAGCAACGCCGACCTCCTGCTGCACGTGATCGACGCCTACGAGCCCGAACGGGATGCGCAGGT
>NZ_JBGDZO010000077.1:0-424 GCF_046548235.1 Salmonella sp. SAL4457
GTTGCCGACCCTGGCGGCGGATCCGCCGTCGCGCAAGGAGGAGAAGGAAACGCCGTCGCGCTTCCGGGTGGAGCCGGAGCAGCCCTTGGTGACCTTTGGCGTCAAGGACCACAAGGGCATGGAACCCACTGGCAACCCGTCGATCGACGCCATGCACGAGCGCGATCGGCGGATCTGCCGGTACATCAGGCGGCAGGCACTGGAGAAAGGCAAGGCACAGCCCTTCGACGGCTACATCGAGTGTCCATGAGGCCGGCGCCCGCGTACGAGCGCCGGTCGGGCTGCGTCAGCGCTGCTCGCGCAGGCGCACGGCGACGTCCGGCTGGTCGCTGAACAGGCCGTCGATGCCGGCGTCGAGGTAGGCCCTGATCTCGCCGGCCAGGTCGCCGCGCGACTGCGGGTTGCCGTCGGCGCTGCGGAACTC
>NZ_JBGDZO010000078.1:0-423 GCF_046548235.1 Salmonella sp. SAL4457
CGCCCAGGCCGAGGGCCAGGGATACGGCGATGATCAGCAGGGCACGGCGGTCCAGCTGGATGCCGGCGAGGATGTTGATGCCCGAAGCGGCCACCGCGCCGAACATCACCATCGCCGCGCCGCCCAGTACCGGTTCCGGCACCGCCTGGATGACCCCGGCGACGCTCGGGAACAGGCCGAGCAGGACCAGCATGGCGGCGATCCACAGGCCGACGTAGCGGCTGGCCACGCCGGTGAGCTGGATCACCCCGTTGTTCTGGGCGAACACTGAACTGGGGAAGGTATTGAAGATACCGGCGAGGAACGAGTTGGCGCCGTTGACCAGCACGCCGCCCTTGATCCGCTGCATCCACAGCGGGCCTTCCACCGGTTGCTTCGACACCTTGCTGGTGGCGGTGACGTCGCCGATGGCTTCCAGGGAGG
>NZ_JBGDZO010000079.1:0-423 GCF_046548235.1 Salmonella sp. SAL4457
GGCCAAGGGCGACCTGCAAGGTGCCGGCCAGGCCTTCGCGCGGGTCAGCCAGAGCTACCCCAGCAGCCAGAAGGTGCCCGACTCTCTGTACAAGCTGGCGGACGTCGAGCGTCGCCTGGGTAACAACGACAAGGCCAAGGGTATCCTCCAGCAGGTCATTTCCCAGTACCCAGGCACTTCGGCCGCTCAACTGGCGCAGCGCGATCTCAAGAACCTTCGCTGATCCCGTTCCCGATGAACAAACCCGCGCCTGTCGCGGGTTTTTTCGTTAGAATCGGCGCCCCGTGAAGCTGCATGGTATCAGCTCGGCTGATCTTCGTGCCTCTCCACGCGAGACCTTCCGGGATTTCGAGCGCCACGACAGGATACGTCCCGTGGCGCTCCTTCATTTACCGCAACGGAGGCGGACGACCTGTTCAGTCG
>NZ_JBGDZO010000080.1:0-418 GCF_046548235.1 Salmonella sp. SAL4457
TGCCTGGGCTGCACCACCAGCGGCTATAACCACGACGAAAGCTGAGTTTCCAACGGAATGAAAAAAAGCCGGTCATCGACCGGCTTTTTGTTTTCTCGATGCATTGCAGGGGGCACGGAGATTGGGCTAAGTCTTTTCTTCCGCCACGGCAGGCGGAAGCTATAGCGCCGCATCGGCCGATGACAGATGTTCCGCACGGACCGTTCGCGGCACTTGATCGGACTCTCCGATGGTGACAGTGTCCTGCTGACCAGCAAGGTCACAAGGTCGACCAGGGGTGGCCGACCGGCTCAACCAAGATAAGGATTTCGCGTATGTTCAGTCAGTGGGTGTTCCTGTCCGTCCTTGCTCTTGCCGTACCCTCGTTCGCCTGGGCGGAGGATGCGGTGTCCGACCTCGCCAGGGAGCAGTCCAAGGC
>NZ_JBGDZO010000081.1:0-418 GCF_046548235.1 Salmonella sp. SAL4457
AACTTGACGTTCTCGCCGGTAGCGGAGGTGATGGTCAGTACACCCTTGTCGTTGATGCTGGCAGTGATGCCCAGCTTCGACGAGTTGGAGTTCAGTTGGTCGGCCAGATCCTGAGTGGAGGTCACGCCTGCCAGGCTCACGGTGTTGCTGCCAACGGTTACGTCGAAGTTCAGCGAACCACCGGTCACGCCGCTGACATCAGCGGTGAACACGGTACGGGCACGAGCCGACAGGTTCGGGATCGCACCGTCCATCTTCTCGGCGATGGCCTTGGCGCTATCGCCGGCGGCGATGGCGATGTTCTTCACCTGACCGCCACCGACCAGGTTGACGGTGCCCGAGGCGATGCCCGAAGCGGTCGCGGTGCCCGCTACGCTGGCGACGGTACCCGCGCCGTTGCTGCCGACCTGGTTAGAAC
>NZ_JBGDZO010000082.1:0-417 GCF_046548235.1 Salmonella sp. SAL4457
GTGCAGGCGGCATCCTGGATGAATTCCGGCGAGCCATAGAGCATGCACAGGGCGAGGTTCTCCAGGTGCGCGCAGAGTGCTGCGGGACCGACCACCCAGCCGACCCGCCAGCCGGTCATGGCGTGGGATTTCGACAGGCTGTTGAGGGTCGCGGTACGGTCGGCCATCCCCGGCAGGCTGGCCGGGCTGACATGCTCGCCGTCGAACAGCAGTTCGCTGTAGACCTCGTCGGAGATCATCCACAGGTCATGGGCCATGCACAGCTCGGCCAGGGCTTCCCAGGTGGCCCGCGGCAGGCTGGCGCCGGACGGGTTGTGCGGGCTGTTCAGCGCCATCGCGCGCGTGCGCGGGGTGATCAGTGCGGCGACCTCCTCGGCCTGCACGCGGAAGCCATTCTCGGAGCGCACCGGCACCGGC
>NZ_JBGDZO010000083.1:0-413 GCF_046548235.1 Salmonella sp. SAL4457
GGATATAAATAGAGCGACAATATTATCCGGATAAAATAAATCCCATGAAAAAGGCCGCCCTATGGCGGCCTCTTCCGGCAGCGATGACCTACCAGCCGGCCGGCAGCAGGTTCATGGCGCTACAAATGGCGTAGGCGGCGCTGGCCAGGTAGATCGTCACGATCACCGCCTGGATCGCCGGATGGGCGATCCAGCCGCATTTCCAGGCCGGCTCGAAGTCGCCGTTCCTACGCGCCGAGCGCAGCATCAGGATCGGCATGATCGAGAGAATCACCCCGCTGAAGGCCCCGGCGAAGTACAACGCGTTGACGATGCCGACCAGCCCGCTGTAGGCCAGGACGAACGGCGGCAGCGCGACGATCGCCAGCACCAGCAGGCGGGTCTTCGGCCGGTTCTCCGGACCGAGCTTGTGG
>NZ_JBGDZO010000084.1:0-412 GCF_046548235.1 Salmonella sp. SAL4457
CGTGTCGGTTATCGGCGGTTCGTGGCCCGGTTGGCGCTTCGCCGGCCCCGGCGACGTCATCGACGCCGTCGCGGAAGCCAGGCTAGCTCCGCCGAGCCCATACCGCTCAGGATTTTCTGCGTTGGCGGGGACTGGTGCGATCCAGCTCGGCCAGGTGTTCCAGCTTGTCGCGGATCTTCAGTTCCAGGCCCCTCGGCACCGGTTGATAGTAACGCCGCGGCTCCAGATCCTCGGGGAAATAATCCTCTCCGGCGGCATAGGCATCCGGCTCGTCGTGGGCGTAGCGGTATTCCTCGCCATAGCCGAGGCTCTTCATCAATTTGGTCGGCGCGTTGCGCAAGTGCAATGGCACTTCCCGCGAGCCGCTTTCGGCGACGTCGCGCATCGCCGCGTTGAACGCGCTGTACACCGC
>NZ_JBGDZO010000085.1:0-412 GCF_046548235.1 Salmonella sp. SAL4457
TGCTACCGCTGCGTGCGCTACTACAAGGACTACGCCGGCGGCACCGACCTCGGCGTCTACGGCGCCCACGACAACGTCTACTTCGGACGGGTCGAGGACGGCGTGCTGGAAAGTGAGTTCTCCGGCAACCTCACCGAGGTCTGCCCCACCGGCGTGTTCACCGACAAGACCCACTCCGAGCGCTACAACCGCAAGTGGGACATGCAGTTCGCCCCGAGCATCTGCCACGGCTGCTCCAGCGGCTGCAACATCAGCCCCGGCGAGCGCTACGGCGAGATCCGCCGCATCGAGAACCGCTACAACGGCTCGGTCAACCACTACTTCCTCTGCGACCGCGGTCGCTTCGGCTACGGCTACGTCAACCGCGAAGACCGTCCGCGCCAGCCGCTGCTGGTGCTGAGCAAGCAGAAGC
>NZ_JBGDZO010000086.1:0-412 GCF_046548235.1 Salmonella sp. SAL4457
GGGTGCTGCCAAACGACCGCGAGGAAGAGAAGGTCGACCTGCGCCAGGAAATGTCCGCGCTGAAGAACCCGTCGCTGTGGCTGGCCCTGGGCACCACCGTGCTGTTCGCCGCCTCGATGTTCGCCCTGTTCACCTACGTCGCGCCGCTGCTCGGCGAAGTCACCGGGGTCAGCCCGCGCGGCGTGACCTGGACCCTGCTGCTGATCGGCGTCGGCCTGACCGTCGGCAACGTGATCGGCGGCCGCCTCGCCGACTGGCGCCTGGGCACCACCATGGCCGCGGTGTTCGCCGCCATGGCGCTGGTCTCGGCGCTGTTCAGCTGGACCAGCCAGGCCCTGCTGCCGGCGGAAATCACCCTGTTCTTCTGGGCCGCCGCCGCCTTCGCCGCGGTGCCCGCGCTGCAGGTCAACGT
>NZ_JBGDZO010000087.1:0-411 GCF_046548235.1 Salmonella sp. SAL4457
GTCGCGAAGATCGAGCCGGACTGGCTGGAGCCGCTGGCTGGGCACCTGATCAAGACCAACCACTTCGAGCCGCACTGGGAGAAGCGTCGCGGCCAGGTGGTGGCGTTCGAGCAGGTCACCCTCTACGGCCTCATCGTCATCGGTCGACGTCCGGTGCACTTCGGTCCGATCGACCCGCCGGTGGCGCGCGAGCTGTTCATCCGCGAAGGCCTGGTGCGCGGTGAGATCAACAGCCGCGCCAAGTGCCTGAGCGCCAACCGGCAGTTGCTGGAAAAGCTCGACGAGCTGGAAGCCAAGGCGCGCCGGCGCGACATCCTGGCCGACGAGGAAACCCTGTTCGCCTATTACGACGCGCGCCTGCCGGCGGACATCTACCAGACCGCCAGTTTCGAGAAATGGTACGCCCGCGAG
>NZ_JBGDZO010000088.1:0-407 GCF_046548235.1 Salmonella sp. SAL4457
GAGCATGCGCTTGCCCGGCTCGATGGCGTTGGCGTCGCTGCCGACCACGCCGAAGGCGTTGGCCACGCCCGGTTTGGCGCTAAAGTCGTCCATCTCGTCGTTGAGCAGGAAGCCGGCGCCCTTGACCACCACGCCGCTGCCGAAGTCCCAGTTGAGGGTGTAGGTGTTGCTCACCGCGTTGCCGTCGGCGTCGACGATGGAGAAGTGCGTGGTCTGGTGCGGCTCCAGGCCGGGACGGACCTTCTCGGTCGGCGAGATCGCCGTCGGATTGACCTCGGCGGCACGCTGCTTCAGGTATGCCGGATCGGTCAGGCGCGCCACCGGGACCTTGGAGAAGTCCGGGTCGCCGAGGTAGTCGGCGCGGTCGGCGAACACGCGTTTCTCGATCTCCGCCAGCAGGTGGATGT
>NZ_JBGDZO010000089.1:0-407 GCF_046548235.1 Salmonella sp. SAL4457
CTGCGAGGCGGCAGCGGGCTTGCGTGGGGTCCCCCGAACGGCGCCCTTCGCAGGCTTGCCGGCGGCCTTGGCCGGAGCCTTCGCGGCGTTCTTCCTGGAGCGGGCCTTGGCCGGCTGCAACAAGGCTTCGCGAGCCTCGCGCTCGGCCTGCAGGTAGGCGGTGGTACGCGGGAAACAACGCGCCAGGGCGCTGGAGAGCATCGACTTGTAGCGCCGTACGGCAGACAGCATCGGGGACCGGTCCAGACAAAGCATGTGGCTGAATCATAAGTGTTTTCCGCCCTCGGCCGACAGTCGGACGCGGACCGCCCATCGCGCCAGGGCAACCCTTGCGCGACCGCGCCGGTCTACCCTTCGGGCCCTGCCGGCCTGCCAACTCAGCGAAAACAAGGAGCCTACCCATGAGC
>NZ_JBGDZO010000090.1:0-404 GCF_046548235.1 Salmonella sp. SAL4457
GTGGACATCGCTGACCTGCTGGGGCGCGACAGCGTCGCACCGCGCAAGGAGCTGCTGGAACGGTGCATCCGCGGTCAGGTGGTGATGGTGACCGGGGCGGGCGGCTCTATCGGTTCGGAACTCTGTCGGCAGATCATGAGTTGTTCGCCTAGCGTGCTGATCCTGTTCGAGCACAGCGAATACAACCTCTATAGCATCCATCAGGAACTGGAGCGTCGGATCAAGCGCGAGTCGCTTTCGGTGAACCTGTTGCCGATCCTCGGTTCGGTGCGCAATCCCGAGCGCCTGGTGGACGTGATGCGTACCTGGAAGGTCAATACCGTCTACCATGCGGCGGCCTACAAGCATGTGCCGATCGTCGAGCACAACATCGCCGAGGGCGTTCTCAACAACGTGATAGGCAC
>NZ_JBGDZO010000091.1:0-400 GCF_046548235.1 Salmonella sp. SAL4457
GACGACGCCCGCGAGAAGGGCGCGACCCTCGTCCCGCTGTTCGCCGAAGGCCAGCAACGGCGCCTGCCGCAGACGCTGCTTCTGAACGTCAGCGACGACATGAAAGTGATGCAGGAGGAAATCTTCGGCCCGCTGCTGCCGGTGATCCCCTACGAGCGCCTGGAAGACGCCCTGGCCTACGTCAACCAGCGCCCGCGACCGCTGGCCCTGTACTACTTCGGCTACGACAAGGCGCAGCAGCAGCGCGTGCTGCACGAGACCCACTCAGGCGGTGTGTGTCTGAACGACACCCTGCTGCATGTCGCCCAGGACGACATCCCGTTCGGTGGCGTCGGTCCCTCCGGCATGGGCCACTACCATGGCCACGAAGGCTTCCTCACCTTCAGCAAGGCCAAGGGCG
>NZ_JBGDZO010000092.1:0-399 GCF_046548235.1 Salmonella sp. SAL4457
ACCGAGCCCTGGTGCTGCTCCTCGATGTCGATGGTGACGTTCTCGTAGGGCTCCTGCTTCTCGCCGTCCTTCTCGATGATCACCACTTCCGGGCGGCCCACGGCCAGCTCGAAGCCTTCGCGGCGCATGGTCTCGATCAGTACCGACAGGTGCAGTTCGCCACGGCCGGAAACCTTGAACTTCTCCGGGCTGTCGCCCGGCTCGACGCGCAGCGCCACGTTATGCAGCAGTTCCTTCTCCAGGCGCTCCTTGATGTTGCGGCTGGTGACGAACTTGCCTTCGCGGCCGGCGAACGGCGAATCGTTGACCTGGAAGGTCATGCTCACGGTCGGCTGGTCGACGGTCAGCGGCGGCAGCGCCTCGACGTTCTGCGGGTCGCACAGGGTATCGGAGATGAAC
>NZ_JBGDZO010000093.1:0-398 GCF_046548235.1 Salmonella sp. SAL4457
GGCCACCACCGATCCGGTCGGCCGCTACCTGGCCAAGCAGGAAGGCGTGTCCGGCCTGCAGACGGTGCTGCGTTTCAACGAGGCCAAGCTCTACCTGGCGTTGAACAAGGACACTCCGGACGAGGTGGTGGAGCGCCTGCAAAAGGCCCTGGAGCAGATGCGCCAGGAAGGCTTCGTCGACGAAGCCGTCGCCAACTACCTCTGACTGGCGGGCGCCCCTCCGCCGGCGCGGCGAGGGGGCTCAGTTCAGGTCGTAGGCCTGGACGCCGAGGTCGCGGCTGTCGTACCAGTTGCCGCGGGCCCAGAACACCCGGTCGTGCGCCTCGTCGAAACCGAGCACGCCGAGGTAGCCGGCGATGTCCAGGCGGCGCCAGGATGAGCCCCAGTCGTCCG
This sequence comes from Salmonella sp. SAL4457, assembly GCF_046548235.1. Taxonomy (NCBI): domain Bacteria; kingdom Pseudomonadati; phylum Pseudomonadota; class Gammaproteobacteria; order Enterobacterales; family Enterobacteriaceae; genus Salmonella; species Salmonella sp. SAL4457. The sequence continues at coordinate 394 of NZ_JBGDZO010000093.1, forward strand.
AGTAG
>NZ_JBGDZO010000094.1:0-397 GCF_046548235.1 Salmonella sp. SAL4457
GTGTAGATGGTCGCGCCGCCATAGTTGGGGCCGAAGAAGTCGTCGCCGCCTTCCAGGTACTTCATCTGGAAGCGGGTATTCATGGGGTGCGGCTCCCAGCCGAGGAACACCACCCACTGGTTGCGCCGGATGGCCCGCTGCACCTGCGAGAGCATGCCCGCCTCGCTGGATTCCACCAACTTGAACTTGCCCAGTTCGAAGGCGTTCTTGTCAATCATGCTCTGGGCGACGCGGTTGCCGTCGTTGCCCGGCTCGATGCCGTAGATCTTGTTGCCCAGCTTGTCGGAGAACTTCGCGATATCGGCGAAGCTGCGCAGGCCGCCGTCGTAGACGTACTGGGGAACCGCCAGGGTGTACTTGGCGCCCTCCAGGTTGGCGCGCAGTGTCTCGACCGTAC
>NZ_JBGDZO010000095.1:0-396 GCF_046548235.1 Salmonella sp. SAL4457
GGCAAGGGCGCCGTCGACCTTGAGCACGCCGACCTGGAACGCCGGCACCTGGACCAGCAACACTGCGTCCAGGCCCGCCAGGGCGCGGTCGCGCAGGTTCGGCTGGTGCAACTGGGCGACCAGCGCGGCGGACAATCGATAGTCCTGGGTCAGGTCGATGCGCTCCAGGCGCTGCTCGGTCTGGCCTTTCCAGTACAGTCGGCGGCTGCCCGGTGCGAGCAACTCCACCAGCACGCCGTCCTCGTAGCGCAGGCCGGCCTCGTTGTCGCCCAGGTCCATCCGGGTGAAGTAGCGCTCCACCAGTTGCGGTTCGCTCTGCCGCAGGTAGCCGGCCAGGCGGTGTTCAAACTGCGGGGTGTTCAGGCTGAAGCTTTCCAGGCTCAGGCGGTCGTACGG
>NZ_JBGDZO010000096.1:0-396 GCF_046548235.1 Salmonella sp. SAL4457
AGTCCGAGAAGGCCGAGGTGCAGGGCTCGGCGCAGATCCAGCAGAAGATCGAGCAGGCCAAGCAGGAGATGGAGGCGGCGCGGCGCAAGGGCGACCTCGAGAGCATGGCGCGCATCCAGTACCAGACCATCCCGGACCTGGAACGCAGCCTGCAGATGGTCGACCAGCACGGCAAGACCGAGAACCAGTTGCTGCGCAACAAGGTGACCGACGAGGAAATCGCCGAAGTGGTTTCCAAGTGGACCGGTATCCCGGTGTCGAAGATGCTCGAGGGCGAGCGCGAGAAGCTGCTGCGCATGGAGCAGGAGCTGCATCGGCGAGTGATCGGCCAGGACGAGGCGGTAGTCGCCGTGTCCAACGCCGTGCGCCGTTCGCGCGCCGGCCTCGCCGATCCGA
>NZ_JBGDZO010000097.1:0-396 GCF_046548235.1 Salmonella sp. SAL4457
TACGGATACAAGCCGAAGTCGACAGTTTTTTTCGCAGACCCCATATAATCATAGAGATGATAGATATAATTATTATTCACCCACACTGTCGCTGAAAAGACAGCAAACAGTAACACTGTGTTCAGCAGAATAGACCTGTCGACTCGAGCAAGTATATACATCCGTCAATTCGTCAACGCAGCACAGATGATTTTGATGGATGCCGTATCCAGATAGGGATGCATGGGTAGGCTCATTACTTGAGTAGCAGCCTTGTCACCCACTGGTAGTTTCGCTTTCTCATCCGCATCAGCAGGCTGCTTATTAAGCGGAATAGGGTAATGCACAGCAGTTGGAACCCCGGCAGCTTTCAAAGAAGCCTGAACAGACTCTCGATTATCCATACGCACCGTATAC
>NZ_JBGDZO010000098.1:0-394 GCF_046548235.1 Salmonella sp. SAL4457
CCATGCAGACCGTGGAGATCGAACTCGACCCCGGGGAAACCGTGATCGCCGAGGCCGGGGCGATGAACTACATGACCGGCGACATCCGCTTCACCGCGCGGATGGGCGACGGCTCCGACGGCAGCCTGCTGGGCAAGCTGTGGAGCGCCGGCAAGCGCAAGCTCGGTGGCGAGTCGGTGTTCATGACCCACTTCACCAACGAAGGCCAGGGCAAGCAGCACGTGGCCTTTGCCGCGCCCTATCCGGGCAGCGTGGTGGCGGTGGACCTGGACGATGTCGGCGGGCGCCTGTTCTGCCAGAAGGACTCGTTCCTCTGCGCAGCCTATGGCACCCGGGTCGGCATCGCCTTCACCAAGCGCCTGGGCGCCGGTTTCTTCGGCGGCGAGGGCTTCAT
>NZ_JBGDZO010000099.1:0-394 GCF_046548235.1 Salmonella sp. SAL4457
GCCTGCTGCGCGACGGGGTGACGCTGGAGGTCGGCAGCCGGCTGGGTGCCGGTACCCTGCTGGCGGCACCGGCCAGCGTGCAGGCGATGACCTGGCCTGCGGGCGTGCCCTTGCCGAGCATCCTGCGCGAGGGGCCCAGCAGACCCAATGTCCTGCTGCTCAATGGAGAGCTGGCCTTGGCACGTGGTTCTCTGATCCCTTCGCAGACCGAGGTGGTACTGGCTGGCGATGCGCCTTTCATCGAGTTGCGGCCCAGCGACGGTGTCCGCCAGGGACGCAACTGGGCATTGGCCGAGATGCTGCCGGCCGGTAGCCAGTCCGGGTCCATGCGCCTGGTCGCCGGTGCCGATCTCGCGGCTGCCGACAACCGTCTGGTGCGTCCGGACTCCTCGGC
>NZ_JBGDZO010000100.1:0-393 GCF_046548235.1 Salmonella sp. SAL4457
GCTGGGGAGCGACGGTCTTGACTGCTGCTTCCTGGCGGACCAGGGTGCGGGTCGAGCTGACCGGCTGGGCTTCTTCGTGCTCGACGGTGGCCATTTCGTAGCTGGTCTGGCCGGCAACCAGTTCGGGGCTGTCATCGCGCAGACGCTGGACTTCGAAATGCGGGGTTTCCAGATGATCGTCCGGCAGGATGAAGATGCGCGCGCGGGTACGCAGTTCGATCTTGGTGATGGCGTTGCGCTTCTCGTTGAGCAGGAAGGCGGCGACCTGGAAGGGCACGCGGGCGCGGACTTCCGCGGTGCGGTCCTTCAGGGCTTCTTCCTCGATCAGGCGCAGGAGGGCCAGCGACAGCGACTCGACGTCGCGGATGATGCCCTGGCCGTTGCAGCGCGGGC
>NZ_JBGDZO010000101.1:0-389 GCF_046548235.1 Salmonella sp. SAL4457
ATTTATTCCAAAGTGATTATATTTTTAAAGATTTTGTATAAGATTTATTTAAATTAAGAGTATCTTATCCTAAAGATAATCCTATGAATTATGTATGTAAACTTATAATGAATAGTTTATATGGGAGATTCGGTATGAGATTAATTAATAATAGACAGAAATTTTTAAGTAAGGAAGATTTATTTAAATTAACTGAAAATACTAATTGTGAAATAGAAGATTTTCTAGATTTAGATTAATATGGATTTTTTGTAAATTATACTTTAGGAACACAAAATAAAGAACATAAAGTTTGTGTAGCTATAGCTTCCGCTGTAACAGCATACGGGAGAGTAGCGATGTCTAAATTAAATAATAAAAATTTAATATTATTATATTCGGATACAGAC
>NZ_JBGDZO010000102.1:0-389 GCF_046548235.1 Salmonella sp. SAL4457
GACACCGCCGACGTCTATTCGCGCTGGGTTCCCGGGCACCAGGGCGGCGAGTCGGAAACCCTCATCGGCAAGTGGCTGAAACGCACCGGCAAACGCGACCGCATGGTGATCGCCAGCAAGGTCGGGATGGACATGGGCAATGGCCACAAAGGTCTCTCCGCCGCCTATATCGAGCAGGCCCTGGAGCGCTCGCTACGACGCCTGCAGACCGACTACCTGGACCTCTACCAGTCGCACACCGACGATCCCCACACCGACCTGGAGGAAACCCTTTCCACCTATGGCGAACTGATCAAGAAAGGCAAGGTACGGGTCATCGGCGCCTCCAACTACGACGCCCGGCGCCTCCTCGAAGCACGCCAGGTCAGCGCCCGGCTTAACCTACCGAG
>NZ_JBGDZO010000103.1:0-389 GCF_046548235.1 Salmonella sp. SAL4457
TCCCGAGGGACTCGATGGATAATCAACGACAATACCCACGAACCCCGCTCAAGTGCCGAATCCGTATCAGTCACCCGTTATTTGGCGAGCTGATGGCGCAGACACGCGACCTCTCCGACACCGGGGTCTATGTCAAACACCCGGATCTGACCCAGCTCCCAACAGGCAGTGTCGTTACTGGCCAGGTACAGGATCTGCCGATCGACGCGCCGATCCTGCAGATGGAAGTCGTGCGAGTCGATGCGGAAGGCGTCGGCCTGCGCTTTCTCAGCGAAGCCTGAACGGTGATGTTCCACGTGGAACCCCAGGCATGAGCCACTGATCACAGAGTGGGCGAAACCGCTGCCGGTTATCGGCTAGAATGCGCGCCGCTCGGCATGGTGCCGGGC
>NZ_JBGDZO010000104.1:0-389 GCF_046548235.1 Salmonella sp. SAL4457
TTTCCGGGTTGTCGCGCTGCACCGAGGCGAAGTCGAGGTCGGCGGAGCTGGCGCCGGTGGCCATCGAAGAGGCGGCGCCGCCGCCCAGGCCGATCAGCATGGCCGGGCCGCCAAGGACGATGAGCTTGGCGCCGACGCTGATCTCGCCCTTCTGCACGTGTTCGTCGCGAATGTTGCCCATGCCGCCGGCGAGCATGATCGGCTTGTGGTAGCCGCGCACTTCCTCGCCGTGAGGGGTAGCGATCTTCTGCTCGAAGGTACGGAAGTAGCCGGTCAGCGCCGGACGGCCGAACTCGTTGTTGAACGCGGCGCCGCCCAGCGGGCCCTCGACCATGATGTCCAGCGCGGTGACGATGCGCTCGGGCTTGCCGTAGGGCACTTCCCAGGGC
>NZ_JBGDZO010000105.1:0-389 GCF_046548235.1 Salmonella sp. SAL4457
GCCTATCCACCCGCCGCGCGGCGCGACATGGCCGTGGCGTCAGAGCTTCATGCCGCGGCTGATGATCTCTTTCATGATCTCCGAGGTACCGGCGAAGATCCGCTGGATGCGGGCGTTGGCGTACATCCTGCAGATCGGATACTCCCACATGTAGCCCCAGCCGCCATGCAGTTGCACGCCTTCGTCGACCACCTTGCCCAGCAGCTCGGTGGTGAACAGCTTGGCTTCGGCGGCGACCTCGGGGGACAGCTTCTTCTGGTTGTGGTCCATCACGCAGCGGTCGGTGAAGACCTGCGCCACGTCGATCTGGGTACGCATTTCGGCGAGCTTGAAGCGGGTGTTCTGGAAGTGCGCCACCGGCCGGCCGAAGGCCTGGCGCTCCTTCACGT
>NZ_JBGDZO010000106.1:0-388 GCF_046548235.1 Salmonella sp. SAL4457
GGTGGGTGAAGGTGTTGCCGCCGGGGAATACCGCGGGGTGCTTGGCGACGTCGGCGAGGAACACCGTGCCCTGTCGGGCCAGCGGGTGCTCCGGGGCGGCGACGAAGTCCAGCGGGTCGTCCCACACCGGGACTGCGCGCACCGGTTCGGCGGTTTCCGGGGCCAGGGTGATCACCGCCAGTTCCGCACGACCATGAAGGATCTCCTCGTAGGCCACTTCCGAATCCAGGAACTGGATATCCAGCGCCACCTGCGGATGCGCCCGGGTGAAGGCGCGCAGCAGCGGCGGCAGGCGATGCAGGCCGATGTGGTGGCTGGTGGCCAGGACCAGCCGGCCGCTGACCTCGCCGGTGAGGTTGTTCAGCGCCCGGCGGGTGTCGTCGAGCAC
>NZ_JBGDZO010000107.1:0-387 GCF_046548235.1 Salmonella sp. SAL4457
GTTCCTCTCCTTCACCCCGCCGCACAAGGCGGCGCGGGGCCTGCAATGCCCGATGCTGTGCGTGGTCGCCTGGGAGTTCGAGACGATTCCCGACGTGGCGTGGGACGGCGATCCGGCGCAGGACTGGAGCCAGGTCCTGGCCGGCCATGGCGCAGCCATCACCCTCTCCGAGCAGACTGCCCGCGCGGTTCGCCGGGTGCTGGGCGAAGATTTTCCGGTACTGGCGCTGCCGACGCCGATCTGGGAGGACTTCGCCGCGATCCGCCAGCAAGGCGAACGGAATCCGGTCAAGTCCGGCGAGACCCTGCAACTCAAGGGCTGCGTCATCGACAGCCGCCTGCTGGGCCTTTCCGCCGACGGCCTCATCGCACCGATCAGGGAAGAGAC
>NZ_JBGDZO010000108.1:0-387 GCF_046548235.1 Salmonella sp. SAL4457
GCTGGTAGCCGATCAGCAATTGCCAGGGCACCGCCGGTTCCATGCGCGCCTGGACCTTGTCCAGGGCTTCGTCGAAGGGCCGGCCCAGGCTGACCAGTTGCTTGTAGAACGGATAACCGATGGTCGCGACGATCAGCAGCACCGCCACCGGCAGGGCGCTGAAGCGCGGCAGGTAGACTGGGCGCAGGCGGCGCCAGAGGAGGATGGCGACCAGGCTGTAGAGCACCAGGCCGAGGGTCATCCAGGGGTTGAAGTACTGGCTGAAATATTCGCTGGCCTCGGCGGTGTTCGACTCGAACATCACGAAGATCACGCTTTGCGAGAATTCCTGGTGATAGATGCCGAAATAGCTCAGGCCGACCAGCGAGGCGGCCCACAGCACCAGCC
>NZ_JBGDZO010000109.1:0-386 GCF_046548235.1 Salmonella sp. SAL4457
CCGCTGTCCTGCACGAGGTGATTCGCGTCCAGGGCGAACACGAGTTGCAGCGCACGCTGGCGGCACTCTGGTGGTCGGCGGTGGCCGCGGGGCTGACCATCGGCCTCTCGTTGATGGGCATGGGCCTGTTCCGCGCTGCCTTGCCCGAGCAGGAGTGGGCGATCATCGTCAGCAGCTTCGGCTATCCCATGGGCTTCCTGGCAGTGATCCTCGCCCGCCAGCAACTGTTCACCGAAAACACCCTGACCGCCGTGTTGCCGGTGATGACCGAGCCGACCCTGGAAAAGGCCTGGCAACTGTTGCGTCTCTGGAGCGTGGTGCTGTTCGGCAATATCGTCGGTACGCTGCTGTTCGCCTGGGCGGTGCTGCATCTGCCGATATTCAAT
>NZ_JBGDZO010000110.1:0-386 GCF_046548235.1 Salmonella sp. SAL4457
ACCTGCAGCAGACCAATCGCTTCAACGTGCTGGACCGCGACAACATGAGCGAGATCCAGCAGGAAGCGGCGATCAAGGGCCAGGCCCAGCGCCTGAAGGGTGCCGACTACGTGGTGACCGGCGACGTCACCGAGTTCGGCCGCAAGGAAGTCGGCGACCGCCAGCTGGTTGGCATCCTCGGCCGCGGCAAGTCGCAGTTAGCAAACGCCAAGGTGGCGCTGAACAGCGTCAACAACTCTACCTCGGAGGTCGTCGATTCGACCCAGGGCGCTGGCGAGTACGCCCTGTCCAACCGCGAGGTGATCGGCTTCGGCGGCACCGCCAGCTACGACTCGACCCTCAACCGCAAGGTTCTCGCCCTGGCCATGCGCGTGGCGGTGAACAAG
>NZ_JBGDZO010000111.1:0-385 GCF_046548235.1 Salmonella sp. SAL4457
ATATAGGAGATCACCACGCCGGTCATGCTGCTTTCGCCGAACACGAAGTTGCCGGGCAGCAGGGTCGGGATGGCCTTTTCCTTGGAGTCCTGCGAGAGCATCACGGCGTTCTGCAGGAAGATCGACATGCCGATCGCGGAGATCAGCGGGATCAGGCGGTTGCCGCCGCGCAACGGGCGGTAGGCGACCCGCTCGATGCTGTAGCCGAAAGCACTGGTGACGATGATGCTGGCGGCGAATGCGGCGAGCATCATCAGCGGAACGCTGTCCAGCCCCATCATCGCCAGCAGGGTGATGGCGATGAAGGCGATGTACGAGCCGATCATGTACACCTCGCCGTGGGCGAAGTTGATCATGCCGATGATGCCGTAGACCATGGTGTAGC
>NZ_JBGDZO010000112.1:0-384 GCF_046548235.1 Salmonella sp. SAL4457
GTGATTGCCGGCGGCGGCGTGATCGGCGCGTCCTGCGCCTACCAACTGTCCAGGCGCGGCAACCTGCGCATCGCCGTGGTCGACGACAAGCGACCGGGCAACGCCACCCGCGCCTCGGCCGGCGGCCTCTGGGCCATCGGCGAATCGGTGGGACTGGGCTGCGGGGTGATCTTCTTCCGCATGATGTCCTCCCGCAACCGGCGCGAGGCCCAGGGCGCGGCGGTGGCGGTGGACGCGAGCACGCCGCACATCCTGCCGCCGGCGTTCTTCGACCTCGCCCTGCAATCCAACGCGCTGTACCCGGAACTGCACCGAGAACTGATCGAACGCCACGGGATGGACTTCAAGTTCGAGCGCACCGGGCTGAAATACGTGATCCAGGAC
>NZ_JBGDZO010000113.1:0-384 GCF_046548235.1 Salmonella sp. SAL4457
GCGCTTGTACAGTGGATTCTGGCTCCAGGCCGGATCGGAAAAGCGTCGGTCGTCATCGCCTGGGCGTAGCTCCGACTGGCCGAGCAGGACGTTCTTCAGCTCCAGGCTGAAATGCGCCACGTGCCTGGCGCTGTGCAGCGGCTGGCGCACCGCCTGGAGCAGGACCATGCGCGCGGAGGTGAGCAGGTCCTTGCCCCGGATGCCGATCACCGGATTCAGGTTCAGCGTGTTTTCCGCGGCTTGCTTGGGAAGCTCGTTATTGTTCTTCTGACTCATCGGCAACGCTCCATTGTTCGAGGCGAAACAGGGGACCGCAACGAAACCGGGGACTAGGTGTCCGGCCGGCTACTGCTCGACTACCAGCCCACCCGCACGTTTCAGGGC
>NZ_JBGDZO010000114.1:0-383 GCF_046548235.1 Salmonella sp. SAL4457
GCCCTGGAGGATGAAGCCGATGGCGTAGCCGACCTGGAACCAGAAGTTGATGTTGGCGTAGTCCATTGCCGTCCAGCTCATCTTCTCGGCAAGGATCGGCTGCATCACGCCGAGGGCGGCGCGATCGATGTAGTTCAGGGTGGTGGCGAAGAACACCAGGGCGAGCATGCCCCAGCGCGTCCGGCCGACGGCGAAGGCGTTGCGGATCCTGCCGCCGCGGGATTCCCGCGGGGCGTCGGCGGCGAGCAGTCGAGAGCTGGAAGAGTGGATCATTGACGGGGCCATCCTTTCGGCGGCCGGTGCCTGGGCGCCCGGCCTGGATTTGTCGTTCTGGGTTGCACGCGGGCGGGCCAGGGGCCGCGCCGGTGTCAGCGGGCCAGGGG
>NZ_JBGDZO010000115.1:0-381 GCF_046548235.1 Salmonella sp. SAL4457
TGCTCACGCCCAGCGAGTTCGTCCCGCTGGCCGAGGAGAGCGGGCTGATCGTGCCGCTCGGCTACTGGGTCATCGCCCGCGCCCTGCGCGACATGCAGTGGCTCAACGGGCGCGGCCTGGAGCCGTTGCACATGGCGGTGAACCTGTCGTTCCGCCAGTTCCAGGACAGCCAGTTGCTGCCGACCCTGCAACGGTTGATCGAAGAGCACGGCGTCGACGCGCGCTGGCTCGAGTTCGAACTGACCGAGACCGCCGTGATGCGGCGCAGCGACCAGGTGCTGCAGACCATGCAGGCGCTCGGCCAACTGGGCGTGCGCTTTTCGCTGGACGACTTCGGCACCGGTTTCTCGTCCTTCGTCCACCTCAATAGCCTGCCGATCA
>NZ_JBGDZO010000116.1:0-380 GCF_046548235.1 Salmonella sp. SAL4457
ATAAGAGACAGGCCCAGGGCGATGCCGGCAAGCGCCTGACCCGCTATCGCCTCACCCTCGTCCCACACCTGGCCTACCTCGCCCAGCGCAACAACCAGCGGATCTTCCAGCACCTCACGGTGCCGCAGATCGTCGCCCTGATCCTCGAGGAACACGGCATCCTCGCCGACGCCTACCGCTTCCAGCTCGGCACCCGGTATCCCGAGCGCGAATACTGCGTGCAGTACGACGAAAGCGACCTGCATTTCGTCCAGCGCCTCTGTGCCGAAGAGGGCATCCATTTCCATTTCCGGCACAGCGCCGAGGCGCACCTGCTGGTGTTCGGCGACGACCAGACGGTGTTCCCCCGCCTGGGCCGTCCCACCGCCTACGTGCACGAC
>NZ_JBGDZO010000117.1:0-380 GCF_046548235.1 Salmonella sp. SAL4457
GCGCAGCTTCGTGGTCGAGCCGATGCAGCATGGCCGGCTGTTCCTCGCCGGCGACGCCGCGCACATCGTGCCGCCCACCGGCGCCAAGGGACTGAACCTGGCCGCCAGCGACGTCAGCACGCTCTACCGGCTGCTGCTGAAGGCCTACCGCGAAGGGCGCGGCGAACTGCTGGAACGCTACTCGGCAATCTGCCTGCGGCGGATCTGGAAGGCCGAACGCTTCTCCTGGTGGATGACTTCGGTGCTGCATCGCTTCCCCGACACCGACGCGTTCAGCCAGCGCATCCAGCAGACCGAACTGGAGTATTACCTGGGCTCCGAGGCGGGCCTGGCGACCATCGCCGAGAACTATGTCGGCCTGCCCTACGAGGAAATCGAGT
>NZ_JBGDZO010000118.1:0-378 GCF_046548235.1 Salmonella sp. SAL4457
TTCCACGCCCATGGCGAAACCGACACCCGGGGTCGGCTTGCCGCCGAACTGGCTGACCAGCCCGTCGTAGCGGCCACCGCCGCAAACGGTGCCCTGGGCGCCAAGCTTGTCGGTGACCCACTCGAAAGCCGTGCGGCAGTAATAGTCCAGGCCGCGCACCAGCTTCTGGTTGATTTCGTAGCGAAGTCCGACAGCATCCAGGCGGGCATTGAGACCCTCGAAGTGGGCGATCGATTCTTCGTCGAGATAGTCGTGCAGGGTCGGCGCGCCAACCAGCAACGCCTGGGTGCTCTCCACCTTGCTGTCGAGGATTCGCAGCGGATTGGTGGTCATGCGCCGCTGGCTGTCTTCGTCGAGTTGCTCGAAGCGCTCCTGCAG
>NZ_JBGDZO010000119.1:0-378 GCF_046548235.1 Salmonella sp. SAL4457
CTGGTGGGAAGCGGTCTGCCGATGGCTGGCCGCCCGTCCGCAGGTGGCACGGAGGCTGACGCTGGAGCTGACCGAGACCGCCGTGGGCGAGAGAGTCGCGACCCGGGAGTTCATCCGACGCCTGCGCGAACATGGCGTGCGCATCGCGATAGACGACTTCGGCGCGGCGCACAACAACCTGGACTTCGTTCTCGATGCCCGTCCCGATGTGATCAAGATCGATTGCCGGTATACCCGCGAAGCACGTCGCTCGGCGAAGGGCGCCGAAGTGCTGCGCCATCTGCTGGCCCTGTGCCGCGAACTGGCGCCCTGCGTGGTCCTGGAAGGTCTCGAGGAGGACGATGCGTTCGCCCGGCTGCCGACCGGGGACGTCTATCT
>NZ_JBGDZO010000120.1:0-377 GCF_046548235.1 Salmonella sp. SAL4457
GCCATCGGTTGTCTGCTCGGGCCGTCGCAGCTGTATTTCAGCGTGCGCGGCCTGGTTGGGTGATCGGGCTGGTCCGGGCTCCCTCTCCCTGAAGGGCGAGGGGCAGCGGATTTCGCCCTTCGGGCGGCTTTTGTCAGTGCGCCACTGCCGCCGCGCCGTGCTCGTCGATCAGCGCACCGCTGTGGAAACGTTCGATGGAGAAGGGCGCGGCCAGCGGATGCGGTTCGCCCTTGGCCAGGGTGGCGGCGAAGACGTTTCCGGAGCCGGGAGTGGCCTTGAAGCCGCCGGTGCCCCAGCCGCAGTTGAAGAACAGGTTCTGCACCGGAGTCTTGCCGATGATCGGGCAGGCGTCCGGGGTGGTGTCGACGATGCCGCCC
>NZ_JBGDZO010000121.1:0-377 GCF_046548235.1 Salmonella sp. SAL4457
CGCGGGGTGCGAGCGCTCCGGCGTCTCCGCCCCGGCCTCGCCGTAGAGGTTGCGGTAGAACACCGAGGCGTCCTCGATGTTTTCGAAGCGGAAGGCCAGCTCCGCCAGGAGGCTGTAGAAGTTGTAGGAACGGACCCAATGGTGTTCCAGGACGAAGCGCACGTCCTCGACCGGCGGCGTGCCCTGGAACAGGTGGACCGACATGGGAGGGCGCTCCCGGCTGCGCGCCTCGATCTCGGCGTCGACCTTCTTGCGGAACTCCTCCACCGGGACGGCGCTGAAACCGGCCGGCTCGGGAGCGAAACGATCCTCGACCAGGTAGACCTGGCTCGCCATCCAGCGGCGGGTCTGCTCCGTATGCGGATCGCTGCCTACGT
>NZ_JBGDZO010000122.1:0-377 GCF_046548235.1 Salmonella sp. SAL4457
GATGTACGTACTGCTCTACGGCGCCATTCAGAAATTGCCGACGGCGCTGACCGGTGCCTTGTCCTTCATCTATCCGGTCGCGGCGATCCTGGTGGACTGGCTGGTCTTCGAACATCGCCTGAGCCTGGCCCAGTGGCTTGGCGTGGCCGCCATCCTGCTCGCCGCGGCAGGCATGCAGCAGGGTTGGAGCGTGCGCCTGCCGAGGCCGGCGGTGCGTCGCGGCTGAGGCGCGGGGGAAAGAAAAAGCCCCGCGACGAGGCGGGGCTTTTCTACGGCGATCTCGGCCGATCAGTTGCCGAAGACCTTGAAGCGTTCGCTTTCGGCGATGAAGGCTTTCTCCCCCGCCGGAGCGGCGATGGCGCCGAAAGGCATCTGTG
>NZ_JBGDZO010000123.1:0-376 GCF_046548235.1 Salmonella sp. SAL4457
CTTCCCCTCGCGGGACGAGGTGTACCGCTTCATGAACGACGTGGTGCGCCCGGCGATCAGCGAGGTTTCCGAGGTGTTCCGCGAGAAGGGCCTGGCGGTGGACGCCCAGCTCGACCCGGGCAACGCCTCGCTGAGCCTGGAGATCGGTCATGGCGAGCAGCATCGGTTCCTCTACCAGGTGCTGATGCGCGGCTACTTCACGCCGTCCTTCGCGCGTGCCGGCATGGGCGGCCTGCACCTGAAGAACCGCCGCTACTTCCGTGCCGAGGTGCATCTCGCCGAAGGTAGCCAGGACTACGATCTGATGGGCTACACCAAGGAGCAGATCATCAACGTCATGCTCGACCAGTACGAGCGGCACCTCCAGTTCCTGCAC
>NZ_JBGDZO010000124.1:0-373 GCF_046548235.1 Salmonella sp. SAL4457
GGGCAGCACCACGCTGTGCTCGGCCGGCGCGGCGACGCTGGCGTTGACCACGCTGCCGAGGCTCATTTCCGCCGGCACCGAGTCGAGGCCGACCTTGACCTTCAGCGTACCGCTGCGCTCGTCCACCGTGGGGGTGATCTCGCGGACCTTGCCGCTGGCGGTGACTTCCGGCTTGCCGAGCAGGCTGACGGTGATCCGCTGGCCGTCGACATCGTGGCTGAACAACGACTCGTAGACGTTGAACACCGCGTCGCGCTCGCCGTCGCGGGCCAGGGTGAAGATCGGCACGGTGGCCTGCACCACCTGGCCGACCTCGGCCTGGCGGGCGGTGATGACCCCGGCGTCGGAGGCACGCAGCTCGGTATAGGAAAGC
>NZ_JBGDZO010000125.1:0-373 GCF_046548235.1 Salmonella sp. SAL4457
GGTCGACTTGAGGAACTCCACCAGGCTCCGGATGGAGAAGATCTTCTTCGCGCCCTCCACCGGGTTGATCTTCTTCAGGTCCGGCTTGACGCTGTCGAGGCTGAGCAGGAAACCGTACTGGCCGACATGGCTGAGCACCACCACCAGCGCCGCGACCAGCAGGACAGGCGCCAGCAGGTAGAGGAGCTCCTGGAGAAGGTTCTCCAGGATGGTCTCCAGCGCCTGGCGAAACGGCAGGTCGATGTACTCGGCGGGCAGCAGGAGCAGCTTGCCGAGATGCTACAGGTAGTAGTCGGAAAAGCCCATCAGCAGCGCCACCAGCGACAGGATCAACGCGCTGGAGACAATTTCCTTGCTCTTCACCACCTGGCCT
>NZ_JBGDZO010000126.1:0-372 GCF_046548235.1 Salmonella sp. SAL4457
CCGCAGGCCAATGCCTTCTACCACGAGTTCGAGGCCTGGCTGTTCGACCACTTCAGCGGCGACTACGCCTCGCTGCGGGTGGAGTGGAGCAAGGGCTGGGGCTACAGCCCCGCCGCCGCCTGGGACGAGCCGACGGTGGTCGACCAGTTGGTGGCGCAGTCGCTACGCCAGGGCCTGGTCGCAGACAACGATTGGGACAGCGCGGTGCGCCAGTTGAACGAAGCCGATCCGCATCGGCTGTTCAGCTCGCCGCTGCTCGACCGGCTGATGCCATGAAATGCCGCTATGCGAGGCCGTACTGACTCGGACGAAGAGCGGTTGGCCGGAGCCGATATGAATGAGCCCTCGATACGGCGTTGACTTGTTCAACAG
>NZ_JBGDZO010000127.1:0-372 GCF_046548235.1 Salmonella sp. SAL4457
GGATAAACCGCTGCGCGGGGGGATGCACTCGTTAGCCCAGCTTAATAATCAGACCTCCTCGCTGTCGCTCATCAGGGTCAGGCTGCGGGCCACGGCGAGGGCGATGAACAGGACCCCGATCACTCCTTCGCTGCCGGCCAGCAGGCGCGCCAGCGGGTTGATCGCCTGGATGTCGCCGTAGCCCACGGTGGTCAGGGTCACCAGGCTGTAGTAGACGAAGGTATCCAGGCCGAGTGCGCCATGGCTGGCGATGAAGCTGGCCGGCTGCATCTGTTCGACCATGTAGTAGGCGAGAGCGAAGGCCAGCGCCATCTGCAGGTAGAGCGCGCAGAGTCCGTAGAGCAGCTCGTGGGTCACCGGGCGCTCCTGGGT
>NZ_JBGDZO010000128.1:0-372 GCF_046548235.1 Salmonella sp. SAL4457
GACTTGGAATTGACCGCGCTCATCTCGTCGTATTCGTTCTCGCTGATCTCGGTGATGGGTTTCTTCAGCACCTTGCCGACGGTGTTGATGGCGATGTCCGGCTTGCCCACCGCGGCGATGGCGTCGGCGAACAGCTTTTCCATGGCCGCGGCGCTGGTGAGATCGCCCTGCAGCGCTACCGCCTTGGCTCCGGCTGCCTGCAGCGCGGCGACGGTGGCGTCGGCATCGGCCTTGCTCGCGGCGCTGTTGTAGTGGATGGTGATCGCCTTCGCGCCGTGGGCGGCGAGATCACGGGCGATCAGCCCGCCCAGGTTCTTGGCGCCGCCGGTGATGAGGACGGTCTTGCCTTTGATGGAGTGGTCGACCATGGGG
>NZ_JBGDZO010000129.1:0-371 GCF_046548235.1 Salmonella sp. SAL4457
GTCTAGGGAGGGCGGCCTTGCGGAGTCATCGCGGCGGCCTGGCTAGATTGTCCAGAAACGCCGATCCATTCCCGCCTCCGGAGGAGCGCAGCCGCCTGCACGAATCTTCTAGAACCCCGGGACGGGCGCGTTATAGTCGCGGCGACGAAACCAACGAGTGGGAAGACCTGACGCACGATGGGGAGCCGAGACTGGATCGACCTGGCCCGCGACGCCGAGACCGGGATCGAGACCCTGCGCGCCCATGTCGCGGGCCACGCCTACGAGCCGCACTGGCACGCCAGCTACCTGATGGGCTACACCGAGATCGGCGTGCCGCAATTCAACTGCCGCCGACGCCGACACGACAGCACCGCCGGCCAGGTATTCCT
>NZ_JBGDZO010000130.1:0-371 GCF_046548235.1 Salmonella sp. SAL4457
CTGGGCATCGCCCATACCCGCTGGGCGACCCACGGCGCGCCAACCGAAGGCAACGCCCACCCGCATTTCTCCAGCGACGAAGTGGCGGTGGTGCACAACGGCATCATCGAGAACCACGAACCTCTCCGTGAGCGGCTCAAGGGCCTGGGCTACGTGTTCACCTCGCAGACCGACACCGAGGTCATCGTCCACCTGCTGCACCACAAGCTGCAGTCCATCGGCGACCTGACCCTGGCGCTGAAGGACGCGGTCAAGGAATTGCACGGGGCCTATGGCCTGGCAGTGATCAGCGCGGCGCAGCCGGACCGCATCGTCGCCGCTCGCAGCGGCAGCCCGCTGGTGATCGGCCTCGGGCTTGGCGAGAACTTCCT
>NZ_JBGDZO010000131.1:0-371 GCF_046548235.1 Salmonella sp. SAL4457
GGCGCCGGCGAACTTCAGCGCATTGTCGACCAGGGTCACCAGCACCCGGCGCAGGGCGTGCGGACGGGTGTCGATCACCGCGCCGGTACGGCCGTCGAGTTGTACCTGCTTGCCGCTGTCCTGGTAGTCGAAGACCAGGCTGTCGAGGAAGGCGTCGAGGTCCACCCGGCAACTGGTTTCGGTGCTGCCGTGCATGCTGCGGGCATAGGCCACGCCTTCGCGGACCAGGTGCTGCATCTCTTCGAGATCGTTCCACAGCTTGTCCCTGTCGCTGGAGGCGTCCATGAACTCGACGCGCAGCTTCATCCGCGTGATCGGCGTCTGCAGGTCGTGGGAAATCGCCGCGAGCAACTGCATGCGCTCCTTGAGGT
>NZ_JBGDZO010000132.1:0-370 GCF_046548235.1 Salmonella sp. SAL4457
GTGCATGACGTTGGAGTAACGTTCGATCACCATTTTTTCGGTGACCTTCACCGCGCCGATATCGGACACCCGCCCCACGTCGTTGCGCCCCAGGTCGATCAGCATCAGGTGCTCGGCGATCTCCTTGGCGTCCGACAGCAGATCCTGCTCCAGTGCCAGGTCGGCCTCTTCGTTGATCCCGCGCGGACGGGTACCGGCGATCGGGCGCACCGTCACCAGGCCATCCTCGACCCGTACCAGCACCTCCGGCGAGCTGCCCACGACATGGAAGTCGCCGAAGTTGAAGAAGTACATGTAGGGCGTCGGATTGAAACAGCGCAGCGCGCGGTACAGGTCGATGGGCGCCGCCTTGAATTCGATGGACATGCGC
>NZ_JBGDZO010000133.1:0-370 GCF_046548235.1 Salmonella sp. SAL4457
ACGCAACGGACACGACGGTTGCCCAGGTGGTCGATGTCATCGACGATGCCCTTGCCGTTACGGATGTCGACGAGGGTCTTGAGCACATCGATGATGTCTTCCTTGCTCAGGACGCCCGGACCTTCGATCTCGGTACGACCGATACGGCGGTTGAACTTCATCCGGCCTACGGCCGACAGGTCGTAACGCTCGGCGCTGAAGAACAGGTTGCCGAACAGGGTCTCGGCAGCTTCCTTGGTCGGCGGCTCGCCCGGACGCATCATCCGGTAGATCTCGACCAGGGCTTCCAGCTGGTTGCTGGTGTTGTCGATCTTCAGGGTGTCGGAGATGAACGGACCGCAGTCGATGTCGTTGGTGTACAGGGTCTCGA
>NZ_JBGDZO010000134.1:0-370 GCF_046548235.1 Salmonella sp. SAL4457
GGCGTACGCCGCCGACGGCAGCGGTCGCAATTGGGGGAAAAGGGGGGTTACCGATGATGAACATGCCGTTGCGCGCTAGCGTCGCGCAGGCCAGTCGCCCATGGGCGCGAGGAGGTGGCTCGTGAGCGGGGTTGGCTCTCGACTGGAAGAAAGTCTGGAGTACCGCACGCTGGTGCCGGAGGCGCTGTCGATCAGGCGCATGGCCGGCGCCAACCGGATGCTGTTCGACTGCTTCGACGTGGACAGCAAGGCTGCGCGGCGTAGCGTGGCGATCCTTTCCATCTGCCTGCGCATCGAGAGCTGGGGGCGCGATGTGGTGCTGCGGGCGTTGAACTCCAACGGACGCGCCTTGCTAGCTCCGTTGAGCGAG
>NZ_JBGDZO010000135.1:0-369 GCF_046548235.1 Salmonella sp. SAL4457
CATCAGGATCATGTCGGAGGCTTCGATGCCTTTCCAGCCGGCGATGGAGGAGCCGTCGAACATCTTGCCGGCTTCGAAGAACTCATCGTCCAGCGCGTCGCGAGCCGGCATGGTGACGTGTTGCTGCTTGCCCTTGGTATCGGTGAAGCGCAGGTCTACCCACTTCACGTCATGGTCTTTGATCAGTTGGTGCGACTTGTACGACATGCTGTCCTCCAGGAGGGATTAGAGCTGGGAGCTTTTTCTGTGCCCCAGTATCGGGTGATGCCGGCCGGAATACTCCGCCAGGGCAACCTGCCTCACAAGTGAGCAAGTTGCGTGCCAGTGCCCGGAATCGGGCAGGGCCCCATGTTTGGCGGGGCCAGGTCT
>NZ_JBGDZO010000136.1:0-367 GCF_046548235.1 Salmonella sp. SAL4457
GCCCTGCTCAGTCAATGGCTGGCCTGGCGCCTGCGCCTGCCAGCCATTCTTTTCCTGCTGCTGTCCGGGATCGTCGCCGGCCCGCTACTCGGCTGGCTCGATCCGGACGTGATGTTCGGCCCCCTGCTGTTCCCACTGGTATCCCTGGCAGTGGCGCTGATCCTCTTCGAGGGCAGCCTGACCCTGCATTTCAGCGAATGGAAGGAAATCGGCACCGTGGTGCACCGAATGGTGACCATCGGCGCGCTCTCGACCTGGGGCGTGATCGCCCTGGCCGCCCACTACCTGCTCGACTTCAGCTGGGAAATGGCCCTGCTGTTCGGCACCCTGACCCTGGTCACCGGGCCCACGGTGATCGTTCCGATGC
>NZ_JBGDZO010000137.1:0-366 GCF_046548235.1 Salmonella sp. SAL4457
TTCCTCTATTGCCGCGAAGCGCGCTTCGGCGACGCCGGCATCGAGGCGGCGCTGGTCACTCCGCACGGCGAGGGCCTGCTGCGCAGCCCGTTGCTCGGCCGCTTCAACCTGAGCAACCTGCTGGCGGCGGTCGGTGCGTTGCTTGGCCTGGGTTATCCCCTGGGCGATATCCTCCGCACTTTGCCGCAACTGCAGGGGCCGGTCGGCCGCATGCAGCGCCTGGGAGGCGGCGACAAGCCGCTGGTGGTGGTGGACTACGCGCATACTCCCGACGCCCTGGAAAAAGTCCTGGAGGCCCTGCGTCCGCACGCGGCCGCGCGCCTGCTGTGCCTGTTCGGCTGCGGTGGCGATCGCGATGCCGGCAAG
>NZ_JBGDZO010000138.1:0-365 GCF_046548235.1 Salmonella sp. SAL4457
GATCAGTCGGTTCATCAGGCCTCCTTGGCGGTCAGGCCGCGTTCCAGGAACATGCGGCTGAACAGCACCACCAGGGCGTCCAGCAGCAGGGCGAGGAGCGCCGTGCAGGCGGCGCCGAGCAGCAGTTGCTGGTGGTTGTTCAGGTAGATGCCGGGGACGATCAGGCTGCCCAGGCTGTTGGCGCCGATCAGGAACGCCAGCGGCGCGGAGCCGACGTTCAGCGCCAGGGCCACGCGCACGCCGCCGACGATGATCGGCACCGCGTTCGGCAGTTCCACCCGCAGCAGCACCTGGTTGGGCGTCATGCCGATGCCGGTGGCGGCTTCCTTCAGCGCCGGCGAGACATTGCGCAGGCCCTCGTAGGT
>NZ_JBGDZO010000139.1:0-365 GCF_046548235.1 Salmonella sp. SAL4457
GGTCAGCCTCGACGAATCCTTCTACCTGAAGCCGGACGCCGGCATGCTGCTCGGCTCGCCGGCCAACGCCGATCCGGTCGAGGCCCACGACGTGCAGCCCGAGCAACTGGACATCGCCACCGGCATGTACCTGATCGAAGAAGCCACCACCCTCACCATTCGCCGTCCGGAACACACCTGGGCGGGGCTGCGCTCGTTCGTTGCCGACGGCGACCTGGTGGCCGGCTACGCCGCCAATGCGGAAGGCTTCTTCTGGGTCGCCGCCCAGGGCGGCTACGGTATCCAGACCTCGGCGGCGATGGGCGAGGCCAGCGCCGCGCTGATCCGCCACCAGCCGCTGCCGGCGCACCTGCGCGAGCACGGCC
>NZ_JBGDZO010000140.1:0-365 GCF_046548235.1 Salmonella sp. SAL4457
TCTTGCGCACCACGACGAACTCGTCGCGGTTGCAGCCGACCGAGCCGTAGTAGTTGAAGCCCCAGGCCTGCTGGGCGTAGCCGCCGATCATGTGGGTCGGCTTGAGCACCACGCGGGTCACCGAGTTGTGGTGGCCGCCACGGGTGCCGGTGGTCTCGCTGCCGGGTACGTTCACGATGCGTTCCTGGGCGTGGTACATCATCACCATGCCGTCCTTGACCCGCTGGCTGACCACCGCGCGGCAGGTCGCCGCGCCGTTGGCGTTGAACACCTCGACCCAGTCGTTATCGACGATCCCGGCCTTGGCCGCGTCGTGCTCGCTGAGCCAGATGATCGGACCGCCGCGCGACAGGGTGAGCATCAGC
>NZ_JBGDZO010000141.1:0-363 GCF_046548235.1 Salmonella sp. SAL4457
GCTCAAGGCCTGCGCCCACCTGCTCAAGGAACTGCCGGACTTCAACAGTTCGCTGGCCCCCAGCGGCAAGGCGCTGATCCGCAAGAAGTACGTACACATCGGCTTCGCCGTGGACACTCCGGACGGCCTGCTGGTCCCGGTGATCCGCGATGTCGACCGGAAGAGCCTCCTGCAACTGGCCGCCGAGGCCGCCGACCTGGCCGACAAGGCCCGCAACAAGAAGCTCTCGGCCGATGCCATGCAGGGCGCCTGCTTCACCATCTCCAGTCTCGGCCACATCGGCGGCACCGGCTTCACGCCGATCGTCAACGCGCCGGAAGTGGCGATCCTCGGTGTGTCCAAGGCGACCATGCAGCCGGTATG
>NZ_JBGDZO010000142.1:0-363 GCF_046548235.1 Salmonella sp. SAL4457
TTGCCGGGTTGCTCGGCGAGCTTGCGGTACTCCGCCATCAGCGCCTCGGAACCACGCTTCTCGGCCTTGCTCTCGTCCCACTCGACCTTGAGCGCGTCGCGGCCTTGCTTCGCCGCCCAGAAGCCCTTGGCGACCACCGCCACGCCGTGCGGCACCTGGACCACCTCGACCACCCCCGGAATCGCCCTGGTCGCCGTGGCGTCGAACGATTTCACCGTAGCGCCGAACAGCGGCGGGCGCTGGAGCAGGGCGACCAGCATGCCGGGCAGGCTGACGTCGAGGGTGAATTGCGCACTGCCGTCGGTCTTGCCGGGAACGTCGACGCGCGGCGCCTGGTGACCGATCAGGCGGAAGTCCTTGGGA
>NZ_JBGDZO010000143.1:0-363 GCF_046548235.1 Salmonella sp. SAL4457
GTATAGGTGTAGCCGCTGACGTCGGCGAGATCGGTGGGACTCATCTTCATCTCGGCCCACATCTTGCGGTCGGCCAGGGTCGCGGCCCAGCCGTTGGCGCTGACGTCGTCGATGAAGTCGCCGACGGTGCGCTTGTGGAAGTTGTAGTAGTCGGACTGCTTCTTCAGCTTGGCGAGGATGCGCTGCGGCTTCTCGTCCGACCAGTCGCTGAGCAGCACCACGTAGTCGCGGTCGTAGCTGAACGGTTCCGGCTCGCGGGCGTCGATCACCAGGGCGCCGTAGACCCCGGCCTGCTCCTGTAGCCCCGAGTGGCTGTGGTACCAGTAGGTGCCGTTCTGCCGGACCTTGAAGCGGTATTCGTAG
>NZ_JBGDZO010000144.1:0-362 GCF_046548235.1 Salmonella sp. SAL4457
GTTCCGGGGTGCGGAAGCTGTTGGTCCAGTTGATCAGGGTGGTGCCGCCCACTGCGCGGCCCTGGAGGATGGTGATGGCGCCGTCCTTGCTCATCCGGCCGATGCCTTCCTGGTACAGCTCGGGGTAGGCGTCGGCCTCCTGCATCTTGAAATCGCTGCTGGTCTTCAGCGGGCCTTCTTCCACCAGCAGCACCTTCAGGCCGGCGGCGCTGAGGATTTCCGCGGTGGTGCCGCCGCCGGCGCCGGTGCCGACCACGACCACGTCGGCCTCCAGCTCCAGGTCGTCGTCCAGGCGCGAGCCGTTGTAGGTTTTCCAGCCGCGGGCGAGGCCCTCGGCGAACAGATCGGGTACAGGCATGAAT
>NZ_JBGDZO010000145.1:0-362 GCF_046548235.1 Salmonella sp. SAL4457
TTGGAGATGCGTGCGTCGCGCTGGAGTTCTTCGAGGATACGCAGGTCGTAGCGGTCGAGTTTGTTCATGGCGAGGATTTCTTTCAGGTTGATTGCCATCGGCAAGGTGAATTTGAGTGATTTATTGCGCAATCAAGGTTCTGGTGAGCAATATTAGCAATCATTGGTCGCGCCTGGCGACGTATTCTTTTACCCAGATTCACGGCCCGGACATCTCGTCCATCACAGCTCGCCCAATCAGGCCAGCCGTGGCCGCCGACCCTACAGGGTTGCGCCGGCCTCCGGGTTGCACACCGCCCAGAAGGTGGAGTGAGGTGAGCCGTCGCCAACAGCGCCGAGCCAGGACAGTTACCCCAGAAG
The DNA here is from genome assembly GCF_046548235.1 of Salmonella sp. SAL4457. Lineage (NCBI taxonomy): Bacteria > Pseudomonadati > Pseudomonadota > Gammaproteobacteria > Enterobacterales > Enterobacteriaceae > Salmonella > Salmonella sp. SAL4457. The sequence goes on from NZ_JBGDZO010000145.1 coordinate 360, forward strand.
GGC
>NZ_JBGDZO010000146.1:0-362 GCF_046548235.1 Salmonella sp. SAL4457
ATGTGAGCGTCTTTTTCTTCAGTTCATTAAGGGCATTCTGGTGTTGCAAATCCTGTTGTGAGATATCCAGCTTCTGTAGCGCAAGCGCAATTTCATCCTTATGTGCCAGTACGCTTTGTTCATCCGCCGTCAGTTTTTTACCGGACAAATCAGCGATGCGCTGCTGAAATGACAAAAGCTGCTTATGCGCTTCCGTCATTTTTTCGGTCGTGGAAAGCTTCGCGGCGGCAATCTGCCCTTCAGTCTGCGCCTGTTGCTGGCTGTACTGCAAAAGCAGTCGCCTGGCCTCGTCGTTGTGGTAAGTCTTTGGCTTTTTCGCCTGTTGTGACAACGCCTTTTTATGACGTTCATTTTCGCGTTCC
>NZ_JBGDZO010000147.1:0-361 GCF_046548235.1 Salmonella sp. SAL4457
GTGCAGGTTGGCGCTGGAGCTGTCGCTCCAGTCGGCGTCTTCCAACTGGCGCGCCGGGTCGTAGCGGTGGTCTTCGAGGTAATGCGCCGGCGACTGGTAGGCGCTCTCGTCGTCCGCGTCGGCGGCCGGGTCGAACGCCATGTCCTGGCCGGTCAGGCGGCTTTCCATCTCGCGCACTTCGCGGGGCTCGACCCCCAGGCTCTCGGCGACGCGATGGACTTCCTCGTTGTTCAACCAGGCCAGGCGCTTCTTCTGGCTGCGCAGGTTGAAGAACAGCTTGCGCTGCGCCTTGGTGGTGGCGACCTTGACGATCCGCCAGTTGCGCAGGATGAACTCGTGGATCTCCGCCTTGATCCAGTGC
>NZ_JBGDZO010000148.1:0-360 GCF_046548235.1 Salmonella sp. SAL4457
CCTGCGGACGACAGCGACTCGCTATAGGCGACCTGCCGCGTCTGCTGTTCGCCGGGCAGGTAGAGCTCGCCCCAGCCGTCGCGCACGATCAGGATCACATACTTGCTGCCGTTCAGTTCGGTGGAGTAGCGACTGTCCCTGGCGCTCTTTTCCACCTTTACCTTGTGGATCAGGCGGTCCCAGGCGGGGTCCAGACCTTCGACCTGCAACAGCGCTTCGCCGGCCGCCGCTTCGCCGATACGCAGGGTCCAGACCTTGAGCCCCTGCTGGCCCTGGTAGGCCACCACCTTGTCGGCGACTGGCGGCCGCGCCTCTTCGGCCTGCGCCGTGCAGGATCCCCACGCCAGTGCGCCCATCAGC
>NZ_JBGDZO010000149.1:0-360 GCF_046548235.1 Salmonella sp. SAL4457
GCGTTCAGGTACAGGGCGACCCCGGCGAACAGCGCCGCCAGCAGGATGCCGGCGAGCACCGCGAGGAGCACGCCGAGCCACAGGCTGCCGCTGGAGAAGGCGACCATGAAGCCGATCACCGCGCCGAACAGCATCATCCCCTCCTGGCCCAGGTTGAGCACCCCGCTTCTCTCGCAGACCAGTTCGCCCAGGGCCACCAGCAGCAGCGGAGTACCGGTGCGGACCATGGCGAACAGCAGGTTGTCGAGCAGATCGATATCCATCGTGGTTCCTCGGCGGTTCGGCTCAGGCCAGGGCGTCGCGCAGCGCCGGGCGCTTGCGCCAGCGTCCGTGCAAACGTGGGCGGTCGAGGATCAGCAC
>NZ_JBGDZO010000150.1:0-360 GCF_046548235.1 Salmonella sp. SAL4457
GCGGTAGGTGATGTTGCGCCATTTCAAGGCGACGCTCTTCAGCGGTCCGCTCTGGATCACGTATGACAGGTCGGTGTTGCGCTCCCATTCGCTGTCGTCGGCGCGGCCGGCGCCGCGGTCGATGTCGCGGCCCTGTACATAGCGGGTCATGAGGTTCAGGCCGGGCAGGCCGAGGCCGGCGAAGTCGTAGTCGTAGCGCAGTTGCCAGGATTTCTCCTGCGGTCGGGTGAAGGTCTGGTAGGCCATGAGGTTGGCCACGTAGGGCGTGGTGTAGCCGTTGAGCACCGGAAAGGCGTCGTTGCCGATCATCTTCTGGACACCGATGCCGAAGGCGTGGGCGCCGGCGCGCAGGGTGAGCAT
>NZ_JBGDZO010000151.1:0-360 GCF_046548235.1 Salmonella sp. SAL4457
TCCACGCGCAACTGCCGGTGTTGCAGGAACTGCTCGGGCCGCAGGTCAAGCTGAACGTGATGGACGATCGCAGCCCGTCGATCCGTGCGTCGCTGGAAGAGGCCGAGCTGACCCTGCTGATCTCGGTGGCGCTGGTGATCCTGGTGGTCTTCCTGTTCCTGCGCAACGGCCGCGCCACGCTGATCCCCAGCCTGGCGGTGCCGGTCTCGCTGATCGGCACCTTCGCGGTGATGCACATGCTCGGCTTCTCGCTCAACGCGCTGTCGCTGTTCGGCCTGGTGCTGGCCATCGGCATCGTGGTGGACGACGCCATCGTGGTGGTGGAGAACGTCGAGCGCAACATCGGCCTCGGCCTCAAGC
>NZ_JBGDZO010000152.1:0-359 GCF_046548235.1 Salmonella sp. SAL4457
GTCGCGAGTCAATCACTTTGGTGTCATGGGCACCGCAGAAGGGACAATGCATGGTGCTGATACAGGCGTAGCTGAAGGAAGCCGCATGGTAGCGCATCCGCGCCCGACCGAGCACCCGCAGAATCGACCGGCGCCGGCACGCTGGGAAAGGCGAGAGGAATCGGACGTTGCGGACTACGCGAAGCGCGACAAGAATCACACTTTGCGCTATACAAGCGCCGCCCGGATTCCACCGCTATGGAGCAGCCCATGACCCTGCGCCCGATCGCCCTGCTGGCCGTCCTTCTCCTCGCCGCTTGTTCCAGCGACAAGCCGAAGCCTGCGCCAACGCCGCAAGCTTCGCGCAGCGTGACCATGGT
>NZ_JBGDZO010000153.1:0-359 GCF_046548235.1 Salmonella sp. SAL4457
GTTGCAGGACGACGAAGTGCTTGTAGCCGCGGATTTCCATCAGCACGATGGCGGGGATCTTCAGTTGTTCCAGTTGCGCCGCCTCGATGCGGTAGCCGCGCGCGCGCATGCCCATGGATTCGACGTAGCGCTTCATGTCGAGCAGCGAGAAACCGCGGCGCTGCACGATCTTATCGGCCTCGCCATAGCGCAGCAGCCCTTCCATGACCTGGCGTTCCTCGAGGTTGCGCCCGAGGTAGTAGTCCAGCAGCGTGGTAAGCGCCGCCGAGCCGCAGCTGTAGTCATAGGCCTGGCGGATGACGTTGCGGAACTGCAACTGGCTCATCGGCTCCAGTTGCACCGATTCGCGGTAGGGTCCC
>NZ_JBGDZO010000154.1:0-359 GCF_046548235.1 Salmonella sp. SAL4457
CTGCTGGTGCGCGGTTGAGTCAGAGACGGAAGCCCTCGCCGATGTATTCGGCGAGCTTCTCGGTGACCGGTGACTGGCTGTGCGGGTTGCGCATCAGCATGATGCTGGCCGAGGGCAGGGCGGGCAGGCCCTCGCTCTCGTCGAGGATGCGCAGGTTGCCGGTGAGCAGGCTGCGCAGTTGCACGGTCACGGCGAGGCCGGCGCTGACCACCGCGAACAGCGCCGACAGGCTGGGGCTGCTGTAGGCGATGCGGTAGTCCAGTTCCGCCGCCTCCAGGGCGTTGCAGGCCCAGGCCCGGCAAAAGCAGGTGGTGTTGAACATGGCCAGCGGGATCGGCCGCTGGTCGTGGGGGCAGAAG
>NZ_JBGDZO010000155.1:0-356 GCF_046548235.1 Salmonella sp. SAL4457
GTCTACGCCACCGACGGCGGGATGACCACCGAGCGCTACGTGAAGTACTACGAGGAAAAGGCCAAGGGCGGCATCGGCCTGGCCATCTGTGGCGGCTCCTCGGTGGTCGCCATCGACAGCCCGCAGCAGTGGTGGAGTTCGGTGAACCTGTCCACCGACCGGATCATCCCGCACTTCCAGAACCTGGCGGACGCCATGCACAAGCACGGCGCCAAGATCATGATCCAGATTACCCACATGGGGCGCCGTTCGCGCTGGGACGGCTACCACTGGCCGACCCTGATGTCGCCGTCGGGTATCCGCGAGCCGGTGCATCGCGCCACCTGCAAGACCATCGAGGTGGAGGAGATCTGGCG
>NZ_JBGDZO010000156.1:0-355 GCF_046548235.1 Salmonella sp. SAL4457
GTCCAGGCCGAGCTGCGCCGCAGCGGCTACGAGGACCTGATCCCGGCAGGGATCGTCCTCACCGGCGGCACCTCGAAGATGGAAGGCGCGGTCGAGCTGGCCGAGGAAATCTTCCACATGCCGGTACGCCTCGGCGTGCCGTATAGCGTGAAGGGCCTCACCGACGTGGTGCGCAACCCGATCTATTCGACGGGCGTCGGCCTGCTGATGTACGGACTGCAGAAGCAGTCCGATGGAATGTCGATGTCTGTGTCAGGCAGCAGCTACAGCAGCGACGAACCCAAGGCACCTGTCCTGGAGCGGCTCAAACGCTGGGTCCAGGGCAATTTCTGATTCAACGCGGTAACAGTAGGCG
>NZ_JBGDZO010000157.1:0-355 GCF_046548235.1 Salmonella sp. SAL4457
TCCCAGCTCGGTCCGAAGCTGAGGGTATAGCCCGGCGAGCGGGCGAACTCGTTGTGCTCGTAGCCGGTATTGCCGGACATCTCGTCGATCCGGGTGCGTAGCACGCCGGCGCTGGCCTTCAGCCGCAGGTCGTCGCGCAGGCGGTAGTCGAGGTCCAGCTCCATGCCGTAGGCGTGGGCCTTCTCGGCGTTGATGGTGTACGACTGCGCCACCCCCGGCGAAACCACCACCGGGATGTTGTACTGGGCGTCCTTGAAATCCATGAAGAACAGGTTGCCGTTCAGCAGCAGGCGGCCGTCGAGCAGGCTGGCGCGGGTGAACAGTTCGTAGTTCCAGATGGTTTCTTCCTTGAAGT
>NZ_JBGDZO010000158.1:0-354 GCF_046548235.1 Salmonella sp. SAL4457
GCACCAGCATGATCAGGCCGCGGATGCAGAGGTCGATGGTATAGGCCAGGGCCCGGGGGACGACGCCGGCGGGACGCAGGAGCAGGTCGATGCCTTCCGGCGTTTCCACGTGGTAGTGGGTGTCGAGGACCTCGGCGCCTGGCCGGGAGGCGGGCGCGACGAGGCGGGCGGCTGCGTTCGGTGGCATCGGGGGGCCGTGTCGGGGAAAGTCAGATGCTAGCCAGCGTGGCGTCATCAGGCAACCGGGCCGCCGCGACGGCCCGGTCTGCACCTCAGTTGCCCAGAGGGCGAACGCCGAAGATGGTGCGGTAGATAATACCCATGGAGACGACGAACAGCGGGCCGGTCCAGATC
>NZ_JBGDZO010000159.1:0-354 GCF_046548235.1 Salmonella sp. SAL4457
CCACTGGTAGCCGTAGCCGAGCGCGTATTCGCCATCGTAGAGCTTGCCCGGGGCCAGGTGGGAAGAAGCCTCGACGCGACTGGCACGATCGACCCAACCTTCGGGGAGGATACGTTCGCCATCGATCACCCCGTCCTCGAGGACGACCTGGCCGAAGCGGCCATAGTCGCGCAGGGTCGCGCTCAAGCCGCTGCTGCCGATCTCTTGCCCGGCCGGCGATTCCAGTTGCCAGAAGCCGTCGCTCTCCATGCCCATTCGCGCCCAGATCCGCTCGGACAGGTAGTCGCTCACCGGAATGCGGGTCGCCGCGTGCAGCAGCTCGCTCTGCAGGTGCGACTCGCCGGTGCTGTAGGT
>NZ_JBGDZO010000160.1:0-354 GCF_046548235.1 Salmonella sp. SAL4457
GACCAGGGCCACAAGCCGGACGAGTTCGTCAGCCTCGCTCAGCTCGAGGCGTGCGATGCCCTGCTGGCGCGCCTGGCGGCGTGGCTGCGGGAGCCTTGAGCGGCAGCACCGCGCGATCCTGGCTGGGACTGGCGGCGAAGCGCGCGCGGTAGCTGCGGGAGAAGTACGACGGCGACTCGAAGCCGCAGGCCAGGCTCACCTGTAGCACGCTGAGGTCGGTCTGGCGCAGCAACTGGCGGGCCTTGTCCAGGCGCAGGCCGAGGTAGAAGTTCGAGGGCGTGTCGTCCAGGTGCACGCGGAACAGCCGTTCCAGCTGGCGGCGGGTGACCTGGATGCGCTCGGCCAGCTCCAGGG
>NZ_JBGDZO010000161.1:0-354 GCF_046548235.1 Salmonella sp. SAL4457
CGCATAGGGCACGTGGTTGGAGAGGCTCTGCAACAGCGCATAGAACGGCTTGCCGGTGCTCGCCAGCTTGTCCAGTTCCTCGTTGCCACGGGCGAACATGTCCTGGTCGGAGACGCCCCAGGTCGGATCGGAGAACACCGGGTCGACATAGTCGTTGCGGCCGATGAAGGTGGTCATGCCCTGGTTGCTGAAGAAGCCGGACTGGTTGTCCCAGGCGAAATCGCCGTTGTAGACGTAGACGTCCTCGTACTGGCGGGCGCTGAGCAACTGCGGCAGGCCGGAGAACTTGTGGCCGCCCTCCGGGGTTTGCATCAGGTATTCGAAGCCCGGCAGGTTGGGGAAGCAGGCCATGGT
>NZ_JBGDZO010000162.1:0-353 GCF_046548235.1 Salmonella sp. SAL4457
GGTGAGTAGCGGCATTGGTGTGGCCGTTCGCATGGCAGTCGAAGCAGGCTACGCCGCGGCTCGGATGCTCGCTACGGCGATCGTCGGTGAGGTTGAACTGCTGCTGCGGAAAGGCCGTTAGCAGCAGGCGCAGCCCTTCCAGCTGCTTGGGATTGAGAATCCCGTTGAACAACTCGAAATAGTTGTCGATGGTCACCAGCTTGCCCTTGGACACATCGCCCAGGTCAGGCCGGGTGGTAAGGAACATCGGTGCCGGGAATTCCGGCAGGAAGTGGTCCGGCAGGTCGTAGTCGAGGTCGAAACGGGTCAGGTCGCGGCTTTCCTGGCGCTTGATCTCGTCGATGAGGAACTTG
>NZ_JBGDZO010000163.1:0-351 GCF_046548235.1 Salmonella sp. SAL4457
TCAGTGCGCGGCACCGCGAGTCGGTGGAGCGCTATGTCGAGATGGGCGTGGCCGAGGGCGGTCGCCTGCGCACGGGGGGCTTACGTCCCCATGGCGGAGCCTTCGATCGTGGCTACTTCTACACCCCGACCATTATCGAGGGGCTCACCAATGGCGCCCGCCTGTGCCGGGAAGAGGTCTTCGGCCCGGTGCTGGTGGCCATGCCTTTCGCCAGCGAAGAGGCCCTGATCGAGGAGGCCAACGACAGCTGCTACGCGCTGGCCGCCGGCATCTGGACTCGCGACTTCCAGCGCGCCTGGCGGCTCGGCCGCGCCGTGCAGGCCGGCACCGTGTGGATCAACACCTACAAGC
>NZ_JBGDZO010000164.1:0-351 GCF_046548235.1 Salmonella sp. SAL4457
GTAGTAGACCGAGCCGGCCCTGGCCTCGAGCATGAAGCTGGCGATGCGGGTGAAATCCATCGGACCGTCGGCGAACAGGGTCCAGAAGCTGCCCGCCAGCGGCCGGCGCATTTCCAGCTTGTAGCTGCCGGTCTCGAACTCGAACGCCAGGTAGCCGTTGCTCGGTAGGCTGCCGATCAGTTCGTTGTTGAGGAAGATCCCCGGCGCCTCGAGTTCCTCGTCCGCCCACTGGCTCCGCGGACGGTAGAGGTAGACGGTGGCGTGGCTGGCATCGGCGCTCGGATGGGCGACGAAGGCCGGTCCGTCCACCGCACCGAAGAACGCGCCGGGCGTGCTGCAGCCGACCAGGCT
>NZ_JBGDZO010000165.1:0-350 GCF_046548235.1 Salmonella sp. SAL4457
GGTTCGAACAATGTCTGGGTGATCTGGCTGAGCCTGCTGGTCGGGCTGGTGCTGGCCGTAGCGCCGATGCCTACCTTCACCGAGATCGGCCGCCCGCTGTGGCTGGCGATGCTGCTGACCTACTGGGTGTTGCTGCTGCCCGAGCGCGTCGGGATGGTCACCGCCTGGCTGCTCGGCCTGGCCCAGGACGTGCTCTACGGCAACCTGCTCGGGCAGAACGCGCTGATCCTCGGCCTGATCACCTTCCTCGTGCTGTCCCTGCACCAGCGCCTGCGCATGTTCCCGGCCTGGCAGCAGTGCCTGGTGCTGGTGGTGGTCTACGGCCTGGCGCAGCTGCTCCAGCTCTGGCT
>NZ_JBGDZO010000166.1:0-350 GCF_046548235.1 Salmonella sp. SAL4457
CGCTCATCGACCTGGCCCTGTTCGGCGCCCTTGGCCTGACCGTCTGGGCCGTGCAGATGGGATGGATTCCGTTCTGGGCCGCCGGCGTGGTCAACGGCCTCGGCCACGCGGTCGGCTATCGCAACTTCGAATGCCGCGACGCCGCCACCAACCTGGTGCCCTGGGGCATCCTCATCGGCGGCGAAGAGCTGCACAACAACCACCACACCTACCCGAACTCGGCCAAGCTGTCGGTGAAGAAGTGGGAATTCGACCTGGGCTGGGCCTGGATCAAGCTGTTCAGCTTCCTGCGCCTGGCCAGGGTCGCCCGGGTCGCGCCGATCGCCCATCGGGTCGAGGGCAAGCACAGC
>NZ_JBGDZO010000167.1:0-350 GCF_046548235.1 Salmonella sp. SAL4457
TCTACCACGAGATGAAGGACTCCAACGTACTGGACAAGGTAGCCCTGGTATACGGCCAGATGAACGAGCCGCCGGGCAACCGTCTGCGCGTCGCACTGACCGGCCTGACCATGGCCGAGAAGTTCCGTGACGAAGGCCGTGACGTTCTGTTGTTCATCGACAACATCTACCGTTACACCCTCGCCGGTACCGAAGTATCCGCACTGCTGGGCCGTATGCCGTCCGCGGTGGGCTATCAGCCGACCCTGGCCGAAGAGATGGGCGTTCTGCAGGAGCGCATCACCTCCACCAAGAAAGGCTCGATCACCTCGATCCAGGCCGTATACGTTCCCGCGGACGACCTCACCGAC
>NZ_JBGDZO010000168.1:0-349 GCF_046548235.1 Salmonella sp. SAL4457
TTGCAGGACGGTCTCGGTGTCGCTGATCCAGCAGTAGCCCTTGATCGCTTCCAGGCAGGCCTGGTGGCGTTCCGGGGTATGGGTGGCGCAGGCATCCTCGACCAGGGTGACCAGGTAACCGCGGTCGGCGGCATCGCGCACGGCCATGTCCACGCACTGGTCGGTGACCACCCCGCAGACGATCAGGTGGCGGGTGCCGAGGTTGCGCAGTACGTAGTCGATGGCGGTGGAGTTGAAAACGCCGGAAGAAGTCTTCGGCAGCACGATCTCGTTGGCGGTCGGCTCCAGGGCGTCGATCACCCTGGCGTCCGGGCTGCCCTTGGGCAGGTGCATCTCCGACAGCTTGTGA
>NZ_JBGDZO010000169.1:0-349 GCF_046548235.1 Salmonella sp. SAL4457
GGAAATGGCCAGGTTGCCGGCAGCCACGGTGTTCTGCATATATGGCGCCGAAGAAAAGGACTAAAGCGGCTGTACCCAATCCCAGGCCGTCGGCGAGAAGCTCGAACTGCCGGGCGGCCACCACTTCGACGAGGACTACCTGTCCCTGGCGACGAAGATGCTCCAGGCCATCCGCGACCGCGAGAACGCTCCCGACGCCTGATCGCGATCACGCTCTCCCCGCTCCGCCCTTCTTGTCCCCGGCCGGCGCCAGCTAGACTGAGCCTGCCGGGGGCATTCAGGCTGGCTTCAGCGGAGCCGCCGAGAATACCGGCCGACCCGCCGCAGAGCGGGCTCCCGAGAGCCGAAG
>NZ_JBGDZO010000170.1:0-348 GCF_046548235.1 Salmonella sp. SAL4457
GGCCTGTGGATCTGGTGGAAGCGCAAGCCGGCCGGACGCCTTGGCGTGCCGCCGCTGCGCCACGAGCTGCCGCGCTGGAAGACCGGCATCGCCATCATGCTGGCGCTGGGCGTGGCCTTCCCGTTGGTGGGGGCCTCGCTCCTGCTGGTCTGGGCGCTGGACTGGCTGGTGCTGTCGCGGCTGCCGGCGGTTCGCCGGGTCCTGGCTTGAGACCTGCTGCCCGGCGCTCAGTCGAGGTCGAGCTGGCGGGTCTTCCAGAGTGCCGCCAGCAACAGCACGCAGAGCAGCGCCTCGGCGCCGAGCCAGAGGAAGGTGGTTAGCGCCGGCGAGGCGTCGATCAGCACACCG
>NZ_JBGDZO010000171.1:0-348 GCF_046548235.1 Salmonella sp. SAL4457
TCCCCGAGGACCCCATGCGCCAACCGGATATCGAGATCTACCTGAAAGACGCCGAGCACGCGGCCGTCGCCGCCTGGCTGGAACAGGCGCTGGGGCCCTGCGGCCCATGGCAGGAGCACGGCCAGACCCTCAAGTGCACCGCCCGCGGCGAGCACGGCGCGGTGCGCGTCACCTGGCTGCCGAAGGCGGTGGGCAAGTGGCACAGCCTGTTCTTGGAGAGCGACAGCACGCCCTGGGACGACGACCTCGCCTGCGCCAGGGCCGCGCATGCCGCGCTCGGCGTGGAGATCCGCTGCGCGCCGGGCGGCTGGGAGGAAAACCAGGGCGAAGAGGACGCCGACCGCTGGC
>NZ_JBGDZO010000172.1:0-347 GCF_046548235.1 Salmonella sp. SAL4457
TTGAGCCACAGGCTGAAGGCGTCCTTCACCACGCCCGAGACGAACGCCGCCGCCTCGCGGGACGACAGGCGCTCCTTGGTCTGCCCGGAGAACTGCGGCTCCTGCATCTTCATCGAGAGGACGAAGGCGATCCGCTCCCAGACGTCCTCGGGCGCCAGCTTGACGCCGCGCGGCAACAGGTTGCGGAACTCGCAGAACTCGCGCATGGCGTCGAGCAGGCCCTGGCGCAGGCCGTTCACATGGGTGCCGCCCTGGGCCGTGGGAATCAGGTTGACGTAGCTTTCCTGCACCGACTCACCGCCCTCGGGCAGCCACAGCAGGGCCCAGCTCACCGCTTCCTTGGAACC
>NZ_JBGDZO010000173.1:0-346 GCF_046548235.1 Salmonella sp. SAL4457
GTACCAGCTCAGCCACAGAGCGGGTGTTCGAGTAGGGCGCGTTGAACACGGCGATACCGCGTTCGCGGGCGGCGTTGAGGTCGACCTGGTTGGTGCCGATGCAGAAGCAGCCGACCGCGATCAGTTTCTTCGCGCAGTCGAAGACCTCTTCGGTCAGCTGGGTGCGGGAGCGAATGCCGATGAAGTGCGCATCGGCGATCCTTTCCTTCAGCTCGTCGCCGGAAAGCGCGGTCTTGAGGTACTCGATGTTGGTGTAGCCGGCGGCCTTCAGCGTGTCCACGGCGTTCTGGTGGACACCTTCGAGAAGAAGGAACTTGATCTTGCTCTTGTCGAGAGAGGTCTTGCT
>NZ_JBGDZO010000174.1:0-346 GCF_046548235.1 Salmonella sp. SAL4457
GTTCAGGGTGATCCGCAGGACGCCCTCGATGGGTTCCAGCAGCAGGGTCTCGCAATGCGGCAGGCTCATGCCGGTTTCCTCCTGGAACGTCAGCCTTTCTTCTTGCCCGGCAGGATGCCCATCAGCTTGCAGATGATGCCGAGCATGATCTCGTCGGCACCGCCGCCGATGGATACCAGGCGGGTGTCCCGGTAGGCGCGGGAGACCGGGTTGTCCCACATGAAGCCCATGCCGCCCCAGTACTGCAGGCAGGCGTCGCTGACCTCGCGGCCGAGGCGGCCGGCCTTGAGCTTGGCCATGGAAGCCAGGCGCGTCACGTCCCTGCCTTTCACGTACAGCTCGGTGG
>NZ_JBGDZO010000175.1:0-344 GCF_046548235.1 Salmonella sp. SAL4457
CCGGTGGTGCTGTTACTACTGGTGGCGCTGCTGCTGCCGGACGCCGCGCCGCTGCTGGGGATGTTCTGCTTTGGCAATCTGATGCGTGAAAGCGGCGTGGTGGAGCGTCTGAGCGACACGGTACAGAACGGGCTGATTAATATCGTCACCATTTTCCTCGGGCTGTCGGTGGGCGCGAAGCTGGTGGCGGACAAGTTCCTGCAACCGCAGACGCTGGGCATTCTGCTGCTGGGGGTGATTGCGTTCGGTATCGGGACGGCGGCCGGGGTGCTGATGGCGAAGCTGCTGAACCTGTGCAGTAAGAACAAAATCAACCCGCTTATCGGTTCGGCGGGGGTGTCGGC
>NZ_JBGDZO010000176.1:0-344 GCF_046548235.1 Salmonella sp. SAL4457
GCCTGGTGCTGGGCGCCTATGCCCAGGGACTGGGGGCGATGTGGCGGACCGGCGAGATGGCCACCGATCCGGTGGTGCACGCCGGCCTGGGGCTCGGCGAGCAGGAGCGGATCATCGGCTTCGTCTACCTGGGTACGCCGATGGGCGAGTTGCGCACGCCGGCGGAACTCGACCCGACGGCCTTCGTCAGCGCCTGGCCGGGCTGAGCGGCAACAGCAGGCGTACGCACCAATCCGCGCCCTGGGCGTGCCAGAGCAGTCGTCCGCCCTGCCAGCCGGCCAGTCGTCGGGCGGCTTCCACGGCCGCCGGCAGCCAGCGCCGGCCTTCTTCCGCCTGGCCGAGGA
>NZ_JBGDZO010000177.1:0-343 GCF_046548235.1 Salmonella sp. SAL4457
GTGGTGATCAGCACGGCGATGGTGCTGCGGATGCACTTGGTGAACCAGTACAGCAGGACCAGGGTGATCAGCAGGCAGATACCGAAGAAGCCGACCACCATCACCAGCCCGTCGATCAGGTCGCCGACCTTCTTCGCGAAGCCGACGATGTGCACCTTCACGTTGGGGTTCTGCAACTGGTACTTGTCGCGGATCTTCTCTTCCAGCTCATGGGAGAACTGGCGGTAGTCGAGCTTGATCAGTTCGCTCTGGTTCTTCGGGTTCGGGTACATCTCCAGCAGCGGTACGTCGACGATGCTCGACTTGAAGTTGTTCGCCACCAGGCGGCCGATCTGCCCGGACT
>NZ_JBGDZO010000178.1:0-343 GCF_046548235.1 Salmonella sp. SAL4457
GCCAATGGATTACGCCGGAGATGGCATTTCCGCCTTGAAGTGGGGAAAAGTCTGTGGGCTGGGCGTGAAAAAATGTGATGCAGTTCCGCATGACTTGCAGACGAACGGTTGAGTAGGCCTATTCGCCACAAGGGCTTTTCCGGGGAGAAAGGCGACGCAGCAGGGGTGTCGGAGGGACGAACGGTAGCGCCAGGAGGCGTCGGCGTGCCGAAAGAGGAGCGGCCCGCCAGGACGGCGGGCCGGGGAGATCAGTCTTGCGGGGCGTCCCTGAGGAATACCAGCTGATCCGGGCCGGATTGCTCGGCGCTGAAGTAATAGCCGTGGGCATTGAAGTCCTTCAGCC
>NZ_JBGDZO010000179.1:0-342 GCF_046548235.1 Salmonella sp. SAL4457
TCCTCGGGCTGTGGCGGGTCGGCCAGGTTCCGGTCAGCGAAGGACGCACCCAACTGAGCGAGGCGCTGATCCTTCTCGGCCTGCTGGCGTCGGCGTGGCAAATGCTGGCGAAGATCAGCCGCTTGCGCCTGCGCCCGGCGCCGGCCCTGGATGTCATCGGCCGCCGGCTGGGCGAAGAGGATGCACCGGAACTCTGGACGCTACTGCGCGAGCTGGCGGCGCGCCTCGACACGCCAGCCCCGCAGCACCTGTTGGTAGGTCTCTGCGACGGCTTCTACGTGACCGCCAACCGCGTCTGCCTGCAACCTTCCGGCGAGCATCTGGAAGGACGCAGCCTATACC
>NZ_JBGDZO010000180.1:0-341 GCF_046548235.1 Salmonella sp. SAL4457
GTGTTCTACTTCGCCCTGTTCGGCACCCTGTTCTCCGCCGTGCCGCTGGCCTGGGCCTGGCAGCCGCTGAACGGCCAGGAACTGCTCCTGCTGCTCGGCGCCGGACTGTTCGCCAGCCTCGGCCAACTGACCATGTCGCAGGCCTATGCCCTGGCCTCCCCGGGAGTGATCGGACCGATCGCCTACATGGCCATCGTTTTCGCCGGGGTGATCGCCTGGCTGCGCTGGGACGAACTGCCCAGCCACACGTCGCTGCTCGGCGCCGCCCTGATCTTCGCCGCCAGCCTGATCCCCCTGCTGGGCAACCGCCCCGCCGAAAGGCCCCGCTGAATGCCCACCGG
>NZ_JBGDZO010000181.1:0-341 GCF_046548235.1 Salmonella sp. SAL4457
TTGCTGCCCTGGCGCGCGCCCTTGAGCACGTCGCCTTCGCTGAGACCGATCCAGCAGTCGCGGCCCTGGTCGAAGCAGATCTCGTCGTTCTGCCGGATGCACTGGTCGAGGCCACGCATCAGGCTCTGGCCGCACAGCACGTTGAGCGGGTTGGTATGGGCGACGAAGGTACGCACGTAGTCGTCCGCGGGGCTCAGCACGATCTCTTCCGGCTTGCCGTGCTGGATGATCCGGCCGTCCTTCATGATCGCGATGCGGGTGCCGATCTTCAGCGCCTCGTCGAGGTCGTGGCTGACGAACACGATGGTCTTGTGCAGTTGCCGTTGCAGCACCAGCAGTTC
>NZ_JBGDZO010000182.1:0-340 GCF_046548235.1 Salmonella sp. SAL4457
GTGCATGCTCGACCACTACGACGCCCGCTACTTTCTCGGCCTGGGCGCCTGCCGCCAGTCCCTCGGTCTCTATGAACAGGCCCTGCAGAGCTACAGCTACGGCGCGCTGATGGACATCAACGAGCCGCGCTTTCCCTTCCATGCCGCCGAGTGCCACCTGCAACTGGGTGATCTCGACGGAGCCGAGAGTGGCTTCTACTCGGCCCGGGCCCTGGCCGCGGCACAGCCGGCGCACGAGGCCCTGGCCGCGCGTGCCGGCGCCATGTTGGAAGCCGTAACCGCGAGAAAGGATCGAGCATATGAATCCGATAACGCTTGAACGCGCCGGACTGCCCTACGG
>NZ_JBGDZO010000183.1:0-340 GCF_046548235.1 Salmonella sp. SAL4457
CTGCTGTTCGGCGCCGGCCTGGAGGAGGCCTGGCCCTGGCTCAGCCTGGTCCTGAGCGCGGCCCTCGGCTTGCTCTTCGGCATGCTGCTGGGCGGGCTCTGGTTCGGCTACTGGATCCGCCAGGAGGGATTGCAACTGACCCACCTGCTGCTGGTGGTCTGGGTGCTGGCGAACTTCTTCGTGCTCAACGTCCGCTGGAACTGATGGGGACTGCCGGTACGAGGAGCAGGACGCGAGGACGGCGACAGTGGAGCGAGCCGGACGCCCGTCGATAGCGCGAAGTCGCATCTCGCTCCTGCCACCCGATCCCTCGGCTCCCCTCTGTTCGCACGCGCTGCAT
>NZ_JBGDZO010000184.1:0-339 GCF_046548235.1 Salmonella sp. SAL4457
GATGTCTGCTGCATGTTTCTCCGCTTTCGTAGGAGCTTTCAGGGAAAAACGCCGCAACGAGGCGAGCATTTGGAGCCTCCGCCGGGATAGACTATCCTGGTCTATACCAATAAGGCCCGTCATGCTAGCCACCAGCCTGGTGCTATGCGCCGCCGTTCTCCACGCCACCTGGAACACCCTGGTCAAGTTCAGCAGCGACCGCTTGCTGGTCGTCGCCTGCATGGACGTGGTCGGCGTGCTCTGCGCCATCCTGCTGTTGCCCTTCGTCAGCCTGCCGCCGGCCGAAGTCTGGCCCTGGCTGCTCGGCGCCACCGTCCTGCAACTGCTCTACCGGGTACC
>NZ_JBGDZO010000185.1:0-338 GCF_046548235.1 Salmonella sp. SAL4457
GTCCCTGGCGGTGCTGCTGCACGCCTCGATCAACACCCTGCACTTCCTCCTGCTGAGCTACCCGTTCCGCCTGATCTCCGAGTGATCAGGCGTTCTTGATCACCAGCGCCAGGGCCTCCTCGGCGAGCTGGTCGAGACTCATCGGTCCTTCCGGACGGAACCAGGTGGTGGTCCAGGACAGCGCGCCGGTGAGGAAGCGCCGCAGGATGAACGGATCGCCCTGGCAGTAGCCGGCCAGCCGCGCCTCCCCCAGCACGTCGAGCCACATCTGCTCGTAGATGTCGCGCAGGCCGAGGATGTACGCCTGGCCTTCGGCGGACAGCGAGCGCCACTCGTAG
>NZ_JBGDZO010000186.1:0-338 GCF_046548235.1 Salmonella sp. SAL4457
GCCGGAGACCACCGACATCCAGAGGATGGTCACCGGGTTGCCGAGGATCAGGAAGGTGTTCGCCCGCGAGCGCTCGGCGCGGGTGAACCAGTGGCAGAGGTAGACCAGCATCGCTGGCATCACCGCCGCCTCGACCACGCCGAGGAGGAAGCGGATGCCGATCAGCAGATAGACGTTGGCGACCATCCCGGTCAGGGTGGCCAGTCCGCCCCAGAGGATCAGGCTGACGAAGATCAGCTTCTTGACGCTGCGCTTTTCCGCGTAGATCGCCCCCGGCACCTGGAAGAAGAAGTAACCGAGGAAGAACAGCGCGCCCAGCAGCGAGGACAGCCCGGGAG
>NZ_JBGDZO010000187.1:0-338 GCF_046548235.1 Salmonella sp. SAL4457
AGACTGTAGACCACCACCAGAAGGTGCAGCGGAAGGCTCAGCCAGCCATAGGCCAACGACTGCAGCAATGTCAGCAACAGGGCCAGCGGCAGCAACGGCAGGACCACCGCGAGCAGCAGCCCCAGCCAGGAGCGGCGGGACACCGAGGGCAGATCCTCGACCAGGCTCAGCCAGGCGAGCCAGGCGCCATCGCGCTGGATACGCCGGCGCCAGCCGGAGAACTTCTCCAGCGCAAGGGCCAGCAGCAACACCAGGAACGTCATGTTTCCTCCTTGGAATCGGTCAATCCGGCGCGGTAGCGCGACCAGTCGAAAGCCTCGCCGGGATCGGTCTTGCGT
>NZ_JBGDZO010000188.1:0-338 GCF_046548235.1 Salmonella sp. SAL4457
CCGTTGATCTGGATGGTCACGTCGCCACTCGACACCAGCTTGGCGCGGGCGACCAGGATGATCGCCACCAGGCCCAGGACGATGGCGGTGAACATGCCGATGGCCAGGAAAATCTCGAATCCGATCACGGGCCTCTCCTTACAACTGCACGCCGGAGAACGACATGAAGCCCAACGACATCAGGCCGATGGTGATGAAGGTGATCCCCAGGCCCTGCAGGCCCTCGGGGACGTCGCTGTACTTGAGCTTCTCGCGGATACCCGCCAGCGCGGCGATCGCCAGCGCCCAGGAAAAGCCCGAGCCGACGCCGTACACCGTGCTCTCGGCAAGGTTGTAGT
>NZ_JBGDZO010000189.1:0-337 GCF_046548235.1 Salmonella sp. SAL4457
GCGCCTGCTGCGTAGCAGCGATACCGCGCCGGATAGCGTGGACATGCTGATCTGTTCGGCTTCCTCGCCGATCATGACCGACGCCGGCGATGTCCTGCCGGACCTGCGCGGACGTCTCTACCCGCGCATGGCCAACGTGCTGTCCAAGCAGCTCGGCCTGAGTCGGGCGCTGCCATTGGATTCGCAGATGGAGTGCGCCAGCTTCCTGCTCAACCTGCGCCTGGCAGCGAGCATGATCCGCCAGGGTAAGGCCGAGAAAGTGCTGGTGGTGTGCAGCGAGTACATCTCCAACCTGCTCGACTTCACCTCTCGTACCTCGACCCTGTTCGCCGATGGC
>NZ_JBGDZO010000190.1:0-336 GCF_046548235.1 Salmonella sp. SAL4457
CGGAAGTAGTCGACGACGAAGTCGACGAAGACCCGGGTCTTGGCCGGTAGCAGCTTGTTCGCCGCGTAGTAGAGGCTGGTGTTGCCGGCGTCGACGTACCAGTCCGGCAGGACCCGCACCAGGGCGCCGGACTCCAGGTAGGCATAGGCGTGCTGCATGCATACCAGGGTGATGCCCAGGCCCATGGCGGCGACCTCGCAGGTGGCTTCCGGGTCGCTCATGGTCATGCGTTCGCGCAGCTCGATCGGCGCCTCCTCGCCGTTGCGCCGGCGCAGCGGCCAGGAGCGCACGCGGCCGGTCTGCGGCGAGCGGATGCGGATCCCGTCGAAGCCGCCC
>NZ_JBGDZO010000191.1:0-336 GCF_046548235.1 Salmonella sp. SAL4457
GCCATACCCAACAACCCGGAGCATAACCGGCGGGTACTGGCCTATGACCTGGCCATCGGGGCCGGGGACAGCGTGGATGATGTGGTTTTCTATCAGTATCTGTGTCGGGTGGCGGATTGGCGGTTGGATTGGAAGGCTTCGGACAAAGGAATATTTAGTCAAGGTGATGCGTCTGTTGATCTGCCGGATGAAGAGGTGCGTGCTTTGTACCGTGCGGAAGAGTCTAAAAACAGCCAGTTAATAGACGCCACCGTAGCTTACCGCAAGAGTGGCGAGTTCCCTGTGGTAGTAGGAAATAGACTGCCTTCCCTAGTCGGGACACAAACCATCCTAGAT
>NZ_JBGDZO010000192.1:0-336 GCF_046548235.1 Salmonella sp. SAL4457
GTATAGGGATGCTCGCTGCCAAGGTAGCTCTGCAGGGTGGCGACCTGGACCAGGTCGGTATAGTCCGCGCGCGGCGAGTTGCGGGCGAAGTCCAGGTGCTGGCGCGGGACCTCGGCGATCGGCGCGGGGAAATCCCAGGCCTTGAGAATGCGCTCGCCGATCAGCGGATGGATGCGCTCGATCACATGGCTCAGGCTGATGGAGTCCGACAGCAGCTCGTTGTGATCCTCGGCGTAGGTGAGGATCGGCAGCACGCCGATCTGGTGCACCAGTCCGGCCAGGGTCGCCTGGTCCGGCGCCAGGCGGGTGTAGTGACGGGCCAGCACGTGGCAGATG
>NZ_JBGDZO010000193.1:0-336 GCF_046548235.1 Salmonella sp. SAL4457
GTCGCGGGGAATTTCCGGCAACAGGTCGAGGGTGGTTTCCAGGCTCACCTCGAAGGTGTGCAGGTTGCGGTTGTTGATGCCCACCAACGGCGTGTCCAGGGTCTTCAGTGCACGTTCCAGCTCGGTGCCGTCATGCACTTCGACCAGTACGTCGAGACCGACCGACTTGGCAGTCGCCGCCAGTTCGGCCATCAGCACGTCGTCCAGCGCCGAGACGATCAGCAGGATGCAGTCGGCACCGATCGCCCGCGCCTCGACGATCTGGTACGGATCGATCATGAAGTCCTTGCGGATCACCGGCAGCGCACAGGCGGCCCGCGCTTCCTTCAGATAGGC
>NZ_JBGDZO010000194.1:0-336 GCF_046548235.1 Salmonella sp. SAL4457
GGGCAGCCGCTCGCGCAGGCTGACCCAAGCGGCCAGGCCCAGTCCGAGCGCGACCAGCCCGAGCAGGCGTGCGCTGCGCAGCAGCAGGCGCAGCCGCGCCATCAGACCGCTGCCTTGAAGTGGCGGGCGTAGCGCGGGCAGAGTTCGTCGCGCTTGAGCAGGATGAACACGTCGGCGACCTGGAAATCCGGGTCCCAGCAAGGCTCGCCGCAGATCTTGGCGCCCAGGCGCATGTAGGCCTTGAGCAGCGGCGGCAGCTCGGCGGTGAGGTTTTCCGGGACGTCCAGCGGCGGCAGCGGGTTCTTCGGCTCGGCCTGCAGGTAGTCGGTGCACAGG
>NZ_JBGDZO010000195.1:0-336 GCF_046548235.1 Salmonella sp. SAL4457
TCCATCAGTGCGCTGGTCTCGGTGGCCGCGGCGCCCAGTTCGACGGTACCGACGTCGCGCAGGCGCACCAGGCCGTTGCCATCGTTGCGGATGACCATCTCGCGGAAGTCGTCGACGTTGGTCAGGTCGGTGTTGACCCGCACGTTGGACAGCACGTACTGCCCCTTCACCATCCCCGGCGCCGCCTGGTCGTTGTTGCGGCGGATCGCCTCGGCCACGTCGGAGGCGGTCAGGCCGCGCCCGGCGAGGCGGTCGGCGTCGAGCCAGAGGCGCATGGCCAGGCGCTGGCCGCCAAAGGTCTGGACCTTGGCCACGCCGTCGATGGAAGAGAACATC
>NZ_JBGDZO010000196.1:0-336 GCF_046548235.1 Salmonella sp. SAL4457
ACCTGCAGGCGCTGGTCGCCGGTAATCGACAGCACCGAGCTGCGGATCACCTCGAACTGGCCGCTCTTCACCGTCAGTTTGTAGAGGAAGACCGCGGCGACGATGATCCAGGCGATCGGCCAGAGACCGTAGAGGAAGCCGTAGCCGGCGGCGGCGAAGGCCATGTCGGCGGGCATGTGGAAGGCGAAGATGGCCACCGCGATGGCCAGCGCCAGGGTGATGCTGCCGGCGATGTGGCCCTTGAGGCGGAATACCGCCAGGGCGAGGAAGAAGAACACGATCGGGATGACGGCCGCGGCGGCCGACAGGCCGAGACTGCCCAGGGGGGTATAGAGT
>NZ_JBGDZO010000197.1:0-336 GCF_046548235.1 Salmonella sp. SAL4457
ACCAGTGGGAGAACGTGCCCAAGGCGGTGGTCGAGGGCCTCGAAGGCACCCTGACCCTGCCCCTGGCCGACGGCCTGAAGTGGAGCAACAACCTCACCTACATGCTGCAATCGAAGAACAAGGAAACCGGCGACGTGCTCTCGGTGACGCCGCGCTACACCCTCAACTCGATGCTCGACTGGCAGGCCACCGACGACCTCTCGCTGCAAGCCACGGTCACCTGGTACGGCAAGCAGAAGCCGAAGAAATACGACTATCACGGCGACCGTGTCACCGGCAGCGCCAACGACCAGCTCTCGCCCTACGCCATCGCCGGCCTCGGCGGCACCTATCGGT
>NZ_JBGDZO010000198.1:0-335 GCF_046548235.1 Salmonella sp. SAL4457
GGATGAGAGTGATTATATGAGGCATGCCTCAAGTTACACCCGTCACAAGGCGACTGTGAATGTGCCTAGGTATGATGAAAAGGTGTGCTTGCTGCAGGTGCACTTCTTGCCGTGTGACGAGGTGGCTGTTTCTACGACTTGTTATGGGCCGAATCATCCAAAATATCCTGATAAGGCCTATTTCGAGATGAGAAAGTCAACGATATGTCCGGCTAACTGAAGGCAGGTGGGAAGATGCCTAATTTTGGATTTCATATAGCACCCACCCATCCTGTGGCAGGGCGCCTGACTTATGATTCTAAAAAATTATCAGAAAATATATTAAAGCAGCAGAG
>NZ_JBGDZO010000199.1:0-335 GCF_046548235.1 Salmonella sp. SAL4457
TCTCTCGCCAGTGCTCCAGACGCTGTGTCGCAGGCTTCGGGTAGCCGTCCTTGTCCAGGCCGTAGGTGATCACCCGGGTCTTTTCTCGGTACTGGCGGAGCACGTCGCTGGTACTGAAGTAGTTGGGCGAGGCTGCGACGATGCGATCCACGCTGTGGAGGAAACGACTCATCAGCGGCCGGTACAGTTTCAACAGGACGCGCTGGCGGATGATGTCCGAATGGTAGGTGACCACGCTCGGCTTGTTCATACCGGTGAGGAAATGCACCAGGTCCATGAACGGCCAGGGGAAGTGGTAGTTGACCACGTCCGCCTCCGCCGCCAGCTCGCGGAAC
>NZ_JBGDZO010000200.1:0-335 GCF_046548235.1 Salmonella sp. SAL4457
CCAGCGGATACAGGGCGTGGGCGCGGATCAGCTCGCCAGCCGCGAGGACCTCGGTGAGTTCGAAGCTGCCGGCGTTGTGGCCGAGCAGCAGCACCCCGGCCAGCAGCGCCAGGCCGCCCCCTCCGGTAACGGTCAGGGCCATCCTCGCACCCTTGCGGGCGTCGGAACGGCTGCCCCAGAAGCCGATGAGCAGGAACGAGGACAGGCTGGTCAGCTCCCAGAAGAGCATCATCAGCAAGAGATTTTCCGCGAGCACCACGCCGAGCATGGAGCCCATGAACAGCAGCAGGAAAGCGAAGAAACGCCCCATCGGCTCCTGTTCGGAGAGGTAGTAG
>NZ_JBGDZO010000201.1:0-335 GCF_046548235.1 Salmonella sp. SAL4457
GCTCTTGGTCGCCACGTAGCCTGCGACGAACTCGCTGCCGAACAGTGCGCGCGCCAGCGCGCTGCCTTTCAGGCGCCGCAGGGCGTCGTACATGGTGCAAGGCAGGGTCAACTCCTCCGGTACCTCGAACTCACCCTGGATCGCCGGGCTCGGCTCCAGTTCGTGCTCCAGTCCGTAGAGACCGGCGGCCAGGCTGTCGGTGATGGCCAGGTAAGGGTTGGCTTCGGCGCCCGGCAGGCGATTCTCGACGCGCCGCGCGGAGGCTCCGCTGGCCGGGATGCGTAGGCCGGCGGCGCGGTTGTCGTGGGACCAGCTGGCGTTGTTCGGCGAAGCGT
>NZ_JBGDZO010000202.1:0-334 GCF_046548235.1 Salmonella sp. SAL4457
GGGCGAAGGGGATGCCGGTGAACACCAGCAGGCCGTCCTTGACGTTGTTGAACATGGCGAAGAGCAAGGTGAACACCAGCAGCAGCGCCACCGGCACCACTACCTGCAAGCGCTTGGCGGCGGACTGCAACTGTTCGAACTGGCCGCCCCAGGTGGTCCAGTAGCCGGCCGGGATCTTCACCCCGTCCTGCAGCTTCTGTTGCGCTTCCAGCACGAACGAGCCGATGTCGCGGCCGCGCACGTTGGCGCTGACCACGATGCGCCGCTTGCCGTTCTCCCGGCTGATCTGGTTCGGTCCCGGCGAGAGGTCGAGGCGCGCCACGTCCGACAGCGG
>NZ_JBGDZO010000203.1:0-334 GCF_046548235.1 Salmonella sp. SAL4457
GGCGCCTGGCGGGAACAGCTTGGTCTGCAACAGCGGAATGGTGCTGGCGGGAACACCGTCGCGATGGCCCATGGTCAGAGCAGGCTCAGCTCGCGGGCTCGCCGGATCGCCTGGGTGCGATTGCGCACCTTGAGCTTTTCGTAGATGTTGTGCAGATGCCATTTGACGGTCCCCAGGGCCAGCGACAGGCGCTGGCCGATTTCTTCGTTGGATAGGCCCTGTGCGGCCAGGCAGACCACTTCGCGCTCGCGCTCCGTCAGGCCTTCCTCGAGCGCATCCTGGGGCTTGCGCACGCCCTGCCCGGGCCAGATGCCGAGCAGGCCGCGAATGAAGG
>NZ_JBGDZO010000204.1:0-334 GCF_046548235.1 Salmonella sp. SAL4457
AGATCGTCGAGGTTCGCCATATCTAAGCGCGCCCCGTTGCGCGCAGGCGCGATCAGTTGGCTGCTGGCCCAGACGTTCTGGGTCGGCGGCCTCTGGTTGCTGCAGTTCGTGGTCCTGCCTGCGTTGGCCAAGACCGGACTGGCGCCGCTGCTGGTGGAAACCGTAGCCGCGGCGTTGACGCCGCTGCTGATCGGCTTCGCCGGATTCTGTGCGGCGCTGCAGGCGCTGGTGTTGGTGTCGAGCCACGGGCCGAGGAGCCTCTGGCGAGACCTTCGCGGTCAGTTGTTGCTCGCCGTCGCGCTGCTCTGCCTGGTGTATTTCCTGGTGCGTGGGC
>NZ_JBGDZO010000205.1:0-333 GCF_046548235.1 Salmonella sp. SAL4457
CTTGCCGGCGTACTCGGCGTCGGCAAAGGTCATCTGCTTCATCGGGATCGGCGTATTACCGGTATGAGCGTCAGTCGCAAAGAGCCTGAGCCCGCGGTAACGGATTGCAAGCCCGGCGCACGGATTGCAAGCTCGCTCGCAATTAATGTGAGCCCGCCTCCACCGTCAGTCGCAGATAATCTGAGCCCAAAATCGCGCTGATTGCGAGCCCGCCGGTTTTCGACTGCAAGCCGCTACAGCTATGTGATCGCGCGCAGCTCCAGCGACGGTTATGCCGTGATGTTTTCCTGGGGTGAGCTGTACAGCAGCGAGACCCTGCTGGCCTACCAGAAG
>NZ_JBGDZO010000206.1:0-332 GCF_046548235.1 Salmonella sp. SAL4457
GCGCAGTACCACGGCTGAGCCGGAACGAAAGAAGGGGAGCCGAGGCTCCCCTTTTTCATGCGCGGGCCGACGGCCCTCCGGCGCGTTGGCTGGCGGGGTCGCGCCGGTGGCGTACCCGCCCTACGCAACCCGCCCGGCTCAACTGCTTACCTTTCCGGTGCGGTCGTTGATCACGAACAGCTTGCCGTTGGCGTCGCGCACGAGGATTTCCGCGCCCGGCTGGCCATCCATATCGGCCACCGAATCGATGCTGTAGTTGACGTCGCCGATGCGGTAGTCGCTGCTGGCGCCGCTGGCGTGGTGGATGACCCGCACCTTGCCCTGCATCACCA
>NZ_JBGDZO010000207.1:0-332 GCF_046548235.1 Salmonella sp. SAL4457
GCTGCACGGTGACCCCGGTGGCCTGCTGCATGGCTTCGTCGAGGCTGAACAGATTCTGCTGTTCGAGGCGCTCATGGTCGATGACGCTGGCGGATTGCGGCAGCTCGCGCGGCTTGAGCGGCACCTTGCCCAGGGTAGTCACCCCCGGCGGCTGGGTGGCAGACGTGCTTTCTCCGCTGATCACCATGTCCGGCAGTTCCGTCTCGCCGTCCTTGCGCGCGTCGGCCACGGCCGCGGCCAGCGGACTCAGCGCCAGCAGCAGGCCCAGGCACAACGGGGTGTGCCGATTGCGGGCGATGCCCTGGCGTCCCTTGATCACCTTCGTCTCCGTT
>NZ_JBGDZO010000208.1:0-329 GCF_046548235.1 Salmonella sp. SAL4457
CTTCAGGATCGGCTCGCGCCGCTTCATCGCTTCCCGCGACAGGTACTGGTGCGCCTCGCGCTCGTCCCAGCCATGGCGCTGCATCAGCAACGCCTTGGCCTGGTTGATCCGGGCCTGGCCGGCGATGCGTTCCTGAAGCTGCTCGGTCTTCTGCTTCAGCTTCGCCATTTCCTCGCTGATGCGCCGCGCCGATACCAGCACAGGCAGCACCCGGTGGGCGTCGAGCGGCTGGGTGATCACGCCGTGGCACTCCAGTTCGATGATCTGCGAGAGCACCGCGGGGCTTTCGTACTCCACCAGCGCCACCAGGGTAGTGCGCGGAGTTCCGG
>NZ_JBGDZO010000209.1:0-328 GCF_046548235.1 Salmonella sp. SAL4457
GCACAGCACGACGCGGTCGACCTTCTTCGGATCCAGGCTGTCGATTTCCGGGATCACAGTCTGGAAGGAACCGTTGGCCAGATCTTCCAGGGTCGAGATGGCGAGCTTGTGACGCAGCAGGGACTTCGGCGTCATCACCACCAGCGGCTTGCGCAGCGGGCGGATCACCTGACGGCGGAGCATGTGGTAGACCTGAGCCGGGGTGGTCGGCACGCAGACCTGGATGTTCTGCTCGGCACAGAGCTGCAGGTAGCGCTCCAGGCGCGCGGAGGAGTGCTCCGGGCCCTGCCCCTCATAGCCGTGCGGCAGCAGCATGGTCAGGCCGCAG
>NZ_JBGDZO010000210.1:0-328 GCF_046548235.1 Salmonella sp. SAL4457
GGCCGAAGGCTACGGGGTGAAGACCAGCGCGGCCGACCTGCTGCGCTTCGTCGATGCCAACCTGCATCCGGAGCGCCTGGACAGGCCCTGGGCGCAGGCGCTCGATGCCACCCATCGCGGTTACTACAAGGTCGGCGACATGACCCAGGGCCTGGGCTGGGAAGCCTACGACTGGCCGATCTCCCTGAAGCGCCTGCAGGCCGGCAACTCGACGCCGATGGCGCTGCAACCGCACAGGATCGCCAGGCTGCCCGCGCCACAGGCGCTGGAGGGCCAGCGCCTGCTGAACAAGACCGGTTCCACCAACGGCTTCGGCGCCTACGTGGCG
>NZ_JBGDZO010000211.1:0-328 GCF_046548235.1 Salmonella sp. SAL4457
GTCCCCACGCTGTTCCTGGCCAACGACCTGACCGGCAATTCCGAGCTGTGCTCGCTGTTCCTCCACGCCGACCACCGCAGCGGCCTCAACGGCAAGCTGCTGTCGCGCGCGCGCTTCCTGTTCATCGCCGAATTCCGCCACCTGTTCGGCGACAAGCTGATCGCCGAGATGCGCGGCATGTCCGACGAGGAGGGGCGTTCGCCAATCTGGGAAAGCCTCGGCCGGCACTTCTTCAAGATGGAATTCTCCCAGGCCGACTACCTCACCGGGGTCGGCAACAAGGCCTTCATCGCCGAGCTGATGCCGAAGTTCCCGCTCTATACCTGCT
>NZ_JBGDZO010000212.1:0-327 GCF_046548235.1 Salmonella sp. SAL4457
TGAGTATGCTACCTGACGCTAATTCGCCAGCACTGCGCTCATTTTTCCGTAATCCTGGCCTCGAAAGGAACGCACAATGAACGACACCGGCCGGCGTATCCTGCTCAACTGCGACATGGGCGAAAGCTTTGGCGCCTGGCGCATGGGCGACGATGTCCACAGCATGCCGCTGGTTGACCAGGCCAACCTGGCTTGCGGCTTCCACGCTGGCGATCCGCTCACCATGCGGCGCGCGGTGGAGCTGGCGGTACGCCATGGCGTGAGCATCGGCGCGCACCCTGCCTATCCCGACCTGAGCGGCTTCGGCCGGCGCTCGCTGGCCTGCTC
>NZ_JBGDZO010000213.1:0-327 GCF_046548235.1 Salmonella sp. SAL4457
GGCCTACGCCGAGCTGCCGGTCGCGCGCAGCGGCTACCCCTCCTTCGAGCGAGCCCGGCAGGTGGTCGATCGCCTGCTCGCGCCGACTTCGTCCTGATCCATCGGGCCCGAACCCGGGCCCCGCAACCCGTACCGGTCGTTCGGCCAAAGCATCATTTCTGTCGATAGTTAATAGCGCGAAAATTCGTTATCCAATCGAATTCTTCTCCGCGATCCTATGCCCATCCGAGGTATCGATCACGGAAGCCGCCATGAAACGTCGCAGCCCACGCCATTACGCCCGCAACACCGCCCTGGCTACCCTGGGTCTGTACGCCATCCTCATGC
>NZ_JBGDZO010000214.1:0-327 GCF_046548235.1 Salmonella sp. SAL4457
TGACCATCACCAAGGCACTGCTCAATGTGATCGCCGATGCCAAGACCAAGGTCTACGGCGACCTGGATCCGGCGCTGACCTACCAGGTCTCCGGTCTCAAGCGCGGCGATACCGCCGGTGCCGTGCTCAACGGCGGCAGCCTGAGCCGCGTGGCTGGCGAGAACGTCGGCGTGTACGGCATCAACCAGGGTGGACTGGGCCTGGTCAGCAGCAATTACACCCTGAACTACCAGGGCAATAACCTGACCATCACCAAGGCACTGCTCAATGTGATCGCCGATGCCAAGACCAAGGTCTATGGCGATGCCGATCCGGCACTGACCTACC
>NZ_JBGDZO010000215.1:0-327 GCF_046548235.1 Salmonella sp. SAL4457
TTCTTGATCTCGGCACGCTCGAAGAAGCGCTGGCCGCCGTAGATGCGGTAGGGAATCTTCTCCCGCAGCAGGGCTTCCTCCAGCACCCGCGACTGGGCGTTGGAGCGGTAGAGGATGGCGATCTCGCTGCGCGCCAGGCCGCCCTTGAGCGCGCTCTCGATCGACTCGACCACGTAGCGCGCCTCGTCGTGCTCGTTGAACGCGGCGTACAGGCTCAGCGACTCGCCGTCCTCGCCGTCGGTCCACAACTCCTTGCCCAGGCGTCCCTGGTTGTTGGCGATCAGGGCGTTGGCGGCCTTGAGGATCGACGCGGTGGAACGGTAGTTC
>NZ_JBGDZO010000216.1:0-327 GCF_046548235.1 Salmonella sp. SAL4457
GGAATGGACGCGCCGGCGATGCTGCCGGCCGAAGGCCTGGACCTCAAGGACTACCTGGCCAACCTCGAGCAGGGCCTGATCCAGCAGGCCCTCGACGACGCCGGCGGAGTGGTCGCGCGGGCCGCCGAACGCCTGCGCATCCGCCGCACCACGCTGGTAGAGAAGATGCGCAAGTACGGCATGAGCCGGCGTGACGACGACCTGTCGGATGATTGACAGGTCGTTTCGCAACGCTTTGATTTTCAAATGAAAAAAATTTAGGCACGGGTATTGCTATATCTCCGTCGACCGACAGAACCATGACGTCGCGCCGACCGAGAGAAACGC
>NZ_JBGDZO010000217.1:0-327 GCF_046548235.1 Salmonella sp. SAL4457
GACGTCGGCCAGGTCGATCTCGATCACCGCGGCGTACTCGGCGTCCTTGTCGGCTTCCAGCAGCTCCGGCTTGGCCAGCCAGGCTTCCATCGCCTGGGCGCGACGCTCCAGGGTGCGCGGGTCGCCGTAGCCTACGCCGATCATCCAGCGCAGCAGGGTGATGTTGGACTTCAGGTACTCGGCGATCGCCTGTTCCGGCAGCTTGATGGTGCAGCCGGCGGCGGAACGCTCGGCCGAGGCGTCGGACAGCTCGAAGGCCTGCTCCACGGTCAGGTCGTTGAGGCCTTCGATCTCGAGGATGCGGCCGGAGAAGATGTTCTTCTTGCC
>NZ_JBGDZO010000218.1:0-326 GCF_046548235.1 Salmonella sp. SAL4457
GTCGGCGACAGGCCGAGGGCAACGCCGATGCTCACGCCAAGCAGCGCGCCCAGGGCGAAACCGACGACGATCTCCAGGCTGGTGATCGCCGTGTGCTCCAGCAGTCCGGCGCCGTGCCACATGGCCACGCCCTCCGCCGCCACCCGGCTCAGCCCCGGCAGGACGAACTCGGGCATGCCGAGCAGGCCGGGCCCCCACTGCCAGGCAGCGAGGAACAGGAACAACAGCGCGAGACTGCCGAGCAAGGGTCTGGTGGAGAGGTTCATGGGCGGGGTCCGTGCTGCGCGGTCAGGTCGGCGGACTCGACGAAACGGTTGGTGTAAAGC
>NZ_JBGDZO010000219.1:0-325 GCF_046548235.1 Salmonella sp. SAL4457
ATAAGAGACAGCTCCCGACCAGACAACCAGAAGAACGCATCCCGCTACGGGAGCCTGCCGAGGGGAGAACGACGCAGATGGCCGAGTTCGGAAACTATGTGATTTACCTGATCATGCTGGGTGCGGTACTTGGCGCGCTGGCTTCCATCCTGCGCCCGGAAAGCGGTCTGGGCCGCGAGTTCGTCAACGGCATCCACGCCATCGGTCCGGTGTTCCTCGCCCAGGCCGGCATCATGGTAGCCATTCCCTATCTGTCGAAGGCGATTTCCCATGCCCTCGGCCCGTTCTTCCAGACCCTCGGTTCCGACGTATCCATCGCCGCGCT
>NZ_JBGDZO010000220.1:0-325 GCF_046548235.1 Salmonella sp. SAL4457
GGCACTTCACAAGGACCATGATGCTGCTTCCATCTGATATGGGCTGCTTCAAGGGCTATAGGGGCGTTATCGTGGCGCATATTGAAGCCGCAGACCGCACATTGATAATTGTAAGCTCGTAGCACCGCCTGGCGGAACTTCGGATCGCGTTGACGCAGAGAGGTGCGAATATCAAAACCCATCTCGTCAGCGATGTCTTCCTGAATACTGGTCGGAAAATGCGCCTCAAGGATCTGCTGCGCCAGCGTGTCGATTAGCTTACGTTTTTTTGTTACCAGCGCGAAATTGACGGCATCAAACCCACCAGCAACATTATATTCAATGA
>NZ_JBGDZO010000221.1:0-325 GCF_046548235.1 Salmonella sp. SAL4457
GTATTAAGCACAGTCCTGTAAATCACCCCGCGATTGCCGAGCTTCGAATACGGCTACGACACGTAACGACCTGCCAGGCAACTTGGCATCTTCTCGCACACCCGACACCAGGAACCAGACACCACCGCAACAGACGTCACATACCCACAACCACAGCTCAACTGTTAACCTCTGCGTTCAAGGAGCCAAGGCACAGGAGACAGAGCTGAGGAAACACCGCATGGAAACGTTCTCACCCCTCAGCAATCGAGCCACCCAACGAAAACCTACTCCACAAAATTACTCGACCAAAGTACGTGCAACGCATCACCACTTCAATAACTAG
>NZ_JBGDZO010000222.1:0-323 GCF_046548235.1 Salmonella sp. SAL4457
GGTGAAGCGGGTCGATATCCTCACCCCCCACCGGGTGCGTTTCGTCCTGCGGCGCTCCGGCAACCCGCTGCTGATCCTGCGCCTGGGCGAGCTTCCGGTGCTGCCGCAGCATTACTGGAAGGATCGCGACTTCCGCGCCACCACCTTCACCGCGCCGCTGGGCAGCGGTCCCTATCGCATCGTCGAGGTCGATCCCGGGCGCCGCCTGGTGTTCGAACGCGTGAAGGGCTGGTGGGGCGAAAAACTGCCGGTGAACCGCGGCAAATACAATTTCGACCGGGTCGTGGTGGACTTCTACCGGGACAACGGCGTCGCCTTCGAAG
>NZ_JBGDZO010000223.1:0-323 GCF_046548235.1 Salmonella sp. SAL4457
TGACGAACCTACCCGCAGAACGGCTAATGTCGCGAACGGCGCGTTTCCGCTCGCTCCTCGGCGAGCGCTGGCTCGGCCAGCGGCGCCGAGGTCATGTCGTCGACTTCGTCGGCCCAGTCGTCCTCGTCCCGCCGAGTGCCCTCGTCGGCCGCGCTGCTCGGCGCGTCTGGATTGTCCAGCACGGCGTAGGCGATGGCGCAGAACAGCGAGTTGAGACGCTTCATGTCGCTGATCAGGTCCAGGTGCAGCGAGCTGGTCTCGATGCTCTGTACCACCTGCTGGTGCAGGCGGTCGACATGGGCATGGGCGTAGCGCCGTTCCTG
>NZ_JBGDZO010000224.1:0-322 GCF_046548235.1 Salmonella sp. SAL4457
GTGGTAGGCCGCGGTGCCGAGGCCGCCGGGCATGTCGGCCTCGCCGTCGTAGTACTGGGTCATCGCCGAAAACGTGTGTTCGTCGCTGGGCTGGAAGCGGCCCTTGAGGATCAGGTCGTCGATCCGCGTATCGCTGTGCTCGCGCCAATCGCCGCCGCGGGTGCCGGAGTAGAGCAGGGCGCCGCCGAGGCCGTTGGCGCCGGTGCCGCCGATCAGCACGTTGTGGGTGGTCTTCAGGCCGTCCTGGCTGGAGCTGGGGCTGAGTTCGCTGTGCACGTCGAGCTTGGTGGCGAAGTCCTCGGGGATCGCCCGGGTCACGAAG
>NZ_JBGDZO010000225.1:0-322 GCF_046548235.1 Salmonella sp. SAL4457
AGGAAGCCCCGCGTGGCTTCGCCGTCGACTACGCCGGCGCTTCCCGGCAATACGTGCAGGAAGGCAGCGCATTGCTGGTCACCTTCGGACTGGCCCTGGCGATCATCTTCCTGGTCCTCGCCGCACAGTTCGAAAGCTTCCGCGATCCGCTGGTGATCATGGTCACCGTGCCGCTGTCGATCTGCGGTGCGCTGATACCGCTGTTCCTCGGCGTGTCGAGCCTGAACATCTATACCCAGGTCGGCCTGGTGACCCTGATCGGCCTGATCAGCAAACACGGCATCCTGATCGTCGAGTTCGCCAAGGACAAGCAGGAGGAAGG
>NZ_JBGDZO010000226.1:0-322 GCF_046548235.1 Salmonella sp. SAL4457
CACCAGGGTGATGGTGAAGCCGCCGACGATGCCCGGTCGCGCCTCCGGCAACAGTACGTTGCAGATGATGTGGCGGCGTTCGCAGCCCATCGCCAGGGCCGCCTCCACCAGGCCGTGGTCGACTTCGCGCAGGCTGACCTCGGCGATCCGCGCGAAGAACGGCGTGGCGGCGATGGTCAGCGGCACCACCGCGGCCCAGACTCCATAGCTGGTGCCGACGATCATCCGGGTAAAGGGAATCAGCGCCACCATCAGGATCAGGAAGGGTACCGAGCGCAGCACGTTGACCAGACCGCCCAGGATGCGATTGAGCAGGCGCGCC
>NZ_JBGDZO010000227.1:0-321 GCF_046548235.1 Salmonella sp. SAL4457
CAGGAGAAAATCACGCCCGGCTCGGTCCTGGCCGCGATGGTGATCCTGCTCGACTACCAGTGAGGCAGGGGAGGGCAAGAGCGCGCCTCACCCGAACGCCTCGAAGAACGCCAGGGCCCGCGGGTCGCTGGCATAGGCGATGTTGATACGCAGCCAGTCGCTCTCCTCGCCGTCCGGGCTGAAGCCGCTGCCCGGCGACAGCAGCACGTCCAGGCGTGTCGCCACGGCCTGCAATTCGGCGAACGGGTAGTCGCCGATACGGGCCCAGACGAACATCCCGCCGACCGGTTCGGCGAACCCCTCCCAGCCGTTGTCCCCACG
>NZ_JBGDZO010000228.1:0-321 GCF_046548235.1 Salmonella sp. SAL4457
CAGCGTGGCGATGGACAAGACCTACCAGCTCGACGACGCCGTTCTCGGCTATCTCGATACCCAGTTGCAAAAGCGCCTGCAACAGGTGCGCACGCAGATGCTGTTGCTAGTCGCCGCGCTGGCCGTGGTTTTCGCCGCGATCCTATACCTCTACGGCGGTTTCTACGTTTCCACCCGTGCCACCCTGAAGGATCTCGGGCGAATGATGGAGCGCGTCGCCGGCGGCGACATGACGGTCAGCTTCCAGGCCCGCAGCCGTGACGAGCTGGGCGAGCTGGGACAATCGTTCAACGAATCGGTGGCGAAGATCCACGACCTGAT
>NZ_JBGDZO010000229.1:0-320 GCF_046548235.1 Salmonella sp. SAL4457
GATCAGCGACAGCGCCATCAGGTAGGTCACCGTGATCAGGAACTGCCGGACCAGCACGTCCGGCACCACCACGCCGAGGCTCAGCACGCCGATCAGCATCACGCTGACGATCGACAGCACCCAGGGACCGGAGCTGATCAGCCCGGCGTAGAGGTAGGCGCGCAGGGTCGCCGTATAGGAATCGCGGGAAAGGATCTTCCGCAGTTCGAAGCCGATGCCGGCCATGTCATGCAATCTCCGTGGCTTCGCGGTACAGCCCGCGGTAACGTCCGAGCATCAGCGCCTCGGTGTAGTAGCGTTCGACCCTGTCTCTTATACCC
>NZ_JBGDZO010000230.1:0-320 GCF_046548235.1 Salmonella sp. SAL4457
GCCGACTGGCGCGGCCTGCCGGAGCGCCTCGGCGACAAGCTGGCGCCCCTGATCGGCGCGCGCGCCGGCGAAGTGGTGATCACCGACACCACATCGATCAACCTGTTCAAGGTGCTCAGCGCCGCCCTACGGATCCAGGAGGAAGACGCGCCAGGGCGCAAGGTGATCGTTTCCGAATCGAGCAACTTCCCCACTGATCTGTACATCGCCGAGGGCCTTACCGACATGCTCCAGCGCGGCTACCGGCTACGCCTGGTAGATGACCCGGAGCAATTGCCGGCGGCGATCGACGCGGATACCGCGGTGGTGATGCTCAGCCA
>NZ_JBGDZO010000231.1:0-318 GCF_046548235.1 Salmonella sp. SAL4457
GGCGCTACGGCGTTTCACTTCTGAGTTCGGCATGGGGTCAGGTGGGACCACCGCGCTACTGCCGCCAGGCAAATTCTGTTGCCAGAAACGAATCTTTTACACCGATGCTGCGTTGGCTGCATTCGTAAAGTCAGTCACATACTTCTGTATGCTCCTTCCTTTCCTTCATTTGCCGCCTTACCTCAGCGTAAAATCTTTCGTTCCCGAAAATCCGGAATCAGTGCTGAAAATCATCTCTCAACCGCCAAAACATCTTCGGCGTTGTAAGGTTAAGCCTCACGGTTCATTAGTACCGGTTAGCTCAACGCATCGCTGCGC
>NZ_JBGDZO010000232.1:0-318 GCF_046548235.1 Salmonella sp. SAL4457
GGAATACGACCAGACCCGGCATAACGCGGGGGCCCTTTTCGTTGAGCGCCTGGCGCATGCCCAGGGCGTCAGCCTCGTGGCTGACCGCAAGTATTTCGGCCTGGTCGGCAAGTTCAGCCACCAGGGCAAGGACGTTCGTCTGTTGATCCCGACCACCTACATGAACCGCAGCGGCCAGTCCGTGGCGGCGCTGGCGGGATTCTTCCGGATCGCCCCGGACGCCATCCTGGTGGCCCACGACGAACTCGACATGCCCCCTGGCGTCGCCAAGCTCAAGACCGGCGGCGGACACGGCGGGCACAACGGGTTGCGCGACAT
>NZ_JBGDZO010000233.1:0-318 GCF_046548235.1 Salmonella sp. SAL4457
CCTGTTGATGATCGCCGGGCTGCTCTACGGCCTGGAGAAAAAGGCGCCGCATTGGGAACTGCTGAAGAGTACCGACTACGCCGGCATCGTCACCCTCGGCATCGGCCTGGGCTGCCTGCAGGTTTTCCTCGAGGAAGGTCACCGCAAGGACTGGCTGGAGTCGCAACTGATCGTCAGCCTCGGCAGCGTCGCCCTGTTCAGCCTGGTCCTGTTCGTCATCCTGCAACTGTCGCGGCCAAACCCGCTGATCGACCTGGGCATCCTGCGCAACCGCAACTTCGGCCTCGCGAGCATTTCCAGCATCGGTCTGGGCATGGG
>NZ_JBGDZO010000234.1:0-318 GCF_046548235.1 Salmonella sp. SAL4457
GGCGACATCGCCGACGATCCCTACATCCATTACGCCGCGAGCATCCAGGCGCTGTTCGAGAAGCTCGCGCTGGAGATGATGGACTACTACCTCGGCGATATCATCCGCGAGACCGGCAAGGTCGCTTTCGCCGGCGGCTGCGCGCTGAACGTCAAGCTCAACCAGAAGATCATCTCGCGCCCCGAAGTGAAGGAGCTGTTCGTCCAGCCGGCGGCCAGCGACGCCGGCACCGCGGTCGGCGCGGCGGCCTACGTGTCGCACCAGCGCGGCGTGCCGGTGGAGAAGATGGAGCACGTCTACCTCGGCCCGGAGTATTCC
>NZ_JBGDZO010000235.1:0-318 GCF_046548235.1 Salmonella sp. SAL4457
CTCAAGCACGATGCCGGTGGTATCGTCGATATCGAATTTATGGTGCAATATGCGGTTCTAGCTTGGTCCGGAGAACACCCGGCGCTGCTCGAATTCACCGATAACATCCGCATTCTGGAAGGACTGGAACGGGCTGGCCTGATCGCCAGCGAGGACGTCCGTCTCCTGCAGGAGGCCTACAAGGCCTATCGCGCAGCCGCACCCCGCCTGGCACTACAGAAGGAGGCCGGGGTCGTGAGCGGCGAGCACTTCCAGACGGAGCGGCGAGAAGTGATCAGGATCTGGCGCGAGCTGCGGCTCGGCTGATCCACTCAGGCA
>NZ_JBGDZO010000236.1:0-317 GCF_046548235.1 Salmonella sp. SAL4457
GACCCGCAGCCTGTGCAAGAGCTTCATCGACAAGTTCGTCGAACTGCACAACGTCGACTACGCCGCCTGCGGACTGGCCGACCTGGGCCGCCCGGACGGCTACGTGCAGCGCCAGATCGCCGGCTGGACCGACCGCTACGAGAAGGCCCTGACCCCCGACGCGCCGCTCTGGGAACCGGTCAAGGCCTGGCTCAAGGACAAGCAGCCGGCCGATCACCACAAGCCGGGCATCGTGCACAACGACTACCGCTTCGACAACGTGATCCTCGACCCGGAAAACCCGATGCAGATCATCGGCGTGCTGGACTGGGAACTGG
>NZ_JBGDZO010000237.1:0-316 GCF_046548235.1 Salmonella sp. SAL4457
TCTTCGAGATGCTCTTCCTGCTGCCGCTGGCGTTGGCCGCGCTGTACTGGCTGGGCGACGAGAGCCAGGCCTTCCGCGAGGCGCCGCGCCTGTGGCTGCTGCTGCCGATGCTGGGGCTGATCAGCGCGCTGGCCTTCGGCGCGATGATGGCTTCCAGCCGGCTGCTGCCGATGGGGCTGTTCGGGATTCTCAGCTACGTCGAACCGGTGCTGCTGTTCCTGGTGGCGGTACTGTTCATCGGCGAGGCGTTCCGTCCCGAGCAGCTATGGACCTACGCGCCGATCTGGCTGGCGGTGCTGTTGACCGGCTGGGACAG
>NZ_JBGDZO010000238.1:0-315 GCF_046548235.1 Salmonella sp. SAL4457
GTATTCGAATGCCTGCACCCCGGCGCTGCGCATGGCACTTCCCAGTTCCTGGGGAGCGCGGTAGTCGGCGATGTCGGTCAGCGCAGCCTCGTGATCGGAGAAAGGCGGCGCCTGCAGACGGATTCCCCGCTCCACCTTCCAGCCCGCCTCGAACGAAGCGTGCTCGGACAGAATCCTCCCGCTCGGTGGCGGCACCACCATGCCACTCCACAGGACGCAACGGTAATACGCGCTTTCGGCCATGGCCGTTTCCAGCTTCAGCGCGGCGTAGAACAGGCTTGGCTCGTGGCGACGGCCAAACCGCGACCCCCAGCG
>NZ_JBGDZO010000239.1:0-315 GCF_046548235.1 Salmonella sp. SAL4457
CGTGCTGGCGCTCCGCGACCGCTTCTTCGCGCAGATCGACGGCCTGGAAGAGCTCTACATCAACGGCAGCATGACCTCCCGCGTCCCGCACAACCTCAACGTCAGCTTCAACTACGTCGAGGGCGAGTCGCTGATCATGGCGCTCAAGGACCTCGCGGTCTCCTCCGGCTCGGCCTGTACCTCGGCGTCCCTGGAACCGTCCTACGTATTGCGCGCCCTGGGCCGCAACGACGAACTGGCGCATAGCTCCATCCGCTTCACCTTCGGTCGCTTCACCACCGAGGAAGAGATCGACTATGCCGCGAAGAAGGTGGT
>NZ_JBGDZO010000240.1:0-315 GCF_046548235.1 Salmonella sp. SAL4457
GGCCTGGCCGGCGGTTGTATCCGCCGCGTCGGTGCCTGTCCGTCATCCATCCATCCTGAAAAAGGAGTTCGCCATGTCCAGTGCAACCGTGCGCCTGGATCACGCCGCCCTGCGCGAAACGTTGCGGCAGTTGTTCGGCCTGCCCGCCGGCAGCGTCATCGATGCCGATCAACTGCTGGCCCCGCCGGCCATCCCCTTCATGACCTTGCGCCTGGAGTCCTTGAGCCTGCTTGGCAAGGTGCGGCGGGAGTTTTCCGCCAGTGGTGAGCTGGAGTCCCTGCTGGCCAGTTGCGAGAGCATCTTTCGCCTGACCTG
>NZ_JBGDZO010000241.1:0-314 GCF_046548235.1 Salmonella sp. SAL4457
CTGCCGCAGGCGGCGGCCATCGGCATTATCGGCGGCGCGGACGGCCCGACGGCGATTTATCTGTCGGGCAAGCTGGCGCCGGAGCTGCTGGGGGCCATCGCGGTGGCGGCGTACTCGTACATGGCGCTGGTGCCGTTAATCCAGCCGCCGATTATGAAAGCGCTGACCACGGAGACGGAGCGGAAAATCCGCATGGTGCAGCTGCGCACGGTGAGTAAGCGGGAAAAAATCCTCTTTCCGGTGGTGCTGTTACTACTGGTGGCGCTGCTGCTGCCGGACGCCGCGCCGCTGCTGGGGATGTTCTGCTTTGGCAA
>NZ_JBGDZO010000242.1:0-314 GCF_046548235.1 Salmonella sp. SAL4457
GGGCAATGGCGTGGGCAGAATGCTATCGATGCTCATATTTACCATGATGTTGCTGCCATTCTGCCTGATCTTGGCCCTGAAGCGTGGAACGCCGGATGCGATTATCTACTCATCGCCTCACCCGTTTGGCGTCGTTAGCTGTTGGCTGGCTGCTCGCCTGCTAGGTGCGAAATTTGTATTTGAGGTGCGCGATATCTGGCCTTTGAGTCTGGTCGAACTGGGAGGCTTGAAAGCTGACAATCCCCTGGTGCGTGTTACCGGTTGGATCGAAAGATTCTCCTATGCGCGAGCTGATAAGATCATCAGTCTGCTGC
>NZ_JBGDZO010000243.1:0-314 GCF_046548235.1 Salmonella sp. SAL4457
GGCCTGGCGCAGGCGTTCGTCGTCGGCGCCGCCCTGCAGCTCGACCAGCCAGCGCACGGCCTGTTCAGCCACCTGCGGCGGCACCTTGGGTGCGGCGGGCAGGCTCATGGCAGCTCGGCGAAGTAGCAGCGTTGCGCAGCCTTGAGCATGTAGCGCTTGACGCTGCTCAGGGAGATGCCCAGCTGCGTGGCGATCTCGGCGTAGCCCAGGCCGTCGAGCTGGGCCAGCAGGAAGGTCTCCTTGGCCAGCGGCGGCAGACCGTCGAGCAGACGGTCCAGCTCGACCAGGGTCTCCAGGACGATGGCGCGGGTCTC
>NZ_JBGDZO010000244.1:0-314 GCF_046548235.1 Salmonella sp. SAL4457
GCCCTGTACCAGCAACTCTCCATCGACCGCACCCCCGCCTGCTACGCCTTCCAGGTGCAGCGCCAGGACCCGGCCAAGTACATGCCCATCGACGACACCAGCGTCGAATGGAAGGAGTCGGACGCGCCCTTCGCTACCATAGCCGACATCATTGTGCCAGCTCAGGATTTTGATAGCCGGGAACAGAACCTGTTCTGTGACAACCTTTCGGTCAACCCCTGGCACGCGCTGCCGGATCATCGGCCGATCGGCGGGATCAACCGGTTGCGGAAGGCGGTTTACGAGGCGGTCAGTGGGTATAGGTTAGGGAGGAA
>NZ_JBGDZO010000245.1:0-313 GCF_046548235.1 Salmonella sp. SAL4457
GGGGTGTCCAACGTGTCCTTCTCGTTCCGCGGCAACAACCCGGTACGCGAGGCGATCCACTCGGTGTTCCTCTACTACGCGATCCGCAACGGCCTGACCATGGGCATCGTCAACGCCGGCCAGCTGGAAATCTACGACGAGATTCCGAAAGCGCTGCGCGACCGGGTCGAGGACGTGGTGCTCAACCGCACGCCCGAGGCCACCGAGGCCCTGCTGGCGATCGCCGACGACTACAAGGGCGGCGGCGCGGTCAAGGAGGCCGAGGACGAGGAATGGCGCAGCTACAGCGTCGAGAAGCGCCTCGAGCATGCGC
>NZ_JBGDZO010000246.1:0-313 GCF_046548235.1 Salmonella sp. SAL4457
GGGGAGGGCCGCCCATGAACCGGGACTTGCGCCGCGCTCTCGACGACGAACCGATGCGTCCGTTCCAGTGGCTGGCGGTGGCTGTGTGTATCGTGCTCAACCTGATCGATGGCTTCGACGTGCTGGTGATGGCCTTCACCGCATCCTCGGTGGCCGCCGAATGGAACCTTGGCGGCGCCGAGATCGGCCTGCTGCTCAGCGCCGGCCTCTTTGGCATGGCCGCCGGCTCGCTGTTCATCGCGCCCTGGGCCGACCGCTGGGGGCGCCGCCCGCTGATCCTCGCCTGCCTGGCGCTGTCGGGCCTGGGCATGCT
>NZ_JBGDZO010000247.1:0-313 GCF_046548235.1 Salmonella sp. SAL4457
TCGCCGGCCAGCGCTATATCAGCCCGCAGATCGCCCAGCAACTGGCGCTGAAGTCCTTCCAGCCGCAGCAGCACGATTCCCCCTTCGATTCGCTGTCCGAGCGCGAGATCCAGATCGCCCTGATGATCGCCAACTGCCACAAGGTGCAGAGCATCTCCGACAAGCTGTGCCTGTCGCCGAAGACCGTGAATACCTATCGCTACCGCATCTTCGAGAAGCTCTCGATCACCAGCGACGTGGAACTGGCGCTGCTCGCCGTCCGCCACGGCATGGTCGATGCCGCCAGCTAGATGAGCGCCGTTTTCGACGCGAG
>NZ_JBGDZO010000248.1:0-312 GCF_046548235.1 Salmonella sp. SAL4457
TACGTCGGGGCTAAATCGCGCCAGCGCTGGCTGTTTTACGCGTATGACAGGCTCCGGAAGACGGTTGTTGCGCACGTAGTCGGTGAACGCACTATGGCGACGCTGGGGCGTCTTATGAGCCTGCTGTCACCCTTTGACGTGGTGATATGGATGACGGATGGCTGGCCGCTGTATGAATCCCGCCTGAAGGGAAAGCTGCACGTAATCAGCAAGCGATATACGCAGCGAATTGAGCGGCATAACCTGAATCTGAGGCAGCACCTGGCACGGCTGGGACGGAAGTCGCTGTCGTTCTCAAAATCGGTGGAGCTG
>NZ_JBGDZO010000249.1:0-311 GCF_046548235.1 Salmonella sp. SAL4457
TACCACGACACCTACTTCGTGGTCGCCCACTTCCACTACGTGCTGGTGCCCGGCGCGATCTTCGGCATCTTCGCCTCGGCTTACTACTGGCTGCCGAAGTGGACCGGCCACATGTACGACGAGACCCTCGGCAAGCTGCACTTCTGGATGAGCTTCATCGGCATGAACCTGGCGTTCTTCCCGATGCACTTCGTCGGCCTCGCCGGCATGCCGCGACGGATCCCCGACTACAACCTGCAGTTCGCCGACTTCAACATGGTCTCGTCGATCGGCGCCTTCATGTTCGGCACCACCCAGCTGCTGTTCCTGTT
>NZ_JBGDZO010000250.1:0-311 GCF_046548235.1 Salmonella sp. SAL4457
CACCAGAGCCGGCCCTGTTCGACGAGGCGGAAGTCGGTGCGGCTGTAGCCGCTCAGCTTCAGCGCCCGGTGTACCTTCAGCGCCAGACGCTGGGCCTCGGCGGCGATCGCCGGCGGCAGGTCGGCGGGAAACACCTCGCGCACCGCGCCGGCCTGGTACTTGTGCTCGTAGTCGAAGACCTCCTGGCCGCCGAGGAGAATCTCGCCCACCGGCAGCGCCTGGTCGTCGAGCACCCCGACGGTGACCTCGCGGCCGGCGACGAAGCGCTCCAGCATCACCTCGTCGCCATAGCGCCCGGCCAGCTCGATGGC
>NZ_JBGDZO010000251.1:0-311 GCF_046548235.1 Salmonella sp. SAL4457
CTGCTGCCCTACCTGGACTACTACCGGCCGGGCTTCCACCCCAGCGACCACGACACCGCGAAACTGGAGAAATACTGGAAGGACAAACTGGCCTTCGCCGATTGAAGCCCGCCTCCGCCAGTGCCGCTCCGCCCCCGACGCCAGGCCCCGCCTGGCGTTTCTTATTCGAGAGAAGAACAGGATATTGCACACGGAAAAGCCTCCGTTTCGACTACCGTTTCTGAATCCGCCATTTTACGGAGGAAATAATTAGTCAATTCCTATCGATTGGCTTTTTACGATGCCCTGAGGTAATATCATGTTCATTATGT
>NZ_JBGDZO010000252.1:0-311 GCF_046548235.1 Salmonella sp. SAL4457
GCGGAATGTGCTTACCGGAAGAGCAGTATTTGAACAGGTTCGGGCTGGCGCGATCGATGTAATGTTCAAATGAAAGATTAGTGACGGAGACCTTACCGGAGCCGAGGCCGCTACCGGCGTGCATGGTGGATTCCTGATGAATATTCCAGCGCCAGCTCAGTACTTCAATTTCATTTTTGTGTTTGTCATCCATTGACTCGCCGTCAATGCCGTCAATTTTCAGAAAAATGTCATAAGACATATCTACTATCCTTTTAACTACCTAAATTAAGCCCTGATTTATCTGCTTTATTAGGTGAACAGATTAACTA
>NZ_JBGDZO010000253.1:0-311 GCF_046548235.1 Salmonella sp. SAL4457
GTCGGGGGGCTGGTGATCTTCGGCGGTATCGAACTGAAGAGCGGTGCGCCGGCGCCGATGTTCTCCAACCTGGTCGGCGAGCGGCTGTTCCCCAACGGCCGGGTCATCGAGCTGATCGGCAACCCGATGCCCGGCGGCGGCTTCGTCATGAGCTTCACCGATATCACCGCCTACCGCGAGGCCGAACAGGGCCTCAAGGGCGCCAACGAGTCGCTGGAACAGCGGGTCCAGGAGCGTACCCAGGAACTCTCGCAGTTGAACCAGGAACTCAGCGAGGCGAAGAGCAACGCCGAGGCCGCCAACCAGTCGAA
>NZ_JBGDZO010000254.1:0-311 GCF_046548235.1 Salmonella sp. SAL4457
ATGGAGTACGCCGCGCCGCCGATCTCTGCGAATTGCAGCGGATCGCCGGCTACGCCGAGCGGCTTCCCGGCTTCCGCTTCGTCCCGGTGCTCAGCGAGGCGGACGCCGACTGGGACGGCCGGCGCGGCTACCTGCACGAGCATTTCGACGCCGCCCGCCTGCGCGACGAAGCTTTCGACCTCTACCTGTGCGGGCCGCCGCCGATGGTCGAGGCGGTCGAGCGCTACCTGCGCGAGCAGGGCGTGCGCCCGGCGAATTTCTACTACGAAAAGTTCGCTGCCAGCGCGGCCTGAACCCGAGCAGCCAAGGAG
>NZ_JBGDZO010000255.1:0-310 GCF_046548235.1 Salmonella sp. SAL4457
GGACAATCCCTGCCGGGCTTGCGGACGAAGACCAGGTAGAGTGCGCTGAGCAGCGCAAGGAACGGCACGCCGAAGACCAGGGTCATGCGGAACGCCTCGGTGAAGAAGGTGGTGACCAGAATCGCCGCCATCAGCGCCAGGCCGAGCAATGTCGACCAGGGCGCCAGGCGCATGCGGAAGGCCAGCGGCGCGCCGCCGTGGCGGGCGCGGTGGCGGCGGAAGCAGAGGTGGGTGAAGAAGATCATCAGCCAGGTGAAGAGGGCGCCGAACATCGACACCGCCATCATCAGGGTGAAGGACTGCTCGGGGT
>NZ_JBGDZO010000256.1:0-310 GCF_046548235.1 Salmonella sp. SAL4457
CAGCAGGCTTTCGAGGTCCGGCACGGGGCGTTCGCCGACCAGCTCCAGGTCGAAGGCGAACGGCTGGCTGATGGCTTCGCGGCCGCTGAAGGAGAGCACCTGCAGGTCGAGGGCGAGGCCGTCGATGGCGAGGCTGAAATGGGTCTGGTTGGCTGCTGCGAACATCCGTTGTCCCTCACTGGCGCAGGCGACCGATTCGATTGTCCTGCCTGGCGCGGGCGAGACAAGGGCGCGCAGGCTCGATCGGAAGCTGCCTACAACAAACAAAGCGGCATCGACCCGGCGCGGGCTTTCCTGGCCACGGCGCTAT
>NZ_JBGDZO010000257.1:0-309 GCF_046548235.1 Salmonella sp. SAL4457
ACGGCGCGCTGGATGTGGAGACGGCGGCGATCCTCTACGCTCTGAACGAGAAATACCCGGCCTGAGCCATTCACCGCGAGCGGCCGCTCGATGCGGCGGCCGCTTCCTTGCCCACCCCCATGGAGGACTTGCCATGAATGCCGTCGCACAGGTCGTCGCCAAGGCGGAAATGCTGATCCGCCGCCCCATCGCCGAGGTCTTCGAAGCCTTCGTCGATCCGGCCATCACCGCCAGGTTCTGGTTCAGCCGCGGCGATGCCCGCCTCGAAGCCGGGAAACGGCTGCGCTGGCACTGGGACATGTACGGGGT
>NZ_JBGDZO010000258.1:0-309 GCF_046548235.1 Salmonella sp. SAL4457
GGCCTGGGTCAAGCAGTTCCGCACCGCCGACGAGGCCGGGCGCTACCGCAGCGATGGCCTCGACCTGACCGTCGTCCAGCCGTTGCTGCGCGATGCGGGCTGGGACGTCACCACCGCGCCGCTGCGCCTGGCACGTCTCTCCGAAGACGCCAATCGCCTGCAACTCAAGGCCAGCGTGTCGCAGACCATCAGCCAGGTCATCGGCGCCTACCGGGAGCTGCTGCGCGCCCAGGAGCAGGCGCGCATCGCTCGCGAAGCCTTGGCGCGGACCCAGGAGCTGCTCGAGGTCAACCGGGCGATGATCCGCGC
>NZ_JBGDZO010000259.1:0-309 GCF_046548235.1 Salmonella sp. SAL4457
TGGAATGAATCTCCTAAAGAATTATTGGAGGCATTATTAAGAAGAAAATATAGAGGCTATATTGTTTATGCTCACAATTTAAGTAAATTTGATTTAATATTTCTATTTAAATATTTAGCAAAATTATGGATGTTTGATGGCTATAAAGTTACTCCGATTTTTAAAGATGGTGCAGCAATATCTATTGTAGTAACTAATAATAATGGTGTATCATTAACATTTAGAGATTCTTATTTAATTCTACCCTCGTCATTAAAAACTTTAGCTGAAACATTTAAAACTAATCAAAAATTAATTGAGCCTGTCTTA
>NZ_JBGDZO010000260.1:0-309 GCF_046548235.1 Salmonella sp. SAL4457
CCTCCAGGCTGTCGTCGCGCTGTTCCTGGGCCTGGTCGCGACGCAACGCGCCGAGGTCCGGGCGCTCGCCGCCGAGTTCCAGCAACGCCTCGAAAATCGCCGCGTAGGCGCTGCCGCGTTCCTCCAGGCGCAGCGCCAGCAGGCCGAGGATCACCGCGCCGAGGCAGACCATCACCGGGAAGTAGCGCCCGGCGCGGCAGCGGTCGCTCCAGGCGGCCAGCAGGATGCGCCCGGCGACGCCGCTGCCCTGGGCGACGAACAGCAGGGTCGCGGCCATGCCGATGCCGATCTCCAGGGTCTCGTGCAGGT
>NZ_JBGDZO010000261.1:0-308 GCF_046548235.1 Salmonella sp. SAL4457
GGAGACCGAGCCGAAGGCGAAGGTCTTGCCCTTCAGGTCCTGCAGGGATTTCACCTGGGGATCGGCCGTGATGAATTTGCTGGTGAACTGCTGGTCCTGCTCGCGCTGCACCAGGGGAATGGCGTTGCCGGTCTTCAGCCGCGCCTGGACGAAGGTGAAGCCGCCCAGCCAGGCCATGTCCAGGCGGTCGGCGGCCAGCGCCTCGACCACCCCGGCGTAGTCGGCCACCGGGACGAACTTCACCGGCATGCCGAGTTGCTTCTCCAGATAGGCGCCGAGCGGCTTGAATTTGCGCAGTAGCTCGGTGG
>NZ_JBGDZO010000262.1:0-308 GCF_046548235.1 Salmonella sp. SAL4457
GATCAGCAGACCGTCGGGGTAGGCATGGAAGGCGTTGGCGAACTTCTCCTCGGAGATCCGCAGCAGTTCCTGGGTCTCCACCAGGTGGGTGATGTCGCGGATCACCACCACCAGCGCCGGGGTCTGGTCGAGGGCCACGTGCTGGGCGCTGAGCAGCGCGCTGAAGGTACTGCCATTGCGGCGCCGCAGGGGCACCTCGAGGTTGGTCAGGTTGCCGTGGCCGAGCTTTTCCAGGACCTGCGGGCCCAGGCCGGGGAGTGCCCAGATGCCCAGCTCGGTGGCGGTCTTGCCGATGGCGTCGTCGGCGG
>NZ_JBGDZO010000263.1:0-308 GCF_046548235.1 Salmonella sp. SAL4457
CCACCAGCTCCCGCGCCATCGTGTTCAGTGCCCAGGGCTTGCCGGTGGCGAGCTGCCAGCAGGAATTCAAGCAGTACTTCCCGAAGGACGGCTGGGTGGAGCACGACGGCGAGGAAATCTGGCTGACCACCCTCCAGGTCTGTCGCGACGCGCTCGCCCGCAAGGGCTTGCGCGCGGCCGACATCGCCGCCATCGGCATCACCAACCAGCGCGAGACCACGGTGGTCTGGGACCGTCACAGCGGTCGGCCGATCCACAACGCCATCGTCTGGCAGTGCCGGCGCAGCGCGGCGATCTGCGCGCAGCTC
>NZ_JBGDZO010000264.1:0-307 GCF_046548235.1 Salmonella sp. SAL4457
CCCGCGGCCAGCCACTTCTGCAAAGTGGCGTATTCGTCGTCGCTCAGCCCGGCCACCGCGAAAGGCATGCCGGAACCTGGGTTCTTGCGGATGAACGCATCGATGCTGGCCGGCGTCGGGCACTGGTTGGCGCGGTTGATCGAAATGTCCAGGCCTTCGGGGATCTTCGCATTCGGCTGCAACGGCTGGCTGTGGCCAAGCTCGAGCATCCGCGCCATCAGTGCGGCCTGGCCGTCCTGCGGTTCGAGCACCGACCAGAAGTCCTTGCGCCGCCAGGCGTCGGCACCGTGCGCATCGAGGTACAGGC
>NZ_JBGDZO010000265.1:0-307 GCF_046548235.1 Salmonella sp. SAL4457
CCCCGATTATCTTCTGCAACAGCGGCCCCTTGATCTGCGCCGCGGTCAGCGCGCCGAGGGCACTGCCGATGAGGATGCCGAGGGTCATCCAGGCGAACACCGGCCAGCGCACCGCGCCGCGCCGATGGTGTTCGAGAATGGAATTGATCGAAGTGAAGACGATGGTCGCCAGGGAGGTGCCGACCGCCATCTGGGTCAGGACGTCGCCGCCGAAACCGTGCGCGGTGAAGCTGAAGACCAGCGCCGGGACGATGATCAGGCCGCCGCCGACGCCGAACAGTCCGGCCCTGTCTCTTATACACATATC
>NZ_JBGDZO010000266.1:0-307 GCF_046548235.1 Salmonella sp. SAL4457
GTCCAGGTGCGTCCGGAGGGCGCCGCGAGCGCGGCGGATGGCCGGGTGATCGAGGCTGGCCAGCGGGTGCGCTTCGATCGCCAGCGGATCGGCCCCGTCGAGTCCGCCAGCGAGGCCGCGCTGGCCTGGCGCCAGGGCCTGCTGGTGGCCGACGACATGCCGCTGCGGCAGTGGGCGGGAGAACTGATGCGCTACGGCGGCGAGAGCATCGAGTGCGAGCCGTCGCTGGACCCGCTTCGGGTCTCCGGCACCTTTCCCGTCGACGACCTGCCGCTGGCCCTGGCGCTGCTGGCGCAGACCCATGGCC
>NZ_JBGDZO010000267.1:0-306 GCF_046548235.1 Salmonella sp. SAL4457
CGCTGTCGAGCCAGCCGCGATCCCTGAGCAGCCAGACCAGGAAGGCGAAGCCGAAGCCGGCGATCACCGGCGACGGTACGCACAGACGTGTCAGCCAGCGGCTGCGCTTCTTCACTTGGCTGCCGAGGGCGAGCAGGAGCAGGGCGAGGGCGGTGGTGGACAGGGCGTCCAGGTGCAATGTCGGCATGGCGTGGCTCTATTGTTGTTGTGTGGGCGAAAGGGCGATCAGTTGACCAGGCTGTCGACCAGGCGCGCGGCGATCCGGGCGGTGCGCTGGTCGCTATCGAGTTGCGGGTTGAGTTCGGC
>NZ_JBGDZO010000268.1:0-306 GCF_046548235.1 Salmonella sp. SAL4457
CGCCAGGGCAGCCGCGCCAGGGCCGCGAAGTCGGGGCGACAGGCGCGCACCGCCTCTTCGGACTCGAGCAGCACCAGCAGCTTGTCGGTGGAGCCCAGCACGTCCACCGGCGGCAGGCCCAGGGCCTGCTCCAGCTCGACGGTGCTACCGACTTCGCTCGGATACTGCGCGGGGAAATCCAGGACCAGCCGCTCGTCCTCGCGGTTGACCCGCAGCGCACCGGAGCGCGAGATGAATTCCAGGCGCTCGCCCGGCTCGTCGTAGACCTCGAACAGTACGTTGGCCGCAGCCAGTGTGGCGTGGCCG
>NZ_JBGDZO010000269.1:0-305 GCF_046548235.1 Salmonella sp. SAL4457
GTCATGCGCAGGTCATGGGCGGTGGTGGTGTGGCCACCAGCTTACCAGCCGAACTCGTCGGCGAGGTCCTCCGCCCGCTGGCGCGAACCGAGGATCGGTTGCAGTTCGTCGACGAGCTGCTGCCGATAGCGGGGCGCGACGCTGCAGTCGTCCAGCAGGATGTCCTCGCCGGCGCCGCTCCAGACCTCGCCGAAGCAGGCCAGGCTGGCCGCCATCTGCCACAGGTCGTCGAAGCACGGCGCCGGGTCCCAGCCCCTGCCGCCATGCAGGTCGAAGAGTATGCGCCCGCTGCCGGTCTCGAGGAT
>NZ_JBGDZO010000270.1:0-305 GCF_046548235.1 Salmonella sp. SAL4457
TGGATGACCTCACCTTCCTGTACCTCACCCATGAGGTCTATCTGGAACCCTACGTTTCCTGCCGTCCGAAAGTCCTGGGCGAACGTTCGTACGTCGCCTGCTGGAACGAAACCTATTCCGGCCGCTCCCCGCTGAATTTCTGGGAATACGACGGGGGCGACTTCCTCGCCCTCAACGACCCGGCACGTGTGTTGGCCGAGGGAAAGTTCGCCAGCGAGCAGCGCATCGGCGAAGCGCCCCTGCCGCTGCCCCTGGATATCGATCTGGACCAGTTGGAGCGGGCCTACTCGCTGATGATGTAAAGG
>NZ_JBGDZO010000271.1:0-304 GCF_046548235.1 Salmonella sp. SAL4457
GGGAAGGAGAGGTCAACGCCACCATCGGGCAGAGCCAGAAGCAGAAGGTCGAGGACCAGATGAGCTTCGATGCCGGCTTCATGAAGGACGTCCTGCAGCTCATCCAGCAGTACACCCAGAGCCATAACCAGGCCTGGCGTGCGGCGGCCGGAGTGGTCTGAGCCGTCTCCGCGCGGGAGGAAAAGGCCACAGCGATGTGGCTTTTTTCTTAAAAGAAAAGTCTCTCAGTGACAAAAGCGATGCATAGCCCGGTGCTAGCATGCGCTGAGCTTTAGGAGGCGCCCCCATGGATTTAACGAGCAAG
>NZ_JBGDZO010000272.1:0-303 GCF_046548235.1 Salmonella sp. SAL4457
GCCTCAAGCAGATCATGCCGTTCGTCCAGTACTACACCTACGTCGAGATCACCCCGCGCGAACACCAGGCCCTGTGGTTCGAGTACGAGCGCGTGCGCGAAGCCTTCGAAGACAGCTTCGCCCAGCAGCAGATCGTCTCGGCATCGGACATCTACCCGGTGTTCCGCGAGCTGTTCCAGAGGAGGCTCGTCGCATGAGCAAGCGCCAGCCCATCGCCACCGGCTCGGAATGGACCTTCGAGCTGATCCAGCAGTACGACCGGGAAATCAGCAGGATCGCCGAGCGCTATGCCCTGGATACCTA
>NZ_JBGDZO010000273.1:0-303 GCF_046548235.1 Salmonella sp. SAL4457
TCCTTCAACCGTTTGGCGTCCGCCACGGTCATACCGCCAAACTTGGCCCGCCAGGTGTAGAACGAGGCATCACTGAAGCCGTGTCGGCGACACAGTTCCTTCACCGGTACACCGGCCTCCGCCTGCTTGAGGAAGTCG
Organism: Salmonella sp. SAL4457; assembly: GCF_046548235.1. Classification (NCBI taxonomy): domain Bacteria; kingdom Pseudomonadati; phylum Pseudomonadota; class Gammaproteobacteria; order Enterobacterales; family Enterobacteriaceae; genus Salmonella; species Salmonella sp. SAL4457. The sequence goes on from NZ_JBGDZO010000273.1 coordinate 139, forward strand.
AGAATCTGCTCTTCGGTAAAACGCTTTTTCACTGCCGTCTTCTGCTCGGAAAACGGACTCTACTAAGTTCGGCGTGGTACTGAAATCGGGGAGCAGGTCATTTCTTCAGCCTTGATTTGTGTTGCGGATCAAGTAGCTGAATTTTGCAGAGAGCATCACATACCC
>NZ_JBGDZO010000274.1:0-303 GCF_046548235.1 Salmonella sp. SAL4457
GCGCATCACGTACCTCGGCGCCGCGCAGGGTGTACAGGTTGTGCAGGGTACCGACCACGTTCTCGGCCATCAGCAGGGCCTTCTGCCGCGGCAGCCAGATGTTCATCTCCGCCGGCGACTCGGTGCCCGGCGTGTTCTGGAAGGTGAACGGCACGCCGTCCAGCACCAGGTCCTCGCCCTCGCCTTCGATCAGGCGGGTCGGCGCCAGCAGGCTCAGCGGTCCGCGCGCCAATCCCTTGCCGATGGCCATGTCGACCTGCCCCTGCGGCCCCTTGGGCAGTTGCGTGCCGTACTGGTAGGTGG
>NZ_JBGDZO010000275.1:0-303 GCF_046548235.1 Salmonella sp. SAL4457
GTCGAAGAAGCCGCGCCTGCCGATCCGTCCGGCGGCCTTCAGCGATACGCCACAGGTGCGTTTCATCGGCGGTCCCGACCTGCCGGCCAACGAGGTGTTCCTTTTGCCCTGGGTCGACAAGGTGGCCGACTGGATCGAGGCCGGCCTGACTCCATACGTATTCCTGCATACCCCCGACAATCACCTGGCGGCCCAGCAGGCCCAGCGTTTCCATGCGCTGCTGGGCCAGCGCCTGCCAGGCTTGCCGGCGCTACCCGAGCCGATCCCGGCCCCGGAAGTGGAGCAACTGGGCCTGCTCTGAGC
>NZ_JBGDZO010000276.1:0-303 GCF_046548235.1 Salmonella sp. SAL4457
GGCCTGCGCAGCGCCGAACTGACCAAGTACGCGGCGAACGGCATGCTGGCGACCAAGATCAGCTTCATCAACCAGATCGCCGAACTGGCCGAACACCTAGGCGCCGACATCGAGGCGGTGCGCCAGGGCATCGGCGCCGACCCGCGGATCGGCTACCACTTCATCTACCCCGGCTGCGGCTACGGCGGCTCCTGCTTCCCCAAGGACATGCGCGCGCTGATCCACAGCGCCGAGCAGGCGCATTGCTCCAGCGACCTGTTGCAGGCAGTGGAAGCGATCAACCGGCGGCAGAAGCACAAGCTG
>NZ_JBGDZO010000277.1:0-302 GCF_046548235.1 Salmonella sp. SAL4457
CCGGAGAGCACCGAGAGGCTCTGGTTGCGGTACACCAGCGGCGCACCGAGCACCGCCGCGCCGCCGAGCATCGAGCAGACGCCAGGCACCACTTCGCTTTCGTAGCGCGTCGCCAGGCGGTCGTGCAGGTACATGTAGGAACCGTAGAAGAACGGGTCGCCCTCGCAGATCACCGCCACGTCGCGGCCGGCGTCCAGGTGCGCGGCCAGCTGTTCGGCGGCGGTGTCGTAGAAATCGCTGATGATGGTCTCGTAGCACAGCGGCGGTTCCAGCTTCTCGGTGGTCACCGGATAGACCAGCGG
>NZ_JBGDZO010000278.1:0-302 GCF_046548235.1 Salmonella sp. SAL4457
CTTCCCGGCTGACCGCGCCGACTGCCGGGAACAGCGACTCGGGCACCTCCAGCTGGAGGGTCTTCTGGCGGTTCGAGTAGGTCACGTAGCCAGCCTCGAACCAGCCCGAACTCCCCGGGATGCGGGTGATCGCCTCGGCGATGCCGCCACCGGTGCAGGATTCCGCCGTGCTGACCTGCTCGCCCAGGTAACGAAGGCTTTCGCCGAGGCGGGCGGCCAGTGCGGTCAGGTCGGACTCCATCAGGGTCATCACTGTTCTCCAGGGTAGAAACGGAAAGGGACTACCCTACACCTGTCTCTTA
>NZ_JBGDZO010000279.1:0-302 GCF_046548235.1 Salmonella sp. SAL4457
GGCTACCACCAACGGCAAGAACTTCCTGCCGCGCGTCGCCGCGCTGCTGGACGTCGACCAGATCTCCGAGATCGTCGAAGTGGTCAGCCCCGACACCTTCAAGCGTCCGATATACGCCGGTAACGCCATCGCTACCGTGCAGTCCTCGGCTGCGGTCAAGGTGATCACCGTGCGTACCACCGGCTTCGACGCCGTCGCCGCCGAAGGCGGTTCGGCTGCCGTCGAGCAGGTTTCCGGCCCGGCCGATGCCGGCAAGTCCGCCTTCGTCGGCGAAGAGCTGGCCAAGTCCGACCGTCCGGAAC
>NZ_JBGDZO010000280.1:0-302 GCF_046548235.1 Salmonella sp. SAL4457
CGAAGCAGGGCCTGGCGAAGATGAAGGCGCTGATGGAGATGGGTTTCAAGCAGGGGGTACTCGCTCCGCAAGCCCGCCCGGATACCGCTGCGCTGCGTAGCCTGGGCTTCTCCGGCAGCGACGAGGAGGTGATCCGCCGTGCGGCGAAGGAAGCGATGCCTCTCCTAGCCGCCTGCAGCTCGGCGTCGAGCATGTGGACCGCCAATGCCGCCACGGTCAGCCCGAGTGCCGACACCGCCGACGGCCGCGTGCATTTCACCGCGGCCAACCTGAACTGCAAGTTCCACCGATCCATCGAGCAT
>NZ_JBGDZO010000281.1:0-301 GCF_046548235.1 Salmonella sp. SAL4457
GCTTATGTCGTAGTCAAGCCCTATGCAGAAGCCAACAGCACCTATTTCAGCTACTTGTTCCGCACTGCGGCTTACATGCAAGAGGTGAACAAGTTCTCTCGTGGCATCGTGGCTGACCGCAACCGTCTGTATTGGGAATCCTTCAAGCAGATGCCATCGCTGGTTCCGCCGCGCCCTGAGCAAGACCAGATCGTCACCTACCTGCGTACGCAGGACGCGCATATCGCCTGCTTCATCAGGGCCAAGCGCGATCTCATTGCGCTGCTGACCGAACAGAAGCTGCGCATCATCGACCACGCCG
>NZ_JBGDZO010000282.1:0-301 GCF_046548235.1 Salmonella sp. SAL4457
TAGGAACTCTTGCCGCTCGGCAGGCTGTCGTAGAACAACCCCTCGTGGCCCGGTAGTCCCTGGGGATGGCGGGGCATGGCATATGCCGAACCGACATAGAGGATGCGCGGCACCCTGGCCTGCAGGCAGGCGGCATAGAACGGGTTGGTCTGGCCCAGCGCGCTGGCCACTTCCTCCTGCCAGCGGCGCGGCCGCGAAGGATAGTAGCCGGCGCTGAAGATCACCCCGTCGAGGCCGCGCAGGGCGCGTTCCAGGCCGGCGTGGTCGAGCATCTCGGCGACCCGGCACTCGGGCTCCAGAT
>NZ_JBGDZO010000283.1:0-301 GCF_046548235.1 Salmonella sp. SAL4457
AGGCGCGCGCGATCGTAGACGTGGGTCAGCTCGTGCAGCAGGGTCGCCAGCAGCTCGCGCCGCTCGGTGCCGTGCACGCGCCCGGTCTGGCGGCTGGCGGCGCTGCCGTCGGTGAGATCGGCCAGGTACTTGCGGTTCAGCGCGATGCGCTGCGGGCCACGGGCCTGGCCCATGCCGTTGGCGGGCAGGTCGTCGCGCCACTCGACCTCGATCTCGCGGTCCAGGCGTTCGCGGAAGGCCGGCGGCAACTTGTCCGCGGCTTCGTCCAAGAGTTGCTGGCTGGCCTCGCGCTGCGCAGGGT
>NZ_JBGDZO010000284.1:0-301 GCF_046548235.1 Salmonella sp. SAL4457
TTCTCCGACATGTACTTCTATCCACAGGCCATCTGCGGCGTGGTCCATGACAGCGGGGTCCGCGCCCAGGTGGCGATCCCGGTACTGGACTTCCCGATCCCCGGCGCCCGCGACAGCGCCGAGGCGATCCGCCAGGGCATGGCGCTGTTCGACGACCTCAAGCACCACCCGCGCATCCGCATCGCCTTCGGCCCGCACGCACCTTATACGGTGAGCGACGACAAGCTGGAGCAGATCCTGGTGCTCACCGAGGAACTCGACGCCAGCATCCAGATGCATGTCCACGAGACCGCCTTCGAGG
>NZ_JBGDZO010000285.1:0-300 GCF_046548235.1 Salmonella sp. SAL4457
GTGCTGGAGCGAGCGGGAGCGATCGCCGTGGTCGCCGAGATGGAGGTCGAGGAGGTGGTCATGGCGCCGCCGCCTGCGCAGACGACTCCCGTGGAGGCCCCGCAGACCCGCGCCGCTACTGGTACCAGCGCGCCCGCCGGACGCTTGCAGGTAGCGCCGCGGGACGGCTACATGGCGGCGTTCGCCGAGGTCGATGCGCCGGATTTCGGCCTGGCTCCGGTAGGCGCCGACCTACAGGACGCCAAGGCCGAAGCCGAGGCGCCGAAACTCGACCTGAGCCGCTTCAGCGTCGCCCCGGTC
>NZ_JBGDZO010000286.1:0-300 GCF_046548235.1 Salmonella sp. SAL4457
CTGCAAGGGCTGGGCAGCCACCATCTCGGAAAGGAACGCCTCGGACTCCTTGTCGCCATGCAGGACGCAGCGCTCGCCACCTTCTTCGTAATTGAGCACGAAGGACAGGGCGATGCGGGCATCGCCGGGCCAGTGAGGGTGGGGAGGGTTGTTGCCGTATCCGATCAGGTCGCGTGGGTAGTCAGCGCTCACAGCAGTGTTCCTTATTGTGGATGGGGCGGCGGGCCGGACGGGCCGGGGATGCCGTGATGGATTTATTGTATACAAGTTTGCCTGCGGTCTGTAAATACAATCCTGCTT
>NZ_JBGDZO010000287.1:0-300 GCF_046548235.1 Salmonella sp. SAL4457
CGTAAAGCTCGCGGGTGCGGAAACGGGCGATTAGGTCCTTGATGCGCTGGGCGGAGTTCTCGGTCGGCTTGGAGAAGGTGAAGTAATAGACCCGCTGGTTGCGCCAGAGCAGGACATGGAAGGGGATATTCTTGCTGCCAAGGATATGGGAGTCGGGGATGCCGAGATCGTGTTCGTAGATCTTGGCGAGAGGAATCTTGGCCTCCATTTCTGCGATTCCTTTTTTTATCCGTTCAATACTTTTCTCTTCGCTCTTGTTTTTTTGGAGCGTACTTATTGCTTTCTTATCTAGTTTTATGT
>NZ_JBGDZO010000288.1:0-300 GCF_046548235.1 Salmonella sp. SAL4457
GGTCGGGGGTCACCTGCCACGACAGCATCCCGCTGAGATCGCGATTGCGTACCCCTTCGCGTCCGGCCACGGTACGGCTCGGGTTGACGGTATGTCCGAGGTTGATGTCGGTATCGTCCGAATCGGTCTTGTTCGCGCTGCCGTACGCGCGGAAGCTCAAGGCTTCGGTCAGCGGCCCGCTAAGGCTGAAGTTGGCGCGGCGCGTGGCGCCATCCTTGGAGCTTTCCGGAATGTTGGTGAACACCGTCATGGAACCACGCAAACGATCGGTCGGGCGCTTGGTGATGATGTTGACTACCC
>NZ_JBGDZO010000289.1:0-300 GCF_046548235.1 Salmonella sp. SAL4457
GGCTGCGCAGGCGCGCATGCCAGGCGCGCAGCGCGGCAGGATCGAAGCCCAGGCGGTGCATGCCGGAGTCGAGCTTGAGCCAGACGTTGAGTGGAATATCCAGGCCGGCGGCGAGGAACGCCTCGCCCTGTTCCGCGCCCTGGATCACCAGGTCCAGGCGCAAGTGCCCGGCGAGGGCGTATTCGCTCGCCTCGAAGCAGCCTTCCAGCAACAGGATGCGCGCGCTGGCGTGCAAGGCGCGGACTTCCGCGGCCTCCTCCAGGCAGGCCACGGCGACGCCATCGGCATCGTCGTGCAACG
>NZ_JBGDZO010000290.1:0-299 GCF_046548235.1 Salmonella sp. SAL4457
TGGTCTTCCGGCGAGCGGGCTTTTCACCCGCTTTATCGTTACTTATGTCAGCATTCGCACTTCTGATACCTCCAGCAACCCTCACAGGCCACCTTCAACGGCTTACAGAACGCTCCCCTACCCAACGAACGTATCCCTAAGCCAACTCGACTTTAATGAACGCTTTGACGTCGCTTCGCTCCGTCAATCGTCAACTCCGTAAAGTTGTCTTGGGTGATACGTTCGCTGCCGCAGCTTCGGTGCATGGTTTAGCCCCGTTACATCTTCCGCGCAGGCCGACTCGACCAGTGAGCTATTAC
>NZ_JBGDZO010000291.1:0-299 GCF_046548235.1 Salmonella sp. SAL4457
GAATTCCAGCACCACGCTGCGGCCGTCGGCGCTGGCCAACTGGCGGTGATAGGCGAAATCCTCGAAGACCGTGAGCACGGTATTCAGGATCATCGAGACCACCGGTGCGCCGGCATACGGCTTGTGCGCCATCGGCGAGCGGAACACGGCGTCGGGGTGCAGCAGGCGCGGCAACCCGGAGAGGTCGCGGCGGGCGATCAGCCCGTGCCATTCGGCGAGGGTGGCGGCGGCGTTGGCTTCGAGCGGCAGGCTGGTCATACGGTGGCTCCTCTGGCGGGTGCTGGACTGTATCCCCGGGG
>NZ_JBGDZO010000292.1:0-299 GCF_046548235.1 Salmonella sp. SAL4457
GCCTAGAGAACAAGAACGAAGGGACACACCCATGTCGCACCCGAGCCACGTCCGCGCGCTCTGCGCTTCCCTCTGCCTGGGCGCCGGCCTGCCAGTCCATGCCGGGCACGTCCACGCCGGGCAAGGTTTCCTCGAAGACGCCAAGGCCAGCCTCACCGCGCGCAATTTCCACCTGCACCGCAACTTCGTCGGCGATGCCAGCCAGGGCAAGGCCGAGGAGTGGACGCAGAGCTTCATCCTCGACGCCCGCTCCGGCTTCACCCAGGGCAGCGTCGGCTTCGGCCTCGATGTCCTTGGTC
>NZ_JBGDZO010000293.1:0-299 GCF_046548235.1 Salmonella sp. SAL4457
GTTTCCGGTCATGTGCACTCGGTGGTGTCCTCGCCCGACGGCCAGTACCTGTTCGCCCCCGACCTCGGCGCCGACAAGGTATTCGTCTACCGCTACGCCCCGGAACAGGCCGAACGTCCGCTGCAGGCGGCCGATCCGGCATTCGTCCCGACCCCGCCCGGCAGCGGCCCGCGCCATCTGATCTTCAGCGCCGACGGGCGTTTCGCCTACCTGACGCGGGAACTGAGCGGCCAGGTGATGGTGTTCGCCCATGAGGGCAATGGCCGCCTGCGTCAGTTGCAGACCCACGACCTGGCGCC
>NZ_JBGDZO010000294.1:0-298 GCF_046548235.1 Salmonella sp. SAL4457
TTCCAGCTCGGCGCGGACATGGTCAAGATGTTCTTCAAGGAGGACTGGACCCCGCCGTTCGCCGACAAGATGATCTTCACCCTGGCCCCGGTAATCGCGATGGGCGCCCTGCTCGTCGCCTTCGCCATCGTGCCGATCACCCCCACCTGGGGCGTGGCGGACCTGAACATCGGCATCCTGTTCTTCTTCGCCATGGCCGGCCTGACGGTGTACGCCGTGCTGTTCGCCGGCTGGTCGAGCAACAACAAGTTCGCCCTGCTCGGCAGCCTGCGCGCCTCGGCCCAGACCATCTCCTACG
>NZ_JBGDZO010000295.1:0-298 GCF_046548235.1 Salmonella sp. SAL4457
GCCTGGATCGCAGCCTGAAGGCGCTGTCCGCGCGGCCCAAGGCGTTGCGCAGGCGTACCCGGCTGATCGCCATCGGCCAGGACGATCCCAAGCCGTTCCTGCTACAGATCGCCGCCCTCGGTCTCAACGACCAGGTACAGATCCTCAAGGGGCGCAGCGATATCCCGCGCTTCCTGCTCGGCGCCGACCTGCTGATCCACCCGGCCTACAACGAGAACACCGGTACGGTGCTGCTGGAGGCGCTGGTCTCCGGCCTGCCGGGGTTGGTGACCGATGTCTGCGGCTATGCCCACTACAT
>NZ_JBGDZO010000296.1:0-297 GCF_046548235.1 Salmonella sp. SAL4457
GCCTTCGCGCTGGTGGCCAGCCGCCTCGGCGAGATCCGCGAGCGCCATGGCAACGATGCGGTGGCGGTCTACCAGGGCAATCCGAGCGTGCACAACTACGGCCTGATGACCCATAGCAACTACTTCCTCGGCCTGCTGAAAACGCGCAACCGCTTCTCCGCGACTTCCGTCGACCAGTTGCCGCATCACCTGGTCAGCCAGCAGATGTACGGCCATGGTTTGTTGATCCCGATCCCCGACATCGACCACACCGACTTCATGCTGGTGCTCGGCGGCAACCCGCTGGCGTCCAACGGC
>NZ_JBGDZO010000297.1:0-297 GCF_046548235.1 Salmonella sp. SAL4457
CGCCCCATGTAGGCCGGCAGTCGATGAATTTAATAGCCCTGCGCCGCGATCCTTAGGGTGATCTGGAAATCCTGCACGCGAATCGACGGGTCGAAGAAATCCGCCCGCTTCATCGCTTCCATGCGGTAGAGCGCCGTCAGCGGCATGACCACCAGGGTCTCGGCCAATGCTGCATCGAACCCCCAACGCTCCACACACCCCTCGCTGAAACCGTCTCGCGCCACTTCGTTACCAGCACTGTCGATACAGATATTGAAACCGCCCACGCACCCGACCTCGGGGTGCGCAAGCAAGTAG
>NZ_JBGDZO010000298.1:0-297 GCF_046548235.1 Salmonella sp. SAL4457
GAGGCGAAGTCGCCATGCGTGAGTCAGCGCCGAGGCACTGAAGATACTAGTGGTTGCCGGAGCTGCGCGGGACTTACGTGCTATTCCTGCGCCTTCCGGCCACGGTTGGCAGCTCCAAGTGCGCTACAGTCCCGACGGTCAATATTACCCGCTACGTTCTCGACGTGAACTTGTGCGCATATTTGGATCACTGGACTCGCTTAATCGGTACGCAAATCGTTTGGGCATCCACACGTATAGCGTGGAGTTATAACTGTGACACGAATTTCCCCATGTGGGGAGTCGACAGGTTTCTAG
>NZ_JBGDZO010000299.1:0-296 GCF_046548235.1 Salmonella sp. SAL4457
TGAGATAGTCGCGCACCGCCTGCGGGCTCTCCAGTATCGAATCGCGACGCAGGCGCTCGGCCAGGTGGCGCCGGCCCATCTCCAGCACGGCCTGCAATTGCGCATACTTGGCCACGCCGAGCCCGAGATGGCCGCAGAACGAGGCGAGGTCCGCCTCGAGCAGGGCACGCAGCCCGCCGAACTCGCTCAACAGCCGCCGCGACAGCTCGACCGCACTACAACCGGTCACTCCCGTGCGCAGGAAGATCGCCAACAGCTCGGCATCGGAAAGGGCCGCCGCGCCCTGCTCCAGAAGC
>NZ_JBGDZO010000300.1:0-296 GCF_046548235.1 Salmonella sp. SAL4457
GGGGTGCTCAGGGAAAGTGACTCCCACTCCAAACCTCTCCACTTGAAAACTATCCCCTGCAATATAAGCGTGGTCGATGCAAAAGCCCGGCTCGCTGGGGATTTCTTTTGGCGCGCGAGAACGTAGATTTCGAGCTAAAGCCCTAGATATCTCCACAGCATGTTGCTCTCTGTCTACCGAAACTTTCCCTTTCCAACGATAGACATGCCACGTAGGCTTAGATGTAACATAGGTATCCAATAAATAGGTTTTAGAGGCAACCTCTGAAGACCAAGACCTGTCTCTTATACACATAT
>NZ_JBGDZO010000301.1:0-296 GCF_046548235.1 Salmonella sp. SAL4457
GCTCTGCAGAGCCTTCGGTTTGCTTCAGAGAGGTGCAGGATGTAGTGCATGAGTGCTTTACTGGTGCAGCTGTCGATGTGATCGGGTTAACGAAATCCTGATTTTCAAGTTATCCGGTTTGACCACTGCCGAATATAAGGCTGGGTGAATCTTCCATTCACCGCTCGGAAACCGTTCCGATGTTGGCTTGGTTGAATTCCAGGATATCCGGCTTATGGTCGTATAAGTCATCTCTATAATCGCGGGGCATATATAGAGCCCTGGCCGCTTACCATTACTCCAGGGTTTTCCAGGAT
>NZ_JBGDZO010000302.1:0-296 GCF_046548235.1 Salmonella sp. SAL4457
GCCTGGAGGGCATCGACCAGCTCCGCAACGCGTTCAGCAGTCATATTCTGGAGGAATGACCCGATGTTCAGCCTGCCCCACCACTCGCCGCGCGACCTGCCATTCGGCCGCCGGCAGACCGCCATCCTGTTCGTCGACATGCAGCGTGCCTGGGTCGAGCCGGGGCGCGACCCGCACGTCGATCCGCAGGCAGCCGGTTACTTCTACGAGCGCGTGCAGAACCAGGTGATCCCCAACCAGCAGCGCCTGCTCAGGGCCATGCGCGCAGTGGACGAGAACGTCCTGCACACCGTCAT
>NZ_JBGDZO010000303.1:0-296 GCF_046548235.1 Salmonella sp. SAL4457
CCTGGAAGGACAGGTCGTCCACCGCCACCCGCGAGCCGAAGCGTTTGCCGAGGTTTCTTGTTTCGATCATGGTCCCCTACCTGTTCCGGCGGCCGCCGCCATGTCCGGCCAGGGCCGCGAAAAACGCGCAGGGACTATAGCCGTAGCGCCCCGCCGCCTGGCAATACGGGGCATCGGGAGAACCTTGGCAAAACGTGACAGAACCCGAACGCCTGCCGAAGGTTCTACATTCGCAACCTGTTCGCCGCCGTTCGCCGTAGGACGCGTTGCGTTCTTTTGCGGCCCTCCGGGGATTG
>NZ_JBGDZO010000304.1:0-295 GCF_046548235.1 Salmonella sp. SAL4457
GCTGGTAGCCGAGCTGGCCGAAGAAGTTGGTCCGCCGCTCCGGCCAGTGCAACTGGTAGAGGTCCAGCCAGTCTGTCTGCAGGCGCTCCAGGCTGGCATCGAGGGCGGCGACGATGTGCTGGCGGTTGAACTTGAGGTTGCCGTCGCGCACATGGCTGATGCCGTTGCCGGGGCCGGCGATCTTGCTGGCGAGGATCCAGTCGGCGCGGTCGCCGCTGCGGCGGAACCAGTTGCCGATGATGCGCTCGGTGCTGGCGTAGGTCTCGGCGCGGGGCGGCACCGGATACATTTCGGC
>NZ_JBGDZO010000305.1:0-295 GCF_046548235.1 Salmonella sp. SAL4457
GTGCAGATCGGCGTGATCAAGGGCAAGGCCGCCGAAGTCGACCTGTTCCCGATGCTGAGCAAGCGCCTGGTCCATCTTGGCTCGACCCTGCGCTCGCGGAGCCACGACGAGAAAGGCGCGATCATCGCCGAACTGGAGCGCCAGGTCTGGCCGCACGTGCGCGCCGGCACTGTCCGGCCGCAGGTGTTCCGCACCTTCCCCCTGGAACAGGCGCGCCAGGCCCACGAACTGATGGACTCCGGCCAGCACATCGGCAAGATCGTCCTCACGTAAGCTCCATGAGGCCGCTCAGACC
>NZ_JBGDZO010000306.1:0-294 GCF_046548235.1 Salmonella sp. SAL4457
GCTCAGGCCTGCGGGTTGGTCCAGCGATATTGCTCCAGCTCGGCATTGAGCGGCGTGCGGGCGAACACGTTGGCGAAGTTGCAGAGCGTCGCCAGGCTCACCCCGAGGATCACTTCCAGGGCCTGGGCCTGGTCGAAACCGGCGGCGCGGAAGGCTTCGAACTGCTCGTCGGTGACCGCACCGCGGCTGGCGATCACCGCGCGGGTGAAGTCGGCCAGGGCTTCGTAGCGGGCATCGGGCAGTTCGCCGCGGGCGCGCAGGGCCTCGATCACCGGCTCCGGCAGGCGCGCCTTG
>NZ_JBGDZO010000307.1:0-294 GCF_046548235.1 Salmonella sp. SAL4457
GCCCGGAGGCATCCTTGTCAGGGCGGTCACTTGAGCTCGGACGACCGACCATTGTGCGCACATAAAGTCCTCGCTATCACCGCGGTGCTGCGGGTCCCGGGATATCCCCGTCGTCCACCCCTCTATGTATTGGAGGCAGGAGTATAAGTGGCAGATGAGGGCAGGCGCGGCCTTGCTTTCCCCTGGGAAATGCGCGACAATCCGATCGCAGGAAGAAGGCCCCGCGCAGAGCTGTGCCGTCCCATTCAGTGCGAGTGCGAGGACTGCGATTGGCAGCAAGGTCATGGTCATGAT
>NZ_JBGDZO010000308.1:0-294 GCF_046548235.1 Salmonella sp. SAL4457
AACCTGAACAGACCACTTCCACCGACTCCTGCTCACTCAACTGGTCTATCAGCGCGTACGATCGAGTTCGTCCGACATCAAGAGAGCGGTAGCCTTTTTTAGGATCGCTTTCTCCCGCTCCAGCCGGTTGATCCGGGCTTCCAGTTCCTGGATCTTCTGCTGTTCGGGCGTCAGCGCCTTGCTCTTCGGGGTCACGCCTTGGCGTTCCGCCTGGAGCTGTTTCACCCAACGGCGCAAGGCCGAATCCACCACCCCCAGCGAACGGCAGGCGTCGATATGGCTGTAGCCTTGGTC
>NZ_JBGDZO010000309.1:0-294 GCF_046548235.1 Salmonella sp. SAL4457
TGACGCCTCTGCAGAAGCTGAGCGGCTGGCCGGGCTGGATCGCCGTGCGCCGCCAGTTGGGGTTGTGGTGCTTCACCTATGTGCTGCTGCACCTGAGCGCTTACTACGTGTTCATCCTGGGGTTGGACTGGGGGCAGTTGGGCATCGAGTTGAGCAAGCGTCCCTACAACATCGTGGGAATGCTTGGATACGTCTGCCTGTTCCTGTTGGCGATCACTTCCAACCGCTTCGCCATGCGCAAGCTCGGTAGCCGCTGGAAGAAGCTGCATCGCCTGGTCTACCTGATCCTTGGGC
>NZ_JBGDZO010000310.1:0-293 GCF_046548235.1 Salmonella sp. SAL4457
GTTTGAAATACTCGGCCGGGAAACCCGGCTGCAAACCTGATGCAAAACCTGCTGAGTAAACGACATGCGCTCTCTCAACCTGCATCTGAAAGTCCTGATCGCCATCCTGCTGACCCTGGGTGTGGCGATCACCGCCTATCAGATTTTCGTCCAGGGTATTCCCGTTACCGAAGCCGAAACCGATGACCTCTGGAACATCGATGCCAAGGTCGACTTCGTCGCCACGCCGAAAACCCCGGTCAAGGTGCAGATGTTCGTTCCGCCGTTGAGCCAGGACTACGTCAGCCTCAACG
>NZ_JBGDZO010000311.1:0-293 GCF_046548235.1 Salmonella sp. SAL4457
GTCCGAACAGCGGCTGGCTGTGCTGTAGCTCGAAGCGGTTGCCGTTGAGCTGCTGGTCGTGGCGCTGGAGGAATGCGTTGGAGCGCACCACCCCGCTGTTGTCGGCGTTGTAGCGGTAGGTCTCGAGGTTGCGGTAATCGCGCTCGGCGTCGTAGTGGTAGAAGGTGTTGCGCCAGCGCGTGCTGTCGCTGACCCGGTATTCGAGGATCGAGCGCAGCCAGCGCACGCGCTGTTCGTAGCGGCCATCGGCGACGTTGTAGTTCTCGCGGCGACGGCTCTTGTCGATCTTCAGC
>NZ_JBGDZO010000312.1:0-293 GCF_046548235.1 Salmonella sp. SAL4457
GACGCTGGGTAGTATCGGGGCGCACGGCAACGTGGTGATCGGCGGCTCGGGGACGGTACTCATCGGCGACGTCTTCACGCCCGCCCCGCGCGCTCCCGCCCTTCCCCTTAACCGCAACAGCGTGCCCTGTTCCGGGCGCTTCCAGCTCATCGACCACGAAACGGGCAAGCCCGTCGCCGGACGCCGGGTCAGGGTCTGGTCGAGTGGCGGCTGGAATGCGTTCGACACCACGGATGCCGACGGCATGACCTCCTGGATCGAGCGCCCCACCGCGGAGATCCTCTACATCGACC
>NZ_JBGDZO010000313.1:0-293 GCF_046548235.1 Salmonella sp. SAL4457
TCGCTGGAGCGCCGCCTGGCGCTGATCGAATGGGCGCAGCGGCAGCAGGCATGGATCATCGAGGACGACTACGACAGCGAGTACCGCTTCGATGGGCGTTCGCTGGAGTCGCTGCGCAGCCTCGACCGGAACGGCCAGGTGGCCTACCTCGGGACCTTTTCCAAGACCCTCTTCCCCGAGCTGCGCCTCGGCTACCTGCTGCCGCCGGCAAGCCTGCGCGAAGCGGTGCTGGCGGCGCGCAAGCTGGTCGACCGGCACAGCGAGACCTTGCAGCAACGCGCCCTCGCGCTGTT
>NZ_JBGDZO010000314.1:0-292 GCF_046548235.1 Salmonella sp. SAL4457
GCCGTCGGCGGAGGTCCTGGCCCTGCCGGACCGCGCGGCGAAACAGGTCGAGCTGAGCCTCGACGGGGTCATCTACACCTCGGTGTTCAACCCCTACGACGGGCGCAAGAACTGGCAGGACATGATCAGCGCGTTCTGCGCCACCTTCCGCGACGAGCCCGACGCCACCCTGGTGCTGAAACTGACCCACCACAACGTCGGCGAAGCGCTGGCCGACATGCTTCACCACCTGTACAAGAACCAGTCCTACCGCTGCCGCATCGTGCTGATCCACGGCTACCTCGCCGACCCG
>NZ_JBGDZO010000315.1:0-292 GCF_046548235.1 Salmonella sp. SAL4457
CATCTGCACGGTCGCGCGCAGATCGACGCCATCACCCTGCTGCACTACGTCTACTGACGCCATGCCGGCCAAGCTCGCGATGTCCGCCAACGACCTGCGTCAGTGCCTGCGCATCGCCGGCGGCGGCACCCTGGGGTTCTTCGTCTGCAAGCTGATGAACTGGGACTACGGCTCGTTCTTCGGCGTCTACCCGATGCTGCTGCTCGGCCTGACGCCGGTGATCAACCTGCACATCGTCCGCCAGTTCCTCGGTTTCTCGGTGGTGATCAGCGTCGAGGTACTGGTGCTGTAC
>NZ_JBGDZO010000316.1:0-291 GCF_046548235.1 Salmonella sp. SAL4457
GCGTAGCCCCAACTGATGTGCAGGTAGAGCTGCCAGGGCTTGAGCAGGGTGTCTTTCGGCCGTCGCGGCGGGCGGTCGTTCAGCGACTTGCCGGTGACCCAGGTCCAGAACGGCTGGCAGGGCAGGTCCTTGTAGGTACGGCGCACGTCGATGCCGTATCCGTACTTGGAGTATCGGGTCTTGAACAGTTCATCTTGCATGGCGCAGGCGCTCCCTCGTTACAGGTAGTCGGTTCGGATGTAGAGCGTCGGGACGGTCGCGAAGAACGAGTAGAACGGCTCCATCCGGTAG
>NZ_JBGDZO010000317.1:0-291 GCF_046548235.1 Salmonella sp. SAL4457
CGATCGAATCCTGGTCGGCTACTGGTCGGACCAGCCGGATGGATTCCTGGTGGCCGCCGCCGCTGGCCTGGCCACTTCCCGGATCGGTCTGCTGCTGGCGCACCGCCCCGGTTTCGTCGCCCCGACCCTGGCCGCGCGCAAGCTGGCGACCCTCGAACACCTCCTCGACGGGCGCCTGGCGGTGCATATCATCAGCGGCGGCAGCGACGCCGACCAGCGCAAGGACGGCGATTATCTCGACCACGACCAGCGCTATGCCCGCAGCGACGAATTCATCGAACTGCTCAAGCG
>NZ_JBGDZO010000318.1:0-291 GCF_046548235.1 Salmonella sp. SAL4457
TGCAGCTTGAACGGCGGCTCGCTGCGGTACTGGTCGGCCTGGGCGGCGCTGGCGATGTACTGCTGGTTGACCTTGAGCACCACGTCGCGCACCTGCATGAGGCGTTGCAGGGTGCTGCTGATCTCGTTGATCTCGGCACCGCTGTAGCCGTGGGCCAGCTCGTTGCTGTAGAACGTCTTGCCCTCGGCCTTGGCGACGAAGCGATAGACGTCGGCCATGTCGCGGGTGGCCAGCGGCGCGAGTACCGGGTTGGAGGTCAGGGCGTTCTCGATGTAGCTGAGGGAGAACGCC
>NZ_JBGDZO010000319.1:0-290 GCF_046548235.1 Salmonella sp. SAL4457
TCTGGGGACAGGTTCCGGAAGAAAAGAAGGAATCCACTCGCTTGCTGTTTACCGCCCATTCGGTTCCCGTCGCGCACGATAATGTGGGCGGCGCGGAAGGCGATAAAAACCTTTACTCCCGCCAGGTGGCAGAGGCGTCGCGGTTGGTGGCCGCACAAGCCGGTATTTCTGACTATGACCTTGTATGGCAGTCACGTTCGGGCAATCCACGCACTCCGTGGCTCGAGCCAGACATTGTTGACCACACCACCAACATCCATAACAACGAAGGCGTGGACACGGTAGTGGTG
>NZ_JBGDZO010000320.1:0-289 GCF_046548235.1 Salmonella sp. SAL4457
GTCCAATATTCCCCACTGCTGCCTCCCGTAGGAGTCTGGACCGTGTCTCAGTTCCAGTGTGACTGATCATCCTCTCAGACCAGTTACGGATCGTCGCCTTGGTAGGCCTTTACCCCACCAACTAGCTAATCCGACCTAGGCTCATCTGATAGCGTGAGGTCCGAAGATCCCCCACTTTCTCCCTCAGGACGTATGCGGTATTAGCGCCCGTTTCCGGACGTTATCCCCCACTACCAGGCAGATTCCTAGGCATTACTCACCCGTCCGCCGCTGAATCCAGGAGCAAGCT
>NZ_JBGDZO010000321.1:0-289 GCF_046548235.1 Salmonella sp. SAL4457
GCACTGTACAGCGGTACCGCCTACCGGGCGCTGGCGGCACATGTCGAGCGGGTGGTCAGCACGGTTCTGCAGGCAAGCCACCCGCTTGGCGCCATGCTCCTGGCCAAGGACGAAGGACAACTTCCCGAGCCGGTTCGGCGCCTGCAGGCGCTGCGCGATAGCCCGCGGACGCCGGACCCCGATGCAATGGGCCTCAGCACGCTGATGCTGGGAGCCAGTCTGCTGGGCGAGGTCGACCAGCCCAGCGCCGGCAAGAGCCTCGCCTACTTCCTCGGCGACCTGCTGGACG
>NZ_JBGDZO010000322.1:0-289 GCF_046548235.1 Salmonella sp. SAL4457
CCGTCGGCGGCGATCGCCGCAATGGATGTCCCGTCTCAGTCCAGAGGCAGCGCCTGGCGGGAGAGAATCTCCAGCATCCGGCGCATGCTCCCCAGGTGCAGTTCGCCGGGCAGGAAGTCGACGCTCTGCCCACCCCAGGCGCGGTGCAGCTCCTCGCTCAGTTCGTCGAGGGATTCGCCCATGGACTGGCGCCAGCGCAACCGCCGGCACTGGCGCAGACACTCGGTATAGGCCGACTCGGCCCCATCCGCGGCCAGCCGCCCCCGCAGCAGGCCGCCGTGTCCCGGGA
>NZ_JBGDZO010000323.1:0-288 GCF_046548235.1 Salmonella sp. SAL4457
GCGGTCTTGCTCCAGACCTCCGGGTTGGCGGTCAGCGCGTCGAGTACCCAGGAAGTGTACTCGGCCCCCCAGATCGGGCTGGACGGGCCGGGGTGTTCGGAGTACTTGGCCGGGGCGACGATCCAGGACACCTGCGGCAGGCTATTGGCCAGCACGTCGCGCTTCAGCGCATCGAGCTTCCAGGTGCTCAGGCCGTTGACGATCAGCGGCGAGTCAGGCGCCGCGGCGCGGTACTGGCGGAAGCCGATCAGCGGGTTGTCGGAGAAGTTGTCGGCCATGTCCTGGTAG
>NZ_JBGDZO010000324.1:0-288 GCF_046548235.1 Salmonella sp. SAL4457
TGCGGATACCCCGGCGGCGCTGCTCCACGACGCCGACATGGCGATGTACATCGCCAAGCGCCAGGCCCGCGGCAGCCGGCGCCTGGCGGAACTCAACGACCCCCGCATCCTTCAGGAAGAAAAGGAGATAGACAGTGCTACCCCAGAGGCTCCACCCAAGAAGATAGCACCCCCACCCCCAGTACAGCCTTGAGCTGGGCCAGGCCCGTTGCCAGACCAATCCGCCCCCGACCGGCCAGAGCGCCGAGCACAACGCCGTGCTCCAGGAGCAAGGCTTCGAACTCCGCG
>NZ_JBGDZO010000325.1:0-287 GCF_046548235.1 Salmonella sp. SAL4457
TAGAACGAGTTGTCGCCCAGGCGCATGCGTATGCAGGCGTGCCGCAACAGGTCGTCCGGCCGCTGGGGCACGCCGTGGCGCGCCAGGTAATCGGGCGACGCGGCCACCACCCAGCGCAGCTCCCCGGTCAATGGCACCGCGACCATGTCCTGGGGCACCGTGCCGCCGTAACGGATGCCGGCGTCGTAGCCGTCGGCGACGATGTCGACCATGCGGTCCTCCACCGAAAGTTCCAGTTGCAGGTCCGGATACGCCTCGGTGAAGCGCCTGAGGACCGGCCCCAGCAG
>NZ_JBGDZO010000326.1:0-286 GCF_046548235.1 Salmonella sp. SAL4457
TTGGTGGGTCGTGCAGGATTCGAACCTGCGACCAATTGATTAAAAGTCAACTGCTCTACCAACTGAGCTAACGACCCCTTGGATAAGGGTTACTGCTTCAATCATTCAGGATGGTGGGTCGTGCAGGATGACTCGGCTTCGCCTCGCCCTTCGGGCCGTTGCTAAAGCAACGTTATCCTTCACGTTCTCTACCAGTTACCACCTTGTATATTGGTGGGTCGTGCAGGATTCGAACCTGCGACCAATTGATTAAAAGTCAACTGCTCTACCAACTGAGCTAACGACC
>NZ_JBGDZO010000327.1:0-286 GCF_046548235.1 Salmonella sp. SAL4457
CGCTGGGCCTGGCCAGCAGCATCCTGGCCCACCGGCTGAACGCCGGGGCGCTGCTCGGCGCGCTGGTGTCGCTGGCCGGCGTGGTGCTGGTGATCTCCCAGGGCCATCTCGGCGCTTTGCTGGAGCATGGAGTGAATCTCGGCGACGCGATGATGATCGTCGCCACCCTGGCCTATGCGGTGTACAGCGTGCTGCTGAAGAAATGGAGCCTGAAGCTGCCGGCCATGCAACTGCTCTACCTGCAGGTGCTGGTGGCGATCCTCGCCCTGCTGCCGCTGTACCTGCT
>NZ_JBGDZO010000328.1:0-285 GCF_046548235.1 Salmonella sp. SAL4457
CAGGTGCTCGCGCGGATCCAGCCGATGAAAACCGAGATACTCGGCGAAGCAGGCATGGAAGACCTGACCTGGGGCCTGCCGGTTTCCTTGAAACGCAAGGCAAGATGAAACGGGCCCTCCGCCGAGCGCCTTCCGCTCGCGGTCGCCACAACGGTTGATCGATAGAGGCCCGGAAGGCAGGCGGCAGGACAGACCGGCTCGGCTGGTCATGTTCGATGACGCCCAGCCGATGACCGACCCAGACCGGATCTTGCGTCCAGATGAAAGCCGCGCACGGGGCTGGAT
>NZ_JBGDZO010000329.1:0-285 GCF_046548235.1 Salmonella sp. SAL4457
GTGTATGTAAATGTAAAAATGGAGTAAATGATAGAGATTATCGTTATCAGTAGTATTCGCAGGAATCCGATGAACTGCGTCCTGCCAGCGGCTGACGGGGATTTCCGCTGGATATCTCCCGTGAAGGCCGTCTGGATTCGTGACTCCAGCGCAAATGAATTTGCTCGATTCGGGTCTTAATCGAAGAGAAGTAAGCCGCCACACTGCGCTTCATTCGAGCCATCCCGCCCACGGAGCGCAGCCATGTCGTCCACCATCCACCCCCTCCCGTCCTTCGGTCTCGGC
>NZ_JBGDZO010000330.1:0-285 GCF_046548235.1 Salmonella sp. SAL4457
CCGGTCTCCTGGCCTATTTCGGTATGCTCGCGCTGCTGGGTTTCCGCCTGCGCGACTTTTCCCGCCGGGCGGTGCTGTGAAGCGCGTCCGGGCTGGCGGCGGGATCATGCCGTTTTGCCTGTTGTCCGGCGCCCGGTACGCGTATAATCGACCACTTTCTGAGCAATAAGCGTGCTATGCAGCTGCTTCGCGGACTACACAACCTGCAGCCCCTGGCCGGGGGCTGCGTCGCCACCATCGGTAACTTCGACGGCGTCCACCTCGGGCACCAGGCTATCCTGGCGC
>NZ_JBGDZO010000331.1:0-284 GCF_046548235.1 Salmonella sp. SAL4457
GGCTACGCCTGCGTCGCTCTGTCGATGTACTGGAAGAAGCACCTGGTCAAGTGCGAGATCGCCCTGGCCAAGGGCAAGAAGGACTTCGACAAGCGCCACACCGAGAAGGAGCGCGACTCCGATCGGGAGATCCAGCGCGCCATGCGCCACGGCAAGGACGACTGAGCGCGTCCCTGCCCGCGCCTCGCTAGTCTTCCTGCACGCTGCGCCGGCGCTGCGAGCGCTTCATCCTGCGCGCCTCTTCCTGGACCTCCGCCAGGACCTCCTGCACATAGTGGATGTGC
>NZ_JBGDZO010000332.1:0-284 GCF_046548235.1 Salmonella sp. SAL4457
GCTGTACGACGACCCCATCGACCTGCACACGCCGCCGGCTTCGTTCATCAAACTGAGTTGACCGACGGGGCGCAGACCCCGGCCATGAGGAGATCGCGATGAAATACCGCCTGGGCGATGCCCGCGTCGAAACCCATCCCGACAGCTGGATCGCGCCCAGCGCAGCGGTGATCGGCAAGGTTCGCCTGGATGCCGGCGCCAGCGTCTGGTTTGGCGCGGTGCTGCGCGGCGACAACGAGCTGATCCATATCGGCGAGCACAGCAACGTCCAGGACGGCTCGGTG
>NZ_JBGDZO010000333.1:0-284 GCF_046548235.1 Salmonella sp. SAL4457
GGTTGAAGTCAGGGTTGCCCAGCTCGCCCGAGCGCTCCTGCAGCCAGCCCAGCCAGACCGGCCACCAGCTGCCCTCTTCGCGCTTGGCGTCGTAGTACCAGGCGCGTGGATCGCTGCTCAGCTTGTCGTTCTCGAAGTAGCAGGCCTTGGGGTTTCCGGGAGGGTTGAGGATGCTCTGGATGTGCCCGCTGTTGGACAGGATGAAGCGGCGCTGGCCGCCCAGCAGGAGGGCCGAGCGATACACCGCGTCCCAGGGCGTGATGTGGTCGGTGATCTGTCTCTTA
>NZ_JBGDZO010000334.1:0-284 GCF_046548235.1 Salmonella sp. SAL4457
GGAGAAGCCCTTGCGCTGGAGCGCCTGCTCGAACGGGCGGGCGAGGAAGGCGTCGACATCCGCGATGCGACCCTGCTGCTGCCCGCTCCCGGCCATGCCGCCTTCAGCGTCTGCGATGCGCGCCTGGACTGCCGGCTGGACCTCGACCCGGCCAGCGGCCGGGTGCTGCCACCGATGCCGGCGCTGGACCTCCTGCTGAACCTGCACAAGAGCCTGTTCGTCGGCTTCCCCGGGCGGGTGCTGGTCAGCCTGTTCGGCGTATCGCTGTTGCTGCTGTGCCTGGC
>NZ_JBGDZO010000335.1:0-284 GCF_046548235.1 Salmonella sp. SAL4457
TCGGCTCCAGCGTAGTCGAGCAACTCGGCCGGATGTCCCTGGGCGCCACCCAGATCCAGCTCGAGCGCTTGTTCGCACCGACCTTCAATACTCTGAGCGCCCTCTCGGTGAAGATGAAAGGTATCCGCCTGCTGCCCGACAGTCAGGTGCCGCTCGACATGGTTGTCGTCGGCGTGCGCGGAGCCGGCCTGCGCAACGGTCTGACCGAGGTCGAGCGCCAGGAGCTGAGGCGCAAGAGCTATCGGCGCGCCATCGTTCAGGACGGTGCCGGCAATCCCCTGGCC
>NZ_JBGDZO010000336.1:0-283 GCF_046548235.1 Salmonella sp. SAL4457
CGCTTGGCCGTCTCGATGTTGGTCTCCGGGTCATCGGTGGCGATGACGAAGAACTCGGCCTTCTCTACCTGGGCCGCGCGAAGGATCTCCGGGCGCATCGGGTCGCCGTAGAAGATCGGGATCGCGCCGAGGGTACGGGTCAGCTCGATGGTCTCCACCGAGGTGTCCAGGGCGATGAACGGCACGCGCTGGGCGCGCAGCACGCGAGCGACGATCTGGCCCATGCGGCCGACCCCGGCGATCACCACGCGCGGGGTGTCGTCGTTGTCGATGCGTTCCATTT
>NZ_JBGDZO010000337.1:0-283 GCF_046548235.1 Salmonella sp. SAL4457
GGCCAGGGTCGTAGCCGTCGCCCCGCGGCCCAACGCAGCCACTGACCACCAGGGGACCGGTCTGTCCGCGATAGGCGTCGCGCAACTCGTGCATCATCCCGATGGAGGCGCGGTTGAGGGCCGCCAACTCCTCTCGGCCAATGCTCAGTCGCTCGGCCCAGTCGGCGCTGGCTCGCCAGGTCGGGCTTTCCAGCACAAAGCCAAGGCGATCCTGCCGGGCGATCTCCAGGTAGCGTTCGTAGTAGCGCTTCAGGGTCGCCCAGCCGGCCTCGGTGCGCAGCAG
>NZ_JBGDZO010000338.1:0-283 GCF_046548235.1 Salmonella sp. SAL4457
GCCATGTACGGCGGCGAGCAGAATGTCATCACCATCAACATGAGCGAGTTCCAGGAAGCCCACACCGTCTCCACCCTCAAGGGCGCCCCGCCCGGCTACATCGGCTACGGCGAGGGTGGCGTGCTGACCGAGGCGGTGCGTCGCAAGCCCTACAGCGTGGTGCTGCTGGATGAAGTGGAGAAGGCCCACCCGGATGTCCACGAGATCTTCTTCCAGGTCTTCGACAAGGGCGTGATGGAGGACGGCGAAGGCCGGGTGATCGACTTCAAGAACACCCTGATCC
>NZ_JBGDZO010000339.1:0-283 GCF_046548235.1 Salmonella sp. SAL4457
GTGCACGCACCGAGTTCGCAGCGACCTGCGGCCCCTCCAGGGTCAGCCGCTGCAGCAACGGCAGGGCGAAACCGGCGGTCTTGCCGGTGCCGGTCTGTGCTGCGGCGAGCAGGTCGCGGCCCTTGAGCGCCGGGGGTATGGCTTGGGCCTGGATCGGCGTAGGCGTGCCGTGGCCGAGCCCTTCGAGGGCCTTGAGCAGGGGGTCGAGCAGACCGAGGGAAGCGAACGTCATGAGCGACTCGGAAAAAAGGACACGGACGGCAGTCTCGCGGATACGCCGTCT
>NZ_JBGDZO010000340.1:0-283 GCF_046548235.1 Salmonella sp. SAL4457
GTCCCAGGTCGGCCGGGCGACGTGGCGCTCGGCGTTGGCCATGAAGGCCTGGACGATCATCCCGGACGCCAGCTTGATGTAGTACACCGAGTGGCCGCCAAGGTAGGCGATGTCGTAGACGGTGCCCTGGGCCCAGTTGTGCCCGGCGTGTTCCAGGTTGTCCGGCTTCTGCGCGCTGATCATCACTTTCTCCGGCCGCAGCGCGTAGGTGATGCGCTTGTCCTCGGCGCGGGTGCTGATGCCGTGGCCGATGTAGATCGGGTTCTCCAGCTGCGGGCAGGCG
>NZ_JBGDZO010000341.1:0-282 GCF_046548235.1 Salmonella sp. SAL4457
GTACGCTGCCGATCTGGCGACCAGCCTGCACGAGGGCATTCAACTGGCCCACGATGCCCTGCACACCGGGCTGGCACGGGAGAAGATGGACGAACTGGTGGCCTTCACCGCCGTTTACAGAGAGGAGAACGCACAGTGAGTGTGCCGACGGTTCTGCAGAAGATCCTCGCCCGCAAGGCCGAGGAGGTCGCCGAGCGCCGTGCGCGCGTCAACCTGGCAGAGGTCGAGCGGCTGGCGCGTAGCGCCGATGCGCCGCGCGGCTTCGCCAATGCCCTGCTGGAG
>NZ_JBGDZO010000342.1:0-282 GCF_046548235.1 Salmonella sp. SAL4457
TTGCAACACCTCTAATTCCTCGGTGCTCATTCGGATGTCCTTGTAGCGAACGCTTTGCCAGCGAGAGTGACTGATTTCGCCATGGCGCACTAAGCGGTCTATGCCAGCCTTATCTATTAAGGTCCTAGCTCTGCTCTGTATTGATTCCATAAAGTTATAAAAATATTCTCTGAAACTATTTCCATTGGCGCCGGGCTTGTCTATTATCGCCTGAACAGTTCACTGAAATTATTTCAGTGAATTTGTTTGGGATCATCCGATTATAGGGCAAAACCATGGAAG
>NZ_JBGDZO010000343.1:0-281 GCF_046548235.1 Salmonella sp. SAL4457
GCGGTCTACGACCTGAACGATACCTACTCCGTCTACGCCAGCTATACCGACATCTTCATGCCGCAGGACAGTTGGTATCGCGACAGCAGCAACAAGCTGCTCGAACCCGACGAAGGCCAGAACTACGAGATCGGCATCAAGGGTGAATATCTCGACGGACGACTCAATACCAGTCTCGCCTACTTCGAGATTCATGAGGAAAACCGCGCGGAGGAAGACGCCCTCTACAACAGCAAACCGACCAACCCCGCCATCACCTACGCCTACAAGGGCATCAAGGC
>NZ_JBGDZO010000344.1:0-281 GCF_046548235.1 Salmonella sp. SAL4457
CGACCTGGTGATCGTCGATCCGCCGAGCTTCCAGAAAGGCAGCTTCGTCCTGACCCAGGACTACCGCAGGATCCTCCGCCGCCTGCCGGAACTGCTGGTGCCCGGCGGCACCCTGCTGGCCTGTATCAATGACCCGGCCATCGGCCCCGACTTCCTCCTCGAGGAAACCGCCCGCGAGGCGCCGTCGCTGCACTTCGTCGAACGCCTGGAGAATCCGCCGGAGTTCCCCGATGTCGACCCCGCGGCGGGCCTCAAGGCGCTGCTGTTCCGCAACGCAGGCT
>NZ_JBGDZO010000345.1:0-281 GCF_046548235.1 Salmonella sp. SAL4457
TCCCGGATCACGCGACCTACACGGCGGCCGAACTGGCGTTCAGCCCGCCGCTGCCGCTGCTGATGACCGAGAAGGATGCCGTTAAATGCCGGGCTTTCGCAGCGGCCGACTGGTGGTACCTGGCGGTCGATGCGGTGCCTTCCCCAGCATTCGTCGCCTGGTTCGACGCCCGACTCGAGCATCTCCTGGCGCGCTGACCGGCGGCCGTGCCGCCATTGTATGAAGGACTCCGCCATGGACCCGAAACTCCTCGATATCCTTGCCTGCCCGTTGACCAAGGG
>NZ_JBGDZO010000346.1:0-281 GCF_046548235.1 Salmonella sp. SAL4457
GAACGCAGGCCACTGATAAATCGTCTCGACATAGGTCCGGGCGATATCCGGCAACTCCACCGCATAACTGCGGAAACGCGCCGCCACCGGTGCGTAGAACGCATCCGCCAGGCTGGCGTGGCCGAACAGGAACGGACCGTCCTGGCCGAAGCGCCGCAGGCAATCCGCCCAGGCTTCGCAGATACGTTGAATATCCTGTCGTGTCGCCTCGGACAATTCCACCAATGGCTGCTGGCGCCGCAGGTCCATCGGCAGCTCCCCGCGCAACGCGGCGAAACCAG
>NZ_JBGDZO010000347.1:0-280 GCF_046548235.1 Salmonella sp. SAL4457
ATGATGTTCATGCCCATCTTCTTGTCCGCGTTCATGGCCTTGAGCAGGCGCTCGGAGGTGGTGCCGGCGGTGGTCACCACGTTCTTGCCCTTGAGGTCGTCGAAGTCCTTGATGTTGGCGGTCTTCTTCGACAGCAGGCGGGTGCCGACCTCGAAGATGCCGACGGAGAAGTCGACCTGCTTCTGGCGCTCTTCGTTGTTGGTGGTGGAGCCGCACTCGATGTCCACGGTGCCGTTCTGCACCAGCGGGATGCGGGTCTGCGAGGTGACCAGGTTATAGC
>NZ_JBGDZO010000348.1:0-279 GCF_046548235.1 Salmonella sp. SAL4457
GTAGTCGGGACGACTGTGGTCGGGGCCGAGCTTGATGTCGCCGTAGCGGCTGACGGCGAGGAACACCACGCTGATCAGGATCAGCGCCACGGCCAGTACGTAGAACCAGCTAGCGTTGGTGATGATCCATTGCTGGACGTGGTTGAACAGCGATTGCGCTTCTTCCTGGAGGAGGACGGTAAACAGCACCAGGGCCAGGATCAGGGCGGCGGAGGTATAGAAGACCGGAGGATTCAGGGTGCTCCGGGGGGTAGTGGGTGTCTCCATGTAAGCTAGCTC
>NZ_JBGDZO010000349.1:0-279 GCF_046548235.1 Salmonella sp. SAL4457
CGGTGACGATGCAGCGCTTCGCCGCCAGGGCCGCTTCCTTCTGCACGCCGAGGATGCCCCAGAGCAGCACGTTGCCCTTGCGGTCGGCCTTCTGCGCGTGGATCACGCTGACGTCCGGACGCACCGAGGGCACCGCCGCCAGCACTTCGCCGGTGAACGGGCAGGTGACGCTGCGGATCAGCGGGTTGACCTTCGGCAGGTCGGAGCCGGCGTAGGCGCGCAGCACTGCGAAGGGCAGCCCGGAGGCGCCGGCGACATAGGCGTTGGCGAGGTCGGCGT
>NZ_JBGDZO010000350.1:0-279 GCF_046548235.1 Salmonella sp. SAL4457
GTATAAGAGACAGGCTTGACGTTGTTGCCCTTCAGGGTCCAGGCGTTGCTGCTCGGTTCGCAGCGGGTGTAGGTGCCATCCTTGAGCATGATGATGGCGTTCTCGCTGCGCTTGGCGTAAAGCGCGCTGCCGCGGGCATGGGCCTTGTGGATCACGTACTCGGCGTTGTCGACCTGGGCCTCGCCGTTGTCCAGCTGGACCTGGGCGTGGTCGCCGACCACCAGCATGCCCTTGTCGCGCAGCTTGACGTTGCCGACCAGTTCGCCGCGGTTTTCCAGC
>NZ_JBGDZO010000351.1:0-279 GCF_046548235.1 Salmonella sp. SAL4457
CTCGTAGACCGTGTCGACGCAGCGGTAGCCGGCGCCTTCCAGGCGCAGGCGCATCCGCTCGACGTCGAGTTTCTGGCCGACGTCGAGGACCAGGCTGCTGCCGAGCAGGAAGCGGGTCGGCGCCAGGCGGTGCAAGGCGGTGGAGATCGGCACCACCAGCACGCCGTGCTTGAGCTGCGGCAACTGGTAGAGGGCGGCGATGCGCTGGGAAATGATGTCCTGGTGCGGCGAAAAGACGTCGTAGGGCAGGGTTTCCCAATCGGGGAAATGCAATACCGG
>NZ_JBGDZO010000352.1:0-279 GCF_046548235.1 Salmonella sp. SAL4457
GCTTCGAACTGTCCAAGGTCGAGCGGCACTCGATCCGTGAGCGCGAAGTCAACCAGATACTCCTCAACATCGATCCGCAACTGGCCGCCAGGGTCGCGGCGAACGTCGGTGTGCAGCTCGCCGCGCCGGCCAACCCGACACCGCAGCCGAAGCCGTCGCCGGCGCTGAGCCAGATGAATCTGCTGTCCGGCGACATCCGTTCGCGCAAGGTGGCGATCCTGATCGCCGACGGCGTCGCCGAGAGCGACGTCAGCGACCTGCGCGACGCGCTCCGCCAGG
>NZ_JBGDZO010000353.1:0-279 GCF_046548235.1 Salmonella sp. SAL4457
TCGACTACGAGCACTACGTGGGCAAGCAGTTGCAGCCGGTGGCCGACGCCATCCTGCCGTTCGTCGGCGATGATTTCGCCACTTTGGTCGACCGGCAGATGGCACTATTCTGAGGCTCATTGGCGGATGAGCCGCTGGTCCAGCTGGCGCAGCCGTTCCCGGTCGAGGTTGCGCGGGAGGACGTGAGTGTCCGAGCCGTTGGTCAACGGCGATTCCACGGGCCTGTTGAGTGGGATGACGATACGCTCGGCGTCGTAACGGATTTCCTTGGTGTTGGTC
>NZ_JBGDZO010000354.1:0-279 GCF_046548235.1 Salmonella sp. SAL4457
GCCGTACACCGCGCGAATATCCTTATCAACAGTGTCCTCATTGAGCGGCTCTCCAGGACGGCTATGGAGAAGCACCCGGATGGCTTCCTCCTCCACTCGGTCATTGCCGCCTATCACCACCGCAGAAATCACAGGGCCGGATGGGGCGGATGGGAAGTCTGCGGCTCTCGCCAGACCGGTCGCGATCACGAAAACTACCGCTACGCACCAGATCTTGTTCGTCATAAAAGAGCGTTCCTTACCCCAGATTGTGTCCCCCCTAACAAAATCCCTTCAGAT
>NZ_JBGDZO010000355.1:0-279 GCF_046548235.1 Salmonella sp. SAL4457
GACCAACGCTCGGGTCTATCAAAAGAGCTGATAAAACATACTGTCGTAAAACGAAGGCGGTCACGCCCATTATCCCGTGCGATTTCGAGGAGGGATTAGAGTTTACTGCGAGCCCTGACGTCATCCGTCCGGCCTGCGGCTCCCCGAGTATGAATAGGGGCGACGATGTGCGTGGCGGAAACGATCAAAGTTCCCTTTTCTATGTCGTAAACCTATTATTCAGAAGGGCCGGATCTGAGCAAGGCCTCCGGTTCAGGGCAAATAACCCCACCTCACAAT
>NZ_JBGDZO010000356.1:0-279 GCF_046548235.1 Salmonella sp. SAL4457
ATCCAGGTCTGTGCGACGACCCTTGCCGATTTCACCCTGGCCGATCCGCAAGTCCGTGCCCATGGCACCCGCGACCTGGTTCCGGGCATGGTGCTGGCGCGCAACCTCACCGCCAACAACGGCATGCTGCTGCTCAACGCCGCGTGCTGGATCTTCCCCGACCTCGCCAGCGAGCACGGCCTCGGTTTCGCTCTCCCCGCCACCGGTGTCGCCGGCGACCTCGGCGTTGTGGCGCGGGACATGCCGCTCTGGCAGGCCCTCGGCGGCATCCTCCTGTCG
>NZ_JBGDZO010000357.1:0-278 GCF_046548235.1 Salmonella sp. SAL4457
GGCCTTCGCCCCGCTCCAGGGCACGCAGCAGCTTCACGCTCCACGGCAGGCCATCGCGGCAGGGGGTGCACCAGCCGCAGGACTCGCGGGCGAAGAACTCTTCCATGTTGCGCAGCAGGGAAACCATGTTGATGCTGTCGTCCACCGCCATGGCCAGGCCGGTGCCCATCCGGGTGCCGACCTTGGCGATGCCGCCGGCGAACATCTGCGCATCCAGGTGCTCCGGGAGCAGGAAGCCGGTACCGGCGCCGCCGGGCTGCCAGGCCTTGAGCTGGAAG
>NZ_JBGDZO010000358.1:0-278 GCF_046548235.1 Salmonella sp. SAL4457
GTCCTACCTGCATGCGACCCGTTACCGCAACGAGACCTCCGGCGGCGAACTGTTCTGGAAGGCCAAGCCGGAAATCTCCTTCATCGACCGTGATGTGCTGATCATCGACGACATCCTCGACGAAGGGCACACCCTCTCGGCGATCATCGACTTCTGCAAGCATGCCGGCGCACGCGCGGTGCACACCGCCGTACTGGTGGACAAGGAACACGAGCGCAAGGCCCGGCCTGACCTCAAGGCCAGCTTCACCGGCCTCTACTGTGCCGACCGCTACGTGT
>NZ_JBGDZO010000359.1:0-278 GCF_046548235.1 Salmonella sp. SAL4457
TTACTGTATAGATCAAACCAGGTCAGTGTGTCACATGTCACAAGGCCCTCCTCCTGCTGAATTTTGGCCCTCTGTCACCGGTCACCGGGTCTGCCACTGCTTGTGACTCCCCACAGGACCCTCTTTTCAGGCATTGTACAGCTGAATTGGGCAATTTTTCACCACCTGCGGTGGCCATGTCACAGGCGGCAGGGCCTCCCACCACCCCGCCGGATCGTATCCACCGTGTCACAACCTGAACCCCCCACCGACCTAGTTCAATCTATACAGTATTGCTC
>NZ_JBGDZO010000360.1:0-278 GCF_046548235.1 Salmonella sp. SAL4457
CATCAAAGGTTTCAACATCAATACCGTATCTTCTCCCCACGACTCCCTAAACAGGTACGAACTGACTGCTCCGACCCGGTGAGGGAGCGGGACCCGGGAGTAGGAGAACCTGGTTCCCGGTAAGCAACGCGAGGGCTGAGGGCTTCCACCACAGGACGCCTCGCCGCGCGAGTGTCGTATGACGAAGGGGAAAGGGGGCCGCTTTCTCTGAAACGCCATCCCAAGCTGCCTGTTCCCACATCCCAGCTCACCTGCGCTCACACCTCCACGGGCAATAT
>NZ_JBGDZO010000361.1:0-278 GCF_046548235.1 Salmonella sp. SAL4457
GTCTACATCAATCGGCAAGTCACCAGCGACCTTTCTTGGTTCAAAGCAATTCTTCCCAAAGCCATTGGTGTTCGTTTCGTGGACCAGGGGAGATGGGATCCCGAAGAAGCAGACATCAACGTCTGGACTGATGCAGCCCTCCGTGGTGGTATGTCATTCATTTTTCATCAGTCTGCGTTCGTATATGAGTGCCCGAGCGATATGTCCCAATCGGACCACCCTGACATTCTCTTCTTTGAGATGTTCGCTATTGTTTCTGCTCTTGCCCATTTTGCTTC
>NZ_JBGDZO010000362.1:0-278 GCF_046548235.1 Salmonella sp. SAL4457
CCAAGGACACCGTACTCTGGCGGTCTCCGAACTATTCCATATCGATCACTTGCTTCCAGGATCGCGACTGGGGGCCAGAGCAGGTCTATTTCTACCTGAGTCCAACCGGTCAGGGCGCGCTGGGTTCGGACCTGGAGGTGGGCATCAACCTGAACGGCGAGGACCTTCGTTGTTCCTCGCTCCCCGGCTGCCGGCAGAAGATAGGCATGCATTTCGATGGTTGCTGGACAGGAGTACGGGGGGGATGCGAAGGCATGGCTCAGACCACGCAGGTCCGT
>NZ_JBGDZO010000363.1:0-278 GCF_046548235.1 Salmonella sp. SAL4457
TAGTAATAGGGCGCCGAAGGAAGGAAAGGCGCCGAAAGGGAGGGCTTAGGATGGGGGGAGAGACCCTAGTGGACTTGAACCACTTCCTAAGGTTTTTTTAAACCTTTGTTCTACCAATTGAACTAAGAGAATTAACTTATTTATGAAAGGGAGGCCTATTATAGAATAAAATAAAAATAAGTGTGGAAGAAACAGTTTAACTGTATCTACCGATACACTAGTATATTCTGGACTTGTATTATAACTATTTGATTCAATTTGGTCATGTTCTACACCAT
>NZ_JBGDZO010000364.1:0-278 GCF_046548235.1 Salmonella sp. SAL4457
CTGTTGGTTCGTCAATTCCGCAATCCCATCGTCCTAATCCTGCTGTGCGCGTCTTTCATTTCTCTGTTTCTTGCAGACCGCACGGATGCAGCCATCATTTTCGCGATCATCGCCGCGAGCGGCGTGCTCGGGTTTTGGCAAGAGCATAGCGCTGCGAAAGTGATGGCCGCATTGCTCGCTCTTGTCCGCGTCAAGGCCGATGTCTGGCGCGACGGTCAGCTCACCGAGGTTCCTATCGAGGATATTGTGCCGGGCGACGTCATCGACCTCTCCGCAGG
>NZ_JBGDZO010000365.1:0-278 GCF_046548235.1 Salmonella sp. SAL4457
GAGGATCGCTTGGCTATGGCGGCAACGACACATTGGCGTGGAACTCTGAAGGGTTTCCGTGCTTGGAAGGCACGCCGTTGTCACTGAGCCGCCGATCGCCATGCCGGAGCCCCAGATTCCTGAACCCTCGCCCCGGATCGAACGACCCTGGTCAAGCTGCGGGCCCGGCAATGCCGCTTCGTGGTCGCGGACGATGGCCTGGATGAGATAGGCCGAGAAGCTCTGCGACTGGAAGCCGTATGTATTCACATAGCGGCCGTCATTGTTGTCGAGCGTAT
>NZ_JBGDZO010000366.1:0-278 GCF_046548235.1 Salmonella sp. SAL4457
GTATTCCTGGGCCAGCCGCGCCACCAGCGCGCGGAGGAAAGCCACGTCATCGACGTCACGCAGCCGCGCCGAATAGCTGGCGGCCTTGCGGCAATCGTTCCAGTGGCCCTCGAAGCCGTCCGGGTAGGCCACCAGGAAACCTTCTTGCGCCGCCAGCCGGTCGAAGCCGTAGCCGCTGATGCGGCGCATCTGCGCGCCGTCGCCCCGTGAGCCGTGCAGCACCACCAGCAACGGCGCTCCCTCGGACACGCCCGGCGGCACGTAGAGCAGGTAATGCC
>NZ_JBGDZO010000367.1:0-278 GCF_046548235.1 Salmonella sp. SAL4457
TGCTGCGCCTGCTCAGCGGCCTGCTCGACGCGCAGGCGGGACGCCTGCTGCTGGACGACGTCAGCCTGACCCAGATCGACCCGGCCGACCGCCAGCGCGGTATCGGCTACCTGCCGCAGGACGTGGCGCTGTTCCATGGCAGCCTGCGCGACAACCTCAACCTGGAGAACGCCGCGCTGGGCGACGAGGAACTGCTGGAGACCCTCGACGGGGTCGGCCTGGGCGCCTTCGTCCGCGGCCACCCGCTGGGGCTGGACATGCCGATCCAGGGCAACGCC
>NZ_JBGDZO010000368.1:0-278 GCF_046548235.1 Salmonella sp. SAL4457
TCCTTTCCCTTCGCATTCTTATCGAATAACGGAATGACTCCTTGCCCAACCAATTCACCTTGCAAGGTCAACGGCACGAGAAAATGAATGGTGCGCTTCTGAATGGGTAGGTCGTCAAGCAAACGTTGTTCCTGAGCGAAATCGAAAAGTGCGCGGAGTAGCATAAAACTATTCGTTGGGGTTGGCGTGGTATCCGTTCGACCGTGGCGTGGAGCGAATCTGAACGTTGTCGGGATGGCACTCCATCACGGCATCTGCAATTTTGGCCGAGAAGAAGC
>NZ_JBGDZO010000369.1:0-278 GCF_046548235.1 Salmonella sp. SAL4457
GCCTATGTCTATTCGCTGCGCGCGCTGGAAGCCTACGACCAGTTCAAAAAGTGAGGCCGTACAGGCGCTGCAGGTAGAACAGCAACCCCAGCCAGGCCACCAGGGCCAGCCAGCCCAGCCCCAGCAGGCCCTTGCGCAGCAGCGTCGAGGGCCTGCCATGGAGCAGGTCGACCAGGCTCAGCACGCCGCCGAGCCCCAGCAGGCCGAGCAGCGCCTGGGTGTACTGGGCGAAACTCGGCGACAACGCCTCGTCGCCGTGGGCGGCATAGTTGTACAGG
>NZ_JBGDZO010000370.1:0-278 GCF_046548235.1 Salmonella sp. SAL4457
TGGCAGGGTTTTACGGTAGCAGGGCGGTAGCGTCGCACAGTGGCCATCGGTTCATCTTGGTGCTGATGAAACGTGTGACAGCACGACCTCGTCCGCGTAATTGATGCGGCCCCGCGCGGTCACGCTCTCAGGGCGGCTGTCATCTAGGGTCAGGGCATATCGCACAGCGCCGTCGGCCGTCGTAAGCCCGGCCCTCACCTGCTCGGCGGAGACTTCGGCAGTCAGTGAGTCGGGATCCACAAAAGGTTCATCG
Organism: Salmonella sp. SAL4457; assembly: GCF_046548235.1. Lineage (NCBI taxonomy): Bacteria > Pseudomonadati > Pseudomonadota > Gammaproteobacteria > Enterobacterales > Enterobacteriaceae > Salmonella > Salmonella sp. SAL4457. The sequence continues at coordinate 254 of NZ_JBGDZO010000370.1, forward strand.
CTGTAAGGCTCGTAAACCACCACGA
>NZ_JBGDZO010000371.1:0-278 GCF_046548235.1 Salmonella sp. SAL4457
GTTCATGAGGATGTGCAGGGCGAGCACGACCGGGACCAAGAGCCAAGTCCACTCCGGCGTCTCGTGCGGGGGGATGACCAAGACGAGCACGAACATCACGCCCACGGCGAGCATGCGCTGCAAAACGTCGAAGAGCAGATCCGCGATCGGCAGGGCCATGCGGGGGAACTGGAAGGCCCGTGTCAGGGACATGTTCGAGGAGATCGTCCGGGTGCCGCCGGTGAGTGCGGCACCGGTGAACTGGAACATGAACACGCCGATGATGACGAAGGCGACGT
>NZ_JBGDZO010000372.1:0-278 GCF_046548235.1 Salmonella sp. SAL4457
GGTACAGATCGTTAGCGTAATCCGGCTTCTTTTGTGGAGGAGTGAGAGGCTAAACTCAATCGTTGACTCACCCACCATCCATGATCCCGAATGAGTTGGCAGGGGAGACCATGCAGTCGCATTGGAGCAACGCGGCATCGATATCGCGCAGATATCCTTCATGTATGGAAAAGTGCGTGCTGCTCTCTTCACCGAAGTACTTCTGCGCTGCCTCCTCCCAAGCTTCACATAATGACTGATCGTTATCGCGGTGAGGCTTGGGCGAGATGAAGATGAAG
>NZ_JBGDZO010000373.1:0-278 GCF_046548235.1 Salmonella sp. SAL4457
ATAACGGAACTTGCGCACGCCGAGGTAGTTCTCCAGCGTCTCGCTGGACACCACCGCCTGGATACGCTTGAGCTTGGCATGCTCCTTCACCGCCTTGCGGCAGACCTTGGCGATCTGCCGCTCGAGGCTGCGCACCCCGGCTTCGCGGGTGTAGTAGCGAATGATGTCGCGCAGGGCGCCTTCCTCGAAGGTCAGCTCGCCCTTCTTCAGGCCGTTGGCCTGGACCTGCTTCGGAATCAGGTACTTGGCGGCGATATTGACCTTCTCGTCCTCGGTGT
>NZ_JBGDZO010000374.1:0-278 GCF_046548235.1 Salmonella sp. SAL4457
GTACGAGGCGGCGACGGCGATCAGCAGCGACAGGCCGGTGATCGGCAGGTCGTAGCGCAGGGCGATCGGCGCGTGGAACGCGAGCATGGCGACGAAATGCGTGGCCCAGATGCCGCTGCCCAGGCAGAACGCCCCGATCCATTGCCAGAGGCGCGGGTGGCTCAGGCTGTTGCCGACCCTCTCGACCATGTCCAGTGCCGTGTACCCGGCGAGGCAGGCGACGAGGAAGGCGAGCGCCACCAGCGACGGCGAATAGGTGCAGTTCTGCAGCACGTAGC
>NZ_JBGDZO010000375.1:0-278 GCF_046548235.1 Salmonella sp. SAL4457
GCCTGGTCCTGGCCGGCTGCGCCGGCAACCCGCCGACCGAGCAGTTCGCCGTGACCGAATCCGCGGTGAATAACGCGGTGAGCGCCGGCGGCCCGGACTATGCCCCGGTCGAGATGAAGTCCGCTCAGGACAAGCTGAGCCAGGCGCGCATCGCCATGAACGACAAGGAATACGACCAGGCCAAGCGCCTGGCGCAGCAGGCCGAGTGGGACGCCCGGGTCGCCGAGCGCAAGACCCAGGCCGCCAAGGCGCAGAAAGCCGTGAAGGATGCCCAGCAG
>NZ_JBGDZO010000376.1:0-278 GCF_046548235.1 Salmonella sp. SAL4457
GTGGGAATACTGCACGAACACCAGATCTGATATGTGGGAACGCTGCACGAAAGCTCTGTTTTGTAAGGATTTTGTGGAAAAAAGAGGGGTTCCGTGTGGATAACAGTGGATAAGATCCAAGGGTATGTGGGGACGTTGCACGGCAACCTATGGGAACGCTGCACGGCAACCTATGGGTTTGTTGCACGGAATAAATATGAAAACACCAGTAATATCAATGTGTTGAGTGGTGATTTAGAACGCCTAACCTGTCTTTAACCGTTTTTAATCCTTTATAC
>NZ_JBGDZO010000377.1:0-277 GCF_046548235.1 Salmonella sp. SAL4457
CCACCGCTTCTTCGTTGAAGCACCAGAGGTCTTCCAGGGAACCGCCGCCACGGACCAGGATCAGCGCGTCGAAGCCTTGCCGGTCGGCCAGTTGCAGCGCGCGGACGATCTGTGCGACGGCCTCGCGGCCCTGCACTGCGGTGGGCACCAGGGTCAGCTCGACCTGCGGTGCGCGGCGGCGAAACACGCTGATGATGTCGCGGATCACCGCCCCGCTGGGCGAACTGACGATACCGATGCGGCGCGGATGGGCGGGCAGCGGACGCTTGCGTTCGCT
>NZ_JBGDZO010000378.1:0-277 GCF_046548235.1 Salmonella sp. SAL4457
CTACCGCTACCGGCATCACCGGACGCGGCAGCCCGGCCTTGCGGCATTCGGTATCCACTACCGCGAGATCGCTGACCGAAGGCTGTTGCAGCACGTAGAGCACCGGCTTGCTGCGGTCGATCTTCAGGGTGAAGGCCGATTGGTTGATGGTTTCCGAGCGTACCCAGAGGTACAGCAGGCGGCGCAGGGCGCCAAAACCAAAGCGGCGGAAAGGGTAGCGGGGCATACGGTGTCTACTGGCAGTTGATCGGGACCCGGCGTGACGGGCGCGGCTAGT
>NZ_JBGDZO010000379.1:0-277 GCF_046548235.1 Salmonella sp. SAL4457
GGCTCCTCTCCGCTACACCCCCCCGTCGCAGTGCCTCCACACCCAACCCAAACTTACTATCTCGTCGGCAGTTTCTCACGAGCACCCACTAGTCGCGCCACAGTTCAGACATTTGTAACACGACCCGTTACGAATCATGATTGATCCACAGTCGGCGCAACTTGGCGCGTCAGCTTGTGACTGCCATGTTCTACTCACCGATGATGAAGAGGGGACACCAAGAGAAATTGACCGAAGAGAATCCTCGTGGGAAGGGTGAACACTGTTGATATACCCT
>NZ_JBGDZO010000380.1:0-277 GCF_046548235.1 Salmonella sp. SAL4457
TTGAAGTCGTTCAATCGTAAGTGCATTTGTTTCGTCTGCGAACGCGAAAACACGGATTGGTCCGTGACGCCCGAGCCGAACGAACTGACCGATTCGTGCGTCAAGGACGTTTGGATTCAGCGGCAGGTCGTAGAAGATGACGGCGGCCATCTCTGGGATTCTTGTCGATGTCGCCGCGGAAACAATTAGGATTCCACCGCTGCTAGCAAACTCTTCGATAATTTGTTTTCGTTCAGAGAAAGATGATTTTCCGATCAGCTTTGCTACTCGCGTATGG
>NZ_JBGDZO010000381.1:0-277 GCF_046548235.1 Salmonella sp. SAL4457
GTGTTCTGGTGGCGCAACTACTACAACCCCGAGGAGCATCCGCGGGTGAAGCAGAGCGAGCTGGAATACATCCAGCAGCAGGAGGAGCCGCCCGCCACCCGCGTGCCCTTCTCGCAGATTCTCCGCCGCCGCGGCACCTGGGCCTTCGCCCTGGCCTACTCGATCACCGCGCCGGTGTTCTGGTTCTACCTCTACTGGCTGCCGCCGTTCCTCAACCAGCAGTACGGCCTGGGCATCAGCGTGACGCAGATGGGCATCCCGCTGATCCTGATCTGGT
>NZ_JBGDZO010000382.1:0-277 GCF_046548235.1 Salmonella sp. SAL4457
GGGCTCCCGTTCGAACGAAGGCGCTTAGTTGACCTTCGGATCCAGCTCGCCGCGAGCGTAGCGCTGGAACATGCCTTCCAGGGAGATCGGCTTGATCTTGGAAGCGTTGCCGGCGGTGCCGAAGGCTTCGTAGCGAGCGATGCAGATGTCGCGCATGGCCTCGACGGTCTTGGAGAAGTACTTGCGCGGGTCGAACTCGCTCGGGTTCTGCGCCAGGAAGCGGCGGATGGCACCGGTGGAGGCCAGGCGCAGGTCGGTGTCGATGTTCACCTTGCGC
>NZ_JBGDZO010000383.1:0-277 GCF_046548235.1 Salmonella sp. SAL4457
GATCCAGGTGCAGAAGTCGAGCGGACGCGAAGCCCTCGACCAGGCCGCGGTGAAAGCGGTCAAGCGCTGGTCCTTCGTTCCCGCCAAGCGCGGCGACAAGGCCGAGGACGGCTGGGTCAGCGTACCGATCGATTTCAAGTTGAACTGAATCTGCAGCGTCACGAGGAGCATCCGTCATGAGTCTGTTAACCACCCCGCTCGAATCCGTCGAAGGCGCCGTCATCTGGCTGCTGGTCGGCTTTTCCGTGGTCACCTGGGGCCTGGCCCTGGTCAAGGG
>NZ_JBGDZO010000384.1:0-277 GCF_046548235.1 Salmonella sp. SAL4457
TGCAGGAAGACTTCTTCCCCGCCGGTCTTCGGCAGGATGAAGCCGAAGCCCTTGTCGTCATACCAGCGGCTGATCATGCCCGGCTTTTCCATATCCACATCCACTCGCTCGCTACCCGTTTCGCGCTGCATTCTAGCCACCCGCGGCGGCCAGACGAAAAAAGGCGCGGCTCGCGCCGCGCCTCTTGCCTGTTCCCGGGCCTCACACCTCGCCGGCGGTGCTCCAGTCGATCAGGTGGAATTGCCAGGTCGCCAGGATCAGCAGGCCGAAGGCGATC
>NZ_JBGDZO010000385.1:0-277 GCF_046548235.1 Salmonella sp. SAL4457
GCCCTGGTAGGCGCTGGCGACGATATTGTCGTAGTCGTTGTCGAACGGCACGAGCAGCTTGGCGTCCTGGTCGATCACCGCGCACTGGCCGTTGAGGCATAGCGGGATGCTCAGTGCAGCCATGCTCGGTGCGGCCGGTTGCGGCGCGACTGCCGCAGGCTTCGGCGCATCGTCGCCCTGGTTGCAGGCGCTGAGGAGCAAGGTGGAAACGGAGACGGCGAGGGTGTTGCGGCCGATACGCGACAGTCTTTGCATGCGGATATGTTCTCGTATGATC
>NZ_JBGDZO010000386.1:0-277 GCF_046548235.1 Salmonella sp. SAL4457
GCCGGCAACCACCAGATCCGCCCCGCGCCGCGACGCAGCTCGCCGCTCTCCCGGCGCCAGATCGGGTCGGCATCGTCGCCGGCGTCGCGCAACGACTCCCAACCGGCCCAGTGGTCACTGTCCGGCAACCGCGTCAGCTGTCCCAGCCAGGCCCGCAGCAGGTTGCGCTGGCGCGCAGCGCTGAGGCGGCGCAGAGGCTCCAGGGCGATCCGGGGCAGATCCAGCCAGTCCGGCCAATCCAGTTCCGAGGGTTGGCGGCAGGCCCGGAGGTCGATGG
>NZ_JBGDZO010000387.1:0-277 GCF_046548235.1 Salmonella sp. SAL4457
GGCCGAGGTCGATCACCGCCAGGTCGTGGTGGTATTCGCTGACCCGGTAGAGGGCTTCCTCGGCATCCGGTACCGCGTCCACCACGTGCCCCTGTTCACCCAGGCGGGTATAGAGGTGGTGGCGCAACAGCGCCTCGTCTTCCACTACCAGCAGTTTCATGAGGTTCCTCCGGATGAGATGCGGCCGGACCTTCCGGCCCGGCCATCGAAGCATGCCCTCGCGGGCGCTGCGCGGTCATTTAGAACTTGTAGTTGGCGCCCAGGTAGAATTGCGAGC
>NZ_JBGDZO010000388.1:0-277 GCF_046548235.1 Salmonella sp. SAL4457
CTCCAGAGACTAAAAAGGGTATTGTCAAGTGGTGTAGAATTTGTCGCGAATTCTTTCTGAAAGTCACTTTATGTTACTATTACGCTGCCAGTCGAAGGCCGTAGACCTCATGCCAAGCCGCAACGGCTCGTGTGCGCAGGGTGCGACAATGGCGAGCAGACAAGCCGTGCCGCTCCAGGCGAATGAGATTGTTGATGGGCCATGAACGGCAAGAAACCGCTGGGCTTGCCCCGGGGATTTGAAGTGGCGCATTTGGTATTCTCACTGGCGGGTCGGT
>NZ_JBGDZO010000389.1:0-277 GCF_046548235.1 Salmonella sp. SAL4457
TGGTGGCGCTGCTGCCGGAGTGGTCGCCGCAGGTGCTCGGCATCCACGCGGTGTACGCCTCGCGCCGGCAGATGCCGCCGGCGCTGCGGGCGCTGCTGGACTTCCTGGTCGAACGGATGGCGGCCGATCCGCACTGGGACGAGGCGGGCCCCCTGGCGCTGGCGTGAAAGCCGGGTAGACTGCTGGACGCGCCGCCTTCGACGCACCTTTATCCCCTGTCTGGAGCACGTCCATGTCCCTGTCGATCTACCAGGCTTCGATCCCGACCTTCCTGCGC
>NZ_JBGDZO010000390.1:0-277 GCF_046548235.1 Salmonella sp. SAL4457
GCTGCACAAGGACACCCAGTTCCACATCAACCCGACCGGCAACTTCGTGATCGGCGGCCCGGTCGGCGACTGCGGCCTGACCGGACGCAAGATCATCGTCGACTCCTACGGCGGCATGGCCCGCCACGGCGGCGGCGCGTTCTCCGGCAAGGACCCGTCCAAGGTCGACCGCTCCGCCGCCTACGCCGGCCGCTACGTGGCGAAGAACATCGTCGCCGCCGGCCTCGCCGAGCGTTGCGAGATCCAGGTTTCCTACGCCATCGGCGTGGCCCAGCCG
>NZ_JBGDZO010000391.1:0-276 GCF_046548235.1 Salmonella sp. SAL4457
AGAAGTGAAACGCCGTAGCGCCGATGGTAGTGTGGGGTCTCCCCATGCGAGAGTAGGGAACTGCCAGGCATCAAATTTAGTGTGCTGATATGGCTCAGTTGGTAGAGCGCACCCTTGGTAAGGGTGAGGTCCCCAGTTCGACTCTGGGTATCAGCACCACTTAATACGGTTAAAGTTCGGCATTTGAAAAAGAATTTGTCTGGCGGCAGTAGCGCGGTGGTCCCACCTGACCCCATGCCGAACTCAGAAGTGAAACGCCGTAGCGCCGATGGTAGT
>NZ_JBGDZO010000392.1:0-276 GCF_046548235.1 Salmonella sp. SAL4457
TTGGTATTCTCTACCCGACCACCTGTGTCGGTTTGGGGTACGGTTCCTGGTTACCTGAAGCTTAGAAGCTTTTCTTGGAAGCATGGCATCAACCACTTCGTCATCTAAAAGACGACTCGTCATCAGCTCTCGGCCTTGAAACCCCGGATTTACCTAAGATTTCAGCCTACCACCTTAAACTTGGACAACCAACGCCAAGCTGGCCTAGCCTTCTCCGTCCCTCCATCGCAGTAACCAGAAGTACAGGAATATTAACCTGTTTCCCATCGACTACGC
>NZ_JBGDZO010000393.1:0-276 GCF_046548235.1 Salmonella sp. SAL4457
TCTGGTTCGGCGCCCTGGCGGCGCTGGGCGTCTACGGGGTGATCCAGCAGCCGGAAGTGCTGCAGGCGATGAACCCTGTATGGGCCGTGCGTTTCTTCAGCTCGCATCCCGGCATCGGTGTCGCCATCCTCGGCGCCACCGTACTGGCGCTGACCGGCGCCGAGGCGCTGTACGCCGACATGGGCCACTTCGGTCGCAAGCCGATCGCCCGTGCCTGGTTCCTGCTGGTGCTGCCGGCGCTGGTGCTGAACTACTTCGGCCAGGGCGCGACCATCC
>NZ_JBGDZO010000394.1:0-276 GCF_046548235.1 Salmonella sp. SAL4457
GGTCCAGATCAACCGCATCGCCCCGCGCGGCGTCACCATCCTGGCCAAGATCGAAGGGCGCAACCCCGGCTATTCGGTGAAGTGCCGGATCGGCGCGAACATGATCTGGGATGCCGAAGCCAGCGGCAGACTGAAGTCCGGCATGACCCTGGTCGAGCCGACCTCCGGCAACACCGGCATCGGCCTCGCCTTCGTCGCCGCCGCACGCGGCTACAAACTGATCCTGACCATGCCGGCGTCGATGAGCCTGGAGCGACGCAAGGTGCTCAAGGCGCT
>NZ_JBGDZO010000395.1:0-276 GCF_046548235.1 Salmonella sp. SAL4457
GCATCTGGTAGATCACCACGTCGGCCCAGAGGAACTTGTCCACCTCCGTCGGGATATCATAGCCACCGTCGATGAAGGTCTGGCGCAGGTCGAAGCCACGGCGGTCCAGATGGGCCAGGGCGGTTTCGTGCAGGGTCTGGTTGAGGCGACCGTCGGAATGGGCGAAACGCTTTCCGCCGTTGAGCAGGAGAATGTTTTTCATGGTGTTCCGTACATGCTGGAACCGCAGCGGATATGCCTGCCGATCCCGGGTTGAAGAGAGCGGCAGGTTAGATA
>NZ_JBGDZO010000396.1:0-276 GCF_046548235.1 Salmonella sp. SAL4457
GCGGATGCGCATGCTCCATTCAGATGCGCCTTCGTCCTCGGCACCCTTCGCTGCTACTACAACATCCGGGTCCAGCTCTGTTGCCAGCCCCTCATCGTCATCAGCAGCGACTGCAGCTGCGTCTCTCATTGAGCACCTCCCACCCTTTTTTTCACAATGCCGCCTCAATACACCTGACCCCTCAACTTTCCCTCTCTGTCTCCCCATGCCAGTCATTAGCAGGATGACACGGTTGCAGATCCTGATCTCAGTCGTCACTGGGCTCGACCCTTGCTC
>NZ_JBGDZO010000397.1:0-276 GCF_046548235.1 Salmonella sp. SAL4457
GCGTTCACTTGCCGCTGCGGCGTGTTTATTTCGGCGCTTGCGTGCACTGCTGTTGGATCTACAGAACCATGTCCATCCCTTATTGGTCATTTGACTCCTCCAACTCGCACCCATTTTTGCGCACCCGCTCGAGTGAGCAGCATTTCAGTCGTCCGTCTCTCTCGCCCATACCACAGTCCTCGTCAGTCTTCTCCCAGCATGATCCCGAGTTTATGCGCTACCAAGAGTGTGCTTTGGTTTGAGATGCTGATACAAACTGGACCATATGTATATGTG
>NZ_JBGDZO010000398.1:0-276 GCF_046548235.1 Salmonella sp. SAL4457
GGGACAAGGCGGCCAACATCGAGTTCGTCAGCCCGGGCAAGGGCCCGGTGCATGCGCATTTCAGCATCGACCAGAAGCTGCTCGACGAGGTCCGCGAGCGGACCGCCGGCGGCGAGAAGTACCTGCCCCGGCTGCACGCCGAAGTGCGCGACGACGCCGGCACCCTGGTGGCGCGGGTTCAGAAAACCCTGTACGTGCGGCTCAAGCCGCGCCTGCGGAACGCGGCCTGAAGAGGGCCCACGAGTGGAGAACGAGGATATGCACGCGGATCTGGTC
>NZ_JBGDZO010000399.1:0-276 GCF_046548235.1 Salmonella sp. SAL4457
GTTGACGATTAACAAAGGGGCGAACTCAACGGTTGGTGCTGTCGTGCAAGCTGGCGGTCGTGTAACGGTGAATGCTGCGGAGAGTTTCAATAATTCTGTCCTACAGGGATTTCAGGCCGTTCAGGAAACCCAGTTACCTCATCAGGACATAGCTGTTTCAAGCACGACGAGCGCCGTAGTGACTCTGAAGAGTCAACTGCCAGCGGATTTGGCAAGGCAACAGATCAATCCTCTCACCCTGCCGGGCTTCAGCCTGCCTCAAGGCCAGAATGGGCT
>NZ_JBGDZO010000400.1:0-276 GCF_046548235.1 Salmonella sp. SAL4457
GGAACTGGATGCCGCGCGCGACGCGGGCATGCGCACGCTCGGCCTGGCCCGCGAAGGCGGCAGCCTGGACGGCCATCCGACGGTGGCCAGCTTCGCCGACATCCTCGAGGAGTGAACGCGCCGGCTATCCTGAGGGAACACTCTTGCTCGGGAGCATCGCGCCATGGGTTCCACCCTCAGCGGGCTGATCAGCCTGGTCATCCTGGCCATGGATATCTGGGCCATCGTCAACATCCTGAAAAGCGCTGCGGAAACCGGGATGAAGATCATCTGGGT
>NZ_JBGDZO010000401.1:0-276 GCF_046548235.1 Salmonella sp. SAL4457
CCTACCACCGCTGGATGGAAGTGGTGGTTCCCGGCAGCCTGTCCGGCTGCCCGGTGGCCAACGTGCAGGCGGGCTTCAATGCCGAGGGACTGCCGATGGGCCTGCAAATCATCGGTCCGCACCAGGCCGACTTCGCGGTACTGCAACTGGCCCACGCCTACGAGCGGGCCAGCCGCTGGTTCGAGCGCCAGCCGTCGCCGCTGCTGGCGAACTGAAGTGGCCTCAGGCGCGGCGACGGGCCTGGCTGTCGATCAGGTACTGCAAGCGGAACAGGTG
>NZ_JBGDZO010000402.1:0-276 GCF_046548235.1 Salmonella sp. SAL4457
CCATAAACACGCCCGTAACGATAAAAAACGGGACGAAGCCGCGCTATGGCGCATGGTTGACCATTTGCCTCTTTTAGGTACGCCGTTGAATGTGATGATTACGCCCTATGGCGAGGCGCTACGCTTGCGTTATTACATGGCGGCGCTGGCAGAAATTAGCCGCTATCCTCATGTTCAGGCGGTCGGCATACAAACTAACGCCTCTTTTTCGTTAATGTCATTGCTGGAGGCATTTCGTGCTGGCGGCGGAGATATCTCAAAGCTTCGGTTATGGTG
>NZ_JBGDZO010000403.1:0-276 GCF_046548235.1 Salmonella sp. SAL4457
TCTATGAACGGGACATCTGCGATGGGATCGCACAAGGTGTCACCGGCCATGCGCCCTTCACCCTGCACTTTGAGGGCATCAAGCATTTCCCCGACAAGAAGACCATCTACCTCGATCCCGTCGAGAAGGGATCCATCGCCGCCTTGCGGAAAAGCGTTCGGACCTATCTGCGCAGCGACAAGCGACTAAGGAAGCTGGGCGTTCACGCCACAAGCCAGCCACACCTCACCATTGCACGGCATCTCAAGTCCGAACAGTTCGGGCCCGCCTGGGAAG
>NZ_JBGDZO010000404.1:0-276 GCF_046548235.1 Salmonella sp. SAL4457
GGCGAGGCCCGCGAGCAGGCAGTGCGCGAGGCGTCCCAGACCGAGATCGCCAAGCTGGCCGAGCGCCAGGCGCAGGAGATCGTCGAGGAAGCCCGCCGCCAGGCGCGCGAGACGCGCCTCGAGATGGAGGACTGGGCCGACTCCATCCTCTCGACGCTCGAGGTCAACCTCGACAAGTTCCTCGGCGCCGTGCGCCGGGGCCGCGAGCGCCTGCACGAGCGCTCCCAGGAGACGGTCGTCGCCGACCTGGCCGACGACCAAACAGCCGTGTAGCGG
>NZ_JBGDZO010000405.1:0-276 GCF_046548235.1 Salmonella sp. SAL4457
GCTGATATGCGTGAGGTCGCGGCAGAAGTGGGTCAGCAGCGGCCGCCTGACCGGCCGTACGAAACGCTGGAAGTGGTCCAGTTCGCGGGCGTCCGCGGCGGCGACCAGGGTGGCGCCGATCTCGATGATTTCCATTTCCTCCAGGGGCCAGCCGCCTTCCGCGGTGGTGGCCTCCAGATCGATTACCAGCCAGTGAGGCATCGGAGCTATCCATACCAGGGTCCGCGCTGAGTATGGCGGGGCTTCCGGACCTCGGCAAACCGCTGTGCTAGGCTG
>NZ_JBGDZO010000406.1:0-276 GCF_046548235.1 Salmonella sp. SAL4457
GGCGCTCCCCGCGCCGCTCGAACTTGGTCACCGGACGCTCTTGCGGGCGCGGCACGAAGCGGCCGTCTTCGGCCTGGTTGCGGTAGCCCGGCGCCGCGCTCATGACGTCCAGCATGTGCTCGGCATAGGGCTCCCAGTCGGTGGCCATGTGCAGCACGCCGCCGACCTTCAGCTTGCGCCGCACCAGTTCGGCGAATTCCGGCTGGACGATCCGCCGCTTGTGGTGGCGCTTCTTGTGCCAGGGATCGGGGAAGAACAGCAGCAGCCGATCGAGGC
>NZ_JBGDZO010000407.1:0-276 GCF_046548235.1 Salmonella sp. SAL4457
GCACATAGGCGTCGTCGGTGCTCTGCACGACCCGTGGGGCGAGCAGGTGGAACAGCAGGTAGACCAGTAGGGTCAGGACCAGCAGGGCGGCGAGCAGCAGGCTGCCCTTGCGCGAAGTGATGAACGACATACAGCGACCTTTCAGTGTGTGGGAGCGACCGGGCGGGGCGGGTAGGCCCGTTGCGGCAGGATCGGAATCAGGATCAGCAGGGCGCAGGCCAGGCCGGCCATTGCCAGCAGCACGTCGGCGTTGCCCAGCACCTGGGCCTGTTGGCG
>NZ_JBGDZO010000408.1:0-276 GCF_046548235.1 Salmonella sp. SAL4457
GTGTAGCCATTTGGTTAGCATGTCATTCTTGAAACGATATCTCAGCTCTCTCTTCTCACTTTCGTCCAGGCCAACCCCCCTATAAAGCCTGAGCGGGACGCACCACACCTCTTGAACCAGCAATCTGACTCGTCATCATGCGGCTCATCCTTGCAATTCTTCTACTGGCTCTGGGTGCTACAGCCCTGGTGCCCTACGAGCAATACATTCTCGCTCCCTCGTCTCGGACCGTCCGGCCCACGTCGATCTACCTCCGCAGTGGCCTTTTGTCTTCTG
>NZ_JBGDZO010000409.1:0-276 GCF_046548235.1 Salmonella sp. SAL4457
GGATCAGGCTGTAATGCGCCATGGTCGAGTCAAACCAGGCAAACTTTCCGTAGATCGGGGCGACTTCGACTCCGGCGGTCGCGCCGTAGTTGAGGAGCAGCGAAGTGGCGGGCGGGGCTGCCTCGCGCACCTTGTCGAGCAGCTCCTTGCTGAGGCCGGACTCGTCGTTGTACCAGTTCCAGATCGGCATCACCTGGAAGCCGAAGTTTTCGTGCAGGTGGTACGTGTAGGTCAGCGCAGTCCCGAAGTGCTGGGTGAACTTTCCGTTCACCTGCG
>NZ_JBGDZO010000410.1:0-276 GCF_046548235.1 Salmonella sp. SAL4457
GGTGTGATCAGCTGGCAACTGGTCGTGCTATGGGGCCATGCGTGGCGCCGCTCCGCGAGCGATGACCTGTTTGTCCCCCTTAGCAAGGGGGACCGTGCCAAAGGCCCGAGGGGGTCGGCAGATTTGGTGGCAGCTCACCCCCTCTTGATCTCTCCCTTATGCGCGATCGACCGCTGTCGGCCGCAAGGGGGAGAGAACGGGTGGTTGCCAGCTTCCCTCCAATCAATACTTCTCCTCAAAGCGGTCTTCTGCTCCCTGGCCGCACTGGTGCTCCTC
>NZ_JBGDZO010000411.1:0-276 GCF_046548235.1 Salmonella sp. SAL4457
TCGGGTCACTCCGGTAGGGGGAGGGCCGCCGTGGGAGGGCCCGGGCAAGGGATTCAGACGTTTTCCAGTTGCTTGAGCGAAATCCGTTCGAACTCCTTCTTTAATTGCGGCTGTTCGATGCGCTGCTTCCATGGGTCCTGCTCGAAGGACAGGGCGAATTGCAGGCGGTCGTTGAGCGCCTTGCGGTTTTCCGCGTCCTCGACCACCGCCTTGCGGATGTGCTCCATGCCGACCCGCTGCAGATAATGCACCGTGCGCTCCAGGTAGAAGGCTTCC
>NZ_JBGDZO010000412.1:0-276 GCF_046548235.1 Salmonella sp. SAL4457
GGGTGGTCATAGGCCAGCCGGGCCTCGCCACGGAATTGGGCGACGGTTGGGCCGAACTTGACCCGCATGGTGCCCTGATAGGCACCGTTGTCGCCCGATTTCGTCAGGGTGGCCCCTGGGATGCAGGCAGCAACGGCCGCCGGATCGGACAATATCGGCCATACCGCCTCCGGCGGGGCGGAGATGGTGATCTCCTCACGGATCGAAATCATCGGAGGAGGTTATCGATATCCCGCGGAGTTTGTCGATATGCCGAGAGTGCGGATGGCATCAGGC
>NZ_JBGDZO010000413.1:0-276 GCF_046548235.1 Salmonella sp. SAL4457
GTCCAGACCATCGAGGCGCGCGGCGAGTACCTTCGCGCCCTTGATTTCCACCGCCGCCGCCGAAAGGTCGTCGCCGGCCGCGCTGGCAGCCTTGGCCTAGAGCTGTTCCAGCTCCTTCTCCAGCGAGCGGTTGCGCTCCAGCAGGGCGCCGAGCTTGTCCAGCAGGTTGTCGCGGCTGCCCTTGACCAGGCTGGCGGCTTCCTTGAGCTGCTCCTCGGCACCGTTCAGGTAGGCCAGCGCCGCCGCGCCGGTGACCGCCTCGATACGGCGTACGCC
>NZ_JBGDZO010000414.1:0-276 GCF_046548235.1 Salmonella sp. SAL4457
AGCGAAAGCCGCCCATGCGTACCGGGGTGGTCCAGTTCAGCGCGCCGTTGACGTAGTCGCCCAGTTGGTAGCTGTGCATGTTGCGTTCGTCGTTGTACAGCCAGTAGGTGTCGTAGCGCAGGTAGCGGCTGTCGAGGTTGTCGGCGTCGCAGAAATAGCGGGTGTAGACGCCGGTGTTGGAGATCACCCCGAAGCCGTCGAAGAGGCGTTGCTCGAGCAGCGCGGAAAGCCAGGGCGTGGCGCCGTCGGCGGGGTCCGAGTAGTACAGGTCGTAGT
>NZ_JBGDZO010000415.1:0-276 GCF_046548235.1 Salmonella sp. SAL4457
ACGCGAGGCGGTGGTCAAGCTGCTGATGTGGGAAATCGGCAAGAACCTCAAGGACTCCGAGAAAGAGTTCGACCGCACCTGCGACTACATCGTCGATACCATCGAAGCGCTGAAGGAACTCGACCGCCACTCCAGCCGTTTCGAACTGGAACAGGGCACCCTCGGCCAGATCCGCCGGGTTCCACTGGGCGTGGCGCTGTGCATGGGGCCGTACAACTATCCGCTGAACGAAACCTTCACCACCCTGATCCCGGCGCTGATCATGGGCAATACGGT
>NZ_JBGDZO010000416.1:0-275 GCF_046548235.1 Salmonella sp. SAL4457
TTGCCGTAGACCTCCGAAGAGTTGCGCACCTCGGGTAGCATCGAGCGGGGAATGTCGAGCACCTCGAGCATCCGTGCGTCCCAGTCGCGGCTGTGGATATTGAACAGCATGGTCCGCGAGGCATTGGTGTAGTCGGTGACGTGGACCTTGCCTTCGGTGAGCTTCCAGATCAGCCAGGTGTCGATGGTGCCGAACAACAGGTCGCCGTTGCGCGCGCGTTCGCGGGCGCCTTCGACGTTGTCGAGGATCCACTTCAGCTTGGTCCCGGAGAAGTA
>NZ_JBGDZO010000417.1:0-275 GCF_046548235.1 Salmonella sp. SAL4457
GCGCTACCGCTGGGTCATCCTGCTGATCGCCACCTTCGCCCAGGCCTGCGCCTGCTTCTTCGTCCAGGGCATCGGCGCGATCGCCGTGTTCGTCCAGAACGACCTGCAACTCTCGTCGCTACAGATCGGCCTGCTGGTGTCGGCGGCGCAGCTGGTGCCGATCGTCGGCCTGCTGGTGGCCGGCGAGCTGCTCGACCGCTACTCCGAACGGCTGGTGGTCGGCCTCGGCACGCTGATCGTCGCGCTGGCCCTCTGCGCCTCGCTGTGGGCCACCG
>NZ_JBGDZO010000418.1:0-275 GCF_046548235.1 Salmonella sp. SAL4457
TCCTTGTACTGGTCGCCGAACACGTCGGCGCCGAAGGCTTCGGCGACGCCCAGCAGCAGGCCGCCGAGCATGGCGCCGGGGATGCTACCGATGCCGCCGAGCACCGCGGCGGTGAACGCCTTGATCCCGGCGAGGAAGCCGATCCCGGGGTTGCTCACGCCGTACTGCATGCCCAGCAGCACCGCGGCGACGGCGGCCAGGGCGGCGCCGATGACGAAGGTGAGGGCGATGATGTTGTTGCTGTTGATACCCAGCAGGTTGGTCATCTTCAGGTC
>NZ_JBGDZO010000419.1:0-275 GCF_046548235.1 Salmonella sp. SAL4457
CCCGAGGATCGCGTCGCCTGCGCCGATGGAGAGCCCCCACAGGGTGAGGAGCGTGACGCCGCGCAGATCGTCGGTCGGGTGATTGGGCTGCACGCGGGAAGAGAGCGTGCCGGGAGCGCCCAGCAGCGTGCGGGCGCGGGTAGGACGCGAGATCTTGCGCGCGATATACACGAGCTCGTGCACATCGCACAGCTTCGCGACCGCGGCGGCCATGACTCCGGTCAGGGCGCGGCCGATGCCGGCAACCTCATCACCGGGTGCGCGCAGCAGGTGAT
>NZ_JBGDZO010000420.1:0-275 GCF_046548235.1 Salmonella sp. SAL4457
GCCAAGAAGTTGGCGGTGTAGGACAGCCGGTTGTCGGGGTAGACGTACGGCTTGCCCTGCTGGTGACGGAAGACGAAGGCTCCCAGGGTCGGCATCTTCGCGATCAGGCGGGTGATCTGCGCCTGCCGGACGTCCGGGTCGGAGATGTCGCCGGCCTCGGGATAGAACGTTGACAGCGCGCTGACCGAGGCCATCAGCATCACCATGGGGTGCGCGTCGTAACGGAAGCCCTCGATGAACTGCTTGCAGTTCTCGTGCAGGAACGTGTGGTAAGT
>NZ_JBGDZO010000421.1:0-275 GCF_046548235.1 Salmonella sp. SAL4457
TGGCCGGCCTGATCGCCTTCCACATCTTCATCATCATCGCCAGCAACTACCTGGTGCAGTTGCCGATCACCCTGTTTGGCTGGCACACCACCTGGGGCGCCTTCAGCTTTCCGTTCATCTTCCTGGCTACCGACCTCACCGTGCGCTTGCTGGGCAAGGGCCCTGCCCGGCTGGTCATCGCCCGGGTCATGATCCCGGCGTTGATCGCCTCCTACGTGGTCTCGGTGTTGTTCCAGGAAGCGGCGTTCCGTGGTTTCTCCGCGCTGCTGGAGTTC
>NZ_JBGDZO010000422.1:0-275 GCF_046548235.1 Salmonella sp. SAL4457
GCTCCAGCACCTCGTTGCGGAACACCACCGCGCCTTGCGTGGTGGCGAGGTTGCGACCGATCTCGAAGGCGGTCTTGTTCACCTGGCTGGGCATGCCGCCGTTGTGCACCAGGTCTTCGAGCAGGTGGCGGACGCCATTGAGCAGGCTGATCCCGCCGGTATTGAACAGTTCCGTTAACGCCAGTGGATTGATCAGGCTGTTGCTGGGTGCCACGGCGTCGGAGAGCAAGGCGACGAGGAAGCGGGCGCGGGCGCGATCGTCGCAGTCCAGGTTG
>NZ_JBGDZO010000423.1:0-275 GCF_046548235.1 Salmonella sp. SAL4457
GCTCGGGACTCGGCGGCGGTGGATTCTTCCTTCTGCGCCAGGCCGGTGCGCAGCCGACCTATCGCTTCCTCGACGCCCGCGAGCGCGCGCCGAAGGCCGCCTACGCCGACATGTACCGGCGCAATGGCAAGGTCGACCCCAGGCTGTCCGTCGACGGCCCGCTGGCGGCGGCGATCCCCGGCCTGCCGGCGGCGCTGGTCGAATTGAGCAGCCGCTACGGACGCAAGCCCCTGGCCGACAATCTGGTGCCGGCGATCCGCCTGGCGGTGGATGGC
>NZ_JBGDZO010000424.1:0-275 GCF_046548235.1 Salmonella sp. SAL4457
GTTGTGGAGAAGTCCGGAGAAGCCAAGCCGGGCAAGGTGGAAGTCGGCGTGAAGCTGCGCGGCGCGGAAAAGGTCGCGCGGATTCCGGTGAAGATCATTCCCACCGAGGAACTGCCGAAGAAACCCGACTGGATCCGCGTGCGCATCCCGGTTTCCCCCGAGGTCGACCGCATCAAGCAACTGCTGCGCAAGCACAAGCTGCACAGCGTCTGCGAAGAGGCGTCCTGCCCGAACCTGGGCGAGTGCTTCTCCGGCGGCACCGCGACCTTCATGAT
>NZ_JBGDZO010000425.1:0-275 GCF_046548235.1 Salmonella sp. SAL4457
GTTCGAGGACCATCAGGGCGTTCTGCTGGGCCTCGTAGCGTTGGCGCAGCTCCAGGAGTTCCTTCTTCAGCGCCTCGACCTCGGATTCCGTCGCGGCCTGCGCCAGGAACGGGGAAACCAGGGTGGTGGCGCAGAGGACAGCTCGCAGCGAGAGTGTCTGGGTCATGTTTGCCGTTCCGTTTTTATGGCCTTCCGATAGCACAGTGATTTCAGACTAGATCAACTTTCAGTAGCCGCGGGGGCGCAGCGCGCGCAATTGCTCCCAGGCGCAATTC
>NZ_JBGDZO010000426.1:0-275 GCF_046548235.1 Salmonella sp. SAL4457
GCTGCATCCGCTGGAGAAGGCCTACCTCAACAACCGTATCCGTTGCGTGCGGCACACCGATGTCGCCTGGGGCCTTGCGCTCCTGTACGCGGTCGAGTCGGTGAGCTGCGTCAACCACCGGCGCATCTACGAACTCCTGCAGCGCCTGGGCGTGCCCGAGCAACCCAGCGAGTTCCATCGCCTGCACGGCACCCAGGACGAGATCGATACCGAGGAGATGTGGGCGCTGATCGCCAAGTTCGCGCCGAGCGAAGACTTCCAGCGCAAGTTCATGC
>NZ_JBGDZO010000427.1:0-275 GCF_046548235.1 Salmonella sp. SAL4457
TCGGAGAGCAGGTTGCCCTTCTGGTCGACCACGGTGACCTGCGACTTGTCCAGCTCCGGCACACTGGTGGCGACCAGGTTGACGATCGCCATCACCTGGCTCGGCTCCAGGCTGCGCCCCGGATACAGCTCGACCAGCACCGAGGCGCTGGGCTTGCGGTCGTCGCGGACGAACACCGAACTCTTCGGGATCGCCAGGTGCACGCGGGCGGCCTTGACGTTGTTCAGGCTCGACACGGTGCGCGCCAGCTCGCCTTCCAGGCCGCGGCGGTAGTT
>NZ_JBGDZO010000428.1:0-275 GCF_046548235.1 Salmonella sp. SAL4457
GAGGGAGGCGATCTTCGCCCCGTCGACGTAGACACCCGGCGCGTCCGGCTTGGCCACGGCCTGCACGTCATAGGACGCCAGCAGGCCGATCAGGCTCTGCTCGATCCGGCTGACCAGCTCGCGCACGCCCAGTCCCAGGCGGCGGACATCGAGCAGCAGGTAGGTGACCAACTGGCCGGGGCCGTGGTAGGTCACCTGGCCGCCGCGATCTACCTGGATCACCGGGATGTCGCCGGGGAACAGCACATGCTCCGCCTTGCCGGCCTGCCCCTGGG
>NZ_JBGDZO010000429.1:0-275 GCF_046548235.1 Salmonella sp. SAL4457
TGGCCGGGTTGACCTCCGAGTTGACGTACTCGAAGTTCATCTCCAGCACCGCCTGCCAGGCTTCCTTCAGATCGACGAAGGCCTGCTCCAGCACCCTCCGCACCACCCGCAGTTCGGTCGGGGTGAACTCGCGGCCCTCGATCTTGGCGTGGCGGCCGTCGCCGCCGAAGAAGTTGTCCACCAGCTTGAACACCAGCTTGGCGTCGAGGATGAACAGCGCGGTGCCGCGCAGCGGCTTCATCTTCACCAGGTTGAGGCTGGTGGGAACGTACAGC
>NZ_JBGDZO010000430.1:0-275 GCF_046548235.1 Salmonella sp. SAL4457
CCGTTGTAGGGCTTCTTCTGCAACATGGATCAGTCCTTGGCCAGTAGGTGTGAATAAAGGTCGCCTTCGCAGCAACTGTCGAGCTTGCCGCGCTGGTGTTCGATCGGGGTGGGCGCGCGCTGGCCGCCCAGGGTGTCATGGAAGTCCAGCGCGCCCAGCGCGTGGCGCGTGGCGTCCCAACCCTCACGCTCCCGATGCGGACGGATGCCTATTCGTTGCCCCGGATACACCAGCCAGACATCGCCAGGCGCACGCTCGCAGGCGTTCGATAGCTG
>NZ_JBGDZO010000431.1:0-275 GCF_046548235.1 Salmonella sp. SAL4457
GCCTGTTTCTGTTTCGGCGCGCATGGGCTCGCGGGCCAGGGCGAGAGCCTGGGGGCCCTCGAGTCGGATCTTGTCCGCCTTGCACGTAAGAGATTTCTATAAGTGCGGGACGATTCTCTCGTATCTCGAGTTCCGGGTCCCATGCTTATGTTGGTGCACTGGCACGAGATTTGAAGGATATGGGAGTGGTAGGGGTCATGCTCGCCGATCCATTCAAAGCTTTCGAGCTTTACCCATCGCCAGCTTGTACGCACATGGAGCAGGGTCGGTTATGC
>NZ_JBGDZO010000432.1:0-274 GCF_046548235.1 Salmonella sp. SAL4457
GTCTACAACGATCACGTCTTCGTCGCCGATCCGGCCTTGGGCAACATCAGCTTCACCCGGACGCGCTTCGAGGAAATCTGGGACCAGAACGTCCTGTTCGTGATCTTCCCGAGTGGGCAGGAGCCCCGCAACGCGCTGGCGCTGAACGATCGCGACATGCGCCTGGTGGACGACCGCACCGTCAGCCTGCTGGCGTTCCGCGAGTTTCCGCAGATCAACAAGATCACTGAAAACCAGGTCCGTGAGCTGGGCACTGGTGGCGACGTCATACACC
>NZ_JBGDZO010000433.1:0-274 GCF_046548235.1 Salmonella sp. SAL4457
GCCAGAAATTCTTGGAAATTGGACAAATATATTCCGAGGGCGAGCGTGGCGCAGTAAAGGGGCTAGGATGCACTTGTCAGGAACTACGGACAAGGACACTCAGGTGAATAAATATGGGGACTGCCAACACGTCAGAACGTGTCAGAAAACGACAAAGGAGCTAGCGACAAGACTAGGCCAGCCTTACAGGGAATTGAATGAAGGTAGTGGAGAAAGAGTGGACTTGTGCCATCATGTTAGTCGCCTCATAACCAATCCTATTGAAGTCGTAGCG
>NZ_JBGDZO010000434.1:0-274 GCF_046548235.1 Salmonella sp. SAL4457
GCACCGTCATGGTGCGTTACCGAAAGAAACAACGAAGTGTTACAGCAGGAAAAGCGGAAGGGCCGAGTCGGCGTGTTGCGATGGCGGCAAGAGAAAAGGCCGCCGAAATATGTTTTTACGTGGTTTTTTCTGCCCTGTCCAGACGCCCGGAAGAATTAATCGTCCGGGCGCTGGAAATAGTTGCGGATGAAACGGTTCAGCCTCAGCCGGCCAGCATGTGTCCGCGTTCTTCCAGGTTCAGGTGCCAGGCCAGCGCCTCGCGCAACAGATGCGG
>NZ_JBGDZO010000435.1:0-274 GCF_046548235.1 Salmonella sp. SAL4457
GTGATGTCGATGCGAAACACGCCTTTCTGCTGTCCGCGCAGGAAGAAGGCGTCCAGCGCTTCCAGGTAGGACTGCCAGCGTGCGCCTTCGCCGTGCGGGTCGAGGAAGTCCGGGCGGTACTGGAATACCAGGAATACCAGCAGCTCGCGGTGGGTGAGGTGTTCCTTGATCAGGCGCTGCAACGCCTCCAGAGGCTCGGCATGCTCCAGGTCGCAGGCCTGGATGATCTGGTTCAGTACGGTCTCTCCGTGGTCCTCGAGCATCTGCACCAGGT
>NZ_JBGDZO010000436.1:0-274 GCF_046548235.1 Salmonella sp. SAL4457
GCTGGCAGCATCCGCGCCGCGGACTGGTTCCGCCGAGCGAGTTCATTCCGGTGCTGGAGGAGATCGGCCTGGTGGCCCAGGTCGGCGACTGGCTGCTGGCGGAAGCCTGCAAGCAGTTGCGCAGCTGGCACAAGGCCAAGGTGCGGGTGCCAAAGGTCTCGGTGAACCTCTCGGCACGGCAGTTCGCCGATGGCCAGTTGGGCGAGCGGATCGCCGCGATCCTCTACGAGACAGGCATCCCGCCGGCATGCCTGGAGCTGGAACTGACCGAAAG
>NZ_JBGDZO010000437.1:0-274 GCF_046548235.1 Salmonella sp. SAL4457
GGTGCGAGTGGCCGTGCCCGTGGTGGGCATGGCCGTCGCGCAGCAGCCAGGCGCAGGCGAGATTGACCAGCAGGCCGAGCGCGGCGACCAGCATCGCCTGCTGGTAGTGGATCGGGCTGGGGTCGAGCAGGCGTTCGACCGATTGGTAGAGCATCAGCCCGGCCACCAGCAGAAGCAGCAGGGCGCTGGTGTAGCTGCCGAGCACCTCGATCTTCCACGTACCGAAGCTGAAGCGCGGGTCGTTGGCATAGCGCCGCGCGGCGCCGTAGGCGAG
>NZ_JBGDZO010000438.1:0-274 GCF_046548235.1 Salmonella sp. SAL4457
GCTCCTGGTCGCGCCGCCGATCAACGCGTTCAATCCGGTCTATGGCGTGCCGTTCGGTCCGGTGCCCAATACGACGAATGTCCGGCAGACGATCGAGCAACTCGGCGTCTATTCGCAGGATCAGATCAAATTCGATCGCTGGGTCGCGCTGCTCGGTATCCGTCATGATCGGGCGCAGTCCAGCACGGATACGCTGACTTACGCGAGCGGGACCACCTCGACCGCACCAAAGTCCGACGCGGCGGTCACCAAGCGCGGCGCACTGCTCTACAAG
>NZ_JBGDZO010000439.1:0-274 GCF_046548235.1 Salmonella sp. SAL4457
TTTCCAATCTCTCAGCCAGATCCGCCAACCGGGTTTCGATCCGAAGCTGGCCCTCCCGCGTCTTCAACAGCGCCGCATCGATGCGGCTTTGAATCGCCCCGCCGACGCACACGACGAGGAACGTGAGGGCGTAGACCGCCCCGAACGTGGACGCCGGGTCGTGCGGCGCGCGCAGCCCGCTGAGCAGCGCGAGCGTCGCGGTGATGCCCGCCGCGAGGTAAAGCATCCCCGCGACGCGGAAGTAGGCACGCCAGGTGTGCGCGCCCGTCCACGC
>NZ_JBGDZO010000440.1:0-274 GCF_046548235.1 Salmonella sp. SAL4457
GTACAGCATCTATCCCCAGGGCAACTTCATCCAGGCCACGCCGGACACGCCTTTCCTGCAACTGGGCGAAAGCAAGTACGTCAAGCCGATCCTCGACCGCAACCTGACTTTCGACACGCCGCTGGAGCAGGCCCTGCGCTGCGCGCTGGTGTCGTTCGACTCGACCATCCGCAGCAACCTCTCGGTGGGCATGCCGCTGGACCTGCTGGTCTACCACCGCGACAGCCTGATCCTGCCGGAGGGCTACCGGGTCACCGAGGACGACGCCTATTTC
>NZ_JBGDZO010000441.1:0-274 GCF_046548235.1 Salmonella sp. SAL4457
GTTCACAAGGTTATCCACAGTATGCGTGGATAACCCGGAGAGCCTCGGCGGCAAGCGCTTGAGCGAGGTGGAAGGATGGATGCACCACGAGGATTCAGTCGTTACCTGGGGATCGCGGAACGTTTCCTGGCCCGTGGCCGGGTGCCCGCCTTGTTGATTGCGGTAGCACGCAAGCGCTCGCGCCTGAAGCTGGTGAAGAGCGACCTGCGCCTGCTGCAGGAACTGCTGGTGGCCTGGGTTCGCGGCGAATACCGCGGACTCAGCCGCCAGGCGT
>NZ_JBGDZO010000442.1:0-274 GCF_046548235.1 Salmonella sp. SAL4457
GGTGCGCTCGCCGAGCAGGCTGTCGGGCATCGCCACGACGGTGGCGTCGTGCACCTGCGGATGGGCTATCAGCAGGTTCTCCACCTCTTCCGCGGCGATCTTCTCGCCGCCGCGGTTGATCTGGTCCTTGTCGCGGCCCTCCACCACCAGGTAGCCGTCCTTGTCGCGGCTGACCCGGTCGCCGGTGCGGTAGAAGCCGTCCGCGCTGAAGGCCTTGGCGTTGTGTTCAGGCAGGCGGTAGTAGCCGCGGATGGTGTAGGGACCGCGCACGGTC
>NZ_JBGDZO010000443.1:0-274 GCF_046548235.1 Salmonella sp. SAL4457
GGATCATCGATCGACTCCCTGGTTGCGATGAAGTCCGATCCGGACTTGAGCTAGGCCCGGACGCTCGGTAACGAGGGCGCATTTTCGATGGAGTCTTCCCTATGCGCCCTGCCCGTCTGCTGGTCTACAGCCTGCTCCCCTTGTTCGCCGCCTGCCAGGTGTGGAAGCCCGAATCGCCGAGCACCAGTGTAGACACCCGCTTCCAGGGCGAACTGGTGAAGATCAACGGCGCGCTGCAATTCCGCCCCTGTACCGAGAAGCGCCTGTTCAGCAT
>NZ_JBGDZO010000444.1:0-274 GCF_046548235.1 Salmonella sp. SAL4457
GGCCGCCCAGCGTCTGCCCGCGCAACTGGCGAGCTGGGTGCCGACCGCGCCGGCGAACCTGGAGCAGGGCCTGGCGATGGACGCCGAATTCTGGGTCGAGCACGGCGAGGAGCTGGAGGAGCGCTTCAACGCCTGGGCCAGCCAGTGAGACGGGCGCCACGTAACCTGCGATCATCGGGGCTGCCCGCCGGTGGTCGCGGGCGACGAGCAGGAGCCGCGAAAGGATGAACCAGGAAGTGCGCTTTTCCCGTCTGGAGCCAGAGCAGCGCAAGGC
>NZ_JBGDZO010000445.1:0-274 GCF_046548235.1 Salmonella sp. SAL4457
ATCCTATACAAGATTATGTCAATGTGGATGTTCACTTAGATCCAGACTGGGAACAGCTCCCTGAAGTATGTATCAAGGAGCTTCACACTGGAAGAGTCACTCGTCAGAACCCTCAAGGACTGAACCCTGTTGAACGCAATCAGCAGAGAGGCTTACAGGGTGTTGTAGAACCTTGGACCATAGAGGCAGACCAGATGGCCAGAGCTACAGCTAAACCAGCTACATCTTCCCCAACTGTTAGTAATACACTAGCTCAGGATGATGCATCCATGAT
>NZ_JBGDZO010000446.1:0-274 GCF_046548235.1 Salmonella sp. SAL4457
GAACAGGTTGGAACTGGGACAGTGCGCCAGCGCCGCGTTCTTGTGCGCCAGGCAGCGGCATTCGCGTTCGGAGAGATGGATGCCATGGGCGAACACGCTGCGTTCGCCGACCAGGCCGGCGCGATGATAGACGTCCAGGTAGTCCTGCGCCTGGGGAAACAGCTCGCCGACCCAGGCGACTTCCTTGAGGTTCTCCGAAAGATGGGTGTGCAGGTAGACGCCGGGATACTCGTCCAGCAGGCGCGCCGCCGCGGCCAGTTGCTCGGGCGAGGAG
>NZ_JBGDZO010000447.1:0-274 GCF_046548235.1 Salmonella sp. SAL4457
GTTGAAAGCCTGGATCGTTGAAATGCGCATGACGGCGGTCTCTCGGTTAAGGCGCTCAGCGGAACGCGCCTATCAGGGTATCGAACAGCGAGCGGGCAACTTGAATGACCTGGGCCGACGCGCTGTAGTACTGCTGGAACTGGATCAGGTTGGCCGCCTCTTCGTCGAGGCTCACCCCGGACAGCGAGTCGCGGCTGTCCTGCGCCTGCTTGAGCACGGTCTGCGAGGCGTCGGCGCTGGCGCGCGCCTGGGCGGTCAGGGTGCCGACCCGCTC
>NZ_JBGDZO010000448.1:0-274 GCF_046548235.1 Salmonella sp. SAL4457
GTGGATGCTGGCGTACAGCTGCGTCACTTGCAGGGCCCCCAAATAGGTCATCCTACGGAGTGCTCTCAGTAATACGATCAATTGCATTCAGTTTTGTTCCCCACTTGCAACACCTGTGTGATGTACTGGATGATCGAGGCGCACGACTTCTATTATGCTCGCTCTTGACCCGCTAACAATTGCACCACCTCGGGCTATGCCAAAACTTGTTGCATCTAATTTAATCAATGTCCGCTACATTCCCTTCCTCAGAACCTCAGTGAGGTTCTACGAT
>NZ_JBGDZO010000449.1:0-274 GCF_046548235.1 Salmonella sp. SAL4457
GTTCACAGTACAGCTCCCCCCCGTCCTCGCGTTCCAACTCTTTCTGCTTTAATTTGGGCCTCCCTTTCCCCTGGTGTGCGGCTGCCCCCTTCCCTCTCGTTCATTTCCTCGGTCCCGCCTCCTGAGCCGGCGAGCGTGCACCGCCTGGCGGAACGTCAGCAGTCGGTCTACCACGTCCCTGTCTCCCTTCCCTTAGTCTTCACGTTCGCGACTTGGCCCTTATCCGAACCCTGAATCCACTCTATATCTACCCACCCGAACCTTCTGTCAAGCC
>NZ_JBGDZO010000450.1:0-274 GCF_046548235.1 Salmonella sp. SAL4457
CGGCAAAGGGCGTCCATGAGTGACCTGTCATGACGGTGGCTGAAATCCGGCTGCCGTCGTGTTTCCGTTCGCCCAGGCTCCTCGCTCCGCTCCATGAACTTTCCATGACAAGTCTTCGGCCCCCCCACCGCCAGGCCGTCTACCAGTAACGGGCGTCGTTGCGGGCGCCCGACCGACTTCATGCTCAAGGACCCCTTCGCCATGCCGTCCCGTTCGCCGTCGTCCGCCCGTTCCTCCCGCGCGCTTTACGCGCCGCGCCTGAAGCCGCTGGCCC
>NZ_JBGDZO010000451.1:0-274 GCF_046548235.1 Salmonella sp. SAL4457
CATTACCTGCGCCCTATGGAAGTGCGGTCGGCGTCGGCTCGACGCCCTCGAAACCGCCGGCCTCGATGGCCATCTTCCTGTTCCAGTGTCGAGTTTCCGCGTCTGGCGCAGGACACCACGCGTGTCCTGGAAGCACCCTGGCTCATCCGGTGTTTTCCTTGTCCGAGTCGGCGGCTTTGGCGGCATTCTACCTGCTTGCTTGTAATTGGGGAGTCCCATGGATATTACCGAGCTGCTCGCCTTCAGTGCCAAACAGGGCGCTTCGGACCTGCAC
>NZ_JBGDZO010000452.1:0-274 GCF_046548235.1 Salmonella sp. SAL4457
GTCGTCGAGATCGAGCCCGGGCAGCAGTTCCTCCAGCCGCTCCTCGGCTTGTTCTCGGTATAGCCGTCGTTGCAGCAGGTCGTCGAGCAATTCCGAACCCAGGCGCAGGTGGCGTTCGCTTTCGACGCGCAGCCGTTCGATCTCTATGCCGAGCACTGCCGTCAGGTGGTGCAGGAGACTGTAGTCCGGCAGCCGCTCGCCCAGGGCTATCAGCAGGCAGTTCCGGTCGGAAGGAATGCCGATGCTGAGCGCTTCGCCTTCCGCGAGCGGATGG
>NZ_JBGDZO010000453.1:0-273 GCF_046548235.1 Salmonella sp. SAL4457
TTCCTACACAGTGCCTGCGACCACGCCCCAGGAGGAGCGCAAGGTGATCTTCGCCTCCTCGCTGGGCACGGTCTTCGAGTGGTACGACTTCTTCCTCTACGGCGCCCTGGCGGCGGTGATCAGCAAGCAGTTCTTCGCCGGCGTCAACGACACCACGGCCTTCATCTTCGCCCTGATGGCCTTCGCCGCCGGCTTCCTGGTGCGGCCCTTCGGCGCGCTGGTGTTCGGCCGCCTGGGCGACATGATCGGGCGCAAGTACACCTTCCTGGTGAC
>NZ_JBGDZO010000454.1:0-273 GCF_046548235.1 Salmonella sp. SAL4457
TCGTTGACGCTCTCGTTGTACACCGAGGAGGTGAACAGGCCCATGAAGCGGCACTCGCGGATCACCCGGCCCTTGCCGTCCAGCTCGCGGATCGACACGTAGTCCGGGTAGGCCGGGCGGTGCACACGGCTCGGATGGGCAGCCTTGGCGAAGGACAGCAGGACCGGTTCGCGCAGGTAGGCGACGGCATAGTCCTCGATGTGCAGGTCATCCTTGCTCAGGCCGGCACGCAGCAGACGGGTCAGGCCGAGGAAGGATTTCTCGTCGTAGACC
>NZ_JBGDZO010000455.1:0-273 GCF_046548235.1 Salmonella sp. SAL4457
GGGTTTCCACATTGTGGGTCAACAGCAGGGTTTTCACACCCATGCGCGCAGCCGCGAGTGCGGCTTCGGTGCCTGCATGGCCACCGCCGATCACGATTACGTCAAAACGGGTAGGGAAATCCACCACGCACCTCGGCCTGTTCAGAAGCAGGAATTCAGGAAAGCCGGACAGTATAAGGATTTAGCGAACCTGAATGAAGACTCCTGGACAAAAAATAGCCAATCCAGATCGAGGGAGCAAAACGGCTCGGCGGGCTTACAAAAAATAAAAGG
>NZ_JBGDZO010000456.1:0-273 GCF_046548235.1 Salmonella sp. SAL4457
CCTCCCGAGGCATGCCTTCCTCTCCGCCCGCTCCCTCTGCGACCTATTCCCGCGCTGGCTGCCGCAAGCGCGCCGGCTCGCGCTTTCTTTCCTAGACTTGAAGCTACCCACGGCTCCCGCACACCGTTCGAACGACTGCCGGTGCCGGTGGTCCACTGAGTGGCAGAAGGAACAAGCTCAACGGAGGAAGGCCCATCGTGCACATCGCCGATATGACCATGTTCTACGCGCCTGCCAGCGGGGGGGTACGCACCTCTCTCGAAGCCAAGCATC
>NZ_JBGDZO010000458.1:0-273 GCF_046548235.1 Salmonella sp. SAL4457
TTATGGAGCGCCGCCTTCCGGTTATTATGGCAACGCCGGAAGGAACGTCATGTACGGTCCGGGAATCAACAACTGGGATATCGGCGTGGAAAAAATGTGGCCGATCCCCGTGCGCGAAGGAACTCGTTTGCAGTTTCGGGGCGAGCTCTTCAACGCATTCAATCACGCGCAATTCGGCCTGCCAACGTCTAGTGTGGTTTCTCCAAACTTTGGTCTGATCAACAGCGCTCGCCCGCCGCGTCTGATTCAGTTCGGCCTGCGGCTGCTTTATTA
>NZ_JBGDZO010000459.1:0-273 GCF_046548235.1 Salmonella sp. SAL4457
GACCGCCGCCGCCAGCCAGGAACTGTCGCAACTGGCCATCGACCTGAACAACATGGTCACCCGCTTCGTCGTCTGACCATGCCGTGCGCCGTCTCACGGCGGCGCACTTCCTCCGGTTGCCCAGCGTGGAGCCCGGGTTTTACCATGAAACCCGATCCTCTCCCCCTCCGGAGCCGCCCAGATGGTCAAGCGCACCAGCCACAAGCACGCCAGTTGTCCAGTCGCCCGCCCGCTGGACGTGATCGGCGACGGCTGGTCGATGCTCATCGTGCG
>NZ_JBGDZO010000460.1:0-273 GCF_046548235.1 Salmonella sp. SAL4457
GTACACTGCCGACCCGTTCTAGGACCCGAATGCCGAGAAGTTCGAGCGCCTGACCTATGATGAAGTGCTCGACCGCAAGCTCGGCGTGATGGACCTGACCGCCATCTGCCTGTGCCGTGACCAGAACATGCCGCTGCGGGTGTTCAACATGAACAAGCCGGGCGCATTGCTGAATATTGTTGTTGGTGGTGCCGAAGGCACCCTGATCGAGGAGGGTTGAGAATGATCAACGAGATCAAGAAGGAAGCGCAGGAGCGCATGGGCAAGACCCTG
>NZ_JBGDZO010000461.1:0-273 GCF_046548235.1 Salmonella sp. SAL4457
GCCCTTGAGCACGGCGACATGGTACGAGAGCAATTGCAACGGGATGGTGTAGAGGATCGGCGAGAGCACGTCGCCGATGTGCGGCATGCCCACCACATGGGTGCCCTCGCCAGCCTCGATGCCCGCGCCTTCGTCGGCGAACACCACCAGTTCGCCGCCGCGGGCGCGGACTTCCTGCAGGTTCGACTTGAGCTTCTCCACCAGCTCGTTGTTCGGCGCCACGGTAACCACCGGCATGTCGCTGTCCACCAGCGCCAGCGGGCCATGCTTGAG
>NZ_JBGDZO010000462.1:0-273 GCF_046548235.1 Salmonella sp. SAL4457
ATCTTGCAGTTGTGGTGCCGGTCTTCGCCCGACCTTGCCCCGCTTTGAGGGACACCACAACTGCAAGATCGACGCATAGCGGTCACGCGGTGCGGGCGGCCAGCTCGGCGATGCGGCCGATGCCGGCGACCACGCGGTCGGCGTCGTCGACGAAGTCGACGAGGCAGGCGATCTCGTCGACGTCCACCTCCCGCACGGCGTCGACCACCGCGACGGCCTCGTCGACCGATCCGATCAGCGACGTGCCGGCCAGGTACCGGTTCACGCCGACCT
>NZ_JBGDZO010000463.1:0-273 GCF_046548235.1 Salmonella sp. SAL4457
GCGTTGTAGTCCTGCCAACGCACGTCGGCGAGAACCTTGCCGCTGTACTGGTCGATGTGCAGGGTGGCGTCGTGGCGCGGATCGTCGGGGAACACGGAAATCGTGTAGACCCCCTCCATCCCGCTCGGCAGGGCGATCCCGTAGCCCGCCGCCACGCCGCGCTCGCGGGCGATATCCACCACCCTTTGCAGAGGGATGCCCGCCGGCATCGGCATGTCCATCGGCATCGCGTGCCCGGCCTGGGCGGAATGCCCGCGATGCTCGGCATGGGCG
>NZ_JBGDZO010000464.1:0-273 GCF_046548235.1 Salmonella sp. SAL4457
GTGTTCCCCCGATCCTGCAGAGCGTGCCCATGTCCCGACCGCGTTTCCTTCCGGATAACTTCACCCTGGCGCTGATCGCCACCGTCCTTCTCGCCACTTTCCTGCCCTGCAGCGGCCAGACCGCCGTGGTCTTCGAATGGGTGACCAACATCGGCATCGGCCTGCTGTTCTTCCTCCACGGCGCCAAGCTGTCGCGCCAGGCGATCATCGCCGGCATGACCCACTGGCGCCTGCACCTGCTGGTGTTCGCCTGCACTTTCGTGATGTTCCCGC
>NZ_JBGDZO010000465.1:0-273 GCF_046548235.1 Salmonella sp. SAL4457
TCGCTGATCACCGAGGCGAAGCGCTGCGGGTCGAGCTGGCGGTCGATGGCCACCACCGGCAGGCCTTCGGCGACCAGCCGGGCATGGGTATCATCCCCGGCCGGCAGGCAACTGGCGACGATCAGCGCGTCGCAGCGGCGCGCGCGGAACAGGTTGACCACCTGGCGCTCGGTCTCCGGCTCGTCGTCGGAGCAGGCGATCAGCAACTGGTAGCCGCGCGCCCGGGCGCCTTGTTCGAGTTGCTTGGCGAGGCGGGCGTAGCTGGGGTTTTCC
>NZ_JBGDZO010000466.1:0-273 GCF_046548235.1 Salmonella sp. SAL4457
GCCATGGGAATAGCGTTGGTTGCCTCGACCAATTGGGTGCTGGGCGTCAGGTTGCCGCCCGCCGCAAACAGATCGATCGAGGTGTGTGCAGTCCAGAGACTGAACCAAGCGATCCCGCCCCCTTGGTAGACGCTGCCATCGGGAGCCGTGAAGCCAACGGTATTCGGCACCCCCACCCTACCGGGATCAGTCACCCCGCCCAGGACCAGGTCGCCACGGGTTTCCAGACGCATGCCAGTATCTCCGGCCACCAGGGTGAGGCCGCCCGTGGAG
>NZ_JBGDZO010000467.1:0-273 GCF_046548235.1 Salmonella sp. SAL4457
GCGCCCAGCGGGCATACTGCGGGCCGATGTAGGAGGCGTTCACGCCGCGCGCGTGGAGGCGCTTCAGCCATTGCTCGCCGCTCAGTTCGGGGGCCGCGTAGGTCATCAACGCGCTGGCGTGCGGCCCTTGTTCCAGCGGCGTCCAGCCGAGCCGGCGGTAGAGCTGCTGGGCGATGCGTTCGCGCAACTGGCGGTTGCGTCGGGCGATGCGCCGGACATCGGTCTGCAACAGGTAGTCGCAACTGGCCTTGAGCGCCAGGCGCAGCCCCGGGT
>NZ_JBGDZO010000468.1:0-273 GCF_046548235.1 Salmonella sp. SAL4457
GCTGAACACCAACATCCTGCAGATCGAGAACGAGTACTACTCGAGCATCCGGCCAAAGCGCGTCACCTACACCGGCGAGCGTCCGGTGCAGGCCCTGGCCGCTCGCGGCGTGCAGTACGTGGAAGTGCGCTGCCTGGACATCAACCCGTTCCTGCCGCTGGGCATCGACCTGGACGAGGCGCGCTTCCTCGACGCCTTCCTGCTGTTCTGCGCGTTCAGCGACAGCCCGCTGCTGAACGGCGAGTGCAGCGACGCCACCGACAACTTCCTCGC
>NZ_JBGDZO010000469.1:0-273 GCF_046548235.1 Salmonella sp. SAL4457
TGCAACCAGAGCGCATAGTCGTGGCTGCCGTAGCCACTGGGCAGCAATTGCAGCACCGGATCGAACTCGTCGAAGGGAGCGACGAACAGGCGGCGGAAGCGACGCTTGAAGCGGAGCATGCCGTCCAGGCGATTGAATTCACTGCCATCTTGCTTGAAGACTTTGCTGTAGAGCCAAAGGATGGCGCTGAAGCCGACTGCACCCATAAAATAAGTAGCTACGCCTATCCAAATTGCTATTTGCAAACCATTGGTTCCAAATATTGTTCCATAC
>NZ_JBGDZO010000470.1:0-273 GCF_046548235.1 Salmonella sp. SAL4457
TCATGGCCGGATCGCTACGCGCCCTGGCGATCCCGCCGGACAACCTGCAGGACAGCCCGGCCGTCGCCGACCGCCAGCACCACGGCTGACCGCTGCCTAGCCGTCGTGCTCGCGGCCCTCGGCGTCCAGCCAGTGCGCTCCCGGCCCCTCGGCGGAAAGCTGGTCGCCGGGGTTGCGCAACGGGCAGGCCTGGAGCGACAGGCAGCCGCAACCGATGCAGCCGTCCAGTTGGTCGCGCAACAGCAGCAGCTTGTCGATGCGCTCGGTGAGATC
>NZ_JBGDZO010000471.1:0-273 GCF_046548235.1 Salmonella sp. SAL4457
TCCCGCGACTGGTCGATGAAGTAGCTGGCGCGGAACGGCAGGCGCACCAGGTTCAGCTCGGCGCAGCGCCGGTCCATGTCCTCCGGAGGGGCGAAGACGTCCAGCAGCAACACGTCGCCCGCCTTCAGCTCGGTGCTGCCGCCGACCTTGACCACCTCGCTGTGGAACTTGCGTACCCGCTCCAGGCCGACCACGTTGGCGCCCAGGCGGGTGCGCAGTTGCAGTTCTTCCAGGGTGCTGCCGATCAACGGCGAGCCGAGCTGGACCTGCAGG
>NZ_JBGDZO010000472.1:0-273 GCF_046548235.1 Salmonella sp. SAL4457
CTTCTGCATCGCCCCGACGCGGAATTGCTCGATGAGCACCACGCAATCGCGCTGCGGGTCGTAGGGCAGCACGCAGACCGCGTCATGGCGGACGAACAGTTCCCGACTGATTTCCCGGCCCATGCTGCCGTCGAACTGGCGATGCCGCAGGCGCAGGCGATCGAGACGATAGAAGCCACGGAAGCATTCCTCGCGCTGCACGAGTTCGACGTCACCGGGGGCGGGTTTGAAGGTTTCGGACATCCTCGACTCACTTCACTCGGGTATGTGGGT
>NZ_JBGDZO010000473.1:0-273 GCF_046548235.1 Salmonella sp. SAL4457
GCTCAGCAGGTGCTCGGTCTCGCCGATGGCGAAGCTCTTGTCCAACTGGCTGTCGAAGACCCACAGGCGTTCCTTGTAGGTAGTGTCGCGGGTGCGCAGGACCTTGCGGGTGATCGGGTAGTAGAACTCGCGGGTCGCCTGGTCGGTCTTCGCCAACTGGTAGTTCAGGCTCCACTGGATGCGATCGGCGACCTGGCTGTCGAGCAGGAAATGGTGCTCCAGGCCGTAGCGCTCGCGAGTCAGGGTGTCGTTGCCCTTGCGCCACTGGTACAT
>NZ_JBGDZO010000474.1:0-273 GCF_046548235.1 Salmonella sp. SAL4457
GCACCACCATGCCGGGGAGGAGAGCGCGGCCCTCACGCACGGCCACGACCGCCCACGCTCGCGACGCCTGCCATCGCGAGGAGGGCGAGGACGTTCACCGCGTTGAACCAGGCGAAGGGGAGGTCGAAGCCCCACCAGAACGGCGCACCCATCACCAGCCCGGCGAGCGTGACGACCACCCCTGCCGGGCGGAGCAGCACGAGCCGGACGCCGCCGACCGCCAGCACCAGGCAGGCGCCGAGGAACGCCACCAGGACCGGGACGGACACGGTG
>NZ_JBGDZO010000475.1:0-273 GCF_046548235.1 Salmonella sp. SAL4457
TCCCCATGCCGAGCTGGGCCTGGTGACCCGCGAGCCGGTCGGCGTGGTCGCCGCCATCGTGCCGTGGAACTTCCCGCTGCTGATGTCCTGCTGGAAACTCGGTCCGGCCCTGGCCACCGGCAACTCGGTGATCCTCAAGCCCTCCGAGAAGTCGCCGCTGACCGCCCTCCGCATCGCCCAGCTGGCCGTCGAGGCCGGCATTCCGAAAGGCGTGTTCAACGTGCTGCCGGGCTATGGCCACACGGTAGGCAAGGCGCTGGCATTGCACATGGA
>NZ_JBGDZO010000476.1:0-273 GCF_046548235.1 Salmonella sp. SAL4457
GAGTACCTGTTCCCCTATGCCTACCCTGCGGCCGAACTGAAGGCCCGGCTGGACGACCACGGCCTGCGCCAGGTGCTGTTCAATGCCGCACCCGGCGACTGGGACAAGGGCGAGCGCGGCCTGGCCAGCCTGCCGGGGCGCGAGGCCGAATTCCGCCGCGCCATCGCCCAGGCCATCGACTATGCCCAGGTCCTCGGCAACCGCCACATCCATGTCATGGCCGGACTGCTGCCGGCCGGCGCCGACCGCATCCGCCACCGCGAGACCTACCTC
>NZ_JBGDZO010000477.1:0-273 GCF_046548235.1 Salmonella sp. SAL4457
GCATTGCTGCTCGGCAGGACGGTGGGGTCGGCAGCACCCACGACGTGGAGCACCGGCACGCTGATCGGGTACTTCATCCGACGCGCGAACCTGATGCCGTCGGGACGCGGGATGGAGCGCAGCGCCCTGCGGTGGTACTCCACCGCGCAGTGGGCGGTGTTGAGCAGCATCATCGCCGACCGGTACGTGTTCTCGGTCTCCTTGTCCGGCCAGCTGTCGGTGGCCGAGCCGGCATGCAGGAACCCGGCCACCCCGGCCGCCCGGTCCTCGAGC
>NZ_JBGDZO010000478.1:0-273 GCF_046548235.1 Salmonella sp. SAL4457
GCCTTGACCACTTCGTTGCGGATGATCCGGTTGGCGATCACCTCGGCGGCGATCGCCAGCGCCTCCACCAGCGGCACGCCGCTGCGGGTGAGGATCGCCAGGGTCGAGGCGAAGCGCGCGGTGTCGGTGGAACGCACCAGCCGACCGACCAGCGGCACGCGCAGCAGGAAGCCATGCCAGCGCTCGCGAAAGGCATCCTTGCGCAGCGCGTAGCGGAAGCCGATCACCCCGCCGATCGCCGCGACGAAGGCCAGCGCACCCCAGGCCTTGACC
>NZ_JBGDZO010000479.1:0-272 GCF_046548235.1 Salmonella sp. SAL4457
GTATCTTCCGATGCATGCTCGTCGTTTGGTCGAACTTCTGGCAGTCGGAAACGCGCACTCGCTGGACTTGCATGCTTTGTCGGTGTCGCTCCCACTCCTTGCTTGGTTATTTCATTAGTGCTTTGGGCTCTACAGCCGATTTATCACCCTTTATCTTCTCGTAATCTCATCCTCCTTCCCGTGATGCACAAACGCGCGGTCCAGCACTTCCCCGACCTATCCTCCGGATTCCGACATACCTTCAGCCGACATCGAAGCGGGCCAGGTCAAGG
>NZ_JBGDZO010000480.1:0-272 GCF_046548235.1 Salmonella sp. SAL4457
GGTGACGCGCACGCTAAGCTGGCTCTCCGCGAAGGCGGCCGTACTCAGGCACAGCAGCCCGGCCAGCGGGAACCGGAACAATCCTTGAGTCAGTCTCATGGCGCGGATGCTACGCAGGCGGGTGGCGCGCGTCCAGATTTGCGCGGACGCCGCCGACCACCTCCTGACATTCGGGTTTTATGACGCCAAGCGCCTGACAGGCATGGCTTTTCTCGCGCGTCCGGGGGAACGCTCAGGTCGCCGCCGGCGTCTCGCCAGGATGCAGGAGGACG
>NZ_JBGDZO010000481.1:0-272 GCF_046548235.1 Salmonella sp. SAL4457
CTCCAGCAGGGCGCGCTGCAGACCGAGGATGTAGTGCGACGAGGATGACCCGGTGAGGCCGTGCAGCGCCAGCACCAGCGGGGTCTCGGCATCGTGCGGGCCGGCCCAGTCGAGGTCGATGAAGTCGCCATCGGCCAGCCACAGGCGTTCGCGCTGCCGTTCCAGGGTCGGCCCGCGGCGGAAGAACGGGCTCCACAGGGTCTGCAGGTGCGGATTGGGCAGCCACCAGGCGGGCTGGAAGGTCGGGGACGCGGTCATGCGCAGGTCATGGG
>NZ_JBGDZO010000482.1:0-272 GCF_046548235.1 Salmonella sp. SAL4457
CGTCGATCCAGCCCCAGGCGTAGCCGGTGGCCAGACCTACCGCGAACAGCGAGAGATAGCGGAGCATCGCGGCCTCCTAGGGCTTACGCCTTGGCGTCCGGGGTCTTGTCTTGTTTGTCCTGGCCCTGCGGCTGCTGGGCCGGGCGCGGGGCTTGGGCCTGCACTTGCGGGCGGGCCGGGGCTTGGGCGGTCGGCGCCATCGGCTTGCCGCCCACGGCCAGCAGATCCACTAGGACCTGGGTATTGGTGATCCGGCCGAAACGGTCTTGGGT
>NZ_JBGDZO010000483.1:0-272 GCF_046548235.1 Salmonella sp. SAL4457
GTCGGCCACGTGGTGTTCTTCGTCAAGGACGTCAACGCCTGCGAACGCTTCTACCGCGAGCGCTTCGGCTTCGTCTGCTCCGATCGCTATCCGAATCGCGGCGCCTTCCTGCGTTGCGCGGAGGAGGGCGGCCACCACGACCTGTTCATGCTGCAACTGCCGCAACCGCGCGCCGGCCTGAACCACGTGGCGTTCACCGTGCGCGATATCCATGAGGTGTTCGGCGGCGGCATGCACATCGCCCGCTGCGGCTGGGATACCGAGATCGGCCC
>NZ_JBGDZO010000484.1:0-272 GCF_046548235.1 Salmonella sp. SAL4457
CTCCCAGGTATTCGCCGCTCTGCACCTCGATCATCACCAGGTCGATGACCCCCGGGTTTTCCAGGCGATGCCGGTGGCCCGCGGGAATGTAGGTCGACTCGTTGCTGTTGACCAGCCGCGCGCCATCGCCATTGGTGACCCTGGCCATGCCTTGCACCACGATCCAGTGCTCGCTGCGGTGATGGTGCATCTGCAGCGACAAGCGCTCTCCCGGCCTGACCACGATTCGCTTGATCTTGAAGCGCGGCCCCTCCTCGAGGACGGTATAGCTG
>NZ_JBGDZO010000485.1:0-272 GCF_046548235.1 Salmonella sp. SAL4457
GCTCGAGATCATCTCGAACTTCGGCGTCGGCGTGGACGCGATCAACCTCGACGACGCAAAGAAGCGCAAGATCATCGTCACCAACACGCCCGACGTGCTGAACGAGTGCGTCGCCGACACCGCGCTTGCGCTCGTGCTCAACACGGTGCGCAAGTTTCCGCAGTCGGAGAAATATCTGCGCGCGGGCCACTGGGCTTCGCGCGGCCCTTACCCGCTCACCACCTCGCTCGGCGGCAAGACCCTCGGCATCCTGGGTCTGGGGCGTATAGGCG
>NZ_JBGDZO010000486.1:0-272 GCF_046548235.1 Salmonella sp. SAL4457
GTCCAGGGTCACTCGCCAGCCGCGCGAGGTTCCGCTGGCAGTGGAGGCGACCATCGGCTTGCCGTCCACCCGGTAATCGATACCCAGGCGGCGCGCCTCGTTCTCGTTCATGGCGATGCTGGTGGCGCCGGTATCCACCAGGAACTGCATGTTCTGCCCGTTCACCGAGCCAGCCACCCAATAGTGCCCGCCCGTACCGCGGGCGATGCTGAAGCTGTGCCGCTGCGGCGCCGAATAGCCCGCCTCGTTGTATTCGCGGCTCAGTTCGTAGG
>NZ_JBGDZO010000487.1:0-272 GCF_046548235.1 Salmonella sp. SAL4457
GTCATGGGGGCTACTCTGCCGCCTCTGCACGCCTCCGGCCAGAGGCTGTCCAGACGGCCGCGGGCCTCAGCGGATCGCGATGACGGCGCCGGCCCGCTCCCACCGCAGGACCGCGAGCAACGGCCCGGTCGGCAGGGACACGCAGCCCGCAGTGCCACCTCCCGTGGCGACGTGCAGGAAGATGGCCGACCCCTTGCCCGGCGTCCTCGCCTCGTTGTAGCCGATGACCTGGGCGTAGTTGTAGGCCGGCTGGTTGAGCAGCTTCTCGGCGC
>NZ_JBGDZO010000488.1:0-272 GCF_046548235.1 Salmonella sp. SAL4457
AGCCTGCTCGCCGCCGAGCTGGCCGCCCCGGCCCAGCGCGGCCGGGCGATCGGCCTGATCTTCATGGGCATCAGCGGTTCGCTGGTGTTCGGCGTGCCACTGGGCGTACAGATCAGCGACTGGTTCGGCTGGCGCTGGATCTTCGCCGGCATCGCGTTCTATTCGCTGCCCTTGTGCCTGCTGCTCTGGCGCTTCCTGCCGCAACGCCAGGCCGGCGACCTGCCCGGCCGCGAAGGCTACCTGCGGCAGTTGCGCCAGCCCGCGCTGTGGCT
>NZ_JBGDZO010000489.1:0-272 GCF_046548235.1 Salmonella sp. SAL4457
GGGTCGCCCAGCTGAAGGCCAGCGGCGGCCGCGATGAGCGCCTGGCCGCCAGCCGCAACGATTGAACGAACACAGCCAAGGCTGTTTACCCACGGGGCCGAGCGCCCCGCTGAAGAAGAAGCAACGGAGGAATACCCATGAACCCGATGACCCGCCGCCACACCTGGACCCGCCTGGCCTGCGCACTTTCCCTCGGCGTCGCCGCATTCGCCGCGCAGGCCGACGAGGGCGCCCTGTACGGGCCCCAGGCACCCAAGGGCTCGGCCTTCGTC
>NZ_JBGDZO010000490.1:0-272 GCF_046548235.1 Salmonella sp. SAL4457
GTCGATGGCCGACGTCACGGCGCACCGCGGCGATCTGCTCGGCGCTGGGAACCTTCTCCACCCGCGCCTGCGGACCGAAGCCCCAGAGGTTCATCAGCGGCTCGACGGTCATGTCGAAGGCGCCCTGGCTCTGTTCCGACAACTCGCCGCCGTAGCGCAGCAACTCCAGCATCGGTAGCGGCAGCTCCATGCAGGACTGCGCCGGCAGAGCATTGAAACGCGAGACCAGGGAATCGTCGCGGTAGGTGGACATCTGCCGGTCGACCTCGGCG
>NZ_JBGDZO010000491.1:0-272 GCF_046548235.1 Salmonella sp. SAL4457
GCGGCTCGCGACGGCTTGGCCGAGGGCATCGACGGCGGGGACCGCTTCCAGACCCTGCTGGGCGTGACGGGCTCGGGCAAGACGGCCACGATGGCCTTCGCGATCGAGAAGACGCAGCGGCCGGCGCTGGTCATCGCTCACAACAAGACGCTGGCCGCGCAGCTCTGCAACGAGTTCCGGGAGTTCTTCCCGAACAACTCAGTGGAGTACTTCGTCTCCTACTACGACTACTACCAGCCCGAGGCCTACGTCCCGAGTCAGGACCTCTACAT
>NZ_JBGDZO010000492.1:0-272 GCF_046548235.1 Salmonella sp. SAL4457
GGGCTACACCACAGAATAAAGTGTTCATTCGTCGAAGCCGATGACGAACAGATGGGGATGAGTGCTTACTGGTACTGTATCGCCCTGTGTATGATCTTGTGGACGATGAGACGGTAAGTAGTCGGAGAAGCACCTCAGTCATCGTCACGGTACTATCAGCGCCGGCGTGAGCCCACGGAAAAACACTCCGAGCGTATGCGACGCGACGACCATTGATCAAGTCAAGCGGTATGGGTTGTTCGATATCGGGGTGAACCCAGGCGTCGTCTGCC
>NZ_JBGDZO010000493.1:0-272 GCF_046548235.1 Salmonella sp. SAL4457
CGTCGAGGCCCTGCGCCAGGGCGCGGACATCGTGATCACCGGCCGGGTGGTCGACAGCGCGGTGGTCAGCGCCGCCCTGGTGCACGAGTTCGGCTGGGCCTGGGACGACTACGACAGACAGGCCCAGGCCGCCCTCGCCGGGCACATCGTCGAATGCGGCGCGCAATGCACCGGCGGCAATTTCACCGACTGGGAGCAGGTGCCGGACTACGAGCACATCGGCTTCCCCATCGTCGAGGTCGAGGCCGACGGGCGCTTCGTGGTGACCAAGG
>NZ_JBGDZO010000494.1:0-272 GCF_046548235.1 Salmonella sp. SAL4457
GCATAGAGCAGCGCCAGCGGGCAACACGCGGCGAGCAGGGAGAACGCCACCAGGGTCGGTCGACGGCCGATGCGATCGGATATCGCCGGTACGGCGAAGCCCCAGACCACCCAGGCGACGCCCAGGCAGCTCATCAGCCTGCCCATGGTCGCCGGGCTGAAGCCGCGGGCGTTGACCAGGAAGGTCGGGGTAAAGGAAATCAGCACGATGAACCAGGTGACGAATACGCAACTGATCAGGGTGCAGAGCAGGATGTTGCGGCTCTTCAGCAG
>NZ_JBGDZO010000495.1:0-272 GCF_046548235.1 Salmonella sp. SAL4457
CGTGTATCGCGGCAAGCATCTCGTCGCCGACTTCGACGCCGTTGCGGTGAGCGTGGACGGCGAGCCGGTGCGCCTCACGCGCCGCGAATTCGAGCTGCTTCGCTACCTGGTCGCAAACAAGAACCGCGTGTTGTCGCGAGACCGTCTGCTCGAACGCGTCTGGGGCTACGATCGGCTCGTCGAAACCCGTTCGGTGGACGTGCACGTCGGCCGTCTTCGCGGCAAGCTCGGTGCGGCCGGACGACAGATCGAAACGGTCGTCGGTCTCGGCT
>NZ_JBGDZO010000496.1:0-272 GCF_046548235.1 Salmonella sp. SAL4457
GGGTTGAAGGTGCCGGAGGCGTCGGTGACGACGAATACGTCAAACCCCTCCTCCAGCGCCGAGAGGGTCGGGAAGGCTACGCAGACATCGGTCACCACGCCGGCGATGATCAGTTGCTTCTTGCCGGTGGCCTTGACCGCCTTGACGAAGTCCTCGTTGTCCCAGGCGTTGATGTTGCCGGGGCGGGCGATGTACGGGGCCTGCGGAAACATTTCCTTGAGTTCCGGCACCAGCGGGCCGTTGGGGCCATCCTCGAAGCTGGTGGTGAGGAT
>NZ_JBGDZO010000497.1:0-272 GCF_046548235.1 Salmonella sp. SAL4457
CCGCAGCGCTGCGCCCGGCGCCGCTCGAACCACGCTTCTTCATCCGCCGGGTGCCGCAGTCGCTGACCCCCGTATTGGTCTCGGGGGTGGTGGTCGGATCCTTCTATGGCCTGGCGCCGCTGTATGCCAACCAGTTGGGGTTGCCCAACGAGCAGGTCGGCCTGTACATGGGCGCCTGCATCTTCGCCGGGCTGCTGGTGCAGTGGCCGCTCGGCTGGCTGTCCGACCGTCGCGACCGCGCCTGGCTGATCCGCGCCTGCGCCATCCTGCTG
>NZ_JBGDZO010000498.1:0-272 GCF_046548235.1 Salmonella sp. SAL4457
GGTCGATGCTGATGATCTTGGCTTCGACTTCCTCGCCATCCTTCAGGACGTTGCGCGCGTCTTCGACGCGGTCACGGCAGATTTCGGAAGCCATCAGGATACCATCGATGTCGTCGCCCAGGCTGATGACAGCGCCCTTGGCGTCGACTTCCTTCACGGTACCGCGGACGATGCTGCCTTTCTCGTGCAGGGACGCGTAGTTGGAGAACGGATCGTCTTCCAGCTGCTTGATGCCCAGGGAGATGCGCTCGCGCTCCGGATCGACCGACAGG
>NZ_JBGDZO010000499.1:0-272 GCF_046548235.1 Salmonella sp. SAL4457
GGTCTGTACGGAGGTTTACTTGGACAAGAACATGAAAATTCTCATCGTGGACGACTTTTCCACGATGAGACGCATCATCAAGAACCTCTTGCGGGACTTGGGCTTCACCAATACCGCCGAGGCCGACGACGGCACCACGGCGCCGCCGATGCTGCACAGCGGCAATTTCGACTTTCTCGTCACCGACTGGAACATGCCGGGCATGACCGGCATCGATCTGCTGCGCGCGGTTCGCGCCGACGAGCGCCTCAAGCACCTGCCGGTGCTGATGG
>NZ_JBGDZO010000500.1:0-271 GCF_046548235.1 Salmonella sp. SAL4457
TCGTAGGAGCCGGTGGCCACCGACAGCACCGGCAGGCCGCCCTGCAGGGCGCCGCGGCAGAGTTCCATGATCCGCGGGTCGGGCGGGAAGTCGCTGCACAGCAGCAGGCCGGCCAAGGGTACGCCGTTCATCGCGGCCAGGCTGGCGGCGAGGATGATGTCGTCGCGGTCGCCGGGGGTCACCACCAGCACGCCGGGCTTGAGCAGTTGCACGGTGTTGGGCACGGCGCGGGCGCATAGCACGATCTTCTGCACCCGGCGCTGCTCATAGT
>NZ_JBGDZO010000501.1:0-271 GCF_046548235.1 Salmonella sp. SAL4457
GAAGAACACGATCGGATTCAGACGTACCTGCTCGTTTGTTTTTATTGGCGAAGCAGTACTCATTGGAGGATGACCCCATGGCAGTGAAAGCATGGCGGCTTATGGCCGCGGACTACAGACACAGCATTGCCACCCCACTTGAAGCCCGGATTCTGCGATCCTTGGCGGACTTCGGCGACGAGGTGATGAACGGCGCGGGCCAGGTTGCACGCAGGCTGGGAGCCGCTCATGGACGCCGAGCTTATTCTTAGTTGATTGAACGTTCAATAAA
>NZ_JBGDZO010000502.1:0-271 GCF_046548235.1 Salmonella sp. SAL4457
GCCAAGACCTTCCCGGCGGGTTTCGTGGTCGCCGAGCACCGGCACGAGCGGGCGCAGTTGATCCATGCCCTGTCGGGCGTGATCGAACTGCATGTCGGTCGCACGCTATGGCTGGTCCCGCCGCAGCGCGCGGTATGGATGCCGGCGGGGATGGCGCACGCGATGCTGGCGCGCGGCGAGGTCCGCTTGCACACCGTCTATGTCCGGCCGCAGTCCTGCCCGCCGGAATTCCCCCGGGTGCCGCGCGGAGTGATGGTCAGCCCATTGTCTG
>NZ_JBGDZO010000503.1:0-271 GCF_046548235.1 Salmonella sp. SAL4457
TGCCGAAGGTGATCGCGCCGCCGCTGCCGACGCTACCTGCCTCGCAGGCCGGGAGCAGCGTGGCGCTCAGGACGATGGTGGCGGTCTGCGCGTTTGCCGGGTTGCAGCCGAGCAGGCAGAGCAGTCCTCCGGTGAAGTAGCGGTTCAGGCTCATCGGTCCCCCCAGGACCATGCTGCCTGGCGCCGCGCCTGGCGGCGCGTCTTACCAGGCGATGGTGACCAGCAGGGTGTCGGTGTAGGTCCCCGCCGTCGGCGTGGGTGTGCTTTGTCC
>NZ_JBGDZO010000504.1:0-271 GCF_046548235.1 Salmonella sp. SAL4457
GCCTGGCACAGCGCGGCGGCGCTGTGGGTCGAGGCCTCGAAAAGCATCGCGGTCTTGCCGCGGATCACTTCCATGTAGGTCTCTTCGGTAGTGCTGGCGTCGCGTACCTTGGACAATTGCAGCACTTCGCCCTCGGCGATCACCCGGGTGGCCTGGGATATGATGCGCATGACCGGCATGGAACCCAGCTCGACCATCATTTCGAAGGAGCGGGCATAAAGGAAGTCGCCTACCAGCACGCTCGGCGCGTTGCCCCACAGGGCATTGGCGG
>NZ_JBGDZO010000505.1:0-271 GCF_046548235.1 Salmonella sp. SAL4457
CGCTCTACCAGCCTGAAAAGGGATGGGGAATGCAGTCACACATCACACCGACCGGAAAGGAGTCAGACCCTGAGATTGCCGCGCTGGCAGCGCGAATCACCCAGTTGGAAAAAAGACTGGATGGGGAGAAAAAAAACGATAACTCCACCTTTCCGGAGATTTAATCATGGATTTGTTGATAGTCCTGACCTATGTGGCCTTTGCCTGGGCCATTTTTAAAATATTCCGTATTCCGGTAAACCAATGGACGCTTGCTACCGCTGCATTAGGT
>NZ_JBGDZO010000506.1:0-271 GCF_046548235.1 Salmonella sp. SAL4457
TTTCAAGTGCGCCCCTTGGCGCGACCAGCGATGGCTCCGAACTGAGCCATGGGCTAACGCGGCGCTATCTCACAACCGCCAATGGGGGAAGTGAGGAAAATCCCACCTTGCCTGACCAATCGCCAGGGGATCGAACTTACCGGGAGCGACGCAGACCACCCGGTTGCCCTGCTGGAACTGACGACAGACATTTGAGCTGGCCGGCATAAAAAAGCCCCGCCTGAGCGATTCAGGACGGGGCTTTCCTTTAGGCTTACTGCACCCACCATGC
>NZ_JBGDZO010000507.1:0-271 GCF_046548235.1 Salmonella sp. SAL4457
GGTCGGCGCTGATCTGTTTCAACTGGTAGCCGGCCAGGCCGATCCGCCAGTGCGGGTCCAGCGCGTAGGAGATCGAGAAGTTCGCGTGCAGCGCCTGGCCCGGCTGTACGTCGTTTGCGCCCAGGCGCGGCGAGGGGTCGTCGTTGCGGCTGATCCAGGCGTAGTGCAGGCGGCCGCTGAGTTCCAGGCGCTCGCCCAGTTCCCAGGTGAAGGCGTAGTGCGGGTTGAAGATCCAGGTGTTGCTGCCGGTGTTGATCGCGGCGTCCTTGTC
>NZ_JBGDZO010000508.1:0-271 GCF_046548235.1 Salmonella sp. SAL4457
GTGTTCCAGCGCCTGGCGCAAACCACGCCCTCGCTGCTGGTGCAATTCGGCCTGCCGTGGATCCCGGAGATGCCGGACAAGGCCGCGCACTTCCTCGGCAACCTGGCACTGGCCTTCACCGTGCTGTTCCTGATCCTCGCCCTCACCGCGCTGCTGAATGCCCTGCTGGACATCTACGCGCGTACCGAGCACGCCCGCACCCGCTCGATCAAGGGCTACGTGCAACTGGCGAAGATCGCCGTGTTCGTGTTCGGCGCGATCATCATCGTCT
>NZ_JBGDZO010000509.1:0-271 GCF_046548235.1 Salmonella sp. SAL4457
TCTGTACTGAGCTTCCTTTTGTTTATTTCCTGCCAGAAAAATGCTTCTTTACCCGACTCTCCTGAAGCTGGTTTCCAGTCCGATCGTAAACGGACCTGTGCTTCACAGGAGGTGCTGGAAGCGCAAATGGCCGCCGATCCTTCGCTCAGGGAACGATTAAGGCAAATTGAAGAATTTACCCAGCGGAAAATTGCCAGCGGGGATGCCCTTCGCGTCAATGCCCAAAACCAGGTTGAAATCCCGGTGGTGGTTCATGTTTTATACCATACAC
>NZ_JBGDZO010000510.1:0-271 GCF_046548235.1 Salmonella sp. SAL4457
TGTGGTAGGTGTCGACGATCACCCGCGCAGCTTCCTCGCGCAGCGGCTGGCCGTGCAGGAAGGCGTCGATCTCGGCATAGGTGACGCCGTGGGAAGCCTCGTCCGGATGGCCGGGGCGCAGGTCCTCGAGGTCGGCGGTGGGGATCTTCTCCACCAGGTTCTCCGGAGCGCCGAGGGCGCGGGCGAGGGCGCGTACCTGATGCTTGGCCAGGCCGCTGAGCGGAGCCAGGTCGCAGGCGCCGTCGCCGAACTTGGTGAAGAACCCCATGAC
>NZ_JBGDZO010000511.1:0-271 GCF_046548235.1 Salmonella sp. SAL4457
TCACCAGCTTGGACGTGTGGACACGCCGGTCCTTAGTTGACGGTTACAACATCACCATTTCCGTGCCAGCGACGAACAAGCTAACTGTTTGCAGGAAGCCGGGGATGAGAATGATGATGAGCAGCAAAGCGGTAGACCGCTAACATCCGAGGAGAAGAGGTAACTCAAGAAAATGACGGAGGTCAATGGCAGGTTAGGCTTCATCACTGACGCCTGATGGGCTTCTGCTGCAAAGCTCCCTCGGAGACCAGGACGTGTCTCGTCCTTCCAC
>NZ_JBGDZO010000512.1:0-271 GCF_046548235.1 Salmonella sp. SAL4457
GAAGGACGAAGTCGCATCACCGCGGAACGATCCACGTGCCGGCGAGATGATCCTGGATGCCGCGCGCGGGATTCCGCCATGCATACACGGCACCGGCGACGAAGATCGCAATGAAAAGGCCGTACGACAGCGCGACCGGCATAGTCGTGTGTTCCGCCCTGGCTCCAACACTCATGATCACGAACCACAGTAGTAGCGGCGACCAGGTGATCGTCGCGCGCAGCAGGGCGCGCCAGCGCGAGATCGGAGCGCCCTTGCGAGTCACGAGCAT
>NZ_JBGDZO010000513.1:0-271 GCF_046548235.1 Salmonella sp. SAL4457
TGTCCGAGCTGTATTCCACGGGGAACGCGCCGACCGTGCCGAACAGCGCGACATCGCGGCTCAGCGGCTGGTTGAAGATCGCCGCCACGCCGTCGAAGTTGAGGTCGTTGGAATACAGCAGGTCGGTGGACAGGAACGGATTGGCGATCCGCCCGCCGGTCAGGCTCAGGCGCTCGCTGGGCTTCCAGGTCAGGTAGCCCTGGTCGAGCCAGAGGTCCTTCTTGCCGAAGCCGCCGCCGAGGGTCTGGGTGGTCGACACCGGGTTGTTGTC
>NZ_JBGDZO010000514.1:0-271 GCF_046548235.1 Salmonella sp. SAL4457
CTGGGCGATATGGTTGATCGCCAGCAGGGTATGCCGCTCCTCCACCTTCGCCAGGCTCGACAGGCGCACCTGGGTGCCGTCGCTGGACGGCACGTAGAGCTGCTCCAGGGCCTGCGGGCCGAGCTGGAACTGCGGCGCCACCTCCAGCACCACGCGGTACTGGGTGGCCTGGGTGAAGATGGTCGAGATCAGCCGCTGGCCGAAGGCGTTGTAGAGCACGCTGTCGATGTCGGAGAGCTTCACGCCGAGGCGCGAGGCGGTGTCGCGGTCG
>NZ_JBGDZO010000515.1:0-271 GCF_046548235.1 Salmonella sp. SAL4457
TTCTCCTGGTCCTCGACCTCGGCGTGCTGCAACGCGACCACCACGAAATCGGCGTGCGCGAAAGCCTGCTGCTGTCCGCCGGCTACTTCGCCTGCGGCCTGGCCTTCGGCGGCTGGGTCTGGTACGCCTTCGGCCCCACCAGCGCGGTGGAGTACTACACCGGCTTCCTGGTCGAACAGTCGCTATCGATGGACAACGTGTTCGTCATGGCGATGATCTTCAGTTTCTTCGGCATCCCCCGCCGCTACCAGCACCAGGTGCTGTTCTGGGG
>NZ_JBGDZO010000516.1:0-271 GCF_046548235.1 Salmonella sp. SAL4457
CCTCAATGCGGCGCATTGAGAGTCAGGCGCATGTGCCGGTTGACGTCCTTGTACAGCAGGTAGCGGAAGCGCCCCGGGCCGCCCGAATAGCAGGCCTGCGGGCAGAAGGCGCGCAGCCACATGAAGTCGCCGGCCTCCACCTCGACCCAGTCCTGGTTCAGGCGGTACACCGCCTTGCCTTCCAGCACGTACAGGCCGTGCTCCATCACGTGGGTCTCGGCGAAGGGGATCACGCCGCCCGGCTCGAAGTTGACGATGTTGACGTGCATGT
>NZ_JBGDZO010000517.1:0-271 GCF_046548235.1 Salmonella sp. SAL4457
CCCTTCAAGCTGGAAATGCGGACGCAGGAAGAATTTCGCGTCGTAATAACCTGGATTGCCTTCGACCTCTTCCACCACTACTTCAGCGGCAGCCAGCGGACGACGGGCTTTAGTTTCTTGCGAGGAGTTCACCGGATCGGCGTCGACATAATTCATAATCCATTCATTTAGCCAGCGCTGCATATCCTCACGCTCTTTAAAGGAACCGATTTTGTCGCGGACGATACATTTGAGGAAGTGAGCGAAGCGCGAGCAGGCGAACAGGTACGGT
>NZ_JBGDZO010000518.1:0-271 GCF_046548235.1 Salmonella sp. SAL4457
GTCTTTCCCGGCTTTGAAACCGCTTCAGCCATCGACAACCCCGGCGATGGGTCACGCGCGACGCTGATTCGCGCTGCGGATAGAACGCAGCCCGACAGTTTTCGTTGCCTCCGGTGGCGGAAACGTGGCCTGCAAGGCCTCCGCGGCACCCGGTGCGGCTCACGCAAGCGTCCGGCCGCGGACGGCTAGGAGTGCTTTCCATTGATATTGGCCCGTTACCGGGCGTCATGGCCGCGCTTGTCGCGGCCATCCATGTCTTGTTGTCGGACGT
>NZ_JBGDZO010000519.1:0-271 GCF_046548235.1 Salmonella sp. SAL4457
GAGATAGAGCAGGGCGATCGAGAGGATCGCCAGCGGCCAGTAGTCGAAGGGCGCCAGGGCCAGGGGTGTGAGCGCGCCTGCGGCGAGTGCCAGCAGGTGTCCGGGCCAGCCGGGACGAGAAATCCAACGCATCGAATGTCCTTAGAGCCTGTTCAATGTCCGACTGCGCAGACCGGGGCCGCCTTCGGCTGCCGGACGGCAACGTCCGCGGCGACAGGGGAGTCTGGCGCAAGGCGCAAGAGTAAAGGAGGGGCTGGCGAGACGCCAGAAG
>NZ_JBGDZO010000521.1:0-270 GCF_046548235.1 Salmonella sp. SAL4457
CAACCTGTCGATCCGCGCCGCTGAGGATTTCATCCACGCCGGTTACCCGGTCGACGCGGCGGCGATCCTGCTCTGCGAACTGGATGGCGTGGAAGCCGACGTGCACGAGGATTGCGAGCGGGTCCGCGAGCTGTTCGAGGCGGCTGGCGCCACCTCGGTGCGACAGGCCCAAGACGAGGCCGAGCGCCAGCGCTTCTGGGCCGGGCGCAAGAATGCGTTTCCGGCGGTCGGGCGGATTTCCCCCGATTACTACTGCATGGACGGCAGCAT
>NZ_JBGDZO010000522.1:0-270 GCF_046548235.1 Salmonella sp. SAL4457
GGCCCTGGGCATCCACTCCAGCCCCCGGAGGCTGGCGACTGAACGGCAGGGGCGCGCCGATGGCCAGGCCCTGGGCATAGTCGATGCCGATCTCGCGCAGCGCTTCCATGACTTCGACGGTCTCGACGAACTCGGCGATGGTACGTTTGCCCATCACGTGGCCGATATGGTTGATCACCTGGACCATGGCGCGATCGATGGGATCCTCGAGCATGTCCTTGACGAAGCTGCCATCGATCTTCAGGTAATCCACCGGCAGGTGCTTGAGGT
>NZ_JBGDZO010000523.1:0-270 GCF_046548235.1 Salmonella sp. SAL4457
GCGCGGCGCAACTGATCCGCCAGTTGCAGGGCGACCTGCCGCCGCCCATGGTGATCATGATCACCGCCTATGGCCGCGAGGTGCTGGCCGATGCGCGCGACCACAGCGCGCCGCCCTTCGTCGATTTTCTCACCAAGCCGGTCACGCCCAAGCAACTGGCCGACTCGGTGCTGCATGCGTTGCACGGCGAACAGGGCGCCCCGGCCAACCCGCCGCCGCGCCCGGTGGAGCGCACCCAGCGGTTGCGGGGCGTGCGTCTGCTGGTAGTGG
>NZ_JBGDZO010000524.1:0-270 GCF_046548235.1 Salmonella sp. SAL4457
GTATAGTCCCAAATGGGATGCGTACAAAGATGTGTTTGGGTCCTCTGCATCCTTACTGGCATTCGTTCGCTCACTGTGTTTATATGCTATACAGTGCCTTGGTGGAGATCCCGCAAAAGGCGATTGGATCAGATTCGAGAAGTATGCTGCACTTGTTTGAGACGCACCTCTTCTATATGCGGTCCAACGAGAAGGAAGTTTGGAACATTGTTCTGAATCGGTATGACACCGCCAGCCGCTTCCTCCCCCGACATTGCATGTCACCCCGGC
>NZ_JBGDZO010000525.1:0-270 GCF_046548235.1 Salmonella sp. SAL4457
CCCCCTATCAGGGCGAGGCGCCGACGCAGTTTGGCTGGAGCCTCTGGCTGCCGTTCGGGCCGCAAAAGCACAACGACTAGAAGAAGTTCATGGGGAAATAGCGCAGGAACAGACCTTCATAGCGCCCGGAGGCGTGCACCTGCTCGAGCCCGTAATTCAAGATCTCAACCAGCTGGCGGTTGCCCTTCTTGACCGCGATGCCGACACCCTCGCCGAAATATTTGGCGTCGAAATAAGGACCGCCGCGGAACTCGCAGCACCCATCGCTGG
>NZ_JBGDZO010000526.1:0-270 GCF_046548235.1 Salmonella sp. SAL4457
TTGCGTCTCTCAGCGAAAGTCGTCCGCGCGCACGAGATCCAAGCGCAACGCCGTGACGAAGCTCTCGGTCTGAGCCGCGAGCGCCTCGCGTTCGAGTCGGTCGGCTGCGGCCCTGATCATGGCCATCTGCTGGTCGAGCAACAGGTCGAACGCCTCTGCGGCGTCGTTGTTCGCAACCACGTCCCGCGACGAGCCACAGGCCCCGCAGCGGAGGAGCAACAACCAGGCGGCAGGCCCCCACTCGGTCCAGGTGACGGGATGTACGAATCC
>NZ_JBGDZO010000527.1:0-270 GCF_046548235.1 Salmonella sp. SAL4457
GCCCGCGACCTCGCCGAACTGGTCCCGGAGGCGCGCATCGGCATCGGCCACGGACAGATGCACGAGCGCGAGCTGGACCAGGTGATGAGCGACTTCTACCACAAGCGCTTCAACGTGCTGGTGGCCTCGACCATCATCGAGACCGGCATCGACGTGCCCAGCGCCAACACCATCCTCATCGAGCGCGCCGACAAGTTCGGCCTGGCCCAGTTGCACCAGTTGCGCGGCCGCGTCGGTCGCAGCCACCACCAGGCCTACGCCTACCTGCTG
>NZ_JBGDZO010000528.1:0-270 GCF_046548235.1 Salmonella sp. SAL4457
GTCGATGCCCTTGCCGAGCAGTTCGCGGTTCAGCGCGCGCATCTGCACATCGGCTTCGGCGAGGCTGGCGACCCTGGCCCTGGCTTCGTCCTGGCTGAACAGCAGTTCCGGATTGTCTTGTTCCAGGCGCTGCTTCCAGCCCAGCCGCGCTTCGCGGTTGAGCATGCGGCGCACCGTGGCTTCGAGTTCTTCGACGGGAATCGCGTCGAGTCGTTCCTGGCGCTGGCGCAGCAGGGCCAGGAATTCCAGGTCGGTGGCTTCGAGCTGGCC
>NZ_JBGDZO010000529.1:0-270 GCF_046548235.1 Salmonella sp. SAL4457
GTATGAGCCCCTTCCAGAACCACCATTATTTTCATTCTGACGGGCTTCGGTGGGGCTTAAATAGGCTCTACTCGCTTCCTTGCACGGCCGCTCCTCTGACCCCCCCGCACACTCACTCTCTTCAGACTCATCATGCAATTCGCACTCTCCACGATTGTTCTTGCCCTCACCGCTCTGGTCGGCACTGTAGTCTGCGAGGAGACGCACATCGTGCGCTTGGTTAACCTGTGAGTACCACCTCTGTGTCACAAGAGACCTATACAGACTTGT
>NZ_JBGDZO010000530.1:0-270 GCF_046548235.1 Salmonella sp. SAL4457
TCTTACGACCGTCAGCGAAAAAATGCAGAGACATGAGTAATAAAATTGATCCAAAGTCCGGCGGTCTCGTACGGTCCAGCAACCGTGAGCTCGCAACCCGCTCGTCTGCCCTTGCAAAACGAGGGCTAAATCTTATATCGCAGCAGACGCGTATTGTACGCTTCTCGTTTGACAGCTCGCGGAGGCTCAAACTCTACGTGCTTAACCAAGATGTGCCGATGGATGATGAGCAAACGGAGAAAGCAATTGAGGCGAGAGGTGATATCACGG
>NZ_JBGDZO010000531.1:0-270 GCF_046548235.1 Salmonella sp. SAL4457
GCCTCGTACAGTTCCCGCCGCGCCTCTTCCGGGGCGATCTCTTCGGTGGCGGCCGCGTGCGACAGCGCTTCGGCGGCGCCGATCATTGCGCGCAGAGCGGCGACGGTCAGCCGTCCGCCGCCGGCGAAGGGCTCCAGCACGGCGCGGCACTTGTACATGAAGAGAACCTCGTAGTCGCGCTTGATCCGCTCCAGCTCCGGCGAGCTGGCGAGGGCCGCGACCACCCCGGGAATCTCCCGGCCTTGTTGCATCACGCAGTCGACATAGGCG
>NZ_JBGDZO010000532.1:0-270 GCF_046548235.1 Salmonella sp. SAL4457
GAATACCGGCGCCCGGCGTTCTTCCGCTCGATCGGCCTGGGCCTGGAAGACGTAGCCCTGGCCAACGCCCTCTACCGCCTGCGCCAGGCAGGCTGATCGCGTGATGCAGGAGAGCAGCATGATCGAAGCGGATTACCTCGTCATCGGTGCCGGCATCGCCGGCGCATCCACCGGCTACTGGCTGTCGGCCCACGGCCGGGTCGTGGTGCTGGAGCGCGAGGCGCAGCCCGGCTACCACTCCACCGGCCGCTCCGCCGCGCACTACACGGT
>NZ_JBGDZO010000533.1:0-270 GCF_046548235.1 Salmonella sp. SAL4457
ATGGGGGGAGGATGCACGGTCATCGGGCAGATCGATGTCCAGGGTCCAGACTGAAAGGGCACGCAGGCAAAACGAGGAGACAGCCATGCACATTCTCTTGACCGGCGGTACCGGCCTGATGGGTCGCCGCCTGTGCGCCCGCTGGCGACAGGCCGGACACCGGCTGACCGTGTTCAGCCGGCGGCCGCAGCAGGTGGAATCGCTGTGCGGCGTCGGCGTGCGCGGCATCGATCGTTTCGACGAGTACGGCGACCAGCCGCTCGACGCGGT
>NZ_JBGDZO010000534.1:0-270 GCF_046548235.1 Salmonella sp. SAL4457
GGTCCCAGGGGACGATGGCGAGCATCAGCGCCAGGGTCAGCAGGTAGAACACCACCAGGCGCACGATGGTCGAGCGGAACGCCGACCTCACCGCCTGTTCCGGATGTTCGGCCTCGGCGGCGGCGACCGCGATCATCTCCACGCTGAGATAACTGAAGATCGACACCACCACGGCGATCCACATGCCTTTCAGGCCGTGCGGGAAGAAGCCGCCGTGGGCGCTGTAGTTGTGCACGCCGTAGGCCGGGTTGGCGGAGCCGAACACCAGGT
>NZ_JBGDZO010000535.1:0-270 GCF_046548235.1 Salmonella sp. SAL4457
GTGTAGAGCAACGAGATAATCGCCGTGGTTGGGAAGTAGACGTAATCCAAATGTCCGCTGAATTCGTAGACGACATCGCCAAGTGAAAATGAGATTTGTTGAAAGGCTGGGAGCAGGCGTTCGAGTTCGTCTGGTGGCAGAGCGGCCAACAGCCGATTCTTGCTGGGATCGAGGGATCTCGAAAAAGCTCGCACGCCTAATCTCACTTTCGCTTGCGCTGCGCCAAGAGAAGTTAGGTAGAGCATATCACGCATGTGCGCTATCACACAT
>NZ_JBGDZO010000536.1:0-270 GCF_046548235.1 Salmonella sp. SAL4457
TCCAGCAGCAGGTTCGAGTCATTGATCAGCAGTCCGTGCTGCGGTTCCGCCACGCCGGCGCGCTGGCACCAGAGCGCCCAGGATTCGGTGGAGCGCAGTGTAGGGCAGGCGACGATCTCGCTCGGCGTGCGCGGCAGGCGGCCGCCGTTGAAGTCGGGCGCGGCGACCATCAGCACCTCGCCGTCGAACAGGCGTTCCCGACCGACCCCTTCCCA
This sequence comes from Salmonella sp. SAL4457, assembly GCF_046548235.1. Lineage (NCBI taxonomy): Bacteria > Pseudomonadati > Pseudomonadota > Gammaproteobacteria > Enterobacterales > Enterobacteriaceae > Salmonella > Salmonella sp. SAL4457. Next base: position 216 of record NZ_JBGDZO010000536.1, read on the forward strand.
GTCGCCCTTGCCGATGCGTACGCCGAGGTCGGCCAGGCCCTGGCGCAGGTTCTGC
>NZ_JBGDZO010000537.1:0-270 GCF_046548235.1 Salmonella sp. SAL4457
GGGTAACGGCTCCAGCGTGGCTTCGTCGCGCAGGACATACCGGTCATCGAACGGTGTCGAATCCCAGGCGTTGAAGCTGGTCGATGCATGAGCGGGACCGACATGACTGTGCTTCGCCGCCTTGACCACGAAGTTGCCGGGCATGCCCAGCTCGATGTTGCCGCCCTTGAGGGTCAGGTAGGCGCCGCCGCACATCAGGGTGATGTGCTCCTTCGCGGTGACCAGCACGTGCTGCTGGCTGGCGCTGACCTCCACGCTCTGCTCGGCCTC
>NZ_JBGDZO010000538.1:0-270 GCF_046548235.1 Salmonella sp. SAL4457
TCCTTGGCGTGGATCAACCAAGCCCTCGGAAAACCAGGAAAATCCTCCGATTTATCAAGGATTTCCAAGGCAATTCCCGGGCGTTGGCTGGCGCGTGGCTTGCAACGACCTCGTCGTCCCCACACGAGGAAAATCGTCATGTTCAAGCACATCATCGCTCGCACGCCCGCCCGCAGCCTGGTCGACGGCCTGACCTCCAGCCACCTCGGCAAGCCGGACTACGCCAAGGCCCTGGAGCAGCACAACGCCTACATCCGCGCCTTGCAGACC
>NZ_JBGDZO010000539.1:0-270 GCF_046548235.1 Salmonella sp. SAL4457
CCTCAGCAAACCGATGCTCGTCACACTCCCCGTTTTGCTTCTGCTCCTGGACTACTGGCCTTTGCGTCGCCTTCCGTTCTCTCCGGAACCGACTGAACTCTTTCCCCGCCAACCGCTCCGCCGCATCGTGTTGGAGAAAGTTCCCCTCCTGCTTCTCGCGCTCGGATCGAGCCTTGCCACCATCATCGCGCAAAGCAGTGTTCACGCCGTCGCCCCGCTTGGTCATTTCTCACTCTCGGCCCGTCTGGGCAACGCCATCGTCTCCTGTGT
>NZ_JBGDZO010000540.1:0-270 GCF_046548235.1 Salmonella sp. SAL4457
GGTGAGGAGTGAAAAGCAGACCGTAAGGTGTCTCTGAAACTGTGATTTCACCTATGTTTTCTCCTGTTCCGCTGGACAGGGCATCGTTCATCTTTACAGTCAGGGTATTCTCTGCCATTGCTGAACAACTGATGAGCGCACCAGCTACCAGCGACAATATTGTGTATTTCATTAGTTAACTCGTTTTTTGGTTGTATCGTAAATACCATTAATAAAAGCAGGTATATGTTTGCAAGATAAATAATAAAGGATCTCTCATATATGCAGGAT
>NZ_JBGDZO010000541.1:0-270 GCF_046548235.1 Salmonella sp. SAL4457
CGGTAGGCGTCGGCCAGCGCGCGGCCATGGCGGTAGCCGAGAAAACGCGCCTGTGGATAGCGCTGCTCCAGCGCCGCCCGCTGCGGGCCGTCGCCCCCCCGCCATTTTTCGCCCGGCAGTTCGAGATCGAGGAACGCCTCCAGGTTCTATTCCGTCGCCAGCCGCCCGACATACAGGAACACCGGCGGCCGCTCTTTCGCCGGAGGTGTCTCGGCGGGATGGAACAGTTCGGTATCGACGCCCTTGCGCCACAGCCGCAGGTGCTGGAAG
>NZ_JBGDZO010000542.1:0-270 GCF_046548235.1 Salmonella sp. SAL4457
TAGTTAGGGAGTGTTAGTGTACAAAATGTTTCAAGGTGTAGTGCCTTCTTGTGTGGGCAGCCTCTGCCTTCTCCCTTCAAAAAGATCTAGTATACTACAAGCCTGAAACTTTGATAACACCCCTTAGCACCCAGAATACCAGGATGATCAGTTATACAGGGACTCAGTTATGTCATATTAACCTAGCACAGCATGGTAGCATGAATACAGTAAACACAGCTTTTGTTTGAATGCAATCACAACCCTACCTGCCCACAATTTCAGTATAAT
>NZ_JBGDZO010000543.1:0-269 GCF_046548235.1 Salmonella sp. SAL4457
AGACTATGCCCTGGAAGAGTTCCTGAGCAGCCTCAAACCCAGCACCGACTGGCAGGACGATTTATAGGTCGATGGTGTCCCGCGCCAGATGGAGTTTTCGTCAGATGACAAGGAAAGGTGACCTACAAGCAGGCCCAGGTGCGGTATGGCATCCAGGGCCGGTCGACGGTTCTGGTATGGTTGCGCAAGCATGGTCGGCAGGATTGGAGCGTCGATTCGGGCCGAGAGGAGTTGCGCGATGTCTGACCCCAAAACGCTCACTCCAGAGC
>NZ_JBGDZO010000544.1:0-269 GCF_046548235.1 Salmonella sp. SAL4457
TTCTACGGTGCGGCGATCCTGATCCTGCTGTTCGCCGCAGTGGTCATCGGCTTCCCCCAGCGCGCCGGCGAATGGCTGCTGGCCGCGCAGACCTGGGCCTCGCAGACCGTCGGCTGGTACTACCTGCTGGCGATGACGCTGTACCTGATCTTCGTGGTGGTCACCGCGCTTTCCGGCTACGGCAAGATCAAGCTCGGTGCCGACCACGACGAGCCGGAATTCAGCTACCTGTCCTGGGCCGGCATGCTGTTCGCCGCCGGCATCAGCAT
>NZ_JBGDZO010000545.1:0-269 GCF_046548235.1 Salmonella sp. SAL4457
GTGTAACCCGAAGCGCCACACTGGCCTTGCCGAACGCAAGCTGAATGAAACCCAATCTTAACTTGACGCGCCTATCCTCCAGGCTTAAGGTGCCGCCCGCATTCTGTAACCCACACAGGAGTCCTGCATTGGACAACAGCCCTAGTCGATTGCGACAGGTCCATCCGGCGAGCTAGTCCAGCAGAACCCTCTGCCACTGCCTCGCCGAACATGGCGGACAGTGGCGATCCGCATCCCGTCCCGGATGACGCATCCCCATTTTCCCTTCG
>NZ_JBGDZO010000546.1:0-269 GCF_046548235.1 Salmonella sp. SAL4457
GTTCTGCAGACGCTCGATGACACGGTCTGCGAAGATCGACGCGTCTCGCACCAGTTCTTCCTGGCCTTCGGTCGCCGCCGGCACGTCGGTCGGCAGCAGGAAATTCTGTCCGGCGATCTCAAAACCGTGACCGGCGTAGAAGAAGAACGCCGTGTCGCCCTTCTCGACCGCCTTGTCGAACGCGAGCAGGCTCTGGCTGAAAGCCTGACGGTTCTGGTTCTCGGCCACCATCACTGTAAAGCCAAGCTGCTTGAGCGTATCGCCCATGG
>NZ_JBGDZO010000547.1:0-269 GCF_046548235.1 Salmonella sp. SAL4457
TCGTAGAGCTGGCCGACCGAGGAGTAGATGCCGAGCTGGCGGAACATGCCTTCCATGCCGAAGGTACGGGCCTCGTCCGGGACGATCGGGACGATGCGCGGGCCGAGTTCCTTGTCCTTGACCAGCTGCGAGATGATCCGCACGAAGGCCATGGTGGTGGAGATCTCGCGATCGCCGGAGCCGTCGAGCATGGCCTTCAGGGTTTCCAGCGGCGGAACCGGCACGCTCATGCTCTTCTGCCGGCGCACCGGCATGAAGCCGCCCAGCGC
>NZ_JBGDZO010000548.1:0-269 GCF_046548235.1 Salmonella sp. SAL4457
GCGCAATACCATGCCCACCAGGTTGCGCTGGTAGAAGGCACTGACCCGGAAGCGGCCGATGCCGCGGGCGCTGATGGCGAAGTTGCACTCATGGTTCTCGGCGAAATCGCGGCGCTGCTGCTCGTTCATCACGCCTAGCACGGTCTCGCGGGTCTGCTCCGGCGACAGCGGCGTCTTGGTCACCGGCATCACCCGGCCGTTGACCTTCATCGACGGCGGTACGCCGGCGGTGATGAACAGGTCGGAGCCGCCCTTTTCCACCATCAGGC
>NZ_JBGDZO010000549.1:0-269 GCF_046548235.1 Salmonella sp. SAL4457
GGCTTATACCGAGCTGCCGCACGCCAGTTGCGATTTCAACCACGACCCCCATTCGGCCATCGTCGATGGCAGCCAGACCCGCGTTTCCGGGCCTCGCCTGGTCAACTTGCTGGCCTGGTTCGACAACGAATGGGGATTCGCCAACCGTATGCTCGACGTCGCCGGACACTACCTGCGCGCCGCCGTGCCTGATCAACAAGTACCCAAGGACTGATTGTCATGACCGTGTTGAAGATGACTGACCTCGACCTCAAAGGTAAGCGCGTGCT
>NZ_JBGDZO010000550.1:0-269 GCF_046548235.1 Salmonella sp. SAL4457
GTGCTGTGGTGGATGACATCGGTCATGCTGCCGGACACCGTGGCGAAGCGGTTCTGCCCGGTCTTCAGCAACTGCACGGTGTCCTCCACCGTCCACAGGTTGCGCAGGCTCAGGGCTTGCCATTGTTCGACGGTTTCTCCGGCGAGGTAGAACTGCCCGGAACGACCGGCTTCGCTCATGGCTTTTTCCTGGAAGGCGATGCCGCGCGGAGTATGGCAGGCGCCGCAGTGGCCGAGCCCCTGTACCAGGTAGGCGCCGCGGTTGATCAC
>NZ_JBGDZO010000551.1:0-269 GCF_046548235.1 Salmonella sp. SAL4457
TTCCAAGACGATGGTTGGGCAGTGTGCAAAGTTGCGGTCGTGGCTGGGCCAATAGATTCGCATGAACTGGAACGTTTTGTTAGTGGGGCTCAAGGCTCGGCACGCTTGCTGTGGATATTCTACGGATGGGCTCGGACGTTTTTTTTATTCACCCGCCGTGGGAACATACTTAGTAATCGCTTGAGTCGACGGTTGATAGTAGATACGGTGGACTTGTGTCGGAGCATGACGTTCTCGCCGGACCAAGACTTGTTCCTTGTCCCTTGTTC
>NZ_JBGDZO010000552.1:0-269 GCF_046548235.1 Salmonella sp. SAL4457
GCACCATGATCTGCTGGTCGAGCTCTTCCAGCGGTACGCCTTCGTTGCGTTCGCACCAGGGATGCTGGCGAGGCAACAGGGCGCAGATACGCGAATTCACCAACTCCTCCAGGAACAGCCCGGGACGCGCCTCGACCTCGGTCAGCACGGCGACGTCGACGTGTTCGCTGAGCAGCGCCGCGAGGGTCTCCTGGGCGTTGCCCAGACGCAGGTTGACGGTGATTCCCGGATAGCTCGCGCGCAGCCGGGCGAGCATCGGCATCACCAGG
>NZ_JBGDZO010000553.1:0-269 GCF_046548235.1 Salmonella sp. SAL4457
GTCCGCAGGAGCGACTTCACCCCGTCGACGGTCGCGTTCGACGCGGCCTACGAGAGGAGCTGAGGATGGCCGACGAGCGGGAGGTCGGCTTCCTCACCATGGGCCGGGCCGGAGGCACGAGCGAGCTTCGGACGATCGGGATCGGCATGCTCGGCTACGCCTTCATGGGCAAGGCCCACGCGAACGCCTACCGGAAGATCGCGTACATGACATGGCCGCCGCCTCTGCTGCCACGGCTCGTCGCGGTCTCCGGGAGGACGGAGGAGGCG
>NZ_JBGDZO010000554.1:0-269 GCF_046548235.1 Salmonella sp. SAL4457
GGCCAGGGCGTAGGCCACCACCAGCGGCGGCGAGGCCAGCCAGTTGGTCTTCACCAACGGGTGCACGCGGCCTTCGAAGTTGCGGTTGCCGGAGAGTACCGAGGCGACGGTCAGGTCGGCCTGCTGGATGGCTTTCTCGATCGGCTCCAGCAGCGGGCCGGAGGTGCCGATGCAGGTGGTGCAGCCGTAGCCGACCAGATCGAAGCCGAGTTCGTCGAGGTAGCGGGTCAGGCCGGCGGCCTTGAAGTAGTCGGTGACCACCTTGGAGC
>NZ_JBGDZO010000555.1:0-269 GCF_046548235.1 Salmonella sp. SAL4457
TCTTTGTAGGGAATATTTATGTCCATTCCATTGGATATCTACGATCAGCGTATTCTTGCGTTGCTGCAGGAGGAATCCTCGCTTTCCACCGCCGAGATCGCCGAGCGCATCGGACTTTCCCAGTCGCCCTGCTGGCGGCGCATCCAGCGCCTGAAGGAGGAGGGGGTGATCCGCAAGCAGGTGACCCTGCTCGACCGCAAGAAGATCGGCCTGAATACCCAGGTATTCGCCCAGATCAAGCTCAACGCCCATGGGCGCAAGAACCTCAC
>NZ_JBGDZO010000556.1:0-269 GCF_046548235.1 Salmonella sp. SAL4457
TGGTCACCCCGAAGCTGACGATCCGCCCCGGCAGCACGTAGCGCCCGCGCAACTGGGAAAGCTCCTGGTCGCTCAGTTCGGCGGGGGCGAAGAGGTCGCTGGCGGGGGCGGGCAGCGCAGCGCCCAGGCAGCAGGCGAGGACGAAGCAGTGGTGCGTGTACATGGCGTGCTCCCGGAGCATCCGGCTCCTGCGATCAGAAGAAATCGCTCTGGATGAAGCCGAACTCCATCAGTTCGGCGTCCCTGACCGGTTTGAAGCGGTCCAGGCG
>NZ_JBGDZO010000557.1:0-269 GCF_046548235.1 Salmonella sp. SAL4457
GTCCTACACTACGAATTAACTATGCGAGGCACCCAACCCATTATCCTCCCCACCAACACCTTCATTGATACGCCCACGCAACCGGACCCCTACGTAGCAGACGCACTTCGATCCCCATCCCCACCCGCGCTCCCTATACCTGCACCGCTATCACGCGATGGCCCCTTGGATCGTACGATCTGGCAGCAGCCGGCTGACACCTCGTCCGCAGGACCCACGCCGTCATGCCTGAGCACTACCTCGCTCTACCCGCCCACAGAGCCGGTGGT
>NZ_JBGDZO010000558.1:0-269 GCF_046548235.1 Salmonella sp. SAL4457
ATCTACGCCCACGCTATCGCCGGTGCCCACGTGCGAAGGCTCTCTGCGGCAAGCTATCTCTAGAGCGGAATAGTTGTGTATCTCCAGCGCGACCCGGTCGAAAGTAGAAGTCTCGACGAGATGCTCGCAGAAGCCAAGTTCGTCATCGAGCCGGTGACCGAGCAGCGGGCCCGTCTGGCGCGCCAGGCCTACGCGGATTTCGGAAAGGGAAGCGGCCACCGGGCCGGATTGAACTTCGGCGATTGCCTTTCTTATGCGCTGGCGCTCGA
>NZ_JBGDZO010000559.1:0-269 GCF_046548235.1 Salmonella sp. SAL4457
TCGCTATACAGGCCATGCATCGACTTGCCCCGCCAGCCAACATAGAGGCCGACCAGCCTGCGTTTGCCCAGCACCCCGGAGGAGGCGAGATTGGCGAGTGCCTTGTTGAAGCTGGCGACGTTGCCGTCGTCCCGTCCCGCGTTGTGCTTCCAACCGTGAATGAACACCACCATGGCGATGTCCCCCCCGGCGGAGTAGCGCTTTAGCTGGTCGATCAGGCGTTGCGTTCTGGCAGGCGCGAAGTCGTTGCCGCGCTCGCTGTATTCGAC
>NZ_JBGDZO010000560.1:0-269 GCF_046548235.1 Salmonella sp. SAL4457
ATGCAGACCTGTTGTGCTTGCTCACAAAGTGCTACAAGTACCATGATATGCCAGAGTTCTCCAGAGAGCACTTTCCAGATGGGATCTGTGAAAATTGCAACAAACTCCTGTCCCACAGACTACCAGAGGTGCAGGGGATGGTATGGAAGTACTTGGCAGAGTGGTTCAAGCTTGAGTGACCCACCACATGCTTGCAGTGTAAGTGAACCAATCCCAGTGTGCTATCCCCTTCAGAACTTACTGAGCATATAGGTGATGTACCCTTTAGT
>NZ_JBGDZO010000561.1:0-268 GCF_046548235.1 Salmonella sp. SAL4457
GTGCTGGACCAGGTCGACCTGGACCTGATCAACACCAACTACGCGCTGGAGGCCAAGCTCAACCCGGCCAAGGACGCGCTGGTCCTGGAAGACCGCGACTCGCCCTATGTGAACTACCTGGTGGCGCGTCCGGACAACAAGGACAGCGACGCCCTGAAGAAGCTTTCCGCCGCGCTGACCAGCCCGGAAGTGAAAGCCTTCATCGAGAAGAAATATGCCGGCGCGGTGGTCCCGGCCTTCTGACCCCAGCCCGTCCCGACTCCCACGC
>NZ_JBGDZO010000562.1:0-268 GCF_046548235.1 Salmonella sp. SAL4457
GTGTCGGCCGAGCCGCCTCGATCGAGCGCATCCGGCTGATGTCGAGGTGCTGGTGCGGAGCGGTCGAATCGCCGAACCACGCGTCGTTGCTCACGTTCACGAGCAGCGTCGACTCGCGGACCATCCGCCGCTGCTCGGTGCCGTAAGCGTCCTCGTAGCAGATCGTGGCTGCGAGCCGTTCGCCCGCGACCTCGAGCGCGGGCTGGCGGTCCGAGCCCGCCTCGAAGTCCGAGTACGGCAGGTCCATCAGCTTGAGCCAGGACCGCAC
>NZ_JBGDZO010000563.1:0-268 GCF_046548235.1 Salmonella sp. SAL4457
GGCATCCTGGTGCCCAAGGCCCTTTTTCGTCCTGGCCTCTCCACTTCCCCACACTCTGGTCCCATTTCAATGGAATCGTTCAAGGCTCGTGCCTTCCTCCTCCTCCTCTCTGTCCTCCTACTCTCTTTGCTTCCTATTGCCTGCCTTTTCCTTGACCTCATTCGTTTGTCGCTTCGCTGGAGTGTCACGTTCCTGTATCATACGTCCTGACAATGACCCTCCGGTCTTGGCCGCTCCACCTGTCCCAGCCTGCCTCCCTCTTCTCTAT
>NZ_JBGDZO010000564.1:0-268 GCF_046548235.1 Salmonella sp. SAL4457
GACTGGGTCGAACGGCCCTTGAACTGTTCCCTCGCCACCACGCGCTCGCCAACCATGGCGACACCGGTGAAGTCCGGCACTGTTGCCTCGTAGCGGCGGTAGTACGACACCAGCGACTCCATCGCGTGAGCATTCTCCTGCGTGTTGCCCCATCGCCCGTTCTTCCGCGCAGCCATCATCCAGCGCACGATCGGCCGGATCTGCTCAGGATCTACCGATGCCTTGACGAGGGAGTTGAGCACGATCGCCGTCGACCGCACATTGGAGT
>NZ_JBGDZO010000565.1:0-268 GCF_046548235.1 Salmonella sp. SAL4457
CCCTTAGGCCTCAGACCGGAAGCGTTGGCTGATTGTCAACCACAGGCGCAGAGGTTGGTCAGCTCAAGGTTTCCGACCTCGACTCCGATCGGAAACTTCGACAAAGCTACTTTGCCTGGCGGCTTGCCGCGATAACAGTAGAACGGGAATCAGCTGGAACCGCCCCCCCTTGCATAGGTCTGATTCCCGAAAACCGCCCTTCAAAAGCGAGCAACAGCCGGGAACATACATATAAGAGCAGCTCAACGTTCTCCTCACTGTATACAAT
>NZ_JBGDZO010000566.1:0-268 GCF_046548235.1 Salmonella sp. SAL4457
GTCGACACGCTCTCGTTCAACCATGATTCAGGCTCTTGTTGTTATCATTCGCCAGCCTATGACTGCCATGGTCCCAGCGACAATCCCATGTCCCGCGATCCCATCCTTAGTTTGCCCTGGCCCGACGCCCGGCCGCTCCCCGACACCTTCTTCGACCGCGATGCGTTGCTGGTCGCCCGCGAGTTGCTGGGCAAGGTGATCCGCCATCGCCAGGGCAATCTCTGGCTGGCGGCGCGAATCATCGAGACCGAGGCCTACTACCTGGAGG
>NZ_JBGDZO010000567.1:0-268 GCF_046548235.1 Salmonella sp. SAL4457
GTCATGCCCGCGGTGGAAGGCGGGTAGCCCAGTCCCACCTGCAGCAGCAGCGGGGTGAGGAAGGGCAGGGCGCCGCTGCCCAGGCGGGCGAACAGGTTGCCGAGGATGCCGACGGCGAAGGTCCGCGCCTTGAACAGGCTCGGCGGGAACAGCGGCTTGTCGATGCGTAGCGCGCGCAGCCAGTAGGCGGTGAGCAGGACCAGTCCGCCGATCAGCAGCAGGACCACGCGCAGGTGCGACAGGTGCAGCTCGCCGAGCCCTTCCAGGG
>NZ_JBGDZO010000568.1:0-268 GCF_046548235.1 Salmonella sp. SAL4457
TGCTAGCACCCTGGCAGAAACCAAACAGACCCTGAATGAGACAGCCAGGGACCCACGGCGTAGATAGGCAATGCAAAAGTAACTTGAATTGCCATGATGTGAAGCCTATGAAACTGTATTGAAAAATAGAAAGGATGACATCCAGTCTTCGCGCCAGCCCCGACGGTCGGACGGCCAAGGTGATAAAACGCCGCGCAAAGAGGCTGGCAACCAAACCACCACCACAGCACGCCCTCCCAGCTTCGCCACGCCCATCCAAGTCCTGTCT
>NZ_JBGDZO010000569.1:0-268 GCF_046548235.1 Salmonella sp. SAL4457
GTGGTGGGCTACCTGTTCGACGACGGTTTCCTCGCCGCGCTGTACAGCCTGCTGCCGGTGACCGCGTTGCTGGCGGCGCTGATCGGCTTGCAGCAGAGCGCTTTCGCCAGCCGGCCCTGGCCGACCCTGCGGCTGGCCGGCGGGCTGTTGCTGCAGGCGCTGCCGCTGATGCTCCTGCTGTTCCTGTTCTTCCCCCGCCTGGGGCCGCTGTGGTCGTTGCCGATGCCCGGCAACAAGGGGGTCACCGGACTCTCGGAGAGCATGGCGC
>NZ_JBGDZO010000570.1:0-268 GCF_046548235.1 Salmonella sp. SAL4457
GGAAGGGCCAGGGCTTGATGTTCTAATTCCAATAGATCGGAATTGGCTGCAGTGTGGGTCTTCAGTTGCAATGGAGCTATTAGGGCTTAGTAATCTGTGTAATGTGATTATATAGATACACACCAAAATCTCATCCTCCTCCTCCTCCTCTTCAGGGGTCTTCAAGCTCTGCATTTTCTTTATTGGTGGTTTGGGGAACATTAGATCTCCAGTGATGTTCTCTATGTAGCATCTATGTAGAGCCTCTGTAGATCCACAGTCCATAGAG
>NZ_JBGDZO010000571.1:0-268 GCF_046548235.1 Salmonella sp. SAL4457
TCGCGGTGGTGCGCAGCGGGCGGGTCACCCTGCAACATGGCGAGGCGTTGCTGGAAGACGGCGGCGCCGGGCTGATCCTGAAAGTTCGTGCGGAAGAAAACAAAGGCTTCAAGCGCGGCGATCGCGTCGTGCTGCTGGAGTACCTGGAGGCGGAGCACGCCTATCGGGTCGTTACCGAGGAAGAGTTCCGCGGTATCTGACCCGGGCTCGGTGAGAATCAAGGAGAACTGCTGCTATGGATATGACGTCGCTGATGCCCCTCCTGCTG
>NZ_JBGDZO010000572.1:0-268 GCF_046548235.1 Salmonella sp. SAL4457
GGGCGTGACCCTGGCTCGCACCCGCCTGGCCGGGATGCTCGGCGTGCCACTGTACGACCTCGACCGTCTCGACCTGCGGGCCAATACCACCCTCCAGCACGAGTTGCAGGAAAGCGTCACCGCCTACTTGCAGAAACTCGCCGACCCGGACTACGCCGCCCAGCTCGGGCTGATCGGCGAACGCCTGCTGACCCCGACCTCGACCCGCTCGGTACGCTACAGCTTCACCCTGTTCGAACGTACGCCGAGCGGCAACCAGGTGCGGGTG
>NZ_JBGDZO010000573.1:0-268 GCF_046548235.1 Salmonella sp. SAL4457
CCCAGGGGCTGGTCGGCTTCTTCATCAACACCCTGGTCCTGCGCGGCACGCCCCGGGCGCGCCAGCCGTTCGCCGCGTTGCTCGGCGAGGCTCGCGAGGCGACCCTCGGCGCCCAGGCCAACCAGGACCTGCCGTTCGACCAGGTGCTCGCGGCCTGCGGCCAGGGCGGCCAGTTGTTCCAGGTGCTGTTCAACCATCAGAGCGAGATACGCTCGGTGACGCCCGAGGTTCAGTTGGAGGACCTGCGTCTGGAAGGCCTGGCCTGGGA
>NZ_JBGDZO010000574.1:0-267 GCF_046548235.1 Salmonella sp. SAL4457
CCTGTACGCCTACGAGCCCACCGATTGGATCGGCGGCTGGACCCTGCTGTACTGGGGCTGGTGGCTGTCCTGGTCGCCCTTCGTCGGCCTGTTCATCGCCCGTATCTCGCGCGGCCGCACCATCCGCGAGTTCGTCTGCGGCGTGCTGTTCGTCCCGGCCGGCTTCACCCTGCTGTGGATGACGGTGTTCGGCGATACCGCCATCCACATGGTCCTGCAGGAGGGCTTCACCCAGTTGGCCGAAGTGGTCAACCAGGACAGTTCGGT
>NZ_JBGDZO010000575.1:0-267 GCF_046548235.1 Salmonella sp. SAL4457
GGACAAGCTGGTCCGCGAGTTCCTCGACTGGATGCCCAAGCGCCTCGACGAGTACGAGACCGCGGCCCTGAAGAACAGCATCCTGCGCGGCCGGACCATCGGCGTCGCCCAGTACAACACCAAGGAAGCCCTCGAGTGGGGCACCACCGGCGCCGGCCTGCGCGCCACCGGTTGCGACTTCGACCTGCGCAAGGCCCGCCCCTACTCCGGCTACGAGAACTTCGAGTTCGAGGTACCGCTGGCCCACAACGGCGACGCCTACGACCC
>NZ_JBGDZO010000576.1:0-267 GCF_046548235.1 Salmonella sp. SAL4457
GCGGCCAGGTCGGCACCGACTTCGACGGCAACCTGGTCGGCCTCGGCGACCCGCGCGCCCAGGCCGAGCTGGCGATGAAGAACGTCAAGCAACTGCTTGAGGAAGCCGGCAGCGACCTCTCGCACATCGTCAAGACCACCACCTACCTGATCGATCCGCGCTACCGCGAGCCGGTCTATCGCGAAGTCGGCAAGTGGCTCAAAGGGGTGTTCCCGATCTCCACCGGACTGGTGGTCTCGGCCCTCGGCCAGCCGCAGTGGCTGATGG
>NZ_JBGDZO010000577.1:0-267 GCF_046548235.1 Salmonella sp. SAL4457
GAGTAGTGTTAAGCGAGTTAAAATTAAATATCAGTAGATGGTGAAATGCCTTGATCTTCACCTTTAAGAGAAAAGTCCTTAAGGACTTAACCTTGCTCCACTACCGGATAGTCACTGGCTGTTAGCTGGGTCGAGACGAGCTAGCACAAACTGAGAGATCGACAAGAATGATAAATAAGAGAAATGCTATTTTCCTCTCAATGATTCTCATCTTTTTTAGCATCGCCTGCATTGGTAGTGCAGGTGTGAGAGTGTGGAATTTTTACA
>NZ_JBGDZO010000578.1:0-267 GCF_046548235.1 Salmonella sp. SAL4457
GCCCGGCAGCGGCAGGTTGTGCGCGGCGTTGCTGCCGGCGCCATAGAAGCCGAAGCCCTTGACCGTCTCGGCGATGCCGTAGGGACTCGGCAGCGGGTAGCGGAGGATGCCGCTGTTCTTCTCCTGCACGCGCCGCTCCAGGCGCTGCTCCATCTCCCAGAGCGTACAGACGAAGGCGGCCGGGTCGCGCCCATCGAAGCTGATCGGATCGAAGCCGCATCGGCGCAGATGCAGCTTGAAGCCCTCCAGCCCCTCATGGGTGACCAG
>NZ_JBGDZO010000579.1:0-267 GCF_046548235.1 Salmonella sp. SAL4457
GTCCAGGCAGGGCCCAGGCTGTTCCAGCTATAGCCGGAATACAGCGCGCCCAGGGCTCCGCCGGTACCGGCCAGCGCAGCATACAGGGCCTGGCCTGGGCCCTGCTGGCGCAGGCCGAAGCTACGCTGCACGAAATGGATGGCAGCCGCATGAAAACTGCCGAAGGTGGCGGCATGCAGCGTCTGGGCAAAGACCAGCAGCGCCAGGCTGTCGGCCAGGTTGCCGAGAAGCAGCCAGCGCAACGACGCCAGCAGGAAGCTCGCGGCC
>NZ_JBGDZO010000580.1:0-267 GCF_046548235.1 Salmonella sp. SAL4457
GCTTCATGGACTGTCCCCGCTATGACTGCCGACGGCAGGATAACAAGAGCACTAGCCACGTTTTTACACAGCCTGGTCCGGTTGCTGCCCTTGGTCAGAGACCGCTAGCGACTCTGGATTCAACCGATCGCCGGAGCCTTACGGCCGGAAGTAGGCACTCCAGAACTCTTCAGGTTGGTCTCTCCGTTGTCAGCTTGACCTTCTGCATCGGGAACTCAGTCTTCAGGTTTGTACGCCCTTGCTACGAGCCTAGTGTTTGCCTGGAGC
>NZ_JBGDZO010000581.1:0-267 GCF_046548235.1 Salmonella sp. SAL4457
TTCGCTAACCGTGTCGAACGGCTGCGCTCAGGCAAAAAGCTCAATCTTCTCGACACATTCCTGCACCGCGACTGGATTACGCAATGGGCGAGAGAAATCGGCTTCGAGGGCGTTGGATTTACCAGCGGCCAGGACACGTCTGACCATCCAAAAATGTGGCAACCGGTCGCGGCAATGGTGAAACCAGCCTAGCGGCTCATCAGTCGACGAAACCAATTGTTTTGCTTCGTTTTGAGACGATTCCGCTGTTTTTCCTGATGTTTAGCT
>NZ_JBGDZO010000582.1:0-267 GCF_046548235.1 Salmonella sp. SAL4457
GTGTGATACGTTGCTCCAAGTTCTGTGATCCGTTCGAATTCATAGGTCTGGCTCCAAAAGTGAGCATCCGGGGTTGATCTATTGTACAGTATTACTACTTGGCTCGTTACATGCCGTCTGCTATATGTATACCAAAGACAAAGATAAAGATACTTAGTGGATACTGGCCCTAGTGGTCAACGTTGTCTCATCAAGGGTACTGGGTGATGGACGTGCTCGTGACAAGAAAGGCATCAGAAACCACCGATACCGTACGCATCCTATTTC
>NZ_JBGDZO010000583.1:0-267 GCF_046548235.1 Salmonella sp. SAL4457
GTACAGGGCCTGGCGCGCCTCGAGGATCATGTTCGAGGCGTCGTTGGAGGCCGAGCCATCGACTCCCAGGCCGATCGGCGCGCCGGCCGCCTCCAGCTCCACGGTCGGGCAGATGCCCGAGGCCAGGCGCATGTTCGAACTCGGGCAATGGCAGATACCGGTGCCCGCCTCGCCGAGCCGGCGGATCTCCTCGGCGTTGAAGTGGATGCCGTGGGCCAGCCAGGTGCGCGGGCCGAGCCAGCCGACGCTATCCAGGTAGTCCACGGT
>NZ_JBGDZO010000584.1:0-267 GCF_046548235.1 Salmonella sp. SAL4457
GGCCGACTCGGTGCTGGCTTCGCTGAAGGCCGGGGAGACCCGCGGCGATATCCCGCCGGCGCTCGCCAACCTGCTCCGCCCCAGCGTGCAGCCGTACCTGATCTCGCTGTTCCGCGAAGACCCGGCCCGCGCGTTCGGCCGCCTGCGCATCCCGACCCTGATCGTCCAGGGCCGCAATGACATCCAGGTCGGCGTCGCCGACGCCGAGGCGCTCCAGCGAGCCAAGCCCGACTCGCAACTGGTGCTCATCGACGGCATGAACCACAT
>NZ_JBGDZO010000585.1:0-267 GCF_046548235.1 Salmonella sp. SAL4457
TACCGGGACCGTCGTGCCCGTAAGGGAGACTTCCGCAAGCTGTGGATTGCACGTATTAATGCTGCTGCTCGCCAGAATGACATGACCTATAACCGCTTCATGCAGGGTCTTCGTCTTGCTGGTATCGATCTGGATCGTAAGGTCCTCGCAGAAATTGCAGTTTCCGATCCTGCTGCCTTCACCGCTCTTGTGGATGCCGCTCGTAAGGCACTGCCGGAGGACGTCAACGCCCCCGCAGCCCAGTAGCAGTTAGGCTAACTGTGGCAC
>NZ_JBGDZO010000586.1:0-267 GCF_046548235.1 Salmonella sp. SAL4457
GTCATGATCGGGTTCCCCATCGGCCTCGTCTACGCCAACGCCATGGAGTGGTTCATCCACAAGCACATGCTCCACGGCCTCGGCAAGAACAAGAAGTCCTTCTGGTCCTTCCACTGGCACGAGCACCACAACAGCGCTCGCAAGCAAGACATGTTCGACGACGTCTACCACCGGCCTCTCTGGCAATGGAGCGCCCACTCCAAAGAGGTGCTCGGGCTCTTCGCCGGGGCTGCCGTGCACGCGCCGCTGTTGCCTGTCGCGCCCTTC
>NZ_JBGDZO010000587.1:0-267 GCF_046548235.1 Salmonella sp. SAL4457
GCTTGGCGCCGATGAAGGACGGCAGGAAGCTGTGGTGGATGTTGATAACCTGGTGGGCGTACTTGCGGCACAGGTCCGGCGGCAGGATCTGCATGTAGCGAGCCAGGACGATGCAGTCGGCGCCATGTTCGTCGATCAGCCGGGAAACTTCATCGAAGGCCGGCTGCTTGTCCTGCGGATCGACGGGAACGTGGAAATACGTGATGCCGTGCCACTCGACCATGCTGCGCAGGTCGTCGTGGTTGGCGATCACGCAGGGAATCTCGC
>NZ_JBGDZO010000588.1:0-267 GCF_046548235.1 Salmonella sp. SAL4457
CTGAAAGCCTTCTATCAAGTTGTGAAACCAGAGAAAGCGGATGATGCTGAGATTAGCAAGATTTACGACAAATATTCAAGCAGCATTGAAACACTCTTTGCGAGGTTGAAGGAATTATACTCCAAGCCACCATCTGATACAAATCCCCAGATACAAGAGGCCTTAACCAGGCTACTCGCAAGCAAACCAGCTGCACAAACTGGCACCTCAACGAGTGCTAATGTTTTCGCGCCTGCAGCGCCGGCATTTGGCGGCGGAGGCGGAGGT
>NZ_JBGDZO010000589.1:0-267 GCF_046548235.1 Salmonella sp. SAL4457
GCTCGCTGCCGTGCAGTTCGTCGTAGGCCTGGGCCTTGCGGCGGAACTGGCGTACCAGGTAGAGGTACAGGAGCAGGCCGGTTGCGGCGAAGAAGAACAGCCGCTTGGCGGTCATCCAGAACACCAGTTGGTCGTGGTCCTGGACCTGGTTTTGTAACAAATGATCGCTCAGGAACGCCCAGGCGATGGCGATTGCGAGATAAGCCAGGCTCAGGCGAAGGGCACTCAGGCGGGGGCTCATGGGATTTTCAGTGGGCAATTATTGGC
>NZ_JBGDZO010000590.1:0-267 GCF_046548235.1 Salmonella sp. SAL4457
GACCAGAGAGGCGCGGCTGGCCACGCTCAAAGGTATCCTCGAGTTCATCTGCGGCCGACGCCATCCGGTCCCCGCGCTGAGCAGCGTCGCGTTGCGCAACTGCCAAGGCTACGGCGCGATAGGCGGCCCCGGCTGGGTGGGTGGCCAGGGCTGCCAGACGACCATCGACGGGGAACGGCTCAGCTTCGATGAGCGCGACAATCGCGGCAGTGTCTACCTGTATTTCACGCCCCAGGACCAGACGGTGGGACTTGCCAACGTCCAGGG
>NZ_JBGDZO010000591.1:0-267 GCF_046548235.1 Salmonella sp. SAL4457
GGATGCCTGTCGGGTCGCCCGATGAAGCGATGGGGCCGGTGGGCACCCGGCCCGCCCAGCCGGAGAGGAGACGGACAGGTATGCTGAGCCGAGGGCGAACGCCGATCGTGGTCGAGGGCGACCGGCGGATGAAGGTCTGCGGTTGCAAAGCGCTGTTCCCGGTGGAGTACAACAATCGCGGCCAGATGACCAGCCGCGCGCTCTGCGACACCTGCCGCGAGAAGCGCGCGCGGCGGCACGCCGACGACCTGCCGGACATCGAGGGGG
>NZ_JBGDZO010000592.1:0-267 GCF_046548235.1 Salmonella sp. SAL4457
GTTGAGGGGTATCTAGCGGAGACGACCCTACCTCCCACGAATCAAGGTCTTTCGTCGGAAAACCCAGGGGGCAGGTAGGGGATCGGCTCGGCACTCGGCCGCCGAGGGTACTTCCGGTGTCGCCGCCAGGCCTGGTTGGTGGCGGCTTTTTCTCTGGTCTGTGCAGTGGTTCCGCTGTTACCGATTTTTCCGAGTGCGTTTGTGTTGCGGCATCGTTCGTTGGCGTCAGTCGGCGCCGATGCTGTCGATGAAGCCCTGGATCAGCGG
>NZ_JBGDZO010000593.1:0-267 GCF_046548235.1 Salmonella sp. SAL4457
TCGCCGGCCTGGGCGGCAGCGCCATGCGGTAACGAGGTCGCCGCGGCGGTTACGCAGCGGGACGCGCTTGGGTATCCTGTCCGCTTTATCGCCCGGAGAACCTCATGCACAACGTTCTGATCGTCGGCGCCTCGCGCGGCATCGGCCTGGGACTGGCGGATGCCTTCCTGCAACGCGGCGCACAGGTATTCGCCGTCGCCCGGCGACCGCAAGGCTCTCCCGGGCTACAGGCACTGGCGGAGCGGGCCGGGGAGCGCTTGCAAGCGG
>NZ_JBGDZO010000594.1:0-267 GCF_046548235.1 Salmonella sp. SAL4457
TGCGTATAGTGACGACTTGGCAAGACAGCGCGTTGACCCACCGTCCATCTCCTCGAGGGAACACCGGCGATGCACTTCGCAGTTACTTATAGCAATGCAAGTGCAAACGTCTGTGAGGGAACTGGACATTCGGTTCTTGTATCTCAACACCACGAGGGTCGCAATATGTCGCAGCATGATTTCCCATGAGATCCAGTTCCTAGGCTGGGGCTGGGCCTTGGACGGAGGAAAGCTGTAATGCTCGCGGCAACGTTCAGGGACACATGT
>NZ_JBGDZO010000595.1:0-267 GCF_046548235.1 Salmonella sp. SAL4457
TCGTAGTACTGGTTGTACAGTTCGCGGCGCTCCCAGCCCGATTTGTTGCGCTTCTTCAGCAACGGGTGCTCCTGCAAGGCTTCCAGGGTGGCGCGGCTGACGCGGAGTTTGATTTCGGTTTCTTTCTGCATGGGGCGATGTCCGGCTCGGGACGCCAGGCGTCCGCGGGTGAAGGTGTTCCAGATCAAAGGCGCGCGGGGTGGGTGGCCTATACTTTTCGGCATTTCCACCAGGGAGGCGTTCCATGCCGACCAATCCGTTCATCAG
>NZ_JBGDZO010000596.1:0-267 GCF_046548235.1 Salmonella sp. SAL4457
GCCGACCAGGGCGATCTGCGGGTTGCCGCCGTCGCCGAACAGGTCGCCGCTGTCGCTGGCGCCCACCGGCTCGGTCTCGAAGCGGTCGACGTACTGGGTGGCGTAGCTGTTGCCGCAGAGTTGCGCGGCGGCCTTGTGGAAGGTGCCGAGCTTGGACAGCAGGCCGACGCGCTTGCTTTCGAACTGCTTCTTCGGGATCTCCTCGAAGCCGGGCACCTGCTTCAGCGTCTCGGCCACGATCTTCGCGCTGCGCCGGGCGCCATGGGG
>NZ_JBGDZO010000597.1:0-267 GCF_046548235.1 Salmonella sp. SAL4457
AGGTGAAGATGCGTCCGATGGAGCGCGCCCCCTTCTTCGCCGCCTGGCAGGCGAAACAGCTGCGGGGCCTGTGCGTGTGCGCCAGCGGCAGGTACGGCAATGCCGCGGCCCGCATCGAGGAAGTGGCCATACACGGTGGTCCCTTTGCGTACGGGGGCTATGCGGACATCGATGCCCTGTTCAAACAGCAGGACGTCGAGACCGACCGCAACAAGCGCGAGGAAATCCTGCACCACATCCAGCGGCTCATGCACGAGCGCGTCATGT
>NZ_JBGDZO010000598.1:0-267 GCF_046548235.1 Salmonella sp. SAL4457
TGACAAGGACGTGCTCAATGCCGGCTATTCGCGCTCGGTGTTCTGGTTGCGCCTGGACCTGGACTACCGGCCGGTCGCCTCCAGCGATCCGCGCACCTGGCTGCTGGAGCTGGCCTATCCGCCGCTGGACAAGCTCGACCTCTACCTGCCCGATGGCCAGGGCGGCTACCGCCTCGCCCAGCGCACCGGCGACACATTGCCGTTCGCCAGTCGGCCGATCCGGCAGAACAACTACCTGTTCGAACTCGGCCTCGAGCCGAACAAGCC
>NZ_JBGDZO010000599.1:0-267 GCF_046548235.1 Salmonella sp. SAL4457
GTCCTCGACGTCGGCAGGGTCGGCGTCGGTCCCGGCGTCCGCCTCCGACTCCGCGTCCTCGTCGTTCTCGAGTTCGTCGCCTTCCTCGAGATCGCGGTCCGTGAGCACCTGCGTCTCGGTATGGTGGCGCAGGTCCTCGGCCGGCTTGGGCTCGTAGCGCGTGTACGAGATTTCGTGCAGGCCGATCTTGACCACGTCGCCCGGCGTGAGCCTGTGTCGCCGCACGCGTTTGCCGTTCAGGTACACGCCGTTCGTGCTGTTCAGGTC
>NZ_JBGDZO010000600.1:0-267 GCF_046548235.1 Salmonella sp. SAL4457
GCAGTGGAGTTTGGTGATATTTAGGAGAAGTTATCGCACTGGCAAAGGTCCATGGCCGTCATCTGTATATACAAATGCTATAGTGGCTGCCAAAAATAATGGGACGCGCGCTCACTGCGCCTAAACGACGACACTGCGGCTCCGTTCGGGCCTTCCTGTGGCCAACTATGGCGTGCATTCGTAGCGTAGTATCCGCACTGTATGTATGAAAAATAGTCAACGAATTTATACGTAGTTATTTTCGGAAAACACAGGCGCAAAGGGAAG
>NZ_JBGDZO010000601.1:0-267 GCF_046548235.1 Salmonella sp. SAL4457
GCGTAGCAGGGTTCGTCCGGCAGGCGCTCCTGCTCGCGACGCAGCTCGATGATCGCGTGGCCGACCTCGAGCACCAGGAACATCCAGCGCAGCAGCCCGCGCTGCACGTCCGGGCGCCCGGCGGCGACGCCATAGGCCTGGTTCAGCAGGTCGCGGGTACCGCTTTCGAAGGCCGAGCCAAGCCCCCTGCTCCTGCCGCTGATGGCGAACACCACGCGCATCCGCAGGTCGCGCTCGAGGCGCTTCCACAGCCAGGCGCTGTTGGGC
>NZ_JBGDZO010000602.1:0-267 GCF_046548235.1 Salmonella sp. SAL4457
GCTCGTAGACGCTGGTGCATGGCATCGATACCACGCGGACCTTGCGGCCCTGCTCGCTGAGCTTGTCGTAGGCCTGCACGGCCAGGCCGACTTCCGAACCGGTGGCGATCAGGATCAGTTCCGTCTCGCCTTCGCAGTCCTTCAGCACGTAGCCGCCGCGGGCGAGGTCGGCCACCTGGGCGACGTCGCGCGCCTGGTGCGGCAGGTTCTGGCGGGAGAAGATCAGCGCGGACGGACCGTCGGCGCGCTCGATGGCATGCTTCCAGG
>NZ_JBGDZO010000603.1:0-267 GCF_046548235.1 Salmonella sp. SAL4457
ATGCAGCTCCATGCAGCGATCGACGAAGACCCGGCCGACCTGGATCTCGGTAGCCATCTCGGCAAGCTTGAAGCGGGTATTCTGGAAGACCGCCACCGACTTGCCGAACGCCTTGCGCTCGCGAGTGTAGTCGAGCGTCCATTGCAGGGCCGCCTCGGCCGACGCCAGCGCGCCGATACCGACGGTCAGGCGCTCCTGCGGCAGCTCCTGCATCAGGTAGATGAATCCCTGGCCGTCCTTGCCGAGCAGGTTCTCCCGGGGAATCCG
>NZ_JBGDZO010000604.1:0-266 GCF_046548235.1 Salmonella sp. SAL4457
GGCGCAGGCCGAGGCGCCCGGAAATCGGTGCGCGGACCTCGGTGAAGGTCAGGTTGAGGCGGGCGTCGTCGACCTGGCCCTGGTTGGTACGGATGGTGCCCTGCAACTGGCGGACCTGGGCTTCCTGGGTATCCAGGGTCTGCTTGGCTATCGAGTCCTCGGCATACAGCCCCTTGTAGCGCTGCAGGTCGATCTCGGCGTTCTTCAGTTGCGCCTGGTTCTGCATCAGCGTGCCCTCGGCCTGGGCCAGCGCCGCCTTGTAGGTG
>NZ_JBGDZO010000605.1:0-266 GCF_046548235.1 Salmonella sp. SAL4457
ATGTAGTCGTGGAACACCCGCACGCCGCTGCGCGCCTCGATGCGCCAACGCGCTGCCAGCGCCTGTTCCAGCTCGCGCGGGTCGAGCGGGCGCTGCGGGGTCAGGCTCTGCCCCTCGCCAGCGAAGCGTTCCTTGCGCAGCTTGCGGAAGTGGCCCTTGAGCAGGTTGCGGTAGATCAGCGCGTCGCGATTGTAGAAGGCCAGCGACAGCCAGCCGCCGGGTGCGCAGAGTTGGTGCAGCACCGGCAGGATCGCATGGGGTTCGGC
>NZ_JBGDZO010000606.1:0-266 GCF_046548235.1 Salmonella sp. SAL4457
TTGCAGGCGTTGCGCCGAAAAATCCAGCGCCCGGCTGATTTCCGGCAGAGCGACGAACACGATGGTGGCGTCGAGGGCGATGATCAGTTGCGCGCAGGCGAGCAGGGCGAGCATCCAGTTGGAAGGGGCGGCACGGTCCGTCACGGTGGGACTCCTGGTCTGGGTTGGGCGCGGCCAGTGTTTCTCATGCTGGAATCGTGATAAATAGCCTCTCCGTCCTTTCACTGATGAAAATAATCATCGATGAGATCGCCATGGACCTGAAT
>NZ_JBGDZO010000607.1:0-266 GCF_046548235.1 Salmonella sp. SAL4457
GGCAAATCCACCTTCCTGCGCTGCATCAACCTGCTGGAGAACCCGCACCAGGGCCAGATCCTGGTCTCCGGCGAAGAGCTGCGCCTGAAGAAGAGCAAGAACGGCGACCTGGTCGCCGCCGACAGCCAGCAGATCAACCGGCTGCGCAGCGAACTCGGTTTCGTCTTCCAGAATTTCAACCTGTGGCCGCACATGAGCATCCTCGACAACGTGATCGAGGCGCCACGTCGCGTACTGGGCAAGAGCAAGGCCGAAGCGATCGAGAT
>NZ_JBGDZO010000608.1:0-266 GCF_046548235.1 Salmonella sp. SAL4457
GCCCTGGACGCTGTAGTTGCTGGTGTGCACGCGCATCAGCAGGCCGCTGCGCGGGCCGATGGCGGCTTCGTAGTCATTGGCGTGGGTGCGGTTGGTGGTGCCCACCTCGTGCAAGCGCACGCCGGCGCGGGCCATGATGTCGGGAATGCGGAAGGCGCCGCCGATCTCGATCAGCTCGCCGCGCGAGATGATCCCTTCCTTGCGCGCCCCCAGGCTGTTCAGCGCCAGCAGCACCGCCGCCGCGTTGTTGTTGACCACGGTGACCG
>NZ_JBGDZO010000609.1:0-266 GCF_046548235.1 Salmonella sp. SAL4457
TACCTTGGCTGTAGAGTGAAAGGCATGGAAAGGTCTGGCGTGCCAGCATAAGGTGGTGCCATACACATTACTGGTTGGTGAGGGAGTTGCAAATATTGTGAAGTTCTTACAAGGGGATGCAAGGACGTGATAAGAAAGTGGTACATGGGCAAGGATGAGCAACGCAGGCATCTATCTTACATGGGCAAATAACAGCATACAAACCCACAGCAACCTGGCAGAAGCTTGACATTTAGTCCAAGGTTATACACGCTGAAGGGAAATTC
>NZ_JBGDZO010000610.1:0-266 GCF_046548235.1 Salmonella sp. SAL4457
GTTCGTGGATGTCGGCTACGACGTGGACCGGCTGGTCACGGTCAACGTCAGCACCGTTGGCGCCCCAAAGGGTTCGAGTGCGTACGCGGCCCACTGGAGCCGGATGCGCGATGACATCCTCGCGGTTCCCGGTGTCGCGGGCGCGGGATTCGCCAGCCTGCCGCCAGTCGATGGGCTCTCGGCGCCACAAGTGTTCGACGGCATTCGCGTGAGCCGCAACGAAACGTCGGCCGAGTACTTCGACGCGATCGGCATTCGCGTCGAAG
>NZ_JBGDZO010000611.1:0-266 GCF_046548235.1 Salmonella sp. SAL4457
CTTCCGCGGACTCTTCGATGCCTTTCGCCTTGAGTTCTTCCAGTCGCGCCTCGACGGCGTGGCAGCGGTGCACCAGGCCGCTGTCGTTGGCGATCTGGATGTTCAGGCCCGGGCGGGCGTTGAGTTCGAGGATCAGCGGGCCTTTCTCCTGGTCGAGAACCATGTCCACGCCGATGTAGCCGAGGCCCGACAACTCGTAGCAACCGGCCGCCAGCTTCATGAAGCCGTCCCAGTTCGGCAGTTGCACGCCGTCCACCGCGTTGGTG
>NZ_JBGDZO010000612.1:0-266 GCF_046548235.1 Salmonella sp. SAL4457
GCGCCGAGGGTCACCCGATGCTGCTGGTGACCGCCTCCACCGAGGCCGACAAGTCCGCCGCCGGCCTGAAGCGCTCCGCCAAGCCGACCTTGCTGGTGGAAGCCGAGATCCATCCCGGCGAGGCCAACGGCAAGGACGCCATGTTCATGCTGCTGCGCGACATGAGCGCTGCCGACCGCCCGCTCGCCGGGCTGCTGGAGAAGATCAACCTGCTGTTCATCCCGGTGGTCAACGTCGACGGCGACCTGCGCCGCAGCGCCTACGGG
>NZ_JBGDZO010000613.1:0-266 GCF_046548235.1 Salmonella sp. SAL4457
GTGCAATAGCGCTCGTAGCCTGCGGTGATCGCCTCCCAACTGGCCTTGCTGTGGAGAAAGTCCTCGCGGCCGATGCGGCCCTCGGCGAGCAGGTCGAGCAGCGCGTCGCCCTCCTCCACGTCCGGCGTCTCCGGGTAGTGGAAGAAACGGTGCAGATCGCGCAACGCCTTTTCGGTCTCGCTACTGCCCTGTCGCGTCTGCGGGTTCGGCGAACTCCAGGCGGTTTCCAGGAAGTGTTCCTCGATGTGCAGCACATTGTCCGGGAT
>NZ_JBGDZO010000614.1:0-266 GCF_046548235.1 Salmonella sp. SAL4457
GTGCCGCGGCCTCGGGTTGCTCGCCGGCAAGGTGGTCAGGTTCCGCCCGCGCGAGCAGACCCTGAAGGTCCCGCACCTGGGGTGGAACCAGGTGCGGCGCGCCGCCGATCGGCCGGAGGATCCGCTCTGGCGCGGCATCGCCGACGGGGCGTATGTCTACTTCGTGCATTCGTACTACGTCGCGCCGGCGGATCCGCGCGTCGTGGCGCTCACCAGCGACTACGACGGGCCGTTCTGCGCGGCTGTGCGCAAGGACAACGTGTTCG
>NZ_JBGDZO010000615.1:0-266 GCF_046548235.1 Salmonella sp. SAL4457
TTTGTGAGGGATATAAAGAGGTACCGTCATAAACTTTAACATCTCTACCGTAAGGAATATACATATCAGTACTTCCACCAGTATAAGAATCTTTAATCCACTAAAAATATTAGTTGAAGTAATAGGAATCATATTTTCTAGGAGGTATTTAGTTCTAAAGATTGCATAGCTTAGACTAGATATTGTTGGACATTTTTCTATGTTTAAAGACCAATTGTCCTGTACCAAATTTCTAATTTCAATTAAAATTTTGTGTAGAATAATAC
>NZ_JBGDZO010000616.1:0-266 GCF_046548235.1 Salmonella sp. SAL4457
GCCCTGCACCGCTTCCAGGGCGCAGCGGATCTTCGGCAGCATGCCGCCGTAGATGGTGCCGTCGGCGATCAGCTCGTTGACCTGTTCGGTGGACAGCCCGGTCAGCACCTGGCCCTGCTTGTCCATCAGGCCGGCGATGTTGGTCAGCAGCATCAGTTTCTCGGCCTTCAGCGCTTCCGCCACCTTGCCGGCCACCAGGTCGGCATTGATGTTGTAGGACTCGCCGTTGCTGCCCACGCCGATCGGCGCGATCACCGGAATGAAGT
>NZ_JBGDZO010000617.1:0-266 GCF_046548235.1 Salmonella sp. SAL4457
GCGCTATAGGGTCGTAGACGATGTAGAACGCGTTGTTCCCCGAGAAGTACAAGACGATCTCTATGAGGAGTGCGGTCGAGTATATCATCGCGGACTCAATGATGAGCATGAACGCGCGTAAAAAGCGGAATTCCTTCACACCACCGGTCTCCCGAGTGATGTACCTGGTGGCGTTGACGATCGCAAACGGTCAGCGTCCGTCTTCCATGATCGACGCGCCACCAAAATGGCGCGTCGGAAAGAATGGTGGGCCGCCTCGAATAAGT
>NZ_JBGDZO010000618.1:0-266 GCF_046548235.1 Salmonella sp. SAL4457
CGAGAGCTTCGACGCGCGCGGCCTGAAGGTAGCGATCGGCTGCAAGCAGCTGTATCACGACCGCGAGGAAGTGACCTGCCATCTACGCCGCCTCGAACGCTGAGGGGCGGCGTCATTCCGGCCGGGGACAGGTGACCGGCCGCGCCGCATGCGCGACAATGCGCGGATTCTGTTGCGGAGTTTCCCGATGACCCATTCTGTCGACGCCATTCTCGACGCCACCGGCCTGAACTGTCCCGAGCCGGTGATGATGCTGCACAACAAGG
>NZ_JBGDZO010000619.1:0-266 GCF_046548235.1 Salmonella sp. SAL4457
GGGTCAGCGCGCTGATGCCGTTGTGCTGCAACCATTGCGAACGACCCAGGAGGATCGCCACGCCGGCCAGGGCGGCGCTGAGCAGCAGGCCGGGGATGAGTTTCTGGACCTGGGCCAGGGGTCTGGTACCGGTCTTGACGGGGAGGTTGTGCATCCTTCGCTCCTCAGGTGAGGTCACGGGACGCAGGTTAGGTAGCGGGCATGAATTTGTGAAACGAATAGTTTCTGTATTAAATACCTGAAAAACAGGTAGGTGAGTCCATGGC
>NZ_JBGDZO010000620.1:0-266 GCF_046548235.1 Salmonella sp. SAL4457
CGCATACTCGGGGCTGTCCTTCCACCTGGGATCGCCGACGGCATAGCCATATAGCGTGGGGTCGACCAGATCGATACCGCCAGCGTCGATCCTGATGCCCTGCTTGGCCGACAGCGCGGCGTTGATCTGCGACTGGATCACGCTGTAGACCTTCAACTCCGCGGTCAGCGCCTTGAGCTCGTCGAGCAGCGCCTTGCGTCCAATGTAAGCCACGCTGCCGGTACTGCCGACGAAGCCCAGCTCGATATCGCGCGCCAGGCCCAGGT
>NZ_JBGDZO010000621.1:0-266 GCF_046548235.1 Salmonella sp. SAL4457
GTCTTGCAAGGCAAAAAAAGGATTGCCCCATGTCTGAGGAAGCATTCAGGGCCGATGGTGACAAGTGTAACCATTGGTGGCGGCAATGAAAGGATCCTGCACCGTGCGTGGGAATATGTAAAAGCGGAGTCCCATGCAAGCTTCCACGGTGGACGAGCGCTTTCATAGGCGCCAACTAACCTTGCATCCCTTACCGCTCACTACGTACTCAGGAAGACAACCGTCTAGGGTTCCCCGTGTAGCTTTCCAAGAAACATTTCCCATCC
>NZ_JBGDZO010000622.1:0-266 GCF_046548235.1 Salmonella sp. SAL4457
CCGTATGCATCTACGGCTTCCGCTTCATGCTGCTTGTCAACAGGATCGCCGTGTGGGCCGCCAGCCTGCTGTTCCTGATCGGCCTGTTCTCCTTCTCCGGCCCCTTCGACGCCGCCTACGCCTGCAGCGTGCAACTCGGCCAGCCGGGCTTCTGGGCCGCCTTCATCGGCGCCACCCTGCTGGCCATGAGCAACCCGATCTCCTTCGGCGCCTTCCTGGGCGACTGGGCCCGCTACATCCCGCGCCAGACCTCGCAGGCACGGATC
>NZ_JBGDZO010000623.1:0-266 GCF_046548235.1 Salmonella sp. SAL4457
GGCCCTGGGCGTGGAGAATGGCCATGACTGACATGCACGACGACATCCCCGCCGGCAGCCGTTGCGGCTACGTGGCGATCGTGGGGCGCCCCAATGTGGGCAAGTCCACCCTGCTCAACCACATCCTCGGGCAGAAGCTGGCGATCACCTCGCGCAAGCCGCAGACCACCCGCCACAACATGCTCGGGATCAAGACCGAGGGCGAGGTGCAGGCCGTCTACGTCGATACGCCCGGCCTGCACAAGAGCGGCGAGAAGGCCCTCAAC
>NZ_JBGDZO010000624.1:0-266 GCF_046548235.1 Salmonella sp. SAL4457
CTCCACTTCCCCCGCCAGCACGTGGCGCCAGGCACCGTGGCGAAGCCGGGTATCGCCCTTGAGCTTCCATTCGTCCTTGTCGCTGTCGTTGCGCTTGCTTTCCAGCTTGACGTCGAGATTGCCCTCCCAGACCAGGTCCGCCACCAGCGGTCGCGGCGGCACCATCTGGCGAATACTGGCCAGCGGGACGGTATGGCTGCCGCCATCGACGATCCGCACCATGCCCGTGCCCGCCGCCTCCAGGGTTCGGCTACGCTGCCCGGATA
>NZ_JBGDZO010000625.1:0-266 GCF_046548235.1 Salmonella sp. SAL4457
GGCCGGGTTGGCGATGATGCCGACGATCGGCGAGGGCGGGGTCATAGCGAGAATCCGCCGTCGACGGCGATGGCCTGGCCGGTGACGTGCGGCGCGCAGGCCAGGTAGACGACGAGCTGGCCCATGTCTTCGACGGTCTGCGCCTCGCCCTGGGGCAGCAGGCTGGCCTGGTGGCGGTCCCAGGACTGCGCCTCGCTTTCGCCGGCCTGCCGCCAGCGGCCCGACAAGCCGTCCTCGCCGCGCCACCTTCCGGTGCCGACGATTCC
>NZ_JBGDZO010000626.1:0-265 GCF_046548235.1 Salmonella sp. SAL4457
GGTCACCACCCGCCTGCTGGAGCGCAACGGCATGAACGTGCTGACCGCGAAGGACGGCGTGGACGCCATCGCCCAGCTCCAGGAGCATCGTCCGGACATCCTCCTGCTGGACATCGAGATGCCGCGCATGGACGGTTTCGAGGTCGCCACCCTGGTGCGTCACGACGAACGCCTGGGCAACCTGCCGATCATCATGATCACCTCGCGGACCGGCGAGAAACACCGCGAGCGCGCGCTGGGCATCGGCGTCAACCAGTACCTCGGC
>NZ_JBGDZO010000627.1:0-265 GCF_046548235.1 Salmonella sp. SAL4457
TATCTACCCCGAACACCTGCTCTATTTCCCTCCAGTAGTTCGAGAGCAACTGCTTGATCGACTGATCTTCCTGCGTGAGATCTACATTTAGCTTGGCGGTATTCGATCTACGATTGTTCAGCACATGTCGAAGGGCGTTCTCAAGTTGCGGGATCAACATGTGAGCTGCCGAGACCATGTCCCCCTGTACTAGCTTAGAAAAGCCCTGTGAGAAAATTGCCTCGAACCCTGGCGGCACGAATCCACTGCTGTCTCTTATACACAT
>NZ_JBGDZO010000628.1:0-265 GCF_046548235.1 Salmonella sp. SAL4457
GGCGATCAGACCTGCGGCAAGCGCAGGTCGATGTTCAGGCGCGCGCCTTCGTTGAGGATGTGCTGGCGCATCGCCTGGCTCGCCCGCTCGCTGTCGTGCTGGCGGATCGCACGGAGGATGGCGTCGTGTTCCTGGAGGATCTCCTCGGCGTATTCCGGCTGGCGGCGCACCAGGTTGTCGCTGCGTTCCAGGGCGCTGCCGATCTGTTCGGAAACGCTGAGGAAGATCGGGTTCGAGGTGAGCTTCACCAGGCGCCGGTGGAAGG
>NZ_JBGDZO010000629.1:0-265 GCF_046548235.1 Salmonella sp. SAL4457
ATCCAGTACAGGGGCTTGCTCCCGCTCTCGGCGAGCGCGGCGGCGAGCATGGCGCTGCAGTCATGACGGGCCCAGCCCAGCACATCGACCTCGAGACCGCGCAGCGAGCCGTTGCGCGATTGCCCCAGGCCCAGGTAGTCGAAGGTGATGGCCAGGTAGCCGCGCTCTGCCAGCCAGGCGGCGAAGGGCGCGTAGAACCGCTGTTCCACGCCCATCGCCGGGACGATCAGGAGATAGCCGCGCGGCTCCCCGGCAGGCCGGTACC
>NZ_JBGDZO010000630.1:0-265 GCF_046548235.1 Salmonella sp. SAL4457
TTTATGCACTCCCTCCCGTAACCTCCAGCATTGGGTTCTTGTAACTCAAAACGAATGGAGAATGCGATGATCAATTTCAAGCCTAAAATTCCGGCGATGCTTGGGGCTCTGGCGGTTCTTACCGCTGGTGCTGCTCATGCAGAGCTGCTGGAATACACCTTTAAGGCTCCAGATGGTACGCAACGGTCTCTGACTCCGAATGCCAACTATGCCAACCCAACGGGCAATATCTCGTTTGCCTTGAGTGCCGGTATCGACCGAAAGG
>NZ_JBGDZO010000631.1:0-265 GCF_046548235.1 Salmonella sp. SAL4457
GCTCGGTGGCGTTCAGCTCGCGCTGCAGGCGCGCCAGGGTCGGCTCGATGTCCAGCGCTTCGCGCCGTTGCGCCTCGAGTTCGGCGAGCTGCTTTTCCTGCTCCGCGAGCTGGGTGCGCAGGGCCGCGTTGTTGCTGGTCTCGTCCAGCAGGACCCGTTCCAGGTGAGTGGTCAGGGTGTTCGGCGCGCGGTCCTCGGAACTCTGCACGGTGGCGCCTTCGTCCTGGACTTCCTTCTCCAGGGCACGGATCGAGGCGTCCAGGGC
>NZ_JBGDZO010000632.1:0-265 GCF_046548235.1 Salmonella sp. SAL4457
TGCCGACGCTGACCTCGTAGAATGAGTTCAGGCCGAAGGGACTGATCCTGAAGTCGTGTACCGTCTTGCGCATCGGCTGGTACACGGTGGAGTGGGCGATCGGGGTGATCGGCACCTGTTCCTTGAGGATGTGCTGGGCCTGCTTGTACAGCTCGGTGCGCTTGCCCTGGTCGGTGGTGCGCTTGGCATCCTTGACCAGCTTGTCGTAGCCGGCGTCGCACCATTTGGAGAAGTTGTTGCCGTCCACCGCGTCGCAGCCGTAGAG
>NZ_JBGDZO010000633.1:0-265 GCF_046548235.1 Salmonella sp. SAL4457
GAGCGGCAGCGCGTCGAAGGCGAGACCGTGATGTTCGTCGCGGTCGATGGCAGGCCTGCGGGGCTGGTGGGCGTCGCCGATCCGATCAAGAAGACCACGCCCGGCGCGCTCCAGGCGCTGCGCGACGAGGGACTGCGTATCGTCATGCTGACCGGCGACAGCCGCACGACGGCGGAGGCGGTCGCCAGGAAGGTCGGCATCGAGGAGATCCAGGCCGAGGTGCTGCCCGAGCACAAGAACGAGGTGGTCAGGCGCCTGCGGGAGG
>NZ_JBGDZO010000634.1:0-265 GCF_046548235.1 Salmonella sp. SAL4457
GTCGGCCGCTCCTGGGCCGACGCTCCGGAAATCGACGGCAACGTGTTCGTCGACAGCGACGAGCTGAAGCCGGGCGACAAGGTCCGCGTGCGCATCACCGATGCCGACGAGTACGACCTCTGGGCCGAGCTGGTCTGAGCCCCCCTGAAGAGCCCCGCCCCGCGGGGCTTTTTCATCGCCAACCGTTCCGGAGAGCACGATGCTCAACAACGACGTACTACGCAGCCTGCGCTACCTGCTGGATCTTCCCGACGCACATCTGGCC
>NZ_JBGDZO010000635.1:0-265 GCF_046548235.1 Salmonella sp. SAL4457
GTGGGCGACCATCGCATCGTTCACCGTCACCTGGCCGAACACCGCGAACATGAACAGCGCGCCGAACAGCACCACTGCGCTGCCGTGGCCGTAGGCCAGGGCCAGCAGCAGCGGCACCTGGCAGAAGGTGAGGAAGACGAACGGCAACTTCAGGTTCAGGCGATCGATCAGGCGCCCCATGATCAGTTGCGCCACCGCGCCGAAGGCATAAGCCAGGCTGACCACCACGCCGAGGGTCTGCGGCGACGCCAGCAAGTCGCTCAGG
>NZ_JBGDZO010000636.1:0-265 GCF_046548235.1 Salmonella sp. SAL4457
GGCCCAGGCCACCGGGGCCGAGCAGATCAACCAGGCGCTGGCCCAGCTCAGCGACGCCAGTACCCAGACCGTGGAGTCGCTGCGCCAGGCCAGCTTTGCCATCGATGAGCTGAGCCAGGTGGCCGCCGGCCTGCGTGGCGGCGTGTCGCGTTTCAAAGTCTGACCCAGATGACCGACCTGCATCCGCATTCGGCAGCGGCGGCCCGCGCCAAGGGCACGCTGTACCTGCAGTTTCGACTCGACCAGCAGCGCTTCGCCCTGGATG
>NZ_JBGDZO010000637.1:0-265 GCF_046548235.1 Salmonella sp. SAL4457
GTCCTTGATGCTGCGCACCTGGTCCTTGTTGACGCGGGTGCGCTTGCCGTCCAGTTGCTCCAGTTCGTAGAAGCCGGAACTACGATCATAGCGCGGGGTATCCACCGCCTGGATCTCGCGGCCATCGTTGAGGGTGACGATGGTCGGGGTGGAGCAGCCGGCCAGGACGGCGAATGCGGACGAGAGCAACAGGGCGGGCAGCAGACGGGAGGTCATCGGAATTTTCCTTCGGACGGTTTTCGAGGCGGCGGATTCTACTCCAGTC
>NZ_JBGDZO010000638.1:0-265 GCF_046548235.1 Salmonella sp. SAL4457
TCGTAGCCCTTCTCCGCCAGCCAGCCGCGCGCCGCATCGCTGACCTCGAGCTGGACGCGCTTGTCCTCCAGCTGCGCCTGCAGCTCGGTGAGGAACTTGTCGACCACGCTCTTGATCGTCTCGGTGCTCAGGCGGCCGAACTGGATGATGGTATCCAGGCGGTTGCGGAACTCCGGGGTGAAGCTCTTCTTGATCACTTCCATCGCATCGGTGGTGTGATCCTGCTGGTTGAAGCCGATCGACGCGCGCGCCGCCACTTCCGCGC
>NZ_JBGDZO010000639.1:0-265 GCF_046548235.1 Salmonella sp. SAL4457
GGCGCGCACGGTCGACGTGTTCGAGCGAGCGATCGCGGGATGAGCGGCAGGGTGGTGGCCAAGCTGGAGCGGTGGTGGACCGTGGACCTGCCCAAGCGGGCCCTCGACGTGGTCGGCTCCGCCGGAGCGCTCGCCGTGCTCGCTATCCCCATGGCCGTGATCTGGGCAGCGGTCAGGGCCACGATGGGAGCCCCTGCCGTCTTCCGCCAGCGCCGACCCGGCCGGGCAGCGGTGCCGTTCACGCTCTACAAGTTCCGGACGATGC
>NZ_JBGDZO010000640.1:0-265 GCF_046548235.1 Salmonella sp. SAL4457
TTGCAGTGAAGTCAAGGCAGCGATGCCCTTGCGCACACGGCACTCGTTCAACGCGCGGCTGCCTCCCTCCATCGGCAGCAAGGAGGGCAACGGCTCGCCAGCGGGCGCATGGTCGACAATGCTGCCGACGATGGTGATGAGCTGGTCGCCGCGCGCGCTGACGGCAGCCTGCGCGAGGTTTTCGGAAATCACCGCATCCAGGCGAACGATGCCGACGCGACGACTGATCAACATGACCATGGATCTCTCCTCTATGTATGGATGG
>NZ_JBGDZO010000641.1:0-265 GCF_046548235.1 Salmonella sp. SAL4457
TCTGTCGCGGCACCGGATTGATCGCCGGCTCGCCGACCGCCAGGGTCAGCCCCGGGCGGGTCACCGTACCGACCCCGGGGCCGGCATGGAAGCGCACGCCAGGCTCGGCGCTCAGGCGCACCCGGGCGAACACCAGGGCGCCATGGGTGACGTCGGGATCGTCGCCGGCATCCTTGAGGGTGCCGGCTTCCGCGCCGTTTTCCCAGGCGCGGCAGAATTCCAGGCGCATCAGCACCTGCTGGCCCTTGGGCAGGACGATCTGCAC
>NZ_JBGDZO010000642.1:0-265 GCF_046548235.1 Salmonella sp. SAL4457
GCTTCATTGAGCTAGGTCAGACGGCCGAAGAGCGATATCGGCGATACGTAACGTTCATGAAAGAGGCGATACCGGCCGAGGAATTGAGGCTGATTCGCGAGGCGGTTCAGCGTGGACAACTGACGGGCAATCAACGGTTCGTGGACGAGATCGAGCGGGTAGCCGGGGTGAGAATAGAGCGGCGTGGGCAAGGGCGGCCGAGATTAGAGCAGGGAAAATAAATCTGTCCCCTTTTTTCAAGAGCGATATCGGCGATACGTAACGT
>NZ_JBGDZO010000643.1:0-265 GCF_046548235.1 Salmonella sp. SAL4457
TCGTAGGCCCAGCCGAGCATCTTCTGGTTGACCTCGCCGTTGGGCTGGGTGAAAGCCCCCTCGGGCTGGCGGTAGCGGAAGCGCCGGCCGGCGACCGACAGTTCCTCCTCCACATAGTCGCGTCCGACGACGATGCGCTTGCCGCGCGAACGCCCCACCAGGTTCACGCCCAGTTCCGCCGCGAGCTTTTCCGCTGCCTGTCGCCAGGCGTCGTCGATCGGCCGGTGGTAGCAGAGGGTGATCAGCGCGTCGCCGGCCAGGGTGG
>NZ_JBGDZO010000644.1:0-265 GCF_046548235.1 Salmonella sp. SAL4457
GTCACCGACCTGGAGCGCACCCTGGCCGATTGCCAACTGATCTTCGTCGCCTTGCCCTCCAGCGCCCTGCGCAAGGTGCTGCAACCACACCAGGCGGCATTGACGGACAAGCTGCTGGTGAGCCTGACCAAGGGCATCGAGGCGCACACCTTCAAGCTGATGAGTGAGATCCTCGAGGAAATCGCCCCGCAAGCCCGCATCGGGGTGATTTCCGGCCCGAACCTGGCGCGCGAGATCGCAGAGCACGAGCTGACCGCCACGGTGG
>NZ_JBGDZO010000645.1:0-265 GCF_046548235.1 Salmonella sp. SAL4457
TCTGGCTTCTGCTAATTCATGCTCGAAGCTCACTATCTTGTTTAGGAAGGGCGCAGTCCCACACCCTGTCACGACTGTGGCGTAGAAGGCCTCCGCGGGTAGGAAAGGTACACGCTGACTACACGGCACGCCGGTGTGACGCTTACCACGAAGTCCACCGTCGTTCACCCCTGCCGCCCGACGACCTTCGACCAGCTCAAATATGGCTACAATGGCACTACCCCCACCCTCGAACCTCCCGATCAAGAGCTCCCCTAGCTACATA
>NZ_JBGDZO010000646.1:0-265 GCF_046548235.1 Salmonella sp. SAL4457
GTTGTGGCAAGTCGAGGCCGGTACTCTCCAGGATGCAGGCGGGAATGCTCTCGGCCTGTCGCTGCAGGGCGCGGCCCTTGTCGGTCAGGCGCAGCAGGACTACCCGCTCGTCTTCGCTGCTGCGAGTGCGGGTAATCAGACCTTCGCCCTCCAGGCGCTTGAGCAGAGGCGTGAGCGATCCCGGGTCGGTAAGCATGCGTGCGCTGATTTCGCCCACGGTCAGGCCGTCGCGTTCCCACAGCACCAGCATGGCGATGTACTGCGG
>NZ_JBGDZO010000647.1:0-265 GCF_046548235.1 Salmonella sp. SAL4457
CTCCTGTAAGGCGCTGGACCACCGGCTCTCCGTCTACATCATGATCGAAGCCATGCGGCGCGCGCAGCGGTCGGAGTTCGATGGTTACGCGGTGGCAACCTCCCAGGAGGAAGACTGCGTGCGCGGTGCCATCGCGACAGCCTATGAGATCAACCCGGATGTCGGGTTGGCGCTGGACGTGACGATTGCCGCGGACCTGCCGGACATCCCGGATCACGAGCACGTCACGCGGATGGGACAGGGCACGGCGATCAAGATCATGGAC
>NZ_JBGDZO010000648.1:0-265 GCF_046548235.1 Salmonella sp. SAL4457
GCCTTGGGCCCCGTCGCGAACATCCGGCTTACTCGAGGACGACGATGGCGTCCATTTCCACCTGTGCGCCCTTCGGCAGGGCGGCTACGCCGATAGCGGCGCGCGCCGGGTAGGGCTGGGTGAAGTAGCGGCCCATGATCTCGTTGAACTTGGCGAAGTGCGACAGGTCGGTGAGGAAGATGTTCAGCTTGGCGACGTCGTGCAGGTAGCCGCCGGAAGCCTCTATCACCGCCTTGAGGTTCTCGAACACCTGGACGGTCTGCTC
>NZ_JBGDZO010000649.1:0-265 GCF_046548235.1 Salmonella sp. SAL4457
GACTGGATGAGGGGGGGCAGGCTGTCTTCGATGCCGAACGGCATTTGGCTATCGAACGTAGCGGCGAGTCCTTGCCGGACACTCCGCTGTCGGTCTTCGGCAGTCTGGCGTTCATGGCATCGAATCTCGAGCAGGGTGGCGTGGTGCGTGCGCCGCTGGGGCTCATCCAGTTCGGCAGCAATCTGGATCGTGCCCCGGGCACGGTAAGGTTGTTGCCGGGTAGCCTGACCTCGGTGAGCGGCGCTGAGCTGGTCATGCCCTATGG
>NZ_JBGDZO010000650.1:0-265 GCF_046548235.1 Salmonella sp. SAL4457
GATGTATACGGCGTCATAAAGAACGTGCCTACGTAGACGTTAGTATGTGAAAGTCTGCGTAAGCTGGCGCATTTAAAGCGCAAGGAAGCCCGGGATTCAGAGGGAAGAACACGATTCTTACCAGCTGGCCGACACGAGGTCCATGATGAGGTCGGAGTCGCGGAGGAGGTTGACTGCGTAACGCGTGACCGCGTGCTGTCGCGCGTAGGGCCTGTTGCCACACGCGCCCCTGCCCTTGTTCCGGTCCACGTCCATCCTCGAGCCT
>NZ_JBGDZO010000651.1:0-264 GCF_046548235.1 Salmonella sp. SAL4457
GGGAAGGTTGTGTTGAAGCCGTGAGATCCGGTAGTGCGTCGTCGCCGAGCGTCTTCAGCCACTTGCGGCCACGGCTATTACGCGACAGTTTCATCACCGCCTTCAGGCTACGGTCTTTTACTTCTGACGGCGTCAGTTCGTCATCAATAAGCCGCCAGGCCAGGGCAAACATCTCATCGGCATAGAACATGCGCTTGTTCGCCGGGGCACTGACCATGCCTGTTGCCTTAATGGTCCGGCTGATGGCGTCGTGCAGGATACGGT
>NZ_JBGDZO010000652.1:0-264 GCF_046548235.1 Salmonella sp. SAL4457
GTTGTGCAGGCCGGGCATGTTCACCGAGACGTCCAGCGGCTCGCGCTCCGGGCGCAACACGGTGAACCAGGTGCGCATGCCTTCCTGGCGGATGTTGATCGCGCGCACGTCGGCGTCTTCGCTGAGGCCGTAGGTCACGGTCGGGCGGGCGATCTGCGGGAGGATCTCACGCACAACCGGATCATCCACGCACATCACCGCCAGTCCGTAGAACGGCAGGTTGTGGAGGAACTCGACGAAGGTCTTCTTCAGCTTGTTGAAGTC
>NZ_JBGDZO010000653.1:0-264 GCF_046548235.1 Salmonella sp. SAL4457
GGTAGTTGTTGACCCAGTAGTTCCAGATCAGGTCGTTGGGGCGCATCCAGGCGAACACCTTGGCCATGTCCTTGCCCTCCAGCACGCCGGACTGGTAGGAACGACGCTTGGCGGCCTCCAGAGTCTTCTCGTCGGCGAACAGCGCGACCTGGGTATTCAGTTCGAAGTCGAGCACGCTGACCAGTTGGGTGAAGGCGTTGACCTTCTTCTCGCCGCTGGCCACGTAGTGGCCGACCAGGGTCGCGGTGGTGATCCCGCCGGAGC
>NZ_JBGDZO010000654.1:0-264 GCF_046548235.1 Salmonella sp. SAL4457
GTTCCACGGTGTTCGCTCACTTCGGGACTCGACACATCATGCAGGTCAGCAAATCGAACAAGCTCGCCAACGTCTGCTATGACATTCGCGGGCCGGTGCTCAAGCACGCCAAACGCCTAGAGGAAGAGGGTCACCGCATCCTCAAGCTGAATATCGGCAACCCGGCGCCGTTCGGTTTCGAAGCTCCCGAGGAAATTCTCCAGGACGTCATCCGCAACCTGCCGACCGCCCAGGGCTACAGCGACTCCAAGGGCCTGTTCAGCG
>NZ_JBGDZO010000655.1:0-264 GCF_046548235.1 Salmonella sp. SAL4457
CTTCCAGGGAGCCTTCGGTGGGCAGGCGGTCGAGCGGGCCGAGCAAGCGTTGCCAGGACATGGCGGACTCCAGTGTGGAATGTGTCGGAACCGGCATCCTGCCGAGGGTGCCAGCGTTGAACAACGGCGCGTTACATCCGGCGACAATGTCATACAAGCATCACGCCCCTGTCACAGGGGTGACACCGCGCCTTCCTAGCCTGAGCTTGCACAACAAAGCCGAGCGGCCGCAACCCGCGGCGCCGGCCCAAGGAGGCCCAGGCA
>NZ_JBGDZO010000656.1:0-264 GCF_046548235.1 Salmonella sp. SAL4457
CGACAGCGACCACAACGGCGCGTTGAAGGTCAGGTAATAGGGATTCCAGGCCTGCAGCAGGAGGATCTGCAGGATGCTGTTGACGAACAGTTCGGTGTTGCTCATCCAGTGCAGGAAGAGTTCCGGGTGGGTGCGGCCGAGCACTTCGTTGGTGTCGTAGATGACGAAGCGCGGGGTGGCCTTGTCCAGCTCGGGACCGATTCCCAGGTGGCTGAGGGCCAGCAACACCAGGATCGACAGCAGCAGGGAGAACAGGTGCAGCGG
>NZ_JBGDZO010000657.1:0-264 GCF_046548235.1 Salmonella sp. SAL4457
TCCCAGAGCTGAGCGCGGGCCTGCGAGTTGATCTCCGCGATCTTCACGTCCTGCGGGCAGACCTGTGTGCAGATCCCGCAGCCGGAGCAGTAGTCGACCGACGCATCGACCGAGGCGCCGCTGCCGCGGTAGCGCTCCGCCTGCGGCCCTACGTACTTCGGGCCTGGGAAGAGCGGCGTGACCCGCGAGTACGGGCAGAACGTCTCGCAGATCGTGCACTTGACGCAATGGTCGAGCGAGTCGCGGACGAGCTCGGTCATGAGG
>NZ_JBGDZO010000658.1:0-264 GCF_046548235.1 Salmonella sp. SAL4457
TCCTGGTACAGCGCCACGGTGTGCAGCAGGTTGAGCAACTGCCGCTTGTATTCGTGGATACGCTTGATATGCACATCGAACAGCGCTTCCGGTTCGATCGCCACGCCGAGGCTGTCCAGCACCAGGCGCGCCAGGGCGGTCTTGTTCTGCCGGCGCTGCTCGGCGAAGCGTGCCCGCAGCCTGGCGTCCTCGACGTGTTCCTCGAGGTCCGGCAGGCGCCGTTCCGGGGTGTCCAGCAGGTCGGCGCCGAGGGTCTCCACCAGC
>NZ_JBGDZO010000659.1:0-264 GCF_046548235.1 Salmonella sp. SAL4457
GCTGCGAGGGGCCCGCGCGTGACCTTCAACTTGGGACTTGGATACTTCAACCCGCTGCCCAGCCCGTCCTTCCTATGCTTATATTGATGAACTGTGCCGCACCGACCCCGAAAAACATACCAGGAACAATTCTGTCTATCACTTGCTGACAACTGTGAACCTGGTCCGTCATTGTCCTGCTCGCCGCGATATCTTATACCACCTCACACGCGACGAGGCTCGGGGACGTGCTCTGGCAGTGAGGCGGGTGATATGTGCTTTAGG
>NZ_JBGDZO010000660.1:0-264 GCF_046548235.1 Salmonella sp. SAL4457
CCGCTGGCCTGGTGGGCCTGGTTGAACAGCGGGCGAACCTCGGGGTACTCGCCGAGCATGGTGCGGTAGAAATGGGTGATCAGCGCTTCACCGCCGGTCTCCAGCAGCGGTACGGTGGCTTTGATGAGGGCACGTTGGGCATTGGACAACATAGATGACTCCTGACGCATGCAAGGTTTTGTTTCACCTCGAAGCATTTCAGGAAGCGTGCCAAGGCAAACTACCAGAATTCACGGGCCTTGCAGGCCGGCATAGGTCATAATG
>NZ_JBGDZO010000661.1:0-264 GCF_046548235.1 Salmonella sp. SAL4457
GCGCGAGGCGACGCCATCGACCACCTCCCCGCGCTGGCGCCAGCCCAGCCAGAGCAGCAGCGGCAGCCAGAGGCTCCAGGGAAACGCGGCGGCCAGCAGGACCAGCCAGACGCTGCCGTAGGGATAGGCGTGGGCATTGCCGTAGCGGTCGCCGTCCCAGCCGGCGGTGACGAAGCGCTGCCAATGCTCGCCGAGCAGGAAGTACTCGAGGAAGCCCGGCGTCTTCAACTCCGCCAGCAGGTACCAGGGCGCGGCCACCAGGAG
>NZ_JBGDZO010000662.1:0-264 GCF_046548235.1 Salmonella sp. SAL4457
CGACGGCGACGAGGCGCGCCAGGAGATCGCCGCATCCATGGCATTGCCGTTGGATATCGTCGCGTTGGGGCCGCTCGAGGAGGGCGCCCTCGCTCGGCAGGTCGAGACGACGATCGCGCGGCCGTTCGACCTGGAGCGTGGGCCGCTGCTGCGGGTGAGCCTGTTGCGGCTGGCCGAGGACGACCATGTGCTGGTGCTGGTCCAGCATCACATCGTGTCCGACGGTTGGTCGATGCAGGTGATGGTCGAGGCACTGGTCCAGCT
>NZ_JBGDZO010000663.1:0-264 GCF_046548235.1 Salmonella sp. SAL4457
TTGCGATAGCTACATTCTGTCGGGGCGATGTTGAGGTAAGCGACTATTGCACGAGAAGAGAGGGATTGCGGAGATTAACAACAGAATGCAAAATGAACCGCCGACCGCGGGTTTCGAAACTAACAAACCTGCCCCCATTTCTATTTAGATCGGCTGGGCGGTATCGAGCCTGGACCAAGTCCGAGATCGCCTTACGCAAAGACGACGAATGATAAACATACGCTTGTTGAGATGACGCCCCTGGACAAAGGTTTCGAAAATGAC
>NZ_JBGDZO010000664.1:0-264 GCF_046548235.1 Salmonella sp. SAL4457
TCCTGCTAGTACCCACTTTCGCAAATAGGTGAGTCAGGGGCCGCGCCAGAATGACGAAACATTTGAGTCACATAGCTGCATCATGGCCTCTGACACCTATTCATGATTCCGGGTACTAGGATGCATGATGGGCAGGAAACCGGGGCGAATGCAGATGACATCGAGTCGGATCGCAGGCGACGGGCCCGCCCGATTCCACTTCGTGATGATCAAGCCGACGCATTACGATGACAACGGCTACCCGATCCAATGGCTCCGCTCAGC
>NZ_JBGDZO010000665.1:0-264 GCF_046548235.1 Salmonella sp. SAL4457
GAGTAATACCCAGGTCGGCAGACCCGCGGCGGCGGCCATGCCCACCAACCAGGCCGCGACGTAGGCACCCATGGCGTACAGTGTGCCGTGCGCCAGGTTAACGATACGCATGACGCCGTAGATCAGGCTCAGGCCACCGGCAATCAAAAAGAGTATGGAAGCATACAGCAGGGTGTTGAAGCACTGAATGATTAGGATGTCCATAAGGCGACACGGTACTGCGGATGGGCGAGAGAGTCAATACCGGATGGATCTGGTGTAAGG
>NZ_JBGDZO010000666.1:0-264 GCF_046548235.1 Salmonella sp. SAL4457
CTACTAACCCAACGCTCAAGGAGATGCACCGGAAACAGGCTGAAAAGGGTATCTACTCTGACCATCGGATACTGGTTTTCGCCTCGTTGTCTCTTGGCGAACAGGGGTTAGATGACGTCCTAACGGCGGTGTCAGGCCAGCCTGTTTCTGTAATTGTGGTCCGTGGCATCCCGGAAGGAATGAACTTGGGGCAGGGAGTTAAAGCTATTCAGGCGCTCGCGGCCAAAAAAGACCCAGTGCCGAACATCATCATCAACCCTACGT
>NZ_JBGDZO010000667.1:0-264 GCF_046548235.1 Salmonella sp. SAL4457
GCCCTGTTGCGAATGGCGATACAGGGAGGGATCGCCGTTCGTTCCCTGCGATTCGCCTGTCTGCTGGCACTGTTTCCTTCGCTGTCCTCCTGCCAGTCCTGGTCCTCCGTCGGCGCCGCCGGCGTAGCCGGGGCGAAAGCGAAGGAGGCCAGGGCGGGAGCACCGGCGAAACAGCCGCAGGCGCCCGCGGTGGCCGGTGCGTCACCGGCCGGCGGGTTGGACGCACCGTCGCGGCGGATCGTCTTCGACGCGCAGATGCTGGCC
>NZ_JBGDZO010000668.1:0-264 GCF_046548235.1 Salmonella sp. SAL4457
GCTCGCGGGCATCGCCGGCTGCCGCCTGGCCTATGTCACGCCGTCACACCAGTACCCCACCGGCGTCACCCTGTCGCTGGCGCGGCGCCTGGAGCTGCGGGAGTGGGCCGAGCGCGCCGACGGCTGGATCGTCGAGGACGACTACGACGGCGAGTATCGCTACAGCGGTACGCCGCGGGCGCCGCTGGCCGCGCTGGACCGACAGGGCCGGGTGCTCTACGTCGGGACCTTCTGCAAGATCGCCTTCCCGGCGTTGCGCCTGGG
>NZ_JBGDZO010000669.1:0-264 GCF_046548235.1 Salmonella sp. SAL4457
GTATGCAGGATGCTCAATAAAGATAAACAACATACGGCCACTGGAATCCCCGGCCAGCTGGACGACATCAGGGCGAGCTGAACGTCACGACGTTGATGTTGAGTTACACGGCGCCCGCGCTCGACCAGGAACGGGAAAGACCACGTGGAGGCCACGTGAGGGATCTGGAGAAGGAAATGGCGCGCCGTTGTGTCGCGGCAGCTCGGCTGTCTAGATCTCCCCGTCTCGACTCTTGGCTCGACTTCTCAACCCTCGACTATATGC
>NZ_JBGDZO010000670.1:0-263 GCF_046548235.1 Salmonella sp. SAL4457
GCGACTTCCGGGGGCTTCCGGAGGGCCGTCGACTATCCTGATGAACTGCGTGAAACCTGGGCATTCCACTTTGCCACAGCGGTGACTCGGGCAGCGCGGCGTTGACCTGCAAAGCGTCACGGGCAGGCAAAAGGACACCATGGCGTCATGTGTGCGCCTAAAAATTGACAGTTTCCGCTTAAAAATTTAGCAATTAGCATATTTAGTCATTAGATTGACGTTAATCGCCTGCGGCTGCTTTGCCCGTGCCCGCACTGCCAGGG
>NZ_JBGDZO010000671.1:0-263 GCF_046548235.1 Salmonella sp. SAL4457
ATTGATTTCCCCCTCGCGGTCCCAGTCCGGGAAGTGGTCGCTGAGGTGGATGGCCTTGTCCATCAGCATCGACAGGCTGGCGTGCTGCCAGTGCAGGTGGTGGGCGATCTTGGCGTAGAGCACGCGGATCACCACCAGGATCAGCAGGGTCACGATGAAGCCGAAGGTCAGCCGCCGTACCTGGTTCGCCGGCAGCAGCCAGTCGCCGCGAATCAGCAGGCAGAGCAGGATCACCCCGACCACCGCGTCGAACGGTCGGGTAC
>NZ_JBGDZO010000672.1:0-263 GCF_046548235.1 Salmonella sp. SAL4457
GCATGTAAGTAGATTCAATAATAGTCAGGGCGAAACTGTAAGTAAACCGCGATGAAAACTTTTCTCGATGAAATTCAAAGTAATTAATTCCGCATCGGGATTGCCCTGTTGTGCGGGTTTATTCTCTCGCGCAACAGCCTGTCGAAAGACCTTCGCCGAGGCTGAACTTTTCCCGCCATGCCGCTAGAATGGCGGCCTTTCGCGATGTTTCTGGAGTATACCCATGCGCACTTTTCGGCTGGTGATCGCCTGTCCCGACGGGG
>NZ_JBGDZO010000673.1:0-263 GCF_046548235.1 Salmonella sp. SAL4457
AGTGAAAGTCGGTACCGAAGCGCTGAAAAAACAACTCGTTGGCTTATTGAATCAGAAAAAGATCGCGGATTACATAGCAAAAAAAGTCGATCTTCAGAATCAAGAGTTTGTCATTCTGACAGGAATGGGTAACGCCTGGCCGCTGGTTCGTGGCCATGAGCTGATGAGCGCCTTGCAGGACGTGATGGGTTTTACCCCCCTGCTGATGTTTTATCCGGGAACCTATAGCGGACACGATCTCTCCCCATTGGCGGGCATTGATT
>NZ_JBGDZO010000674.1:0-263 GCF_046548235.1 Salmonella sp. SAL4457
TTATTGTAGGATGCAGGGAAGATATATAATACCAGGAAAAGAATTATGTTGAGGACATTGATACTAGTAATGACGCTAGAATTATGGCAGGGTGCCAAGGTCAGCAGTAGTAAGCACAAATTAATTGACAGCTTACATGAAATACATAGACCCTATGAAAGTTGTAAGCTAAAAGCCATACAATCATAAAATAACCATATATACACACCATTATACAACATGACATGGTGTAATGATGGACCCTCTAATAGCCCTGTTTGTGC
>NZ_JBGDZO010000675.1:0-263 GCF_046548235.1 Salmonella sp. SAL4457
GTGCTGGCCTACGACCACCAGGCGCTGCTGATGGAGCGTGCCACCGGCGGGCGCTCGCTGCTGGAGATGGTCAGGCGCGGCGACGACGACGAGGCTACGCGTATCCTCTGCCAGGCCATCGAACGCATCCATGCCCCGCGCCCGGGTCCGTTGCCAGAGCTGACCCCGCTGGAGCGCTGGTTCGACTCGCTGTATGCCGCCGAGCGCCGCTACGGCGGGCTCTACGTCGACTGCGCGAATGCCGCCCGCTACCTGCTGGAGAC
>NZ_JBGDZO010000676.1:0-263 GCF_046548235.1 Salmonella sp. SAL4457
GGGTGCGGTCCACCGGGGTACCGGTGCGCTGGAGGATGCCGACCACGGTGAACGGCTTGTCGTCGTGCTTGACCAGGCTCACCGTGCTCACCCCATGGGCCAGCACGATCTTCTCGCCGAGCCTGTAGTGCAGGGCTTCGGCCACCTCGGCGCCGAGCACCACGTCGAACAGGTCCTGGCCGAAGGCGCGGCCCTCGGCCAGTTGCAGTTCCTGGCCGCGGCCGTAGCGGTAGTGCTCGAAATAGCCGGCATCGGTACCCATT
>NZ_JBGDZO010000677.1:0-263 GCF_046548235.1 Salmonella sp. SAL4457
CCGCCTACCAGCGCGCCGCGCGGCTGCTGCTGAACTCGCCGCTGATCACCACCACCTACCCGAACGTCGAGGCGCTGCCGCTGGTCCGCCGGTGGGCCGGGCCATTGCGTCAGGACCTGGCCGACCTGTTCGGCTACCGGCTCGACCTGACCTCGACCACGGCGCGGCTGTCTCGGGTGCGCGACATGTTCGACCCGTCACAACCGGCGATGGCCGGCGCGCAGCTGGACCGGCCGTTCGACCGGCGCCGGTACGCCTACCTG
>NZ_JBGDZO010000678.1:0-263 GCF_046548235.1 Salmonella sp. SAL4457
GAGTAAAGCAGCTCGGGACTTGGGTCCCGGTCGGTAAATTCGATGCGGGGAGAAATTTGGTCGGCTTTAGGAGGTTCCACACCCAGAGCCGCACTCTCGGCGGACCATATCAAGCCAAGGTGCTCGGTGCGGATGATGTGCGCGACTGCGTCGTTCATAAAGGATTGTGTAATCTTTTTGGTCGGAATAGCAAAACCGTCATTCGTACGCAGAATGCCTTGTGTTGGTGACGCGGCATCATCGACAATCACCTTGCCGGGGTT
>NZ_JBGDZO010000679.1:0-263 GCF_046548235.1 Salmonella sp. SAL4457
ATGCCGAGGTGGAGCAGGCTCAGGCGGCCGGTTTCCACTCCGCGCGCCTCGGCCCGCGAGTGCTGCGCACCGAGACCGCGCCGGTGGTAGCGTTGGCGGTGGCCCAGCAACTCTGGGGCGACTTCGCCTGA
Organism: Salmonella sp. SAL4457; assembly: GCF_046548235.1. NCBI lineage: Bacteria > Pseudomonadati > Pseudomonadota > Gammaproteobacteria > Enterobacterales > Enterobacteriaceae > Salmonella > Salmonella sp. SAL4457. The sequence continues at coordinate 132 of NZ_JBGDZO010000679.1, forward strand.
TATCCCTCCCGCCGCTTTACAACGGCGACAGCCAGTGAATACCGTTGCGCAACCCACTTCGCAACGGATCGCACGCATGGACACGCCCGTTACCTTCGATTGGAAGATCCGCCTGCCCGACGTGCTCGGCGT
>NZ_JBGDZO010000680.1:0-263 GCF_046548235.1 Salmonella sp. SAL4457
GCTTGCCCTTGTGGCCGAGCACCGGCTTCAGCTCGGTGGGCTCGCCGATGATGCACAGCAACGGCTTGTGCGGACGCCGCTCCAGCGCCGCGAGCAGCGAACGGACGCCCAGGCAGCCGACTTCCTCGTCGTAGGAGAACGCCAGGTGCACCGGCAGGCGCAACGGCGCGGCGAGGAACGCCGGGACGGCCGCCAGCACGCAGGCCAGGTAGCCCTTCATGTCCGCCGTGCCACGCCCGTAGAGGCGGCCATCGCGCTCGCTG
>NZ_JBGDZO010000681.1:0-263 GCF_046548235.1 Salmonella sp. SAL4457
GTGTAGTTCCAGGTGGTGTGCCTCGGTGCCGACACAGCTTACCGGGCGCATCAATTGATCGCCCACATGCCACTCCTGGCCGCACCCCTCCGGTTCCGGGCTTTCAAAAGACTTCAAACTGTCTTCAGCTGTGGCTTGAGAGGACGGCTGACAATAGGGAGGGTACAGCTCCCCACCTATTCGGATCTATTCACTTGTAAGTTGGCACTTATCACCAAGAGTCCCTGTTTAATCCGCGCCAACCACCACAAGCATTCCAAGAC
>NZ_JBGDZO010000682.1:0-263 GCF_046548235.1 Salmonella sp. SAL4457
GGCCTTCGACGTCGTCCGCATAGGCTTTCATCTGCTCCAGCTGGAACGTGCCCATGCCGCCGTGGCCGCCGCCGGCGAGGGTCATGGTTGGCATCTGCAGGCGGGTCTTCGCCAGTTCGGCGTTCTGCCGCACGCTCTCGTTCAACGCGCGGTAGTACTCGAACGAGGCGTTCAGGCTGTGCGGCTTGGCGTACGACCTGGCGTACAGATCCAGCAGGCGCTCGCTGAACACCTCGGTGTTGCTGGAATGGGACTTGATGAAG
>NZ_JBGDZO010000683.1:0-263 GCF_046548235.1 Salmonella sp. SAL4457
GTGTAGAGGGTGTTCAGGGTGCCGACCACCACTTCCTTGGCCATCGCCCCGGTGACCAGGCCGACGGTGGCCTGCCAGTTGTCCGGCTGCACCCCGAGCGGCGCCAGCAGCGGAGTGAGACGCTGGCTGACGCTGGCCAGCGCGGAATGGCCGATGTCGCCCTGCACCGGCTTGCCGTCGAGGGTGATGCTGTTCAGGCCGCCGATCACCAGGCTGACCAGGATGATCACCTTGCCGGCCCGCACCACGAAGCCGCGCAGGCG
>NZ_JBGDZO010000684.1:0-263 GCF_046548235.1 Salmonella sp. SAL4457
AGTATTTTTTCCGGCTGGCAATTGCCGCTCGCCCCTTGAACCGTGGAAAGCCGTCCCCATATAGCCGGCAACGTTGCGAACTTATGCGTTCGCCTTGTATTTGCCAGCTTATTTTTGAAGGAGAGTGGCATGGCTGACGAACAGCAGACCCTGGATCAACAGACCCCCGAGCAGCCCACCGGCGCCGCCGAGGACCTGACCGCCCGCGTGCAGGAACTGGAGGAGCAGCTGGCTGCCGCCCAGGACCAGGCGCTGCGCATGGT
>NZ_JBGDZO010000685.1:0-263 GCF_046548235.1 Salmonella sp. SAL4457
CTGATCCAGTGGTCGGTGGTGAATTCCTCGATGGCCCAGTCGCCGTTGAAGCGGCCAAGTCCGGAGTTCTTCTCGCCGCCGAAGGGCGCGTTGGCCTCGTCGTTCACCGGAATGTCGTTGACGTGGGTCATCCCCGCGCGTAGCTGGCGGGCAAAGCGCACCGCGCGTTCCAGGTCGCGGCTGAACACCGCGCTGGACAGCCCGTATTCGCTGGCGTTGGCCAACTCCAGCGCATGCGCCTCGTCGCGCGCGCGGAGCAGGCC
>NZ_JBGDZO010000686.1:0-263 GCF_046548235.1 Salmonella sp. SAL4457
CCGAGCAAGTGCCGTTGAAGGAACTTGGTGGCATCGACGCCTTCTTCGAGCGCGAAGTGCTGCCGCACGCGCCGGATGCGTGGATCGACGGCGAGAAGACCCAGATCGGCTACGAAATCTCCTTCGCCCGCTACTTCTATAAGCCGACGCCGCTGCGTCCGCTGGACGACATCCGCGCCGATATCCTGAAGCTGGAGCAGCAGACGGAAGGTTTGTTGCACAAGATCGTGGGGACAGCTTGATGACAGCCACGAGCAGATATC
>NZ_JBGDZO010000687.1:0-262 GCF_046548235.1 Salmonella sp. SAL4457
GGCTACGTCAACCAGGTCGAGCACCTGGCCCAGTTGGGGGCGTTCCCCTACTGGTACCAGCAGCTCAACCGCAACCTCGGGCGTATCGCCCAGCACAGCAACGGCCTGCTCAGCCGCTGGCGGCCGACCCTGCTGGAAGATCATCCGTTGCCCGGTCCGCCGGGGCGCGGCGCGATCTTCGTGCGTTTGGGCGAAGGCGCCGACGCGCTGGTGGTAGTGATGATGCATCTCGCTCTCGGCGCTCGCACCCGCACCCGCCAGC
>NZ_JBGDZO010000688.1:0-262 GCF_046548235.1 Salmonella sp. SAL4457
ACTCCCAAGTCACCCCTGATACGCCGCTCGTCGCCGTGCGTCGCGTCCTCGGGCTGCGGCGATGCACCGCAGCGCAGAAGCGCGGGGAATTTGCGGGTCAGGATGCTAGAGTGCGCGGTCATGAGAATCGCTCCCATCTCCCGCTCGCCGCTGCTGCAGTGGCTGAGCTTCGCCCTCTGTGCCTGCGTGCTGGTCACCGCGCTGGCTTGCGGCGTCCTGCACCTGCAGGCGCTGGGAGTGGGCAGCGACAAAGGGCAGAAGG
>NZ_JBGDZO010000689.1:0-262 GCF_046548235.1 Salmonella sp. SAL4457
GATCAACATCCAGTACACCTCCGGTACCACCGGCTTCCCCAAGGGCGCCACCCTCAGCCACTACAACATCCTCAACAACGGCTACATGGTCGGCGAAAGCCTCGGACTCGGCGCGGAAGACCGCCTGGTGATCCCGGTGCCGCTGTATCACTGCTTCGGCATGGTGATGGGCAACCTCGGCTGCGTCACCCACGGCTCGACCATGATCTACCCGGCGCCCAGCTTCGACGCCGAGGCGACCCTGCTGGCCGTGGCCGAGGAG
>NZ_JBGDZO010000690.1:0-262 GCF_046548235.1 Salmonella sp. SAL4457
GAGTCATGCGCAGCGTATTCTCGCGTATCGCGTTTTTGTCTCTGTCGGTTCTGATCAGATCAAGTTCGGGCTCAACAATCAGCTTTAAACCGCGATTCTTATCATGGATCAAGTAGGCCGGCACCACCGCAGCGCCAGTCCTTAACGCCAAGGTTGCCGGTCCCCGTCGAGCCAGCACGGTGCGACCAAAAAAAGGCGCATGAATCCCATTGTTCCTACGATATTCGTCAGCAATCACGACGGCAATTTCGTTGGATCGTAG
>NZ_JBGDZO010000691.1:0-262 GCF_046548235.1 Salmonella sp. SAL4457
TTATTATTCCCTGCGGGAATAAGGTAGCCTTCACCGATCAGCGGTATCCGAGAATGGCGGAACGCTGAGGGGAAGTCGGCCAAACGGCCGGAGGCGAATGGACGTAGGGGGTACAGGACTCCTTGCACTTGACTTACCGATGTCGGTGCAGAAACGGTCAACGCCATTGAGGGCTTACAGCTTTGTGGTACAGGTGGATGAGGAGCTTTATAGCTGCCAGCGGAGTCGGAGTCGAAAAGACGCCGTAAAGATGGTGTTAGGG
>NZ_JBGDZO010000692.1:0-262 GCF_046548235.1 Salmonella sp. SAL4457
TACATAGAGCATTCGAGCACGAACGCGTGCATCCAGCGTCGCCGTTGTAGTCAGTGCTGCTATGTCATCAATTACAATCCTTGCTCCACGTTCACCCCTCTCTCACCCATCGCTTTCTTACCCTCGACACTCGTGTTCTATCATCCTCTATTCTATGGACCGGGCATGTCAAACCTCGGTAGCTTCTGCATTGCCGATGGGTGTGCCTGGACTTTTGGGAGGTACGTTTATGTTTCTTGGTGTTGAATCATCTCCTCTGGCC
>NZ_JBGDZO010000693.1:0-262 GCF_046548235.1 Salmonella sp. SAL4457
CTCCAACACCGTGCTCAAGTACGGCGACCAGATGCCCAGCCTGCCGGTGCTCAGCTACGACAACTCGCGCCTGCTCCCGGAAAGCTACAGCGGCACCCTGATCACCTCCAAGGAGATCGAGGGCCTGGAGCTGAACGCCGGTCGCTTCACCGCGGAATCCCGCAAGAGCGCCGAAGGGCGCGACAGCGGCGGCCTGAAGAGCATCAACGTGTTCGGCGGCAAGTACGCCTTCACCGATCACTTCAACGCCTCGCTGTACGCT
>NZ_JBGDZO010000694.1:0-262 GCF_046548235.1 Salmonella sp. SAL4457
GCTCTACCTGCGCATGGTCAGCGAGGAAAACTTCCGCCCGCAGCTGAACATCTACAGCCCCCTGGAGATCCGCCAGAACGAGGCCCGCGAAGTACTGTTCAAGCTCAAGGAGCTGATGCGCCTGTACTTCGATTTCCGCGCCACCAAACAGCCCTCCGGCGCCGAGGCGCTGGGCCTGATGAGCTACTCGCTGCGCGAGCAGTCGATCCTGTTCACCCTCACCGTCGAATTCTGGATGACCCTGTCCCAGGCCGAGCAGCGC
>NZ_JBGDZO010000695.1:0-262 GCF_046548235.1 Salmonella sp. SAL4457
GAACGGCCCTATCGCATCGTCGCCCTGCCGACCCGCTATCCCTCGGGCGGCGAGCGCCAGCTGATCCAGTTGCTCACCGGCAGGGAAGTCCCGGCGGACGGCCTGCCGGCGGACATCGGCATCCTGTGCCAGAACGTCGGCACCCTGGCCGCCGTGCACGATGCCGTCGTCCTCGGTCGGCCGCTGATCTCGCGGATCACTACCCTCGCCGGCGGCGCCCTGGAGCGGCCGATGAACGTCGAGGCGCTGATCGGTACGCCGG
>NZ_JBGDZO010000696.1:0-262 GCF_046548235.1 Salmonella sp. SAL4457
GCCTTGATCCGGCTCTGCGCCTGGCGCGCCTTGGTGGCCTTGGCCTTGAAGCGGGCGATGAAGCTTTCCATGTGCGCACGCTGCGCCTGCTGTTTCTCGTAGGCCTGCTGTTGCTGAGCCAGCCGCTCGGCGCGGGTCCGCTCGAAAGCGGAATAGCCGCCGCGGTAGAGGGTCAGCTTGCGGTTTTCCAGATGCACCACGTGGTCCACCACCGCATCGAGGAAGTCGCGGTCGTGGGAGATCAGCACCAGAGTGCCGGGAT
>NZ_JBGDZO010000697.1:0-262 GCF_046548235.1 Salmonella sp. SAL4457
GTTCGGGGAGGCTCCAGAGCCCGCCCCAGAGTCCGCTGGAAGGCCGCCGGTAGAGCAGTATGGCGCCGTCGCGGTTGGCCAGGATCGGCATCAGCGTGCGCTTCTGTGGCAACGCCTTGCGCGGCTTGGGCTGCGGATAATCGGCTTCGCGGCCGAGCAGGTGCGCGCGGCAGCCCGAGACCAGCGGGCAAAGCAGGCAACTGGGCTTGCTGCGCGTGCAGAGGGTGGCGCCGAGGTCCATCATCGCCTGGGTGTAGTGGTT
>NZ_JBGDZO010000698.1:0-262 GCF_046548235.1 Salmonella sp. SAL4457
GTGTACTGACATGTCTGCTTAGCTGTGAGTAACAGCGTTGTTGGTTTGCTAATTTTCGCACTAACCTTTGACCACGCGACATCATTTGTGTAGACCAGTAAGTGTCGTGTCATGGATTCGCGCCTTCGCAGGGTCTAACCTGTCGTCTGATAGTCTTATGCACTGCGTCAACGTACGTCGTTTATGTCCGGTCGTGAAGGAATGCAATTGACCTCTCTTCCAGGGCTGTGTCGCACCAAAACTGTTCGCCAAGCTCAAGTAG
>NZ_JBGDZO010000699.1:0-262 GCF_046548235.1 Salmonella sp. SAL4457
GTGCTGGAAGTAGTCTTCCAGCGAAAGGTCCTCGGTGGGCTCGTGGTTGCTGGCCGCGGCGCCCGCCGGGCCGAGGCCGAGGTCGGCGGCGAAGTCGTCCTCGAGGTCGTCCAGCTCGATGTCGATACCCAGCAGGTCGGCGTGGATTTCCTGGCACTCGCTGAGGATCACCGCCCGCTCGATGGCGTTTTCCAGTTCGCGCACGTTGCCCGGCCATGGGTAATGGCGGATCGCCTGTTCGGCGTCGTGGGCGAAGCTGAGC
>NZ_JBGDZO010000700.1:0-262 GCF_046548235.1 Salmonella sp. SAL4457
ACATCACGCTGACGCTTCGTCATGTCAGTAATTGTCGCGTTCGCCAGCGCCAACTTATGAGTAACGGTGTCGCGCTGCTCTTTGTAGGTGATGGCATTACCACGGTAATGATTAACAGCCCATGACAGACAGACGATGATGCAGATAACCAGAGCGGAGATAATCGCGGTTACTCTGCTCATTGCTGCCCCCACAAACAGACTTCACGCTCAATCTCACGGCGAGTCATCAGGCCTTTCCATTGCTTACCGCCAGCGTATGT
>NZ_JBGDZO010000701.1:0-262 GCF_046548235.1 Salmonella sp. SAL4457
GCCAGAGGCGCGCAGGCCCACTGTGAGATGTGGAGGGGGAGTCGCGCTCCCCGGGATGGCAAGTCAGACTTCCGGCCGGACGCCCCGAATTCTCCTTCATGCGTAATCTCGACATACCGGGCTCCGGAGATCATAGCGACCTCGGGGTCTCACCGTCAGGTCCGAGGCTCCTGGTGGAGGGAAAGGCTGAGTAATATTAGATGTCGAAGGCGCGGCGGTTAGTCCGAGGCTCGAAGGCACCCACCGTGCGGAGGAGAGAGGG
>NZ_JBGDZO010000702.1:0-262 GCF_046548235.1 Salmonella sp. SAL4457
GTACAGGATCTTCAGATCGTGCGGCAGCGACGCCAGCCAACTGCTCATGGTTTCGACGAAGCGCTGCTCGATTTCCTGCTTGCTCGACATTGACGTGGACCGGCTGCAAGCGGTCTTGACCCCTTTGAGCTTGAGTACCAACGCTACCGCGGAAATACAAGCCTCCGGCGGGTCTAAGCCCGGGCTGGCCCGGGATGTGCGGCCGCGAGCGCGCGGATTGACCTGGCCAGGGAGGGTCGGGGCACTCCGCGCTGCCTCCGAT
>NZ_JBGDZO010000703.1:0-262 GCF_046548235.1 Salmonella sp. SAL4457
TTTCCGTTCCTTCAATTTGTGTTTGGAAATCCTGGAATGCCTTCGTCGTTTTCAAATCAGGATAACTCTCAGCTACTGCCATCAATCTGCTGAATGATCCTTGCAATTGAGCCTGCGCAGCCTGGTAACGTGCCAAACTTGTAGAATCATTGACATTCACCTGTACTGATGTTGCCCTACTCCTCGCATCGATCACTTCCTTTAACGTTGACTTCTCGAAATTGGCAGAGCCCTCAATAGTTTTGATCACACTATTGTACAA
>NZ_JBGDZO010000704.1:0-262 GCF_046548235.1 Salmonella sp. SAL4457
GTTGTGGAAACGGCAGTGAGATTCACCCGAAATGCCAGCGGGGAGTTGGATACGGAGTAGCGGAGGCTGATTTCGGCGGAGGGGGTGGCTGGTCGGCAAGTCAGCTGCGTCGCCAGTCAGTACCAGACACCGGGCTGCGAGTAATGGGGTCGGAATCAGTCAACACGAAGCAGAGGGGACGGCGCGGAGTAGGCTGAAGGTTGGTGCTGCAGGGGACACACAAGCGGACTTCCCCAGATCGGCCGGTCGATGGCTAAAAGGG
>NZ_JBGDZO010000705.1:0-262 GCF_046548235.1 Salmonella sp. SAL4457
GCACATAGGGGTTGTCCCGGAAGCGCGGGTCGAGGGTGGCGTCGGCCACCTCGAATACTCCCTTGCCCAGGATCGCATAGGCGCAGAATGAATCCCGTCGCGGCGTCTGCCGGATATCGAGGCCGATGCTCGCGCGAAACCACTGGCGCTGATGGTCGAGGATGGAAATGAGCGCGATGGGCGTCTGGAAGTAGGACGTAGCGGCGGCGAGGATTTCCTCGAATACCTCGTCCGCACCTTCTTCCAGCAGACCGAGTTGGTC
>NZ_JBGDZO010000706.1:0-262 GCF_046548235.1 Salmonella sp. SAL4457
GTCTAGGATCTATTATGTTCAAGAAATGATAAAGAGGCCACCTAGAGATATTAGATGTATTGTTGCTGGAGATCAGATTATTACTGCAATATATCGATATTCTGCTGTAGGTGAATGGAGAACAAATGTTGCAAGAGGTGGTCATACTGGACTTGCACCTATTACACATGAATTAGAAGAGATTGTAATTAAGGCAGCTACTGCAGTAGGAGGTGGTATTCTAGGTGTAGATGTTATGGAAGATGAGAATCAAGGATTAGTT
>NZ_JBGDZO010000707.1:0-262 GCF_046548235.1 Salmonella sp. SAL4457
GGTCTGCAGGGCCTTGTCGGTCAGGTGAATTTCACGCTTGAGCTGCTCCGGCGTGATCAGGGTATCGTTGGAGGCAACGTTAAGGTCGTCTATCTGTAAATCATCCAACGTGCTACTCAATCAGGTCACGGGCGCCGGCCGCCGGGAGGCCCCCTGCGAAAGGGCGCAGGCATGAAGGTCGCAAACGGGGAGACGAACCTTAACGTGTCGGGCCGGGCCTAGACAATGGGCGGGATGCGGTTCGCCGGTGTTTTCCCCGCTC
>NZ_JBGDZO010000708.1:0-262 GCF_046548235.1 Salmonella sp. SAL4457
GTCCGGAAGTGATCGCCGCGCTCGCCTCCGGAGACCTGCAACTCGGCAACATCGGGTCCAGCCCGCTGGCAGCGGCGACCTCGCGGAAGCTGCCGATCGTCGCCTTCATCGTTTCCGCGCAGATCAACGCCGCCGAGGCGCTGGTGGTGCGCAATGGAAGCGGGATCGGGAAACCCGAGGACCTGGTCGGCAAGACCATCGCTACCCCGTTCGTTTCAACCTCCCACTACAGCCTGCTCGGCGCCCTCAAGCACTGGCAGAT
>NZ_JBGDZO010000709.1:0-262 GCF_046548235.1 Salmonella sp. SAL4457
GCCGACGACCTGACCGACCGCTTCGAGCTGCCTTGCCAGCACCTGGTTGGCTGCAACGATCTCGTGGAAAGCGTCGGCGATCTTGGCTTCCAGCCCTTCGCCCCCGCTCGGCAGGCGTATCGAGAAATCGCCGACGCGCATGGCCTGCAGCGCCTCATGGAGGCTGTGCAGCGTCGCCTGGCCGTTCGCTCGCAACCCTGGGGGTGCTGACGGTTCAGTCGGGCCACTAATTGGTTTTGATTGTTCGACGTATTTGCTGGTC
>NZ_JBGDZO010000710.1:0-262 GCF_046548235.1 Salmonella sp. SAL4457
GACATAGGTCTCGTGGGTCAGGTCCATCAGGTTATCGATCATCAGGCGATAGTCGCAGTGGATGTGGTACAGCCCGCCGCCATAGGCCCAATCGGGGCTTTCCGCCCATTCCAGGAGGGGTATCAGCGCGTCGTCGGCCTGTTCTTCCGCGCCCGGCCAGACCCAGACGAAGCCGTGCCGCTCCTGCACCGGGAAGCGACGGATGCAGGGGAAGCCGCGGACCCGCTGGCCGGGCATCGCGCGGGTGCGACCGTCCTCGCCC
>NZ_JBGDZO010000711.1:0-262 GCF_046548235.1 Salmonella sp. SAL4457
GGTCATCATGCAGCAACTGTTGAACGAGATTCTCGATGAAGTCCGCCCGCTGATCGGGCGCGGCAAGGTCGCCGACTACATCCCCGCGCTCGCCGGCGTCGAGCCGAACCAGCTGGGGATCGCCGTGTACAGCCGCGACGGCGAGCTGTTCCATGCCGGCGACGCCCTGCGGCCGTTTTCCATCCCGAGCATTTCCAAGGTGTTCAGCCAGGTCCAGGCGAACCAGCATTCCGGCGAGGACATCTGGCAACGCCTTGGCCAC
>NZ_JBGDZO010000712.1:0-262 GCF_046548235.1 Salmonella sp. SAL4457
GTAGAACGCGGTCTGATCATTCAAATACGCAAGCGACTCTTTCAGCTCAGCGCTATGGGGCTGCCGGCCGAGAATCCGGTCAAATGCGGAAGCGACAAACGCCTCATTGGGCTGCGGCGGCGCCGGAGAAAGCTGCTGCGCGAGAATCCGCGACATGGTCTGGCTTAGCTTTCCGTTCGCGAGCGCGAGCGCTTGCTGAGGCACGATACTCTCACTACGCTCGAAGCATTCGTTGGGGCTGGCGACGTCGAAAACTTTGAGC
>NZ_JBGDZO010000713.1:0-262 GCF_046548235.1 Salmonella sp. SAL4457
GGCCAGGGCGGTGATCAGCCACGGGCGCAGGGTACGGAACTTGGATTTACCGGTCGTTGGAGTCATGGTTCTTCTTCAGGCTTATAACGGAGGCGCTTTTTCCAGGCTGCACGATAATCATTTCAGGGGCCCAGGCAAAGCCTCTTTACCCGCTATTTACCCTTGCTTTACCGATAGTTAGGCATTCCGCCCGCATGCTTCGGCGAGCCACCCGCAGCCTGGCACCAGGCTATGACAACAAACGGCTTGCTCCGTTACGGGC
>NZ_JBGDZO010000714.1:0-262 GCF_046548235.1 Salmonella sp. SAL4457
AGGTACCACGATCCACTGATACCTGCCCTGGCCATCCTGCCAGAGCGGAACCCGCGCCGGGAGTATACAGCCCGCATTCCAGAGATTCGACGCATTCCGACGCCCGCCCCGTGGCGAGCTACCTCTTCCTGGCGATGAACTGGACCACGCAGGCCGCGCCGGTGTGGAAACGGCCCTCGACCACCTCGCGCTCGATTTCCCGCGCCAGCAGCACTTCGCACTCCGGCAGCTCAGCCTCCAGCGCCGCGCGGCTCACCAGCAT
>NZ_JBGDZO010000715.1:0-262 GCF_046548235.1 Salmonella sp. SAL4457
CCGCAGGACTCGCCGAAACGCCCTCAGACTTCGTTCAATTCGCTGATATGCCGATACTCGGCCCCCAGATCCCGGGCCAGGCGCTCGGCCTTGCCCAGGCGCAACGGGCCGCTTTCGAGGTCGACCCGCAGGCTCGGGCAGGCAGCCTCCGGCAGCGCCGGCCAGTCGCGCAGACGGCCGTCGGTAAGCACCAGCAGACGCTGATGCTCGGCGGGTTTCTGCCGCTGTCGGCGCGCCAGCCAGCCAGCGGCCTGGAGCAGGG
>NZ_JBGDZO010000716.1:0-262 GCF_046548235.1 Salmonella sp. SAL4457
TACCAAATGTGACGGGCCGGTCAGATTCGCTACCCATTCCTGATGGATGTCGCGGAATGCAAAGCGGTCGGCACCCGCACTGTGAGCCGGTAGAGGCAGGCAAAGGGCCGCCATGGGGGCGGGGAAGGGAAGCCGGCGGGAAGGTGGCGGACCTGTCAGAACGATCAGTGTCCGCGCCCGGCCGCAGCCGGGCGGGAAGGGAACTAGACCTGGCTGCCGAGCTGTTCGGCGCGACGCAGCCAGCCCTGGCGCTGTTCCTCGC
>NZ_JBGDZO010000717.1:0-261 GCF_046548235.1 Salmonella sp. SAL4457
TGATGATCCAGCCCATCTGCGCGCGCGGGTCCTTGGCCGGCACCAGCAGATTGGCGTGGCGGAACACTCCGCCGCGCGGTTCGTTGAGGACGAAGTTGCGCAGGTCCTGGTCTCTGGCGATCCAGCGCGACTGTTCCCAGAGGGTGGCGCCGGGCGGCGCGGCGACGCCGCCGACGATCACGTCGCCGACCTCGCCTTCGGCATGGCAACTGACGATGTGGACGATCCGCTGCGAACGCATGGCTATCTCCTGTGCGGGGG
>NZ_JBGDZO010000718.1:0-261 GCF_046548235.1 Salmonella sp. SAL4457
GTCCTCGTTCGTTCGCAACAAGCTGATCAATGACGTCTACCTGGGTGTCATCGGCGACAACCTGGCCAAGCAGATGGGGACGGTGGGCGAGAACAAGCGCACCGACCTGATGGGCCTGCTGATGCTGATCTCCCCGCCAGGCTACGGCAAGACCACCCTGATGGAGTACGTGGCGCACCGCCTGGGGCTGATCTTCATGAAGATCAACGGTCCTGCCCTCGGCCACGAGGTGCGCTCGCTCGACCCCGGGCAGGCGCCGGA
>NZ_JBGDZO010000719.1:0-261 GCF_046548235.1 Salmonella sp. SAL4457
GCCGGTGGACGAACTGGCCCGCGAGCTGGGCATCGACCCTGCGGCGATCGTCAAGCTCGCCAGCAACGAGAACCCGCTGGGTGCGAGCCCAAAGGCGCTGGAGGCTATCCGCGCCGAACTGGCGGAACTGACCCGTTATCCTGACGGCAACGGTTTCGAACTCAAGCGCAAGCTGGCCGAGCGTTGCGCGGTGGATGCGGCGCAGGTGACCCTGGGCAACGGCTCCAACGACATTCTCGACCTGGTCGCCCGTGCCTACCT
>NZ_JBGDZO010000720.1:0-261 GCF_046548235.1 Salmonella sp. SAL4457
GCAATGGCGGGAGAACCAGGCCTATCGGGTCGACGATGGGGTGACCTACGAGGGGCTGCGCTATCTCTGCCTGCAGGCGCACACCTCCAACAGCGGCTGGACGCCGCCGGTAGCCTTCACCCTCTGGCGGCCGCTGCGCTGAGGGGGCGGGCCGGTCCGCGCTGCGGGCCGGTCCTTTGGCCGGCGAGAGCCACGCACGGGTGGCGCCATATCCATATGCGTTTTCGGTATTTCCGCTTGATCGTTCATGGCGTTTACCAT
>NZ_JBGDZO010000721.1:0-261 GCF_046548235.1 Salmonella sp. SAL4457
GGTTTGCGCCGCCGTGTAATGACTCCGGTCAAGGCAGAAAAACCCAGCGTTCGTGTAGGGTTCGCTGCCCCGTAGCCATGCCCGGCTGGCGTACCTCGCCAGGCTGGCTATCTTTTAACCAGAGACATCCGGCCATGTCCCGGGTGTCCTTTGCCTGATGCAGGAGATGCACGATGGATATGAACCGTCGGCAATTCTTCAAGGTCTGCGGTATAGGCCTTGGAGGATCGAGCCTTGCGGCGCTCGGGATGGCCCCCACGG
>NZ_JBGDZO010000722.1:0-261 GCF_046548235.1 Salmonella sp. SAL4457
GTACTACCGGCTCAATGTCGTCAGTCTCGAACTGTCGCCGTTGCGCGAGCGACCCGGCGACATCCTGCCGCTGACCCGCCACTTCATCGCCGAATACAGCCGTCGCCTGGGCTACGGCCAGAGCCAGTTGAGCCCGGAGGCGGCGCAGAAGTTGCGTGCCTATTCCTGGCCGGGGAACATCCGCGAGCTGGAGAACGTCATCCACCATACCTTGCTGATCTGCCGCGACGGGCTGATCCGCGCGGATGACCTGCACCTGTC
>NZ_JBGDZO010000723.1:0-261 GCF_046548235.1 Salmonella sp. SAL4457
GCTTCAGGGTGGCGATCACCTCCTGGATGTCGCCCAGCTTCAGGCCATGTTCGTCGAGGATGCGCAGGCGCTGCTTCATCAGCACGTCGTAGTCCGGAATGTCCCGGGTGGTCGCCTTCAAGGCGTCGATACCGGTTTTTTCCGCGAACGCGATCCAGATTTCCGGAACCAGCACGCCTTCCAGGTCAAGACAGGCAATTTCCACAGGACTCTCCTCGAAATTCTCTGAACGATGGGGTGACGACGGACGCGGCACTCTAG
>NZ_JBGDZO010000724.1:0-261 GCF_046548235.1 Salmonella sp. SAL4457
CGTCATGGCTGGCCACCGACAGGCCGCGTCCCTGGCAGACATCGACGATGGCCGCACGGGCGGCGTCGCTGTAGCGCTCGGAGTTGGCTACCTGCTCGACGATGAAGGCGTCCATCTCGGCATCGCTCAGGTGGTACTTGCCCTGGTAGTACTCGCGGTACTTCTCCAGCCTGGCGAACTGGCGCTGGCCGGGGGCGTGGTCCATCACCGAGACCAGTTGCACCAGCGGATGCTCGACCAGTTCGCGGAACACCTCCAGCG
>NZ_JBGDZO010000725.1:0-261 GCF_046548235.1 Salmonella sp. SAL4457
GTTTATGACGGTTCGTGCTCGTAGGGGAAGGGGGCACAGTGGCGCGGTGGCGCATGTTCGCATGGCAAAGGGCGGCGTCCGTATCGTCAGGGAGGAAGATAATGAGTAACCGCTACGTGATTGAAGCCCTGTTGCGTCCGGCGGTTGAGCTGAATACTGCTGTCGTGGCCGGTATGGCGGCATATGTTTGTGTACAGGCTCCCTGGGCTGTGGCGCTGGCACCTTCAGTTAGTTATGTAACCGCGTCTGGCTTTGCAGTGT
>NZ_JBGDZO010000726.1:0-261 GCF_046548235.1 Salmonella sp. SAL4457
GGGCGACGATGCCGCAGACCGGGATCCGGGCCTTGGCGTTGAGCAGCGGGAAGACAGCGTCGAAGACCTTGCCGCCGACGTTCTCGTAATAGATGTCGATGCCGTCCGGGCAGGCCTCGGCCAGTCGTTCGGCGAAGTCCGCGGCATGGTGGTCGAGGCAGGCATCGAAGCCGAGCACCTGCACGGCGTGGCGGCATTTTTCCGCACCGCCGGCGACGCCGACCACTCGGCAGCCCTTGAGCTTGCCGATCTGTCCGACGG
>NZ_JBGDZO010000727.1:0-261 GCF_046548235.1 Salmonella sp. SAL4457
GGCGTACATCTTGTCGCCGGTGACCAGGCTGTCGAGGTTGATCATTCCCAGCAGGTTGGCGCGCTGGCTGGCGTCGAGGGACTCGACGTAGGCACGCGAACCGCGCAGGCCTTCCTCCTCGGCGCCGAAACCGACCACCTCGAGGCCGTTCTCCAGGGCGATGCCGCCGAGGTTGCGGGCGATCTCGGTGAGCACCGCCGCGCCCGAGGCGTTATCGTCCAGGCCCTGCAGGGTCGGGCGACCGTAGTAGGTGTCGTAGTG
>NZ_JBGDZO010000728.1:0-261 GCF_046548235.1 Salmonella sp. SAL4457
GTCCCTGGACGCAGGCGGATGGGGACGGATATGATATCGATTGTGTATTCTTCGCGTACGTCGACATAGGCGGACGAGCAGAGATCCTGCGTCAAGCCAGTGCCATAGACTTGAGGACGCGAAGAACAGGACAAAAACACGAACGGTCGGATTGAACGGGGAACATTGAATGCGGGAGTGCACCTGTCCTCATTTGAGCGCCCAGAAAAACTGATAGCCACCCTGTTGCCCGACATGCCTTCGGAGAACGCGTAACACGCC
>NZ_JBGDZO010000729.1:0-261 GCF_046548235.1 Salmonella sp. SAL4457
GGGTTCCGCCCCACTCGATCGAAGCCGAGCAGGCGGTGCTCGGCGGCCTGATGCTCGACAACCGCGCCTGGGACACGATCGCCGATCGCCTGGTCGCCGGCGACTTCTATCGCCGCGATCACCAGCTCATCTACGAAGCGATCGCCGAGCGCGCCGCACGCGGCGAGCCCTCCGACGCAGTCACGCTGTCCGAGTGGCTCGAGCGCAAAGGCCAGACCGACGAAACCGGCGGCCTGGTCTACCTGGCGGGTCTCGTGCGAG
>NZ_JBGDZO010000730.1:0-261 GCF_046548235.1 Salmonella sp. SAL4457
GGCCAAGGCCCGCGAACTGATGCAGCAGCACCAGGTGCCGGTGGTGGTCGAGGTGATCCTGGAGCGCATCACCAACATCTCCATGGGTACCGCGATCAACGCCATCAACGAGTTCGAGGAACTGGCCGAGAAAGGCGCCGACGCGCCGACCGCCATCTCGCTGCTCGACGGATCGCCGGCCATTCCCGGAGGCGCGGACGGTGCGTGCGGCACCCCGCCCCCGGCGAAAGGCCTCCCGAACGTTTGACCGAACGATAGGAG
>NZ_JBGDZO010000731.1:0-261 GCF_046548235.1 Salmonella sp. SAL4457
CCTTTAATAGGTAACTTCATAGCAAGCAGTTTTGAAAAAGAAATAAGCTGGATAACTAAAGAGATAATAAACTTTCTTGATATGGGACTTCTTCCGGAAGATATTATTGTGGTGGCGTTAGATGACCGTCACATGAGAAATTATTTCCGTTATTTGTCAGAAAGTCTCGCATCGCATGAAATATCAGTGAATAACATACATGCAGACCCCTATTCAGAACCGCCATTCAGTATAAGCGGGAAGATCACGCTATCTACGGTG
>NZ_JBGDZO010000732.1:0-261 GCF_046548235.1 Salmonella sp. SAL4457
GTACGCGGGCGACCTTGGCGAAATGACTCATTTGCGCCCCTCGGCGGTTTTCGCTACCTCATCGGTGCGCGCCGCCATGATGAAATCGTTGCGGTGCAGGCCCTTGATCGAGTGGCTCCACCAGGTCACGGTGACTTTGCCCCACTCGGTCAGCAGGCCCGGATGGTGGCCTTCGGCCTCGGATATCTCGCCGACGGCATTGGTGAAGGCCAGGGCATGCTTGAAGTTCTTGAACAGGTAGACCTTCTCTAGCTGCATGAT
>NZ_JBGDZO010000733.1:0-261 GCF_046548235.1 Salmonella sp. SAL4457
GCCGTGCGATCACCTCCATCCGCGCCTCGCCGCGCTATGCGAGGATCCCCGCCTGACCGCTCCCGCGTGCGATGCGGTCGGCGTCGCTTCGGTCGCGCCGTTCACCTCCAAGCTGAACCTCAAGCGGGCCGCAGACGGATCGCCGTTCCCCTATCACCAGGACTTTCCGTACTGGTGGGTCGCGGTGCGAGAGCACGCTGCGGACGTATGCACGGCGATCCTCTTCCTCGACGATGCGCGTGCCGAGAACGGTGCGCTGCG
>NZ_JBGDZO010000734.1:0-261 GCF_046548235.1 Salmonella sp. SAL4457
GCTTACGCGGGCCCTTGCGGGTACGCGCGTTGGTCTTGTTACGCTGACCGCGAACCGGCAGACCGCGACGATGACGCAGACCGCGGTAGCAACCGAGGTCCATCAGACGCTTGATGTTCATGTTGATTTCGCGACGCAGGTCACCTTCGGTGGTGATCTTCGCGACTTCGTTACGCAGCTGATCGATCTGCTCGTCGCTCAGGTCCTTGATCTTGGCAGCCGGGTTTACGCCGGTGGCTGCGCAGATGCTCTGAGCAGTAG
>NZ_JBGDZO010000735.1:0-261 GCF_046548235.1 Salmonella sp. SAL4457
GTCCCAGATCCGAATCGTTCACCAGGATGACGCCCTGCTGGTGGTCGACAAGCCCACCCTGCTGCTGTCGGTGCCCGGCCGCGCCGATGACAACAAGGACTGCCTGGTCACCCGCCTGCAGGAAAACGGCTATCCCGAGGCCCGCATCGTCCACCGCCTGGACTGGGAAACCTCCGGCCTGATGGTGCTCGCCCGCGACGCCGACAGCCACCGCGAGCTGTCCCGCCAGTTCCACGACCGCGAGACCGAGAAAGCCTATAC
>NZ_JBGDZO010000736.1:0-261 GCF_046548235.1 Salmonella sp. SAL4457
TCCCACAGGTGCGGGTTCTCGATCTTGATCTGGTTGATCACGTCGATACCGAAGTTCAGGTGCATCGACTCGTCGCGGAGGATGTACTGGAACTGCTCGGCGGTGCCGGTCATCTTGTTGCGGCGGCCCATGGAGAGGATCTGGGTGAAGCCGCAGTAGAAGAAGATGCCTTCCAGCACGCAGTAGTAGGCGATCAGGTTGCGCAGGAACTGGCGGTCGGTTTCCGGGGTGCCGGTCTGGAACATCGGGTCGGAGATCGAG
>NZ_JBGDZO010000737.1:0-261 GCF_046548235.1 Salmonella sp. SAL4457
TGGTCGACGTCAAGCCCAAGGCCGAGTTCGACCAGTGGCTGGCCAAGCGCAAGGAAGAGGCGGCGAAGGTCAAGGAACTGACCAGCAAGGAGTGGACCAAGGAAGAGTTGGTTGCGCGCGGCGACAAGGTCTACCACACCATCTGCGCCGCCTGCCACCAGGCCGAAGGCCAGGGCATGCCGCCGATGTTCCCGGCGCTGAAGGGTTCGAAGATCGTCACCGGGCCCAAGGAGCACCACCTGGAAGTGGTCTTCAACGGCG
>NZ_JBGDZO010000738.1:0-261 GCF_046548235.1 Salmonella sp. SAL4457
GTAGTGCACCTCGGCGTCGGCATAGCGCTGGTCGTAGACCTGCCCGATGTTGATGTTGGGGATCGGCTGGCGCTCTGGCATGGCGATCTTCTCTTTGTTGTTCTTCCCGGCTGCGCACGCAAGCCGTCGCGGGCTTCCGTATACCGCAGACGGCGCCTCTTGCCACCTCCCCGGGACGAATGGCGCAGCAACCGGGGTTGACGATCATTAACATGTTAAATATAACGTTAACACATTAACGAGTTTTCGCCAGGACGGCCC
>NZ_JBGDZO010000739.1:0-261 GCF_046548235.1 Salmonella sp. SAL4457
CAGATCATAGAGATGGCCATCGTCGGAACAGTAGCTGAGGTGCTCGCTGTACAACGCGACCCGGTGGCGGACGAGGAAGCGTCGGGTCTGCTCGATAAAGGCGGCATCCAGCGGCGTGGAGCCGCCGAGGGACAGCGAGAGACCGTGACAGGTCAGTGGAATGCGCTCCACCAGGCGCTCCAGGTCGGCACCGAAGGCACCGCCGACGCCGATCCAGTTGTCCGGCGCGCATTCGAGGAAGTCCACCGCGCCGGGCGCCAT
>NZ_JBGDZO010000740.1:0-261 GCF_046548235.1 Salmonella sp. SAL4457
CTCTGAGACGATGCCGTATGAGGGCGGACCTGCCATGCGCGGCGCGCCGGGCCCTGGTCCTACCTCTGGCGGCGCCCCCGCAGAGCCTGTTCCCCAACCGGCGCCGGCTCCGCAAGCGACATAGACGTCGAGAATAGTGAACCGGGTTTGAAGATCCGATAAGGTCGCGACACGAGAACAAATTGTCGCCATTAGATTTCCCACCAATCTACCCCGTGTTCGATAATGTCTGGTGATATGTGTATGCATACTAGTTTCCCT
>NZ_JBGDZO010000741.1:0-261 GCF_046548235.1 Salmonella sp. SAL4457
GCACCATGGCCCAGGTCAGCATGTCGTTCTCCTTATCGGACAGTCGCGACTTATAGTAAGGAAAGAACTTATTGATATAAGCAGGCATCCCCAGGCTGGCCACCGAATACATGATGTTGGCCACCGCAATGAACATGCTGGTCAGCCCGTATTGGCTTTCCGTAAAGCCCCCCTTCCGGGTAAACAGGTAGGTATTCAGAAAACCCAGAGCAAATCCGAAATAGACAATAACGGACGATACGATACTTTGCCGGCGGATGG
>NZ_JBGDZO010000742.1:0-261 GCF_046548235.1 Salmonella sp. SAL4457
GAAATGCTGCGGTCCGTGGATCACCTGATGCATTCGCTCGCCAGCTATATCCGCGCCATCCATGCCCTGCCCTCGCCGGTCTCGATAAGCGATGCGCAGGTCGAAGAGCAACAGCGCTGCGAGGACGGCGTCGAGATCCACAGCTGCGAAGCGCTCTACCGTTTCGACAACGGCGTGCGCCTGCGCCAGCACTGCGAGCGCGACCTCCTGCCGAGCAGCGGGGCCTGCGAGGAATGCGGGCTCGGCTACGAAGTGCTGGAT
>NZ_JBGDZO010000743.1:0-261 GCF_046548235.1 Salmonella sp. SAL4457
CCCACCGCACCGAGGATGATGTCGTTGTTGCGCTCGGGGAAGAACACCTGGGTCGCACCTTCCTCGGCCAGTTCCTGCAGGCCCTGGCGCAACTGCTTGGACTTCAGCGGGTCTTTCAGGCGCACGCGGCGGAACAGTTCCGGGGCGAAGTGCGGGATGCCGGTGAAACCGAAGTTCTCGCCTTCGCTGAAGGTGTCGCCGATCTGGATGGTGCCGTGGTTGTGCAGGCCGATGATGTCGCCGGCATAGGCCTCTTCCAGT
>NZ_JBGDZO010000744.1:0-261 GCF_046548235.1 Salmonella sp. SAL4457
CTTGTCGACCATGCGCTTGCGCGGCTTACGCACCAGCGGGTTGATAGTTGCCATCTATAGCTCCACTGATTGTCTTACGACACACAAACGAAATGACAGAGCGTGCGCCCTGCCAATTTTCGGGGTACAAAATAGTAAAGAGGTTCTTGTACACCGTCAAGACAAAGCCCCGGCTAGCGGGATAGCCGGGGCTTGTCGTTGATGCTTAGTTACCGCTCGAGTTCAGCGCTTCGGTCAGTGCGGCTTCCGCCTCGCTGGCAC
>NZ_JBGDZO010000745.1:0-261 GCF_046548235.1 Salmonella sp. SAL4457
GTTGCTGACCGATCCGGAAGAAGCCGCCGACTTCGTGAAGAAGACCAAGGTCGACGCCCTGGCCATCGCCATCGGCACCAGCCACGGCGCCTACAAGTTCACCAAGCCGCCGACCGGGGACACCCTGTCGATCCAGCGCATCAAGGAAATCCACGCGCGCATCCCGGACACCCACCTGGTGATGCACGGCTCTTCCTCGGTACCGCAGGACTGGCTGGCGATCATCAACGAGTACGGCGGCGAGATCAAAGAGACCTACGG
>NZ_JBGDZO010000746.1:0-261 GCF_046548235.1 Salmonella sp. SAL4457
ATCATAGGCTTGGCTGAGGTTCTGGTAGAGACCGTCGAGCAACTGGGTGCGGGACTGGCGGATGCGCTCGACCTGCTGCTGCAGGCGCAGGGCGACCAGGTGGCTGTCGGTCAGTTGCGAGGAATCCCCGCTGACCTGTGCCGCATCGAGGTTTTCTTCCTGGGTGGCAGCCTGGGCGGACAGCGCGCCAGCCAGGCAGAAACCGGCCAGCAACGCTCGGTGGCGAGGGATGGGTGAGCGACTCATGTTCTCTCCTTGCAG
>NZ_JBGDZO010000747.1:0-260 GCF_046548235.1 Salmonella sp. SAL4457
GGTGAGACGTTTCCCGTTTTTTCCCGATATGCCCGGCGGTCCTTCAATTCCTTTTGCATAGAGGGTTTAATGCGGGAGTCGATACAGGATGTAGCGCGCCAGACACCGAGCCAGGGAGGCCCCTCGTGCCATTTCTTTCTCTCTTTCCTCCCCGTGTTTCTTTTCCATGCTCCGGCCGGCCCGGCGTAGATATGCGCGTGCGTTGGTTTTTATTACATGTGATCTGTTGAAATCTTACATGTGATCTCGTAGTGTGAGTC
>NZ_JBGDZO010000748.1:0-260 GCF_046548235.1 Salmonella sp. SAL4457
TTCTTCACCCCCGGCAGCGCCCGGGCCTTGCGGTACAGCTCGATCAGCGAGCTGTGGTCGGTATCGAGGTTCTCGCAGATGCCGGGGAACACGCAGGATGGCTTGCGGCAGTGCCGCTCGATGTCCGGGCTCTTGCAGGCGATGCGGTACATGTTCGCCGTCGGTCCGCCAAGGTCGGAGACCACGCCGGTGAAGCCGGGCACCTTGTCGCGCATCTCCTCGATCTCGCGGATGATCGAGTCGTGCGAGCGGTTCTGGAT
>NZ_JBGDZO010000749.1:0-260 GCF_046548235.1 Salmonella sp. SAL4457
TTCGAGTACGCCCAGGCTCATCAGCAACTGGCCGATTGGTCGGATGCGCTGGGTGTGCTGGCCGCAGTGTCGCAGGACGACACCGTGCGCCAGCTGCTCAAAGAGCCTCAGCTGACCTCTTCGGCCAAGGCCCAGAGCCTGATCGATGTGTGCGGCGACAAGCTGAATGCACCAGCCCAGAACTTCGTCCGGACTGTGGCTGAGAACAAGCGGCTCGAACTGCTGCCGACCATCGCTGAGATGTACGAGCAGTTGAAGGC
>NZ_JBGDZO010000750.1:0-260 GCF_046548235.1 Salmonella sp. SAL4457
CTTCTGCGAGTTGTTGATGCTGCATTGCCAACTGTCTGGTAAATTCCAGCAGTTGTTCATGGGTCAGTTGGCTTAAGTCAGGCAGCGTATTCATGACCGCAGTATGCCTGAGGTCATGACGCAGAGGAAATAGAACGTTTGGAGAATAGCAGAATGTAGCAGCCTAGTTTAGAGCATTGTTACCACTTGCTGTCGTCCAATGCGCTGCCAGGGCAAACCCTGAATTAGTGCCTGTAACTGTTCTGGACTGAGAGCTACGT
>NZ_JBGDZO010000751.1:0-260 GCF_046548235.1 Salmonella sp. SAL4457
GGGTTGGGACGGTAATGCTGGAACCCAGCGCGGCAAAAGCCACGGCACGGGCGATCGGGGTCATGCTCATTGTTATTGTCTCCTCGAGCGCTTGGGGCAGGCCGATGGCGGCGGCGTGACGCCACGTCGGCCTGTGACAGCCCGGTTACTTAAGCACTACAGGAAGACGGCCACTGTTAGACATTAGTCGAGGGTGGCCGCGAATTGGCACGAACCCTGTCTAGGACGGGCTTTCCCGCTATTCCAGCCAGTGCGGGAAG
>NZ_JBGDZO010000752.1:0-260 GCF_046548235.1 Salmonella sp. SAL4457
CTTTCATTGCGCACGGTTCACAAAGCCTTGACCCGCAGTTCCTTGGGCATCGAGAAGGTAATGTTCTCCTCCCGCCCCTCCAGTTCCTGCTCCTCCGACGCCCCCCACTCGCGTAGCTGGGCGATCACGCCGCGCACCAGCACTTCCGGCGCGGAAGCGCCTGCGGTGATTCCGATGCGACGCACACCGTCGAACCAGCCGCGTTGCATGTCCTCGGCGCCGTCGATCAGGTAGGCCGGCGTGCCCATCCGCTCGGCGAG
>NZ_JBGDZO010000753.1:0-260 GCF_046548235.1 Salmonella sp. SAL4457
GGTCACGATCGCGCCCGGCCAGACGTGGCGGAAGCGCATCGTGGTGTTGGGGATGAAGTAGAAGAGCAGGCCGACGCACACACTCAGCAGCACCGTGGCGCCATAGTTCGCGGTCACGGTGCTCAGCCAAATGGACCACCGCGAGCGCGCGACCAGCTCCCAGAACCAATTGGTCTCGGCCACCCGAGCGATGCTGGCCAGCACGAGGGCGATGATGAAGATCGCGCCCGCCGACACCATCATCAGGAACGACACCAGGC
>NZ_JBGDZO010000754.1:0-260 GCF_046548235.1 Salmonella sp. SAL4457
GGCTTCTTCTTCCAGGCCCAGCTCCGCGAGGCGTTTCACCCGATGGACCCAGTGGTGGACGTCATCGCCTTCCAGGTCGTCATAGATCAGGGCGTGAGCTTCCAGGAGCTTGCCGCGCAGGCTGCGGCTGACGCGGAGGCTGGCATCGGCGCGGGTACCATCCTGTGGGTCGCTCACCGAAAGGTGTATCTGCGAGATGCGGCTGATGTCCTGTTCGGCGAAGGGGCTGTCGAGCAGGTTGAGGCGCAGCACGCCATGCC
>NZ_JBGDZO010000755.1:0-260 GCF_046548235.1 Salmonella sp. SAL4457
GGTCATGAAGGCACCTCGCGGCTGAGGGGGAAGAGAAGATCGACGAAGCGTTCGGCGGTCGGCTGCGGCTCGTGGTTGGCCAGGCCGGCGCGCTCGTTGGCTTCGATGATCACGTAGTCGGGCTGGTCGGCGGCCTCGACCAGGAAGTCTAGGCCCACCACCGGTATTTCCAGGGCCCGCGCGGCCTGGATCGCGGCCTCGCGGAGGGCCGGATGGAGGGCGTCGGTGACGTCCTCGAGGATGCCGCCGGTGTGCAGGTT
>NZ_JBGDZO010000756.1:0-260 GCF_046548235.1 Salmonella sp. SAL4457
CGTTCGGACAGGTCCTCGCGCGGCATCCTTGCCAGATACAGCTTGATCGCGGTGTAGAGGGCGTCGACGTCGTCGTCGAGCTTGCGGATGTCCTTGCCGAGCAGCGGATCGCCGCCGCGGATGATCTGCATCAGATTGTTCAGCATCTGCTCGACGGTGTCGCCCATGCGCAGGGTCTCGCGCACCGCGTTGGCCAGCGCCAGGCTCGGCGTGTCGAGGGCGGCGGGGTCGAGATGGCGCGGCCGGGCGACGTCGTCGGG
>NZ_JBGDZO010000757.1:0-260 GCF_046548235.1 Salmonella sp. SAL4457
TACCAGGACAATCCGCTGGCCTACGCGGCGGCCAAGTGCTTCGTCTCCGAGAGCCAGTACCGCCAGTGGCTGGACCACTTCCAGCAGCCGCGCTGCGAGGCGCTGCTGCCCGGCGGCGAACGCTGCAACCTGCCGCTCGACCGGGTCGACAACCCGGCGCGCTTCGTCGCCGGCGACACCAACTGCTGCGCCCGGCACAAGACCACGGGGCGCCTGCGCACCGTGAGCTGACTCCTTGCCGTTTCCCCACTGGTCACCGC
>NZ_JBGDZO010000758.1:0-260 GCF_046548235.1 Salmonella sp. SAL4457
CTTCTGATTGAAACGGCGGACGCGGTCTCCGCCCAAAGGCGGCTCTTGCTTAATGCCCTGATGACAGCGCCTTCCTTCGACCAAGCTCGTTTGCGATCCGCTGCACCGTGCCAGTCCCGATCCCGAGGGACTTGGCTACTTTCAGCATACCCATGCCCTTCGCAAGCTGCTTTCGCACCTTCCGTTCGGTTGCGCTGTCTATCTTCGGCCGGCCGAGCTTCACGCCTTGTGCCACGGCGCGCTTGAGGCCTGCGTTGATG
>NZ_JBGDZO010000759.1:0-260 GCF_046548235.1 Salmonella sp. SAL4457
GTTCGAGGGCAACGACGCGGCCGGCAAGGGCGGCGCCATCCGCCGTGTCACCGACGCGCTGGACCCGCGCCAGTACCATATCGTGCCGATCGCCGCGCCGACCGAAGAGGAGCGTGCGCAGCCCTATCTCTGGCGCTTCTGGCGGCACATTCCGGCGCGTCGCCAGTTCACCATCTTCGACCGTTCCTGGTACGGCCGCGTGCTGGTGGAGCGCATCGAGGGCTTCTGCGCACCGGCCGACTGGCTACGCGCCTATGGCG
>NZ_JBGDZO010000760.1:0-260 GCF_046548235.1 Salmonella sp. SAL4457
GCTGAAGTCCCCACAGCCAGCCCCTTGCTGGAAACCGTCGGGCTCGCCTGCGAGCGCGACTGGCGCATGCTGTTCGAGCGCCTCGACCTGCGCCTGGCCGCCGGCGAGATGTTGCAGGTGGTGGGTCCCAACGGCAGCGGCAAGACCAGCCTGCTGCGCCTGCTGTCCGGACTGATGCAGCCGACCGCCGGGGAAGTCCGCCTGAACGGCCGGCCGCTCGCCGAACAGCGCGGCGAACTGGCCCGCAGCCTGTTG
This sequence comes from Salmonella sp. SAL4457, assembly GCF_046548235.1. Taxonomy (NCBI): domain Bacteria; kingdom Pseudomonadati; phylum Pseudomonadota; class Gammaproteobacteria; order Enterobacterales; family Enterobacteriaceae; genus Salmonella; species Salmonella sp. SAL4457. Next base: position 256 of record NZ_JBGDZO010000760.1, read on the forward strand.
TGGAT
>NZ_JBGDZO010000761.1:0-260 GCF_046548235.1 Salmonella sp. SAL4457
TACGGCAGCGGCAAGAAGACCTGATTCGCTGGCTGGCGGTGCGGCCCAAGGCCGTATCGCCGGCAAAAAAACCTCCCGCCCACCGTAAAGCTCCCGCGCTCCTTGCCGATAACTTGGTCATAGCGAAGCCCACTGGGAGCGGTCCATGTACGCGATGAAAGCGATGAAGCAATACCAGCAGGTCAGCATCGAGGCTCAGGTTTCCGATGCCAACCCGCACCGACTGATCCAACTGCTCATGCAGGGTGGTCTGGAGCGTC
>NZ_JBGDZO010000762.1:0-260 GCF_046548235.1 Salmonella sp. SAL4457
GTCGGGAAGGCGTCCTCCAGCCCTTCCAGGCGCGGCTTGTCGACTTCGGAAACCAGTTCGAAGGGCTGGTAGCTTCGCTCCGCGAGCGGACGCACCAGGCGCTCGGCGAGGCCCGCCACCGTCGGGTTGCGCATCAGGTCGGCGAGTTCGAAGCCCAGGCCGCGCCGCTGTGCGGCGGCGCGGATGCGCAGCATCAGGATCGAGTCGCCGCCGAGGGCGTAGAAGTCGTCGTGCACGCCGACCTCCGCCACGCCGAGGAC
>NZ_JBGDZO010000763.1:0-260 GCF_046548235.1 Salmonella sp. SAL4457
GTCGAGGAGCAGTCCGTGACCACCAGCGAGATGAACCGCAGCGTCTCCGAGGCCGCCGGCGGCACCGGCGAGATCGCGTCCGCGATCGACACGCTCGCCGACACCTCCCAGGTCACGACGGCCGGCGTCCGCGAGATCAGCACCGCCGTCGGCGAGCTGTCGCGGATGTCGGGCCGGATGCAGGAGCTGGTGGCGACGTTCCGCTACGAGTGACCCGGCTCGCTGCCGCCGGCGTCCGGAAGGGTGCTCCTGGTCCGGAA
>NZ_JBGDZO010000764.1:0-260 GCF_046548235.1 Salmonella sp. SAL4457
GTACAAGCTGCATCCTTTGTCCAATTCGCCCTTCCGATTCGCCAAAACGCAGGTGTCACGTATCGCGTGGGCTGGCTCAACAGCTTACATATTCTAGTCCTCTACGAAGGGCAAATAGAGATAATTTCTAGGATCCTGAAGCCGTTCTTCATCCTTGCTGCCTCACGAGCTCCTAACTTCTCTGTCTTGGAGATCGACCTTGCGGAACGGTTTTTCCGCGCAGCCCCCGAGCTCTGTGCTCCAGTTGCGTCGTTGAAGGC
>NZ_JBGDZO010000765.1:0-260 GCF_046548235.1 Salmonella sp. SAL4457
GTGTACTCGCGCGTGGCACGGGAGAGCACCGTCGCCCACGAGCTCGCGCACCAGTGGTTCGGCAACGCCGTGAGCCCGGAGCGGTGGGCGGACATCTGGCTCAACGAGGGCTGGGCCACCTACGTCGAGTGGTTGTGGAGCGAGGAGAGGGGCCGCGACTCGGCCCAGGCGAGCTTCGACGCGGTCATGGAGATCCCAGCTGACGACCCGTTCTGGGACCTGGCCATCGCGGCTCCGGGCCCGTTCGGACTCTTCCTTGG
>NZ_JBGDZO010000766.1:0-260 GCF_046548235.1 Salmonella sp. SAL4457
GTCGATATCAAGCCGCGACGTCCCATACCATAGAGCATGCAAAAAAACGAATATACACGTAACCAACCGGACACCGCCACGATAGTCGCCGTCGCGAAAGGTAACGGATTTCGTTGGACAAGGGTTGTTTGTTTGCGGCGCGGAGTGTGCAATCAGATGGGTGAATCGAGGGGTGAGGCCGATGTGGTGTGGACTCCAGCAAGCTCCAACGCATAAATACGGTGAACGGGCCTGTGTCCTTCTTGCATAGCTCTTGACCC
>NZ_JBGDZO010000767.1:0-259 GCF_046548235.1 Salmonella sp. SAL4457
GACCACCACCACGTTGCGGATCGGCAGGGTATTCGCCGCCGGCGGGGTGAACTCGCGGCGCACCGCGGCCTCATCGGCGTCCACCAGCTTGTCGTTGGGGGTCAGCAACATCTGCCGGGTGGTCTCCAGGGCGACCTTGTCGTCCAGGGTGGCCTTCCAGATGTTCGCGCGGTCTTCGGAGAAGCGCTCCTTGGCCGCCTTGACCAGGGTCAGGGTGCCGTTCAGGCCCAACTGGTTGGCGAACATGGACTCGGTGGTG
>NZ_JBGDZO010000768.1:0-259 GCF_046548235.1 Salmonella sp. SAL4457
CATAGACCCGGTGAAGGTGAACTCCCCAGGGCGTCCCGTGGCTTTGGCCCACGCCGCGCAAGCTGCCGAGGGCGAAGAAAAGCGTTCAGGCAGTGACTGAATTTTCCAGTAGTAATCCTCAGCCCTCGCCACCGTGGCAAAGAGAAGCATCAGAATCAGGCTCGCAAACTTCATCGTAAGACCCCACACAAAAAAGCCCCCTGCCGGAAACTCCGGAGGGGGCTTCCGCCTCGGTCTGTTCGGTTACTGTCTCTTATAC
>NZ_JBGDZO010000769.1:0-259 GCF_046548235.1 Salmonella sp. SAL4457
GGCAGCAGCTTGAACAGCAGGCCGTCGAAGCTGGCGGAAAACAGGCCGAGGCTGAGGTTGTACAGCAGGTACCAGGCGTAGGTGGCCTCGCGCAGCGAGACGAAGAGGAACAGGTTGTAGCAGAACAACCCGAACAGCACCCCGTAGAAGGCCCCGTTGAAGCCCATCAGGGTTTCCTGGCTGGCCGCGCTGGCCGCGTAGGTGCTGAAGTACAGCGGCAGGTAGACGGTGCTGGTGCTCTGCACGCGCAGCAGCAGGG
>NZ_JBGDZO010000770.1:0-259 GCF_046548235.1 Salmonella sp. SAL4457
GCTTCCTGCTGATGGTCAACGTGGTGCTGCTGGTCGCCGGCAGCTTCATGGAGCCCTCGGCGATCGTGCTGATCCTGGCGCCGATCTTCTTCCCCATCGCCATGAAGCTGGGCATCGACCCGATCCACCTGGGCATCGTCATGGTGGTGAACATGGAGATCGGCCTGGTACACCCGCCGGTCGGCCTCAACCTGTTCGTCACTTCGGCGGTCACCGGCATGCCGCTGGGGGCGACCATCCGCGCGGCGCTGCCGTGGCT
>NZ_JBGDZO010000771.1:0-259 GCF_046548235.1 Salmonella sp. SAL4457
TGGCTACTCTGTTCGATCCCATCGTGCTCGGCGACCTCGAGCTGCCCAACCGCATCGTCATGGCGCCGCTGACCCGCTGCCGCGCCGATGAAGGCCGCGTGCCCAACGCCCTGATGGCCGAGTACTACGCCCAGCGCGCCGATGCAGGCCTGATCCTCAGCGAGGCCACCGCGGTCACGCCGATGGGCGTGGGCTACCCCGACACCCCCGGCATCTGGTCCGATGACCAGGTCCGTGGCTGGAGCAACGTGACCAAGGC
>NZ_JBGDZO010000772.1:0-259 GCF_046548235.1 Salmonella sp. SAL4457
GGTTGCTGCCGAGCATGGCTGCCTTGTTGCGCTCGACCGAGTCGGCGGTGTACTGGATGGTCTTGCCCTGCATGGCGATCATGCCCAGCACGCCGATGCTGATCAGCAGCAGGGCGACCAGCACTTCGATCATGCTGAAGCCGGATTGGTGCAGCGACCTGTGTCGCGATTTCAATAGCATGACTGGGGCGCCTTGGAGGAAGGTTCGAGTTGGATCCGGCCGGCCTGGCTGATGCTCAGCACGCGGCCCCCGTCGGTC
>NZ_JBGDZO010000773.1:0-259 GCF_046548235.1 Salmonella sp. SAL4457
TTCCAGAAGTGGCTGTTGTTCTCGCGCTTGAAGTAGCCGGCGGGACCGTTGCGGCCAGCCGTCTGGTAGCCGCTGGACTTGGTATCGAAGTCGTCGTAGCGCAGACCGAGATTCAGCTCCCATTGTTCGCTTAGCTTCAGGGTATCGAACACATAAGCCGCGCTGGTCTTGGTGTCGGTATCGGTATAGGCCAGGCCGTCGGTGATGCTGCCGGTCCAGTTGTCGCCCGGAGTCGGGCGATTCAGGCTGGTGCAGTCGC
>NZ_JBGDZO010000774.1:0-259 GCF_046548235.1 Salmonella sp. SAL4457
GCGATAGTAGTTGACGATGGCAAACCGAGAGGCTTCCAGTTCCCTCGGCGTCATCTCACCGCAGTTGGGACATGAGAGGACCGGCATAGCAGCCTGAGGGCGCGTACTTTACGCAGGTGGTGCGACGGTTTCAAGACCTTCAACCTCACAAAACCGCCAAGGTGATTCCCGGCCTGGGAGACAGAAGCTCTGAGAACCAAAGAAAAGGCCGCCCCGCCTGAAGCGGAGGACGGCCGGAGAAGTAACGCAGGTGTTGCGT
>NZ_JBGDZO010000775.1:0-259 GCF_046548235.1 Salmonella sp. SAL4457
GGTCGAAGTTCGGCCCGATCTCCCGCTTCAGGGCGGCGATGCTGCGTTCGTGAGCCATCAGGTAGGCCGGTTTGTCGAAGTGCATGCCGCCGACGCGGGCGAAGGCGTGATCGACGCCGGGGTAGAGGTACAACTCGGTCTTGGGCAGGTTGCGCAGGCAGGGCAGGATCGCGTCGCGGGCCTGCTGCGGGCAGTAGGCGTCCTGTTCGGCGAAATGCAGCACCAGCCGGCCCTTGATCTGTTTCGCCTCGTCGAGCAG
>NZ_JBGDZO010000776.1:0-259 GCF_046548235.1 Salmonella sp. SAL4457
TCCCTGGCGATGGCCGGGGTGCCGCTGCTGAACGGCTTCCTCAGCAAGGAGATGTTCTTCGGCGAAACCCTCAGCCAGAACCTGCTGGGCAGCTTCAACTGGCTGGTGCCGGCGGTGGCGACCCTGGCCGGCGTGTTCTCGGTGGCCTATTCGCTGCGTTTCATCCACGACGTGTTCTTCAACGGCGAGCCGGCCCGGTTGCCGAAGTTCCCGCCCCACGAGCCGCCGCGCTACATGAAGGTACCGGTGGAGATCCTGG
>NZ_JBGDZO010000777.1:0-259 GCF_046548235.1 Salmonella sp. SAL4457
GGGTGGTGAAGTCGGCGATCACCTCGCCGATACGCGGGTCGTCGGCATGCCGATCGAACAACGGCACGTTGAGGAGAAATTCCGCGCTTTCGCTCCAGCGCGCCAGGACCAGCGCGAAGGCGCAGCCGAACACGCTGGACAAGGTCACGCCATGCTGCGCGGCAAGACGCTCCAGGCGCCGGCTCTCGCCGGCGGAAAGCTGGAATGCCAGGCGCCGGGTGCGCGGCTGGCGGATGCTTTCCGGCGCGCAGGCCAACGG
>NZ_JBGDZO010000778.1:0-259 GCF_046548235.1 Salmonella sp. SAL4457
GCAAGACCCAGTGCATCGTCAACCTGATCACCCAGGGCATGCTGCACAGCGGTCGTAGCGCCAAGCCGGGCAAGGCGAGCCTGGAGGATGTCGGCCATGCCCTGCGCGAGCTGGCCCGCTATGTGCGCAGCGAAGGGGTGAGCAGCCTGGCTCTGCCCTGCGTGGCGACGGGAGTGGGCGGGCTGGACTGGTCCGAGGTCAAGCCGCTGGTGGTTCGCCACCTGGGCGACCTGGAGATCCCGGTGATTCTCTACGAGGT
>NZ_JBGDZO010000779.1:0-259 GCF_046548235.1 Salmonella sp. SAL4457
TCCTTGAATGGCGTGATCGCCTCCCCCTGGACATTCACCGCCTGCCAGCGGGTCTGCGGTAGCTTTTCGGCGAACCAGCCCGGCGCCGGTACCGACTCGACGCCGGCATAGCGCTGTTCGTCGGCAAAGCCCAGGCGCGGCAGGCCGCTGGCCAGCGCCAATCCGGCGAAGGAAGCACCGAGCAGACGCCGACGGGACAGGTAGAGGGTTTCGGACGTGACTTCCGACTCGGAACAGTCGGAACGGGAGGGAATCTTGA
>NZ_JBGDZO010000780.1:0-259 GCF_046548235.1 Salmonella sp. SAL4457
GCGCACCACCATGCGCACGCTCTTCAGGTTGACCAGCAGCGAGTCCGGACCGACCAGGAACGGCTTGGTGTCGTCGCCGCCGTCGTCGTTGAATACCGGCAACTGCGGGATGTTGAAGTAGCTGCGGTCGAGTACCAGGTCACCTGTGACCTTGGTCACGCCATTGGCGCGCAGGTCGCGCATCAGCAGCCAGAGCTTCTCCATGTTCAGTTTCGGATCGCCGCCGCCCTTGAGGTAGAGGTTGCCGTTGAGCACTCCG
>NZ_JBGDZO010000781.1:0-259 GCF_046548235.1 Salmonella sp. SAL4457
GTCGTCGATGTCCCATGCGCTGCCGCACAGATAGTCGGCGTAGCGGTAGGTGCCCTCGGCGAATCCGTAGCGGGTGACCGAGCCATGGCGCATGCCGACCAGCAATACGTTGTGCGCATCGCAGTAGTCGCGCCAGAACTCCACCGACCAGCCGTCGGCCACCGCTATCACGTCCGGTTTCCAGGCCATGACTTCATCGATGTCGAGGCTCAGGAGGCTGTCCTCGAAACACTCGGCCAAAGGACGCAACGAGCGGTAG
>NZ_JBGDZO010000782.1:0-259 GCF_046548235.1 Salmonella sp. SAL4457
CCTGTAACGCCTCGGGATTTGGTAACGGCGACGAGGCAATGTTCAGTTCGTAGTCGTTGTTGTCTCCTCCATTAATGCTGAACACGTTAGACAGCGGTCTAGACCCATTAATTACAAGGCCCTCACCGCGGCGGCCAATATCCCCTGCGTGCATAACTCCGGGAAAAAACAAGAAAGAATCAAGTAACGTTCGCCCGCTGACAGTGCCAATAACCGGATAAGCTTCCGCCTGTTCACTAGTAATCGAGTACTTGAGAGT
>NZ_JBGDZO010000783.1:0-259 GCF_046548235.1 Salmonella sp. SAL4457
CCCCAGTGCAGATGACTTGGTAAAAAAATGTGAACTTTTATGTTATGCAAAAAACCCAAGATATATTGGAAATATCAAAAACATTTTCTATAATGCGTATGGATTCATTGCCCGCCCTTTAAATGATGACGTCTTCTTTAACCAATCTAGTGTGTATGGCCCTCGAAACGCTAAAATTGGTGATAAGGTTTGCTTTTCTATGTTCATAGGTGGTGGTGCATGGAGAGCACATCCTGTTATGATCCTTGATGAGTAGATG
>NZ_JBGDZO010000784.1:0-259 GCF_046548235.1 Salmonella sp. SAL4457
CCGCCTGGACAAGGCCGGCTTCGACGACCTGCGGGGCGGCCATTCGCGGGTCGAGAAGCTCGACTTCACCCTCGACCTGCACGGCCAGCAGCGCCGCCTGAAGGCCGACGTGCTGGTCACCCGCCAGGGCGAAGGGCTGGTCCAGGTGGCGACCCTGGAGCCGGTGCTGCTGAAGCTGCTCGACTTCGACCTGGAAGAGAAGCTCAAGCCCTTGAAGGAGATGGCCAATATTCCCTCGATCACTCCCGAGGTACCGGGG
>NZ_JBGDZO010000785.1:0-259 GCF_046548235.1 Salmonella sp. SAL4457
GGAAAAGGAGGGAACAGACTGGAGAGTTGCTTGACAAGGGGCAACTTTTGGCAACTGCTCAGTGTGGTAAGCTCTTGGTGAGCTGGCAATATGATGTGACGATACGATGAGGGCACTTGGGCCTGACAGAGGGAACAAATATGGGAGCAAATGCAACTCTTGGCAAGTCAGTGGCACAAGAGGCAGAAAGACGAGTAGAAGTCAGCTAAGACTGTCAAGAGTGAGTTGGTCAGAAATGAGAGATCAAACAGGCAGGGAG
>NZ_JBGDZO010000786.1:0-259 GCF_046548235.1 Salmonella sp. SAL4457
ACAGGTTCGGGCTCGGGGCGACGCTCGTGCTCTGGTTCCTCGCGGTCGCCGCGATCGTGAAGTGGATCTTCTGGCCCACCGTCATCTACACGGTGTTCTCGACGACTATCTCGCTCTGGATCGTCGCGGGCGTGCTCGCGTTCTACGCCGTGCTCTGGGCGATCCTGACCCTCGACACCCTCCGGCTCGTGCGGCTCGTCAAGACCGCGCCGTCGGCCCGGGCCGGGGTCGCCGCCCTCTCGGTGGTGCTCATGGTGCT
>NZ_JBGDZO010000787.1:0-259 GCF_046548235.1 Salmonella sp. SAL4457
GCGCACCACCAGGCGTTTCTCGAAGGTTTCCAGGGGGATGTCCGAGGCGTTCTCGCGGATCGCCTCGCCGAGGATCGCGTTTATCAGGCGAATGAACGGCGCGTCGTCCTCCTGCTCCATCAGGTCCTCGGTTTCCGGGACCTGGTCGGCCAGCGCGGCGAGGTCCAGGCTGCCGCCGAGGTCCTCGGCGAGCTGCATGGCCGCCGAGGAGTCGTGCTGGTAGGAGGCCGCCAGGGCCTGGTTGAAGGCGTCCTCGCCG
>NZ_JBGDZO010000788.1:0-259 GCF_046548235.1 Salmonella sp. SAL4457
GTCCGATACTTGGCGAGCGGCAACCCTTCCTTTGCTATGCGAGCGTTGTATGCCGCAATGCCGTCCTTGTTCTCTTCATTCCACTTCTCCCAGTAGCGGCGTTTGACTTCCACGGCGAGCAGGCCGTCGACGGTCTGAGAGACATTCATCCCCAATTCGCGTGCCATCTCGAGCACCTTGCTATTGAGCGAAAGATTGGTGGCCTTTTTGGGGGCGTTGTCGAATCGGAGCATGAAGGAGACCCTGGGTGCATTGGGAA
>NZ_JBGDZO010000789.1:0-259 GCF_046548235.1 Salmonella sp. SAL4457
CGTCCACACCGGCCGGGCGGAGGGTCAGGTTCATAGCGGTCTCCACGGCCGCGGGCGGGAACTTCCGCGCGGGCGTGCTGTAATGGGTGCTGTACGCTTCGGTTTGCTGGCAGGCGCCATAGAGCGGTTTCGCAAGGGAGTCCCGCCGAGTATTGGCCGGGATGCGTGCGCCGGCAAGCCGGTTCCGAATGCGCCGTGGTTTCGCTGTCACCCCGGGAGGTGTCGTGAGCAAGCTGTTCATCATCGTGGAACGCAAGGA
>NZ_JBGDZO010000790.1:0-259 GCF_046548235.1 Salmonella sp. SAL4457
CAATGATCCCCGATCCAGAATCGAGACCAGACTTGGCATTGGGCTTCGGTATGCGTTTGGTGGACCGACTCATCATTGCCTGCCACCATGACGAATCGAAGATACCGCGAATCTCGACCTGGAACGGCGCCGAGCAAACCGAGGTCACCAGAGACGATGGGTTTCTTGACCGGCACATCGCCACGATGGCCTATACTACAACCTTCGCGACTGAGCACCTCAGAGCGTTGCATGTCATCCTCTCCGATCTTCCTTGCGA
>NZ_JBGDZO010000791.1:0-259 GCF_046548235.1 Salmonella sp. SAL4457
GGCCCGGGTAGTCGGTGATCAGGCGCTCCAGGGTCTCCCCGGCGTATTCCCCGTATTGATAGGCGTTGGCACCCAACGACAGCGCAGCACATCCCAGGCCTACAGCGACAGCTAATGGTTTGAACACGGCACTGTCCTCTGTGTCGGTACGATGGTGCATCGAATGATGCTCGCGCCGCGGCAAGCAGGATGCGGACCGTTTCATGTCTCTGGAGCACGAATTGACGCCTGGGCGACCTGAGGTGTCGCTACGTTGTAC
>NZ_JBGDZO010000792.1:0-259 GCF_046548235.1 Salmonella sp. SAL4457
GCGTCAGCGACTGGGAGGCAGAGTTCCGCTGGAACAACCCGCCGCAGACGATCGAGCCGACGCACACACAGGTGCGCATCCTGAGCGGCGCTTCGATCTGGCAGACGATCGAGTACCCAGCCGGGGGACAGTTTTGGTGGGGTGGTCTCTCACCGAGCACGTCGTACGAGTTCCAGGTGCGGCTGATCCGCATCGAGGACAACGTGATCACCGACTTCTCGCCGCTGCGCTAGGTCAACTTCACGACACTTTCCCCCAC
>NZ_JBGDZO010000793.1:0-259 GCF_046548235.1 Salmonella sp. SAL4457
ACGTGGCCGGCTTGAAGGTGTTCACCGATGGCGGGGTGATCGGCCCCGGCGAATTGCTGATGTACATCGTGCCCAACAGCGACAGCCTGGACGTGGAGGGCCAGCTCGCGGTGAACCTGGTCGACCGGATCCTCAGCGGGCTGCCGGTGGAGATGCTGTTCACCGCCTTCAACCAGCGCAAGACCCCGCGGGTCACCGGCGAGGTGACCATGGTCAGCGCCGACCTCCTGATCGACGAGCAGAACAAGCAGCCCTACTA
>NZ_JBGDZO010000794.1:0-258 GCF_046548235.1 Salmonella sp. SAL4457
TTCCTAGAGTTTGCCGGTCAGGCTGTAGAGCGGTTCCAGCACCCATTCGTAGAGGCGCCGGGTGTCCTGGAGGATGTCGGCGTCCAGCAGCATGCCGCTCTGCAGCGGACGCGGCTGGCCGTAGGCGGTCACCGCCTGGTCGTCGAGGGTTACCCGCAGCCGGTACAGCTGCTCGCCATCCTGGCCGAGCCCCGGTACGCCGCCGACCATGCTGGAAAGCTCGGCATAGGAGACGCTGGCGCGGGAGATCGACTGCAC
>NZ_JBGDZO010000795.1:0-258 GCF_046548235.1 Salmonella sp. SAL4457
GTGGATGACCAGCGCTTTGCCGCCGACGGTCACTGGAGCCAGCCGCCGCACGCCTGGCACGAGGATTCGCCGGAAGCCCTGCTCACCGAGGGCGAACTGCGCGATTGCCTGGACAAGACCCTCAACGGTCTGTCCGAACTGCAGCGCAGCGTGCTGACCCTGCGCGAACGCCAGGGCTTGGAGCTGGAGGAAATCCGTGATCTCCTGGATATCACGCTTTCCAATGTCCGGGTGCTGCTGCATCGCGCCCGCCTGAAG
>NZ_JBGDZO010000796.1:0-258 GCF_046548235.1 Salmonella sp. SAL4457
CAAGAGCACCTTCGCCCTCTCCTGGGCGACCAAGACCCTCGGCTACAGCCAGGGCACCTTCCTCAGCATCATCGTGGTCGCGCTGGTGGTGCAGTTCCTCAGCCAGCCACTGGGGGCGCTGCTCACTTCGCGCATCGACATGCGCAAGGCGGCATGCCTGATGGTGCTGCCGGAGTTCATCCTGATGCCGGCGATGTTCTTCGCCGTAGAAACCAAGGTCTACTGGATCGCCGCGGTCGGCATGTGCCTGGCCACGGT
>NZ_JBGDZO010000797.1:0-258 GCF_046548235.1 Salmonella sp. SAL4457
GACGGAGAAATTCAACCATTTCGTCAACGACCCGAAGTACATCACCGACATCGCCGCGCGCTACCGGCTCAGCGCCGACCTGACGCTGACCGCCGGCGCCGACAACCTGTTCGACGTCCGTCCGGACAAGCTGCCCGCGCAGAACACCACCTCTGGCGACGTGCTGCGCTACGACACCTATGCCTCGCAGATCGGCTTCAACGGCGCCTTCTACTACCTACGCGCGGCATACCGCTTCTAGAGGGCCAGGCGTGGCGC
>NZ_JBGDZO010000798.1:0-258 GCF_046548235.1 Salmonella sp. SAL4457
GTATTCCTCGCCGCCGGGGACGATCAGCAACCATTCGTCCGGGGCCAGCCATTGCAGCGAGGTCTCGCCGCTGGCGACCAGGGTCAGGGCCACCGGCAGTTCCAGGCCGAGGGCCTGGTGCACGGCGGCGGCGAAGGCCGGGTCGGCGGCATCGCCGCGCAGCACCAGGTGGCCGAGCAGCTTCTTCTCGCGCAGGACGATACCGGCCTTCGCGGCGGTCTTGCCGGCGAGCTTGTGCAGCTCGGCATGGTGCAGCGG
>NZ_JBGDZO010000799.1:0-258 GCF_046548235.1 Salmonella sp. SAL4457
GCCCAGTGCGATGGGGAGGACCAGGGTCAGGATGGGATCGGCGGTCATTATTGTTATTGCTCCGATGCGATGGAGACGGGCTCAGGCCCCGGATTCTCGACCCAGGTTAGTCCCCCGGCAGTGGCCTGGCGCGCCAAACCGCGTGCCGACCTGTAACAGAATGCGAATGCCCCGCGCCGGGGCATCCCGGTTGTATCGCCGCCCGCTCAGATCGCCGTCGCCCCGCCGTCCACCGGCAAGGCGATACCGGTGGTGAAG
>NZ_JBGDZO010000800.1:0-258 GCF_046548235.1 Salmonella sp. SAL4457
TCGCGGTGGTGAGCGCGCTCGTTGCGTCGATCGGTGCTGGCTCGCTCTCCGGGGCGCCGGCCACGGGCGCAACCTTGCGCCGCCAGAAGATGTTGGCGTGGGTGAACGAGGCGCGACACAAGCACGGGGTGCGGCCCCTGAAGATGGCGCCGCTCGTCGTCGACCTCGCGCACGACCACAACCTGTACATGGGACGGATCGACAAGCTGGTCCACACGAAGAACCTCGGCTCGAAGCTGCGGGGGAACTGGACGAGCT
>NZ_JBGDZO010000801.1:0-258 GCF_046548235.1 Salmonella sp. SAL4457
GTAGGACGATGGGTTCGAGCCCGCCCGGTACCTGGATCGAGCCGATGGGATAGCAGGCGTCGACGATGTTGGACGGGTCCGAGCCTGCGCCGAATGGCTGTTCGCGCGGCTCGAACCGGAGCGCCGTGCCGCCCTTGAAGCGGTAGCCGGTGCGGTCCGCCTCCGAACCGACGGTCCAGGTCTCGGCGAAGAAACGCTCGACCGCGTCGGGGGTCAGGCGATGGACGTAGAGTCCGGGAACCACCCGCAAGCTCACCT
>NZ_JBGDZO010000802.1:0-258 GCF_046548235.1 Salmonella sp. SAL4457
TTGTCACCCCTCTCCCTCTCTCTAACCCTACCACCGTGGGTCCGCAGTACACTGAGGCCCAGCTGGAGAGCATTGAGGTGATGAAGTGGCAGATCTTGAGGGGCCAGCGTCTCAGGACCCAGTGCATCGAGCAGAGCAAGGCACAGGCAAAAGTGAAGCGGCAGCGCGAGGAGCAGGAGAAAAGAGGACTAGTCATTGGAGGTGTGTGGGTGCATGAGGACGAGTTCCAGGGCAGCTCCAAGAAACAGCATGTTGAAT
>NZ_JBGDZO010000803.1:0-258 GCF_046548235.1 Salmonella sp. SAL4457
GCGTTGGAGAGCGTGTAAACACGCTGGTATCGAGACCATTGACTTGGTGGTGAATGATAAGGTCCAGAACAACTTGGACGAGACTGCTGGTGAGCTGATCGAAAACATCCAGCGGGATGACTTGACTCCGGTAGAGATTGCCGAGGCGTTAAACCTGTTTATTGAAGAAGGTTGGAAGCAAAAGGATATTGCTGATCGGCTCGGTAAGAATATCACTTTCGTATCTACGCATCTGTCGTTGCTCAAGCTACCTGACTG
>NZ_JBGDZO010000804.1:0-258 GCF_046548235.1 Salmonella sp. SAL4457
TCACTACCCTGATGCTCGACGAGCGCGTGTTGCAGGCGGTGCGCGCCGGGCAGTTCCACGTCTACGCGGTGCGCGAGGTGGACGAGGCGCTGGCGCTGCTGGTGGGCAAGCCGGTCGGTGCCCAGGACGAGAAGGGACGCTTCCCGAAAGGCAGCGTGAACGATCTGGTCGTGGCGCGCTTGCAGGAGATATCCGAACTCGGCATGGAAGAGGACGACAAGGAAAAGGACAAGCCGGCGGAGAAAGAGACCGTCGCGG
>NZ_JBGDZO010000805.1:0-258 GCF_046548235.1 Salmonella sp. SAL4457
GCAGTTGCTTCCGCTCCTCGGCGGCGAACAGCGGCAATTCGGCAATGCGCCGCTGCGGGTCGCCCAGCAGCGCCTCCAGCAGGTTCTGCCAGTGTCCGGCCATCCGCGCGATGCGCGGTTCGTCGAACAGGTCGCGGCTGTAGGTCAGGCAGCAGCCGAGGCGCTGGTCGAGGTCGGTGACCTCCAGGTTGAGGTCGAACTTGGTCGCCCGCGCATCGTTGGCGATGTACTCGACGGTCATCCCGGCCAGTTGCCGGG
>NZ_JBGDZO010000806.1:0-258 GCF_046548235.1 Salmonella sp. SAL4457
CTGAAGGACGTCCACGAGCTGTGGGAGCTGCCCTATGCCAACGGCAAGCCGGTCGCGCCGAAACGGTTGGCGGTGGCCGACTACCTCGACGACTTCTCCTTCAGCCCCGACTACCGCTACCTGCTGGGCAGCTCGCGGCAGGCCAGGGGCGGCGAGGTGATCGAGCTGGACAGCGGCGCGCGGGTCGCCTCGATCCCGCTGTCGGGCATGCCGCACCTCGGCTCGGGCATCTACTGGAAGCGCGACGGGCGCTGGGTG
>NZ_JBGDZO010000807.1:0-258 GCF_046548235.1 Salmonella sp. SAL4457
GGCCTGGGGCGACTTGAGGTCGGTGGAAGCATTGACGCTGGTGACCACCAACTGGCCCTTCACCTCGCCGGCGGCGGCGAGGAAGTTGTACTGCTGCACCGCCTGGTTGATCTCGCCGGCGGTGACGCCGAACGCGGCCATCTTCACCGGGTCCAGCCACAGGCGCATGGCGAACACCTGGTTGCCGAGGATCTCCGCCTCGGCGATACCGGGCAGGGTCGCCAGCTTGGGCTGGATCACCCGCGACAGGTAGTCGGT
>NZ_JBGDZO010000808.1:0-258 GCF_046548235.1 Salmonella sp. SAL4457
CAACGATGAATGCCGATGATGTCACGATCGCTTGCCGCCTATATGCGGAATTGAACAAAAACGCGCGGCAGGTCGACGGTATTGACGTGCGAAGACCGCATCGCAAACATGCTCAGTTCCAAACAGAAAACGATGTACTGGGTACTAACTTTCGTCCAGTTAGCGAAAGTTAATTACGTGATATTTATTTAGTCGTTTGTTACACATCCAAAAACACTTCCGCCATAAATAGGTAGCGATCCGCACGGGCTTCTGCAT
>NZ_JBGDZO010000809.1:0-258 GCF_046548235.1 Salmonella sp. SAL4457
CTATAGAGGGATGTAATTAGATGCGAATTGAGCCAGTGCAAAGTATGACTTTGAAACCAGCACCAGCCATGTGCACATATAGCTAGTGCAGCTTAGCACATGCACAGTGTCAGATGGTGATGGCATACACTGGCACTGTGACCCATGTGTCCCAGAGAGATGTTGGCCTCTGTGGAGTCTTCACTGTGAGTTTTCTACCAGCTTGTTTGCATGACTGCTTCCATTCTTGTGATGCCTCTAAAGAGCAAGGTTCTATGT
>NZ_JBGDZO010000810.1:0-258 GCF_046548235.1 Salmonella sp. SAL4457
TCGCCGCACCGGTCCGCATCGACGAGGCGGTGCTCGCCGAGATTCGTCGACTCATTCCCCTGGCTCCGTTGCACCAACTGCATCATGTCCGTGCAATCGAAGCTTTGACACGCCTGCATTCGGCCCTGCTGCAGGTCGCCTGCTTCGACACTGCCTTCCATCACGGTCAGCCGGCTGTCGTCACCAGCTTCGCGCTACCGCGCTCGCTCACCGACGAGGGCGTGCGGCGCTACGGCTTTCACGGGCTGTCCTACGAAT
>NZ_JBGDZO010000811.1:0-258 GCF_046548235.1 Salmonella sp. SAL4457
ATCCGGAACCTTGTTGATCGTCTCTCCACCCTCGATATGGGTGAAGCGCATATCAAAACCTGTCTCCGAGGCGCGCTTCAAGAAATCGAGGCCGCTATAAATCGCGTTCACGCCCAGATGTGGATACGAGCTATGCGCTGACTTTCCAAAAGCATGGAAATCAACGCGGCGGTTGTAACCGCGAGCATCACGCTCGACTTGTTGATAGCCAATCGTCACTCGGAAAATGCTCAAGCACTTGTGCGCGTAGATCACTTT
>NZ_JBGDZO010000812.1:0-258 GCF_046548235.1 Salmonella sp. SAL4457
GCCCGGGGAAGTCGCGCTTGAGGATATGCACCACTTCCTCCTGGGTGCGGTAGGAGAAGCGCCGGCGGGTGCCGAAGTCGGCGACCTGGAATTCCGCGAGTTCCTCGCTGCTGGCCTGGGCGGAGAGCCAGTCGAGCTTGCGATAGAGCTGCTCGCCGACCTGTTCCAGGACCACCTCGCGGTAGCGATAACGGTTGCGCACCTCGCTGACGATGGCCAGCAGCGGCACCTCGAAGAGGATCACGTGCAGCCATGGGC
>NZ_JBGDZO010000813.1:0-258 GCF_046548235.1 Salmonella sp. SAL4457
GGCAAGCAGGTGCTTGCGCGACAAGCCGCAGGCGTTGGGCCTGTCGCTCATGGGAAAGAACGCCTTGGTGGCGATTACCAGGTCCTCGCGCTGCGCGAAGTCCCTGAGCGCACGCCCGAGGATCCGCTCGCTCTCGCCGGTGGAATAGATATCGGCACTGTCGAAGAAGTCGATCCCGGCTTCCAGCGCCTCGCGAATGAACGGACGCGCCCGTTCCTCGTCCAGCACCCACGGACGCCACGCCGGATCGCCATAGGT
>NZ_JBGDZO010000814.1:0-258 GCF_046548235.1 Salmonella sp. SAL4457
GGCCCTGTTCGTGGCAGGTGGGGATGTCCGCCCAGGACTGCTCGGCAGCGACCTTGGCGGTGTAGATCATGCGCTCGTGGCTGAACACGCAGAGCGGCCGGACCTGGCCGCCGCGCCACTGGCTGAGGCTTTCCGCCGGGTTGTTGAGGTTGGCGGCGATGTGCCTGCCGGCCAACTGGATGGACGCCTCGCTGCCGCTCTTGAAGGGGATGTAGGTCAGCTTGCCGCCGACCTGCTTGCCGAGCAGCAGGCTTAGAG
>NZ_JBGDZO010000815.1:0-258 GCF_046548235.1 Salmonella sp. SAL4457
TCCCGGTATCAGGCCGATGAGTACTTCCGGCTGGCCGAGGAAGCGTTCCACTTGGTCGTCCTCGGCCATCAGGCGCAGGTCGCAGGCCAGCGCCAGCTCGCAGCCGCCACCCAGGGCCAGGCCGTTGATCGCGGCGATGAACACCTTGTCCATGCGGCGCCTGTGCGCGGTGACCTCATGGAACAGGTTCAGGTCGGCGACGCCTGCCAGCAGGGTGCGCCGCAGCAGCTTCCTCGCCCCAGGCCAGTGTCGCAGGAG
>NZ_JBGDZO010000816.1:0-258 GCF_046548235.1 Salmonella sp. SAL4457
AAATCGCCGCGATGTTGGGATGGTTGAGCGCTGCGAGTATCTGGGCTTCTCGCGTGAACCGCGCCAGCCGGTCGTCGTCCCCTACCACCGCCTCGGGAAGGATCTTCAGCGCAACGTTTCTCTGCAGCCGGAGGTCTCGGGCACGGTACACCTCGCCCATACCACCTGCGCCGAGCCGATCAACAACGTCGTTCGGGCCAACCCGTTGGCCCGGGGAGAGACCCATAGTGCGGGCGATTATATTGCGGCGTATCAATC
>NZ_JBGDZO010000817.1:0-258 GCF_046548235.1 Salmonella sp. SAL4457
GCTGACCAGCGGGCCGAAGTTGGTGTTCTCGTCCTGCGGGTCGCCGAGACGGATGCGCTGCACGCGCTCCAGTACCTTGGCTTCGAAGCGAGCCTGCTGGGAACGGTGGATGAACACCCGGGTGCCGTTGGTGCAGACCTGGCCGGAGCTGAAGAAGTTGGCCATGACGGCGATGTCGGCGGCGCGGTCGAGGTCTGCGTCGGGGAAGATGATCAGCGGGGACTTGCCGCCCAGCTCCATGGTCACTTCCTTCAGCGA
>NZ_JBGDZO010000818.1:0-258 GCF_046548235.1 Salmonella sp. SAL4457
ATGTAGCGATGCGCGTAACGCAATGCGTCGATGAGCTGGCGCGCGATGTCGGTGACTTCTTCGATCCCGAACTGACGGTTGTCGCGCTCGTACGCCTCGATGCGATTACGCAGGTTGTGACCCTTCAGCCGCTCCATCGAGAAGTAGTAATAGTTGCCGCTTTGACCGACGTCGTACACGCGCACGATGTTCGGGTGCGACAGATTGCAGGAGACTTTCGCTTCGGCGAGGAAGCGCTCCTTCGCCGCGGTGCTGAAC
>NZ_JBGDZO010000819.1:0-257 GCF_046548235.1 Salmonella sp. SAL4457
GGTCGAACATCGGCAGTTCATGGGCTTCGACGAACAGTACCTTGGCACCTTCGGCGGTCTTCCATTCCTGGATGTCCAGCTTGCGATGGACCGGCGCCTGCTTGGCGACGTCCTTCAGCGACTGCAACTGGTTTTCCTCGACCGCCGCGGCATGGGCCGCTGCCGGGGTCTGGGGGGGACGCGCGACGAAATAGGCCAGCGCGGCCAGCAACGCGATGACGATCAGGCCGAGCAGGCCATAACGCAGCCCTGTGCGC
>NZ_JBGDZO010000820.1:0-257 GCF_046548235.1 Salmonella sp. SAL4457
TTTCTACCCAGTGATGGCACTTCGAATAGAATGCCGGGTCAGATGCACCTACCAGATCTGGGGTTGGCAGGATCGCCATTTTTCCCGTACTAATCGTCGTCTTCACGATCGATTGGTACACCTTGGCGGGACGTGTCGAAGCAGCCCTACGGACAACCACTGCTTGAACAAGGTATGACTCATGACGATTCTCGTGACCGGCAGCGCCGGCTTCATCGGCGCCAATTTCGTGCTCGACTGGCTGGCCCTGCATGACC
>NZ_JBGDZO010000821.1:0-257 GCF_046548235.1 Salmonella sp. SAL4457
GCACCCGCTCGTTGTAGCGCAGCAGGTGCGGCGAGCTGTAGACCCCGACCGACAACCCCTGCTCACGCAGCAGTTCGGCGAGCAGGGCGCAGGTGGAGCCCTTGCCGTTGGTCCCGGTAACGGTGACCACGCGTTTCGCCGGCCTTCCCAGGCCGAGCCGGCGCGCTACCTCGCGGGAACGCTCCAGGCCCATGTCGATGGCCGTCGGATGGAGTTGTTCGAGATAGCTCAGCCAATCGGCCAGGGAACGCTGGGTC
>NZ_JBGDZO010000822.1:0-257 GCF_046548235.1 Salmonella sp. SAL4457
TCGCCGTGCTCCAGGAGCAGGGCTTCGAACTCCGCGACGAAGGCTGGGAGTTCGGCATGTCGAGCAAGGTGCTGTTCGGCAACAATCTCGACCGTCTCAATCCCGACAGCCGCAACACCCTGACCAAGATCGCCCGCGCCCTGCTCGCGGTAGACATCGACAAGGTCCGCCTGGAAGGCCACACCGACAACTACGGCGACGAAGGCTACAATCAAAAGCTCTCCGAACGGCGCGCCGAATCGGTGGCCGCGGTATTC
>NZ_JBGDZO010000823.1:0-257 GCF_046548235.1 Salmonella sp. SAL4457
GTTCAAGAACGGCTACGCAAGCGGACCTTAGCGGCGGCGCTCGCGCACCTCGTGTTCCACAGCCACACCAAGGGTTGCCGCGAGTCCCCGCGCGAGCCGATCGCGATCCGTTGCATTCAGGCGAGCGTGGGCATGGACCAACGTGTACGCAGCCGGCGGCATTTCGCCCTCGAGCACTTCTTCAGAGGCTTTCTTCGCCTCCTCTTGCGGACGCGGCCACTCGGAGAAGTTCAGGACGGCTCGGCCTTCCTTGACGT
>NZ_JBGDZO010000824.1:0-257 GCF_046548235.1 Salmonella sp. SAL4457
GAGCAGGTAGACCGTGTAGCTGATCGCCGCCACCCCGACGATCATTCCCAGCCAGAGGTGCGGATACAGCGCCGCCAGCCCGGCGATGAACAGCGGCGTGGCGTTGTAGGCGGCGAACACGATGCACTGGGTCAGGCTCGGGTTGGCGTCGTAGGTCCGCGCCATCCAGTGGATGAACGCGCCCATCACCGCCACCCCGGCGAGCATCGCCAGGTAGGTGAGGACCGTCATCTGCAACGCGCTGGCCTGGGTCAGCT
>NZ_JBGDZO010000825.1:0-257 GCF_046548235.1 Salmonella sp. SAL4457
GTCGATGAACAGGTTGGTATTGGTCAGGGTTTGCGGAATCATCACGGGCGCTCCTTAGGCGACATCCAGAACTTCGGTGAGCCACTGATCGGTCACCTCGACACGGAAATTGGGGTTCTCGGCAGGCGGCACATCGGTGAAGCGGATGTTCCAGTACACCTTGCCCTGGGCCAGCTGGCTGGCGCTGTTCAGGTCCGGGTCGGCATAGACCTCGAAGTTGATCACCGCTCCCTGGTTCTTCAGATCGCGCATGAAGG
>NZ_JBGDZO010000826.1:0-257 GCF_046548235.1 Salmonella sp. SAL4457
GCAGGTGCAAGCGCCAGATCGGCGGGTCGACGGCTTCGATATAGCCTTGCTGGGCCAGGCAGTCGGCAATCGCCTGCAACACCCCTTCGGCCACCAGCGGTCCGTGGAAGGGGCCCTGGGCCTTGATCGCCGAAGGCTGGGAGCCGGACATGCCGGCGGCGCAAAGCAGGGTCCAGAGTCCGTTCTCTCCGGCCAGCGGCCTGACCACGCATTCGATTCGCGTGGTCAGCCCCAGACAAGGGCGGATGAGGCAGAGG
>NZ_JBGDZO010000827.1:0-257 GCF_046548235.1 Salmonella sp. SAL4457
TCACACCTCTCGAGTTCGCAGCAGTCCAGCAACTATTGAGCACACCAGGTCGCACGGTAACGGCTGCGCGATTGCTCACGCAGCTGTGGGGCAGCGAGTCACTTCGCAAGCAGCGTATGCTCAAACAGCTCATCTATCGCCTGCGGCAGAAGATCGAGATCGACCCGGCGGAGCCGCGGCTCATCGTCACCACGCCGCACGCCGGCTATCGCTTCGAAACGGAAAGTTAGGGCGTCAGGCGACTTGATCTGTGACCC
>NZ_JBGDZO010000828.1:0-257 GCF_046548235.1 Salmonella sp. SAL4457
GGCCACGGAATACCTCTTCGGGCACCCCCGGTCGGCGGGGGCAGCATCACTTGGACTAAAACTGGGGTAAAATAGACGACTTTTTCCCAGGGGTCTGATTATGGCGCTCACTCAAGAGCAGAAGAAACAGTTCAAATCTATCGGTCACCACCTGAAACCGGTATTGATCGTAGCCGAGAACGGCTTGACCGAAGGCGTTCTCGCCGAACTCGAGCGCGCACTCAACGATCACGAACTGATCAAGGTGAAACTGGCGC
>NZ_JBGDZO010000829.1:0-257 GCF_046548235.1 Salmonella sp. SAL4457
GCCCCAGGGCCCGGTGAGCAGGATGTCCTTGGCGAACACCGGGAGCAGGGCGGTGGCGCCGCCGAGGAGCACGGCGAACAGGTCGAGGGAGATTGCCCCGAAGATGTCGGGTCGGCTGCGGATGAAACGGATGCCGGCGAGCAGCGAGTCGAGGGTGGCCTTGCCCTGGGTGAGCGGCTGGTTGCGTACCGGCAGGCTGAGCGTCAGGACGCACGCGAGGACGTAGAGAGTCGCGGTCGGCACGTAGACCCAGGAGG
>NZ_JBGDZO010000830.1:0-257 GCF_046548235.1 Salmonella sp. SAL4457
GGCCGGAAGGCCGCAAGCCCCTGGCCATGCAGCGTGGCGACATCGTCTTCGTGCCCAAGTCGATGGTCGGCGACCGTATCGAGGGCGTCGACGTCTACCTGAACCAGTTGCTGCCCTTCGCCAAGTCCATCGGCGTCGGCGTCAGCTACACCGTCAACAATGATCGCTGAGGAGCGACATCGCCATGATAGAAATTCGTTCCTTGCGTGATCTGTTGCGCCTGCTGTTCATCTACCAGCGCGAGTTCAAGCTGGCGG
>NZ_JBGDZO010000831.1:0-257 GCF_046548235.1 Salmonella sp. SAL4457
TTCCGGCTCCAGTTGCCAGAGAAACCACTGTCGCTCCTGGGCATAGGAGAGCCGCAGGGGCTCGCCGTCCTGGCGCTTGAACACTGGCGCGATCTCGAAGAGATTGACACCTTGCTGCTTGAGCAGGACAGCCAATGCCTTCCTTTCCTGGGGGGAAAGGGAGCCCACCTTCTCTATGAGTGCTTGCACGCTACCGCCTCTTAGGAAATCAGTTTTTCAAGTTCATCGGCAGATAGACGTTTGAGCGCCTCCAGGGA
>NZ_JBGDZO010000832.1:0-257 GCF_046548235.1 Salmonella sp. SAL4457
TCTGGATCTCCTGTTCGCGGAGCATCTTCACCGCGGCCTCGCTGGCACTCGTCAGCTCGGACAGGTCCAGGACCAGCGGGCGCCGGGCCGCCTCACAGCTATCCGCCACGAGGGCGACGCCATCGTCGCGGAGGCGGCCTACCAGCCGCATGGTCGTGACATCCGGGGCATCGGTGACGATCAAGCGAAACACGCCCTACTCCAAGTCCTCGAAAAGAAGACGGCCTGGCCCGTTGCGCGGCCGCCCAGTGCGACCG
>NZ_JBGDZO010000833.1:0-257 GCF_046548235.1 Salmonella sp. SAL4457
GGGTGGCGAACACCCCGCCGGATACCGTTATCTCAGCCATGGCGGTAGCTTCGGGGTCGTTTGCGTGACGCTGATAACCGGGATGATCAGCCGCACGCCTGACGGCAAAACCGGCATAATAGCGACGTGCGGATTGGCCGCGATGATGCGTTCGTAGGCCAGCGCATCGCCGTAATAGCGCCAGGCGAGATTATCCCAGCGTTCGCCGTCGGTGGTGACATGTTCAAGGTAGCGCATTACAGACTCCTCGTAATATC
>NZ_JBGDZO010000834.1:0-257 GCF_046548235.1 Salmonella sp. SAL4457
GCGCCTGGATGGCCGGTGGGTAATCCACCGCCAGCGCCGCCTGCGGGAGCTGTAGGGAGTCGATGGCCGCCGTCAGTTCGTCGATGCCATCGGCGCGGGTGGATCACAGCGGCACCACCGGGCAGCCGAGACGCCGCGCCAGACCGTCGATATCGAGGCGGATGCGCTGGCTACGGGCGATGTCGAGCATGGTCAGCGCGACGAGGCAGGGGATGCCCATCTCCCGCAGTGGCACCGTGAGGTACAGGGTGCGCTCC
>NZ_JBGDZO010000835.1:0-257 GCF_046548235.1 Salmonella sp. SAL4457
GGGCGCGGCTGGTCGATACGCTGGCGGGCGCCGTCGCGCTCCATCCACCAGAAGTTCTGGTTCAGCGAAGGGTGCTGGAAGACCAGCCCGGCGTGCCGCTCGAAGTCCTCCGGGCCTTGCGGCGCGGGTTGCCGCGCCAGGGAGGCGGGGCTGGCGCAAAGCACGATCTGGTTCGGCGCCAGCGGCCGCGCCACCAGCCCCGGCAGGTCGATGGGGCCGTCGCGCAGGCCGAGGTCGTAGCCGCCTTCGCTGAGATC
>NZ_JBGDZO010000836.1:0-257 GCF_046548235.1 Salmonella sp. SAL4457
GTCGATCCCGCCCTGGGGCAACGGCTGAGCGACCGACCCATTCCGGCGAGGCTCCGGTCAGATACTGGGCATGCGGAGAAGACTCCCAGGAGCCTGTCGTCTCTCCCCCGTCCGGCCACCCGGCCCACAAAGGAGAACTGCCATGATCGTGCGTACCCTGCTCATCGCCGCCGCCCTGCTCGGCGGCACCGCCCAAGCCGCCGAAAGCACCGACCTGTGCGGCGCCAACCTGCAGAAGCTGGACGATATCCTCGCCG
>NZ_JBGDZO010000837.1:0-257 GCF_046548235.1 Salmonella sp. SAL4457
ATCAGGAAGGGGGATATGACCTCGGGTACCACAGGACAGGAGGTCGGGTATGAGCCGTAACCGCACGAATATTGGGGCCTCCATGCACCAGCCGGGCCGCAGTACCTCGGGTAGCGTTGAGAGTACAATGGTGGTTGAAATGCCAATGGTTCTGACGATTGAGCAACTGGCACCAAACCCGGATAACCCCCGAACATCGCGTAATCCTCGCTATGACGAGATAAATGCGTCAATTAAGGCCCGCGGGCTGGATACGG
>NZ_JBGDZO010000838.1:0-256 GCF_046548235.1 Salmonella sp. SAL4457
GTACAAGGACGGCCGCTGGGTGGGATCGAGGGCGAGGAAGACGAACAGCGAGCAGCACACGGCGATGCAGGCCAGCGGCACCAGCGGGAACAGCGGCGCGGCATATTTCAGCTCGGCGACCGTGCCGCCGCTGGCCATGTGCTCGCGGCGGAAGCGGTATTGGGCGTAGGCGATGACGATCCAGGTGACGGTGCCGGACATCCCGCTCACCGCCATCAGCACCATGAACAGGGTGTCGGCGGCGACCACGCTGGTC
>NZ_JBGDZO010000839.1:0-256 GCF_046548235.1 Salmonella sp. SAL4457
CTTCAGGCCCGCGCGCACGTTGGGCGCACCGCAGACGACCTGGAAGGTCTCGCTGCCGTTGCTGACCTGGCAGACGCGCAGCTTGTCGGCGTCCGGATGCTGTTCGGTCGAGAGCACCTCGCCGACCACCACGCCGCTGAAGGCGCCGGCGACCGGCAGGTCGGCGTCAACCTCGAGGCCGACCATGGACAGGCGAGCGACCAGCTCGTCATGGGAAACCTGCGGATTTGCCCAGCTCCGCAGCCACTTTTCACTG
>NZ_JBGDZO010000840.1:0-256 GCF_046548235.1 Salmonella sp. SAL4457
TCGCCGGCCAGTTCGAAGCCGAGACCGGACGGCAGCGCAGCCTGCTCCGGGGCCAGGTTCTGACGCCAGAGCACATCCTTCCAGCTCACGCCGATCGCCTGGACACGCACCAGGACTTCCCCTGCGGCCGGCGCCGGGGTCGGCAGCTCTTCGCATTTGAGGACCTCTGGCGGGCCAAACTGATGAAAACGGATCACTCGGGACATCGCAAACCTCTGCAGTGCATCACGGGGTGAATAACCTCATGGGTTGTGAC
>NZ_JBGDZO010000841.1:0-256 GCF_046548235.1 Salmonella sp. SAL4457
GGGTACGCGATGCCGTGGTGCTGGCCCATGACGGGGTCGGCGGCACGCAACTGGTGGGATACGTGGTGGCGGACTCGGCGGAGGATGCCGAGCGTCTGCGGGAGTCGCTGCGGGAGTCGCTGAAGCGGCACCTGCCGGACTACATGGTGCCGGCGCACCTGATGCTGCTGGAGCGGATGCCGCTGACGGTCAATGGCAAGCTCGACCGGCAGGCGTTGCCGCAACCGGATGCGAGCTTGTCGCAGCAGGCCTATCG
>NZ_JBGDZO010000842.1:0-256 GCF_046548235.1 Salmonella sp. SAL4457
TTCCCTACACCTACCGGAACACCTGGACCCTGGCGGTGGGCGGCGACTACAAGGTGACCGACCAGTGGACCATGCGCGCCGGGGTCGCCTACGACCAGACGCCGACCCACAATGCCACCCGCGACCCGCGGATTCCCGACGGCGATCGCTACTTCGCCTCCCTGGGCGCCGGCTATCGCTTCCAGTCGATGCCGGAGTTGTCGATCGACGCGGCCTACTCGCGGCAGTTCGTCAAGGAGGTGCCGTTGAAGACGGT
>NZ_JBGDZO010000843.1:0-256 GCF_046548235.1 Salmonella sp. SAL4457
GGTCAGCTCGCGGCCCTTGTGGCTGACGATCCGCGCGCGGGCGTCGCGCAGCGCCGGGTGGGCCAGCGGCAGGCAACGGATATGCCCGGCCTCGATCTCGTGGCTGACCGTCAACTCCGGCATGAAGGCCACGCCGATGCCGGACTTGACGAAATTGGTCAGCACCGCCACCGAGTTGGTGCGCAGCTTCGGCCTTAGCTCGATGCGCTCCAGTTGGGCGGCGATCACCGCCAGTTGGCCCATGCCGGTGCTGTTG
>NZ_JBGDZO010000844.1:0-256 GCF_046548235.1 Salmonella sp. SAL4457
GCGGGGTCCAGAACGTGAACGCGGCCATCTCGGCCGCCGGGTAGCGCGCGAGGAGCCAGAACCAGGCGAGGTAGGTCGCGAAGGCGATGACCACGCCCTGGTAGGCGAGCGCGGCGAGCACCACGGGGGTGGGCCGGGTGACGCCGGCCTCGCCCACCGCCGCCGCCAGCCCGAGCAGGATCACCGCCGAGCCGGCCAGCTGGTAGAAGAGCGTCGCGTGGGGGCTCACCGTCCGGCCGCGGGCCTTGATGACCAG
>NZ_JBGDZO010000845.1:0-256 GCF_046548235.1 Salmonella sp. SAL4457
GTTCAAGACCCCGGCATTCCGCCGCAGCGAGCGCGAGGCCATGGAGTACGCCGCGCACTGGCTGGAGGAAGTCAACCTTACCGAGTTCGCCAACCGCAGCGCCGGCACCCTCGCCTATGGCCAGCAGCGACGCCTGGAGATCGCCCGCTGCATGATGACCCGCCCGCGGATCCTCATGCTCGACGAGCCGGCCGCCGGCCTCAACCCGAAGGAGACCGACGACCTCAAGGCGCTGATCGCCAAGCTGCGCAGCGAG
>NZ_JBGDZO010000846.1:0-256 GCF_046548235.1 Salmonella sp. SAL4457
TGGCTATGGAGCGGCTTGCCGGAGGTGTTTGGACTGCTCCTCACAGAGAATGATTGGCCGAGTGGCCGAGAGGACGTGGGGCGTGAGACTGTGTCATTCGTGCCTTTGGATTATACCCCATAAACTTGGATTTCATGTTTGGCGTCCCGCTATGTTTCGCGAGGAGCAACTTGAAGAATTGACTGCGCGATATTACACACTACCTTTTTGTATCGTAAGTACGACAGCCCTAGCAAGGCTCGAGATACGCCACCAC
>NZ_JBGDZO010000847.1:0-256 GCF_046548235.1 Salmonella sp. SAL4457
TAATAGGCGAGCGCGCTGCCCAGTCCGCGCGCCGGCGTGAGATTCGTCAGCAGCGGCTCCTCGTCCTTGTCGACGCCGCGGGGATTGATCGCCTCATCCCACGACGCCGGATCGTCGAGCCCGCTGGTCCCGATCTGGCCCGGGTTGCCGTAGTGATAGATCTTGCCGACACGGGCCGACACATATCCCGCGCCCTTGAACGCCTGCGGCAGCGTGATCACGTCCGGCAGCACCGTTCGAAAGTCCGTCACCAGAT
>NZ_JBGDZO010000848.1:0-256 GCF_046548235.1 Salmonella sp. SAL4457
GTGGCAGGAAGCGCAGCGCGCCTCGGCGCAGCGGATCAACCTCTACGAGGAAAAGGTCGCCGAGACGGTGGCCGGGCTGCGCGCGGGGCTGGCCGACAGCGAGCTGCTGGACGTGGAGCGCTGGCCGATCATCAAGAGCGCCTACATCGCGCAGATCGACTTGCGGCTGGACGACGAGCTGGCCGAGACCTGGTTCAACTCGATCTTCTGCGGGCTGTTCAGCCACGACAACATCAGCGACGGCACGATGTTCGTG
>NZ_JBGDZO010000849.1:0-256 GCF_046548235.1 Salmonella sp. SAL4457
CTGCTGGACAGCCTGCTGGAGCAGGACCGTGCGCCGGTGCTGTTCGGCGAGGGCCACGCGCCGGAGCGGCATACCGAACATTACCCGCGCTGGGAGCGGCGGCTGATCGGCAAGCTGAAGCGCTTGATCGGCGACCCCAGCGATGGCGTTGGCGACAGCCTCGGTGCATTGCTCGACGAGGAGCGTCCGCCGCGCCTGGAGATTCCCGGCGACCTCGCGGCGATGCCGCTGCAGGCCGGCGAAGCGGCCCGCGAGG
>NZ_JBGDZO010000850.1:0-256 GCF_046548235.1 Salmonella sp. SAL4457
GGGTATAGCGAAGCGCCTACGACGCGCGTCGGACGCGTCACCCCTTCAGCCACCCGCGAGCTTCATACTTGCGCTCGTCCCCTCTATCCGTCGATACACTGTCAATCCTCTGCATCCTATTCTACGACATGGAGATCATCGATATCGCACGTCTCAAATCTGGCGAGGTCAACCTTGGAGTACGTTCCGAGTATGCGGCTAGTGAGGGGAAACAAGGACTAATCCTAGCCTCGACATGCTAGACCTCAATCATGGC
>NZ_JBGDZO010000851.1:0-256 GCF_046548235.1 Salmonella sp. SAL4457
TCGCGTACCACTGGGACTGGGTAAGCTGCCCCAGGCTTCCCTTCTTGTCTACGAAGAAGAGCTTGGCGTCGGGCCAGAACGCCTTACGCAAGCTTTCGACGTCGTTGAATTTGAGACCGTGCAGGTAGGACTCGACCACCGACCGGACCTGGGCTTCGTCACTGGCAGGGGAGTTCTGGGCCCGGAGCGGGGCGGCGACGAACGCGAGGAGGACAAGGGCGCTGGCGCGGCTGGACATGGCTGTTCCTCTGTAGGG
>NZ_JBGDZO010000852.1:0-256 GCF_046548235.1 Salmonella sp. SAL4457
TGCGTGAGGTGGTCGACCCGCAGCTCGCCCGTCTGAGCGCAAGGCTGCGATCCCGGGGCGCGCTCGCCGATCGCTTCGTGGTCGTGACCGCCGATCATGGCCACACGCAGGTGCGGGATGACGAGCGCCATGCGCTGGCCGTCAAGGGGGATGGTGATGCGATCGATGTGCTGAAGGACGCGGGGTTCCGCGTCCGTCCTCTCAGGCTGGAGGTATCGGACAAGGACGACTTCCAGGCGGTCCTCGCCTACCAAGG
>NZ_JBGDZO010000853.1:0-256 GCF_046548235.1 Salmonella sp. SAL4457
GCACCAGGGCGGTCAGGCGGGTACCGAGGCCGAGCAGGAGGAACAGCGCGCCGAGCAGTTCGGCCCACAGCGACAGTTCCCAGTTGAAGGCGGCGGGCAGGCGGTCGAAGGGAAAGGGGAAAGCCGACTGGATATCGCCGAACCAGTTCTCGCCGTTCCACTTTTCCCAACCGGACTCGAAGAACTCCCAGGCCAGGAACAGTCGCAGGGACAGGTCGGCGCTCCAGCCGCCGCAGCGGTCGAGCAGGGCGAAGGG
>NZ_JBGDZO010000854.1:0-256 GCF_046548235.1 Salmonella sp. SAL4457
CTCATGACCCGCGAGCTGGCGCACCAGCTTTCCTTCGAAAAGGCCCTGCACTCGATCCAGCCGAACTTCCAGCAAGGCAAGCTGCAAGGGATGCCGGAGTTCGCCCGGCGTTACCTGAACATGTCGCGCGGCGAGGGCGACACGCGCGGGTCCTGGAACGAGGGTGATGGCTGGGAATACGTGGAGGCGCCACAGCCGGCCCTGGATGGAGGCGACGGCACGGCCAGCGTGAACCTGTCCGAGACTGAGCAGGAGG
>NZ_JBGDZO010000855.1:0-256 GCF_046548235.1 Salmonella sp. SAL4457
GGCCGGGGACGCCGTCGAAGGTTCCCGGAGCGATGACCAGGGGGGCGCCCGGCTCGAGCACCAGCGGCTGGTGGTCCTTCAACAGGCCGGTGCGAATCTTCGGCCCCGACACATCCTGCAGGATCGCGACCTGGCGCCCGGCCTCGGCCGCGGCGGCGCGGACGAGCGCAATCACGTCGCCGTGCCCGGTGTGGGTGCCGTGCGAGAAGTTCAGCCGGAACACGTCCACCCCGGCAGCCACGAGATCCCGGATGGC
>NZ_JBGDZO010000856.1:0-256 GCF_046548235.1 Salmonella sp. SAL4457
TAGTCTGACCATCCTTGCGAAAGGTTCATAACGTAGCCACAGGTACACGTGTACTTCGGCATAATCAGCCTCCTCCAGCAGGTCGATCAAATCGGACCAATGATCCGTCTGGTGTCTGGAAAAATATAGTTTTTATACTCTGCGCGTTAGTCTTCCCCCACATACGAGCAGCAATGGACGACATGTCAGTGCTTGGCAAGTCCGCCTGCACCAAGACTCCGCCGGCTTGATTCGACTTCTTCTCTATCGCTCGAAC
>NZ_JBGDZO010000857.1:0-256 GCF_046548235.1 Salmonella sp. SAL4457
CCTCCAACTCTGCCGACAAGGCGATGCCGGCACGCACATCCTGGGTGACTCGCTCCAGGGTCAGGCGCTGCCGGGCAATGCGGACGCCATCGTCGGAAAGCGCCAGGGCCTCCACCAGCGGCACACGATTTCCCAGCAGGGTTCCAAGCACCTTCGACCATTGCGCTATTTCCGCCTGCATCAACCATTCCCCGACTACGGGCAGGCGCACCAACTGGTCGAGCGCATGGGCGCGGAGCGCCGGATTGCGCAGCGC
>NZ_JBGDZO010000858.1:0-256 GCF_046548235.1 Salmonella sp. SAL4457
GCCATATATAATGATAGAACGATTTGGCCTAAAGGATTTATTCCGGAAAATTTTGGTGCGATTAAAGGCTGATTTGACAGAGCGGATAAAGGGGGCAGATTTATTTTCCCTACCCAGTTTCTGGAAGCATAAAGGGGGAGGATTTATTTTCACTGCTCTAGAACTAAAAGGTAGGTAGATCTTCCCCGTTCAGTAATTTCCTGTTTTTTAAAAATTTACTTTTTCGATTTTAAAAGAAGAGCACTGACCTCCCTTT
>NZ_JBGDZO010000859.1:0-256 GCF_046548235.1 Salmonella sp. SAL4457
CTGCAACATGCCAGTGATGGACGGCTACGAAGCGACCCGGCAGATCCGCGACAGCGGACGCTGGGGCGGCCTGCCGATCATCGCGCTGACCGCCAACGCCCTGCCGGACGAGCGCGAACGTTGTCGTGCCGCCGGCATGGACGACTACCTGGCCAAGCCTTTCCACCGCGATGAACTGAAAGCCATCCTCGACCGTTGGTGCCCGCTAACCGCGAGCGACTAGCCGGTCTCGCGACGACGGCTAGCCTCCTACCAT
>NZ_JBGDZO010000860.1:0-255 GCF_046548235.1 Salmonella sp. SAL4457
AGCTTGCGCTAACCCCTTGAAAAATATGGTGGCTACACCGGGACTTGAACCTGGGACATCAGCATTATGAATGCTGCGCTCTAACCGACTGAGCTATGTAGCCGAGTGGCGCGCATTTTCCGTATCTCGGGCGGGGCTGTCAACCCCTGGGGCTAGATAATTTTCTGATCTTTCAATCGTTTAGACGGAAGGGGTCGGATCGCCGGAGAGCGGGCGGTGGGGAGGGACGGGAACGAAAAAGCCCCGGCACTTGGC
>NZ_JBGDZO010000861.1:0-255 GCF_046548235.1 Salmonella sp. SAL4457
GGTAACCACTTCGCGCGCACCGTGGCCATAGGCGTTCGCCTTGACCACCGCGAACGCCTGGCGCTGCGGCGCGCAGCGCTTGGCCAGGGCATAGTTGTGGCGAATGGCGGAAAGGTCGACGGTGGCAACGAGGGGACGCATGGCATCGGGTCCTGCAACTGAAACGGGTGCCTATGGTAAGGCGCCCGCCGGGCAAGACCCAAGCCGGGTCATTCGTCCTCGAAGTTGTACATGCCGGCGGCAAGGTTCTCGAAG
>NZ_JBGDZO010000862.1:0-255 GCF_046548235.1 Salmonella sp. SAL4457
GTTGACCAGCAGGCGCTAGATCGGCAGCACGCCCTTGAGCACGCCGTCGTAGTCGACCACGAACAGTTTGTCGGTAAGCCCGGGCAGTTCCTTCAGGCGGCGCAGGTAGCGCAGCACCACTTCCAGGCTGACGTCCTCGCGGATGGTGACCATCTCGAAGTCCATCAGCGCGCCGACCTGGTCCTCCTCGTAGGACAGCGCCGAACGCACTCGCTCGCGCTGCTGCGCGTCGAGGCTTTCCATCAGTTCATGGAC
>NZ_JBGDZO010000863.1:0-255 GCF_046548235.1 Salmonella sp. SAL4457
GTTCGACGTCGCAAGATGCTTTGCTGTCGACAAGATCATCTGGAGATCGCGGCGAACGATGCCCTGTCGCCGACAACGCTGATGTGGCCTTTGCACGGGGCCGTGTCTTCCACGCGTAGCACGTCACCGGCCCCGAATTGCCGGGTCTCGCCATCCGTCGTGGTTATGGACATGACTCCCTGAAGGTAGACAACAAACTGGGCGAAAGGCGTTGGGTGAAAGTTGCGGCCGTTCAAGTCGGCCGTCCCCCAGCGC
>NZ_JBGDZO010000864.1:0-255 GCF_046548235.1 Salmonella sp. SAL4457
GTCTGCACGAAGACGCATTCCGACGCTCGGATGATGCGCTACCCCTACGTTCTCGCCAGCTCGTCCTTCTGAGATACCAGGGACTCACGCTGTAAAAACGATTTCACTTCTAGCCACTATGCCGCCCCCGCCGCCCCCAACACGTGGATGGGCTTATACAGTCTCAAGTCCCCCGACCCGAGGGGGGTAGAGATGGGCGTCAAGTGGATACGCAACACCGTCGCGACCTTTGGCCTCAACCCGGACACTGGGATG
>NZ_JBGDZO010000865.1:0-255 GCF_046548235.1 Salmonella sp. SAL4457
GCTCGGTGACAGCTTCGTCGCGACGCATGACCAGGTTACGGATCACGGCATCGTTGTAACGGAAGTTGTCTTCCAGCTCAGCCAGGGCCTTGGCGCTGCACTCGACGTTCATCAGAACGTAGTGGGCCTTGTGCACGTTGTTGATGGCGTAGGCCAGCTGACGACGGCCCCAGTCTTCCAGACGGTGGATCTTGCCGCCGTCTTCTTCGATGGCCTTGGTGTAACGCTCGACCATGCCACCGACTTGTTCGCTCT
>NZ_JBGDZO010000866.1:0-255 GCF_046548235.1 Salmonella sp. SAL4457
TTCCCCGGCTCTACGATTTCGCCGAGGAACTGGGCGCCAGCACCCTGGCTGCCCACTATTCGCGCTATGTGGTCGATCTCAACCGCCCTTCCGACGACAAGCCGCTGTACAGCACCGCCACTACCGGCCTGTATCCGGACACCCTGTTCGACGGCCGGCCGCTCTACCGCGAAGGCATGGCGCCGTCCGCCGAGGAACGCATGCGCTACCTGGCCGAAGTGTGGACGCCCTACCACCGGACCATCGCCGAGGAAC
>NZ_JBGDZO010000867.1:0-255 GCF_046548235.1 Salmonella sp. SAL4457
GGCCGGTCTGTTGCAGGGCGCGGATGTTGGCGTGGTCGTCGCCTTCCGGGTTGTCGCGCACCGCACGGTAGTGCTCGCCGAAGGCCAGCAGGGTTTCCTCGAGGCTGAGGCCCTCGAGGATGGCGAAGCCCAGGGTCTTGCAGGAACCTTCGTTCTGCCCGGCCGGGTTGCAAACGCTGCCGTTGTCGAAGGCGCTCGGCGTGTAGCTGTAGTGCTCGGCGATGAACGCCAGGGTGTCGGTGAACAGGTGGTGTT
>NZ_JBGDZO010000868.1:0-255 GCF_046548235.1 Salmonella sp. SAL4457
GTTGAGGGTAGCGATGCCCTGGCAGAGCTGTTGCTCCAGGTTGGCGTCGGGCAGCACGCCGTTGATCAGGCTGAAGCGTGCGTTGCCGTTGAGATGGTCGATCCAGGATTTCTCGCTGTTGCCGCTGGTGCGGATGTCGGCATCGAGGTCGAGCAGCCCCTTCACCGGCGGTTTCTTGCCCTGGGCTTCGAGCAGGCGCTCCACCGGTACGTTGGCGATGTGCTTGGTGGCGGTCAGCACGGCGCTGTCCTGGCG
>NZ_JBGDZO010000869.1:0-255 GCF_046548235.1 Salmonella sp. SAL4457
GATGTGGTCGCCCGCCGCTGGCAGGTCGCCGCCCTGGCCAAGGGCGTGGACGTGGCGCGCGCCGACTTCTACCCCAACGTCGACCAGATGGCCTCGGTCGGCTTCAGTGCCGTCGGCGGCGGCATGCTGGAGTTCTTCCGCAGCGCCAAGTACACCTACAGCGCCGGCCCGGCGGTGACCCTGCCGATCTTCGACGGCGGCCGCCTGCGTTCGCAGTTGGGCGAGGCGGCGGCCGGCTACGACGCGGCGGTGGAG
>NZ_JBGDZO010000870.1:0-255 GCF_046548235.1 Salmonella sp. SAL4457
GTTTGAGAATTCACCCTATGCGCTCAAGATTGTCGGCAAAGAAATGCGCGTATTGAAGCAATCGCTCACCCAGTACCTCAGCGAAATTGATGCATCACGGGCCTGGTCAGGGACGTTGAAAGGTCGGGATCGCGGAATTGCCGCCGCAATCGAGACCAGCCTCAAGGGTGCGTCCGACGAAGAACGCGAGTTGTTCCATGTGCTTGGCGTGATGTTTGAGCCGAGCGTCACCCTGGATTTAATCCGCTACTACAC
>NZ_JBGDZO010000871.1:0-255 GCF_046548235.1 Salmonella sp. SAL4457
TTCCAGTACCACGCGACCAACCAGCTCGACTTCGAGGTCGGTGCCGGTCAGCGACAGTTGCTGGCCTTCGACCACCAGCAGGACGTTGGAGAGAACCGGCAATGTCTGGCGGCGTTCCACGACGCCGGCGACCAGTTGCAGCGGTTTCAACAGGGCTTCGCGTTGAATGGTGAAATGCATGGTCTAGTCCCTTGCCTCGTGGGCTGCGTCAGGTTGTCAGGGTACGCAGCAGGTTCTTGTAGTCCTCGCGGATAT
>NZ_JBGDZO010000872.1:0-255 GCF_046548235.1 Salmonella sp. SAL4457
TTCCACGATATCCCGCTGGCCGCGGTGGAGCCCACCGGGATCCATATCCTGCCGGGCGAGACCATGGGCTATCGCGGGCTCTACCTGAAGATTCCCGGCGAGCACCGCCTGGTGGCGTCGAAGGAATTGCCGTTCCAGGAAGGGTTGAAACTGCTGATCCAGCGTTACCAGGCTCACGACGACGTGTTCCTGCCGATCCTGGTCAAGGGCGACCTGCGCGAGTACGAAGCGCGCATGCCCTCGCTACACCTGCAC
>NZ_JBGDZO010000873.1:0-255 GCF_046548235.1 Salmonella sp. SAL4457
GTGCAATGGGTATCTTCCTGATTTCAAGGCCTGCATGGCAAGTAATTACTTAGATTCCTGTCAGAACATATGAAAGGTATTTATGAACATCACTGAAGTTGCGTGCTGAAAATCTCTGGCTATTGATTGGCACTTCAAGGCTGTTCCTATTCTTGATACTCTCTGTGGATTATATCAAGAACTAAGTGGTGTGGTGAAAAACAGGTGGGCAGCTTTATGGGTTGAACATAGGGTCCAGGAGTCTGGTCCAAAGAC
>NZ_JBGDZO010000874.1:0-255 GCF_046548235.1 Salmonella sp. SAL4457
GCCTTATACCCATCCAGTTAAGCTCGCCGCAAAAGCGACTGGGACAGCAGGGAAGATTAAGATTGAAGCCGGCGCAATACCTGACGCAAATGAAGTACGTGCAGGACAAGGGTTATCTGGTCTTGGGTACGATGTTACGCACCAAACCACTGCGTCAGCTAAAGGTATTCAAGGGCAGCGAACTGCGGACTTGCATGTTGATGGACTCGGTTCCATTGATGTGTATACGCCGAAGAATCTTGATCCGACAAAGAT
>NZ_JBGDZO010000875.1:0-255 GCF_046548235.1 Salmonella sp. SAL4457
CTCCCCGATCCGAGGCTTGCATGTTGGAGATAGTAGTCATCCGATAACCGCCACTTCGTCATCCCGCACGAGGTGTCGCCGGTTATCTGCCTTCGCCATGGCTCGCACGCGCCTTTTCGCGCCGTGCGGCCGCGTTGTCACACCGATGATTACAGGTTCTACCGACATGAACGTTTCCAAGCCGGAACAACGGACGCTTCACGCCTTGGCCCAGGGCGGCCATATCGCCTTCCTTCGCGACGCTTCGGGCAAGAT
>NZ_JBGDZO010000876.1:0-255 GCF_046548235.1 Salmonella sp. SAL4457
TTTTACAACCTGGTGTATGATGTAGGAGTGGATGCGGGTGAAGCCCTTCGTATGTGCAGCCTTTACCCGGCGCAAGCGCTGAACTGCGGGCACCGGTACGGGAAAATTGCCCCGCACTATGCAGGGCAATTCGTGGTGCTAAACAAGCAATTAAAATTGGTTGGTGTGCTTAACTGAAAGAGCGAACGGTAACCGTTGCTTTATTCCTCTTGTGATATTGTAAAAACCAGGTAATTGTAAAGGTTGGTATAATAT
>NZ_JBGDZO010000877.1:0-255 GCF_046548235.1 Salmonella sp. SAL4457
TGCATGGCCTGGATTAAATCGACCGGGTGGTAGTAGGAGATGAACTGCAGGGCATCGGCGACGCTCTGGATCAGGTCGTCTTGCTTGATCACGGCCATGGAGCACGGTCCTCTTCAGGCGGGTAATTCGGATGCGGGGCAGGGTCACGGAGCCGGCCGCAGCCGAGGAGCGCGCCGGTCAGGCACCGGCGCAAAAAAGGCGCGACAGAATAGCCGATCCGGCGAGACGGGCGCACGCGCCGACGATCAGACAATG
>NZ_JBGDZO010000878.1:0-255 GCF_046548235.1 Salmonella sp. SAL4457
CTACCCGGCCGTCGGCGGCGAGCATCCGGTAGTCGAAGCTGTGGTCGCGTCCGGCCGGGCTTTCGCGCATGCAGGAGTGGATGGCGTACTCGGCGTCCATGGGGTGCAGGGTCCGCTGCCAGAAGCCCGGCTGCAGCCATTCGCCGAGGGGATAGCCGAGCAGGCGTTCGGCGTGGGGCGAGACGTAGGTGAAGCGGTTATCCTCGAGGCGCATTTCCCAGGCGATGGCATTCAGGCTTTCCACCAGTCCCCGGT
>NZ_JBGDZO010000879.1:0-255 GCF_046548235.1 Salmonella sp. SAL4457
CTATTAATCAAGAAAATCGGCCCCAAAAAGGTCAGCCTTCACGGGGGCGATTACGAGAGATGGAAAAGCGTCAGCAAAGGCGCGATTCGCGTGAGCACGGAAGAAATCGACGTCCTAGTACAAATTTTCCCTAATTACGCATTATGGATTGCAAGCGGTTCCATCGCCCCAGAAGTCGGCCAAACTAGCCCCGACTATGACGAAGCCAATCGAAACTTGTCCAATCAAAACGCGGGATAGCGATCACTAGAAAAG
>NZ_JBGDZO010000880.1:0-255 GCF_046548235.1 Salmonella sp. SAL4457
ACCGTGGCCTGGATCGGCGACGGCAACAACATGTGCAACAGCTATATAGAAGCGGAGCTGAAGTTCGACTTCCAGCTGAGCGTGGCCTGCCCCGAGGGCTACGAGCCGAAGTC
This sequence comes from Salmonella sp. SAL4457, assembly GCF_046548235.1. Classification (NCBI taxonomy): domain Bacteria; kingdom Pseudomonadati; phylum Pseudomonadota; class Gammaproteobacteria; order Enterobacterales; family Enterobacteriaceae; genus Salmonella; species Salmonella sp. SAL4457. The sequence goes on from NZ_JBGDZO010000880.1 coordinate 114, forward strand.
CGAGTTCGTCGCCCTTGCCGGCGACCGCCTGCGCGTCGTCCGCGACCCGCGCGAGGGGGTGGCCGGCGCGCACCTGGTGAGCACCGACGTGTGGGCCTCGATGGGCCAGGAAGACGAAGCCGCCGCGCGCATCGCCCTGTTC
>NZ_JBGDZO010000881.1:0-254 GCF_046548235.1 Salmonella sp. SAL4457
GGCCTAGCGGCCTCCCTGGCTGTTTGAGGACTGATCGCTATGTCAGGCGTTGTCGCTGTGCAGGTGTGTACCGCGTGGACCTCGACCCCCGAGGGCTTCATGGCGTGTCGCGAACTCGCATGGCAACAGGCCTACCTGATTCCGCCAGAGGCCGCTGGATACGTGGACATCCTGGTCAACGGTGGTTTCTCCCCGGAAGCCTTCGGCATCGGTGCCGCTGGCGTCCTGGGATCGTTCGTGACGGGGCTTTTGAT
>NZ_JBGDZO010000882.1:0-254 GCF_046548235.1 Salmonella sp. SAL4457
GACTACCAGCAGTTCGATCCAAGGCACCGCCAGCAGGTTGGCCGGCGCTCCGCTCAGGCTCAACGGCAGGCCCAGCGCCAGCAGCGGCATCGCCAGCCCCAGCGCCATCCCCCACTGCGCCCGCCCCCAGGCCGCCCACCAGCGCCAGCGCCCAAGGCGCCCGGCGAACAGCCAGAGCAGCAGGGCAACCGCCAGGAACGACAGCCAGAACCCCGCCTGCAGGCTGGCCAGCGGCTCGACCAGCAAGACCAGCA
>NZ_JBGDZO010000883.1:0-254 GCF_046548235.1 Salmonella sp. SAL4457
GTACCAGGGCGCGTAGTCCCGGCTGGTACGGCGCAGCACACGCTCGCCGTAATGCACGAAGCGGTCGTAGACCTCGCTCTGCTTCCAGTCCAGCGGACTGAGCTTCCAACTGTGCTGCGGGTCCTTCTCCAGCGCCTTGAGACGCTCCTTCAACTGTTTCTTGGAGAGATGGAACCAGAACTTGAAGAGCAGCGCGCCTTCGTCGCAGAGCATGCGCTCGAAGCGTTCGGCGGCATCGATGGCCTGGTCCAGCT
>NZ_JBGDZO010000884.1:0-254 GCF_046548235.1 Salmonella sp. SAL4457
GGCCCAGGAATGGGGCCTGGACAAGGCCGCGTTCGGCCCGGTGTTCAGCGCCAACCTGTTCGGCCTGACCGTCGGTTCGCTGCTGGTGACGCCGCTGGCGGACCGCTTCGGCATCCGCCGGGTGTTGCTCTGCTGCGTGCTGATCTACGCCAGCCTGACCGTCCTGATGGTCTTCGCCGGTTCCCTGGAAAGCCTGATGCTGGCGCGCTTCGTCTGCGGCATCGGAATGGGCGGGGCGATGCCCAGTGCCATGG
>NZ_JBGDZO010000885.1:0-254 GCF_046548235.1 Salmonella sp. SAL4457
GTCCGACTTCGCTCGCGGTCCGGCCGACCAGCCGCTGCTCAAGGCCAAGGGCTACCAGATCGCCCCGTACATCTGCTACGAAGTGGTCTACCCGGAGTTCGCCGCCGCGCTCGCGGCGCAGAGCCAGGTGTTGCTGACAGTGAGCAACGACACCTGGTTCGGCACTTCCATAGGCCCTTTGCAGCACCTGCAGATGGCACAGATGCGCGCCCTGGAAAGCGGTCGCTGGATGATCCGCGCGACCAACAACGGCG
>NZ_JBGDZO010000886.1:0-254 GCF_046548235.1 Salmonella sp. SAL4457
GCCCTGGGCTGTGTTCCGGCGAACGGTATAAGGTTGGCGGCCGCGGAAGGCGAAGGCGGTGAACATGTTCGTATTCTCTCTCGGTGTGTTTCAGAAACGGTATTCCACCAGGGCGCTCGGGCCGATGCTGTCATGCCACTCTTCGGCGACAGCGGCGGAGCAGAGGCTGGCGAGCGTGCCGGCGAGGCACAGGGAGGGGCTTCTCATGGGGACTCCTTCCGTTGCAGCCAGGGACGTGCCTTGGTGTCTTGCTG
>NZ_JBGDZO010000887.1:0-254 GCF_046548235.1 Salmonella sp. SAL4457
CCTCCCGGAACGGCGGCGCGGCCAGGTCCGGTTTTCCCGTGGCCAGAGCTCCAGCGCCACCAGCAGCACACTCAGGCCGAGGGCGGCGGCCAGCGGCCAACTGTACAGCGCCAGGGCCGGGCGCGCCCGGGTAGTCTGCTGGGCGACCGGTTCGAGGCGGTCGAGGGTCGCGGAAATGCTTTCCAGCTCGGCGCTGGATCGCGCGCGGAAGTATTCGCCGCCAGTGCTCTCGGCGATACCGCGCAGGGTCGGCT
>NZ_JBGDZO010000888.1:0-254 GCF_046548235.1 Salmonella sp. SAL4457
CCGCTGGACCTTGACGACGACGCGCTCGCCGCCCTCCAGCGTCGCCGCATGCACCTGACCGATCGTCCCTGCCGCGAGCGGCACGGGATCGATACTCTCGAAGACGTCCTCCCAGGGGACGCGCAGCTCCCCTTCCATCACCTCGACGACCTCGGCCTCCGTCATCGGCGGAACCTGGTCCTGGAGCGTCGAGAGCTCGGCGATGAACTCGGGCGGCAGCAAGTCGGGCCTCGTCGAGAGGATCTGGCCGAGCT
>NZ_JBGDZO010000889.1:0-254 GCF_046548235.1 Salmonella sp. SAL4457
GTCGAATAGTTTAAAGCAGTTTGGATCCGTCCTCCCCTCGCACACATAGGCCATTTATCGTCTGCCTTGAGAGACAAGGATCGAGCGATAAGTACATCAGCTCCATCGAGGATACATCTAACGAGGCGATAAGGATCCGGTGGGAGTAGGCGCGGCGACCGACACAGGAGTCTACATCAACTTGACGAACAAGCTCGACGATAGAAATCCCTTACTTACTGTTCAACTTTCCCCAGACCTCAGTACCCCTGAAG
>NZ_JBGDZO010000890.1:0-254 GCF_046548235.1 Salmonella sp. SAL4457
GTGATGTAGAGCGGCTTGATGCCGACCGGGTCGCGGGCCAACGTCAATGTTCGGGTCAGACGATCCCAGATCGCCACCCCGAACATGCCCTCGAGCCTCGGCCAGATATCGTCGCCCCAGCAAGCGAAACCAGCCAGGATCGTTTCGGTATCGCTGTGCGTCGCGAATGCATATCCGGCGCGCTCGAGTTCGACGCGCAACTCGGGGAAATTGTAGATCTCGCCATTGAACACGATCGCGTGGCGGCCGTTGGG
>NZ_JBGDZO010000891.1:0-254 GCF_046548235.1 Salmonella sp. SAL4457
GACCCTGATCACCCTGCCGCTGGGCGAGTACCACGCGAAGAACCCCGATGTCTCGCCCGGCGCCAACCGCTGGGGCGCCACCTTCGTCTACAACTACACCCAGGGCATCGGCCGCGACTGGGTGCTGGAAGCCAACCTGGAAGCGCAGTTCTACGCGAAGAACGACGACTACTTCGGCAGCGACCTGGAACAGAAACCGCTCTATCGCCTGCAAGCCTTCGCCTCCTACGACTTCAGCCAGAGCACCTACGGCG
>NZ_JBGDZO010000892.1:0-254 GCF_046548235.1 Salmonella sp. SAL4457
GAGTGGTCCCACACCCCCGCCAGGGCCAGCGGATGGAGCATCTGCAGGAGCAGCGCGCCGATGCCGCCGATCATCATGCTGCTGAAGTCGCCGTGGACCTTCCAGCAGGCGGCATCGGGGCCGAACAGGCCCGGATCGCCTTTCGGCGACTCGATGTCGACACCGCCGACGGCGTGCCCGGTAAGGCTCAGCACCTGGCTTTCGATATGGCGACGGACGCTTTCCATGGGGGGCTCGCTACGACAGGGCAGTCT
>NZ_JBGDZO010000893.1:0-254 GCF_046548235.1 Salmonella sp. SAL4457
TGTACATGGAGTTGATGGCTTCGGAAAGCTCGGAGCTGCTTGACTACTCGATACAGCATGAGTCGATCCAGATGTAGTGGTAGTCGTTCTCTCGTGCGACCTTGCACGCGTCCCGGATTTTGGGTCAGAGGTCGGGGTCGTCCCAGATGGACTGGGGAAGTTCCTCCTGTCGGCGTTTCGTAGATGGGACAAGATAATCGCTCGAGACTGAAGCGGGGTTGGAGCTTGCGAGACCGTATGCCTCGACAAACGCG
>NZ_JBGDZO010000894.1:0-254 GCF_046548235.1 Salmonella sp. SAL4457
GCCACAGGCAGCAGAACAGGACGAGCAGACGCATGGGAGGCCTCAGACCAGCCAGTGTACCCATCCCCAGACTAGACCCTGCATGACCAGCCAGGCGAATACCCCGGCCAGGACGTCGTCGAGCATGATCCCGACGCCGCCGTGCACGTTGCGGTCCACCCAACTGATCGGCCAGGGCTTGAGAATATCCACGATGCGGAACACGACGAAGCCGATCAGCAGCCACCACCAGCCCTCCGGCACCAGCCAGAGGG
>NZ_JBGDZO010000895.1:0-254 GCF_046548235.1 Salmonella sp. SAL4457
GTTCCATGAGGCGCGGACCTCCACCCTGAAAAGGCTGCTCGGCCTGTCCGCCCTCGGTGTGCTGCTGGCCTCGTTGCTTGGCCACTGGATCGCCCGCCTGGGCCTGTGGCCGGTGCATCGGCTGTCCGAGGAGGCCCGGCGGATCAGCCCGCGGCAGTTGTCGCAGCGCTTGCAGCTCTCGCAGCTGCCGGCCGAGCTGCGCGAGCTGGTGGGAGCGTTCAACGGCGCCCTGGACCGCCTGGAGCAGGCCTACG
>NZ_JBGDZO010000896.1:0-254 GCF_046548235.1 Salmonella sp. SAL4457
GTTGCAGCTTGTCCGACATCAGCAGGCCGTTGCCGAACACGTCGCCGGCCATGTCGCCGATGCCGATGACGCTGATGTTGTCCTTCTGCACGTCGATGCCGCGTTCGCGGAAGTGCCGTTGCACGCTGACCCAGGCGCCCTTGGCGGTAATCCCCATGCCCTTGTGGTCGTAGCCGGCGGAGCCGCCCGAGGCGAAGGCGTCGCCGAGCCAGAAGCCGTACTCGGCGGCGATGCCGTTGGCGATGTCGGAGAAG
>NZ_JBGDZO010000897.1:0-254 GCF_046548235.1 Salmonella sp. SAL4457
GTCCATGCCCGCCGGCTTCGTCGACGGCCTGCCGGTGGGTGTCCAGTTGCTCGCGCCCTACTTCCAGGAAGGCCGCCTGCTCAACGTCGCGCACCAGTACCAGCAGGTCAGCGACTGGCACACCCGCACCCCGGCCGGCTTCTAAGCCATGGCAACGCCACGCAGTCCCCTCCCCTCTCCCGGCGCGGAGAGGGCGACCCGCAGGGTCGGCAGCGGGACTGCGCAGGCACAGAAGGATTGAGGAACACCACATG
>NZ_JBGDZO010000898.1:0-254 GCF_046548235.1 Salmonella sp. SAL4457
GTACTATTCCACCGGCCTTTATATTTCTTCTGTCTCTAAATCTCTCTCGAAATTTTTGCAACCATGTTTTTCCAGTAGATGAGTCAGGATGAGGAGCATTAGGGTCAATCCTAATAACTTTAACCTTATCTAATCCGGCCTCTAGAGCTGCGTCTAATCGCCTATTATCATAAGAGACTAATTGCCCATCAATATCAATTACTCTTAATGGAGACCTATCCCAATCCCAACCACCATTACGCATAATTTCGGCA
>NZ_JBGDZO010000899.1:0-254 GCF_046548235.1 Salmonella sp. SAL4457
CGATAACAGACGAGACGAACCGTCATGAGTAAAGACATGGACCTGGTGGTCTCCATCGGCGGCATCGCCGACCCCTCCTTGGGCAAGGCATTCGAGACCGTCAAGGCACGGCTCGACAGTCTCCAGGAACGTGCCCGCCAGGCGTCCAGCCTGAGGGATGTGCTGGGAGACGCCATACGCCTGGAGCGAGAGCTCGCCGATATGCGCAAGGTCGGGGATCGCGGCGTTGCTGAGCATGCCCGGCAGCTTGGCGA
>NZ_JBGDZO010000900.1:0-254 GCF_046548235.1 Salmonella sp. SAL4457
GGTGGTGATCGACGCCGGCCTGGCGCGGGTGCCGCGCTTCGATCCGGGTAGCGGCATGACCCGCCTGGAGACCCAGCGCATCTCCCGCGCCTCCGCTACCCAGCGTGCCGGCCGCGCAGGGCGCCTGGAGCCGGGCGTATGCTACCGCTTGTGGTCGGAGAGCCAGCATGAGCAGTTGCCTGCCTACGGCACGGCGGAAATCCTCCAGGCCGATCTGGCCGGGCTGGCCCTGCAACTGGCGCGCTGGGGCGTGG
>NZ_JBGDZO010000901.1:0-254 GCF_046548235.1 Salmonella sp. SAL4457
ACATGGAATGCATCAAGGAGGTCTTTGCAGTGCTTGACATTACATACTGGTTCCCAGGTGGCTTCACTGACATCATATCCTAGCCACTTGACCAAGTATCAGACATATCCATAGTCGACCTTGGAGTCAAGGATTTTCTGCACTTCAAACTTATCATGGCCCTCAACCTCTATGGATGGTGGCTTGGCTGGGTTATGATCACCAATCTCATCCTCATGGTAGGGGATAAGTTTGATGTGTGGAATATAGGGTGG
>NZ_JBGDZO010000902.1:0-254 GCF_046548235.1 Salmonella sp. SAL4457
GTACAGCGGTTGCAGGTTGTCCGGCAGTTCGCCCATGCCGGTGGTCGAGGTCACCACCAGGAATGCCTCGGGGGCGAAGGCCTTGAGTTCGTCGAGGCTGGCGCGGGGCAGATGGGAGGCCTCGAGGCCGGCCGCGGACAGCAATTTCTGGGCGTGCCGGGCGACTTCTTCGGCGGTGCCGTAGACCGAGCCGGAGAGAATGGCGACTTTCATGAACACTCCGTAAGCCAACAGGGGTAAGCCGGGCATTATGC
>NZ_JBGDZO010000903.1:0-254 GCF_046548235.1 Salmonella sp. SAL4457
CCCTCTCGCGCAGGTAGTCGGCGCGGATCCGTGCAGGCTCGCGCAGCGGGAGCGCATCGACGAAGTGCTTCTGGTCGCTGAACAGCCGGTTTTCCTGCACCGCCTGGAACAGCTCGGGCTAGGCTTCGTCGGGGGCGATCGCGCGTTCGCCGCTGGCGTCCTGCCAACCCCAGGACGCGGGCGGGGTAGGCGCCGGGCCCTGGCTGCAGGCCGCCAGCAGGAGCAGGACCCAGGCCGCGAGCATGGCGCGGGGT
>NZ_JBGDZO010000904.1:0-254 GCF_046548235.1 Salmonella sp. SAL4457
GTGCTGGAGGCCTGCCTCGCCCGCGGGCGCCTGGAGGCCGCCAGATGGCTGCTCGACCAGGGAGTCGCGGTGCACCAGGACAGCCTGCAGATTGGCGCCGCGCACCTCGATGCGGTCCTGGCCGAACGCCTGTTGCGGCTCGGCGCGATCTCCGACCCGAATACGGTGCTCCTCGCCCTGCAATACGGCGACGCCGACGCCGCGCGGATCATGGCGCGACCGCTGCTGGAGGAGTCGCCGGCGAGGGCCAACGC
>NZ_JBGDZO010000905.1:0-254 GCF_046548235.1 Salmonella sp. SAL4457
GGGCTTAGCGCCTGAGTCTCTCTTTCGAGAACGCCGCGACGAGCAGCTGGAGAGTGGCGATCCTCCGCATGGCCCGTGGCCGGAGGGCGTCCCACCTTCTTCTGAGGTCCTAATCCAACGCAATGTCAGCACCCGCGAGTTCATTTCGGAAGCCGTGCTTGCGTTGGTTCCGGTATCTGCACCATGGGAGGTGTTTGGCTATATCCCGCTTGGTGGCTGGAACGATTGTCCGGGGCCCGAGGAGCACGTAGCAC
>NZ_JBGDZO010000906.1:0-253 GCF_046548235.1 Salmonella sp. SAL4457
AGGGCGGCCAGGAGCCGCGCTTCAGCTGCAACCTGTACCTGCAGAGTCGCGCCGAAGCCTGGACCGTGCTGCGCGACCTGGCAGCGATCTTCCGCGGCATGTCCTACTGGTCCGGCGCGGAAATGGTGGCGGTATCCGACATGCCGGAGGACGAGGCCTACACCTTCTCGCCGTCGAACACCGTGCGTGGCGACGACGGCAGCCACTTCAACTACAGCAGCAGCCGCCAGCGCGATCGCCACACCCTGGCCCT
>NZ_JBGDZO010000907.1:0-253 GCF_046548235.1 Salmonella sp. SAL4457
GCTGCAGGCTGCCCTGGCGATAACGCAGCAGGCCGACGGCGCCGCACTGGAGAAAGTGCACGCCTCCGGCATGGACCAGCAGCAACCCCGCCGCCAGCTCGAGCACGCCCGGCTCGCCTTCGCGGCGCCGGCGATAGAGCTGCATGTTCAGCGAAGCCAGGACCTGCCGCGCCGCCTGCGCTTCCGGCCAACCCTCGGGGGTACAGGCGTAGTCGGCGAACAGGGCGTCGAGATGGCCTTCGATGGCCTGCAC
>NZ_JBGDZO010000908.1:0-253 GCF_046548235.1 Salmonella sp. SAL4457
TATCCGAGGACCGCGCAAAGGCACGATGTGACGGCGGCGATCCTGACGGTGTTGGCCAGAACAGCCCAATAGACGTCGGTCGTGGCAAATTCGCGCCAGTGTTGAAGGGTTGGCCACGGTCTGGCGAAGCTCTTGCCCAACATGAGCAGCAGCGGCAGATCGAATGCAAAGATCATGACGATCAGGAGAGGCCAGAGATAGCTGCCTCTCCTGAGCCATGCCGTGCTGCGCCCGGGCGCGGACCGCATCAGAT
>NZ_JBGDZO010000909.1:0-253 GCF_046548235.1 Salmonella sp. SAL4457
GCGGCACCCGCCTCGGCCTGGCCGGCGGCGAATTCGGCGGCGGCTTCGTCGTCGAAGGTCTGGACGGTGAGGTCCTCGCCCTTCGCCTGGCGCTCGGCTTCGTCGTCGGAGCGGGCGACGTTGACGTTGACCGTGACCGCGACTTCGGCGTGGAGGTGCAGCGGCACGGTGTGGAGGCCAACGGTCTTGATCGGGTTCGCGAGATCGACCTGGCTGCGGGCGACGCTGAAGCCGTCGGCGCTCAGTGCCTCGG
>NZ_JBGDZO010000910.1:0-253 GCF_046548235.1 Salmonella sp. SAL4457
GGACAGCAGGGATACCGCAGCGAGTTTACGTAGCATGGAGCAGCCTCCTAGGCAGGTTGGGCGATGAATCCTGAAAGAGCACACTGCCCGATCGGGCACCGAGTTCCACTGATTCAGGTCAAACCCGAACCGGACGTGGCGGGGCATCGAGCGGGATCTGCCCGGCGTTTACTACGGGGAACTCCTGTTTTAGCACAGATGTGCCGCTTCGCGCCTGCGACGCAACGTCCGGCAACGCTTCGCACGGCTTGGT
>NZ_JBGDZO010000911.1:0-253 GCF_046548235.1 Salmonella sp. SAL4457
GCCTGATGCAGATGCAGTGGTCGCTGATGCGCATCACCATGCAGGAAGAGCTGATCGCCAAGACCGTCGGGCGCATGAGCCAGAACGTCGAAACCCTGATGAAGACCCAATGAGGCGAACGGTGAAAGGTCTGTCGCGCATGGCGCTCCTGGCGCTGGTCCTGGCGTTGGGCGGGTGCAAGGTCGAACTCTATACCGGGATCAGCCAGAAGGAAGGCAACGAGATGCTGGCGCTGTTGCGTTCGGAGGGCGTT
>NZ_JBGDZO010000912.1:0-253 GCF_046548235.1 Salmonella sp. SAL4457
ATCCATACCTTATGTAGCCTATAGCTTGGGAAAATATGGTTTCGGGGGTGGTTTCCCGTTGCCTTCCTCAGTTAGGTGGATTAAATACCATTTAATCCTGGGGGAAAATATTTCATGGTGAGGTGGGTCCCCTCTTGACATCCTCAGTTCCTGCCTTTAGTCGCCTCTTACGTACACGCGGCAGATTGCTTGCGGTTGCCCCATTCTGCAGTGGCACAACCACACCCGAGCACAACACGGGGAACTCCTAGCT
>NZ_JBGDZO010000913.1:0-253 GCF_046548235.1 Salmonella sp. SAL4457
CCGGAGAACGCCTCGAGGTTCGTCGGTCCGTCCTTCGCGAGAAGGTTCACGTTCGCGCCGCCCGTCGTGCGCGCGATGGTGAGACCGGTCGCCTCCTGATGTCCCCAGCCGTGCGGCAGCGCGACCGCGCCGGGCATCATCTCGTCGCTCACGCGCAGCGGCACGCGCACGGTCGCGGTCGCGCTCCGGACCTCCACGGTCGCCCCGTCCTCGAGCCCACGTGCGCGCGCGTCGTCGGGGTGCACGTAGACGT
>NZ_JBGDZO010000914.1:0-253 GCF_046548235.1 Salmonella sp. SAL4457
GTCCCGAGGAGTGCACGGTGCTGGTGGTGGAGGACAACGCCATCAACCAGTTGGTGACTCGCGGCATGCTGCTCAAGCTCGGCTACCGGGTGCGCACCGCCGACAACGGCAGCGAGGCCCTGGAGTTGCTGGCGCGCGAGCGGCCGGACGGCGTACTGCTCGACTGCCAGATGCCGGTGATGGACGGCTTCGCCACCTGTCGGGCGATCCGCGCGCTGCCCGGCTGCGCGGAACTGCCGGTGCTGGCGTTGAC
>NZ_JBGDZO010000915.1:0-253 GCF_046548235.1 Salmonella sp. SAL4457
CTTCTGGGTGATGCCCATGACCAGCCCTTCGTCCGCAGCGAGATCCTGGCAGAAGCTTTCGTGGAACCTGTCCGCCTTCACCCAGAGATAGCCATCGCTGTCCGTCGCCAGGTTCGCTGCGGCCAGGGGCAAGTGCTCCTGGGTGATGCCACCGGGACTTTCGCCGCTGTCGGGGGCGAAGGCGGCGATATAGACCAGCCCGACCACATTCGGCTGGTTGCCGGCCTCGGTGATCACCGCGCCGCCATAGGAG
>NZ_JBGDZO010000916.1:0-253 GCF_046548235.1 Salmonella sp. SAL4457
GTTCTACCTGAACAACCAGCGCAGCCAGAACGCCAGCCAGCTGGACGGCGCGGTGCTGGCGCCCTTCGCCAAGGTGCTGGACGACCCGGCGCCGAAGAAGTTCATCGTGGTCCATCTGCTCGGCACCCACATGAACTACAAGTACCGCTATCCCGCCGACTACGCTCGCTTCGTCGACCGTCAGGGCGCCCCGGCGGCTCTCAGCGACGACCAGGTGGAGGTCTACAACAGCTACGACAACGCCGTGCTGTAC
>NZ_JBGDZO010000917.1:0-253 GCF_046548235.1 Salmonella sp. SAL4457
TCTCGGAGAAACTGCGCTTCGCCGATGCGCAGGAGCACGCGCTGCTCACCGACCTGCACATCGCCTTCAAGCGTGCCAACGGCTACAGCGAGCTGGAGATCGCGCAGAAGCGCAGCGCGCTGGAAAACGTCATGCTCCCCGACACCTTCGAGGAACACCGTGAACGGCTGCTGGCCGCCGGCTTCAGCCGGGTCAGCCAATGGTTCCAGTGTCTCAACTTCGCCTCGATGATCGCCCTGCCATGATCCAGCAC
>NZ_JBGDZO010000918.1:0-253 GCF_046548235.1 Salmonella sp. SAL4457
GGATGGCATGGCCCATGATGCGCTGGATCATCGGCTTGTCGCCGATGAAGTGACTGCCGGCGAAGGCCAGGGCGAACAGCCAGTTGACCAGCGGCGCCTTCCACTTGAGGAAGGTGTCCTCGTGGAAGGCCAGGGTCAGGCCGCCGAGGACCAGGCAGGCGCCGAGGGTGAACCACTGGCTCTTTTCCAGGTGGCGGTGCTTGAGCCAGAGGGCGCCGTAGACGATCACCGAGGCGAGGATCAGGGTCGCGGT
>NZ_JBGDZO010000919.1:0-253 GCF_046548235.1 Salmonella sp. SAL4457
GGCGAAGATGTTCGCCAGCACGCGGAACTTGCCGCCGATGCGCGGGCGGATCGAACCGTCTGCCGCGCGCACCCAGCCGCCCTTCCACTTCTCCTGGTTTTCCCATTCCTTCGGGTAGCCGATCCCGGGCTTGGTCTCGACGTTGTTGAACCAGGCGTACTCCATGCCTTCGCGGCTGGTCCAGACGTTCTGGCAGGTGATCGAGCAGGTGTGGCAACCGATGCATTTGTCGAGGTTCAGCACCATGCCGACT
>NZ_JBGDZO010000920.1:0-253 GCF_046548235.1 Salmonella sp. SAL4457
TCTCCGCCTTCTGGGACACCGACCCGTTCACGGCGGAGATCTCCCACAGCTTCACGCTCGACACCTTCCAGCGGATCTTCGAGTCGCCCGTCTTCCGCGACGTCACCTGGCGGACGCTGCAGATGGCGGTCTTCGTCACGATCGCCGACGTCGTCCTCGCGTTCCCGATCGCCTACTACCTGGCGCGGATCGCCAGCCCGCGGACGCGCAACCTGCTCGTCATCGCGGTGCTCCTGCCGCTCTGGGCCAACTA
>NZ_JBGDZO010000921.1:0-253 GCF_046548235.1 Salmonella sp. SAL4457
CGACCCGATCGTGCGCCATGGTCTCCTGGAATACACCCCGCTGATCTGGAATGGCGAAGACTTCCAGGAGAACCGTTTCTTCTGGGAGGAAGCGCTGCATCACGGCATCCGTCACGGCTGGTCGATCCCGGTCCGCGGCAAGTACGGGCTGATCAGCATGCTGTCCCTGGTGCGTTCCAGCGAGAGCATCGCCGCCACGGAAATCCTGGAGAAGGAATCCTTCCTGCTCTGGATCACCAGCATGCTGCAGGCT
>NZ_JBGDZO010000922.1:0-253 GCF_046548235.1 Salmonella sp. SAL4457
GATCTCGAGGCCGCAGGACAGTAGACCAGGCGCCGCGTAGTCACATGGAAGGACCAGTGTCGCGAGGTCCTTCAGAAGCTGTCGTGCCGACGGGTGATGTTCGCAGAATGCTCGGGGCCCGTTGCGTCGGGCATGTCGCTGGCGCCTTCGCCCCCCGGCAGCATCGATCGGCGACCGTCGGGAAGCTGTTCTCGGATTAGGCACATATCAATAGCACGAGGAAAGTAGATTGCCCATACTCACCTTCCAATGG
>NZ_JBGDZO010000923.1:0-253 GCF_046548235.1 Salmonella sp. SAL4457
GAGCTGACTGTGCTTGAAATGACGTACGGCACTTGTGCAAGTGCCTGGCTCGCATCGGCGGTAACACCCGAATTGCGCACCCACACCGCCACAACGTAAATACCGGCCGCCGTCGGCTGCCACGTCAGCGTGTTGCTGCCGTTCCATTCACGCGCGACGTACCACACGCCATCGCTTTGCACCCACCATTTGAACTGATAGGGAGCCGTACCGCCCGCCGCAGCAGCAGTGAAGTTGATCGTCGTCCCAACTG
>NZ_JBGDZO010000924.1:0-253 GCF_046548235.1 Salmonella sp. SAL4457
CCCTTTTGAGGTGTACTCCCTTAGCAGGGGAGCGCCTTCGGCCACTCGGCCACCTCTCCGCAACACGGGGCGCATGATACCCATCTTTACCCCGTTTGCAAAGGGAAAATTAGATAAAAATTAATGGTTTGGCTCTTGATCTTTCTCTTTCTGGATGCGCTGGTAAATTTCCTCCCGGTGTACGGCGACTTCCTTCGGCGCGTTGACGCCGATGCGCACCTGGTTCCCTTTGACACCCAGTACCGTCACGGTG
>NZ_JBGDZO010000925.1:0-253 GCF_046548235.1 Salmonella sp. SAL4457
GCACTATACTGACTCACCAAAGCCATCAGCAAATGCAGATTTTAATTCATCCATAAAAGCCAGTTCATCCTGTCCATCACAAATTAAATCAATCATTGTGTTTCCCTTTACGCCAGCCCCCAAAATACTCATCATTCCTTTAATGGGAATTTCTTTGTCATTATTAACTAGCGTTAATGAAGACTGGTATTTTTTGACAATTTTCGCAAGCGTAGCGGCTGGCCGCGCATGAAGCCCCGTACTGTTCATAACG
>NZ_JBGDZO010000926.1:0-253 GCF_046548235.1 Salmonella sp. SAL4457
CCCTTGTTCCCACCGCCAGCGGCCTTCGGCGCTTCGGCGGCAGGCGCCGCTGTCGCGGCCGGCGTCTCGGCGTCCTCCTTGGGCGGCAACTCCACCGGAGGCGGGGGCAGCTGCTTCACGGACTCGAGCAGCTGCGCGACGTCGAGCTCGTCGTCGACCACCGGGTCCATCCAGTCGGAGTAGATCGACCCCACGGCGCCGAAGTGGAACAGGAACGAGAACGCGGCGATGATCGTGGTCGTCCAGTCGATGT
>NZ_JBGDZO010000927.1:0-253 GCF_046548235.1 Salmonella sp. SAL4457
GGAGAGCCTTGGCCAGTGCCTGATCGGACTCGGCCTGATGCTCCTGGCGCTGGCGTTGCTCGGCCATTCCCTGCAGCAGATCGAGGCCTCGCCAGCCTTTGTCGCGGTGATCCACGGCCTCGAAGGCGATCCGCTGATCGCCCTGCTGCTCGCCGCGCTGCTGACCTGGGCCTGCCATTCCAGTGTCGCGGTGGTACTGCTGGTGGCGTCCCTGGCCCAGGCCGGACTGGTCTCGCTGCCCATCGCCCTGGCC
>NZ_JBGDZO010000928.1:0-253 GCF_046548235.1 Salmonella sp. SAL4457
AGATGATCCCGGCCAGCCGCCGCGGCAAGTACATTGCGCTGATGGACGGCTTCTGGCCGCTGGGCTTCGTCGCTGCCGGCTGCCTGTCCTACTTCCTGCTGCCGCTGACCGGCTGGCGCAGCATTTTCCTGGTGCTGGCGCTGCCGGCGGTGTTCGTCCTCGCCATCCGCTTCCTGATTCCCGAGTCGCCGCGCTGGCTGCTGAGCAAGGGCCGCGACGCGGACGCAGAACGGGTCATCCGCCAGGTCTACGG
>NZ_JBGDZO010000929.1:0-252 GCF_046548235.1 Salmonella sp. SAL4457
GCCCTGGACCATCGACAGGCCGAGGCCGGTGCCCTTGCCCACGCCCTTGGTGGAAAAGAACGGCTCCATGCAGCGGGCCAGCACCTCGGCGGGCATGCCTCCGCCGTTGTCGGCGACTTCCAGGCACACGTAGCGGCCGGCGCCGAGACCGTCCACCGCGCCGTCGATCACCAGGTCGGTCCGCGCGCCTATTTCCAGGCGGCCGCCTTCGCCCATGGCGTCGCGGGCGTTCACCGCGAGGTTGAGGATGGC
>NZ_JBGDZO010000930.1:0-252 GCF_046548235.1 Salmonella sp. SAL4457
TCTGCAAGGACTATGGCGATGCCGGCGTGGAGTTCTTCGTCTTCGGTCGCAGCGCCTTCGACAGTCGCTTCCCGGCGCCGCAACGCTATCCGGCGCGCCAGACCCTGGAAGCCTGCCAGGCCGTCGCGCGTCTGCACGGGCTGAGCGAGGCCGGAGTGGTCTACGCTCAACAGAACCCGGCGGTGATCGACCAGGGCGTGTTCCACAACGATGTGATCTCGGTGGGCAATGGCGAGGTGCTGTTCCATCACG
>NZ_JBGDZO010000931.1:0-252 GCF_046548235.1 Salmonella sp. SAL4457
GGCCGGCTCCATGACCACGTCGAGGGTCGCCACCCGCGGGATCACCCGCAGGAACTGGCTGACGTAGCCGAGGGTCTGGCGGCGCACGGCGAGCACCTCGCGAGGCTCGGCGCCGACCAGTTCCAGCCAGTCGCCGGCGTGGCGCAGGCGGATGCTGCCGCCGGCCGGCAGGTAGTTGCCGTAGAGCGTGCGCAGCAGGGTGCTCTTGCCGGCCCCGGACTGGCCGATCAGGCCGAAAATCTGCCCGGCCTG
>NZ_JBGDZO010000932.1:0-252 GCF_046548235.1 Salmonella sp. SAL4457
GGACTACAACATCGAACAGCAGGGAGACATCGTTCGAGATTATTTCCTCGAGAAGAACGAGTTCGGGGAAGCCTCTGCGAACAGCAGGTTCGCTGGCGTACTGAAAAACTTCCCAACGGGATACTGACCAATGAAATGCAAGACCTTGCTCATTGCCTGCCTGTTCGGCCTGGGAAGCGCCCAGGCCCTGGCCGTTTCCAAACTGCCACCGCAGATCCCGGTGCACGCCGGCTCCGGGCGCGTGACACTGGC
>NZ_JBGDZO010000933.1:0-252 GCF_046548235.1 Salmonella sp. SAL4457
GTTCATGTCCAGTGCGCCCGCCTCGACCGGCTCGGTTTCGCGGATGTACGCCTCGAGATCGTGGAAGTAGCTCCAGAACTGCGGATTGCTGCGGCGCACGCCCCAGCGTTCGACCACCTTGTCGAAGTCCTCGCCGCTCTTCGCCGCCTCCAGGGCGCCGACGAAGGCCTCGGCATCCGTCGCCGGCAGATCGAACATGAAGTTCGGGTAGCTGGACAGCACGCCCGGGTAGATCGTCAGGGTGTCCAGGCC
>NZ_JBGDZO010000934.1:0-252 GCF_046548235.1 Salmonella sp. SAL4457
CCGCACCCGACAGCAGCGATAGCGACTAGTAGGGCCGCCGCCGCACGCGCGTATTCCTTCGTTGACTGGTTGTAGCGTGACATAAGTAGAAATCCGCGCAGGAGGCTGAACGGGGACACCTCACGCTCCGGGAGAAATGCCCAGCCTCCACGGGAGCGAAGTTGCCGCTGTACGAACCTGAGGGAGAGGCGGGCCGGCCGACGAGAGTGTGATCTGCGGGGGAAGACGTCCCCTGCGCAGACTGAACACTAT
>NZ_JBGDZO010000935.1:0-252 GCF_046548235.1 Salmonella sp. SAL4457
GCATCAGCGGCATATAACGCAGGATTATCCCCAACATCGGTGATAAATACGCGTCCGCTGTCGACAGCGCTGACCAAATAGTTATTTTTTTCATCTACAATGCTGGTGCCTTTAGGTAGCCATGAGCCATCCGGACGCTTTACTGCCAGCATCACACGGCGTGTATTCAGCACGTTGAAATCCAGGACCCGAAAAGCGCTGTGCGCGACGGTAATATTCTTAATACCGTTTGCCAGTTCCATACTCTTTGGT
>NZ_JBGDZO010000936.1:0-252 GCF_046548235.1 Salmonella sp. SAL4457
TCCCAGCTGGCGGGGTTCCAGTTGGGGAAGAAGGCCAGGGCTTTCTTGCCGTCGGCCTGGGCGGCGAAGTTTTGCCGGTATTCGGCGATGTCGCGGATGAAGAACACCGGCTGGTTGAACATGACGAAGTCCTGCTCGCCGTCATGGCCGCGGCCGGGCAGGAGTTTTTCGCCGGGCACGTCGAGCAGCTTGATGGCCATGCCGCGCGCGTCGTTCTTGCTGTCGAACTGCGGGTAGGCGTTGCCGTTGGAG
>NZ_JBGDZO010000937.1:0-252 GCF_046548235.1 Salmonella sp. SAL4457
TTTATTATTGTTTTACTCAGCGTGATTAGCTTCCTTAGACGTGAAGATGAAATTCGTGTGTTCAATCACTCTGTTTCTCAAAAAACCTCTTTTAAGGCAATGGCTGTCGTTTCTATTACTGCAGCACTTATTTTCTTAGGCATCTTTAGTTTATCTTTAATCGAACCTAATCATCAGTTTATGGATTTGTTATTTGAAGCTATTTCCGCTGCTTGTACTGTCGGTTTGTCACGTGGCATCACGGGTGAACTT
>NZ_JBGDZO010000938.1:0-252 GCF_046548235.1 Salmonella sp. SAL4457
CACCAGAGCATCTTCATGCCTGAGCGTCTGACCACCAGATTGGCCGAAGAGTGCCGCACCCGTGCGGTCGCGGGCGACCTGACCCCGGCGGCGATCGGCCGCGGCGACGGCCAGGTGATCCGCGAAGGCATCCGCGGCGACCTCACGCAATGGCTGGAGCCCGGAGAATCCGAGGCCTGCGACGAATACCTGGGGGTGATGGACAGCTTGCGCCAGGCGCTCAACGCCTCGCTGTTCCTCGGCCTCGAGGAT
>NZ_JBGDZO010000939.1:0-252 GCF_046548235.1 Salmonella sp. SAL4457
GTACTGGGTGGCGGAGAACTTCAGGTTGGTCAGGCTCGACAGGTAGGCGACGAAGGCCGAGGCGGCGAGGCCGCCGCTGAAGTTGTCGAGGGTGATGGTCATCACCAGCATCAGCACGTGCGGCTCGAGCGCCATCACCAGGCTGATCACGTCATGGCTGGGCAGGGCCTCGGCGTGCAGCGGGCCGAGCTGGGCGAGCATGGCGAACAGCAGGTTGGTGGCAGCCGAAGCGGCACCGCCGATGAACAGGAT
>NZ_JBGDZO010000940.1:0-252 GCF_046548235.1 Salmonella sp. SAL4457
CTATTCATTTGACTCAACGCATAGCCTACGGGATCCGAGGGTGAGTCGGACGGTCGGAAGACCCTTCAAGATTTTTCATCTCACCCAATCTACCGACCCGCAGTTCGCTATATCACAACGTCTTCGAAGCTGCCCGAGCGCTGCGCGTAGGTGGTCATCTTTTCTTCGATCAGAAGTTGGTGGTAACCAACTGGTCTCATTCTCCGACGTCACCCCACTACCAGATACACGGCACAATTGGCCTCTCAATAT
>NZ_JBGDZO010000941.1:0-252 GCF_046548235.1 Salmonella sp. SAL4457
TCGTTAGCTTGCGTGCCCAATTGAGGTGGAAGATAATCTCCGATCCCAGAGCACCTATCAGGAGCCCATTCATGTCGAGCCAGCACGCAGGCAGTTCATCCAGCCGCCGTACGTTCCTCAAAGCCACCACTGCTGCTGCTGTCACGGCAGCCTGCGGCCCTGTGATACTAGGTGCGGAGGACAAGGCCGGCTCAAAGACGCCCGTGATCGGCTCGGGCGAGCACACCTACGAGTGCCACCATGGCTGGGGCC
>NZ_JBGDZO010000942.1:0-252 GCF_046548235.1 Salmonella sp. SAL4457
GGATCGGCCGGCCGAGGGCCTGGCACTGCTTGATGTCGGTGATGATCGCCGCGTACTTCTCTTCCTGGGTCAGGTAGACCAGGTCGTTGAAGTCCTTGCGCGCGATCGGCCGGTGGGTCGGGATCACCACCACGTCGAGACCGTAGATCTGGCGGAACTCGAAGGCCTCGGTATCGGCGGTGCCGGTCATGCCGGCCAGCTTGTTGTACAGGCGGAAGTAGTTCTGGAAGGTGGTGGAGGCCAGGGTCTGGC
>NZ_JBGDZO010000943.1:0-252 GCF_046548235.1 Salmonella sp. SAL4457
GTGCCATTGAGTCGTGCGCTTGTTGCTTCACCAGTTTCTGTTCGATCTTGCTCTCAGATTGATTCTGAACTGTAGGACGCGCTGGGCTGCTGGTGGCACATCCGGCCAGCTTTCGCGACCCTCAACATGCGCCACAACTGTCGATTTCGGAAGCGACAAGACACGAGGTGGTTTCATCAGTGCAGTCTCGTTGTTACGGGCGGGTAAATTACAACGGTAAGGCTGACAATGGAGTGAGCAGTGCCATTGAGT
>NZ_JBGDZO010000944.1:0-252 GCF_046548235.1 Salmonella sp. SAL4457
GGTATAGGGGTGTCGCGGGGCTGCGAAGAGTTCCTGGCAGGAAGCCTGCTCGACGATCCGCCCTTGTTGCATGACGCAGACGCGGTGGGCGATGCGCCGGACCAGGTTGAGGTCGTGGGTGATCAGCAGCAGGGACATGCCCAGGCGTGCCTGCAGGTCCTTGAGCAGATCGAGGATCTTCAACTGGACGGTGACGTCGAGCGCGGTGGTCGGTTCGTCGGCGATCAGCAGTTGCGGCTCGCAGGCCAGGGC
>NZ_JBGDZO010000945.1:0-252 GCF_046548235.1 Salmonella sp. SAL4457
CGACTGTGCTGGTACGTATGCCACTCTATCTCAACGGTTTAAACTGGCCTGATGCGCTTGCTTTAAGGTTATGTGTGCAATGATTGTGAGTCGCAGACGCTGATAGCCTGCCGGCATTGCAAGAGACCGTTTCCGCAGCCTCAGTGGTACTGCGGTAATGGGCTCAGTCAGTATCCCTTCCGCTCTGCTTATTCGTCCGGGTTAACTGACCCTGTTCCTTCTCGACTAGATGACTTTGTGTGCGATATGTGT
>NZ_JBGDZO010000946.1:0-252 GCF_046548235.1 Salmonella sp. SAL4457
GCCTGATACCTGCTGGACACGATGCCTCTGGCGAAGGCTACGACAGTCACGACACACTACAGCCACGCCGTGCCGATGCTGCTGGAAATCCCTGTGGCGGTCCTGGAGCCGGCACTGGCCGAGCACGATGCTCGCGCTGACTTCGGCGACGTGCGCGAGCTTGCCGCCTCGATCGCCAGCGTAGGCTTGCTGCAGCCGATCGGCATACGCGAACGCGACGACCTGCCGGGCATGTACCGCGTCGTCTACGGC
>NZ_JBGDZO010000947.1:0-252 GCF_046548235.1 Salmonella sp. SAL4457
TCCTTGGCACTCTCCGGGATCTCTTTCTGCTTGCCAGCTAAGGCGTAAATAGCAAACGCCCGATCAATGAGATCAACTACCTTGAATGGAACCGCAAAATCTGACTCGTATTGATCGAGCAGCTCTCTTTTGAAAAAGAGCTCTACCGCATTCAAATACGAACTCGCGGCAAGTGCGGCGACAGCATGGAGTCTTCGGTTGACGTGCCAACAGCTATCAGCGATCCGAGCCCGAAGCAATGGATGGTCAATC
>NZ_JBGDZO010000948.1:0-252 GCF_046548235.1 Salmonella sp. SAL4457
GCTCGAAGATGTAGCTCTGGCCTTCCTTGAGCTTGGCCAGCGGCGGCGCGTTGTGCTTGTGCTCCTCGCCGCCTTCCCAGGCCTTGCCGTTGATCTGCCAGAACGACGGATAGGGATTCTTGCCGCTGGTATCGGACATGGCCCCGACCCACTCGAAACGGAAACCGATCTTCTCGGCATTGGCCAGGTCCGGTTCGCTCACCGGATTCGCCGGCAACGGCTTCGGCCAGTCGCCGGCAGGTGCCTCGGCGC
>NZ_JBGDZO010000949.1:0-252 GCF_046548235.1 Salmonella sp. SAL4457
TGTCAACACCTTTCACTGCCATTCTCCCTTCTGTCCAGCTTCTGAATAGCACTAGACATCTTATGAAGCCACCCTCACCTGCAAACCATATCCACAACTCGGAAAAGCACATGGCATTCATCTTGGGGCCATGGAAGCATGCAATGTAAGTACCCCACTTTGTCCCCCAAACGTGATGTATTCTGTTGTCATGACATGTATTCTTTTTGATATTGCTGTTCTCAGATGTAAGTAAGTGAATCTATCCCATGG
>NZ_JBGDZO010000950.1:0-252 GCF_046548235.1 Salmonella sp. SAL4457
GCGTGCGGCCGACCTCGGTCTTGCCGACGCCCGGCTCACCTTCCAAGAAGAGGGGGCGGTGCAGCTTGAGTCCGAGGTAGACCGCGGTGGCCAGGCCGTCGTCGGCCAGGTAGTCGTGCCGCTCGAGGGCGGCCCGCATGCCCGCAGGGTTGCTCACCCCTGCGGGCAGCAGGCCTTGGCCCACGCCGGGTGTCAGCCGCCCAGCGCCGCAGTCACCGCGCGGCGGGTCAGGACCCGCGCGAGGTGCTGGCG
>NZ_JBGDZO010000951.1:0-252 GCF_046548235.1 Salmonella sp. SAL4457
GTAGTGCATCAGGCGGAGGCTGCGCAGGCCTTCGAGCAGCGGTAGCTGGCGCGGGTCGAAGTCGTGGAACTCGTTGTAGCCGTCGACCAGTTCGGCAATCTGCGCCAGGCGTTCGTGGCGCTCGCCGGCGAGCATCATCCACAGGTCCTGGAGGGCCGGGCCCATGCGGCAGTCGTCGAGATCGACCATGTGGTAGACATCGTCGCGGCACAGCAGGTTGCCTGGATGGCAGTCGCCGTGCAGGCGGATCGG
>NZ_JBGDZO010000952.1:0-252 GCF_046548235.1 Salmonella sp. SAL4457
GCCCCTGGGCGTCTCGCCGGCACCGGACTTCTTGCGTGCCGCCGGATTCGGCGCGGCGCCCTTGCGGTAGCCGACGCCGTCCTTGGCGTCGTAGAAGAAGGTGACCGTCTCGCCCTCCTTCACCTCGCCCTTGAGCATCGCCGTGGCCAGGCGCGTCTCCAGTTGCTGGCGGATCTGCCGCTTCAGTTCGCGGGCGCCGAACTCCGGCTGGTAGGCCTCTTCGGCGAGGTGGCCGACCAGGCTGTCGTCGAT
>NZ_JBGDZO010000953.1:0-252 GCF_046548235.1 Salmonella sp. SAL4457
TTCCAAGGGCATTCCAGCCGAAGCCGGTGAAGACTACGCCGCGGAGCCACTCCATGGCGGTCCACCCCGCTGAGACGAGCGCAGCGACCCGCAGATTGTTCCACGACTTGATCCAGACCGGCTCCGTCTCCAAGGAAGACGGGCGTGGTCTTGCCACCGTGCCGGCAAAGAGTGCCCAAAGCGCCGTGTAGCTGCCGAGAAAAAGACAGAGCGCGATCCATCCGGGAACCGTAACGGTGACCAGCCAATGGA
>NZ_JBGDZO010000954.1:0-252 GCF_046548235.1 Salmonella sp. SAL4457
GTCCTCGATCCACGGGGTGCGCCAAATGAGGGCAAGACCCTGCTCGCGGCAGCCAAGACTGGTCACCTCGGGCCGACGGTGTTCCGCTCGACCGACATGGGCAAGACCTGGAAGGAGGCGGCCAAGCCTCCGGCCTTCGACAAGGCGGCCGACGGCTCGGGACGCGTCGTCGATCACACCTTCTGGCTCACCCCGGGCCACCCGAGTGAACCCGGCGTCTGGTATGCAGGCACCTCGCCGCAGGGCCTGTTC
>NZ_JBGDZO010000955.1:0-252 GCF_046548235.1 Salmonella sp. SAL4457
GTATAGAAGGCCTTGCCTTCGTCGTCGTTGAGCACGTCGACGCGGCCGTCGCTGTTGCGCACCAGTACGGTCGGGCCCTGGTCGATGAACAGGCCGGTCAGCTCGGTGGCCTCCTGCAGGGAGCCGCCGCCGTTGTTGCGCAGGTCGAGGACGATGCCGTCGACCTTGTCCTTCTGCAATTCGGCGACCAGCTTCTTCACGTCGCGGGTGGTGCTCTTGTAGTTCGGGTCGCCGGCGCGGTAGGCCTTGAAG
>NZ_JBGDZO010000956.1:0-252 GCF_046548235.1 Salmonella sp. SAL4457
TCCCACAGCAGCGCCATGCGGTCCTCGATGCCGGCCGTGCCATTGGGAATCTTGCTGAAGTCGTCGCGGCCCATGGCCTTCTGCTCGGCGCAGAAGCAGCAGAGGTCGGTGGCGGTGGTATGCAGGTTGCCGGACTGCAGGCCGCGCCACAGCGCTTCCTGGTGTTCGACGGGACGGAACGGCGGGCTCATCACGTAGCCGGCCGCGGTGGCCCAGTCCGGGTGGCGGTAGACGCTGTCGTCGAGCAGCAGG
>NZ_JBGDZO010000957.1:0-252 GCF_046548235.1 Salmonella sp. SAL4457
AGGTAGTGACTGAGGCCGTCGAGGCTGAGGCTGAAGTGGGTATGTTTGGCCGGGTTGAACATCCGCTGTCCCCTGTTTCTCGAAAAACCTGCACGGCTGGCGTCCCTGTTCGCCGTGCTCGATCCGAAGTGCGTGATCGCGCGGATGCTACGTCAAAAAAACTGTGCAAATTGTTGCGCACATCGCCGGAAAACCGCGGCGCGCCTGACCCTCGACAGTATGTAACAAAATATTTCAGAAAAATCCGACGAG
>NZ_JBGDZO010000958.1:0-252 GCF_046548235.1 Salmonella sp. SAL4457
TAATGGTCTTGACCACGATACTTTTGTTCACGGGCGCCAACGTAAAAGCAAGACTGTCCACCAGCACCATGAGAATCCGTTCAGCGAGCTCGGCACGTTTTTGGACAAAGTCTGGGGCCACGACGATGGCCTGATTGACCATGGGAATATTCGCCGGCGTTAGATCAACGATGACCGAGAAGCCTTTATTGATGAGTCGGCGCGCCAGCACGCCATCGAGTACCGCTGCATCGATCCTGCCAACCTCCAGCG
>NZ_JBGDZO010000959.1:0-251 GCF_046548235.1 Salmonella sp. SAL4457
CTTCATGATCATGTGGGTGACCTTGAACATGGTCTCGGAAACGCCCTGGAACACCTTCACCAGCGGCTCGCGCAGATCGTTGGGCAGGCTCGACAGGCCGAGGCCGAACATCACCGAGAAGAAGATGATCGGCAGCATCTCGCCACGGGCGATGGCGGCGAAGACGTTGGAGGGAATCAGGTTGAGGATGGTCGCGATGAACGCATGGTCATGCTGCACTTCCTGGGTGGTCTTCTGGTACTGGGAAATGT
>NZ_JBGDZO010000960.1:0-251 GCF_046548235.1 Salmonella sp. SAL4457
GCCCAGGATGCCGCTCAACCGACCGACCCGTTGCGGGTTCCGTCGTGCGTTGGTTTGGGTCATCGCACCAGCCGGCATCTGCTGGGCCGGGCGACGACTACTGGGAATACTGTCCATGGCTCTCTTCGTAGGGGGAAAGAAAGTGCCCGGCTCTGCGGGCGGGGGTTTTATAGACCTCTTGCCAGACGAGGTCAACCGAAAAAGCCGTTTCGTTCAGGCTTCTATGGAACATCGGAAAATTCCCGCAGGAG
>NZ_JBGDZO010000961.1:0-251 GCF_046548235.1 Salmonella sp. SAL4457
GCTCCCGGCCATCGAGCGCTCAGCCGGGGAAAGCTTCCGCCTGCTGCCCGAGCTGGCCTGGATCGCCGACGCCGGGGTCGCCGGGGTGGACTTCCATCGCCGCCTGATCGAGCGCGGCAGCCACTGGCTGGCGGAAGACGCCGATGGCCAGCCGGTCGGTTTCCTCGCCGCCGAACGCTGCGCCGACGAGTTGCACATCGCCGAGTTGTCCATCGCCCAGGCCCACCACCAACAAGGCCTGGGCCGCCGCC
>NZ_JBGDZO010000962.1:0-251 GCF_046548235.1 Salmonella sp. SAL4457
GCTGTACACTGATGGTAACCGGCTCTTTAACGCAAGTCCCGCAATCCGCTTTCCGTTAGCATTCATCAGCGGCTTGAGGTCACGTAGAGGCCATCGAGGCGATCCTTGTTTATCGCAGCGAATACCTTCTCGAAACCGTTCGCATCTCGCAGCTCCCAAGACCGAAGAGTCAACCCTAGCGCACGCGCCGCGGCTGGGAGAAGCTCTTTCAGCTCGCGTACACCGCCTGGAGTGACCGGATCATAGAGAAT
>NZ_JBGDZO010000963.1:0-251 GCF_046548235.1 Salmonella sp. SAL4457
GTGCGGCGTCTCGAAGTGCGCCTGTATGGCTCGCTGTCCGCCACCGGCGTCGGCCACGGCACCGATCGCGCGGTGATCATGGGCCTGATGGGCGAATGGCCGGATCGTATCGACCCGACCCAGATCGCCCCACGCATGGCCGCGCTGCTCGATAGCGGCCTGCTGCAACTGGACGGCCGCGTGGCGGTACCGTTCGACTGGGTGCGCGACATGCGCCTGCTCGACGAGAACCTGCCCTACCACCCCAACGC
>NZ_JBGDZO010000964.1:0-251 GCF_046548235.1 Salmonella sp. SAL4457
TCCTTGACCACCGACACGTAGGCATCGTCGGTGATCGCCTGCTCCAGCCGGGCTGCCAGCTCCAGCGCCTCGCGCAGCGATTTCGGCGGCCCCTCCTGCGCATCCGCGGCGCGCGCTTCGAGACGCGAGCGGGCCTCGTCCAGCCCCTGAAGGACCAGGCGATTGACCTGGGCGACCTGGGCCGCCTGCTGCAACAGCGGCTCGCCGTCGTGCCCCTGGCTCTCCTTCAGCGCATAGGCGCCATCCTCGGC
>NZ_JBGDZO010000965.1:0-251 GCF_046548235.1 Salmonella sp. SAL4457
GGCGTGGGCACCCACTCCCGCTGGCTTCCCCAAAGTGGGAAACAGAAGTTTCTCCGGGCGAACAGGTCTCGACGCGTATGGCAGACTGGGTGACCCTGCAACGGACGCGTACGCGGGGCTTTGGGGAGAGGGCCGTTCCGGAATGCCGACGCTTCGACTGGCCATTGCAGGAGTGGGCAACTGCGCGAGCGCGCTCCTGCAGGGGCTCGAGTACTACCGCACGCACGACCCGGCCCGGACCAGCGGGCTCC
>NZ_JBGDZO010000966.1:0-251 GCF_046548235.1 Salmonella sp. SAL4457
GTCCACCATGGCCGGGTCCAGCAGATCGACGATATCCGAAAGCAGTGACAGCAGATCCACCAGGTTGTCCAGGCGGTGGCCCTCGATCAGCGGCTGCAACTTGACGGCCAGGGCCTGGAGACTCTCGCGGGTCTGCTCGGGAAACAGGGTGGTATCGGCCTGCGCCTGCGACGCGTATGGCTGCTGATGGCTATCCATGTCGGCTCCTCCCCGTGCGGGGTCAAAGCATTCCACGGGCTACGGCCCAGTAC
>NZ_JBGDZO010000967.1:0-251 GCF_046548235.1 Salmonella sp. SAL4457
GCGCCGCCCTACCTGATTCCCGACAACATCAAGGCGGCCGATGCGCCGGTGCGCTATCCGTTCCTGTGGAACGCGGCGCGGCAGAACAAGACCCAGTGGCCCGGCTTCGCCGCCAACGGCAACGACCTGCTCGGCCTGGCGCGCAATGTCGGCGAGGTCTACGGGGTGTTCGCCACCTTCCACCCGCAGAAGAGCAAGTTCCACCTGCTGGGCATGGACTACCTGAAGATCAACTCGGCCAACTTCCACGG
>NZ_JBGDZO010000968.1:0-251 GCF_046548235.1 Salmonella sp. SAL4457
TACCCGCGCCCTGCTCGCCGACAGCCTGGCCGACAGCCAGGCCCAGGTGGAGGCAGCCGAGCAAGCCATGCGCCGATCCGAAAACAAGGCGGTGCAGCTCTATGCCAAGCGCGTACTCACCGAACAGCAGGAGTTCGACCACCAGTTACGCGCCCTGGCCGGGGAAAAGGCCTTGGCGCTGCCCTCGCCGCGCCAGACCGAACGGCAGGCCGCCGCTCCCGGCGGCTTCGACGAGCGCGGTTTCCTCGACG
>NZ_JBGDZO010000969.1:0-251 GCF_046548235.1 Salmonella sp. SAL4457
GGGCGAAGGTGATCGACAGGTGGCTGGCGACCAGACCCCACAGGGCGCCGCCGGCGGCCATGCTGCCGAAGAACACCAGGATATAGACCGCCAGCGCGCGGGCGCGGACCCAGGCCGGTACGGAGGTCTGCGCGGCGACCTGCAGGCTGGAGAGCACGGCGATCCATGCCGCGCCGCTGAGCAGCATCACCGGCACCAGCAAATAGAGGTTGCGCAGCAGCGCCAGGGCCACCAGCACCAGTGCGTAGAGC
>NZ_JBGDZO010000970.1:0-251 GCF_046548235.1 Salmonella sp. SAL4457
GTCGTGGAACGCCGCCTCGGCGGCCGCGCCGTCGCGTGGGGGTTGCGGGCAGAACTGGAACTCGCTGCGCGCGCCGAGCTCGGTCACCGACCAGGCCAGGCCGTGCTTGTGGATAATCCTGCGGAAGCCCTCGGCCAGACGCGCCGCCAGGGGCAGCATGTGGGCGTAGGCGGTATCGGTCATCACCTCTTCCAGGTTGGCGCGCATACAGCGCATCGCCAGGGCGTTGGCCGACAGCGTGGTACCCATGC
>NZ_JBGDZO010000971.1:0-251 GCF_046548235.1 Salmonella sp. SAL4457
CTATAGGCCGGTGCCCCTGCACCTTAGTGTAGTTGTGGACGAGCACCCCTCCATTACTTCCCTCTTCACCTGAAGTCAGCCCTGTTTGGGCATCAGGCGACTCGCCCCACAGACACTATCGCCATAGACATTCCGTAGTTACGAACTTTACTTCTGCATACGTACCACCTCCTGACTCGGATCACTCCATGATACGGACCTACTATACCTACAAAACCCATTACCACAGAGGTGTTGAGACTCTGGGTAAT
>NZ_JBGDZO010000972.1:0-251 GCF_046548235.1 Salmonella sp. SAL4457
GGGGATCTGCGCGCGCAACCGCTACCGTCCCCGCTTGGCGGGCCCGCGCTGGAAATCCGCCCCTGGCTGCCGGACAGCCTGCTGGCCCTGGACGATCCTTTCGCGCCGCTGCGCGCCAACCGCGGCGAGCTGTGGATAAACGGCGAGGCCAGCGGCCTCTACCTGTCCCGTGAAGCGCCGCCATTGGCTTGTAACGATGACGGCCGGGCGCTGGCGCTGCAGGCAGCAGGCGAGCCCCTGGGGCAGGATAG
>NZ_JBGDZO010000973.1:0-251 GCF_046548235.1 Salmonella sp. SAL4457
TCCTCTCCCAGTCCTCCGTGTACGCTCGCCAACAAGCCTTGACTGACTTCCCAATTATCGTCTCCCAGACCTTCCCTTCGTCCCACTCATCCTTTCTCAACGCCTCATTCAGTCTTCCAATCGCTCCCTCACCGCCAATATTATCCTCCACCCATTCCAGAAACCACGCCGTAGTCTGGTACCCTGCATCCCACTTCTCGCCACGAGTCCGCTTTCCGGCCGGCCAAGGATTCCAATGCTCAGCTCCAAGT
>NZ_JBGDZO010000974.1:0-251 GCF_046548235.1 Salmonella sp. SAL4457
GGCTGGTCTTCAGGGCCAGGTAAAGAGCCGCGCCAGCCAGCAGGAGGACGATTATTCCGCTGAGCTTCTTCATGCAGTTCCCTTGTTCGGATTGTCGGACAAAGGGCGGAGTATGGACATTCGCTACGCTCATCGGCAAGCGCGGTGCCGAGCGGAATGCTCGCATGGCGCCAGGCTCTATATAATGCGCCGCACTTGACCAAGGAGATGTTCGTGACCGCGCCCGAAATCCAGTGGATCCGCGATGATGC
>NZ_JBGDZO010000975.1:0-251 GCF_046548235.1 Salmonella sp. SAL4457
TCCCTGAACAACGCCATCAGCGCCACCAGCCAGCAAGGCGCAGGCTCCATCCGGGTCAGGTGCGTCAGCGGCCAGACCTATGCGATCACGCTCGACGGCGGGCTCTACGGCAGCGTCGCCACGCGGCGCATGGCGAACATCGCCAACACCGCCCTCACCCTGACCTACAACCTGTACAGCGACCGCCCCGGCGGCATCGTCTGGGACAACACCACCGGCGTTGCCGCCACCGGCAACGGCAACGACCAGTG
>NZ_JBGDZO010000976.1:0-251 GCF_046548235.1 Salmonella sp. SAL4457
GGGGTGATCATCCAGCGCACCTCCGGCTTCGTCAGCCAGAACCTCGATCTCTATGCCTCGGCCGCCAACTCCCCGGGCATGGGCGGGATTCCGTTCCCGGCCTCGAACTCGTCCGCGCTGATGCGGGTCAAGGTGGACAACACCTCGCCCGGCTTCTTCGCCGGCGCGGTTTGGAAGCCGACCGACCGCGACACCCTGGGCTTCGCCTACCACGCGAAGATCCGCAACAAGCTGAAGGGGCACTACAACCT
>NZ_JBGDZO010000977.1:0-251 GCF_046548235.1 Salmonella sp. SAL4457
GTAGCAAAGAGCGTATGGGGTGTCACAAGGATCAGTGATACCCAAAGCGCACACAGGGAGATGACTCCCTGGAGCCCGGTTGAGCCAGAAGTAGCGTGAGGAAGTGGTTGCCGCCCCGTTCTCACGCTACTCTGGTTCTGCCGTGAGGAGCCCTCACATGCGTGGTATTATCGTACGATACACTCCGCTAATATGCAACACTGTAGAGTGTTGTGTCACGCGTTCTACGACGGTTCCTGTGGGATCAGTAC
>NZ_JBGDZO010000978.1:0-251 GCF_046548235.1 Salmonella sp. SAL4457
GCAATGGAGCCTTGGGCAACGCACTGTCGCCAAGCTGGAAGCGCACCTCTTCCGGCGCCATGCCAGCGGCGTCGGCGGCGATCTGGGTCATCACCGTGTAGGTGCCGGTGCCGATATCCGTGGTCGCGCTGGCCACCCGCAGCAGGCCGTCCGCCTCCAGCCGCGCCCTCGCGCTGGCCTTGCTCTGCATGGCCTCCCAGACGCCGCCGGCCATGCCCCAGCCGAGCAACTGGCGCCCTTCGCTCATGCTC
>NZ_JBGDZO010000979.1:0-251 GCF_046548235.1 Salmonella sp. SAL4457
TGCTAGGGGGGCCGGAGCTCTTCCCTCTTCCTCGCGGCTCAGGAACAGGTCCTGGCCGCATCGATGAAGGCCCCGCGGGTGACCCAGGGCTGCTGATCATGGATTCGCACCAGGCTGCCACCCCTCGCCGGCTGCACCTCCAGCCACTGACCGGCGTCCGCCAGGCGATAGCCGCGGCCTTCCTCCACCAGCGCCACGCCCGGCGCCTGGCGTTGCCACTTGGGCAAGACGCACATCGCGTAATCGTAGGG
>NZ_JBGDZO010000980.1:0-251 GCF_046548235.1 Salmonella sp. SAL4457
TTGTTACACTGCATAAATGCGTCCTCAGAAGGGTCAAGACCCTCAATCATGTGCTTGTTAACCTCTTGTATGTGGATGAGGAAACGGTTGACCAGGATTGTATTCGCGCTGTAGCAGAAAATCGCAGCAATTAGCAGACGAGGAGATGTGCCATATTGTAGTCAACATACAGCCCGGCGGGGACCCAAGGATAGCTTGCGGGATCAAGACCTAGTTTTCCGATCTGTAGCATGGTCGAAGCGACTTTAGAG
>NZ_JBGDZO010000981.1:0-251 GCF_046548235.1 Salmonella sp. SAL4457
CAATCTGATAGAGGACTATCCTCTGCCTCCTCATCCCACCCAGGGCTACGACGCGGACCGCCCAGACTGGAAGCCGGAGCGGTAAGTACGCGAGGCGTGGGCCAGAACGACGTCCAAGGTTTCCAGCGGCAGGCCAGGCGGCAAATGCTACATCTGCACGGCCCGCAAACGCTCCTCGGCCTGGCGGGCGAGCATCCGCAGCAGCGGAGCGAGGGTGTGCGGCGGGGTTTCGTCGGCGCGGGTGATGGCGT
>NZ_JBGDZO010000982.1:0-251 GCF_046548235.1 Salmonella sp. SAL4457
CTCTCCATGTTACCAAGTCCTGATGCTGTTTACTCCCCTCTGTTAAATTTCGCTCGTGACGCCCGCGACTGCCAGTGTTCAACGGTCCATAAACGTGAAACCTTCATCGCGACGTGGCTTCTAGTCCGGACTCCTGATCTGTCCTGATCGTGATGTACGCTGCTTTTTTGTGCACTGCGGGGCACGTATTCGAACGTCCGATCCGTTCGCGGGTGTTTAGGCTTTGGGATCCTGGGTTGCTTACGCCACTC
>NZ_JBGDZO010000983.1:0-251 GCF_046548235.1 Salmonella sp. SAL4457
ACATCGTTCATCACCACCGCCGGGTTCTTGCCGCCGCACTCCAGTACCACCCGCTTGAGGTTGGACTCGGCGGCGTACTTGAGGAACAGGCGGCCGGTCGCGGTGGAGCCGGTGAAGCTGACCATCGCCACGTCCGGGGGGCGGCCCAGCGGGTCGCCGGCCTCGCGGCCGCCGCCGGGGACCACGTTGAACACCCCGGCGGGGATCCCCGCCTGGCTGGCCAGTTCGGCGACGCGCAGGGCGGTCAGGCT
>NZ_JBGDZO010000984.1:0-251 GCF_046548235.1 Salmonella sp. SAL4457
GTACTGGGCTGCATCCTGCTGACGCTCGGCCTGGCTTCGGCCTACCTGCGCCTGCTGCCGGTCAGCACGTCGTTCATCTACCTGCTGTTCGGCCTGGCCATCGGCCCGGCCGGGCTGCACGCCTGGCGCAGCGGCCTGGCGGACATCAGCGGCTGGTTCGAACACCTCAGCGAGGCGGCGTTGCTGATCTCGCTGTTCATCGGCGGCCTCAAGCTGCGCCTGCCGTTGCGCTCGCCGGCCTGGACCGCTGC
>NZ_JBGDZO010000985.1:0-251 GCF_046548235.1 Salmonella sp. SAL4457
GTACGGACCAGTTCGTCCATTTCCTTGGATTCTGTTTCCGTTCTGTTCCCCTGTATCACATCTTCGTTTCGTTGTGGACGTCAACCCGATCCATTATGTTCTGGTCTGCGATGTATATATTTAATCCAGATCGGATGATCCGATGTACGCATTAGTTACGACTAGGTGCTCGGATTTACAGCGCCCATGCCCCATTTAACCTGCTGCTCTTCGTTCTTCTGACGCGCTTCCTCCTTCACAGAGTTCTATTC
>NZ_JBGDZO010000986.1:0-251 GCF_046548235.1 Salmonella sp. SAL4457
CGCCGGACAGCTCTCGCTGATCCCCGGCGGCGCCGGCGGCACCGAACTGACCTCGGCGGCCCTGCTGGCCCCCATGATCGGCAAGTCGACGGCGGCGGCGGCCATCGTCATCTGGCGAGCGGTGACCTTCTCTTTCTACCTCGTCGCCGGCGGCCCGGTGTTCGCCGTGCTCGCCGGACGCCCGCTGCTGAAGAAGCTGATCAGCAGTCGCGAGGCTTCTTCCTGAGCGTATCCTCGGCGTTAGCCTCGCC
>NZ_JBGDZO010000987.1:0-250 GCF_046548235.1 Salmonella sp. SAL4457
GGTCGGACTGGATCAGTTGCGCCACTCGCGCCGGGTTGCCGCCGGGGCCGCTGCCGGTGCTGATGTAGAGGTTCAGGGGTGTGTCCGGGGTGACGCCGGCTTCCTTCAGCAGGGCCTTGGCCCGTTCGGGGTCGTAGGGCCAGTCGCGGATGCTGTCGTCGTAGCCGAGCAGCATCGGCGGGTAGGGGCCGATGGCCGGGCGGGCCTGGTCGCCGAAGACGATCTTCAGGTAGGACGACTTGTTGAAGCC
>NZ_JBGDZO010000988.1:0-250 GCF_046548235.1 Salmonella sp. SAL4457
GCACACCACCCTGCAGGCGGTGCATGATTTCGCCCGCCGCGGTGCCTCGGTGCTGGTGATCCTCCACGATCTCAACCTGGCCGCGCGCTATTGCGACCGCCTGCTGCTGTTGCAGAATGGTCGCCCGCACCTGCTCGGTACGCCCGAGGAAGTCCTGCGCCCCGAGCCGTTGCGCGCGGTGTTCGGCCTCGAGGTCCTGGTCCAGCGTCATCCCGAGCGAGGTCATCCGCTGATCGTCGCCCGTTGAAGG
>NZ_JBGDZO010000989.1:0-250 GCF_046548235.1 Salmonella sp. SAL4457
GCCATACACAAACCAGTCCACATGCTCCGGGCCCCGCTGGATCATAGAGATCATCACAGCCATCTCGAGCTGCTCGACAAAGTGGTTCCATGCTTGCTCTGCAACATCATGATGGTCCGCCAAGTAGGCAAAAACATAGAGCAGGCGCTGTATGCCAAACCACTGGTCACGATTCATGAGCAAACTGAGCCTGCCAGACTCCGTCTCTGCCCAGAATTCTCGCCAAAGTGAGGATGGGATGGTGCAGAAG
>NZ_JBGDZO010000990.1:0-250 GCF_046548235.1 Salmonella sp. SAL4457
GGTCTTTATAAACGGCAAAGCCATACTACCCATACTTAAGCAAGTGTTTTAGAAAGTAGGTCACAATAAAAGGGTCATTGTAATGGTTCTAACCAGGTCATAGACACATGTTCCGAAGCTGTCAAGCTGGTGTTTACCAGTTTAGGGCAGGCAGTGTTCTTTATGGTGCCACACTAGTTACCCCCATTAAACATGTCACTTACTCACATAGCAAGGCCGGACTTACCTCCGTTCAAGCGTTACTTACTCC
>NZ_JBGDZO010000991.1:0-250 GCF_046548235.1 Salmonella sp. SAL4457
TGGTTATCCTAAGTAACTCACCTCTCCCGTAAGACCACGGCTTCACTGACAGGTCCTTGTGCCGGGGGAGCTGATAGTCGCAGAATACGCTTCATGTCTGACCACGCGATTCGTGCACGAGGCGCCAAGGTGCAAGTAAAGCAAGGTGCAAGTAAACCATGGAGGGTGGTTATCCCTGCGATATCCCATCTCTCTGGTCCCCGCATGGGACTGGACTTCGATGATATGTGAGATATCCCTTCCGTACTAC
>NZ_JBGDZO010000992.1:0-250 GCF_046548235.1 Salmonella sp. SAL4457
TGTCATGACTGTGCTGTACGGACACCGGAATGGCTCATGGGATGGATATGGCGGCGGTTTTCCACCTGCTTATGCTTATGACGGTTTTCCGGCCCCGGGACCGAACCTCTGGATGACTTTTCTTTCCAGGCGCTCCGCGCAGAACCACAGGGCGGCCTTGAGTTCCTTCTCCACGGTGCGGGTGGAAATGCCGAAGCGACGGGAGATTTCCGCATGCGGCGTCTCTTCCAGGCGCGAGGCGATGAGAATC
>NZ_JBGDZO010000993.1:0-250 GCF_046548235.1 Salmonella sp. SAL4457
CCATCGCGGTGGTGCCGATGAAGTGGTCCTTGCGCAACTTGTCGTTCTGCGTCGCCACGCCGGTGGCGCAGTTGTTCAGATGGCAGATGCGCAGGTACTTGCAGCCCAGGGCGATCATCGGCGCGGTGCCGAAGCCGAAGCTCTCGGCGCCGAGAATGGCCGCCTTGATCACGTCCAGGCCTGTCTTCAGGCCGCCATCGGTCTGCACCCGGACCTTGCCGCGCAGGTCGTTGCCGCGCAGGGTCTGGTG
>NZ_JBGDZO010000994.1:0-250 GCF_046548235.1 Salmonella sp. SAL4457
GCCTACTACGGCTCCAACCTGCCGCGCCTGCGCGAGATCAAGCAGGCCGTCGACCCCGACGACCGCTTCCGCCCCGCCCAGGGGATCAGGGCCTAGACCGAGACGATCGTGCGGCTCTGCTCGCGCATGAACTGCGCGACGTAGTACGGGCCGAGCCCGCCCTTGCCGGTCGAGCCGCTCGACTTCCAGCCGCAGAACGACTGGAACCCCGGCCACGCGCCCGTCGTCGCGCCCGCGCGCCGGTTCACGT
>NZ_JBGDZO010000995.1:0-250 GCF_046548235.1 Salmonella sp. SAL4457
TTGTAGCTCATGATGGTGTACTTAGTAACTTGTGCAGGGTTGCCTAAC
Organism: Salmonella sp. SAL4457; assembly: GCF_046548235.1. Lineage (NCBI taxonomy): Bacteria > Pseudomonadati > Pseudomonadota > Gammaproteobacteria > Enterobacterales > Enterobacteriaceae > Salmonella > Salmonella sp. SAL4457. Next base: position 49 of record NZ_JBGDZO010000995.1, read on the forward strand.
CAGCCACAGATAGCACAATTATACATGAGGACACTGGTAGCAGAAGGTGGTGGGCCTGATGGGGTGGTGGGCCCACCACTAATGAGCAGCATGCCTCTGGATCCATGCACATCTGAATAAGTGATGTTAGCACAAACCCTGCAGTTGACAACAGGCTGCCTTATATTCTACAGCCAGAGTAGATTCCTGAGTGAAGGAAGGG
>NZ_JBGDZO010000996.1:0-250 GCF_046548235.1 Salmonella sp. SAL4457
GAGTGGTACCCGAAGTCGGGTTCTCGTGGTCCTGGTGTCGGGGATCTCCTGCAAGCGGCCTCGGTCGCGTGTGCATGCGATCGCTTAGATTCGAGTCATGACTTCACCGGTACTCAGCTCCAGCCTCCGTTGCCCGACGTGTGGCCACGAGGAGTTGCTCGCCATGCCGATGGACGCCTGCGTGTTTTTCCACACCTGTGCGGACTGCGGCGTGATGCACCGCCCGAAGGCGGGAGACTGCTGCGTATTC
>NZ_JBGDZO010000997.1:0-250 GCF_046548235.1 Salmonella sp. SAL4457
TACCAGACGTTCATGGAACTAAATAAATCCTTTATTTAAACTCGACACGCAAAGCATCACAGCTTGGCAAGATATTCAGCAATCCGAGAAGAGGCTTGACCGCCTCCGTAAAGCTGACCATCGTCTTGAATGGTCTTTCCCAGGCTAGTCCGTGCAGATTCGACAATCATGTCGCGGGCCGCTCCCACAAGAACGTTGGCTCCACAGGTCACTAGCTCCACCCATTCGGTCTGGTCACGCATGGTCACGC
>NZ_JBGDZO010000998.1:0-250 GCF_046548235.1 Salmonella sp. SAL4457
GGCGTTGCCAACCGTTGCGGCGATTAGCCGACAGTTTGCGCCGGACATCGCGGATTCCGGCTGACCCCAGTCAAGCGGGGCGTCTTCCTGGAAGGCGCTCAGAACAGGTCGATCGGATCGATATCGAGCGACCAGCGCACCTGGCGCCCGCCGGGCAACTGTTCGAGGCTCTGCAGCCAGGGTGTCAGCAGGCGATGCAGCGGCGCCCGGCTCATGCACTGCAGCAGCAGTTGCGCGCGGTGCTTGCCGG
>NZ_JBGDZO010000999.1:0-250 GCF_046548235.1 Salmonella sp. SAL4457
GGGAAGATGTATCAGCCATTGTAGAGTTGGCACAAGTTATCTAATGGGTAACAATATAAAAATATTGAAGAAGTAAGAACATTGTACTTGAAAGACAGGTGTCACAGCCAAACAACTGTACCACCAAACAAACAAAGAGATGGCTCACTGATGGGGGCCTGCAGGGGGTGGCAATGGAGGCAAAGGGAACAGATTGTCTAGACTAGAAGACAGAAGATGGCAGGGGCTGTTAAGCTGCCTACATTATAGG
>NZ_JBGDZO010001000.1:0-250 GCF_046548235.1 Salmonella sp. SAL4457
GGACTGCAAGGAAACCGGCGTCATGTGGTCCCTGCACGTCAAGGCGACCATGATGAAGATTTCCCACCCGATCGTCTTCGGACATGCGGTGAGCGTCTACTACAAGGACGTCTTCGACAAGTGGGGCCAACTCTTCGAAGAGCTCGGCGTGAACCCGAACAACGGTATCTCCAGCGTCTACGACAAGATCAAGTCGCTGCCCGCCTCCCAGCAGGAAGAGATCCTCCACGACATCCACGAGGTGTACAGC
>NZ_JBGDZO010001001.1:0-250 GCF_046548235.1 Salmonella sp. SAL4457
GAGGAGGGGGATGCCCGCTTCGGCCGGCTCGACGCCCTGGAAGGGCCGCGCTTGAGCGCTCCGCCGATTCCCTGGAAGATCGACGCCGAGTGAGGTCGATGTGCCGCCGGGTGCCCCGGCGGCGTCCTCGAATGCCTGTCGGCGATCGTTGTGGACCTGCGGCCTGGCGATTCGCCGGCAGCGGGAAAACTTTCTGCACCCATCGCCGGTCAGAACTCGCCTATCGCATGCACCGAACAGGAAGTGAGCT
>NZ_JBGDZO010001002.1:0-250 GCF_046548235.1 Salmonella sp. SAL4457
GGCCTGCTCACCATCGCGGTGTTCCAGGCGCTCTTGCTGCTGCTCCAGGACTACCGCCTCAAGCACAAGCATCCGTCCGGGCTGATCCGCAACTTCCCGCCCCTGCAAACCATGGAAAGCCTGCTGTTCGGCTTCCTCTGGGGCGGCTGGTCGCTGCTTTCGCTGTCGCTGCTGTCCGGATGGCTGTTCGTCGACAACCTGTTCGCCCAGCACCTGGCGCACAAGACCATCCTGTCCTGCTTCGCCTGGG
>NZ_JBGDZO010001003.1:0-250 GCF_046548235.1 Salmonella sp. SAL4457
GGGCCGGCGGCGCGGTGGAAGAACCGGCAGCCTGGATCTGGATGTTCACGTTCGGATAGAGGCGCTTGTACTCCTCGGCCCACATGGTCATCAGGTTGGCCAGAGTGTCGGAGCCGACGCTCGACAGGTTGCCCGACACACCGCTGGCTTTCTGATATTCCGGCAGCGCCGGGTCGATCGCGGCTACCGCGGAAGCGGCGCCTACGCCTGCGGCGACGAACGTCAGGGCCGCCATCAAACGCTTGAGTTT
>NZ_JBGDZO010001004.1:0-250 GCF_046548235.1 Salmonella sp. SAL4457
CCTTTAGCCGTTCCAGCGCCGGACGGATCGCCGGCAGCAGTTGCGCCTGCGCCAGTAACCCACCGATGTCGCCGCCGTTGCGGGCGGTCTGCGGGTCGTCGGAATGCTTGCGCGCCAGTTCGGCGAAGTCGCCGTCCGCGGCCTGCCGGTAGAGTTCCTGGGCGCGCTTGCGCGCTTCGGCAAGCCCGCCGGCCGCAGAGGCGGCGATGAAGATCTGGCTGACCCGGTACAGCGCCGGTACAGCCAGTTG
>NZ_JBGDZO010001005.1:0-250 GCF_046548235.1 Salmonella sp. SAL4457
GGTACAGCTGGCTCTCGCTCAGGTTCTCGTCGACAGTCTCCTTGTTCGAGGAGCAGGCTGCGGTGAGGGCGAGGATGGCGATCAGCAGCAGGTGTTTCACTTGCATGGCGGCTTGCGTCCCTGGGACGGTCGGCTTGGCCTCAACCGTCTGTTATGATTGGCGCCCCAGGCACCCCCTGGGACAAAGACCCCGTATTTAACCACAGCGCGTAGCCGATTCCAAAAGCCGCGCTGAGCATCGTCTCCTACT
>NZ_JBGDZO010001006.1:0-250 GCF_046548235.1 Salmonella sp. SAL4457
GGTAGTACTTGAACAGCGCTTCCTGCTGCGAGGTCACCAGCGAGTAGCTACCGTTGCGCTGTACCGCGACTTCCGAAGCGCGGCGCACGACATAGGTGCCGCGGTAGCGGGCGACGTGGTTCCACAGCGCCTCCACGCCGCTCTTCGGAATCGGGAACGGCACCCCGCCATAGGCGTCGGCGAACCCGTTGCCGCCGTCCAGCAGCCTGGCGCTGGTGGCATTGGCGAAGGTGTTGTCGTACAGCCACTG
>NZ_JBGDZO010001007.1:0-250 GCF_046548235.1 Salmonella sp. SAL4457
GGCCAGGTTCCACTTCACCAACTGGCTGTCGATGAACAGCGGGGTATAGGCGTTGCCTCGGCCATCGAAAGTGGTGTGCAGCGGGCCGAGGCCCAGTTCCGGCTCGCCCACCACCACGTCGCGCGGGTCGGCCAGCTTGCCGGAGAACAGGTCGCCGAGGCGCTCGATGGCGATCATGGTGCAGGTCGGCGAGAGCTTGCCGTTGGCGATGAAGTACTTGCCGTCCGGCGAGGTGTTCAGCCCGTGGGGG
>NZ_JBGDZO010001008.1:0-250 GCF_046548235.1 Salmonella sp. SAL4457
TATAGGAAGAGTCCGTTTACCAGGTAATCGATTTCGCAGAGCTGGCGTCGGCGTCGAAGGCCGTACCGGCATGACCGCGATCAACCTCCATGCCCTTTCATCGCTGCACTCTGGGAAAAGAGCCCGCGCTCCACGAAATAAAGGCACAATGACATCATTGATTGACGATGCCCGACATCGCAGTAGCCCAGGAGTCCAGCATGGCAACCCCACCCTATCCCGAGGACGAGCATTCGAGACAGGCCTACGT
>NZ_JBGDZO010001009.1:0-250 GCF_046548235.1 Salmonella sp. SAL4457
CCCATGGAGTGACCGGCCAGGTGTACCTGTTCCAGGTCGAGGTGGTCGAGCAGGGCCAGCACGCTGCCGCTGAGTTCATCGAGGTCGCCGCGCACCAGGGCCTTGCCGGACTCGCCGTGGCCCGGCAGGTCTAGAGCGATCACCCGCCGCTCGGCGGCCAGCGCCTCGTGGTTGAACAACCAGTTGTTCAGGTCGCCACCGAAACCGTGGATCAGCAGTAGCGCCGGATCGCCCTCGCCGCGGTCGAAAT
>NZ_JBGDZO010001010.1:0-249 GCF_046548235.1 Salmonella sp. SAL4457
GTGTAGGTCAGCACTTTGACTACGCCACTGCTACTGATCTCGACCTTGTGAGTGCTGTCGGCCCAGGCACTGAAGGTATCGCCCATCTTGTAGTTGTTGACGTTGACCACATCATCCAGGTTCTTGCCATTCTTCCACAGGCTAGGGTTGGTGGACTCCCCGCTCTGGTAATAGGTTGGCTTACCGTCGGTGATGAAGTAGGTCAGGTTCTCCGCACCTTTGTTGCTGGTGGCCATGGTGCTGTTGAAG
>NZ_JBGDZO010001011.1:0-249 GCF_046548235.1 Salmonella sp. SAL4457
GAGCAGCAGCGCGGGCGCCAGGGAAAGCCATTTCAATGCGGCAAACGGGTTTGCTTTGGTCATCTTCCGGCCTTAATCGATGGAAGGAGCGAGTGGTCGCTCATGGATGTCTCCTTGCAAGGCTTGTGGCGGAGACCGCTGGCTTCAGCCAGTTCCAGACATGCAGTCGCCGCCGGGGTACGGAACGGCCATTGCCCGGCCACGGGAGAAGGCAAGCGGATACCTTTCCCGATTCCGGTGGCGGACTCG
>NZ_JBGDZO010001012.1:0-249 GCF_046548235.1 Salmonella sp. SAL4457
CGGTGCATCGGCTTCACGCACCACCAGGCTGGCCTGGCAGTCGGCAGCGATATCGGCCAGGGCCTGCTCGCGGGACTTGGGATTGATCACGGCGGGAATGGCGCCGACCGCGATGCAGGCCAGGAACAGGCAGGCCAGCGAAGGCGAGTCGTTCAACGCCAGCACCACGCGATCGCCGGGCTTGAGCAGGCGGGCCAGTTGGCTGGCCTGGGAGAGAATGTAGGTCCGGCATTGCAGCCGGCTGAGAGT
>NZ_JBGDZO010001013.1:0-249 GCF_046548235.1 Salmonella sp. SAL4457
TCCTTGACCACGGCCTTGAGCTTCAGGGTCTTGTCGTCCACCACCACCAGCGCGGAGCTGTCGTTCTTGCCGTTCCACACCGAGAACCAGACTTCATCGCCGCGCTTGTTGTACTCGGGCTGCACCACCCGCTTGGCGCCTTCGCCGAGATCGGCCCATTCGGCGATCGGCAGCACCTGGTACTTGGCGTCGAGGTTCTTCAGGTCGAACACCGCGACGCTCTGGCTGATCCTGGCGTCGGGGTTGAAG
>NZ_JBGDZO010001014.1:0-249 GCF_046548235.1 Salmonella sp. SAL4457
GGCCTGCTGAGCGAACGGCAACTGAAGAAGGCGCTGAAGAAGCAGACCAACCTGCGCCTGGCCGCGACCCTGGTCGCCGCCCTGCTCAGTCCGTTCCAGATGGCCAGCGCCGACATCCAGCGTATGCAGCCGCCAGCGGCCATGAGCCGCCAGGAATTGCCGAAGAACCTGCGTCCGCTGACCGACGTCGAGATGAGCAACGTCAACGCCCAGGGCCTCAACGAAAGCCTCGAGGGCCTGTTCCTGAAG
>NZ_JBGDZO010001015.1:0-249 GCF_046548235.1 Salmonella sp. SAL4457
TCACTACGCGGTGTCTGCCCTCGACGAAGCCGCCCAGGCGCGGGCCCAACTCGATGAGAGGGAAGGTCGGCTCGATTACCACCGGCAGATGTGGCGGAAGTGGGATCACGCCGCGTCCCACCCATGGGAGAAGGTTGAGCCCGACGCGGATTCACCCCTGGCCCTTGAGGATTACTACGGGCTCCCCGGTCAAACAGGGTCCGACGATGCTTCTCTCAAGAAACTCTCGGACTCGAAGGGGCTCAGAAG
>NZ_JBGDZO010001016.1:0-249 GCF_046548235.1 Salmonella sp. SAL4457
GGCTTCGGCGGAGAGGCTTTCCAGGTCGGAGTAGGGCAGGCGATGTCGCGGCCGGATCAGGCCCTGCTCTGCCAGTTCCGGCGAGCGGTCCTCGATGAACAGCGCCGGGTTGTAGAAGCTCGCCAGCAGCTTGCCGCCCGGCCGCAGCACCCGCGCGCATTCGCGCCAGACCGGCAGGACATCGTCGACGTAGAGATTGGAGATGGGATTGAAGACCAGGTCGAAGGAGGCATCGGCGAAGGTCGAGAG
>NZ_JBGDZO010001017.1:0-249 GCF_046548235.1 Salmonella sp. SAL4457
GGACCAGGTTGCGCAGGGTCTGCCAGACGATCGGCATGACGCTGAACTCCGGGTTGTTCAGATCACCGGCCACCGGCAACTGGATATCGATGTTGCCCTTGGTGTCCTTGAGCAGGGCTACCGCCAGCTTCACCGGCAGGTCCACAGCATCCGGGCTGTCGACCTTCTCGCCGATTTGCAGGCCTTCCAGCAGGACCTTGTTTTCCGCCTTCAGTTGGCTACGTTCGATCTGGTAGTGCAGGTCCAGGT
>NZ_JBGDZO010001018.1:0-249 GCF_046548235.1 Salmonella sp. SAL4457
CCAACAAGGGAGGCTTTAAACAGTTCATTTACCTCCTTTGGAAAGGATTTCCTGATGTAAGAATCACTTTTGAGGATCTCATTATTGAAGGAAACAAGGCTGCAGGGAGATACTACCTATCTGGGACACACAAAGGTGAATTTGTTGGCGTTCAGCCAACCGATAGACAATTCAAAGTCAACGGCATGACAGTATTTGCTTTTCGTGATTCGAAGGTCATAGAGCGTTGGAACCTGGTAGATATGATGT
>NZ_JBGDZO010001019.1:0-249 GCF_046548235.1 Salmonella sp. SAL4457
CAACCAGGTCGCCTTCGAAGTGATCGGCAACGACCTCGCCCTGACCCTGGCGGCCGAAGGCGGCCAGTTGCAACTGAACGTGATGGAGCCGCTGATCGCCTACAAGATCTTCGACTCGATCCGCCTGCTGCAACGCGCCATGGACATGCTCCGCGAGCACTGCATCACCGGCATCACCGCCAACGTCGAGCGCTGCCACGAACTGGTCGAGCACAGCATCGGTCTGGTCACCGCGCTGAACCCGTACAT
>NZ_JBGDZO010001020.1:0-249 GCF_046548235.1 Salmonella sp. SAL4457
GACCAGTACATCGGCGGCATCGAGCACGCCATCCTGCACCTGCTCTATGCGCGCTTCTTCCACAAGCTGATGCGCGACGAAGGCCTGGTCGGCAGCGACGAACCGTTCAAGAACCTGCTGACCCAGGGCATGGTGGTCGCCGATACCTACTACCGGACCACCGCCAACGGCGGCAAGGACTGGTTCAACCCGGCCGACGTCGAGGTCGAGCGTGACGCCAAGGCCAAGGTCGTCGGCGCGCGCCTGAAG
>NZ_JBGDZO010001021.1:0-249 GCF_046548235.1 Salmonella sp. SAL4457
CTTCTGCACCGTGCGCGCGGCCTGTTCGGCCTTGCTCTTGAGGTCGGCGCGCGGGGTCTGGCCGGCGATCAGAACGATGCCGTTGTAGCTGACCACGACGATGTGAGAGTCCTTGTCCAGGGCCGGATCGGCCTTGGCGATGTTCACCGCGGCCTTGGTCTCGATCAGCGAGTCGTCGATCTTGCTGCCGATGGTTCGGGTCCCGCGATCGTCGTCGATCGGTTTGTCCCGGGTGGCGCTGAGGAAACT
>NZ_JBGDZO010001022.1:0-249 GCF_046548235.1 Salmonella sp. SAL4457
GTGTAAGGATTGTTGATGTCGGAGTACTCTCAGGTCGCTTGAATCGTATTCTAAAAACCACCCGAAAAATTTATGAACAGGCTTTGGCGCTTGGGGCTGATGTCTATCATTTTCATGATCCCGAACTGATACCTGTTGGTCTTCGACTGAAAAAGCAAGGTAAGCAGGTTATCTTCGACTCCCATGAGGATGTGCCGAAGCAACTGCTGAGTAAACCTTACATGCGACCGTTTTTACGCCGTGTAGTGG
>NZ_JBGDZO010001023.1:0-249 GCF_046548235.1 Salmonella sp. SAL4457
GTACCTACGGCGCCCTGCGCTGGTTCGCCGGGGTGCTCGAGGTGCCCGATGCGCCGGGGCTCGACGTGCCCGGCCTGGACTTCTGCGCGATCGCCCGCGGCTATGGCGTCGAGGCGCTCCACGCAGCCACCCGCGAAGAGCTGGAAGGTGCCTTGAAGCATGCCCTGGCCGCTGATCGCCCGGTTTTGATCGAGGTGCCGACGCAAACCATCGAACCCTGATGTTCCACGGCGCCGCCCCATGCCAGAG
>NZ_JBGDZO010001024.1:0-249 GCF_046548235.1 Salmonella sp. SAL4457
GTGCGGCGCGTTCTTCAGCGGGTTGTCTTCCTTGTCCAGCTCGCCGCGTTCCACCGCGCGGATTTCCTCGCGGATGCGGATCATCGCGTCGCAGAAACGATCCAGCTCGGCCTTCGACTCGCTCTCGGTGGGCTCGATCATCAGCGTGCCGGCCACCGGGAAGGACATGGTCGGCGCATGGAAGCCGAAGTCCATCAGGCGCTTGGCCACGTCGTCGACGCTGATCCCGCTGCTGTCCTTGAGCGGACG
>NZ_JBGDZO010001025.1:0-249 GCF_046548235.1 Salmonella sp. SAL4457
GGCATCATCTGTGCCTTGGTGAGGAACTGTGTTCTTGCACCTGCTTCTAGAGAGATGGCCAGTTTGCATCCATAGAGTGTTGGGTGTCTCCATGCCCATATGTTGAGCTTATTCTGGACAGTCATCAGGATGGTTGACCATGGGCCTTCAGGGTTGGTATTATTGCCAATCCATGCTCCCAGGAGCCATACAGCTTTTCCATCTTGGACTATTTTGGCAGTTCTGGGTATGGTTTGGGCTAGCATTGAG
>NZ_JBGDZO010001026.1:0-249 GCF_046548235.1 Salmonella sp. SAL4457
GTTCAGGTAGACCTCGAGAATCCGTTGCTTGGTCCAGAGCGTCTCGATCAGCAGGGTGAACCAGGCCTCCAGGCCCTTGCGCAGCCAACTGCGCCCGGACCAGAGGAAGACGTTCTTCGCCACCTGCTGGCTGAGCGTACTGGCGCCGAGGATACTGCCGCCGCGCTCGTTGTGCGCGAGGGCCTGCTGGATGGCCGGCAGGTCGAAGCCGTGGTGCTCGGCGAAGTGCTGGTCCTCGCCGGCGATCAC
>NZ_JBGDZO010001027.1:0-249 GCF_046548235.1 Salmonella sp. SAL4457
GCCCCACGGGGTGGTCACCACCGCCTCGTCGACCACCGTGCACAGCACGTAGCGCGCCGCCATGACCTGGCTGTTTTCCACGCCATCCTGCACGGCGCGGAATTCGAAGAGCTTCATGGCGGAGGTCAACCGCTCCTTGAGCGCCGCAAGGTTCTCCAGCACGGTGCTGTGCTTGAGCCGGACCACTTCCGAAAGCAGTTCGGAAGCCGCCGCCACCAGCGGGTTCAGGCTGACGTTGAAGGCCTCGCC
>NZ_JBGDZO010001028.1:0-249 GCF_046548235.1 Salmonella sp. SAL4457
GTACGCCGAGGTCTTCCGCGACCCGGAAGAACCGGGCAAGGGGCGCTTCTACAATTGCCCGGCCGGCTGGACCTGCGAGCTGGAGAACAGCGAGATGCTGAAAAGCTACGGCCTGGAGGAGACGTTCACCAATTTCCGTCCGGGCACCGGCCCGGCACTGGACGCGGCGGTGCTGTCGAGCTATCGGCGCGGCGAGCCTATCCTGTTCTACTACTGGTCGCCGACGCCGCTGATGGGCCGCGCCGGCCT
>NZ_JBGDZO010001029.1:0-249 GCF_046548235.1 Salmonella sp. SAL4457
GGTTGGCGGCGTAGAGGACGATGTAGCGGGCCACCCGGCCGAGGATCAGGGCGCCCACCAGCAGCAGGCCGAAGGCCAGGCCGGCGTGCAGGATAGGGTGTTGGTCGAGCGCCGACCAGTACCCGGAGAGCTGGTCGAGAAGGGATGTGGAGTCCATGGACAGGCGACTTCCTTTGTTGCGGGCGGGGGGACGGGCCGGCCCCGCGGTTGAACGGAGATCCCGACGCGGGGGCCAGGAACGCACAAAGG
>NZ_JBGDZO010001030.1:0-249 GCF_046548235.1 Salmonella sp. SAL4457
GTGTATAAGTGGCCTGGAATACGAGCGGGAGCCTTTGAGAACAATCGCGTCCACTGGCATAGCCATGACCCTAGCCTGACAACGGTCCGTATATAATTTGACATTGCGATAGAACTTATTGTTAATATCGCGCAATGGTCTATAAGAAGATTGTGGCAGTGAAGTTCAAATTCAACCTTACCATTCGGTTGTGGCGTTGGCGTTTGGTAGGTGGCTGTGTCAACGGTGAGGCGCGCCCCGACCATTCTG
>NZ_JBGDZO010001031.1:0-249 GCF_046548235.1 Salmonella sp. SAL4457
CAGGAAGAGATGAAAAGGTTTTGCGAAGAGAACCCGGGGTATTGCGCATGACGGACGCCAAGGCTTTCAGGCGCTACATATTCGAGCTGTACTTCGATCCGGCACGGCTCCTCGAACTGGACGACGACCAGCACCTGCAACGGATAGAACGCTTCCTCGATGCCCTCGCGCCCCTCCATCCGGTGCTGGAGAACTGGTATCTGTGCGGCGACTCCCTGCGCGATGCCCTCAGCCACAACGTCACCGAGC
>NZ_JBGDZO010001032.1:0-248 GCF_046548235.1 Salmonella sp. SAL4457
CGGTAATGGTGCCGGTGGATATTGCCGCTATTATCGCCACGCTGGTGATGCTGCATCTGTTCTTCCGCAAAGATATTCCACCGACTTACGACCTGGCTCTCCTGAAAGCACCGGCGAAGGCGATTAAAGATCTGGCAACCTTCAGAACCGGCTGGATAGTTTTAATTCTTCTGCTGGTTGGGTTCTTTGTCCTCGAGCCGCTCGGTATTCCCGTTAGCGCGATTGCGGCTGTTGGAGCTGTGATCCTG
>NZ_JBGDZO010001033.1:0-248 GCF_046548235.1 Salmonella sp. SAL4457
GGCGCACGCCGCCCAGGCACTTGGTCACCGTGTGGCTGCCGAGCTTGTACTGGCCGTCGGGCATGCCGGCGGCGGCGGTGGAGTCGGTCACGCAGTACAGGCACGGGATCGAACGCAGGGCCACCCTGATGGCGCCGGGATGGACATGCAGCAGGTCGGGGATCAGCTCGGCGTAGCGTGCGTGGGCCAGGGCCGCGCCGACGATACCCGGTTCGCGGTGGTGCAGGCCGGTCATCGCGTTGTAGAGG
>NZ_JBGDZO010001034.1:0-248 GCF_046548235.1 Salmonella sp. SAL4457
GCCCTGCACCATCACCCACGGCAGGCTATCGCCCAGTTGGAGCGGGCCATTGCCGAGCTCGGGCGACCGGTGCTGGTCGGCAGCTCCCTGGGTGGCTACTATGCGACCCATTTGGCGGAGCGCCATGGCCTGGCGGCGATCCTGGTCAATCCGGCGGTCGCCCCGCATCGCTCCTTCGACGGCTACCTGGGCGCGCAGACCAACCACTACAGCGGCGAGACCTGGGAACTCACCGAGGACCACGTGGC
>NZ_JBGDZO010001035.1:0-248 GCF_046548235.1 Salmonella sp. SAL4457
GTCCAATGGCGCATCGACTTCGTCGAGCATGCAGAACGGCGCCGGGTTCAACTGGAAGATGGCGAATACCAGCGCCAGCGCGGTCAGCGCCTTTTCCCCGCCGGACAACAAGTGGATGGTGCTGTTCTTCTTGCCCGGCGGGCGCGCCATGATCGCCACACCGGTATCGAGTAGATCTTCGCCGGTAAGTTCCAGATATGCCGTACCGCCGCCGAATACCTTCGGGAACAATGCCTGAAGGCCAGCAT
>NZ_JBGDZO010001036.1:0-248 GCF_046548235.1 Salmonella sp. SAL4457
TCGTAGAACTTGGCCAGGGCCGGGTAGTCGTCGGTGCGCAGGGTATCGGCGGGTGCCGCCGGAAGATTCTCGTAGCCGGAGATCATCCGTCCGTGGATGTCGTTGACCTGGTAGAAGATCCGCCCGGCGCTGTCGTAGGCGAAGGTATCCAGTGCCACGTAGGGGACGTCGGCGCGCAGGGTGCCGTCCTTCTCGTAGAGCCCGTCGGCGATCGCCCGCGCCGAGGCCAGCAAGGTCCGGTCGTAGGC
>NZ_JBGDZO010001037.1:0-248 GCF_046548235.1 Salmonella sp. SAL4457
TCGCCGGGAAAGCGGCCAGGGGTGGAGTCGAAGCGGGTCAGGTACTCGACGCTGGCCTGGTCGGCCAGGTCGTTCAGCGCGACGATCTCGAAGCCCAGTTGCTCCGGGCGCTCGTGCAGCGCGCGCAGGACGCAGCGGCCGATACGGCCATAGCCATTGAGCGCGACGCGAAAAGGCGGGGTGGACATCGGCAGGGATAGCTCCGGCAAGGGGCCAGTGAAAGGCGCCAATTATGCGGGGGATGGGCC
>NZ_JBGDZO010001038.1:0-248 GCF_046548235.1 Salmonella sp. SAL4457
GCCCGGTGGCGATCCGCACCATCAAGCCGCTGATCCAGGGTGCCCGCGAACGCGCGCCGAACACTTGGCTGCCGGAGGAGCGCGAGCGCTTCGTCGATCTGTTCGACGCCCAGGACACCCGCGAAGGGGTCAACGCCTTCCTCGAGAAGCGCGATCCCAAGTGGCGCAACTGCTGAGCCTTCCCATCGAACCCGGCGGGCTGCGCCACAGCCCGCCCGAGCCGAGAGCCCCGACATGAACGTGCTTTT
>NZ_JBGDZO010001039.1:0-248 GCF_046548235.1 Salmonella sp. SAL4457
GTATCCGCCTGATTATGGAAGTCTCCAACACCACGGCGGTGACGCTGACGGTCGATCCGAGCATCGTGCTGGCGACGCGCGACTATGTGGATACCCGGCTGGACGAGCATGAACATTCGACAAATCACCCGGATGCGACATTAACGCAGAAAGGCTTTACACAGCTCAGTAACGCCACTGACAGCGATGACGAAACCAAAGCGGCTACGCCAAAGGCGGTGAAAGCGGCGATGGCAGAAGCGCGTAAT
>NZ_JBGDZO010001040.1:0-248 GCF_046548235.1 Salmonella sp. SAL4457
CTTCTGCACCCCGTCGACGCCCTGGGCGACGCGGACAGCCTGGGCGGCTTCCTGCTGGTTGACCAGGCCCATCATGTAGACGATGCCGTTCTCGGTGACCACCTTGATCCGCGACGAGGGCACGTTGGGATCGCTGAGCATCTGGGTCTTCAGCTTGGTGGTGATCCAGGCGTCGTTGTTGCGGGCGAGCAGGGAGGAGGGCGAGGTCACCTGCAGTTCGTTATGCACGTTCTTGACCTTCTGCACCG
>NZ_JBGDZO010001041.1:0-248 GCF_046548235.1 Salmonella sp. SAL4457
GGTAGAGGCGACCGATCACCGACACCGGGCTGCGGCAGGCCCGCAGGCAGGCGTCCTTGAGCGGGGTCAGCTCGACCACACCGGCCAGCACCAGCGCCCCGGCGAGGACCAGGCCCTCGTGGGCGGTCAGCCAGGCCGAGTGGTCGACGGCGAGGTGGATGAACGCATCGCCGGCGAGGGCGGTCACGGCGAACCCCGTCCACACCACCAAGTACGCCGCGTAGAAGGGCGCGCGGGCGGTCCAGGGT
>NZ_JBGDZO010001042.1:0-248 GCF_046548235.1 Salmonella sp. SAL4457
GGCTGCGTTCTCGAACACCTGAACATCCCACCCGGCGAGGTCGAGCAGGAGGTCAAGGTCTTTCCGGCTGGTTTCTCCTAGGAGCATCCTCCGCGCCATGGTCGGCTCGAATGGATTGTCGGCTGGAACGATCAGGAGGGCGAGGCGAACCTGCTCAGCCAGGACTTCGCGCCACATCCGTTGAATGCTGCGGATTTCAGCGTCGGCAATCTGCGGAGCAAAACGGTCGGCGATCGACGGCTCGACTT
>NZ_JBGDZO010001043.1:0-248 GCF_046548235.1 Salmonella sp. SAL4457
ATAACCTGGCTGGTCGGCCTCTGCCTGTTTGTCCTGCTGCCAGTTCGGGGCGCGATACTGCCGGAGAACATCCACTCGATCGGCTTCACGGTGGCGCAGATATTCGGCATGGTCTACTACGCCAAATCAGCCTTCGGTCCGGCCCTGGACAGCCACAAGGCAGCGGGCGGAGCGTTCATTTCCAACTGGCGGGCGGCGGGGATCGGCCTGCTGTTCATGTTGGTGGTCCTGTCGGTAGCGATCCCGGT
>NZ_JBGDZO010001044.1:0-248 GCF_046548235.1 Salmonella sp. SAL4457
GGCGGCACGGCTCCGGCGCGATGTGCCGTCGGACGAACGTGGGCTCGTGTTCGACCACATCACGCGCGACGTGCGGCCCGACGATGCCGAGGCCTTCGCGCTGCTTCCCGAGGGAGGCACCTATGAGGACCTGCCGCCGCGCCTGCAGCGCTACCGGACCGACATCTTCTCGGACAAGTACAAGCGGCTCGAGTGGGACCAGGTGAGCCGTTCGATCACGGCCCATCTCGCCAAGGACGGTTACTGGT
>NZ_JBGDZO010001045.1:0-248 GCF_046548235.1 Salmonella sp. SAL4457
GCGCAGAAACGCGCCAGGTCGACGTTACCGCCGCTGAGCAGGATCCCGACCCGCTTGCCGCGCAATTCGTCCTTGCGCTGGCGGGCGGCGGCCAGGCCGAGGCAACCGGTGGGCTCGACCAGCAGCTTCATCCGCGCGGCGAGGAAGCGCATGCCATCCACCAGTTCGGCGTCGCTGGCGGTGAGGATGTCATCGACGTTGCGCTGGATCAGCGGGAAGGTGAGATTGCCCAAATGCTGGGTCTGGGC
>NZ_JBGDZO010001046.1:0-248 GCF_046548235.1 Salmonella sp. SAL4457
CCGTGTCGCCATCCACATCGAAGGCGAGGTCGATCCGCATACCGGCTGGATCCGCGACTTCGCGGAAATCAAGGCGATCTTCAAGCCGATCTCCGAGCAACTCGACCACAATTATCTGAACGATATTCCAGGCCTGGAAAACCCCACCAGCGAAAACCTCTGCCGCTGGATCTGGCAACAACTCAAGCCGCTGTTGCCGGAACTCTCCAAGGTCCGCGTCCACGAAACTTGCACCAGCGGTTGCGAAT
>NZ_JBGDZO010001047.1:0-248 GCF_046548235.1 Salmonella sp. SAL4457
GCCCGAGACGGCCGAAGAACTCGTCCAGGGTCAGGCAGCGCGGAATGCTCGGCACCAGGTTGAATTTCTTGCCCAGCGCCGAAGGCTGGCGGGCGATGACGCTGATCGCCTCTACCATGTAGTCCACCGTGGTCAGGCCCTCGCGCAGCTCGCGCAGGAGCGGCACGGCCCGGTACTCCAGGCAGGTCCGCGCCAGCCGGCTCCACCACTGGTAGTCGGCGTAGGCGCCGGTACGGCTGTGGCAGGTG
>NZ_JBGDZO010001048.1:0-248 GCF_046548235.1 Salmonella sp. SAL4457
GCATCGCCGAGGAGGTGGCGGCGTTCCGCCTGGCGGTGTCCGGCTCCGGCGGCGTGGCCGCCGGGCTGCACCTGGAAACCACCCCGGACGACGTCACCGAGTGCGTCGCCGATTCCAGCGGCCTGCACCAGGTCAGCCGGCACTACACCAGCCTCTGCGATCCGCGGCTGAACCCCTGGCAGGCGCTCAGCGCGGTGATGGCCTGGTCCGGCGCAGAAGCGATCCCGAGCGCAACCTTCCCCCTGGAG
>NZ_JBGDZO010001049.1:0-248 GCF_046548235.1 Salmonella sp. SAL4457
GTACTGGGCCCAGGCCCTGGCCGCCCAGAACGAAGACGCTGAGCTGAAAGCGCACTTCGCACCGCTGGCCAAGGCCCTGACCGAGCAGGAAGCGACCATCGTCGCCGAACTCAATGCGGTCCAGGGCAAGCCGGCCGAGATCGGCGGCTACTATCGCTCCAACCCGGAGCTGACCAGCAAGGTGATGCGCCCCAGCGCCACCTTCAACGCGGCGATCGACAGCCTGGCCTGATGGCGTCACGCTGACG
>NZ_JBGDZO010001050.1:0-248 GCF_046548235.1 Salmonella sp. SAL4457
AGCTGGTGGTGCCCTGGTCGATGGCGAGGAGATAGTGGGACATGGAAAACCTGACAGATTGAAAAGTAAGACGAAAGCCGACCGCTAGGCCGGCGGGATTATCGGCTCATTCACGGCCGATGGCGGCGAACGAACCCTGGGTCAGCTGGGCCAGCACCTCGGCCGCCAGCTCCACTTCCAGCCCGCGCCGTCCTGCGCTGACATGGATGCTCGGGTACTGCCGCGCGCTTTCATCGATGAAGGTACGC
>NZ_JBGDZO010001051.1:0-248 GCF_046548235.1 Salmonella sp. SAL4457
GCCCATACGCCTACCACCCATTCGGGGCTGGACCAAGACTGTGTATCGGCGGGCCGCTGGCCACGGCGACTATTCGCATCGCGCTCGCCAAGATTCTCTCGAGATTCCGTCTCACGGTCGTGCCCGGCTCCGATATCGGCGTCCACGTGGAATCGACCAGGCTCGTGCCGACCAACGGCCTGCCGATGGAAATCCATTCGGCCGACGGTCAATTCGAGAGTAGCCCCATCGCGGGCAACGTCCAGGAG
>NZ_JBGDZO010001052.1:0-248 GCF_046548235.1 Salmonella sp. SAL4457
GGTCTGGGTCGGAGGCATGTTCTTCGCCTGGACGATACTTCGTCCGGCGGCCGTCGCCGCGCTGGAGGCCCCAGCCCGCCTGGGCCTGTGGCTGGAGGTGTTCCGCCGTTTCTTCCATTGGGTCTGGGCGGCGGTGATCCTGCTACCGATCAGCGGCGTCGGCATGCTGCACCTGAGCTTCAACGGTTTCGCCGGCGCGCCGCGCTACGTACAGGTAATGATGGGGCTCTACGTCGCCATGCTGGCAC
>NZ_JBGDZO010001053.1:0-248 GCF_046548235.1 Salmonella sp. SAL4457
GAACTGGCGAGGTTGTCGGTCTTGATGCCGTCGCAGTTGGTGGTGGTCTTGGTCGGGCAGTCGGTATCGAAGGTGCTACCCACGTCCCAGAACAGCACGGTACGCAACTGGCGCTGGTCCTTGACGAACGGCAGCGGGAACAGCAGCTCGGCGCCGCCGGTGATCAGGATGTTACCACCGAAGGCTTCGGGATCCTGGTCCGGGTCGGTGTAACGGCCCTTGCTGTCAGGCCCTTGGTTCTTCATAGG
>NZ_JBGDZO010001054.1:0-248 GCF_046548235.1 Salmonella sp. SAL4457
GCTCTGTCGTTCCAGCTCCACCAGGCTGACGATCAGCTCGCGCAGCAGCGGGCCGACCACCAGCACCAGGGTGCGGTCCTCCAGGCCGCGGGAGAGTTCCGGGCTCAGGTAGATGTTGCGCATCTGCAACTCGGAGGCGACCCGCACCGCATGGCGCAGGCCCGGAGGCAACCAGACCGCCCGTTGCGGCGGGACCGGCAGGGCCTCGTCGGGCGTCTCCAGCCACATCATCCCGGACACCGCATAGC
>NZ_JBGDZO010001055.1:0-248 GCF_046548235.1 Salmonella sp. SAL4457
GGGTGACGTCGCGGTACTCCAGCCCGGCGCGCGCCGGAGTGATCTGCACCACCGGCTCGGGATAGAACAGCAGCGAACTGCAGCCACCGAGGAACAGCGCGCCGAGTACCAGCAGCGGGATCAGCAGGCGCTTCATCCGTTGTTGGTCCTTACCTCTTCGCGGGCGCGAAAGGTGGCGTCGTAGATGCGCCCGGCCAGGCGCGAGAACGGCAGTCTCTGCAGCCAGACGGTGCCGCTTCCCTTGAGGG
>NZ_JBGDZO010001056.1:0-248 GCF_046548235.1 Salmonella sp. SAL4457
GCCCTGGGCAGCGTCACCCGCCAGGTGGAAACCACCATGCTCTACACCGTCTGGGTATTCCTCGGCATCGAGAGCGCCACGGTCTATGCCAGCCACGCGCGGCACGCGGCCGATGTCAGCCGCGCAACCCTGCTCGGCTTCGTGGTCACCCTGCTGTTGCTGGTCTGCGTCTCGGTGCTGTCGCTGGGCGTGGTGCCGCAGCACGAACTGGCGCAGATGAAGAACCCCTCGATGGCCCAGGTGATGGC
>NZ_JBGDZO010001057.1:0-247 GCF_046548235.1 Salmonella sp. SAL4457
GTCAAGCATTCGCGCCTCATCATCCTGGGCTCCGGTCCGGCCGGCTATACCGCCGCCGTGTACGCCGCACGCGCCAATCTCAAGCCAGTGGTGATCACCGGCATCCAGCCAGGCGGCCAGCTGACCACCACCACCGAAGTCGACAACTGGCCGGGCGACGTCGAAGGCCTTACCGGCCCGGCGCTGATGACCCGCATGCAGCAGCACGCCGAGCGTTTCGACACCGAGATCGTCTACGACCACATCC
>NZ_JBGDZO010001058.1:0-247 GCF_046548235.1 Salmonella sp. SAL4457
GGCTTCAACAAGTCGCACTCGGCAGCCTACGGCCTGGTCTCCTACCAGACCGCCTGGCTGAAGACCCACTTCCCGGCGCCGTTCATGGCCGCGGTACTCACCGCGGATATGCAGAACACCGACAAGGTGGTGACGCTGATCGAAGAATGCCGGCACATGAAGCTGCGCATCGTGGCGCCGGACGTGAACAACTCCGAGTTCCGCTTCACCGTCGACGACGATGGCCGGATCGTCTATGGCCTGGGCC
>NZ_JBGDZO010001059.1:0-247 GCF_046548235.1 Salmonella sp. SAL4457
GTTCCGGCACGGTCATCGCCATGTCGGTCTGCTGGACCACCGTGGAGGCCATCAGGTAGTGCTGCGAGCGCAGCGCGATCTTGCGCTGGATGCCCATCTTGCCCAGCGCCAGGTCGATGTAGCCGAGGCCGCTGCGGCGGCTGGAAATATGGATGTGGGTCAGGCCCAGGTAATCGTCCAGGGCCAGCTTAGGCTTGCCCGCCAGTGGGTGGCCGCGGCGCATGGCGCAGACGTAGCGGTCCTCCAT
>NZ_JBGDZO010001060.1:0-247 GCF_046548235.1 Salmonella sp. SAL4457
GGTTGACGATCGCGAGTCCGGGATCCACGAAGATGCTGAACTCCACCTCGGAGCGATCCTCGCGCTGGCACCACTCCGGCCCCCCTTCCTTCTGGGTCAGATCGTGATTCCACACCCAGAAGCGGACGAAGCCCGCGCTCGTGGGGATGCCGGAGATGACACCGTCCCGCGACATCGAGAGCCCCGCCGGAAGCGTGCTGTTGGCGATCTCGTACCAAACATACGGGTTCCCTGGAGAGGTGCAGCC
>NZ_JBGDZO010001061.1:0-247 GCF_046548235.1 Salmonella sp. SAL4457
GAACTGCAGTGCATCACCAGGCCTTCCTGGTCGTAGGCCTTGACCGGTTTCGGCGCCTGCTGGCCGAAGTACAGCTCGGCGTAGACGTCATCCTCGATCATCGGCACCTGGTGGCGCGCCAGCAGCTCGGCGAGGGCGCGTTTCTTCTCGTCGTCCATGCTCGCGCCCATCGGGTTCTGGAAGTTGCTCATGAACCAGCAGGCCTTGATCGGCAGGCGCTCCAGGCTGTCGGCGAGCACTTCCAGGT
>NZ_JBGDZO010001062.1:0-247 GCF_046548235.1 Salmonella sp. SAL4457
GCCTCGCGCAGCTCGGCGCTGTTGCACACCGCGTTGAGGTGGCTGACCGGACTCCAGGCGGCGCCCAGACGGTCGTTGAGTTCGTCCATCGCCAGCACCAGGCCCTTCCAGGTCGGCTGCTCGCGCTGGGTTTCCAGCAGGCGGGCGATGGCGGCGCGGTTATCGGCGAGGATCCGCTCGATGGCCGGCTTCACGTGTTCCGGGCGAATGGAGGAGAAAGGCGGCAGGTCGTAGGCCTGCAGAAGGG
>NZ_JBGDZO010001063.1:0-247 GCF_046548235.1 Salmonella sp. SAL4457
GCTTTCCACGAAGCGATTACCCACGGGACGCCGCTCCAGTGCGACGGCCGCTGGGGTCGGGCGACGGTCGAGATGTTGTTGGCCATCGACCTGTCGGGGCGCGAGCGCCGCGAGATCCAGCTGAAGTACCAGACGGAGTACGCGGACTAGGCGTTTAACCTTTCTCAATCCTCCCGGGCGAGCAGGGACGAACCCTCGCCCGTTCCCGCGAGGGAGAGCGCGGCCGGGGGGCGGGGAAGCCCTGATG
>NZ_JBGDZO010001064.1:0-247 GCF_046548235.1 Salmonella sp. SAL4457
GCTGCTCAAGAACCCAGCGCCCGCAAGGTCGGTTGGCGAGATCCAAATGCCAATGGCCCACTAACCTCCGAAGCTGTAACCGGATGTCGGTGTTCGTCGCTATGCGCTGCTCTCGCGCGGCAACTTCCTCTCCGCGCATACCCTGCGACGATTTTACGGAATTTTTCGAGCGCGGCTTCGAGGTTTACGATTTCATAAGCTAGCAGGTTGCTGAAAAAACGTCCGAATGCTTCGAGTACCTCAGCAT
>NZ_JBGDZO010001065.1:0-247 GCF_046548235.1 Salmonella sp. SAL4457
GCTGCTGACCTTCCCCATGGTGCTCACGGTGAACTACCTGGGCGAGCCGGACAACGGTGCGATTCTCGCCGGCTATCTGGGCAGTTGGCTGCTGGCCGGCGGCTACCTGGCCATCGGTTCGTGCATGTCGGCCCTGGCGAAGAACCAGGTGATCGCTTTCATCCTCGCCGTGGCCGCCTGCTTCCTGTTCATGCTCAGCGGCTTTCCGCTGGTGCTCGATGCGTTCAGCCAGTGGGCGCCGCAGTGG
>NZ_JBGDZO010001066.1:0-247 GCF_046548235.1 Salmonella sp. SAL4457
GGTCTCGCCGGTGATCGCCCGCCTGTGGCAGAGCGGCCTGGACAAGTTCCGCGCGGCGTTGCCGCAGCGGCCCGAGCTACGGGCCTGGTTCGACGAGTTCCTCATCGACGGCCGGGCGCCGCGCGCCGGCGAGGTGTTCCGCCAGCCGGGCCAGGCCGACACCCTGGACGAGCTGGCGCGCAGCCAGTGCGAAAGCTTCTATCGCGGCGAGCTGGCCAGGGCCATCGTCGGCCACGCCGAGTGCAGC
>NZ_JBGDZO010001067.1:0-247 GCF_046548235.1 Salmonella sp. SAL4457
GTTCCACGGCTTTTTCGTGAGCCGCCACCTGGTTATTGGCGTAGGCCGGGTCGAAGGAGGCGTCGCGCAGGTCGAGCAGGGTCGCCTTGGCCTTGTCGGTCAGGCTGGCGTCGTCTTCGACCTCCAGTTTCTTGCGCTCGGCCAGGCTGCGCAGTTCGGCGTTGACCTTGCCGTGGTCGTCGATCATCTGCTTGGCGAATACCTTCACATCGGCGGCGGTGCTCTTTTCCAGCGCCATCTTGCCGGC
>NZ_JBGDZO010001068.1:0-247 GCF_046548235.1 Salmonella sp. SAL4457
GTCCTCGGCACGCGCCAGGTCAACCGTCTCGCCACACAGAACGGCCGGGCCCAGGCCACCACCCGCTGGATCGTCACCCTCCTGCCGAAGCAGAGCGGCTACGTGGCGATCCCGCCGATCAGCCTCGGCGCCAGCAGCACCCAGCCGATCAGGCTGCACGTACTGGAGGCGCGCGACCGCGCCAAGAGCAGCAAGCTGGCGCCGGTCTTCATCGATGCCAGCGTCGACCAGGAGACGGTCTACGTGC
>NZ_JBGDZO010001069.1:0-247 GCF_046548235.1 Salmonella sp. SAL4457
CTGTAGTACCTGTCCAATAGAGCCGGCAAACCTGCGCGCCAGGCGCGCGGCTTGATGCCGAAGGAGTGGAGGATCTTCTTGCAGACCATCACCGCGTGCTGCGGCTCGTCGAGCGCGTCCGGGCGCGCGGCATGGGCCTCCGCCGAAGGCTCCTGGATCAGGTTGGAGCGATAGGTACGCGCCTCGTTGAGGATCACCTGTCCCAGCGCCAGGGTGGTGGTCGCTTCCAGTCCGCCGTAGTGGTAGG
>NZ_JBGDZO010001070.1:0-247 GCF_046548235.1 Salmonella sp. SAL4457
GTCCATGGCCAGGGCGTACTGCGACAGGTCGTTGGTGCCGATGGAGAGGAAGTCGGCGTGTTCGGCCAGTTGATCGGCGAGCAGGGCGGCGGAGGGCACTTCGATCATCACCCCGAGTTCGGGCAGGCGCTCGATCCCCAACTGCGTGGCCAGCTCGCCGAGGCGGCGACGGATGGCGCGCAGTTCGTCGACCTCGCTGACCATCGGCAGCAGTATCCGGCAGCGTTCCAGTGGTTCGACCCTCAGC
>NZ_JBGDZO010001071.1:0-247 GCF_046548235.1 Salmonella sp. SAL4457
TACCAGTACCGGCTGTTACACGAGAACCAGTACGAAGACAGTTACGAGCGCGACCTGCTCCGCGACTTCTTCAAGAAAGACGGCACGCGCACCGAGGCGGACCGCACCAAAGCCAGCGACGGGGAAACGTATCTATATTATTATGCGGTCGTGCGAGCCAATCGATCCTGTCTGGTGTGCCACCAAACCATCGCCGAACAAAAAGGTCAGATACTGGCCGAGAACGATCCCATGGCCGTCGTCAGCG
>NZ_JBGDZO010001072.1:0-247 GCF_046548235.1 Salmonella sp. SAL4457
AGGCGGACCCGCGAGCCGACCCGCACCGGCTGGATGAAGCGCACCGTATCGAGGCCGTAGTTGACCGCCATCTTCAGTCCTTCGGGAAGCACCAGCAGGCCTTCCATCAGCTTCGGGATCAGCGACAGGGACAGGAAACCGTGGGCGATGGTGCCGCCGAAGGGCGTCTTCGCCGCCTTCTCCGGATCGACGTGGATGAACTGGTGGTCGCCGGTGCATTCGGCGAACTGGTCGACCCGCTCCTGGT
>NZ_JBGDZO010001073.1:0-247 GCF_046548235.1 Salmonella sp. SAL4457
GGCGTGGACGGCGTCGCTCGCCAGCAGGCGTTGCAGGGGCACCGCATGCGCCGCCAGCGCATGCGGCTGCGGCCCGTCGACGCCCGTTTCGACACGCCGGCGCAGCGCCACATGCCGTTCCAGCAACTGGCGCAAGGCCTGTTCGATGGCGTCGGCCGTGGCGCCGACTATGCGCAGGTGGGCCAGCAGGTTGTAGGAGGTGTCCTCCGGCGCCAGTTGCTGGGCCACCCACAGGCGCCGTTCGGCG
>NZ_JBGDZO010001074.1:0-247 GCF_046548235.1 Salmonella sp. SAL4457
GTGCGAACCGATCGTCAGGCCTGTGCGCAAGTGCGTGAGCGCGGCCGCAGCGACCAATTTGGCGTTGATTTCGGACAGATGACCAGCGTCAACGCCGATTTTGATAATGCCCGGTTTGATCTTCGAGCCATCGATTCCCCGCTCAAACTCTCGTATCCAGCGGACAGCAATCTGCTCGGCGCTCTCGTTATAGGCATGCGAAGGGATAAAGATATGTTTTCGCGCGCCGTAATAGCCGGTATTGGTG
>NZ_JBGDZO010001075.1:0-247 GCF_046548235.1 Salmonella sp. SAL4457
CATTGGTTGTAGTAGTCATGGTGTGGTTCTATGGGTTGTGGTCTGTAATTGTCCACAGTGCATTCACCATCAGGGGAGCCCATGCAAATGTTAGAGATCAAGGCATATTCCACTTTGATTTGTGACAGGTTTGGGACAAACTCAATGTTGGGCTGTGAGTGTGTTTTGATAATTGTGTCATCAATTGTCTCAGAGTCTGTGTTGTAACCATACATTAAAAAAACAATAGTGGTAGCATCCTGCCATG
>NZ_JBGDZO010001076.1:0-247 GCF_046548235.1 Salmonella sp. SAL4457
GGTGTCACGTTGCTCACCGGGGCGCCGGATCTGCCGGCGGACTACGCCTCGTACTCCTTCACGATGCAGGTGATCGTGTCCATCTACGTGGCCGGGCAGGCCCCGGTGGCCGTCTCGCGCGACCTCCGGTTCCGCACGATCACGCTGTACTTCTCCCGCCCGCTGCGGCGCGGTGACTACGTCGCGGCCAAGTTCGCAGCGCTGGCGACGGCGGTGCTCGTGTTCTGCGCCACCCCCCTTGTGGTGC
>NZ_JBGDZO010001077.1:0-247 GCF_046548235.1 Salmonella sp. SAL4457
GGCACCCACTACGTGGATATCACTGGAGAGATCGCGGTGTTCGAGCAGGCCCACGCCGGCGACGCCGAGGCCCGCGAGGCCGGCATCGTGGTCTGCCCGGGCGTCGGCTTCGATGTGATCCCCACCGATTGCCTGGCCGCCTGCCTGAAGGAGGCGCTGCCGGACGCGCAACGGCTGGCGCTGGGCTTCGACACCGGCAGCGGGCTTTCGACGGGAACCGCGAAGACCAGCGTCGAAGGCCTCAAGT
>NZ_JBGDZO010001078.1:0-247 GCF_046548235.1 Salmonella sp. SAL4457
CTACGGCACCGTGACGCCGTCGGTGATCCTCCGCAACGTGCTGGAGAATCCCGGCTGGTACACCGCCTATACGCCCTACCAGCCGGAAATCGCCCAGGGCCGCCTGGAAGCGCTGCTGAATTTCCAGCAACTGACCATCGACCTCACCGGACTCGACCTGGCCAGCGCCTCGCTGCTCGACGAAGCCACCGCCGCCGCCGAGGCCATGGCCCTGGCCAGGCGGGTGGCAAAGGCCAGGAGCAACCGG
>NZ_JBGDZO010001079.1:0-247 GCF_046548235.1 Salmonella sp. SAL4457
TCGCTCACGCGAGCGGTCACGCTGACGCTCTCCTCGAGCTCGCCGACCCCGAGGGTCAGGATGCCCGCGGAGAACTTGTCGTTCGCGGTGACGACCATGTTGGTCTGCTCGAGGGTCTTGAAGCCCGCGATGGCGATGCGGAGCGTGTAGCGGTCGGGCCGGACGATCGGGAACACGAACCGCCCCTCCTGGTCGGTGGTGGCGGTGATTGCATTCGCCTGCGTCTGGCTGGTCAGCGTCACGACGG
>NZ_JBGDZO010001080.1:0-247 GCF_046548235.1 Salmonella sp. SAL4457
GCTTTCAGGCGCTCGTCGAGGATCTGTTTCAACTCCCAGGACACTTCCAGTTCGTTGCTCTGTGCGATTTCGCTGCGCAGTGTCGCGAACTCGGCGCCGATCTCCGCTTCCGCCCAGTCGCTCATCCTCGTCCAGCGCTGCTCATCGTCCGTCGTGGCGGAGCAGATCGATGACCAGGCCCGTTCGATATGCTCGGCCCGCTCCGGAAACATGACACCGAGCAGTTCCACCCGCATCTCGCCCACGG
>NZ_JBGDZO010001081.1:0-247 GCF_046548235.1 Salmonella sp. SAL4457
GTCGCTCGCCGCGCCCGTCTGGCTCACCGCCGTGCGCGGCTAGGTGCTCGGCCAGCGCGCAACCGACGAGCCGAGATCCGCGAACATCAGCTCGTAGTCGGCCACGTCCTCGACCCGGACCTCGACGGTGGACGTGATCCGGTCACGGAACTCCGCGCGGGCCGCGAGATGCGCGTCCGCGAGCTCGCGGCTCTCCCAGAACGTGACCACGAGCGTCCGTCCCTCCTCCTCGTGCGAGAGCACGAGG
>NZ_JBGDZO010001082.1:0-247 GCF_046548235.1 Salmonella sp. SAL4457
GCGAGGCACCGATCAAACCGAACAGCAGTAACCAGCCTCGACTCATGCCGCGTGGTCCAGGGCGAGGCGGCGCTCCAGCCAGTCGATCTTGGTCAGCGGCTGGCGCCCCTCGGACAGCAGGGTGCGCAGGGTACGCAGCCAGTATTCGCGGGAAAAGCGATGGCGCATGTCGACCGGATGGAGTCCGAGGCGGATCACCGGCGCTGCGCGCCAGGCCCGCCGGCGCTGCTCGCTGAGCGCCCAGGAG
>NZ_JBGDZO010001083.1:0-247 GCF_046548235.1 Salmonella sp. SAL4457
CTATAAGATTCTGCTTTGCCTTCAACTTGAAGGATGGGCTTATCAATGCATCGCTGCAAGATTTTGCTCTACCCTCACCTTCAAGCCCGCCCGAACGATGCTCAGTAGGGCGGTGTTGGGTTTACTAATTGAGATTTGTCGTAGTGATCGCAACACACTGGCTAACTGAAGTTGTATCCTTCTATAACTCCTAATGTGTCAAAGGCCCGCGACGAATTATTAGTAACCCCACCCTTCAGGGTGGGGT
>NZ_JBGDZO010001084.1:0-247 GCF_046548235.1 Salmonella sp. SAL4457
GCGCTGGCAGACCCAGCGCTCGCGGTCCCATTTACGTGCGTTGGAGAGGAAGTCGTTGGCTTGTTCGGCCTGACGGGTGAGCAGGCGCAGATAATCCGCTTCGTTCATGGGCTCAGCTTAGTCTGCCGGCGGGCCCGCTGTCCAGACTGCAGGCGTTCCGGTTGCGACAATCCGTCCCGGAGCGCGCCAGCGGCGAGGCTCGGTGTACACTGCCGTTCCCCTTGGGCCGGAGCCGTTCCGATGCAAC
>NZ_JBGDZO010001085.1:0-247 GCF_046548235.1 Salmonella sp. SAL4457
CGCCACGGCGAGGATCGGCTTGCCCCGGGTGTTCTTGATGTAGCGCGAGACGCCGGTGAGGGTGCCGCCGGTGCCGACCCCGGAGACCAGCACGTCCACCGCGCCCTCGGTATCGTTCCAGATCTCCGGGCCGGTGGTCTTCTCATGGATCGCCGGGTTTGCCGGGTTGTCGAACTGATGCGGCATGAAGTAATTCACGGGATCCCACGCGACCAGTTCCTCGTCCATCTGGATCGCACCCTTCATG
>NZ_JBGDZO010001086.1:0-247 GCF_046548235.1 Salmonella sp. SAL4457
GCATCGACGTCATTCTGGACGGCGTATTGGGCAATCAGGCAGGCAGCTTGAGCAGCCAGGGACGCCTGAGCGTGAAGAGCGGTCGGCTGGACAACCAGGGCGGTGCAGTCTCCAGCGCCGGGACCTTGTCGCTTTCAAGCCAGGGTGCGTTGAACAACCAGGGGGGCAGGGTGGTCACCGACGCCGGTGCCGTCCTGCGCAGCGCCAGCCTCGACAATAGCCAGGGCGGCATCGTCAGCGCCAAGGG
>NZ_JBGDZO010001087.1:0-247 GCF_046548235.1 Salmonella sp. SAL4457
AACCTGAACATCGGCTACTACTTCTGAACGGCGGAAAAAACGAAGCCCCGCCAATTGCGGGGCTTGCTTGCGGTGTGGACGGCGCTGCTCACAGGTCGAAGTCGTAGTCCGACAACTGGCGCTGCATGCGGCGTTCTTCCAGCAGGTTGTCGATGATGCGACGCTTGGTCAGGTTGGTCTTGGCCACCTCGACGCTGGTTTCCTCGCCGTCATCCTCTTCAACGCCGGCTTCGTCGTCGATCTCGAG
>NZ_JBGDZO010001088.1:0-247 GCF_046548235.1 Salmonella sp. SAL4457
CGCTGGAACAGCGGTTGCGGCCGCCGCCGGGAATTTCCCCCAATTCCTGTTGAGGTCAGTGTGCAGAGCCTGTTTATAGAATGCTGGGAGCCAGAGGGCCCGCGCCTTCCAGGCTATTGGTCAAGAATTGAGCGGATTTTCTGTCAACAGGCTGCCGGCTTGCTTTAGGGGGCATGTGCACAAACGCAGGGTTGCTAACAAAAGGCCTGGAAAGCCTTGTGGACAACCTGTATGGATAGTTCTGTAA
>NZ_JBGDZO010001089.1:0-247 GCF_046548235.1 Salmonella sp. SAL4457
CCAGCGAGGTGTCCTTGACCAGGCTGATGAACTGCCCGGCCAGCGGCGGCAGCACGCGCTTGAAGGCCTGCGGCAGGATCACGAAGCGCATCGACTGGCCGGCGTACAGGCCCAGGGAGCGGGCGGCCTCGTTCTGTCCGCGGGCGATGGACTGCACGCCGGCCCGGTTGTTCTCGGCCACGTAGGCGCCGGTGAACAGCGCCAGCGCCGCAACCCCGGAGAACTCGCGGGACAGGTTGAGCACGGT
>NZ_JBGDZO010001090.1:0-246 GCF_046548235.1 Salmonella sp. SAL4457
TAAGTATCCCGTGCACAGGCGTCGAGGTGAACGCCGAACGGCGGACTTATAAATCCGTTCGAGTACCCGCCATTCGGGGACTTGCCTCGTTTCGCAGGGTACCGCCGCCTCTTCGTGCTATCCGTCGACATTGCAACGCTTGTATTTCCGACTATGGAACTCTGGCATCCCGGCCTCTCTTGCTTGTCTTCGCCAGTTTGGACTTATAATAAAAACCGTCATCCGTGTAATGCCTGTCTCTTATAC
>NZ_JBGDZO010001091.1:0-246 GCF_046548235.1 Salmonella sp. SAL4457
TCCCCACGCTCCCCTTCGTCTCGCCGCAGCCCACGAAAACCGCGATTCTGGGGCCTGGCACGGTTATCGCAACGTGCCTTTCCGACGGCCCTCCCCCGTTCCAGGCCGTCACGCCGGTGCCCGCACCGTTCGACAACAAGAAACAGGCCCGGAGCGCCTTCCCCATGCGAAGCGCGCCCCGCAGCGCCGTGGAGATATGCCCGATGAGCGTGATCATCGCCCTTGCCGCCCTGGGCCTGCTGATGC
>NZ_JBGDZO010001092.1:0-246 GCF_046548235.1 Salmonella sp. SAL4457
GGCCAGGCCGGCCGCCAGGGTGGCGAACTTCAGGCTGGCCGCTTTCAGGGATTTCGACATTCTTGTTCTCTCCACAGTGCAGGGTTGCTTCGGTACGGTTCGGGACTGCCGGCGCTCACGCCGCCGGCAGAGGGTCGAGCGCCCTCACATGCTCGACCTGCCAGCCCAGCGGAACCACATCACCGACGCTCAGCGTCGGGTCCAGCTCGGCGATCGGCTGCTTGACGAAGAAGTCGTCGCGGCCGC
>NZ_JBGDZO010001093.1:0-246 GCF_046548235.1 Salmonella sp. SAL4457
TGTCCTGGGCATCGTACACTGGAGTTAGTGTGCAGTGTGAGTGACTTCGACGTGGAGGAGCTGGGGAATGTTTCTAGCATCAGGTCTTCAAAGCAACGCGTGAATGATGCTGTCAATGTCAGCTGTCAAATTAACTGCCAAAGCACAGCCCGAGGTTGTCGATTGTGCCCCCGGGCGGCCCACGTAATAGGATGGCGTCAGTCATGGGATAATTGAGGTCTTTCATGTCTTCGCTCACTACTTAGC
>NZ_JBGDZO010001094.1:0-246 GCF_046548235.1 Salmonella sp. SAL4457
GCCCTACACCGGCGGATTGCGTGTGGCGGGCACCATGGAGTTCCGCGACCCCGACGCTCCGGCACGTCCCGAACGGGTGGAGGCCATCGTCGCGTCGGCGAGCCCATTGCTGGGGGGTGCGATGGGCGGAGCGCAGTGACCTCTGGGTCGGTCCGCGCCCGGTCACCCCGGACGGCCGGCCCCTGATCGGGGAGATTTCGCGCGGTATCTATGTGGCCGGCGGACACGGGATGTGGGGGCTCGCTC
>NZ_JBGDZO010001095.1:0-246 GCF_046548235.1 Salmonella sp. SAL4457
TCCCCCAGCGCCGCGCCCGCCGCTGCTCCTGGACCCCGGCGAGGACCGCCTTTTCCAGCAGCTTCCAGCTCTTGTCGTCATTCGCCTTCGGCGTTTCCGACTTCCACTCGTCAGACATGCTCAACCACTCCTGAAACCGCCTCACGTCGAGCACCGCCCAACCAGGCGCGCAACTCGGTGAAATGCTCAACTTCCAGCCGCGGCGCATAAGGCCGCAACTGCTCCAGCGATTGGGCGCCATAGGCC
>NZ_JBGDZO010001096.1:0-246 GCF_046548235.1 Salmonella sp. SAL4457
GTGCACGGTGGCCTCGATCTCATCCCGCAACATCGCCCGTTCCGGCGACTCGATGTCCTTCAGGGCGTGGTCGCCCTCGAAGAACTCCGCATCCTCTGCGGTCACATCGCTGTCCGGTGGCCGACGCCCGCGAGCGACCAGGTGGTTCTTCGCGGTGTTGATGGCGATCCGATACAGCCAGGTATAAAAAGCACTATCGCCGCGGAAATTGCCGAGCGCACGGTATGCCTTGATGAAGGCTTCCTG
>NZ_JBGDZO010001097.1:0-246 GCF_046548235.1 Salmonella sp. SAL4457
GCGCCAGCCTTACCCCGAACCCTATCAACAACCCACCGAAGCCCCACTGCTGCAGGCGCTGTGCCCGCGGCCGGGACGCCAGCCAGCGGCCCAGGCGGCCACCGGCCAGCGCATAGGCGCAGTCGAAGGCCAGGCCAACCAGAACCAGGACCGTACCGAGCGCGGCGAACTGGACGGCCAGCGAACCGGCCTCGGGACTGACGAACTGCGGCAGCAGCACCGAACAGAACAGCAGGGCCTTGGGGT
>NZ_JBGDZO010001098.1:0-246 GCF_046548235.1 Salmonella sp. SAL4457
GTGCGAAGCTGCTCCGCACCCTGGGCGTCAAAGGCGATCAAGCGGAGCTGCGAAGTGCCAGCGACGAGTTCGGTGGCCATTGTCTCGCGCTGACGCTGCTGGGCAGTTATCTGACCGATGCGTACAATGGAGATGTTCGTCGCCGGAAAGAAGTTTCAGGACGTCTTGGCCACGACGAGCGACAGGGAGTCCATGCCCGAAAAGTCATGGAATCTTACCAAATCTGGTTTGGCGAGGGTCCTGAGT
>NZ_JBGDZO010001099.1:0-246 GCF_046548235.1 Salmonella sp. SAL4457
GCCCTACGGTGTTCGCCGAATGGGCCATCGCCGGTGGCCTGGACGGCAATACCCGGCGACAGAAAAGCGTCGAGGCACCGCAGGGCCGGTTCCTCACCGACAAACCCAGGAGTTGAGACGAGCATGAGCGACACCTTGTTGCTGACCGTGCTGCTCCGGCACGACCAGTCGAAGAATCTCGACGAGATCCAGGCCCGCATGAAGGCCATGGACTGGTGGGAGCGCTTTCCGGGAGAGGGCGTGGAG
>NZ_JBGDZO010001100.1:0-246 GCF_046548235.1 Salmonella sp. SAL4457
GCCTCGCTGTTCATCGCCAACGTCATGCTGATCATCCTCAACGTGCCGATGGTCCGCGTATTCACCCGCATCCTCGCGGTGCCGAACTGGGCCCTGGTGCCGGCCATCGCGATCATCACCGGGATCGGCGTGTACGGCGTGCATGCGACCACCTTCGACCTGTTCCTGATGGTCGGCATCGGCGTGATCGGCTATATCCTGCGCAAGCTCGACTTCCCGCTCTCGCCGCTGCTGCTGGGCTTCATC
>NZ_JBGDZO010001101.1:0-246 GCF_046548235.1 Salmonella sp. SAL4457
GGTGTTCACCGCCAGCTCGCCGCCGGGCGCGATGCGTCCGCCCTGGACGAATGGGCCGCCCTCGCCCTTGGCGCAGAAACCCAGGTCCTCGAGGAACAGCAGGGTGTTGATGGTAAAGGCGTCGTAGAGCATCACCAGGTCGATGTCGGCGTGCCGCACACCGGCCATCTGCATGGCTCGCGGAGCGCTTTCCGAGGCCGCCGTCACGGTGAGGTCGGGCATCGACACGATCGAGCGATGCCACTG
>NZ_JBGDZO010001102.1:0-246 GCF_046548235.1 Salmonella sp. SAL4457
GGCCTACTCGGTGTTCGCCAACGACGGCAAGCTGGTGCCGCTCAGCCTGCTCCGCGACAACCCGCAGAACCAGGTGCGACAGGCGATGGACCCGCAGATCGCACGGCGCATCCGGGCGATGCTGCAAACCGTGGTGGAAGACCCGAAGGGCGTGGTCCGCGCCCGCGTGCCGGGCTACCACGTGGCGGGCAAGAGCGGCACCGCGCGCAAGGCCTCGGGCCGGGGCTACGCGGACAAGTCCTACCG
>NZ_JBGDZO010001103.1:0-246 GCF_046548235.1 Salmonella sp. SAL4457
CCTTCGGTGACACCGAGGAGGTGACGTGACGAAGCGAGGGCTCCCTCCGAGCGTCAGGGGGTGAACACTTCGGCTGCGGCATCGGGCGCGAGCGCGTCCCCCTTGCTGCCAGCATCGAATGGCCCAGTCGTATCGCGCTCGGTATCGGTCGGATCCGTGCCGGGGCGCGGGCCTTCGTGCTTCCTGCCGCTCGGCGGCCTGTTCTTGTCGTAGCCCTTCTTGAAGTGTCTCGGGTGCGGGCTCTGT
>NZ_JBGDZO010001104.1:0-246 GCF_046548235.1 Salmonella sp. SAL4457
GGCCTTGGTCGCGCTGACGCCGGCGGCGAAACGCTCCTTGCCGGACTGGTCGCGGATCGGCCCGGTGAAGGGGTGGAAGGCTCCGCTGCGGATCGACTCGATCAGCCTGCCCGCCTCTTCCCGCACCGGCGCCGGCAGCACCTCCTGGTTCAGCGGCAGGACCACCGTACTCTCGGCCAGGCCACCCCAGAAGTCCTCGGATTTCCAGGTGCCGTCCATCACCGCCTGGGCCGAGCGGATATAGTG
>NZ_JBGDZO010001105.1:0-246 GCF_046548235.1 Salmonella sp. SAL4457
GAAGTCGAAGATGGAGCGCCTCTTCTTGAATACGACGTCGGCGACGAGTAAACAGAGAGCGCGAGGACGGAGGTCGCGACATGTGAGGGAGAAGTTGTGTAGCGCCTTGCGATGGTCACCAGAATGGCTGATGATCCTCTCGATGACTTCCCAAGGGAATAGTGGGGACGCCATGGTGAGACGAGGATGAGATGGAACCGGAAGTGAGGACGGGGGTGCAGCTGGCAGCGCGGATCGACTGAAGAG
>NZ_JBGDZO010001106.1:0-246 GCF_046548235.1 Salmonella sp. SAL4457
GGCACACACCCGCACGGACCTGGCGCTCGAGCGGAACCTCATGGCCGCGGAACGCACGTTGATGGCCTGGGTCCGAACCTCTCTTGCGATGATCAGTTTCGGCTTTACGTTGGGCAAGCTCGGGGACGCGCTGGATTCGGCGGAAGTGAATCTACTGTTTGGTCGCGCGACCGACATCATCGGCGTTGCGTACTACCTCGTGATCATTGGAACGCTCGCGCTCGTCCTGGCCGCAATCCAGAACAG
>NZ_JBGDZO010001107.1:0-246 GCF_046548235.1 Salmonella sp. SAL4457
GGGCCTGACGCGCCTGGTGACCCTCACCGGCCTGGGCGGCGAGTGCCTGGCCCGGCGGATGCGCCTGCCGCCCGGGCGGGTCGAGGTGATCAACCACGGCAACCTGGAGATCGCCACGGTGCCGCTGCCGTCGCTGGACACCCTGCGCCTGCTGTACTTCGGATTCATCTATCGCGGCAAAGGCATCGAGGACCTGCTCGAGGCCCTCGCCGACCTGTTCGCCAGCGCGCCGGAGATGCGCCAGCG
>NZ_JBGDZO010001108.1:0-246 GCF_046548235.1 Salmonella sp. SAL4457
CAACCGAGTACCGCTGGACGAGATGCGGCTCTCCGAGGACAGCTCCCTCCTGGCGGAAACCGAACGCCAGTTGCGGGAATATTTTTCCGGCAAACGTTCCCGGTTCGAACTCCCGCTCGACTTCCAAGGTACCGAATTTCAGAAAAAGGTCGGGTCCGCCCTGCTCACCATTCCATTCGGCGAGACCCGCAGCTATACTGAAATAGCCGTGCAGATCGGCAGCCCCAACCCAGTACGGGCGGTTGG
>NZ_JBGDZO010001109.1:0-246 GCF_046548235.1 Salmonella sp. SAL4457
GTATTGCTCGTTCGATCAGCTCGCGCCGCTCACTCACTTTCGCGATGGTCGCTAATCCCACCGCCTGCCAGCCAGGATCACGGATGGTGTTGGTGATATCCAAAGCGCGTTCAATCAGCTCCGGCCGTTGAGCCATCTCCGAGGCGATGGCCGCAAGCGCGTGAGCATGCTGCTTTGGGTTGGCTATGGTGCCGGTGATCTGCAGGGCGCGGTCTATTGCTTGCTGGTGAAGGCACCGGTCAGTAT
>NZ_JBGDZO010001110.1:0-246 GCF_046548235.1 Salmonella sp. SAL4457
GGGAATGGGCGAGGGCGTCGAGGGCGACGTTGACGATGGAGAAATCGATCATCGGCAACAGTTGCCCCGCCAGCAGGATGCAGAGCCCGGCGAGGCCGAGCCGCGACGACGAGACGGTGCTGGGCATGGGCGGAGTCCTTGTGCGGAAGGGAGTGGGCTGGCAGCATGCGCTTCTGGCTAACCCGGTACCAGTTCTTGCTTATCCTGGTATTGGCGCTACCCGTCTGCCCTTCGGAGGACTTCGCC
>NZ_JBGDZO010001111.1:0-246 GCF_046548235.1 Salmonella sp. SAL4457
TGCCAGAGGCGCGCATAGAGGCCGCCATGGGCGAGCAACTCGGCATGCGTGCCGCTTTCGGCGATGTGGCCCTTGTCCAGCACCACCAGGCGGTCCATGCGCGCAATGGTCGACAGGCGGTGGGCGATGGCGATCACCGTCTTGCCCTGCATCAGGGTCTCCAGGCTTTCCGGGATCGCCGATTCGACTTCCGAGTCCAGCGCCGAGGTCGCTTCGTCGAGGATCAGGATCGGAGCGTCCTTGAGC
>NZ_JBGDZO010001112.1:0-246 GCF_046548235.1 Salmonella sp. SAL4457
GCGGCAGGCTGAGATAGGTGGCGAGGCGGCCGATCCAGTCGATGCGTTCGCCCACCAGCGCCTGGTAGTTCTGCCCGAGGGTGATGACCATGCACAGGGCGAAGGCGAACAGCGGCCCGAAGGGGAACAGCTTGGCCCGGTAGGGCAGGTCTTCCAGGCGGCCGCCCTGGGCCAGGTAACCCGTGCGGAAGCGATAGTGGGAGATGGCGATGCCCAGCCAGGCGATGAAGCCGCACATGCCCGAGG
>NZ_JBGDZO010001113.1:0-246 GCF_046548235.1 Salmonella sp. SAL4457
GGCCTTGGGACTGGGGAAGTACTGCCAGGGCTGGTCGGCCAGTTGGTGCAACTTCGCCGATCCGGCACGGAACTTCTCCGCGTCGAAGGGCAGGCGTCCGCGGAGCATCCCGCCCATGTCCTCGCTGGTCCGTAGCATTTCCTTGAAGATCGCCTGGCGCTGGGCCTCGGGCGAATTGGGATCCCTACGGTGACAGCCGCTCAGGGCGACGCCGGCCAGCAGCACGACGAGCAGGGACGTCAGCTT
>NZ_JBGDZO010001114.1:0-246 GCF_046548235.1 Salmonella sp. SAL4457
GTATGCGGTGCTGGCGTACACGGTCGCGCAGCGCACGCAAGAAATTGGCGTCCGCATGGCGCTCGGCGCCGAACGCGGACAAGTGTTGGCGCTGGTGCTGCGAAAGGGCTTCATCCTCACGGTTGCCGGCATCACGCTGGGAGTGATTGGAGCTGCTGCGATCTCGCGCGTTCTGCTGGGCATGCTTGACGGGATTACGCCGCTCGACCCGGTGACGTTCGTGGCTGTCGCGCTCGCGTTTGGCCT
>NZ_JBGDZO010001115.1:0-246 GCF_046548235.1 Salmonella sp. SAL4457
GACCAGGCGCTCGCCGCCGCGCAGCAGAGCACCGCCCGCGAGATGAATCGCGCCGGCTATCCGAAGTAGTCCGCCGCCGGGCGCAGCCGCGCCCGGCGCGGCGCTGCTCGAGGCGCATGCGCAGGCCAAACATGCGCTGATGGAGCGAGTGCGCGCCACGTCAGGCGTGCAGCTGCAGCCGCATGTGGCGCTGTTCGGCTTTGCGCGGCGCATGACCGCCTACAAGCGGCCGGACCTGTTGTTCGA
>NZ_JBGDZO010001116.1:0-245 GCF_046548235.1 Salmonella sp. SAL4457
TCGCTGTCCTGGGTCGAGAAGGCCATGTCAGGACGCCTCCTTCACGTTGCGCGAGGGGTTGCCGGCCTGGCGCGCGGCGGAGGGATGGACGATGACGCGGAACGCGCTCTTCTGCGCCAGGCTGTAGAAGTCGTGGGCGAAGTCGTCGAGGTCGGCGGCGGTCAGCTTCAGGCGCCGCAGGAAGTAGTTGTAGACCAGCACCGCCGGCACCGCGACGGCGATTCCCACGCCGGTGGCGATCAGCG
>NZ_JBGDZO010001117.1:0-245 GCF_046548235.1 Salmonella sp. SAL4457
GTGCCGCTGGTCTGGAAGTGCCGGGAAAGATAGTCATCGGCTTCGTAGGGCATTCGCATACTCCTTCTACAACCACCCTGGACAGGCGGTCATCCGCATACTGCCACGGACTGCGTGACAGTTGCGGACGGCGGCTCAGATCTCGATGCGTTCGCCGGGTTCCGGTATCTCGGCATCCCAGTCGAGACGCTCGCGGATCGCGCTCTGCAGCGCTTCCATCTTTTCCCGCTCGCCATGTATCAGGT
>NZ_JBGDZO010001118.1:0-245 GCF_046548235.1 Salmonella sp. SAL4457
GCTCGTCCACCTCCAGCAGGTAATGCTCGTCCTTCGCCTGCCGGTTGTGGATCTGATCCTGCGGGGTGGCCAGGTTGCTGAAGTACTCGACGTCCTGGCCCAGGTACTTGTACTGCCACTTCCACTGGTAGCCGGTGACCTGCACGTCCAGCTCCGGCTCGGAAGTGTCGTAGATGTGGATCAGGGTGCGGGTGGCGGGCACCGCCATCACCACCAGGATCACGAACGGCACCACCGTCCAGAGG
>NZ_JBGDZO010001119.1:0-245 GCF_046548235.1 Salmonella sp. SAL4457
GCGATCTTCGCCGCGATGCTGTTACGCATCAACCGGGTGCGCGAGGACTTCGAATTCAACCTGCATTCGGCGGTTCGCGTGCTCTGGGCCGGCGCGCTGATTCCGCCCTTGCTCGGCGCCTCGGTGGGCGCGGTGCTGGTCAGCGTCTTCGGCATGGGGCGTTTCCCGGAAATGTGGGCGCGCTGGTACGTGGGCGATGCGATGGGCATGCTCGCGCTGCTGCCGTTATGCATGGCCAGCAACCT
>NZ_JBGDZO010001120.1:0-245 GCF_046548235.1 Salmonella sp. SAL4457
GTACCGGTGAGGCGGATCAGCGAGGGATGGTCGGGGACGTCGCGGGTGAGTCGCTGGATCGACTGGTCCATTTCGAATAGCAGGGTGCGCTGGCTGTCTTCGCGGACCAGGCTCTGGGTCCAGAAGAACGAGGCGTAGCGCGCGCCGCGGGTGACCGGATTGACTTTGTGCAGGCTGGTGCCGGGGTAGAGCACCAGATCGCCGGCGGGCAGCTTCACCTGTTGCAGGCCGTAGGTGTCTTGGAT
>NZ_JBGDZO010001121.1:0-245 GCF_046548235.1 Salmonella sp. SAL4457
GATAGAGACGAGACGGGCGTAGCCGCGAGCAGGAGTGCATCGAAACCGTCAGGTGCACAAACAGGGGAAACAGGATATCCTGCGAGCGAACTAACTTACGCCCTATGGGAGGAGGTGGGAAAGACTTTAGCTACCGCCGGGCACTATGCTAGTAGTGACGCTTGCGAGCAAGGGTTGGATGGCTAGGACTTGGAGTAGGTGTGGCCCACAATGGTGGAGGGTGGAATCACGGAGCACAGTGGGAT
>NZ_JBGDZO010001122.1:0-245 GCF_046548235.1 Salmonella sp. SAL4457
CTGCCACGCAACAATTCGATGTTGGCCAGCATCGACGATGACTCCAGGCGGTAGGCCGGCGGCTGCCGGCCGCCCTGGGTCAGGGCCATGTCGAGCTTGCTGCGGATCGGCGAGCCGGGCGGCCAGACGATCCAGTCGTAGCGCCGCACGTCTTCCCAGTCCAGCGCGGCGGCCTGGGCCAGGGGGTGACCGGGGCGCGCCATCACCACGATCGCCTCGCTGTAGAGCACCTCGCAGCGCAGGCT
>NZ_JBGDZO010001123.1:0-245 GCF_046548235.1 Salmonella sp. SAL4457
GCGCGAGGTGGGGCTGAAGGGGCATGGCGAGGGGCCGCCGACGTCCTCGGTGGCGCGGTTTTCCTGGTCGATCTGGAACAGCGCGATCTGCGAATTGAGCGCGCCGCCGAAGTGTTCGCCCTTCAGGCCGATCTCGTAGTTCTTGCCGGTGATCGGGTCGAGCAGGCCGCCGCCGGCGTCGAAGTTGCTCTGCGGCTTGAAGATGTCGGTATAGCTGGCGTAGACCGAGTAGGTCTGGTTCAGGT
>NZ_JBGDZO010001124.1:0-245 GCF_046548235.1 Salmonella sp. SAL4457
TCATACGTCTCATCTGCTCGGGATCGAGACCGCACTCCGTTTGGTAGAAAGGCAACACGGTATTCTCGATATAGTCGCGTACATCCAGCGCCGACTGCCGGTTGGACTGTAGCCAGTTATAGCCGGCGCACCAGACATCGAACTGGTATCGGCTGGCCCTGAGCAATTCCTCTTCATCGATCGGCCCAACCTTTCCCTGCTCCTCACCCTGATCTCCAGGAGGAGAGAGGGCTTCGTCATTCCAC
>NZ_JBGDZO010001125.1:0-245 GCF_046548235.1 Salmonella sp. SAL4457
GTGCTGGCCGGCCTGTTGTTCGTCTTCGCCGCGATCGACGTCGTGATCCCGTGGTCGCTGGAGGAATCCGATCACGTGGTGCTCGACCCGAACACGGCGCGTCTCATCGAAGGAGTCACGAACGTGCTGGCGATCGAAGGGGCACTCGTCGGCGCCGTCTTCATCGGTACGTCGGCACGCGTCCTACGCGGCCTGGCTGTGATTCCGGGCTGGCTCGCCCGGTCGGGCGCGGTGGCAGCCGCGAT
>NZ_JBGDZO010001126.1:0-245 GCF_046548235.1 Salmonella sp. SAL4457
TATGCAGCGCGTCGGTATCGCGGTTCTGGGTGTTCTGGATGAGGAAGACCATGAGGAAGGTGACAATGGTGGTCGAGGTATTGATCACCAGTTGCCAGGTATCGTTGAAGTCGAAGAGCGGCCCGCTGATCGCCCACAACAGGATCAATCCGAGGGCAACGACGAAGGTTGGCGGGCGGCCGGCCCAGTTGGACAGGCGCTGGGCGAAACGGGAAAAACTCATGGCGGCGGACTCCCTGCTGCAT
>NZ_JBGDZO010001127.1:0-245 GCF_046548235.1 Salmonella sp. SAL4457
TCCCTGAAAGGCTCCGGTCGAGGCTGACGACTCCCGGCGGCAGGCTATCTTCCTGTACCCGTTGCCGAGGGGTACGCAACATCGCCCGAACCAGAGCCACCAGCACGCCGAACACCAACCCGCCCAGGAGGCCCAAGGCCACCACCAAGGCCTTGCGCGGCTTGATCGGTTTCAGAGGGGTCGAAGCCTTCTGGTCGATCCGCACCAGTTCGATCTTCAGCTCGCTCGCCTTCAGAGTCTTGAGG
>NZ_JBGDZO010001128.1:0-245 GCF_046548235.1 Salmonella sp. SAL4457
GGTAGGCCGAGGTGGCGCCGACCTTGCGCGCCGTGCCGCGGGCGCCATGCACCACCTGCTGCATGCCGTAGTCGACGCGGTCCCAGTTGGCCGGGTCGCGCAGCACGATGTCGGGCATCGGGTCGGGGTCGACCGGCGGCTGGCCGTCGATGGTCTTGGCCAGGTGCGGGCGGATCCAGTGGCCCTTGTTGGCCAGCAGCGCGGTCATCTGCGCCAGTTGGATCGGCGTCGCCTGCATGTAGCCC
>NZ_JBGDZO010001129.1:0-245 GCF_046548235.1 Salmonella sp. SAL4457
GCCTGTAATAGCGCCGCTCGCCGCTTCCCGTTATGGCGGGCGGTTGCGCATATTCGCGCGAGGCGACTACTAAGATGTTGTATGGGCGCGGTGAAAGATCGGTGAAACGAAAATTGCCCTCTTCATCCGTCATCGTCGAGCGGCGCTGGCCGCCCTGAACGGCGACAGCCGATAACATAACCGTTACACCCGCCATCACGGCGCCATCCTCGGCGACGACGCGGCCTGTAATAGAGCCCTTCGTC
>NZ_JBGDZO010001130.1:0-245 GCF_046548235.1 Salmonella sp. SAL4457
GAGTTATAAACGCATATATTGGCCCACAGATTTTTTGGACCTGCGCTTCAAGTTTCTTCAACCGGATCCGAGGGACGCGTGCTGTTGCAGGTTGTGCAGGTTATGGCATGGCACCTTCAAGCAAACCGAATCACTTACCGCCGACAGGTCTCGCGCGGGGCCTGGAGGAGACGGAGCTCACCCTGAAAGGTACGTCAGGACGCGGTGGCACAAAGCGTATCCACAGAGACGGTAGACCTCGATAT
>NZ_JBGDZO010001131.1:0-245 GCF_046548235.1 Salmonella sp. SAL4457
GGCGTTGATCACGCCGTTGTTGGCCACGGACGGCGCGACGAAGGCCGCCAGGCCTTTCTCCGCGACGCTGATGCTGCCGTCGTTGACGATCCGCGCGTCGGGGTTTCCGGGCTGGTCGAAGATCAGCTTGCCCTGGCGGAAGTGTTCGTCGCTGATGTTCGCCGTGGTGGTGATCAGGGAGCCCACGTCGACCTTGGCCGAGCCGCTGAAGACCACGCCGTTGGAGTTGTAGATGATCACCTGGC
>NZ_JBGDZO010001132.1:0-245 GCF_046548235.1 Salmonella sp. SAL4457
TCTCGACCCAGGACAGCGACGGAGTCCTTTCCGAAATCAACGTCACCCCGCTGGTCGACGTGATGCTGGTGCTGCTGGTGGTGTTCATCGTCACCGCGCCGCTGCTGACCAACTCGATCCCGATCAACCTGCCGAAGACCGAATCGGTGGCCCCGCCGGAGCAGAAGGATCCCCTGGTGGTGAGCATCGATGGCGCCGGCAAGCTGTTCGTCAACAAGGACGAGATCCAGCCGGAGCTGCTGGAG
>NZ_JBGDZO010001133.1:0-245 GCF_046548235.1 Salmonella sp. SAL4457
GGTGGTGGCCGGGCTGATCATCGGCAACCACGGACGCCACTACGCGATGTCGGACGAGACCCGGCGCTACGTGGACAAGTTCTGGGAACTGATCGACGAGATCCTCAACGCCCTGCTGTTCGCCCTGATCGGCCTGGAGCTGCTGCTGTTGCCGGTCTCCTGGCTGCACGTGGCGGCGGCCTTCGCCCTAGGCGGCGCGGTGCTGGTCTCGCGCCTGCTCACGGTGGGCCCGGCGATCCTGGTCC
>NZ_JBGDZO010001134.1:0-245 GCF_046548235.1 Salmonella sp. SAL4457
TACCCGCGCCGTATGGCGTCCGGCTTTCTCCGGCTTGACCCCGAGTTCGGCCAGCAGCATCGACAGGGCCTTGAGCTTGCGGTACGCGGCGATCAGGAAGGCCAGCGAGACCAGCAGCGCGCCGCCCCAGATCAATGCCTTGTGTAGCCCGTCGTAGGCGACCCACTGGCTCATCCAGGCGGAAAGCGTATCGGCGAAATAACCGCCGGCGAGGAAGATCGCGATCACCAGCGCCAGGTTCACCC
>NZ_JBGDZO010001135.1:0-245 GCF_046548235.1 Salmonella sp. SAL4457
GGCCAGGGTCACGCCGAAGAGGCCGAGGGCCAGGGCGACGTAGACGACCGTCCAGAACAGGCCGAACGCCTGGCTGTTGTATTCCCAGCCCGGCTGGAAGCTGCCGTCACGCTCGGCGATCGAGCTCAGCGTGCCCGTGGAGAAGAGCGGGCTGAACATCGCCATGCCCCGAGCGAAGTCGGTCGGGCTCCGGGGGAAGAGGACGATGATCAGGAACATCCAGCCGATGGCGAGCAGGATATAGG
>NZ_JBGDZO010001136.1:0-245 GCF_046548235.1 Salmonella sp. SAL4457
GTATAGAAGTAGGATAAGTTAACCGAATATAGCAGTAACTGTTGTTGAAATCGTTAATCCTAAACTAAGTTTATAAAGAAAATAATTTCTATTTAGATCCATAATATCTCATAAATGTTAGTGGAGGTCTTTTAATTGCTTGGTGTATAGCCTCTATGCTGGTTTAACCACTTAGGGACTTATGCTATTGAAAAATACTATAAATAAATATCCTAGAATTGGAATTAAATTTCTCTATGAAATAT
>NZ_JBGDZO010001137.1:0-245 GCF_046548235.1 Salmonella sp. SAL4457
GGGCCATGCCGGACCTGGACATCGCCCAGAGGATCCGCGTCGAGGCGTACAGGCCCGAGTTGCCTACCGAGAGGATGGCGGTGAGGATGACGAAGTTCATCAGGTCCGCCGCGTAGGGAATCCCGACCATGTCGAACACCTGCACGAACGGGCTTTCCATCAGCCCGGCCTGTTGCCAGGGAATGATGGCGGAAAGCACG
The DNA here is from genome assembly GCF_046548235.1 of Salmonella sp. SAL4457. Classification (NCBI taxonomy): domain Bacteria; kingdom Pseudomonadati; phylum Pseudomonadota; class Gammaproteobacteria; order Enterobacterales; family Enterobacteriaceae; genus Salmonella; species Salmonella sp. SAL4457. The sequence goes on from NZ_JBGDZO010001137.1 coordinate 201, forward strand.
ACGATGGCCAGCACGTAGAAGATCAGTACGCGGAACACCACGTTG
>NZ_JBGDZO010001138.1:0-245 GCF_046548235.1 Salmonella sp. SAL4457
GTCTATTTGGTGGCGCCCGCCGGGCCCTCAGTAACTTGTAAGTAGCCTCCATTTACCCTCGCCTTTGCGTGCATAACTTTCTCTGGATTAACCTACTTCAGACCTTGTTTACTCAGATGCCCGGGTCACTATTCCATTTACAAATTACGGACCCTGTTGCGGCCGTAGACCTAGGACCCTTCCGTGGCCGTGCTATATGCGCTCGGAGTCGGGCCCGGGCCAAGGGCCATTCATATGGTATGTCG
>NZ_JBGDZO010001139.1:0-245 GCF_046548235.1 Salmonella sp. SAL4457
TCACCGAGCCGGGCGGCAGCGCCTGGCTGGTGGGCGTCGTCATGGTGCTCTGCTTCGGCCTGCTGAATGCGCTGGGGATCACCGCCTTCGGTCGCGCCGAAGTGATCCTCACCTTCGGCATGTGGAGCACCCTGATGATCTTCGCCGTGGCCGGCCTGTTGCGCCTGCCCGCGGTGGAGTTGCAGGGCTGGTTCGGGGCCTCGATGGTCGGCGACGACCTGCCGACCCTGCTGTCGCTGGTGGGC
>NZ_JBGDZO010001140.1:0-245 GCF_046548235.1 Salmonella sp. SAL4457
TCTCTATGCCTGTTCTTGTAGGCCTGGAGGCAATGGAAGCTGTGCTGCACACTTTACGCCGCTCTCCTCATACACCAAGACCAGCCATGAGTGGTGTGGCCCATCGTCCACAAACTATTGTTCCTGTCCCATCATGAGCAACTCGTTCTCATCCCCAACCGGATCCTCCTGTGCAACCGACACGATCCCAGTCACGATCTCATACCTCAGCCCACTGCCATCGCACTGCCATTGAAGAGGTTAAT
>NZ_JBGDZO010001141.1:0-244 GCF_046548235.1 Salmonella sp. SAL4457
GGCCCAGGCCTTGCCACTCCAGGCGCTCGACACCCTGCTCGCGCAACAGGCTGCGCCAGGCATGCCAGCCGTAGCCGAACGCCAGCAGCAACAGCACTGCAAATACCAGCAGCAACGTCGTCCTTCTGCGCAAACGCATGTCCTACCTCTGTCCGTTGCCGACCCGGCCAAGGGTGGCGGGGCCCTCGTGCAAGATCAAGGCGTTTTCCCTGGCCAGTGTTTTTCCCTGCTTTCGACGTTATAT
>NZ_JBGDZO010001142.1:0-244 GCF_046548235.1 Salmonella sp. SAL4457
GCCGTTGTGGTCGCTGTCGACGCTGATGTTCTTCTACCTGGCGTTTCCCTTCGTCGCCCCGCGGCTGATGCGCAGCCGGCACAAGTGGAAGGTGCTGGCGCTGGTCTGGCTGGTCTACCTGATCCCGCCGGCGCTGGTAGTGGCCAGCGAGAGCTACGGGATCCCCTGGACCGGCCTGCTGCACCGCAATCCGTTGCTGCGCCTGCCGGAATTCCTTGGCGGCATCCTGGCCTACGGGTTGTTC
>NZ_JBGDZO010001143.1:0-244 GCF_046548235.1 Salmonella sp. SAL4457
GATTTCAACTCGGGTAAATTCGGGAATATTAAGTGAGAATTGAGATTTGAGAATAAAGATTTGAGTAAAATACTAAAGAAAAACCACCGGATTGGTACTGGTGGTTTTTTCTATATAAAAAAGAGACCACGGTTTCATTTAAACGCAGAACCTCTGTTTTATTTGGCCTTCCGAAGTCGCCTGCGCTAAGACTTTGGACCACGGAGTGTTCTGTGTTATTAATTATTATCAATTACTGTTAAAT
>NZ_JBGDZO010001144.1:0-244 GCF_046548235.1 Salmonella sp. SAL4457
CGATGGTACTTCGAGAAGCAGCCAGGTAGCTAGGTTGTCTGGGTAGCTACGTAGATGAGTTTCGCGCAGGCAACGCGTCTATCCGGCCAACTATTGAATCGACAGCATGCGATCAAGCGCGACGCGATTCCAGTGCTTCTGCTCTTCAGGTACGACGATGCGGTTGTGAACGCGGCCCTCGACAAGCTCTTCGAGAATCCACAGCAGATGGTTGGGGGACACGCGAAACATCGTAGAGCAGAGG
>NZ_JBGDZO010001145.1:0-244 GCF_046548235.1 Salmonella sp. SAL4457
GCGATGTTGACGACGAAAGCTCGGTATTTCACCGGAGAAAGGCGGGACGCCGGAGCGTCTTGGAACGGCAGGGCGAGGCGCCAGCGGCCTGCCGGTCAGAGACCGGAGAAGGCCAGCCAGGCGATGATTGCGGCGTAGAGCATCCAGGTGGGATCGGTACGGCGGTCGAGCAGGGCTTTCATTTCTTCACCTCCGCGCTCCAGAAGCCCTGGGCGTTGCGGAAGGGCTGGCGGGCCAGTTGTTC
>NZ_JBGDZO010001146.1:0-244 GCF_046548235.1 Salmonella sp. SAL4457
CTGATACACGTCAGGCTTATTTTCGCACCCGGATCCCGCCCCCCAGCCTGCACAAGCTTCCGGGCCCATGCCAGGGAAAGGTTGTCCATGCGAGCAGATCATCGCACTCGGCTCGACTCAGCTTATGCCTCTAGAAAGACTCAAGAGTCCCCCGTGGTCTTGTTCCAGACGGACAGACTGCAGCGCCGTGGTGAACAAGGTTACGAGAAACCACGTATACTTATCACGACTCTCAGTTCTACGT
>NZ_JBGDZO010001147.1:0-244 GCF_046548235.1 Salmonella sp. SAL4457
GGAAACACCATGAAAGCAATGAAGCAACGCATCGCCAAGTTCAGCCCGGTCGCCTCGTTCCGCAACCTGTGCATCGCCGGTTCCGTCACTGCCGCGACTTCGCTGCCGGCCTTCGCCGGGGTGATCGACACCAGCGCGGTGGAATCGGCGATCACCGATGGCCAGGGCGATATGAAGGCCATTGGCGGCTACATCGTCGGCGCCCTGGTGATCCTGGCCGTTGCCGGCCTGATCTACAGCATGT
>NZ_JBGDZO010001148.1:0-244 GCF_046548235.1 Salmonella sp. SAL4457
GAACTGGACATCACCGACAGCCAGCGCCTGCAACGGCTGTTCGAAGCGCTGCCGCGCCTGGATGTGCTGGTGAACAACGCCGGCATCAGCCGCGACCGCGAGGAATACGACCTGGCTACCTTCGAACGGGTGCTGCGCCTCAACCTGAGCGCCGCCATGCTCGCCAGCCAACTGGCCCGGCCGCTGCTGGCGCAGCGCGGCGGCAGCATCCTCAACATCGCCTCGATGTACAGCACCTTCGGTT
>NZ_JBGDZO010001149.1:0-244 GCF_046548235.1 Salmonella sp. SAL4457
TTGCAGCAGCACGCCACGGGCGAGCTGCAGGCGCCGGCCGCTGAGGAAGCCCTCGCCGGTCATCACCTTGCCGCGCGGCACCCCGTTGAGGTCGGGGGTGACGCATTCGATTTCTTCAACTCCAGCCAGCCGTTCGGCGAGTGAGCCTTGGCCTTCGATAGTCATGACTTCTTATCCTTGTTGGTATCGCGGATGCCGCACCGGGCGGCGGCCGCGTACAAAATACGCATCGCTTGTTCAAGAT
>NZ_JBGDZO010001150.1:0-244 GCF_046548235.1 Salmonella sp. SAL4457
CCGCTCTGCACCACGTAGCCGAGGTCGGTGTTGCGTTCCCATTCCTTGCCGTCGTTGGCCGCGCCGCGGGCGACGTTGTCGCCGGAGACGTAGCGGCTCATGAAGCTCAGGCCGGGCAGGCCGAGCGCGCCGAAATCGTAGTCGTAGCGCAGTTGCCAGGAACGCTCGTCGACGTTGCCGAAGTCGCCGATCTGGATGAAGTTGACCAGGTACGGGTCGCTGCCGGCGATGTAGGGATAGGGAT
>NZ_JBGDZO010001151.1:0-244 GCF_046548235.1 Salmonella sp. SAL4457
GCCGAAGGCGATCCTGGTGGTTTCCGCGCACTGGGAAAGCGACGACCTCCGGGTAACCGGCGCCGCGGTGCCGGATATCTGGCACGACTTCTACGGCTTTCCGCCGCCCCTCTACGCCGTGCGCTACCCGGCCAAAGGCGAGCCGGCGCTGGCACAGCGGACGATCGAACTGCTCCAGGCCGCCGGCCTGCCGGCCCAGGCCGACCCACAGCGACCATTCGACCACGGCACCTGGGTGCCGCTG
>NZ_JBGDZO010001152.1:0-244 GCF_046548235.1 Salmonella sp. SAL4457
TCCAAGCATTGTGTAGTCATCTAGATGCGAATAGCACTCGAGCCCACAAAGACCAGGCAGGGACTCGAGCAGACCTCACCGCAGGGCGGTAGACTGAGATACTGCGAGTTCTTTTCGAGTACGAGACAGATCAGATCTTGCAGATCTGAGACGCACTTTGGCACGAGCCAGAAGAGGCACGCTGATCAACATACCAATAATACCGCCAGCAATAAATGCTAACGCAACATAAAGGACCACAGGT
>NZ_JBGDZO010001153.1:0-244 GCF_046548235.1 Salmonella sp. SAL4457
GTGCCGCCGTCCAGTGTGCGGCAGCCGAGGGCGCGGGCCTGGCGCAGCAGCTCGGTTTCCAGCGGAAAGTAGATCACCTCGGCGACCCACAGGTCGGCGCGCAACAGTTCCGCCGGCACCGGCATGCCGGGTAGCTTGGCCATGCCCACCGGGGTGGTGTTGACCAATCCCTGGGCGTCGCCCAGGGCGCCGGCCAGGTCGCTGCCGGCGAGCGCTCGTGGCGCGCCGAAGTGCTGGTTGAGGT
>NZ_JBGDZO010001154.1:0-244 GCF_046548235.1 Salmonella sp. SAL4457
TGCCAGGACGTACTGCCAAAGGCAAACGCAGCCATACCCGCGCGGTGAAAGGCATCGACGGCGACGTTAAGCTCAACCGGGCACTCTGGGTGATGGCAGAAAAACTGCAGCAGGCTCTGAGCTGATGCCACCGCTGCCTGATAACGCCCACCCGGTCGCCATTTATCCTGCCCCCTGGAGAACAACCCCGGCAGCCGCCCCATCTCCGATGACGACCTGTGCGCCTGTGCTCACACCTTCTTTA
>NZ_JBGDZO010001155.1:0-244 GCF_046548235.1 Salmonella sp. SAL4457
GATCTGGTGGGTACGCCCGGTCTCCAGCTTGACCCGGGTATGGGTGTGCGCACGGAAGCGTTCCAGCACGCGGTAATGGCTGACCGCCCCCTTGCCGGCGTCGACCACCGCCATCTTCTGCCGCTGCACGCCATGCCGTCCGATCGGCGCATCGATGGTGCCGCCGGAGGTGATCACGCCGATCACGATCGCCTCATAGATGCGGCTGACCGACCGTGCCTGCAGTTGCGCCACCAGCTTGGTG
>NZ_JBGDZO010001156.1:0-244 GCF_046548235.1 Salmonella sp. SAL4457
GTTCTGGTCGGTGGTGAAGTACTGCGAGTCCTTCACACCGTACTTGTCGGACCAGTAGTCGTACTCCAGGCCCACGTACAGGTGCTTAGGCTCGTAGCCGAGGGCCTTGCCCAGGTCGTACTTGACCTGTGGGTTGAAGTGCAGGTTGGCGTGATAGTCGCTCTGGTTGCGGCGGCTGGTGCTGGCGCTCTTGTTGTTGATCACCCAGTCCATGTAGCCGTCGATGAGGATGTCGGAGTTGCCC
>NZ_JBGDZO010001157.1:0-244 GCF_046548235.1 Salmonella sp. SAL4457
CCTTACGCCAGCCTGATGGAACCCGAGGCCCGCCACCGCCTGCACGAGCAGATCCAGCAGCAACTGGTGAAGCGCCCGCACTACCAGGTGAGCTACAAGCTGCACACACCCAACGGCGTGCTGACCATGCTGGAGTTCGGCGAAGCCTTCCAGCAGCATGGCCGCCAGTTGCTGCACGGCTACCTGATGGTCGAGGAGCGAGCGGAGAGCGCCGAGCGCAGCGAACAGTTGCTCGACCTGGAAT
>NZ_JBGDZO010001158.1:0-244 GCF_046548235.1 Salmonella sp. SAL4457
GGATGAACGACTCCAGCTTCTTCTGCAGCTCGGCCTGGTCCGGCACTTCCTTGGTGATCACCGCCTTGGCATCGCCGCCCAGTTGGTAATCGTAGACGCGCACGTCACCGTCCTTCGGCCGCACCAGGATGCGGTTGCCGGAGACGATGGCGACGTTCTGCTCGCTGCCCGACGGCTTGATCACGCCGAAGCCCGTGTCGCCTTCCGGCAGGTTCAGCAGGTCGCGGCCCCAGCACTGGTGGAC
>NZ_JBGDZO010001159.1:0-244 GCF_046548235.1 Salmonella sp. SAL4457
GTACAACTGGTCGCCGTAGGCATCGTCGCCAAGGCAGCCGATCATCGCCACCTCCGCGCCGAGACGCGCCGCGGCGACCGCCTGGTTGGCTCCCTTGCCGCCGGGAACGGTGATGAAGGACTGCCCGGCGAGGGTCTCGCCGCCCCGTGGCAGGCGCGGCGCGCGCTCTACCAGGTCCATGTTCAGGCTGCCCACCACCAGTACTTTCGCTTGCATCGTTGCGTCCTTGTTCCAGCCTCTCTCT
>NZ_JBGDZO010001160.1:0-244 GCF_046548235.1 Salmonella sp. SAL4457
CTGTGACCGCGGAGTAGGCGGGCAGGACGAAGATGCCGCTCGGATCCTGGTTCTTCGCCTTGAAGGCGTCGATCAGGGCCTTGTTCTTCGGATCCTGCTCGAAGGCGCGCGGCAGGGTCGCCAGCATGCCTTCCGAAGCGTCGCCGGCGATCGCGGTGATTTCGCTGTTGCCGACCCCTTCCGGGCCCATGAAGCGCGCGTCCAGCCCGGCCTGCTTGGCCTGGCGCAGCAGCAGGCCCATTTC
>NZ_JBGDZO010001161.1:0-244 GCF_046548235.1 Salmonella sp. SAL4457
GACTGCACCCCTGTCGTGATGTCCCACACCCGCACGGTCAGGTCGCGGCTCGTGCTGACGAGAAACCGCTCGTCGGCGCTGAAATCGATACCGGGGCGGGGCGCATTGTTGCCACGCAGCGTCGTTTGAATGCGGCCGGTCGACGTGTCGTAAATCTCGACCGTGTGGTCCTCGAGCTGCGCGGCGAGCAGCCGGCTGCTCCGAGTGAATTGCATAACCTCCACGTCGGTGGCATCCCTTCGCT
>NZ_JBGDZO010001162.1:0-244 GCF_046548235.1 Salmonella sp. SAL4457
GCGGTAGGGCGTGCCGACCAGGCCGAGGGCACGGAACAGCACATCGTCGGCGGCGGGCGAGAAATTCGTCGCCGGACGGACTACGACCTGTTTGGCGGGCGCGGGGGGCGGCGCTTTGCTGGCGCATGCTGTAAGCAGCGCAGCAAAGGCGAGTATCGAGAATCGGGCCAGTGCATTCATAGTGGAATCATTCCTGGTGAGGAATGCTTCCACTTTGCTACGACAAGGAGTTAAACGCAATACT
>NZ_JBGDZO010001163.1:0-244 GCF_046548235.1 Salmonella sp. SAL4457
AGGCGAAGGCACTGATATAGGGCTTCATCAGGTCCACCGTGGTTTCGTCGGCGGCGGCCCAGTACAGCTGCATCGAGGCGATCACGCCAAGCGGCCTGAAGCGCTCGAACTCCTTGGGATGGACCAGTTGCTGGTGGGTAATCGAATGGGCGATGCCGCTGTCGCGGTCGCGCCGCGCCTGCTGCATGCCGTTCAGCGCCTCGCGCACCGCGCGGTCGCCGATGGCGTGGACGTGGACCAGCCA
>NZ_JBGDZO010001164.1:0-244 GCF_046548235.1 Salmonella sp. SAL4457
GCTTTTTGCCGGCACACTCGGCCTCCTAGCAGGAGTGGTAGCCGCACTCAAGCGAGGTTCGATTTTTGACCACGGAGTAATGACAATATCTCTAGCGGGCTACTCAATGCCGATTTTTTGGTGGGGCCTGCTCTTGATCATGCTCTTTTCCGTTTCATTAGGCTGGACTCCTGTTTCTGACCGTATCGGCGTGCTGTATGAGGTGGAGCCGAAGACCGGCTTCATGCTCATCGACACCCTGCTC
>NZ_JBGDZO010001165.1:0-243 GCF_046548235.1 Salmonella sp. SAL4457
TACTGGGATACCGACACCACCCACCTGTTCAGCGACCTGACCCACCGCTTCGCCAACGGTTGGCAGATGAAGCTGGCCGCCGACAAGCTGTGGGCGCGAATCAACATGCTCGGGCTGTACAACGACTGCTACTACTCGACCACCGGCTGCGCCAGCATGACCCAGAACCCCGGCGACTACAGCTACACCGACGACCACGACAGCTATGACGCCTATGCCAACGGTCCCTTCCAGTTGCTCGGC
>NZ_JBGDZO010001166.1:0-243 GCF_046548235.1 Salmonella sp. SAL4457
GTCCTCGACAAGCATCACGCGGGCCTCGACGACATCAAGGATCGCATCCTCGAGTTCCTCGCCGTGGGTAGTTTCAAGGGCGAGATCGCCGGCTCCATCGTGCTCCTGGTCGGCCCGCCGGGAGTGGGCAAGACCAGCATCGGCAAATCCATCGCCGAGAGCCTCGGCCGGCCGTTCTACCGTTTCAGCGTCGGCGGCATGCGCGACGAGGCGGAGATCAAGGGCCACCGCCGCACCTACATC
>NZ_JBGDZO010001167.1:0-243 GCF_046548235.1 Salmonella sp. SAL4457
GTACCAAGAGTTCAAGATATCTACGGAAACCGGGGACTGGAAACCATTCTTTGTAAAAATTGAAACACTAGCTGCTGGTGCGGCCGCCAGTTGGCTTGTGGGTATTGCATTTGCCACGGCAACAGCCACTCCTATAGGCATTCTGGGGTTCGCACTGGTAATGGCAGTTACCGGGGCGATGATTGACGAAGACCTTCTAGAAAAAGCAAACAATCTTGTAATATCCATTTAAAACCAAGCAAG
>NZ_JBGDZO010001168.1:0-243 GCF_046548235.1 Salmonella sp. SAL4457
GCACCGACAACCATAGCGCGTCGGCGCCGTTGTCCAGCGCCTTGCGGATCGCCAGCAGGGTGTTCTCCGGGTAGTCCGCGGTGCCGGCGCGATGGGCCACCAGCAGCGGGCCCGGGCCATCCGCCGGTACCACCGAGCGTGCCTCGACGCAGCCGGACAGCGACAGGCCCAGCAGCAGGATCGCAATACTTCGATTCATTTCATTCTCCCGTCACGCCCTATAGGGCGGGTGCTCGCCAACGT
>NZ_JBGDZO010001169.1:0-243 GCF_046548235.1 Salmonella sp. SAL4457
GCTGTAGCCGGTGGTGCCCCAGAGATAGGGAATGCTGTAGTCGTGGCCGGGATCGAAGCCAAGGGTCCGGACGTTTTCCTTCAGATTGCCCAGGCTCGGCAACTGGCTCTTGTCGAGCTTTTGCAGCAGCCCCTCCTTGACGAATATTTCTATGAAACTGTCCGACGGCACCACCACGTCGTAGGCGCCGCCACCGGCCTTGAGCTTGGCCAGCAGCGTCTCGTTGCTGTCGTAGGCGTCGAG
>NZ_JBGDZO010001170.1:0-243 GCF_046548235.1 Salmonella sp. SAL4457
CTCGCCAGCTCGGCACCCTCGACTACTCGCCGGGCTTCCAGTACGGCCATCCGCTGTCCTTCCAGTTGGCCGAGAAGATCGCCGGGTTGCTGCCAGGCGAACTGAACCACGTGTTCTTCACCGGTTCCGGCTCCGAGTGCGCCGACACCTCGATCAAGATGGCCCGCGCCTACTGGCGCCTGAAAGGCCAGCCGCAGAAGACCAAGCTGATCGGCCGCGCCCGCGGCTACCACGGGGTCAACG
>NZ_JBGDZO010001171.1:0-243 GCF_046548235.1 Salmonella sp. SAL4457
TTCCTTAGGGGCGGCGATGAGTGAATCGTTCATGATCTTCTCCCTTTCCCGCATTGTGTGTGGTTTTGCGGTTGGGATGGCCGGAACGGCATCCACCATGTATATGTCTGAACTGGCGCCTGCTGAAATTCGCGGCAAAGCGCTGGGCATTTACAATATCTCCGTGGTATCTGGCCAGGTTATCGTGTTTATAGTCAACTATCTGATAGCAAAAGGAATGCCTGCTGATGTGCTGGTTTCCCA
>NZ_JBGDZO010001172.1:0-243 GCF_046548235.1 Salmonella sp. SAL4457
GCTCAGGGCCGAAAGCACTTTCGCGGTGATCTGCTCGACCGAGCCGACGCCGGCGATGCTGTGGTATTTCGGGGTGCCTTCGGCGGCCGACAGCTTCTGGTAGAAGTCGACCAGCGGCTTGGTCTGCGAATGGTAGACCGACAGGCGGTGACGCACGGTCTCTTCCTTGTCGTCCTCGCGCTGGATCAGCTCTTCGCCGGTAACGTCGTCCTTGCCGGCGACCTTCGGCGGGTTGTGCTCGGT
>NZ_JBGDZO010001173.1:0-243 GCF_046548235.1 Salmonella sp. SAL4457
GTCTCGCGCTGGCTGATCGGGAATTGCGCCAGGTTGTAGATGGCGCCTTCCTCGCTGACTCGGCGGAACTCCAGGGGGATGACCTTGCCGGTCAGGTCCTTGGCCGAGCCGGTCACGGCGGCCTCTACCGGCTTGCCTTCCTCCATCGGCACCACGTTGATCACGCCCTGCGCCTTGCTGCGTACCAGGCCGACCGCGCTGGCCACGTTGGGCTGGAGGAAGCTGGAGTTGAACACGTTGTAG
>NZ_JBGDZO010001174.1:0-243 GCF_046548235.1 Salmonella sp. SAL4457
TATGCAAGGAGCCAAATCTCTTGGCCGAAAGCAGATAACGTCTTGTCATTGGAACATTCCAACTTTCGAATACAGGGTAAACAAGGAAGAGGGCGTATATGTTCTGCTCGAGGGCGAACTGACCGTCCAGGACATCGATTCCACTTTTTGCCTGGCGCCTGGCGAGTTGCTTTTCGTCCGCCGCGGAAGCTATGTCGTAAGTACCAAGGGAAAGGACAGCCGAATACTCTGGATTCCATTATC
>NZ_JBGDZO010001175.1:0-243 GCF_046548235.1 Salmonella sp. SAL4457
TCCTTGAGCAGCTCGAAATCCGGTGCCTTGAATTGCTGCCACTCGGTGCAGATGACCAGCGCATCGGCGCCTCCCAGGGTCGCCTCGGGGGTGCCCATCAGGCTCAGGCGTTCGTCGTGGCCATAGAGCCGCTGGGTTTCCTGCATGGCTTCGGGATCGTAGGCGCGCACCTGCGCGCCGTGGCGCCAGAGCGCTTCCATCAGTTCGCGGCTGGGCGCGTCGCGCATGTCGTCGGTGTTCGGC
>NZ_JBGDZO010001176.1:0-243 GCF_046548235.1 Salmonella sp. SAL4457
GTCTGGCGTGGGGGATTTTCTCAATTTCCTGGCCTATCTGAGCATTAGCTTGGGGGTTCTCAACCTGCTGCCGATCCCTGTCCTCGATGGCGGGCATCTGCTGTTCTATCTGGTTGAGTGGGTGCGCGGGCGCCCATTATCCGAACGGGTACAGGCTTGGGGGATGCAGATCGGCATCAGTCTGGTCGTTGGCGTGATGTTGCTCGCTCTGGTCAACGATCTGAGTCGTCTGTAGTCATGTTG
>NZ_JBGDZO010001177.1:0-243 GCF_046548235.1 Salmonella sp. SAL4457
CGATAATACCAGGGAAGAGCGGATTGCCGTCGCGCAGGCGCGCGATCAGGTTCTTGCGCATCTCTTCTTTAACCGACAGGACTTGATAGCCTGTGCGGCGTAATTCTCCAACCGTGCGCGGCTTCGCCATAAAGATGTCTCCAGCTCCTAGTACAGGTTCGTAGTCACCCCGAAGAACACCAGGTCACGGCACTGCTGTATAACGGACTCCGTGGGTCCCGCGTGGTGAAATCAGTGTGGGCT
>NZ_JBGDZO010001178.1:0-243 GCF_046548235.1 Salmonella sp. SAL4457
GTACGTCCTTGCCGTCGCCGCTGGGGGCGGCGCGTCCGCTCATGTGGTAGAGGCGGTTCGGATTGGTCGGGCCCATCATCGACTGGTGGTAGGCCTCGCACAGGGTGAAGGCGTCGGCCAGGGCGTAGTAGTAGGGAATGTCGCCGCGCTTGAAGTAGCCCATGGCTTCGGGGTACTGCACCGCCATCCACTTGTCGTTGCGGCCCTGGTTCCAGATCGCGTGGAAGGCCGACCATTCATGGT
>NZ_JBGDZO010001179.1:0-243 GCF_046548235.1 Salmonella sp. SAL4457
GTCTCGACCTCGGCGCGGTGACCGTCATCGTCGATGGCGTCGGAGGCTGACCGGCAGCGGGGCCGCCGCACCGGGCGCCGCCTCGCGCTCGCTGCGATCTTCGAGGCCGACTTCGGCCAGCGTACGGCCGAGGCCATCCTCGAGCGTCATCTGACCGAGACGGAACGCGATCCGGTCGCCGCGGATCTGGCGCGCGAACTTGTCGCGGCGGTGGTCCGACACCGGGTCGAGATCGACCAGACC
>NZ_JBGDZO010001180.1:0-243 GCF_046548235.1 Salmonella sp. SAL4457
TTCTTGACCAGGTCCATCAGTTGCGGGCCGAGCAGCGGGCTGCATTCGGCGATGAAGTTGAACTTGCCGTCGGCGAGGGCCTGCATGCCGTCCTTCACCGCGTCAATGGTGATGATCTTGATGTCCTTGCCGGGCGTCTTGCCGGCGGCGGTGATGGCCTCAAGCGCGCCGAGGCCCATGTCGTCGTTGTGCGCGAAGAGCACGTCGATCTTCGGGTTGGCCTTCAGGAAGGCCTCCATGACC
>NZ_JBGDZO010001181.1:0-243 GCF_046548235.1 Salmonella sp. SAL4457
GCTGAGTTCGGCTGCGTATCGGCGGATAACGCCTGTGGCGTTATTCGCCCTGCCGAACGGGGGCGGGTGACTGGTGAAGGCAGGGTATGGGCAGGGTATCGGCGGATAGCGTCGGCGACGTCATTCGCCTACGGAGCGGGGGGACGAAGCGGCTTGAGCAGCCCGTCCAGCCCGTCGATCTTCAGTTCCAGGGTCAACTGCATCAGCCGCCCGAGTTCACCAGGCGGGAAGCCTTTCTTGTAG
>NZ_JBGDZO010001182.1:0-243 GCF_046548235.1 Salmonella sp. SAL4457
GATTTATGCCTGCACCTCCTCAGTGGGGCCAGGGGCCGCCAATATGATCACCGCAGCGGCGACCGCGACGGCTAACCGTATTCCACTGCTTTTGCTGCCGGGCGATGTGTACGCATCTCGTCAACCCGACCCGGTTTTGCAACAGGTTGAACAAGAACACGATCTGACGTTGAGCACCAATGACGCTTTCCGTGCAGTTAGCCGCTACTGGGATCGCATTACGCGTCCGGAACAGCTAATGAG
>NZ_JBGDZO010001183.1:0-243 GCF_046548235.1 Salmonella sp. SAL4457
GGTCCACGATGATGTGGTCGCGTGCGGCGTGCATGCGAGCCTGTTCGAGCATCCGCGGCGAAAGATCAATTGCGGTGACAGTCATCCCACTCGGGTAGTAGGGCATACTTTTGCCAGTGCCCACTCCAACTTCCAGCACGTGTGGGCCACGCACGCGCTGCCAGAGCGCCGCGCGCCCGGGCATCATCATGCCCTCGCTGCCGCGGGTCATCCGATCGTAGAGGCGGGCGCGCTGATCATAGC
>NZ_JBGDZO010001184.1:0-243 GCF_046548235.1 Salmonella sp. SAL4457
TCCTATCTGCTTGGGTATCGCCTGATACTGCACGACACTGCGCTTGCCCACGTAGGCGTTGACCTGCAAGGTCGCCTCGCCGAAGTAGCGCTCGTAGTTCATCCCGGCCTGCTGGTGGTCGATGCTCTTGCGCGTGTCGTACAGCTCGGCGTTGGCGGTGACGGAGCGCGGGTCGTACTTGTAGGCGTCCCAGGTCTGCCCCAGCGGATCTTCAATGTCGTTCTGTTCCAGGCTGCTGTAGAT
>NZ_JBGDZO010001185.1:0-243 GCF_046548235.1 Salmonella sp. SAL4457
GACCTGCACCGAAGAACGCTGGGCCTGCGACACCAGGCCCTTGAGCTCTTCGGCCATGCCGTTGAAACCGGTCTCGATGGCGCCGAATTCGTCACGCCGGCCGAGGTTCAGGCGTGCGGTGAGGTCGCCACCGGCCATCAGGTCGAGGCTGCGGACGATCTTCTGGATCGGCTGGGTGATCGCCCGCAACAGCAGGAAACCGCAGATGCCGGCTACCACCACCGCCAGCAGCAGGGTCACCAG
>NZ_JBGDZO010001186.1:0-243 GCF_046548235.1 Salmonella sp. SAL4457
GGCTACGCATGTGTCCGTTTCCTTGGCCATGGAGAGTGCGCCATTAAAACAGCCCCGGCGCCTCGGCGCACCCGCGGCGCGCCCGTGCGCCCGGCCAGCATCGCCGCGATCACCTGCCGGGAGAGGTGGAGCGCCCCGGGAGCGCCGATGCCTGCGATTAGAGTCTCGCCGGTCATGCCAAGCCGCGCGAACGAGCGCACGAAGACCGCGACCCAGTGGGCGAACTCCGCGTGCGAGTACGGG
>NZ_JBGDZO010001187.1:0-243 GCF_046548235.1 Salmonella sp. SAL4457
CTCGACAACCAGCTCGCCAAGCTCAGCCAGGACAACGGCTACACCGTGCTGCTGCACAAGGCCTGGCGCCAGGACATCGGCGAGACCCCGGTGAAGATCGCCCTCAGCGAAGGCCAGGAACAGGATAATCATTTCCCGGTGGAAGGTACGCTGACCCTCAGCCAGGTGCGCTTCGTCGACATGGAGGCCGATTTCTGGGTCAATCGCTTCTGCGACGACGGTTTCCTCGCCGGCAGCCAGCAC
>NZ_JBGDZO010001188.1:0-243 GCF_046548235.1 Salmonella sp. SAL4457
GTCGAGAATCTGTTCTTCGCGTTCGGCTTCCAGCACCAGGATCAGCTTGCCCTGCGGGCTTTCCTGGTAGATCTCCAGGCCGTCGAGCAGCGCCAGGTTGGCCTTCACCGCCGGCAGTCGCTCGGGTCGGCAATGCAGGATGAGGCTGGCGATCTGCAGGGCTTCAGGCATGTCGTGGAGACTCCTTGGTGGATAGCGCGCGCAGTTGGATGGCCTGGCTCGGACAGGGCGCCAGGCAGGCGC
>NZ_JBGDZO010001189.1:0-242 GCF_046548235.1 Salmonella sp. SAL4457
GGGAGCCGAATCGCAGGCGTCCCGAGCGGATTCGGTTTCCCGGCCGCCTGGCGGCAACTCGCTCCATCGACGGGCACCGCCCTCCGCCGAACTCTTCCGGCAAACGGGTGCTGCCCGATCCGCATCCGCTTCAATAGGCCGCTACGAACAGGAACGACAATTGTAGATTGAGCATGGGCGACAACATATTGTTCAGTTCCAGAAACTCCACCGATACTTGTCGCTGCTCCGCTTCTATATCC
>NZ_JBGDZO010001190.1:0-242 GCF_046548235.1 Salmonella sp. SAL4457
GGCGCCGACGCCGAGCGGGTCATCCGCAACCTGGCGAAAGACGGCTACGGCCTGGTCTTCACCACCTCCTTCGGCTACATGAACCCTACCGCCAAGGTGGCCCGGCAGTTTCCCAAGGTGACCTTCGAGCACGCCACCGGCTACAAGCGCGACAGGAACCTCGGCACCTACCTGTCGCGCTCCTACGAGGGACGCTACGTCGGCGGCTTCCTCGCGGCGAAGATGACCCGCAGCCACAAGAT
>NZ_JBGDZO010001191.1:0-242 GCF_046548235.1 Salmonella sp. SAL4457
GCCGAGGTACCGCTGAAGGCGTTCATGCTGGCGCAGACTCGCACCTCCGACCTGGAGCTGTTCGTCCGCCTGTCCAAGCGCACCGACATCGGCAGCCCGGAGGCGACGCCGCTGACCATCCTGGTCCCGGCCTTCGTCACGTCCGAGCTGAAGACGGCGTTCCAGATCGGCTTCATGATCTTCATCCCGTTCCTGATCATCGACCTGGTGGTGTCCAGCGTGCTGATGGCGATGGGCATGAT
>NZ_JBGDZO010001192.1:0-242 GCF_046548235.1 Salmonella sp. SAL4457
ACGTCGTGCTGGTACTGGCCGACGCCGATCGACTTGGGCTCGATCTTCACCAGCTCCGCCAGCGGGTCCTGCAGGCGACGGGCGATGGATACGGCGCCGCGCAGGGACACGTCCAGCTCGGGGAACTCCTTCGCCGCCAGTTCGGAGGCGGAATACACCGATGCGCCGGCTTCGCTGACCATGATCTTGGTCAGCTTCATGCCCGGATACTTCTTGATCAGTTCGCCGGCCAGCTTGTCGGT
>NZ_JBGDZO010001193.1:0-242 GCF_046548235.1 Salmonella sp. SAL4457
TCTTTCAACAGATCACCGAGGTCTTCGCCCTGCGTCGGTTGATTGGCAGTACGCCACAAGCCACGGTGTTTCAAGCTGCCTTCTGCCTCTTGCTCTACAATATGGTGCAAGTGCTGCGCGGCTATATCGCTCTGGCCCAACCCCAGCCGTGTCGAGCCGAAGACGTGTCAGCGGAACAGCTCTTTTATGACGTGCAGCGAGAGCTTACCGCCGTCAGCGTCTTGCTTCCACCACTGATGGTG
>NZ_JBGDZO010001194.1:0-242 GCF_046548235.1 Salmonella sp. SAL4457
GGCACGCCGTGCTTGAACCCGAACGACTCGAGCTGCAGCGTGAGCGTGCTCGGGTCCACGCTGACGAAGTCCTTGATCCACGCCCGCAGGGCGGCGGCGGGGAGGTCGCTCGTGTCGAACGTGAAGCCCTGCGGCCGCACCTCTGCAAGGAGCCCACGCTCGTAGTCGATCGCTTCGGTCAGCGTGCGCGAGTCGCCCGAAAACGGATGGCGGCGGCGCGTTTCCGAGAAGCGCTTGACAAG
>NZ_JBGDZO010001195.1:0-242 GCF_046548235.1 Salmonella sp. SAL4457
GTGCTGGCTGACCGCGTCGTTCTTGTAGGCGCCGAGCTTGTAGCGGGCGGCGTCCTTGAGATTCTTCACGGCGATCTTGCTGCCGGCCGGCGCCAGCAACACCCAACTGGTGTCGGCCAGCGGGCCGACCCATTTGAACTGCGGCACCCGCTCGGGGGTGTAGGTCATGGAGAACAGCCCGTAGCCGGGCTTGTCCAGGGTCAACCGGTACAGGCGGTCCCAGGGGAAGCGCAGGCTCAGGG
>NZ_JBGDZO010001196.1:0-242 GCF_046548235.1 Salmonella sp. SAL4457
GACATAGATGTCCGGGATCTTCGCCGGGGCATCGCGCAGCGTGCTCGGGCCGAGGAACGGCAGCATCACGTACGGGCCGCTGCCGACGCCCCAATAACCCAGGGTCTGGCCGAAGTCCTCATCGTTGCGCTGCAGGCCCATCGGGGTCGCCACGTCGATCAAGCCGGCCAGGCCGAAGGTGCTGTTGAACAGCAGGCGGCTGGTGTCCACGCCGGCATTGTGGAACTTGGCCTGCAACAGGT
>NZ_JBGDZO010001197.1:0-242 GCF_046548235.1 Salmonella sp. SAL4457
GCCCAGGCGTACGCCGAAACGCTCACGTATGCCGGCCAGCAGGCGGGTCGCCAGCAGGCTGTCGCCGCCGAGGCTGAAGAAGCTCGCCTCGCGACGACGCACCGGGCGTTTGAGAACCGCTTCCCAGCACTCGGCCAGCGCTTGCTCATGGGCTTCCAGCGGCTCCTCCGCCGAGGGCTCGTGACGACACTCGCCGCCTGGCCTCGGGAAAGTTCAGGGCCAGCAGGGCAGCCAGGGTGCTG
>NZ_JBGDZO010001198.1:0-242 GCF_046548235.1 Salmonella sp. SAL4457
GATGGGACTGACCGCCTCGGCCGTCAGCCGGACCCTCTCGCGCCTCGAGCACAAGCTCGGCACCACCCTGCTCAACCGCACCACCCGGCGCATGGAGCTGACCGAGGAAGGCCGCTACTTCCTCGACCAGGCACGGCAGATCCTGCAGCAGATGGAGGCGCTCGAGGAACGCCTGGCCCTGCGCCGGCAGAGCCCCGCCGGGCGCCTGCGGATCAACGCCGCCTCGCCCTTCATGCTGCACG
>NZ_JBGDZO010001199.1:0-242 GCF_046548235.1 Salmonella sp. SAL4457
GCGTTCTACCTGGCCGACGTTTCCGGCCATGGCGCTTCCTCGGCCTTCGTCACGGTGCTGCTGAAGTTCATGACCACGCGCCTGCTCTATGAGTCGAGGCGCAACGGCACGCTCCCGGAGTTCAAGCCGTCCGAGGTGCTGGCGCACATCAACCGCGGCCTGATCAACACCAAGTTGGGCAAGCACGTGACCATGCTCGGCGGGGTCATCGACCTGGAGAAGAACAGCCTGACCTACAGCAT
>NZ_JBGDZO010001200.1:0-242 GCF_046548235.1 Salmonella sp. SAL4457
CCGCAAATGCTGCCGTCGCCGTCGCAGCGGTCCCGTGGCAGAGGGTGCCGGCGTCATGCGGCCCGATCTGCGTAAATCCCGCGCATATATGCGGGTGGTCGATACTGAGTCTACGAATACAACGAGAGCAGACGCACCCTCAAGCGTAGAATGGCCATTCCCACCTTCCCGTCTGCACTGTCATCTTGACGGTCTCCACAGGTGTGGGGAGTATCCGGGAATCCGCCGCCACGAGGGAGGCT
>NZ_JBGDZO010001201.1:0-242 GCF_046548235.1 Salmonella sp. SAL4457
GCTCCGGGGCCGGCTCCATCGTCCTGACCTGCACTCCGGGAATGACCGTCTCCGTCGCCCTCGACTACGGGGTCAATGGCGGCAGCAGCAGCCAGCGCTACCTGAAGCGGGTGAGCGGTAACGAGACCCTCGCCTACCAGCTCTACCAGGATGCCGCCTACTCCCAGGTCTGGGGCAACGGGGCACTCGCGCGGACCATCGCCAACTTTCCCGCCAGCACCCAGACCTACACGGTATACGCG
>NZ_JBGDZO010001202.1:0-242 GCF_046548235.1 Salmonella sp. SAL4457
CTCGATGGTCACCTGGCCTTCTTCCATCGCCTCGAGCAAGTCGCTCTGGCTTTTCGGCGTGGCGCGGTTGATCTCGTCGGCAAGCACCAGTTCGGCGAAGATCGGCCCGGGATGGAAGACGAATTGCCCGCTGTCCTTGTCGAACACCGAGGTACCGAGGATATCGCCCGGCAGCAGGTCCGAGGTGAACTGGATGCGCTGGAAACTGAGCCCGAGCACCCGCGCCAGGGCATGGCTGAGGG
>NZ_JBGDZO010001203.1:0-242 GCF_046548235.1 Salmonella sp. SAL4457
GGGATTTGGTGCATTTATAGTGTCTTTACGGACTTTCCGTGTCCGCGGCAAAGGATAAGTCTTTATCTTCTGGAAGAACAATATAGTTACACGGATTTATTGACTAACGGACTGTAGGGACAGCTTGCCGGATGTGTCCCGGAAGAATATGAAACCTTTATGTCCGTGGGGATAATGCTTCGTACAACCCATGGGAGAGAGACGGCAGAACGGGCCCGTTGTGTGGAAGCCCGTTTTAGAGC
>NZ_JBGDZO010001204.1:0-242 GCF_046548235.1 Salmonella sp. SAL4457
GTCCGCACGGCGCCGCGGATGGACGCGGAATCCGGGACGCCCGAGCCCGGCAGGAGCGCGGGACCGCCTGCCTGGCCGCCTGCGATCCCCTCCCCGCCGACGCACCGCGGCAGCCCGGGCAGCCGGTCGAATGGCTGGTGGGAGAACTGGAACGAGTCGAGTGCGTCGGCGACGAGCCGTGCCGCGCCGAGGGCGTCGGCCCCGGTCTCCTTGATCGACACATGCGCGGCACGACCCTGGAA
>NZ_JBGDZO010001205.1:0-241 GCF_046548235.1 Salmonella sp. SAL4457
TGACGAAATAGCTGTAGCGGGGGTCCGCCGTCAGGCCGCTGTCGGTGGAACCCAGCGCGGCGCTCGGGCCAACCATGGCGCCGTCGCGATAGAGGCTGTAGTAATCGATCGGACGCTGCCCGCTGGAGGCGTTCCAGGCCAGCACCAGGCTGGTCTCGCCGCGCTCCAGCAGACGCAGGCCCTGCGGCGCCGCCGGGCGCTGGTCGCCGCCCTCGCCGTCATGGATGAGGCTGGCGTAGCG
>NZ_JBGDZO010001206.1:0-241 GCF_046548235.1 Salmonella sp. SAL4457
GCTCGGTCTACGTGATGCTGCGCAGGACCATGCTCGAAGGCCGCGACGAGTAGCCGGCAAGCGCCGAGTCTTGCCAGCGGCCCGGCGACGTCCTACCCTCCGCGCTGGTAATCGTCTGACTGGAACGCCCATGTCCCTGGAACAACACTACTCCTCGATCCTCACCCAGCTCGGCGAGGACGTTAACCGCGAAGGTCTGCTGGACACGCCCAAGCGTGCCGCCAAGGCCATGAAGTACCTG
>NZ_JBGDZO010001207.1:0-241 GCF_046548235.1 Salmonella sp. SAL4457
CTATTGCGCCATCTTGGTATAGGCTTTCCTTCATGTCCGTCTCTCCGGTTCGCTGATAAGAAATGCACAGATATTTGTGACAGTCTACGAGGCTAATCCGGAACCCTCCCACACCAGCGCGGGACGCATTTTCACTATAGTGGCCGAGTGCTTCGTCTATGGGTGCCTTACCCCCCTTGTTGTAAGCACTCCGTCGTGTTGCTCGACACTACGGTCGCGGCCGCCGGGTTCTGATGAACAT
>NZ_JBGDZO010001208.1:0-241 GCF_046548235.1 Salmonella sp. SAL4457
GTACCTGCCCGATGGGTGGATATACGGCGCCCAGCTCATCGCCTTGAAGTCGGTGAGCTGACGATCGTCGGTGCCATCGAGGTTCATCGTGTGGACATCGGCGATGACACCGGTGGTATCGAAGCGGCGCCAGATGATGCGCGTGCCGTCCGGCGAGAAGAACGGGCCGCCGTCGTAGCCCGGCACCTGCGTCAGGCGCCTGGCGTCGGATCCGTCGCCATCGGCTCGCATGATGTCGATC
>NZ_JBGDZO010001209.1:0-241 GCF_046548235.1 Salmonella sp. SAL4457
GGTAGAGTAGCGCGGTCAGCGCCAGGGTGGCGATGGCCACCAGCAGGGTCAGCGGCTGGTGCCGCAGGACCACCCGCAGGGCCTTGGCGTACTGTGCGATCAGGCCATCGATGACCCGCCCCGCGGCGCGCGCGAAGCGGCCCTGCTGGTCCTCGTCGATGTGGCGCAGCAGCTTGGCGCTGAGCATCGGCGTAAGGGTCAGGGAGACGAAGCCGGAAATCAGGATCGCCACCGCCAGGGT
>NZ_JBGDZO010001210.1:0-241 GCF_046548235.1 Salmonella sp. SAL4457
GCAGGGGCGAGTCGGGCTGGCCGGCGAACTGCTCGCGGAGTTCGACGCGGACATTCTTCTTGCCGACCTCGACCAGCTCGCCGAGGTATTCCCGGCCGCTGCCGTCGAACAGTTGCACGGCGTCGCCCGTGGCGTGCCGCAGCACGCGGCCGATGGAGTGGGCCTGGGCCTCGGGCAGGTCGTGCTGGCCGAGGGAGAGAGGCTGGTCGACGAAGAAGCGGGACAGGCGCATGGCGATTCG
>NZ_JBGDZO010001211.1:0-241 GCF_046548235.1 Salmonella sp. SAL4457
CGTCAAGGGTTGGTGAAGCGGCGCAAGGCCGGCCATACTCGGCTGGCGTTCGCACAGGGAGATGAAGGAATGTTTCGTTCGGGGCTTTCTTTGCTGGTGCTTCTGGGGCTCGCCACGCTCGGCGGGTGCGGTTCCGTCAACACGCTGGTACGCGATGACGCCAGCGCCGCCCACGACCTGCGCCTGAAGGCGACCGCCTGCACCAGCCTGCCGCGGGTGTACAGCGGGGTCAGCTACACCT
>NZ_JBGDZO010001212.1:0-241 GCF_046548235.1 Salmonella sp. SAL4457
ATTTATAACTTGAATGTGCAGGTGCAGGCATACAGTGGCTTTGTAGACAGTGGAGAAAAGCACAGAGGGACGATCGGGGCTGTCGGTGCAGTAATCGATTTAACAGCCGCTGGAGGAAGCCATGCAAAGCTGCTTTTCGGACCATCTACTGCAAAGTATCTAGAAACCCCACGTATATCGGTAGCCCAAATATCCCCTCGATGGGCCAGGAATCTAGAAGTTCAAACAGGCAGCCCTAAGT
>NZ_JBGDZO010001213.1:0-241 GCF_046548235.1 Salmonella sp. SAL4457
GGAAGTAGATCACCTGGGCGTCGCGCGGCCCCCAGTCCTTGTAGAAGAGTTCGACGCCATCCTTCGTTGTCACGTAACCCATGTCGCTTCTCCCGATCGGTGTGGATGCAGGCAACGGCGCCACCCTGCGGCCGCCGTCCCCTGTGTAGAGTAGAAAGCCGCCTGCGTTGCGCCGCCTGGACGAGGAAAACGCGACCGGCGGTAGCGCCCATGCGGCCTGGCGAACCCGTCGATGGAGGCG
>NZ_JBGDZO010001214.1:0-241 GCF_046548235.1 Salmonella sp. SAL4457
GTCGCCGGGAAGGAAGGCGGAGAGCTGGCGGTAGGGCAGCGCGGTATCGTTGATCCCGTGGCGGATGCTCACGGTGCTCTTGGAGAGATTCTGGAACAGCTTGCCGCGGGTGTTGTAGGTCAGCTCGTCGAGGGTGTTGGGGTAGGCACCGTCGGGATAGGTATCGCGGTTCTCGCCGCGCTCCAGCGCCACCACGTTGAGCCCGGCCTCGGTCAGCTCCTTGGCCAGGATCGCTCCGGTC
>NZ_JBGDZO010001215.1:0-241 GCF_046548235.1 Salmonella sp. SAL4457
GCACGTACCTGTCGCAGCAGTGGGACGAGAAGCGCGCCAAGGAGAGCCTGATTGCCGTCAAACTGGCGAATGACGCCAAGAGCCGAGCCAAGGCGCGCGACGACAGGCACCGGTTCACGACGGAGATCGAGATCAAGGCGCTGGGCCGCGTCAAGCAGGGCCACGAGGGCTGGGAGAAGGCGTTTGGTGAGTTCGCGGCGCGCAGGGCCAAGCAGCAGGAGCAGATGCAGCAGGCGTGGAG
>NZ_JBGDZO010001216.1:0-241 GCF_046548235.1 Salmonella sp. SAL4457
TGCCCAGACAACGCGAATGCAAAGAGCGGCTGTTAGGAATGCAAGGCGGGAGCTCAGAAAAGAGGAAATTATGCGATAACTATACAGCATGTCGCCAGAGGTTGGAAGTTGAAAATCGCGCTGGGTGTCGAGTGGGACGTCGACTGGCGTCGGTTGAACACCCGAGCATTGCTCCAGTATTTCGTGACATGGGCGTTTGTGCGGGCGTTCCTGTGGCACTGTCGACGTGGTGGCGTTGTGG
>NZ_JBGDZO010001217.1:0-241 GCF_046548235.1 Salmonella sp. SAL4457
GAATTGCATAAGGGGGTGCCCATGGCACTCAACACGATCGACGAACTGATCGAAGACATCCGCCAAGGCAAGATGGTCATCCTGATGGATGACGAGGACCGCGAGAACGAAGGCGACCTGATCATGGCCGCCGAATGCGTCCGCACCGAAGACATCAACTTCATGGTCAAGCATGCCCGCGGCCTGGTCTGCATGCCGATGACCCGCGAGCGTTGCGAGCGCCTCGGCCTGCCGCTGATGG
>NZ_JBGDZO010001218.1:0-241 GCF_046548235.1 Salmonella sp. SAL4457
GGCTAGTGCGCTCGCCGCCGCCATGAACGATCTCGATCGCATGCGGCAAAGAGAAGGTGCAGCGATTGCGACCGACCTTCGTGCACGCCTCGCCGCCGTACGAGTGACGGCCGACAAAATTGCCCAACGCGGACCCGAGCTTTCCGATGGCATGGCCAAAAAGTTTCGCGAGAGGCTCGTCCGGGTCGCCGCCACCGTCGCGGCGCCCAGCGAGGGAGCCCTCGCAACACGTGAGGTCGTC
>NZ_JBGDZO010001219.1:0-241 GCF_046548235.1 Salmonella sp. SAL4457
GTTCTGCACCACGAGGGATCACGGCCCGGACCAGTCTGAGTCGGAACAATCGCCGCGCGAAGATGAGGGCCTGACGCAGAAGCACCGGGCCATCTTGGCCACCTTGCTGGAACTGGGCGCGACCGGAGAAACCAAGCGACGCACGCGAGAGGAAGTTGTCGAGAAGATCAACCGAAGGGCATCGGTTCACGACTACGGCCGTCAGTTCGGCGACCTGACACAGCGGAAGTTAACCCGCTCC
>NZ_JBGDZO010001220.1:0-241 GCF_046548235.1 Salmonella sp. SAL4457
GCCTGCAAGATCACTCACCAAGTGCCCGAGAAGACTATGGCTCATGGTGTAAATGGTTTCCGGAACGCTTTGTCGTACGACAGCTAATCTTGGCGACGGTGCCAAATCAACCATACACGGATGCCCCTCTGATTCCGATAAACAAACTACATTGATGCTAATTCGTGCCACAATAATTCCGAACGTTGCCACAAAGCTCAAGCCTTGCGCCGCGCCGCGCCGTTCATGCTCTCCCCTATCG
>NZ_JBGDZO010001221.1:0-241 GCF_046548235.1 Salmonella sp. SAL4457
GTTCTGCGCTTGCTTTCATGATTGCAGGGAACAAGTCCTGCGCCGAGATCGTGCAAATGGTGGAGGAGGGAGACGAGCGGGGATTGATTGCTGGCTACGCGTACAACTCCCTATTCGCTGCGAGCGACTTGCTGGAAAGACCTGGCCACGCTCCAGAAGCCGCAAGAGATCGCCTCCTGGCAATGGTCGGGCAGGTGGACGTCGCCAAGAGCGCCTCGCCAGACGAAGACAAG
Organism: Salmonella sp. SAL4457; assembly: GCF_046548235.1. Lineage (NCBI taxonomy): Bacteria > Pseudomonadati > Pseudomonadota > Gammaproteobacteria > Enterobacterales > Enterobacteriaceae > Salmonella > Salmonella sp. SAL4457. Next base: position 234 of record NZ_JBGDZO010001221.1, read on the forward strand.
AGGTACTG
>NZ_JBGDZO010001222.1:0-241 GCF_046548235.1 Salmonella sp. SAL4457
GCCCAGGACCTTGCCGTAGGTCTTGGACTTGGGGTTGACGTCGATCGTCACCAGCTTGTCGAATCCATCACCCATGCCCTCCACGCCCAGGGCCCAGACGTAGACGTAGTCCTCCTGGCCCTTGATCAGCTTGGTGACGTAGGGCGTGTTGCACGTCTCGTCGGCGGCGGCGACGCCGATAGCGAGTGCCACGACCAGACACGCGAAGACGACACAGATCCACATTCCACGATGCCCCATG
>NZ_JBGDZO010001223.1:0-241 GCF_046548235.1 Salmonella sp. SAL4457
GGTATGCGTCGTGCGCGCCTCGGCTTCGAAGCGAACACCGTCCTCGAGTTCGAGGAGCAACCGGTAGCGGTAGAGGCAGGCGATCTCCAGGTAGTCATGGAGATCGCAGGCGATCGGGCGGTAGCTGTCCATTGGCCTCTACAGCCTTCCAGGGGAAGGATGTAATGGCCATGGAGCCGAATGGCTTCGGCAACCTCTGCTGTCGCAATCTCGCTGTGGCAGTAGCTGCAATGCCCCTGGC
>NZ_JBGDZO010001224.1:0-241 GCF_046548235.1 Salmonella sp. SAL4457
GGGCCAGGCGGGCAACGGCGTGCCCATCGTCAATATCGCCACGCCCAACGACGCCGGGCTGTCGAACAACCATTTCCGCGACTACAACGTCGTCGCCAACGGGCTGAGCCTCAACAACGCTACCGGCAAGACCCAGGGTACCCAGCTCGGCGGGATCATCCTCGGCAACCCCAACCTCAAGGGCCAGGCGGCGCAGGTGATCCTCAACCAGGTCACCGGCGGCAACCGCAGCACCCTGGCC
>NZ_JBGDZO010001225.1:0-241 GCF_046548235.1 Salmonella sp. SAL4457
GCCAGAGCACCGCCCGCTTCAGTACCCCCGGCTCGCGCGGCGCCATCAGCGGGCGACCTTCTGCGCCAGCGATACGCTGAAGATGCCCCACTGGTCGACCCGCTGGGTGATCTAGCGGAAGCCGGCGGCGGCCACCAGCTTGTCCATTTCCGCCTGGGTCCGGCGCCGCATCACCCAGGCCTGGCCCTGGCGGTGGCTGGTCAGCGCGCGGGCGATCAGTTCCAGCTGCGGGTGCCAGGGC
>NZ_JBGDZO010001226.1:0-241 GCF_046548235.1 Salmonella sp. SAL4457
AATAATGGCTTGCATTTTACCCTGAAATGTATCTCAAGATTTGCATATAAATTATGGTATGTTGTATCTCTGGACTCAGTTACAGCTCGGTTAAGGACATGATAATAATCTATTTTTTGTTGGTCAGTACCATTGTTTGCAATATTTTTATTATTATTTAAGATAATTTCATATTGTGGCTCTGTTAATAACCAATTTTGTTTATTGACAAAATTAATTATATTTTGAGTTGCTGATATAG
>NZ_JBGDZO010001227.1:0-240 GCF_046548235.1 Salmonella sp. SAL4457
TTCCCTGCCTATGGTTCAGTACATCGGCATGTGCTGCTCTATCTCTTTCGCCCATCGCTTCATGCCGCCATCGAGCACTTGGACGTTGGAGAACCCTGCCCCCATGAGCTGTATGGCCGCGCGTTCGGCACGAGTGCCGGCGTAGCACACGAGGATGTAGCGCTTACTGAAGTCGAGATTGGCGAAATGGCTGGCGAGTTCGTTCAAGGGAACGTGGACGATCCCCGGCAACTGGCACAC
>NZ_JBGDZO010001228.1:0-240 GCF_046548235.1 Salmonella sp. SAL4457
GCCTGGGCCTGCCATTCGTGCGGACTCAAACCGCTGGGCAGGTGTTCGATGAAGCTGCGATCGAAGCGCTCGCGCAGGCCATCGATCACCATCGCCGTCGACGACTTCGGTCCCGGCTGGTGCTCGAACATCCAGTAGGCCACGGCCAGCGCCTGCTCGGTACTTTGAAACATGGTATTCCCTCCTTGGCCGGCCCACCTGGCTGGCCGCTCGCATTAGCCACCCGCAGTGGCTGTGTTG
>NZ_JBGDZO010001229.1:0-240 GCF_046548235.1 Salmonella sp. SAL4457
GCTATGGGTCAACCTGCCCTCCAGCGACAAGATGAACCCGCCGCGCTACCAGACCCTGCTGGATGCCGACATTCCCCGCGTCGGCCTGCCCGACAGGGCCGGCGAACTGCGGGTGATCGCCGGACGCTACGGCCGCCACCAGGGGCCGGCGCTGACCCACTCGCCGCTGGCGGTCTGGGACGTGCAGCTGAAGGCCGGCAAGCACCTCGCCCTCGACCTGCCCAAGGGACATACCTGCGC
>NZ_JBGDZO010001230.1:0-240 GCF_046548235.1 Salmonella sp. SAL4457
GCCCGATGCCTCGCTGTTGATCGACGCCGCCACCCTCCAGGCCCAACTGGGCCAACCCGGACTGGCGCTGCTCGATGCTCGCGCGCAGCCGCGCTTCCGTGGCGAAGTCGAGCCCATAGATCCGGTCGCCGGACACATTCCCGGTGCCCAGTGCGCCGCCTTCACCGACAACCTTGGCAGCGACGGCCGCTTCCTTCCGCCGGAACAATTGCACCAGCGGTTCTCCGCCCTGTTGCGCGG
>NZ_JBGDZO010001231.1:0-240 GCF_046548235.1 Salmonella sp. SAL4457
GGGCATGGTCAGGCATTTCCGCTTGTAGCCGCGGCCTGGGCGGCGAGTCTTTCCTGCTGGCGCAGCCAGTAGCGATAGGCACTGACCCCGGAGCGCACCGAGCTGAACACCAGCGGCGGCTTGATCTCGCCGAGCATGCTCGAGCGTTGCAGCAGGTCCAGCGTCTGCCCGGTCACCCGCGCCAGCGACAGGTGCACGCCCTGGGCCTTGAGGATCTGTTGCACCTCGTGGAGGGTGGCC
>NZ_JBGDZO010001232.1:0-240 GCF_046548235.1 Salmonella sp. SAL4457
CTCCGTACACCTTCGGAGGGATGGTTGACGTTCAGCGTTCACGGCATTGAAAGGTCAGGTGGTGACCGAATCTACTCGGACTGACCATTGAATATTTGAATTGGTGTCTAAATCTACTACAGCGTGTACGAAGTACAATTACCCGGCGTCATTCTATATATCGAGGTATTATTGACGGACGAGAAGTTGGCGAGAAGAGTGAGAAACAGTCGGGCTAGAGACGGTTTGTGACTATGTTGT
>NZ_JBGDZO010001233.1:0-240 GCF_046548235.1 Salmonella sp. SAL4457
CCGCAGTATCAATCACATTGTTGGCTCCCAGCAAACGCACTCCGTAATTCTGATTAAACGTGGTCAGATCACCCACCGTCACATTACCATTAAAGGTCACTAGCCCAAGGGAAGCCGCGGTGTTGTCCTGCAGACTTAAATTGAAACTGCCCGCCGCCGACCCAACAGTAATGGCTCCATTCCCGCTCTTTAAGGTAGTATCGGCGGTAAGCGTGACATTTCCGAGCGTCAACGGAGTAT
>NZ_JBGDZO010001234.1:0-240 GCF_046548235.1 Salmonella sp. SAL4457
CGCCCAGGACGTGGCATTGCATCGTGACGGCCGTCCCTGCGGCGGCCAGGAGCCACCAGCGGACGCTCCGCGTCGTCCAGGCGTGCCAGGCGCCGGCCAGGGCGATCGAGCTCGACAGGGCGATGAGGTTCGGGTTCCAGATGAAGGTCGATTCGTCGACGGCGGCGGTCGAGACCGCCATCGCGAGGCCGGCCACGGCGCCGGCCACCGGCCCAGCGATCGACCGGCCGAGCCACCAGG
>NZ_JBGDZO010001235.1:0-240 GCF_046548235.1 Salmonella sp. SAL4457
GTACCAGCGGGTCGAAGGCGCGCACCGCCGAGCGTTCCCGCAGGCGTTCGGCCAGGCCCTCCACGGTCGGCGTCTCGATCAGCGCGGCCATCGGCAGGTCGACGCCATAGCGCTTCTCGATCAGCAGCATGAAGCGCATCGCGCTGAGCGAGGTGCCGCCGAGGTCGAAGAAGCTGTCGCGGATGCCTACCCGGGGACGATCCAGCAACTCGCCGAGGAGTCCGGCCAGGGTGCGCTCGT
>NZ_JBGDZO010001236.1:0-240 GCF_046548235.1 Salmonella sp. SAL4457
TCGGTGTTCGCCGCCGAGGGCCTGATGGCGACGCTGTATTCCATCGCCTGCTTCCTGGTCGGCGAGCCGTTGCAGGACGTGCGGGTCGGCTTCGCCTATCCGCCGCCGGCCCATGCCCGGCGCTACGCCGAGGTGTTCGGGGTGGCCGCGGAGTTCGAGCAGCCCTGGCACTGGCTGAGCATGCCCAGCGAGTACCTGGAACGACCGATGGCGCTGGCCAACCCGGCCACGGTGCAGATG
>NZ_JBGDZO010001237.1:0-240 GCF_046548235.1 Salmonella sp. SAL4457
GGCCCTGGCCGATCCGCCGGGTGCTGTCGCAGATGCTTTCCAGTTGGTCCAGGAGCGTCGCGCTCTGTTCGTGGAAGAAGCGCCCGGCTTCGGTCAGGCGCAGCGGCCGGCCGCGCTCCAGCAGGGCCACCCCGAGCATTTCCTCGAGGTGCTGGATCTGCCGGCTCAGCGGTGGCTGGGCGATGTGCAACTGCTCGGCGGCGCGGGTGAAGTTGAGGGTCCGGGCCAGCGCCTGGAAGT
>NZ_JBGDZO010001238.1:0-240 GCF_046548235.1 Salmonella sp. SAL4457
GATCCAGGATATGGCGCGGATCGCCGCGCGGCAGGCGACGCTGCAGATCATCGGCAGCATCGTCGGTGCGGTCAGCGGGTTCTTCGGTAGCGGCGCACCGGCGGGCTCGCGGATTTCCGACTATACCGGCTCGGACATGGCCAATTGGGTCAGCAAGCAACGCGCCGGAGGCATGCCTGGGTTCGCCAGGGGCGGTGCCTTCAACGATGGCATCCAGAGCGCGCCGGCGCTGTTCAGCAT
>NZ_JBGDZO010001239.1:0-240 GCF_046548235.1 Salmonella sp. SAL4457
GGGTTATCGTGCAGGCGGGCAATCGTCGTCGCGGCCAGCGCCGCGACGCCCGGCAGCGGCCTGCAACTTGCTTGCAGCGCGGCGGACACAACAATCGAGGCGCGCACGCCCGGCCCGGGGAGGATGATGCGCCGAAGAGGTCTTGCAGTGGCGTCCTATACCTTGCGGCAACTCAAGTATTTCGTGACCACCGTGGAATGCGGCAGCGTGGCCGAGGCCTCGCGCAAGCTGTACATCGCC
>NZ_JBGDZO010001240.1:0-240 GCF_046548235.1 Salmonella sp. SAL4457
GCCAGGGTCTTGATCAGCGTCGACTTGCCGGCGCCGTTGGGACCGAGCAGGCCGATCCGCGCACCGGGCACCAGTTGCAGCTTGACCTTCTCCAGCACCGCCTTGTCGCCATAGCCGAGACGGCCTTCGCCGAGATCCAGCAACGGCCGGGAGATCTTGTCCGACTCGCGGAAACTGAAATTGAACGGCGAATCGACATGTGCCGGCGCCAGTTCCTCTAGACGCTCCAGCGCCTTGATC
>NZ_JBGDZO010001241.1:0-240 GCF_046548235.1 Salmonella sp. SAL4457
CAACCTTGTTGTCTAAGGTAATTGATGGCCGAATTCGTATCTGAGTAGCCCGTGTGGCCCCTTCGTAGCTCATAGACAAAATATTTATAGCGGGGGGCTATGAGGGGCCATGCCAGTCTGAAATTTTCAATAAACTTTTCTTGGATTCTCTTGATTTCCTTGCTCTCAATCTCTTGTTTGCGGGCGAGTTCTTTTCTTAATTTCCTCCTTTCTATGAATTTTTCGAGCTTGAGATACATC
>NZ_JBGDZO010001242.1:0-240 GCF_046548235.1 Salmonella sp. SAL4457
CGCCAGGTGCGTGCCGCTTCTTCGATGAGGTGGTTCCAGGAGTCCAAATCGGGGGTGGGGCCGTTCACTCCAGCGATAGAGCGGGCGAACCGGGACAGGTGCTCGTCGAGGTGGTCGATTCGCGATGTTCCATCCTGCGCGGTCACGATACGAGTTGTGTCGAAAACGCCATCCCCACGCACCAGCCCGAGATCGTCTGCATGGCACACCATCGTGGATGGTGACACGACCCCTTTACCG
>NZ_JBGDZO010001243.1:0-240 GCF_046548235.1 Salmonella sp. SAL4457
GCTGTTGAACGCTCCCTCGCGCATGAACAGGTCCAGGCGGGTATCGACGCGGCTGGTCTTGCCGCCGAGGCCGAAGATCAGTTCCTCGGTCAGGCCGGTGCCGACGTCGTCCTGCAGCTCGTCGGTCCCGCCGAGCACGCCGCCGAAGCCGTCCTGGAAGGATTTGACGATCTTCTCCACCGGCATCCCCGAGGTCAGGCCGAGGAAGCCGGCGGCGATGATCAGGGCGATGAAGGGATC
>NZ_JBGDZO010001244.1:0-239 GCF_046548235.1 Salmonella sp. SAL4457
GTCGCCCGGCACGCGCTTGGCGATTTCCTCGGCCAGCTCGATGTAGGGTTCGTAGGCCAGCACCTGGAAGCAGGTGTGGGACAGCTTGCCCAGTTGCTCTTGGACCGCGGCGATCACCTTCGGATGCAGGTGGCCGGTGTTCAGCACGGCGATGCCGCCGGCGAAGTCGATGTACTCGCGGCCTTCCACGTCCCAGACGGTGGAGTTCTCGGCGCGCTCGGCGACGACCGGGTGGATCT
>NZ_JBGDZO010001245.1:0-239 GCF_046548235.1 Salmonella sp. SAL4457
GGATTTCTTCAGCATCCCGGCACCGCCGCTCTTGGCGGGAACCTGGCTGTCGATCAGTGCATCGGCCATGAACTAGTTATCCTCGCGCCGCTCAGACCGGCATCTGCATGATGTCTTGGTAGGCCTGGACCAGCTTGTTGCGCACCTGGGTCATGGCCTGGAACGACACGCTGGCCTTCTGGCTGGCGATCATCACGTCGGTCAGGTCGACGCCGCTCTGGCCGACCTCGAAGGCGTTG
>NZ_JBGDZO010001246.1:0-239 GCF_046548235.1 Salmonella sp. SAL4457
GCGGTGGCGTGCTCGACGGGAACACCGTGTCGTAGGCTTCCTTGTCCGTCACCAGGCCCAGGGAGATGCTGCTGTCGCTGGGGTTGCCGCTGGCGTCCGGGCCTGCGGCGTCCTTGCCGGTGGAGACCCGGTTGGCGTTGCTGCCGCTTTCGAAAAGGATCTTGCCGTTGTCGCTGATGGCAATGAAGGTGCTGCTGGCGATCTGTACCTCTCGCTGGCCTTCGTCGCCGTTGTAGGAG
>NZ_JBGDZO010001247.1:0-239 GCF_046548235.1 Salmonella sp. SAL4457
GGCAGGCATCCTGGATGGCCTGCCGCAGCTCAGCCGGGGCCGCATCGACGCCTGGACTCCGGGCTACGCCGCTCCCGAACTGCTCGAGGGTGCGCCATTGTCGCCGGCGGCCGACCTGTATGCGCTGGCCTGCGTCCTCTACGAACTGGCCGATGGTCGCCATCCGTTCCGCCGCCTGCCCTCGAACCAGGCCCGGGAGCAGGGGCTGGAGCGCCAGCTGCGCGCGCCCAGACACCTGC
>NZ_JBGDZO010001248.1:0-239 GCF_046548235.1 Salmonella sp. SAL4457
TCCTCGCCCTGCTGGTTCTTGTACTCTGCCAGGATCGGCACGAAAGCCTGGGAAAACGCCCCCTCGGCGAAGATCCGCCGCAACAGGTTGGGCAGCTTGAAGGCGACGAAAAAGGCGTCGGTGGCGAGGCCGGCACCGAAGATCCGCGCCAGGATGGTATCGCGGACGAAGCCGAGGACCCGCGACAGCATGGTGATGGAACTCACCGCCGCCAATGATTTGAGAAGATTCATGGATGT
>NZ_JBGDZO010001249.1:0-239 GCF_046548235.1 Salmonella sp. SAL4457
GAGCGTGTACGACGCCCTTGCCGGGCGGCGCAACCACCGTTTCTACGACGCCGCCGCGTTGCGCTACCTGGCGCCGGGCCTGAAGGAACAACGGCTGCTCGGCGGCACGCGATTCTTCGATGCGGTGACCGACGATGCGCGCCTGGTGCTGCGGGTGCTGGCCGAGGCGCGTCACGACGGCGGCGAGGCATTCAACGGCATGCGTGTGCGCGAATTGCTGCGCGAGGGCGGCCAGGTGG
>NZ_JBGDZO010001250.1:0-239 GCF_046548235.1 Salmonella sp. SAL4457
CTCGCACCCAGCCGCGCCCGCGCCCTCAACGGCGCCGCCTACCTTTCCGACCTGTTCCGCAGCCCGATGCTGCCCTCCCTGCAATGGCTCGGCCGCGCCTACAACAGCTCGAAAGAAGGCCTGGACGAAGGCTTCGAACGGCTCGATGCGCTCAGGCGGCAGATGGTCGCCAGCAGCATCCGCGCCATTGCCAACCTGATCGCCGACAACCTCGACGCCCTGCCCATCGAGCCTGAACT
>NZ_JBGDZO010001251.1:0-239 GCF_046548235.1 Salmonella sp. SAL4457
CTATGCGCCAGAGCGCAAGGGGCTGCCGCTGGATATCGACGTGCTGTTCTACGGCGACCTGGTGGGCGATTTCGATGGCCTGGTGCTGCCGCGCGCCGAAGTGCTGAAGAACGCTTTCGTGCTCTGGCCCTTGTCCGAGCTGGCGCCGAACCTGGAGCATCCGGTCGCCCGCCAGCCGCTGGGCGATCTCTGGCGCGAGGCGAGGATCCAGCAGAAGCTCTGGCCGGCGCCATTCGAAT
>NZ_JBGDZO010001252.1:0-239 GCF_046548235.1 Salmonella sp. SAL4457
GGAGCATAGAGGAGGAGCTGGGTGAGCGACTGCTATATAAGGAAAGCATTCTAGTTCGTACTCACGACAGCCGTGCGCTCGGGACCGAGAATTTGCTCGAGCCTCTGGCGCCTGCACGAACCTCGAAAACGCAAGGACTTAAGCCCGGGTGACCTGGCCAACTTCGGTAGTCAGAAATGTTGCCGAAAACGTTGGCACGCCAGACAAGCCCCGGCCGCCCGCAACAGCCCGTGTAGGAG
>NZ_JBGDZO010001253.1:0-239 GCF_046548235.1 Salmonella sp. SAL4457
GTCCTGGCGCGCGGCGAAGTTGGCCGGGCCTTCGCGATAGCTGCGTACGCTGGCCGAGAGCATCTGCCGCAGCGTGTCGCCGATGCTGCCGGTGCGCCCTTCGGCAGAGTGGCGGTATTTCTCGATCTGGGTCGCCAGGGTGCTGCCGCCGGAGGAGTGCGCGCTGAAGCCGAGCATCTTGCCGACCTGCGACAGCGCCGCCTGGGTGAAGCGACCCCAGTCCACTGCCGGGTTGAGGT
>NZ_JBGDZO010001254.1:0-239 GCF_046548235.1 Salmonella sp. SAL4457
GAACCAACATTCCGTATGCATGGCGTCAGTCCGGCACCTATGTGGGCCGTATTCTTAAGGGCGAGAAGCCCGCGAACTTGCCGGTCGTACAGGCCAGCAAATTCGAGCTGGTCATTAACCACCAGACCGCAAGAATGCTTGGCCTCCCAGTTTCCGACAAACTACTCGCAGCCGCTGACGAGGTGATTGAATGATGCGACGGCGCGAGTTCATCACGTTGCTAGGGGGCGCGGCTGCGG
>NZ_JBGDZO010001255.1:0-239 GCF_046548235.1 Salmonella sp. SAL4457
CTTCAGGCGCGAGCCGTTCGGTTGGTTCCCGGGCTCGAAGCTAGGGTGCCAGGCCCTGAGTTCCGTATCGGACAGCCACTCCAGTTGCAATTGGTCCGCGGATGCGCGCAGGTCGAATTGCGCCAGCGACCGCACGACTGCATGGCACTTTTCCGATTTCCCGGTTTCGAGGAGGGAGACCTGTATTTCTTCGCCCCAGGTGATCGAACCTTTCTCCGGGCATTTCCGAACCTCGACGT
>NZ_JBGDZO010001256.1:0-239 GCF_046548235.1 Salmonella sp. SAL4457
GTACTGCTCGCCGCCTTCCAGGTAGCGCAGGTCATGGCGGATGTTCATCGGGTGCGGCGTCCAGCCGAGGACCACCAGCCAGCGCTGGCGCTTCTCGGCCCGGCCGAGTTCGGCGAGCATCGCCTGCTCGCTGGACTCCACCAGCTTCCAGTCGCCGAGGCCGAACTGGTTGGCGTCGATCATCTTCTGGATCGACTGATTGGCCGGCGCGCCGGAGCCGATCCCGTACAGCTTGCGGT
>NZ_JBGDZO010001257.1:0-239 GCF_046548235.1 Salmonella sp. SAL4457
TCCTTGATCTGCGCCAGGTCTTCGTCTTCGGTACGCGATGTCACCCCAATCACTCCTATTCTTTATGTTCTCAAGCCTGTGCCAGACAGGCTGCCAGGTGCTCGGGCAGAGCATCCCAGGCAATGCTTTGTTGCTCGCCCTCGTCACGCAGGGGCTTGAAACCTACCACGCGATTGGCCACCTCGTCCTCCCCGAGGATCAGGGCAAAGCGCGCGCCGCTCTTGTCGGCCTTCTTGAAC
>NZ_JBGDZO010001258.1:0-239 GCF_046548235.1 Salmonella sp. SAL4457
GCCCATCATGGCGCTGCGGTAGTCGAACAGGATGTAGTCGCGCACCTGCCCGACATAGCCCGAGGCCCAGTCGTCCAGGCGCTCGTCGCGGTACTGGATGCCGAAGTCGAGCTGGGTGGTCTTCTCCGGCTTGATGCTGTCGAAGGCATTGGTGGAGCCGGTAGGGCCCTGGTCGGGGGAGAACAGCTCCCAGTAGTCGGGGAAGCGCTGGGCATGGCCCAGGCCGATGTAGGTGGTGG
>NZ_JBGDZO010001259.1:0-239 GCF_046548235.1 Salmonella sp. SAL4457
GCCATAGCCCCCGTCCACGATCAGGTCGACCTGGTGTTCCAGCACCTGGCGCATTTCATAGGGATCGTTCAGCGGCTCGCCGCTGCCGGGCATGATCAGGCTCACGCTCATCAGCGGTTCGCCCAGTTCCTCCAGCAGCGCCCGGGCGATCGGACAGTTCGGCACGCGCAGGCCGATGGTGCGGCGCTTGGGGTGCAGGAGCATGCGCGGCACCTCGCGGGTGGCGCTGAGGATGAAGG
>NZ_JBGDZO010001260.1:0-239 GCF_046548235.1 Salmonella sp. SAL4457
TCCTTGCGCGGCGTGCTGACGGCGACCGCGCCATGGCTACGGATCGTCCCACCATAGCCAACCCGGGCCCGGCGTACCAACCCACAGGTTTGTCAGGAAGCTACCGGACCGCCTCAGAGCAGCAGGGCGGCCCAGGCCGATGCCAGCAACAACAGCGCCATGCCCTGGTTGAAGCGTTTCATCAGCGACGGCGAGCGCAGCAGCCGCGCGCTGCCGACGCCGAGCAAGGCCCAACTGGC
>NZ_JBGDZO010001261.1:0-239 GCF_046548235.1 Salmonella sp. SAL4457
CCTCTTCGCAGCAGCGCCGCCGCTTGTCGATGTCGGAGTAGTCGAGGAAGCCGAGGTTCACGGGCCGCTTGACCTTCCAGGCCTGGTCGTCGGTGAGGAAGACCCAGGAGGCGTGTGTCCGCGCCACCGACACCGACGACGGGGCCGGCCAGGGGAACGCCTCGGGCCGCGAAAGGTCGACTACGAGGTCGGTCTCTGGAGGGGCTGGAGGCGCTGGAGGCGAGGCCTCTCTCTTGATT
>NZ_JBGDZO010001262.1:0-239 GCF_046548235.1 Salmonella sp. SAL4457
CATGCTGGAAGCCCACCAGCAGCAGCTGCGTCAGCGGCAGGCGCTGGTCTACGGGCGAGTCGGGGATGCGGCGATCAGTTACCACGGACATGCAACACCTCAGGCGTTTTTATTGTTGTCAGTCGCAGGCGGACACCGGAAAAGGCAGGTTCCGGCGGCCGGGTATTTCTGGCCGAACATCCACCCCAGGCTTCAGGGCGATGCGGTGGGGTGTTTTATATCCCCGTTGTGTGCTCGAT
>NZ_JBGDZO010001263.1:0-239 GCF_046548235.1 Salmonella sp. SAL4457
CTGGCGGCGTAGTCCTGCTCGCGCTTGAGCTGCGCCAGCTCGGCCTCCAGTTCCTGGATCTCGGCCGGCCGCGAGGTGCTGGCGATGCGCACGCGGGCGGCGGCCTGGTCGATCAGGTCGATGGCCTTGTCCGGCAGGAAACGGTTGCCGATGTAGCGGTCGGACAGCTCGGCGGCGGCGACGAAGGCCTCGTCGCGGATGGTCACCTTGTGGTGGCCTTCGAGCTTGTCGCGCAGGCC
>NZ_JBGDZO010001264.1:0-239 GCF_046548235.1 Salmonella sp. SAL4457
GGCGCACACCGGCAGCAGTCGGCGGTGCTCGGCACCCACCAGCAGGCGCGCGGCGTGCGGCAGCATGAGACCGACGAAGCCGATGGCGCCGCTCACCGAGACCAGCACGCCGGTCAGCAGCGAGCAGCAGATGAAGACCCACAGGCGTACGCGACGGGCGTCCATGCCGAGGGTCACGGCGGTCTGTTCGCCGGCCATCAGCGCGTTCAGCGCACGGCCCAGCCCGAGCAGTTCCAGCA
>NZ_JBGDZO010001265.1:0-239 GCF_046548235.1 Salmonella sp. SAL4457
CGGAGAGACTTCGTGCAGATGGCGCTGGCCGGTCTCCGCGTCCTTTTCGCTGAGGACGTGGATCTGCTCGGTGGCGATACCGCTGGCTTCCAGTTCGGCTTCGAGCCGTTCCAGCTCGTCGAGGTTGTCGCTGATGTAGTAATGCCGGTTCATGGCATGCCTCCCATCGTCTGACGGCCTGTTCCTTGGGCGAACAGGCAAAGGTCGATACCCCCTGTCGGTGAATCCCGGAGCACCCG
>NZ_JBGDZO010001266.1:0-239 GCF_046548235.1 Salmonella sp. SAL4457
CAACGGCGGCTGGCAGTGGAGCGCATCCACCGGCACCGACGCGGTCCCCTACTTCCGCCTGTTCAATCCGCTCTCGCAGTCCGAACGCTTCGATCCACGCGGCGAGTTCATCCGCCACTGGCTGCCGGAACTGGCCGGCCTGGAGCGCAAGGCGATCCACGATCCGTCCAGCCTGGGGCTGTTCGCCGGGGTCGACTATCCACGGCCGATGGTCGACCTGAAGGCCAGCCGCGAACGGG
>NZ_JBGDZO010001267.1:0-239 GCF_046548235.1 Salmonella sp. SAL4457
TGTCGACGTAGAGCGCCGCGCCGGTCTTGCTGTCATCGCCGTGGAACAGTGCCTGGGCCACGCTCTCGTCGTAGACGTGCGGCTGGTCGGCGGGGTCCGCCGGCGGCAGCGCCTTGAGGTAGCGGGCGATGGCGGTGAGGTCGGCGTCGGTCATGTACTGCATGCTGTGCACCACCACGTCGGACATGCCGCCGAACACCGCGCTGCGCTCGCTGCGGCCGGTACGCAGGAAGCTGACC
>NZ_JBGDZO010001268.1:0-239 GCF_046548235.1 Salmonella sp. SAL4457
CTTTGCCCGTGGCCGACGCGCTCGATACCTGCGCGCAGATCGCCGCGGCCGTCGAAGCCGCGCACGCGGCAGGCGTCATCCACCGCGATCTCAAGCCCGGCACTGTGATGTGCACCCAAAACGGCCGGGTCAAGGTGCTCGATTTCGGCCTCGCCCGCGAGGTCCGCCCGAGCGATGTCCCGAGCGAGCCCATCTCCGCGCCGAACCTGCCCTCGACCTCGAGCCTCACGGGCGTGAAC
>NZ_JBGDZO010001269.1:0-238 GCF_046548235.1 Salmonella sp. SAL4457
CTTGTGGAAGGGGAAATACACCGCATCCACGCCTTTTCCTTCGAAGAAGTCGCTCGGATCGTCGAACGCCTGCCGTGGTGCATTCCAGGTCGCCGAGATCATGTAGCGCTTGCCCTGCACCAGACCGCCGCTGCCATATTTCTGCGTGCTGTCGGAGCGGGTACGACCGTCGTTGGCATAGAGGCTGCCGTGTCCGGCCGTGAAGACTTCGTCGATGTAGCGCTTCACTGTCCACGGG
>NZ_JBGDZO010001270.1:0-238 GCF_046548235.1 Salmonella sp. SAL4457
TAGGTGGGGTTGAGGATGTAGCCGATTTCCGGATGGAAACCGACGCGGGCGGCGCCGATCGGGCCGGCGAACGGAATGCCGGAGATCGCCAGGGCGGCGGAGGTGCCGATCATCGCGGCGATGTCCGGATCGGACTTCTTGTTGGTGGAGACGACGGTGCAGACGACCTGCACTTCATTCATGAAACCTTCGGGGAACAGCGGACGGATCGGACGGTCGATCAGGCGCGAGGTCAGGG
>NZ_JBGDZO010001271.1:0-238 GCF_046548235.1 Salmonella sp. SAL4457
GTCGCAGAGCAGGCGTTCGAAAAGGAAATCCATCTTGTCGGTGAACGGCTTGGAGTCGATGTCGAACCTGCTCAGGTAGCGCTGGATCGCGCCGTCGTGGGCCCGCGAATGCATCGCTTCCTGGCGGATGAAACCCTGCACGTCGTCGCGCAGGCGGGCGTCGCTAACCAGCGGCAGGGCCTTGTTGTAGAGGCGGCAGAACCACAGTTCGCCGGAAGGCAGGAGCATGTGCAGGACG
>NZ_JBGDZO010001272.1:0-238 GCF_046548235.1 Salmonella sp. SAL4457
TCTATATAATGTTCAATCATAACCCTCATGATGTTGTTATTGATGATAAGATCAGAGAGCAAATTCCAATTAGAGGGTGGACTGAGGTTGAAGTTAGAGATGTTATCGGAAAAGGTGCAACAGGTAGTTCTTCAGATAAGCGTCGGCCTAATAAGACGATAGATGGGCTGGGGCGGAATGACTCTGCAACAGTATATGGAAGTCCTCCTAATGGATATATAGTTGTGAACGATAGGAC
>NZ_JBGDZO010001273.1:0-238 GCF_046548235.1 Salmonella sp. SAL4457
CCTCCACCGTGGCTGCCTGCTGGAGGGATGTGGCGGAGGTGGGATACGAGGCACGCGGAGTGGGTAGGGAAGGCAGGGAAGGTGCGGAGGGTGCAGAGGGCGCGGTGGGTGCGGAAGGTGCAGAGGGTACAGAAGGTGCAGAGGGTGCAGGATGTACAGAGATAATAGTCTGCACAGGCTCCTGACGGGTGCTAGGCAAGGGGGAAGACATGAAGGCTACAGGGAACGAAGTTTATGT
>NZ_JBGDZO010001274.1:0-238 GCF_046548235.1 Salmonella sp. SAL4457
CCTTCCTGATCAACTTCGACAACCAGTACGAGAGCAACCAGCAGACCGACAGCGTGACCGCCCGCGGCAAGACCCGGCACAAGGGCATCGAGGCGGCGATCGCCTACGACCTGGCCGATCTCGACCCGCTGCTCTCCGGCTTCGACGTCTATGCCAGCTACGCCTACGTCGACGCGAGCATTCGCGAAGACGGGCCGAACAAGGGCAACCAGGTGCCGTTCTCCTCGAAGCACAAGGG
>NZ_JBGDZO010001275.1:0-238 GCF_046548235.1 Salmonella sp. SAL4457
GGCCATGGGTGAATACGAGCGCAGCGAGGAATCCCGCTGTGCCGTGCTCTTCGCCCATGGCGAGCACTTCACCGCCGGGCTCGACCTGATGGAACTGGCACCGAAGCTCGCCGCCAGCGGTTTCCGCTATCCGGACGGCGGCGTCGATCCCTGGGGCGTGGTCCAGCCGCGTCGGAGCAAGCCGCTGGTGGTCGCGGTGCAAGGCACCTGCTGGACCGCCGGGATAGAGCTAATGCTC
>NZ_JBGDZO010001276.1:0-238 GCF_046548235.1 Salmonella sp. SAL4457
GTCTTCCGCTTGCAGGCCTTTCTGGCCCTGGATCACCGAGAATTCCACTTTCTGGCCTTCCACCAGGGAGCGGTGACCCTCGCCGCGGATGGCGCGGTAGTGAACGAACACGTCCGGACCGCTATCGCGTTGAATGAATCCATAACCTTTGGCGTCATTGAACCACTTGACGGTTCCGACCTCACGATCAGCCATTACCACACTCTCCAACTTGCAATTTTTTATAAGTGGCCTTCCC
>NZ_JBGDZO010001277.1:0-238 GCF_046548235.1 Salmonella sp. SAL4457
GCGTCACCGTGGCCGGGCGCCCGGTGGGCATGCCGGAAATGCAGCGCACCGTCGGCCTGTTCATCAACAGCATCCCATTGCGCGTGCAGATGCCGGCCGCCGGCCAGCGCTGCACGGTACGCGAATGGCTGAACCGGCTGTTCGAGCGCAACCTGGAGTTGCGCGAGCACGAGCACCTGCCCCTGGTAGCCATCCAGGAAAGCAGCGAGCTGCCCAAGGGCCAGCCGCTGTTCGACAG
>NZ_JBGDZO010001278.1:0-238 GCF_046548235.1 Salmonella sp. SAL4457
GAGTATGGTCGGCGAGGCCTTTCAGCTGATCCCCGACCGGACAGAGACGAAGAGCACATGGAGTGCCTACGAGTGGGCGCAACACCGGAAGGGATGGCTGTTCCTCACCTCGACGCCGCACACGCTGGATCGGCTTCGGCCCCTCATCAGCGTCTGGTTCGATTTGCTCCTGATGCGCCTGCTCGCAGGGGGATCGCCGGTCTGGGTGATTCTCGACGAGCTGCCGACGCTTAACAAG
>NZ_JBGDZO010001279.1:0-238 GCF_046548235.1 Salmonella sp. SAL4457
GTATAGAAGAACTCCTGGGCAAGGATCAGCACCGAGCGCTCGAACAGCTCGGCGCTGGCCGCCAGCAACTGCTCCTGGTCCTCCACCTTGATCACCCCGCGCGAGAAGCTGCCGTCGGGAATCTTCAGCACCAGCGGGAAGCCCAGGCGCTCGCCGACCTTCTCCAGTTCCTGCGGGTTCTCCTTGTAGAGAATCTCGGTGGCCGGCATGCCCAGCTTGTGGCTGCGCAGCAGGTCGG
>NZ_JBGDZO010001280.1:0-238 GCF_046548235.1 Salmonella sp. SAL4457
GGTCTACAGCCAGCGCTGCAAGGAGGCCTACAGCCATGTGCCGGTGATCCTCGGCGGGATCGAGGCCTCGTTGCGGCGCATCGCCCATTACGACTACTGGCAGGACAAGGTCCGCCGCTCGATCCTGATGGACGCCACGGCCGACATCCTGCTCTACGGCAACGCCGAGCGTGCGGTGGTGGAAATCGCCCAGCGCCTGGCCCAGGGCGAACTGGTGAGCGCGATCACCGACGTGCGC
>NZ_JBGDZO010001281.1:0-238 GCF_046548235.1 Salmonella sp. SAL4457
CTGGTCAACAACCTGGGCATCTTCGAGCTGAAGGACTTCTTCGACATCGAGGACGCCGAGTGGAGCCGCTTCTTCGAGGTCAACGTGATGTCCGGGGTGCGCCTGGCCCGCGCCTACGTCCCGGGAATGGTCGAGCGCGGTTGGGGGCGAGTGGTGTTCCTGTCTTCGGAATCGGCGTTGAACATCCCGGCGGACATGATCCACTACGGCTTCAGCAAGACCGCCAACCTCTCGGTGT
>NZ_JBGDZO010001282.1:0-238 GCF_046548235.1 Salmonella sp. SAL4457
GCCAGTCGAACTGGTATTTCTCCACCGCGGTATGGCGGTTCGCGACACGCTCGATGGCCGCCTGCTTTTCCTCCGGGTAGCCGAGCAATGCCTTGCCCTCCATCTGTAGCATCGCCGCCAGGCTGGCACCGGGCAGCGGCGTGGAGTGGTAGGGCTGGGTGATGTCCTGGATGTAGTGCATGCCCCAGCCAAGGAACCGGTAGCCCCAGTAGGGATGACCGTTGGCGAAGGCGAAGCG
>NZ_JBGDZO010001283.1:0-238 GCF_046548235.1 Salmonella sp. SAL4457
TGACCGAAGAGATCGAGTCCAGTCGTCGTTGTGTCCGTCACTCGCTGCTGGCTGACGCCGCCTGCTTCGATCGTGATGGACATGCTGGACACGATTGGTTCCCTTTCCAGGAGTATGCGGTCTCTGACCGAGATCCCGGGTAAGCCTAGACCTCGCGGGCGGGAGGCTGGATGTGGTTTTGCCCCCCGATGTCGGCCGGCGCCGGTCTCAGTCAGCACGTCGGTTCAACCTGCTCGAC
>NZ_JBGDZO010001284.1:0-238 GCF_046548235.1 Salmonella sp. SAL4457
GAAGCGGACCTACCCGGACAAGTCCTCCTGGGGCTACGAGATCGGTGAGGACGGCTATGCCAAGGTCGACCCGACCCTGACCCACCCGCGCTGCGTGTTCAACCTGCTCAAGCAGCACTACAGCCGCTACACCCCGGACGTGGTGAGCAACATCTGCGGTACGCCGAAGGACATGATGCTCAAGGTCTGGGCGGAAATCGCCGAGACCTCCAAGCCGGGCAAGGTCATGACCATCATG
>NZ_JBGDZO010001285.1:0-238 GCF_046548235.1 Salmonella sp. SAL4457
GCTCGAGCAGGCCAGTAACGCCAAGTCGCAGTTCCTCGCGAACATGTCCCACGAGTTCCGGACGCCGCTCAACGCGATCCTCGGATACACGCGGATGCTGCTCCAGGGCGTGTCCGGTCCGCTGGCCGACGAGCAGTCGAAGGACCTGAGCCGCGTCGACAGCAACGCGTCCACGCTGCTCTCGCTCATCAACGACATCCTGGACATCTCCCGCATCGAGGCGGGGAAGATGCCGCTC
>NZ_JBGDZO010001286.1:0-238 GCF_046548235.1 Salmonella sp. SAL4457
GTCAAGACAAGAACCTTGTACGGATCGGTAACAATATCCCTGTGGCCTTCTGCGCCGCGGCTTTGCGACCGGCTCACGGGTTTCTTTCCTGGCCCAGGGGCGATTGCGGGTCGAGCAGGGCGCTGCGAATGAAGTGCAGGTAGCTGAGCACCCGTCGCAGCGGCGAGGTATCGAACTGCGGTGCGCGCGGCTCCGGCGCCGCCCGTACCGCCATGATCGCCTGGTTCACCGCGTGCAG
>NZ_JBGDZO010001287.1:0-238 GCF_046548235.1 Salmonella sp. SAL4457
GCGCTGAACCAGCTGTTTCAAGGCAAGGGCCAGGTGTGGCTCCAGCTCCAGGTCCAATTGCGCTCCACGATAGCTGCGCAGCGGCTGCCGCGGGTGATCGAGGGGCAACTCGATCACCGGCTGCTCGCCGCCCAGCAGGCCGGTCCAGTACGCCAACTGGCGCTCCTTTTCCCCCGCCTCCATCCAGCTGCGCTGCCACAGGGCGTAGTCCGCGTACTGGATCGGCAGGGCCGGCAAC
>NZ_JBGDZO010001288.1:0-238 GCF_046548235.1 Salmonella sp. SAL4457
CCACCGCGAGATCGTTACCCATCCCGTCGCCGGGCAGGGTCAGATATCGGCGCACGGCACCGCTCGCGAGATCCAGGGCGAACACCCCATGCGGCCGGCGCCGGCCCGCGGGTAGGAAGTCCGGCGAATTGCCCCAGAGCAGGCCACGCGGCTCGTCCAGCCGCAGCGCGGTGGCAGCGAAGATCGCCGGGCTGCCGGCGAAGAAGGTTTCCCACTCGCCCCCGGGAGGCTTGCGCAG
>NZ_JBGDZO010001289.1:0-238 GCF_046548235.1 Salmonella sp. SAL4457
CACCGATGCAAAACGCCAAGCTCATGCTGACCTGTCTCGCTTTCGCGGGGCTTGCCGCACTCGCCGGTTGCTCGTTTCCTGGCGTCTATAAAATCGACATCCAGCAAGGCAACGTCGTAACGCAGGACATGATAGACCAGTTGCGTCCCGGAATGACCCGACGCCTAGTGCGGTTTATCATGGGCAAACCGCTCATCGTCGATACCTTCCACGCCAATCGTTGGGACTACCTCTACAG
>NZ_JBGDZO010001290.1:0-238 GCF_046548235.1 Salmonella sp. SAL4457
CCTGGAGGATCTGCAGGAAACGCTCGCGGGTCATCAGCGGCACCCTGAGCGAGCGTTGTGCCTCGCCCTCCAGCGCCCCTTCCGCCCCCAGCCGTTGCAGGGCGGCGCGAACCGGCATCGGGCTGGTGTCCCTCTGGTTCGCCAGGTCGCGGATCTTCAGTCGCTCGCCGGGCTGGAATCGTCCGGCCAGCAAGTCTTCCCGCAGTCGTTGGGAGAGGCGTTCCTGGAGATTCTCGGC
>NZ_JBGDZO010001291.1:0-238 GCF_046548235.1 Salmonella sp. SAL4457
GTGTGGCAGGCGTCGCAGACGTAGCGCAGGCGGTTGTCGCCGTCCGGGATGCGCTGGACCACCGTGGCGCCGCACAGGCTGCAGAATTTCATGCCAGGTTCTTCTTCGGGGAATGGCCTATCTGGCTCGGCTGGCCGGGAGGCGACAAGGCCCCGTGCGGGAGGGGTGGGCTGGCCGGGGCTTTCGTGCCATGATCTCGGGGAAACGACAAGACCTCGGAAACCCCGGCAGTATGAAC
>NZ_JBGDZO010001292.1:0-237 GCF_046548235.1 Salmonella sp. SAL4457
CGACAACGGTGGCCACGCGGTCGCGGTGCGCTACGCGGTCCGCACTATCTACGGCATGCAGGCCGGCGACGTCTGGTGGGGGATCTCCGACGTCGGCTGGGTGGTCGGCCACTCGCTGATCGTCTACGGCCCGCTGATGTGCGGCTGTACCACGGTGTTCTACGAAGGCAAGCCGGTGCGCACGCCGGACGCCGGCGCCTACTGGCGGGTGATCGAAGAGCACAGGGTGAACAGCCT
>NZ_JBGDZO010001293.1:0-237 GCF_046548235.1 Salmonella sp. SAL4457
GGCCCACACCCTGCCACGCATCGGCATCCAGGCGCGCTTCGCCGCCCACGACGACGTCGCCGCCCAGGAAGCGCTGATCGACGAGCGGACCAAGGCCGTGTTCTGCGAAACCATCGGCAACCCGGCGGGCAACATCATCGACCTGCAGGCACTGGCCGACGCCGCTCACCGCCACGGCGTGCCACTGATCGTCGACAACACGGTCGCCACCCCGGTGCTCTGCCGGCCGTACGAGCA
>NZ_JBGDZO010001294.1:0-237 GCF_046548235.1 Salmonella sp. SAL4457
GCCCTGCAGGCCGCGCTGCAGCTTGTCCAGCTCCAGTTGCCAGCGTTCGCGTTCGGACATCGGTTCGCTCATCGGTTCTTGCCCTTCAGGAGGTGTTCGGTGAGTTCGGCCAGACCGGCGAGAGGCACTTCCAGCCAGTCGGGGCGGTAGTCGGCTTCGTAGAGCAGTTCGTAGGCGGCCTTTTCCAGGCAGGCCAGGGCCAGCGCCGCCCCTTCGCCTTCGCGACCGTGCCAGGCG
>NZ_JBGDZO010001295.1:0-237 GCF_046548235.1 Salmonella sp. SAL4457
CCTTCAGGGCGACCACGAAGCTGTGTCGCGGCGGTGCCGTGTATACCGCGCTGACCCGCGAGGCCTGGCCCTGGGCGTCGGCCGCCGGGATGACCTGCACCAGGGACAGGTCGCGGGCGTCCAGCAGCACCAGGTTGCCGGGCAGGTAGTTGCCCACCAGGACCCAGCGCCCGTCGTCGCTGACCGCCAGGTTGCGCGTGTTGAGGCCGGCGCGGACCTCGGCGACCACCTTCAGGT
>NZ_JBGDZO010001296.1:0-237 GCF_046548235.1 Salmonella sp. SAL4457
GCGCTGATGGAGCGGGCCCTGGCGGGGCTCAACTGTCGGGTGATTCAATCAACGAGCGATGAGGCGCCAGGGCTTCTCGCGTATGTGGAACAGCACCTCGGCGCGCATCACTCGCCGGACCTCTTCCATGTGCAGCACGAGCTGAGCAAGGCGGTTGCGGCTCCCATGGCCGCCAAACAGCGCGCGGCAGAGAAGGCCATGACGACGGCTGCAGAGCAGCTCAGCCGTGTGCAAGAG
>NZ_JBGDZO010001297.1:0-237 GCF_046548235.1 Salmonella sp. SAL4457
CCATAGCGCTCCAGCTTTCTTTACTACCTGCCCGGCCTTGGCGACAAGGCATACGCGGACTGCTACCTCAAGAGGCCATTATCTTCTTACTGATCGGGCTAGGGGTAAGCGGGCTAACTCAGCTCGGCACAACCGAATGGGAGGGTATCACGGCGATCCCAAATCAGGCAAGCGGCAATATTTTCCGCCAGGCATTCTGGGCTCGCCCGGAATGGCTCTATCCGGTTGTCGTTATCT
>NZ_JBGDZO010001298.1:0-237 GCF_046548235.1 Salmonella sp. SAL4457
TCTCTCACCCTACGGCATCTTCGTGCTGGAAACGGCAGGTTTCCAGCACCTGCCGATAGGTCTCTACCGTTGCATCGGCGAGCCGTGCTGCAGGTCACAGGCTTTGGCATGAATCGCCCGCCACTGCGCGATCAATCGCAGGGTGTCGGCGGCAGCAGCGCAAGTTTCGGCGAAGGCGAACTGGCGCTGGCGGAGCGGAATCCGATGGACGTGGCGGCTCTGTTCGCCGCCTGAGCG
>NZ_JBGDZO010001299.1:0-237 GCF_046548235.1 Salmonella sp. SAL4457
GACTATCCGTACCGTGCGCCTGCGCGACCTGGACGGCGTGGTGCATACCATCCCGTTCAGCGAGATCAAGAGCATCAAGAACTACTCGCGCCAGTTCGGCTACGCGATGTTCCGCTGGCCGGTGCCGGCGAGCATGCCGATCGACGACGCGGTGGCGCTGGTGCGCGAGGTCGCGATGGAGCTGCGCAGCGACCCGGCGGTCTACCGCAACCTGTGGTCGCCGATGGAATTGCAGGG
>NZ_JBGDZO010001300.1:0-237 GCF_046548235.1 Salmonella sp. SAL4457
GCGCTTGCCGATCAGGTCCAGATAGTCACGCCCGATACCACTCAGCCTCCCCTCGTTATCCAGTTGCCCGAGCGCGCCAAGGGAATGGTTGATCACCACCGGCACGACCGGGTGCGCGGAGAGCCAACGCTGCTCCGCCGGCGACAGCGTCACCCGGGGCTCGTCGAAGCGCAGGCGCCGCCCGGCGCTCCAGCTGCGCAACAGTTCGTCGCCGTAGCGCCCGCTAATATGCGGCAG
>NZ_JBGDZO010001301.1:0-237 GCF_046548235.1 Salmonella sp. SAL4457
TACGTATACTGTACTTAGTACTACTCGGTAACCGGTACTGGTGCCAACGGTAAAATTTTCCATGAACCTGGAAAACAGACTGACGTTGTCGCCGCTTTGTAGCCGTACTTATTACGTCCTACTCGACCTGCTCGCGTACCTACAGTAAGGACAGGCAGCCTTGTACTCCAAGAGCGGCGTAGTTCGAGCTGATGATTGAATTCATGGCTGGAAACGGCAACAGCCGTACCAGCGCCT
>NZ_JBGDZO010001302.1:0-237 GCF_046548235.1 Salmonella sp. SAL4457
GTAGAAGCCGAACTCGGTGCTGTTCAGGTCCTCGGCGATGTAGCGGAAGGCCACGCCGAACTGGCCGTCGTTGCGCGCGTTGATGTCCTTGCCGATGGACGACACCTTCATCACGTTGCCGTAGGCCGGGGTCACGCCGTTGGCATAGAGGCCGGTGTTCTTCAGCGCGCCGCTGAGCAGCGGATTGTTGCCCAGCGCCTGGTACAGGCCGATGACGTTGCCGAAGCCGGGCACCGG
>NZ_JBGDZO010001303.1:0-237 GCF_046548235.1 Salmonella sp. SAL4457
GGGTGCGGGTGCTATGGAACAGGGACTGACCTAACCTCGTCGCCTGCTGCTTTGTCCCATTCGCTACCTTAGGTTCGTAGCCGTATATCCTCCACGCCTCCATACTCCATCCTCATCCCATAATCTCCTAGTTTTCCGCGTGCCTGACTCAGCGATATCGTGCGCTGGGTGTTTGCTCGATGGTCCACTAAACAGAGTATCGAGCATTGTCGTCGCAGATGGTGTGTTCCTCGAGGG
>NZ_JBGDZO010001304.1:0-237 GCF_046548235.1 Salmonella sp. SAL4457
ATACCGACCAGGGGAAGGCGTAACAGAGGAATCCGAGGAAAACCAGGCTCAGGGTACGGCTCCAGAGGTCTTTGTCACTGGCGCGCTGGCGGTGTGGCATCGCGGGCATCGTCTTCTATGGGGGAAGGGATTTGCCGGCGAGATTAAGTCAGACGGGTGACGCTAAGGTTACAGCGTTGGGGAATCATGGCCCTGCGCCATTGTCTCGGTCAGGAAGTCGAGAAACACCCGGGTCTT
>NZ_JBGDZO010001305.1:0-237 GCF_046548235.1 Salmonella sp. SAL4457
ACGCAATCCGGCGACCCCTAGAGGCTCGGTTTAACTTTTTTAAGCTTTTATTAATAATATTGTTAATATGGTTTTATTCCGGCTTCTACAACTTTCTAAGTTACTATAGTAATTCTCAATTTTTCTCAGAGCCGAAATGGGCTATTTTTGCTTTTTCTTCTTTAATCCCGTTTATCATTGTAATACGGCCGCGGATATTAAGGAACCTTCCATTAGGCCTAGTGTACTGGATCCTTT
>NZ_JBGDZO010001306.1:0-237 GCF_046548235.1 Salmonella sp. SAL4457
TCGGCAGGCTGTCGTCGTAGCGGATCGCCGGCACGCTGGCGCGCCGCGCCTCGACCTTGGCGCAGGAGGTCTGGAAGCGCTCGACCCACTGCGCCAGGCGCGCGTCGTCGGGCTGCTTGCGCAGTTCGTGGAGCTGCCGGCGCAAGCGGTGGCGGTCGCTGATCTGGGCCTGGTCGAGGCGCCGGACGAGTTGGTCAAGGGAAGGAGTCTGGTCGGTCATCTAGGCTTTTCGAATGC
>NZ_JBGDZO010001307.1:0-237 GCF_046548235.1 Salmonella sp. SAL4457
GTGTAGAATCTGGCGATTTTTTGACCAAACGAGAACCCGCAGGAATGATGTCGTCCTTCTTTCGCCTGCTGTCCGTCCTGGCGGCGGCGCTGCTGGTCAGCGCCTGCCAGGGCAATGCGTCGTCGCAACCGACGCCGGTGGTCGCGCCCCAGGCGCAGCCCGCCGATCCCTATGCCGAACTGCAGGAAACCCTGGCCGCCGGCAAGCTCGAACAGGCCGAGCAACAATGGCTGGCCC
>NZ_JBGDZO010001308.1:0-237 GCF_046548235.1 Salmonella sp. SAL4457
GCCCTCTGAGGAGTAGCTATGGCAGTCAAAGTCCTGGTGGTGGACGATTCGGGGTTCTTCCGCCGCCGTGTCTCGGAGATTCTCTCCGCCGATGGACAGATCCAGGTGGTCGGCACCGCCACCAATGGCCGCGAGGCCATCGAGCAGGCGCTGGCCCTGAGACCCGATGTGATCACCATGGATTACGAGATGCCGCTGATGGACGGCATCACCGCGGTACGCAACATCATGCAGCGT
>NZ_JBGDZO010001309.1:0-237 GCF_046548235.1 Salmonella sp. SAL4457
GTGTCCACGAGTGACCCCTGTTGCCCCTTGATCGCCGTGGCTAATGGCCCGCTAATGGCCCGGCTCCTCCGCTGGCGGGGCACGTCAACGGGCCATGTCCAGTCGAGCGCAGTCCGCCACAACCTGCGCGCATGTGCGGAGGCCACTCCAGATGGCCGACGGCGTGACTGCCTCAGAACTGCCTTCGCCCAGTGCCTGGACCTGGCGGTCGAGCAGATCGAACGCTTCGCGTAGACG
>NZ_JBGDZO010001310.1:0-237 GCF_046548235.1 Salmonella sp. SAL4457
GGGATCTTGCGTCGCATGGAGGACTCCGGAGTGCCGGTTTCGCATCTATGACGCCCAGGTCACGATTCCTCGCGCCTCTTCAAGGGCATGAAATACGAGACTCATTTTCTCGGAGTGAGAAAATAGCACAAGTGCGTGCGAATTCCTCGTTTGCCGCCCCATTCGCTAGGCTCTTAGGATGCTTCCATTCCGGCTGGCCCACGCCAGCCTCCGCTACCGCTTGACGAGGATGTACGC
>NZ_JBGDZO010001311.1:0-237 GCF_046548235.1 Salmonella sp. SAL4457
TCTGTTAACTGCGTGAAGCCTTCAGGGCTTTGTTGATATGTCTGCCACGCCTGTTCAGGAGATACGCCACTTTGCTGCAGCGTCTTCTGGTGAGTGGCCAGCTCTCGCATCACCGCTTCTGGCCCCTGAGCGGCGGCGATGTTCAATCTTGCAGACATATCTCCCATAGCCTGATTGCGATCAGCATCAACAAAACCCATGCCCTGACGAATTGTTTCAATCTGGTCTGGATTGGTG
>NZ_JBGDZO010001312.1:0-237 GCF_046548235.1 Salmonella sp. SAL4457
GACATGACCCGCGTCATGTCGTACATGGTGCTGGTCACCACCGCCTTGACGCGCTTGTCCACGGCCACCGCGTTCAGCGCCATGCCACCCCAGCCGCAGATGCCGATGACGCCGATGCGCTCGCGATTCACTTCCGGCAACAAACTGATGAAATCCACTGCCGCGCTGAAGTCTTCGGTATTGATATCCGGCGAAGCGACGTTGCGTGGCTGACCGCCGCTCTCACCGGTATACGAT
>NZ_JBGDZO010001313.1:0-237 GCF_046548235.1 Salmonella sp. SAL4457
TTCCTGCTCACCGCCCTGCGCGGCAGCAAGCAGAAGATCATCGTGTTCTTCCTCACCGTGATGACCCTGGTCACCGTGTTCGGCGCGCTGATGTACGTGGTCGAAGGCCCGGAGCACGGTTTCACCAGCATCCCCCGCGGCATCTACTGGGCGATCGTCACCCTGACCACGGTCGGCTTCGGCGACATCACCCCGAAGACCCCGCTCGGCCAGGCCATCGCCAGCCTGGTGATGCTC
>NZ_JBGDZO010001314.1:0-237 GCF_046548235.1 Salmonella sp. SAL4457
CTATACTAGTACACTACGATCGAGTACATCGGCTGTCGTCGTTCGGTGTCCGTTGGGGCCGTGGCCGCTCGCCTCGGGTGCTTCAGGCGCTGTCGTCGATTATGCATATGCGTTCCAACTCCGAGGCCCTGGGAACAGTCCCAGATCCCGGCCGAGGTACAGACCATTAGCTGGCGAGTTCGCGAGCAAAGGATCGATCGCCGGCTGCGCCAAGCCGGACCCGAACTCTGGTAGGAA
>NZ_JBGDZO010001315.1:0-237 GCF_046548235.1 Salmonella sp. SAL4457
GGCTATCGATGCCGGTGACTTGAAATTCCCCGCCAACTCATAGCAAGTTCCGCACGATAGAGCCGTCAGCGCATCAGTTTGCGTTTTTTTCAGCGGGTCAGTTGCAAGGCCAGTTCATCGACCTGTTCGGCCCAGTCGGAGTCCTCGGCCAGGGCCTCGCGCAGGAAGCTGGCCTGGGCAGGGTTCCAGAATGGCGCATCGGGCAGCGCCGTGCCCTCCTCGAGGTGGTGCCGGGCG
>NZ_JBGDZO010001316.1:0-237 GCF_046548235.1 Salmonella sp. SAL4457
GTTCTTCAACAACCGCGACTGGCCGGTGGCGTCCGCCCTGGCGGTGGTGATGCTGGCGATCCTGATCATCCCGATCATCCTGTTCAACAAGAACCAGGCCAAAGAACTGGAGGGCAAGGTATGAGCCAGCACAGCGTATCCCGCTCCGTATCCCGTTCAACAGGCTCTCCATCCAGAAGCGTGGCCAAAGAACTGGAGGGCAAGGTATGAGCCAGCACAGCGTATCCCGCTCCGTAT
>NZ_JBGDZO010001317.1:0-237 GCF_046548235.1 Salmonella sp. SAL4457
GGTCAGGGTGCGCCCATCCTCGCGGTACTCCCAGGGCAACACCCGGCCGCTGCTGGGCGAGGCATAGTTGACCGCCCAGTGCCGGTCGAGGTCGGCTGGCGTCCGTGGCTCGCCATGCTCTTCCAGGTAGGCGGGACTGGCGCAATTGATCAGTTGCATCTCGCCGAGGCGTCGCGCCACCAGGCTGCTGTTGCCCAACTGGCCGACCCGCAGGACGCAGTCGACGCCCTCCTGCAC
>NZ_JBGDZO010001318.1:0-237 GCF_046548235.1 Salmonella sp. SAL4457
GCCGTGCTCCGGCGCGGCGATGTTGAGCGCGAACAAACCGGCCAGCGTTAACAGCGACGTACCTATGCCCGCCAGCAGCACGAGCAGGCCGGGCCGTGTCGTTTGATCGATCGCGAAGTCATCACGTTCATCGACGCCGTCGTCCATCGCCATGTCGTTTCCCCCTTCCGTTGAGAATCAGAACTTCCCGGGACGGCATTCTACAACGAGCAATGCGCCGGTTCCACAAGTTTGCAG
>NZ_JBGDZO010001319.1:0-236 GCF_046548235.1 Salmonella sp. SAL4457
GTATATATCCGGGCAACTTAGCCGATAACTAATCGTGAACTTTTCATTATTCTCGATATAGGTGAGATAGAGGCCCGGAGAACTTTCTCGCATCAACTAATGCAAACATTGGAATTCATGCCGGGATGCGCGAAGGGAGTTATCCACCTGGCGGTATCCTGCGTCGCCCGGGGTCGGCGGAACATCCAGCCGCGGAGACCTCGAGCAGTTCACCGCCGGATCGCCAATGCCGCAGC
>NZ_JBGDZO010001320.1:0-236 GCF_046548235.1 Salmonella sp. SAL4457
TTCTGCAACAGGAGGCGCGCTGGGCCAAACGCCCCTGTCGCTTCGATGTGGTCACCGTCGATACCAGCGACGGACAATCACCACCGCGACTGGACTGGATTCAGAACGCATTCGACGCCTGATCAGCCGCCCCACCGAAGGTCATTACCGATGGACATGCAACACCGTATCCGCCAGCTCTTCCAGGCCAGCATCGAGACCAAGCAGCAGGCGCTGGAAGTACTGCCTCCCTATAT
>NZ_JBGDZO010001321.1:0-236 GCF_046548235.1 Salmonella sp. SAL4457
GTCTCAGGAAGCGTGGCTGGCGGTCACCGGGCGCTCGCGCAGGGCGCGCAGGGTGGCGCGCAATTCCGTGGGGCGCACGGGCTTGGAGAGCAGGGCGATGTCGGTGTCTTCGACGCTGGCCTGGATACGCTCGATGTCGTGGCCGCTGATCACCAGCGCCGGTATCGCCTCTCCGCGTTGCCGCCGTACCCGCTCGATGCACTCGACGCCGGAGGCGTGGGGGCCGAGGTCGTAGT
>NZ_JBGDZO010001322.1:0-236 GCF_046548235.1 Salmonella sp. SAL4457
GCGCTGGGCCTACCTGCCGGGCCTGCTCGGCCTGCTGCTGACCCTGGCCCTGGAGTGCCTGCTGTTGCTGGTGGACGACCCGCTGAACAGCATCGAGGCGCTGATCATCCTGCCCGCCGCTTGCCTGCCGCTGCTCATCGGTTGCAATTTCAGCGCCGGCGGCTCGGGGGGAGGGCGTCGACGCGGCGGCGATTACGCTAGCTCATCGGGTTCCTCGTCGTCGAGTTCGTCCAGTT
>NZ_JBGDZO010001323.1:0-236 GCF_046548235.1 Salmonella sp. SAL4457
TGCTGGTGCTGACCCTGATGGTGACCTCCAAGGGTATCGCCGGCGTGCCGGGCGTATCCTTCGTGGTGCTGCTCGCCACCCTGGGCAGCGTCGGCATCCCGCTCGAGGGCCTGGCCTTCATCGCCGGCGTGGACCGCATCATGGACATGGCGCGCACCGCCCTCAACGTGATCGGCAATGCCCTCGCGGTGCTGGTCATCTCCAAGTGGGAAGGCATGTACGACGCGGCCAAGGGC
>NZ_JBGDZO010001324.1:0-236 GCF_046548235.1 Salmonella sp. SAL4457
GTTGTGTCATGGACTGATCCGGATAATGGTTGGGAGCAGGTAAAAGAATACGTTTCCGACGATGAGATGATCGCTCGCGGAAACTACAACGAAACAACAATTGAAGCATTCGGTTGCACGTCTCGCGGTCAGGCATGGCGCGCTGGGAAATGGCTTCTTGAAACGGCGAAACGGGAAAGCAGCAGACTGTCTTTCCAGATGGCGCGCGATGCTATCCACTTCACGCCGGGTGATAT
>NZ_JBGDZO010001325.1:0-236 GCF_046548235.1 Salmonella sp. SAL4457
GGCCCGCACCGCGCGGGAAAAGGGAAACGGCAGGCTGCTGGGGTAACGCTGGATGTCATCGCTCATCTGGATTGCCTCCTGTTACTGAAGCGCTAGGAAGAAAAGCTTTCGGCCGCGGAATCGGCGTATTCATGTAGCACTGCGATCAACCCTGGCTCATATCGACGCGCTCCGCCAGAAAGTCCAGGAACGCCCGCACGCGCAGCGGCAGATAGCCGCCCTGGCCGACGTAGACG
>NZ_JBGDZO010001326.1:0-236 GCF_046548235.1 Salmonella sp. SAL4457
GCCGAACACAGCGCCCTTCATTAATCCCGAACCGCCGGGATAATTGTTGTAAAACGATCCCCCGGTTATTTCTCCGGCGGCAAAGAGCCCATTGATCACATTGCCGCTCGTGTCTTTGACTTCACACTTTTCAGTGATGCCGATGCCGCCGAAGGTAAATGTTATCCCGCACGTCACCGGAAATGCGTAGTAAGGCGGCGTATCCAAACGCTGCGCCCAGTTCGACTTTACCGGGC
>NZ_JBGDZO010001327.1:0-236 GCF_046548235.1 Salmonella sp. SAL4457
GTGCCAGGTCGGCGACCGGTTGCAGGTCGCTGTAGCCCTTGTTGCGCACCGCGCCGGTCAGCTTGTCGAGGTCTTGCGCATAGTCCCGCCATTGCTCGCGAAGCTGGCCCAGCAGGCGCCGGGATTCGCTGCCGTTCACGCCGTCGAGTCGCTGCAGGCGGGCTTCCGCCGTCTGCGCCGAGCTTTCGATCAGGCTGGCGTAGCGTTGATCGCCTTCCTGGCCGACGTACATGAAG
>NZ_JBGDZO010001328.1:0-236 GCF_046548235.1 Salmonella sp. SAL4457
GCGCCAAACTGCTCTATCCGCCGTTGCAGCAGCCGCGTCCGCCGCTGTACTTCGGCGGCTCCTCGGAGGCCGCCCAGGACCTCGCCGCCGAGCAGGTCGAGCTGTACCTGACCTGGGGCGAGCCGCCGGCGGCGGTTGCCGAGAAGATCGCCCAGGTACGCGAGAAGGCTGCCCGCCAGGGCCGCCAGGTGCGCTTCGGGATCCGCCTGCACGTGATCGTCCGCGAGACCAGCGAG
>NZ_JBGDZO010001329.1:0-236 GCF_046548235.1 Salmonella sp. SAL4457
GTATTGGTTCGGTCGAAATCGGGGTTGCGCACGATGATCGCGTCCCTGCGCAGGTTGCTCACCTGCTCGATGACCAGTTCCTCCTGGAACCCCACCACGACCCAGACGTTCGGGATCTCCGCTAGGCGCTCGAGGTGCTGGGCCAGCAGCGTCTTGCCACCAACCTCGACCAGGCACTTGGGTTTGTTCAGTCCCAGACGAGAGCCGATGCCCGCCGCGCTGATCACAGCATGTTC
>NZ_JBGDZO010001330.1:0-236 GCF_046548235.1 Salmonella sp. SAL4457
GCGGTAGGCAGGTCGCAGTCGGGCCTGGCCACCGTGGCCTCGAAGGGATACAGGTTGACCGCCACCAGGTCGATCGGCTTGATGCCGTGCTGCTCCATGACCGCGCCGTCCAGGTCGCGGCGACCGAGGATACCGCCATGCACCTTCGGGTGCAGGGTCTTCACCCGACCGTCCATCATTTCCGGGAAGCCGGTGTAGTCGGCCACTTCCACGGCAGAGATGCCGTTGTCCCGGAG
>NZ_JBGDZO010001331.1:0-236 GCF_046548235.1 Salmonella sp. SAL4457
GCCCATACCCGCCTGCAACCTCAGGCGCACGCAGAAGCCGCAAACCCAACCCTGTCAGTCCCCCGATGTGCTTGGCGACCAGATGCGACCGCCCCCGTGCCCTGTCTCTGCGCGCCGGCGCCCAACGCTGAACGTTTCGGGGCTGCTACTGAATCGGTACTCAACCAACCACAACCTCGCGCTCAGGGACACGTCCCAAAGCTGTGCATCATATGTGGGAATGCGCTGCACCAGAT
>NZ_JBGDZO010001332.1:0-236 GCF_046548235.1 Salmonella sp. SAL4457
TTCTTTCATTTGATATACCCGGATCAATTGCAGGTGTATGTCCACGTTAGCCTTCTATGCGCCCGGCCGCTACCAGCCAATGTGCTTCATGGCAAAACGGGCAGTCTTATTAAAGGCCGTACTGACATACAGGAGAAACAACTCAACCAGGGAATGTCGGTCGTCGATGAGGCATATGGAAAAGATGACTCTGTAGGCGAGCTTACCGTGGTAGACGTCAACGGGCAATATAGTAC
>NZ_JBGDZO010001333.1:0-236 GCF_046548235.1 Salmonella sp. SAL4457
CTCCAGGGGTCCGCGATCGAGCCCAAGTCTACCAGGGTGCTACGTACGCGAAGTACCACACCCTCGCACGTAAGGTTCCACTGTGAGGACCACGAATTCCGTCTCGCCACCTCCAAACGCGCGCGGAAGGCCTGGAAGCTTGGCCCTTGACGAAAGGTATGACGTTTGCGATACACGCTGCCATGCGGCGCTGGCTGATCTTCGTGCTCGGCATCATCGTCGGCCAGTGGCTCGCC
>NZ_JBGDZO010001334.1:0-236 GCF_046548235.1 Salmonella sp. SAL4457
CATAAGAAAACGGCGGGCGTTCGTAGCGGCGGATCCGGAACGGCAGCGGGCCGCTCGTCGACTCGAGATGGCACTGCATGCAGGTTTCGAGCTGCCGCTCGCGATCGAATCGTCCCGGATTGGCGATCGTCTGGCGGGCGCGCTCGACATCCTCCGAGTGGGCCGCATCGATGTGAGCCTGGCCGGGCCCGTGGCAGCGCTGGCAGTCGATTCCTTCGGGCAGTGCGCCGGTGAAC
>NZ_JBGDZO010001335.1:0-236 GCF_046548235.1 Salmonella sp. SAL4457
GGAAGTGACCTTCGTCCTCAGCGAGAAATGGCTGATTACCGTGCGCTACGCCGACCTGCGTTCGTTCCGCGAGTTCGAGAACCGCTGCATCCGCCAGCTCGACGCCAACCGCAGCAGCACCCAGTTGTTCGCCCTGATGATGGACAGCCTGGTGGACCGCATCGCCGACGTGTTGGAGGCCGTACAGGGGCAACTGAGCAGCATGTCGCGGGAGATCTTCGCCGAGTCCACCGCCC
>NZ_JBGDZO010001336.1:0-236 GCF_046548235.1 Salmonella sp. SAL4457
GAAATACGCCGTGGTCGCGGACAAGCGGCATGCCTGGCAACTGCTCAGCACGCTGCCGCTGCGGCAGTGGAACCGCACCACCTACCGCCGGTTGAAGCGCTTCCTTCTCCATCACTAGAGCTGAGTCCGTCACCGCGAAGATTCGTCGTGCATGGGCTATACCTCCCCGATACACCTTGGTTTCGAATCGCCGCCCGACAACGGGTAGGCCGGCCGCTTGACGCCCGCGGCCGTTC
>NZ_JBGDZO010001337.1:0-236 GCF_046548235.1 Salmonella sp. SAL4457
GGGTAGGACTCCTCCTCGAGGAGCTGCACGAGGAGGTCTCGGTTGAGCTCCTGGTCCTCCACCACGAGGATGCGCGTGGGCGCGCTCATGACCGCGGCGCCGCCGCCGCCTCGAGCGTGAAGGGCAGGGTCATGGTGAAGGTCGAACCCTTGCCGAGCTCGCTTTCCGCCGTCACCTGGCCGCCGAGAAGCCGCGCCAGCCGCCGCACGATGGCCAGGCCCAGGCCGTTGCCGCCG
>NZ_JBGDZO010001338.1:0-235 GCF_046548235.1 Salmonella sp. SAL4457
CATCAGTAGTGTCGCGACCCACGGCCCAACAGGAGTAAAGGTGGATGGTGTGTAATACGCAATGAGAGAGAGCAGCAGCGCCCATAACGGGAACAGCCGGGTAATGACGGCGAGCATGTTGTTTTCCTTGCAAGTATGTTGTGTTTGTTATCAACGGGTCAGGATCGAGCCAGACCATAGTTATTGTTTATCGCGTGAAGGAAGAGTATTCAAACAAATTACGCTCATGATCCAG
>NZ_JBGDZO010001339.1:0-235 GCF_046548235.1 Salmonella sp. SAL4457
GATCGGCCTCGGCGGCTGCACCAACTTCGATGTGGTCAGCATCCTGAAGAAGGCGCGCCAGCCGGTGGAGAGCTGCGAAGCCTTCCTCGAGGCCGAAAGGGCCGACGAGGAGCCCAAGGTGTTCACGAAGATCCACGTGCACTTCGTGGTCAAGGGCCGCGGTCTCAAGGAGGCCCAGGTCAAGCGCGCGGTGGAGCTGTCGGCGGAGAAATACTGCTCGGCGTCGATCATGCTC
>NZ_JBGDZO010001340.1:0-235 GCF_046548235.1 Salmonella sp. SAL4457
GTTCCTTGATCGCCTGCATCTTCGGCGACACCGCGCGCATGCGCGCCATCGAACGGTAGCTGGCGGCGGACAACGGGAAGAAGGCCAGCTTGATCAGGACGGTCAGGGCGATGATCGACCAGCCCCAGTTGCCGATCAGGCTGTGGATATGTTGCAGCAGCCAGAAGATCGGCTGGGCGATGAACCAAAGGAAACCGTAGTCGACGGTCAGTTCCAGGCCCGGGGAGAGTTCCTT
>NZ_JBGDZO010001341.1:0-235 GCF_046548235.1 Salmonella sp. SAL4457
GTGTTGGCTTCTAGGAACGCGCGCATCTGCCGGCCATCGGCGACGATGGTGGTGCGCAGGCCGTTCTTCTTCAGGTAGTTGCCTACCAGCTCGCGAATCTCGCGGTCATCGTCGACGATCAGGATGTGATCGACATGCTCCATTGCCTGGCTCCCGTGGCGGTTGGTGTGCTTGCAAGCAGTGTATCCGCGCCCGCGGCGCTTGCCTGCCGGGGTTTGTATTGCACTGTATCCGG
>NZ_JBGDZO010001342.1:0-235 GCF_046548235.1 Salmonella sp. SAL4457
TAACGGACATGCACACAAAGAGCTGAATAGGACAGAATGGAGGGAGAAAGGAAATCACCCCAAACATAGAAGAATAAACGTAAAGAGGTACAATATCGTCAGAGCCACTCACCAGGCAAATCGCCTTATCGACCATCGCTCTCGGACATCCCGTCTCGTAATGCGCCTACAAGTCTAGCTGGTGGACATGTTCCTAATCATAGCATATCAGAATCATCGTTGAGTAATATTGCAG
>NZ_JBGDZO010001343.1:0-235 GCF_046548235.1 Salmonella sp. SAL4457
GGGCAGAGCGCCTGGCGGAAGTGGATCGCATCGTCAGCCATGTGGAACTATCGTTGACCGAGCTCCTACAGAAAGTGGATGAAGAGATCGGGAAGGCAGCATGGGACGTCGACCAAAAGGCTCTGGGGGCCGAAGGGCGCCTGGCGCAGGCGGAGGCCAGGCATAGTGAGCTCCTTGCCCGGCGCGAACGGCGGCGGCAGGAGCTGGAGCGGCAACGGTCGTTGACCCTGCAGGC
>NZ_JBGDZO010001344.1:0-235 GCF_046548235.1 Salmonella sp. SAL4457
GAAGCGGAGGCAGGGAGACTGCAGGGTTGCAGCTCGGAAGGGTCGTTCGTGGATCGTTCTGATGCACCCATGCTCGCACCGCCTGTAGCTGCGCAATTCATCCGCACCTGGGGGGAAGTCTAGTTGTCCCGCTGCAACCCTGCTGTCATTCGTGCAAGGAAAATCTCCCCGGCGGCAATCGGACGACCGAGGATTGGAGCGGCGTGGCGCAGGGGTTAGAGTGTCTGTCTGAGTT
>NZ_JBGDZO010001345.1:0-235 GCF_046548235.1 Salmonella sp. SAL4457
GGGCTGGCGCCGACCAGGTAGCCGAGGGCGTTGACCAGGTGCGCCTGGTTCTTTTCCACCTCGGGCAGGCGTGCCTCCATGCTGGCCACCTGGGCCAGCGCCTGGGCTACCTCGAGGTCGGTGGCGACGCCGTTGGCCAGGCGCGTGCGGGTGAGTTCCAGGCTGCGCCGTGCGGTCTCGAGGTTGTCGCGGATGATCGCCGCACGGTTCTGTTCGCCGCGCAACTGGATATAGT
>NZ_JBGDZO010001346.1:0-235 GCF_046548235.1 Salmonella sp. SAL4457
GGTCCAGGTCGTCGAACCCATGTTCAGCAACTTCGGCGGCCGCGACTCCTTCGGCGGCGAGATCGTCACCATCAAGTGCTTCGAAGACAACTCGTTGGTCAAGGAGCAGGTCGACAAGGACGGCAAGGGCAAGGTCCTGGTCGTCGATGGCGGTGGTTCGCTGCGCCGCGCCCTGCTGGGCGACATGCTGGCCGAGAAAGCGGCGAAGAACGGCTGGGAAGGGATCGTCGTGTAT
>NZ_JBGDZO010001347.1:0-235 GCF_046548235.1 Salmonella sp. SAL4457
TCATTGCGTTGGCCGGGGGCGACACAAGTTCCGTCCAGACACTCTCTCTGCTTTCGGCAGTGCCCGGTCTGGTTGCGGGCGGACCACCGGTCGCGGTTGGAATGGATGAAACTGCGCTCACTGAGAGTCTGCAACTAGGGAGTGAGTTTGCGTACGTAGTGTCGGTTCCGTTGAACCGGCCGGAGCCGTGTTTCGTGCCGGCGGAATTGGTGAAGGTGGCTCCGTGGCTGGGTTC
>NZ_JBGDZO010001348.1:0-235 GCF_046548235.1 Salmonella sp. SAL4457
GCTACGTGCCGAGCGAGCTGGCCGGCCTGGGCAGCGAGGTGACGGCGATGGTGCGCGGCAAGCCGGTGACCCTGGTGGTCAGCAAGATGCCCTTCGTGGCGCAGCGCTACTACCGCGGTTGAGCACTGGCCCTCTCTCGCCTCGGCGGGAGAGGGCGGCGACCGGCCTCACGGGTGTTTCGGCCGCTGCCGTTGCAGGCCCAGCTTCTTGGCCCGGTGGAATACCGCTGCGCGGG
>NZ_JBGDZO010001349.1:0-235 GCF_046548235.1 Salmonella sp. SAL4457
GGGTAAGAAGGCATCGTAGGGACTCCGGCCCATGTTCTAAAAGCGTCCGAACAAAATACCAGGCACGAAAGCGACCATGGCGATTGAGGCGTGGGGTACGCGAAGCAACAGTGGAGCGCTCTGAGTGTAGTGTATACATCTTGCGCAGAGTCGCCCGAGGGTCAAATGGGCGGGGATCGGGTGCCTGAGTATTCCGCTCGCATCTCTCCCAGAGAAGCTTTGAGCAGCGGAGATC
>NZ_JBGDZO010001350.1:0-235 GCF_046548235.1 Salmonella sp. SAL4457
GCCCTGGGCCGGCACGCCTGTGGTGGAGGCTAGCCGGAGGATGTGACGTTGCCGGGTTGACCGCCACACTGGGCGGTAGTTTAGGAAAGCCGAGAAAATCCGCTCATGCGGGTATCCGCAGTCTCCCATCTAGGGAAAGGGCTGGCGCGGCCTCGCGGTGCCGGACCTGCCCGCTCTCTGCAGGGGAGAACGCGGTCAGCCGCCGGACTTCTTCGCCTTGAAACCGCGCTTGAGG
>NZ_JBGDZO010001351.1:0-235 GCF_046548235.1 Salmonella sp. SAL4457
GTTCCGCACCGACAACGACTTCTCCGAGGTCGACGGCGCCTACTTCCACGAGATCCTGCACGGCGTGCCGCGGCAGAAGAGCGAACTGGACTCCACCTTCGAGCCCTGCCTGGACCGCCCGCTGGCCGAGATCGACCCGGTCGAGCTGGCCATCCTGCGGCTGTCCACCTACGAGCTGCGCAACCGCATCGACGTGCCCTACAAGGTAGTGATCAACGAGGGCATCGAGCTGGCC
>NZ_JBGDZO010001352.1:0-235 GCF_046548235.1 Salmonella sp. SAL4457
TCTACGAACTGACCGGCAATGTCCTCGACCTGGGCCTGGTAGGCCTGGTCGAATTCCTCCCGCGGGTACTGTTCATGCTCCACACCGGGCATGTTGCCGACCGCTACGACCGACGCAGGATCGCCGCCCTCTGCCAGGCCGGCCAGGCCCTGGTGGCGGTGGCACTGGTGCTCGGCGCGGCTTCGGGAGAGATCACCCGCAACATGTTCTTCGTCCTCGCCTTCGCCCTCGGTAC
>NZ_JBGDZO010001353.1:0-235 GCF_046548235.1 Salmonella sp. SAL4457
GAAGGCACTATTGAAGAGATAGGTACGGTCAAGACCATCCTGCTGACGGAAGAGGGAGAGCTTGTGTCGCTGGCCAACCGTCTACTGCTCGATCAGCGAGTTACCAGCCGCTGATCCGGGAGAGATAATGGACGTGGCTGCTCTGCAGGGCGGCCCGGCTTACGATATGACTGGCCTGATCTCACTTGAATAAGCCTCACCCCCTGTCACAGCGGTATGACCCACGCCAGCTTTC
>NZ_JBGDZO010001354.1:0-235 GCF_046548235.1 Salmonella sp. SAL4457
GGGAGTCATGCCACTCGCGAATAGTAAGTGAATAGCTGTTGTGTCTAACAATAGGCAGGACGCTCAAGTCTCGTGCAGCCATTGCTGGTGTGAACATGCGCTTGGCGGCGGGTGCGACTCGGTAAGTGCTTACACTTCCAGAACCTTATATGCCTGTTTCGCCCGAACTCATATGGGAAACCAGAGAGCTCCATTGGCACAAGTCTTCCGAGGTGCTGTGCGCAGTCTATTGGTG
>NZ_JBGDZO010001355.1:0-235 GCF_046548235.1 Salmonella sp. SAL4457
GTGCTTGGTATGGTCTTATTGGGCGCGACTGGTATGGGCCCCTCACAGTTTATGAATCAAAGACTTTGGCCCCAACTGGGTGCCGAATGTGAAGGTGCTTGGTTAACAGACGATCGGGGCACAGAGCTAGCATTCGGTGGGGTGAACCTTTGCCTAAGAGACTTTGCACGCATTGGTCTATTATTTCTTCATGGCGGTCGCAGCCTGACTGGAAGTCAAATTGTAAGTGCTGAGT
>NZ_JBGDZO010001356.1:0-235 GCF_046548235.1 Salmonella sp. SAL4457
CAGTTGGTGCGGGTGGACGGTATCGGCCGCTACCAGTTGCTTGGCGAATCGGTGGACGATGCCGCCGGCGAAGCCTTCGACAAGAACGCCAAGCTGATCGGCCTGGGCTATCCCGGTGGTCCGGAAATCGCCCGCCTGGCGGAGCGCGGCACTCCTGGCCGCTTCGTGTTCCCGCGGCCGATGACCGATCGCCCCGGCCTGGACTTCAGCTTCAGCGGGCTCAAGACCTTTACCC
>NZ_JBGDZO010001357.1:0-235 GCF_046548235.1 Salmonella sp. SAL4457
GCACATGAGCTCATGCCCAGAAAGGCACATAGCGAGCGTGTTTCTTGGACTTGTTCTCCGGGTCCTCGGGTTTGACCAGCGCTGCGTCTATCGTGTCCCGGATGATCCGGGAGGCGACCGGGTAGTCGCTCTCCTCGATCTTGAAGCGCTTGCGCAGGGTCGCGTTGGTCATCATCTGGCCGGAGACGTACTGGAGGCAGCAGTGCTGGTAACAGGCACGAACGCGGTCTGGCGG
>NZ_JBGDZO010001358.1:0-235 GCF_046548235.1 Salmonella sp. SAL4457
GGTGGGTGCTCCCGGGCTCGGCCTCCTGCTGTTCGGCGAGCACCCGCGCGAGATCGCTGACGCTCTGGATGCCCAGGTGCTCGGCCTGTTCCTCGGGCATGGCCAGGGCATAGGTGTTGTTGAAGCGGGTCGGCTTCAGCCAGACCTGGCCCTGGGCTTCGTCGAGTTGATTGACCCGGCGGTAGGAAGCCGCGGCGTCGAGCTTCTCGTCGATGTGGTTGTAGACGATCAGCGA
>NZ_JBGDZO010001359.1:0-235 GCF_046548235.1 Salmonella sp. SAL4457
TATCGAAGGTGATCTGCGCTCGCGGGTGGACCTGGCCCATGGACTCCTGGGCGGCATCCGGCAACAGTGGCACATAGATCGGATAGTGCGGCATCAGTTCGGCGAGGAAGGTGCGGCTCTTCAGCCCGGAGAGCTTGTCCGCCTCGATGTAGTTCAGGTCGAAGAAGTTGCGCCCGACCGCGTTCCAGAACGGCGATTCGCCCTGCTCGTCGCTGTAGCCGACGATCTCCACCAC
>NZ_JBGDZO010001360.1:0-235 GCF_046548235.1 Salmonella sp. SAL4457
CTACAGGAGTACAACCATCAGCTTGAGGAACACGACAGGCCGCCACTCACTGCGGACCGCGCCAGTTAGCGTTTCACAGCCGAGTAGTCGGGATAGAGCCCGGGCAGTGGGAGGTGAACACGGCATGCGTAGTATGGAGGGCCATATCGTGCTTCCTACAGCGACCCCCTTATTTGCGGTGCAGTTGGACCTGATGAGAAGGCTCCGTACTTCGTGTTCAAGGTATGTGTTGTAT
>NZ_JBGDZO010001361.1:0-235 GCF_046548235.1 Salmonella sp. SAL4457
AGCATGTCCAGCGAACGCTCCAGCGCCAGCCCGACCGGCACGTCCGCGCCAACGCCGCGAGCGATCAGGCAGTGCGCCAGGCGATTGGCCCGCGCATTCAGTTCGCCGTAGCTCAACCGTTGTTCGTCGAGGATCAGCGCAACCGCCTGTGGCCGTTGCCGCGCCTGCTCCTCGAAACGCTGCTGCAAGGTGCCCTGCACCGCGCACTCGCGCTGGGCCGGGTTCCATTCGGAGA
>NZ_JBGDZO010001362.1:0-235 GCF_046548235.1 Salmonella sp. SAL4457
TCGTTGGTGTGACCGGCGAAGATGATGTCCTTGCCGCGTGATTCGTAGCCGTCGCAGGTGATGCACCAAAACATGCTGATGCCGACGTATTCCTCCCATCCGGGGAAGTGGGGGAAGTGGTCCAGCACCCCTGTGGCGATAACCACGACCGTGCCGCGGTAATCGTGTTCCTGTGTGTGAGCCACGAAGCCGTTGACGGCGTCACCCGAGATCCCGGTCACCTTGTGCTCGAGAT
>NZ_JBGDZO010001363.1:0-234 GCF_046548235.1 Salmonella sp. SAL4457
TCCTGATCCCGCGCGGCGCCATCGCCGACGCCCAGACCGGCGCCATCGACGAACTGTTGCGGCGTAGCGAGCGGCACGGCCAGGCGCCGCTGGCGGTGTGGTTCGACGACAGCGATCCGGAGGCGTTGAGGAAGTCCTTCGCTGGCGCCGATGTCCAGGCGCTGGTCAACCTGCAGCACCTGCAGAACGGCCCGGCGCGCCGTGCCGAGTTCCTCGCGCTGGACGTGCCGGTAT
>NZ_JBGDZO010001364.1:0-234 GCF_046548235.1 Salmonella sp. SAL4457
CGAGGCGTACCGACTCCCCGGTCTTGGGGTTGCGACCGACGCGCGGGGCGCGGTAGTGCAAGGAAAAGCTGCCGAAGCCACGGATCTCGATCCGGTCCCCGGTCGCCAGGGCCTGGGACATTTGCTCCAGCATGGTCTTGATTGCCAACTCGACATCCTTCGCGGACAGTTGCCCCTGATGGGTCACGATCCGTTCGATCAACTCCGACTTGGTCATGGTTTTCCCTTCTTTTT
>NZ_JBGDZO010001365.1:0-234 GCF_046548235.1 Salmonella sp. SAL4457
ATCAAATGGCTTCAGATGGCAGTTTTCCGCTTGAGTTGAAGAGAACAAAACCTTATGGATATTCTATTTTTAATCTTGATGCTATGACGACAATCTGCCAGGTACTTTCAACAACACAGGATAATCTCTGGAGGTATGAAACTGCAGATGGAAAATCTATAAGGAAGGGGATAGAATATTTATTTCCTTTTATAACGGATAAATCTAAATGGCCATTGAAACCCGATGTAATGT
>NZ_JBGDZO010001366.1:0-234 GCF_046548235.1 Salmonella sp. SAL4457
GCGTCGGAATGAGAACGGGCTCGCGCCGCTCCGAAAACGGCATCCGCTGGTCGCCGGCAAAGACCACTATGATTGAATGCGACACAGCGGGTACTGAATGCGACCCCGCCTGCACTGGTTGCGACCCACCCTGTAGGCGACGGATGCGTCCTGTTTCATGATCGTTCACGAATTGCCCGCTGAGGGCCGCTACCGGTCGGCCCGATACAGACAGACCGCCGCGCCCTTCGGGGT
>NZ_JBGDZO010001367.1:0-234 GCF_046548235.1 Salmonella sp. SAL4457
TCGTAGTAGTCACCGATCCCCGAGCGATGCCCGAGCAGGTGCTCGACCGTGACGTCGTCCCGGATCAGCGGGAGATCGTCACCGAGCAGCGACCGTGCCGTCGTCGAGAGCTCGAGCGTGCCGTCCTCGATCAGGCTTACGACTGCCAGCGCGGTCAACCCCTTCGTCCCGCTCGCGAGCCCGAAGCGTGTGTCGATTTCGTTCGGGATCTGTCAGCGCCGGTCGGCCAGGCCG
>NZ_JBGDZO010001368.1:0-234 GCF_046548235.1 Salmonella sp. SAL4457
GCTGTAGGCGCTGCCGGCGGTCTTGCCGTTGATCCCCAGGGCGCGGCACATCACGTCATAGAGCGGCACCAGGGCGAAGCCGAAGGCGAACATCAGCACGGTCACCAGCAGCAGGCGGCCGACCAGGCGGCGGGTATCGACCTTGGCATCGCTCATGACGCGCTCCTCACTTGACCTCGGGCGGGGTGCTGAAGGTGTGGTAGGGCGCCGGCGAGGGGATGCTCCACTCCAGGC
>NZ_JBGDZO010001369.1:0-234 GCF_046548235.1 Salmonella sp. SAL4457
GGAAAAGCTTTCCGCCGGTTCCGCGTCCTTTTCCCAGGGCCGCCGGTAGACCAGTTCCAGGCGGTCGTCGCCGCTGGCGGCGACGCGGAAGCGCCAGGTCGATTCGCCGCCGCTGCCAACCAGGCCGCTGTCTTCTTCGGAATTGCTGTAGACCTCCGGGCCAAGGCGCTTGAGCACGCTGGCAGCAGGGTTGCGCAGTTCCCAGCGGAAGCCGGTGGTGGGATTGCTCGGCAG
>NZ_JBGDZO010001370.1:0-234 GCF_046548235.1 Salmonella sp. SAL4457
GAGCCGGAGATTTCCTCGGCACGCACCGGCAGCACCGACAGCAGGGTGTCGCTGAGGCCATGGCTGGCCTGGCTGAAGCCCTGCGCGTAGATCGCCACCTTGCAGCGCTCGTCGGTCTGCAGGCGGTAGTCGCGGCCGATCTCGTGGTCGCCGAGGTACTCCGCCAGCGGTTCGAGCAGTTGGCGGTGCAACTGGCGCTCATAGCCGGTGGCCAGGATCACTGCGTCGTAGGTC
>NZ_JBGDZO010001371.1:0-234 GCF_046548235.1 Salmonella sp. SAL4457
TTGTAGTAGCGGGTGGCGATGCCGCTGTCGCGGAAGCGCTGGCGCAGCGTTTCCAGCGGAAGGCGACGCAGGCCTTCGTGGGTCGAACCCCAGGCGAAGGTCATGGCGCCGCCGATATAGGTCGGCACCGCCGCCTGGTAGAAATGCCAGTCGGCAAACAGCCCGTCGGTACGTGCGGCGGTGGTGCGCACTTCCTCCAGTTGCATGAACGGCGTGCCGTTCTGGGTGACCAGG
>NZ_JBGDZO010001372.1:0-234 GCF_046548235.1 Salmonella sp. SAL4457
GTGCAGAAGACCCTTGCGAAGATCCACGCGACGACGAACTACGACGACCTCGCGAGCTGCGACGTCGTCGTCGAGGCCGTCTTCGAAAGTCGCGAGGTGAAGGCCGAAGTCACGAAGCGCGCCGACGCCGTCCTCTCCGACCGCGCGATCTTCGGTTCGAACACCTCGGCGCTGCCGATCACTGGCCTCGCGGAGGCGAGCTCGCGCCCGAAGAACTTCATCGGCATGCACTTC
>NZ_JBGDZO010001373.1:0-234 GCF_046548235.1 Salmonella sp. SAL4457
GTGTTGCTCTACGACAGCGAGGAGGGCAACACCCTGGCCATCGCCGAGCGCCTGCGGCAGGCGGTGGAGGCGCTGGGCATCGAGCACCTGGGCTCCAGCGCCGGCCCCTGCCTGACCATCAGCCTGGGGGTGGCCTATTCGACCTCCGGCATGGGCCTGGACGCGCTCTATCGCGAGGCCGACCGCGCGCTCTACGAGGCCAAGGATGCAGGGCGCAACGCGGTGAGCATGGCG
>NZ_JBGDZO010001374.1:0-234 GCF_046548235.1 Salmonella sp. SAL4457
TGCGTGCGGATCCTCACCCCGCTGATCAAGTTCCGCGCCTGCCGCGATGCGCGACGGGCCACCGGCGACGCCATGGAGGTGCGCGGCGGGGTCGGCTACATCGAGGAGTGGAGCGACCCGCGGCTGGTGCGTGACGCCCACCTGGGGTCGATCTGGGAGGGTACCAGCAACATCGTGGCACTGGACGTCGCTCGTGCGGTGAGCCGCGAACAGGCGCTCGAACCCTTGCAGCGC
>NZ_JBGDZO010001375.1:0-234 GCF_046548235.1 Salmonella sp. SAL4457
GCCTTTTTCATGGGTGCTGTTCAGCGGGTGCCGAAGACCACCATGGTCTTTCCTTTCACATGCACCAGGCCCTGCTCCTCCAGGCTCTTCAGCACGCGTCCGACCATTTCCCGCGAGCAGCCGACGATCCGGCCGATCTCCTGGCGGGTGATCTTGATCTGCATGCCGTCCGGGTGGGTCATGGCGTCCGGTTGCTGGCACAGGTCCAGCAAGGTGCGGGCGACGCGTCCGGTG
>NZ_JBGDZO010001376.1:0-234 GCF_046548235.1 Salmonella sp. SAL4457
GTGATCCGCCGCTTCTCCAGTTCCGACAAGCTCAAAAAGGGCATCCGCATCGCCGGCACCCTGGGCCAGCCGGTGCAGGCCTCGCTGGCCGGCAAGGTGGTGTTCGCGGTGAACAACATGCGTGGCTACGGCAACCTGGTGATCATCCAGCACGGTACCTCGTACACCAGCACCTACGCGCACAACAGCCGCTTGCTGGTGAAGGAGGGGCAGATGGTCGGCAAGGGCCAGAAG
>NZ_JBGDZO010001377.1:0-234 GCF_046548235.1 Salmonella sp. SAL4457
GGGTGCATACGGCTGCCGGCATAAAAAACTCTAATTAGCGTGAATTCGAGGCAGGCATGTTTCTAAATTATTTCGCGTTGGGCGTGCTGATCTTCGTTTTTCTGGTTCTGTTTTACGGAATCATCGCCATTCACGATATTCCCTATAACATGGCTAAAAAACGTAACCATCCCCATGCCGATGCCATCCATACTGCGGGATGGGTGAGCCTGTTCACTCTTCATGTTATTTGGC
>NZ_JBGDZO010001378.1:0-234 GCF_046548235.1 Salmonella sp. SAL4457
GCCTGGAACGCTCAGCCGCGCCGCAGCAGGCGCCCCTTCCAGAACAGCCCCTCGCGTACCGTCACGTCCCGCGCGTGCAGCGGCTCACCGCATTCGGAACAGACCAGCACGCCATGCATGTGCTGGCCGCAATGCTTGTGCACATGCTCGAGTGGCGGCCCCTCGACGCCGGCGAGGTGGCGGTCGCCCCAGTTCACCAGGGAAAGGATGGCCGGGTACAGTTCCATCCCTTTC
>NZ_JBGDZO010001379.1:0-234 GCF_046548235.1 Salmonella sp. SAL4457
TGACAGCACAGTAATCTTCCCCACAGCTTGCCGACAGGCGCGCGCCGCTAGGGTGTCCGCATCGCCGCACCGCCCAGGCGGGGCCGCGACTTCCCGGCTGCGCAGGCTCGCGCAGTCCGTCCTGCCACCTGCGTGGAAACCAGCGGATGCACAGAACTTCGCGACGCACCTTCGTCAAAGGCCTCGCCGCCACCGGTCTGCTCGGCGGACTGGGTCTCTGGCGCGCCCCGGCCT
>NZ_JBGDZO010001380.1:0-234 GCF_046548235.1 Salmonella sp. SAL4457
TTGCGTGCGCTCATGCTTCAGACCTGGAAGACCGGAGAAGGATGGCACCAGCGATCCTTGTATTCGCGGTCGGCGCGACCGAACGAATAGCGCAGGGGTTTGCCCAGCGCTCGCGCATCCTCCCAGGCGGCCTGGGTGTTCAGGTAACTGAGCACGCTGCCAGGGCTGAACTCGCGGGTCTGCGGATCGACGCCGCCGTTGATGTACTCGACGCTGAGCCAGCCCGGCGCTTCG
>NZ_JBGDZO010001381.1:0-234 GCF_046548235.1 Salmonella sp. SAL4457
GCATCGAATATGGTGATACGGATAGGTATACACCGCTAGGTAAGCTTTCGCCGAGAATAGCTACAATTAGCGCCTAGTTATCATAATTGATCTCTCATTAGCGGATGAGGTTTTCCCTGATGCCATTGTAGATATCGTCGCATTAAACTCCGCTGTTGGGCCCGTCAGCTAACTGGCGTATGATACGATGTGTTCCCTCGACATGTCAAATATCGTCTCGACTCGCGATGACGG
>NZ_JBGDZO010001382.1:0-234 GCF_046548235.1 Salmonella sp. SAL4457
GTATCCAGGTAATCGGTCAGGTTCACCAGCAGGCGCACATCGCCCTCACCCACCTCGAGGAACTTGCCCTCGCTGCTCTGCCGTTCGTACTGCTTCTTGCCGGCCTGGCGCTCGCGGCGCTTGACCACCACTCGCTCCTGGGCAACGCCCAGGGTCTGCGGAATCGCCGCCAGGGCGTCGAACAGGCGCGCCTGGGCTTTTGCCGGATCGATCGACTTGGGCGCGGCGTACTCC
>NZ_JBGDZO010001383.1:0-234 GCF_046548235.1 Salmonella sp. SAL4457
TCACCGAACTGCATGGCGTCTGGCAGTTCAAGGCGCTTGGCGAGAAGGCCTGCAAGATCACCCTCGACCTGACCTTCGATTACGCCGGGCCGCTGGTCAAGGCGACCCTCGGGCCGCTGTTCACCCAGGCCGCCAACACCATGGTCGACGCGTTCTGCCAGCGCGCCAAGCAACTCTATGGCTGAGATCGCCGTCGAGGTGGTCTACGCGCTGCCGGAGCGACAGGCGTTACTG
>NZ_JBGDZO010001384.1:0-234 GCF_046548235.1 Salmonella sp. SAL4457
TCCATGTCACCGTCGCTCGCCGTTCGCTGTCGCTCGGAAAAGTCTCCGCTTTGTCCTCGGGCGGCATCTCCTTCGTCTCGATCATTTCGGCGACCTTCTCCCAGAGATCCCAGTGGTCGCCAACCGACGAGTCGGCTGTTTGCTGAATCAGTTTCTCGATGCTGACGTCGCCGCGATGCTTGTCGCCGCCATGACACTCGAAGCAGTAGGTCTTAAAGGTTGACGGGACTGACG
>NZ_JBGDZO010001385.1:0-234 GCF_046548235.1 Salmonella sp. SAL4457
GACATGCATCAGTTGCCTCATTTTCATCTCCTTGCTTCGGCTTAGGCGTGCAACACCCTTCCTCGCCTCACAGTCTTGCCCCCACCATTAGCGACGCCGCTGTGAGTTACTTGTTCTATTTTCTCCTCGCGTAGATCCTGAAACGTTCCGAGAGTTTCCTCCTTCAGGTCTGTGCAGAGATATACACAAATTGATTGGAGCCTGCTGACCCGGACGCATCACGCGTCGTAAAGG
>NZ_JBGDZO010001386.1:0-234 GCF_046548235.1 Salmonella sp. SAL4457
GATATGACGTCGTCGGGGACGCCACTGCTGAGTAGAACGCTCCGTACGCTTGCCGCGTCTAGATAGGAAAAAAAAACAGCGCGTATACACGGAGGTAGACGTATCAAACTGACTTATTTCTTCAATTATCACTCGACTCGACATGGCGGAGACAAAGAAGGCTCAGAAGGCACCGCAAACGCCGGTCATCCCCAAATTCATGCCCAAGGACTACTCGTCCTTTTTCCTCGCTGG
>NZ_JBGDZO010001387.1:0-234 GCF_046548235.1 Salmonella sp. SAL4457
TCTTCACCGCGCGGACGGTGTCGGTGGGGATCGCGGTAAGCGGGAACTGCTCGGTCAGCTCGATGCCCGGGCGGGCGATCTCCATCAGTTCGAGCAGGCGGAACGAACAGTTCTCGTCGAAGAAGTAGTAGTCGAAGCGGACCTGCTTGAGTTCCCAGACGTGTTCGACCATGCGCCCGGTCTCCTCGGGCGTCAGGTTCAGCTTGTATTCCCAGAGGTCGCGGTTCTCCAGGC
>NZ_JBGDZO010001388.1:0-234 GCF_046548235.1 Salmonella sp. SAL4457
TCTATAGCCTGCGTTCCTCCAGCAACGGCGACCAGGGCCTGATCACCGGCTACTACGAACCGGTCTACCACGGCAGCCTGAGCCAGGGCGAAAAAACCCCGGTGCCGGTCTACGGCGTA
This sequence comes from Salmonella sp. SAL4457, assembly GCF_046548235.1. Taxonomy (NCBI): domain Bacteria; kingdom Pseudomonadati; phylum Pseudomonadota; class Gammaproteobacteria; order Enterobacterales; family Enterobacteriaceae; genus Salmonella; species Salmonella sp. SAL4457. Next base: position 120 of record NZ_JBGDZO010001388.1, read on the forward strand.
CCGGACGACCTGGTGGTGGTCGCGCTGGAAAGCGTCTACCCGGAACTCAAGGGTAAGCGCCTGCGCGGACGCCTGGAAGGCCGGGTGCTGAAACCCTACGACGACGCCGCGACGA
>NZ_JBGDZO010001389.1:0-234 GCF_046548235.1 Salmonella sp. SAL4457
GACCTGCGACGTCTGGGAACCCGCCTACTACATCGACTACCGCAACCTGCGTCCGAAGTACGTCGAGGCGGTCTGGACCCTGGTCAACTGGGACTTCGTAGCGAAGAATTTCGCTGCCTGAGTCTGATCAGAACCACGAAAAAGCCCGGCATTCGCCGGGCTTTTTCGTTTTAATCTGCGGTCGAGGAGCCATCGTCTACCCTCAGGAACTGGTAGACCTTCGCTCGTGATAGC
>NZ_JBGDZO010001390.1:0-234 GCF_046548235.1 Salmonella sp. SAL4457
ACCTCGACGGCAGCTACGAAGAACTGCCGCCGAACCTGCTCGACGAACTCAAGCGCGACCGCCGCTGGTGCCACGGCAACCTGATGAACTTCCGCCTGTTCCTGGTCAAGGGCATGCACCCGGTGCACCGAGCGGTGTTCCTCACCGGGGTCATGTCCTACCTGTCGGCGCCGTTGTGGTTCTTCTTCCTGGTGCTTTCCACCGCGCTGCTGGCGGTGCACCAACTGATGGAGC
>NZ_JBGDZO010001391.1:0-234 GCF_046548235.1 Salmonella sp. SAL4457
CCATGGCGGCGGGCAAAGTCCTGGGCCTGCTCGCGGAGCAGGAAGGCGTTGAGGCGACCCTCGCCGTCGCGGACGAACCACGCCTGGAAGGCCAGCAGCTTGATCCCGCTGTCACGATCCTGGGCGTAGATCGCACGAATCGCCTTGCCCTGCGCCTTCAGCTCGGCAAGATCGGCCAGGGCCGACTCCGGCGAAGCGTAATGGCGCACCCTGGCCTCGCCCTTCACCCAGATC
>NZ_JBGDZO010001392.1:0-234 GCF_046548235.1 Salmonella sp. SAL4457
ATCCTCTACTGCCTGCTAGTCGGCAGCCTGGGCTGGCTGTGGCTGCTGTTCAACAGCGGGCTGTTTCTGTCCGGCCCTATCCTGGTTATGTTCGGCGTGCTTGCGCTGCTGATCGACTGCGTCGGCTTTCGCGTCCCCCCCGCCGATCCCCATAGCCTCGCGGGCATCGTGCTCGTCACCGTCGCCCTGGCGATCAACCCCGAGTCGAGCGCGTTGGTCGCTGCCGTCGAGGGG
>NZ_JBGDZO010001393.1:0-234 GCF_046548235.1 Salmonella sp. SAL4457
ATCTTGACCATATCGGTGCCGTACACGGTGTGGTGAAAACCCAGAGGTGGTGGGTGGGATTACTTGTTACAGATCCTGGTTGCCGATTTCGTGGCTGAAAAACAATGGCCAGGGCCCACAAGCACTGTGAGCCATGGCCATTGTGATTGGCTGATAAACCACCCCAAGGGGTTATCGCCGATGGTGATCAGAATCCCGTTGACGGAAGATCACTTGAGTGGGTCAGCACAGGGG
>NZ_JBGDZO010001394.1:0-234 GCF_046548235.1 Salmonella sp. SAL4457
GACCTACGCCGCCACCCTGATCAAGGACGAAGCGGTCGGCACCGACCTGGGCAAGAAGATCGTGCTGGTCCTGGATGGCGACAACAAGACCGTCTAACGCACCGTCGAGATGGGACCGAAGCTGGAGGGCCTGCGCATCGTCCGCAGCGGCCTGAGCAAGGGCGACCGGATCGTCGTGAATGGCCTGCAGCGGGTCCGCCCGGGCATGCAGGTGGATCCGCAGAAGGTCGAGAT
>NZ_JBGDZO010001395.1:0-233 GCF_046548235.1 Salmonella sp. SAL4457
AGAGACAGGATGAACCGGCTCAGCTTCGGCATGAAGTTCGGCCTGATCAGCGTGCTGTTCTTCCTGCCGCTGCTGATCACCAGCTTCTATCTGGTGCGCGATGCCTATCGCCAGTTCAGCGACACCCGGATCGAACTGCAGAGCTTGACGCTGCTGGGTAGCGGACTTCAGATCCGGCGTGGCCTGGAGTCCCTCAACGATCTGTTGCAGATCAATGCGGTCATCGGCCAGTC
>NZ_JBGDZO010001396.1:0-233 GCF_046548235.1 Salmonella sp. SAL4457
GTCCAGGGCAGCTTCCGTCGCGGCGAGATGGTGGTCTGTGTGGACCAGGGCGGGCGCGAAGTGGCACGCGGCCTGGTCAACTACAGTGCGCTGGAGGCGCAGAAGATCCTCGGTCAGCCGACGGATGCCATCGAGGCCTTGCTCGGCTACGTGGATGGGCCGGAGCTGGTGCATCGCGACAATTTGGTTCTGGTCTGAGGAGAGGGCGAATGCGCAAGCTCGCGGGGTTGCTG
>NZ_JBGDZO010001397.1:0-233 GCF_046548235.1 Salmonella sp. SAL4457
TCCCCAGACATGGCGACAGCACTACTGACCTCATAGCTCGCTCTGGTCTTTCAGCCCGTTCAGATACATCACGTCCAACTTCACTCCGTCAGCGTGCGGCCGGACACAGGGACCAAATGACGCATCATCAACCGGGTGTCAACAGTGAGCATGCTCTGCATGGGCCGTTTCAGCACCCGCCCAAACCATGTATCTGATAATCAGTTTCAGCAGGTCTGCACCCAGCCTCAGCG
>NZ_JBGDZO010001398.1:0-233 GCF_046548235.1 Salmonella sp. SAL4457
GCCTGGGCCTGGCGCTCGCGCGCCTCCTGCAAGCGGGCCTGCAATCCTTGCAAGCGCTCGGTGCCCGCGGCTTGCTGCTCGGTGCGCTGCCGCTGCTGCTGCTCGGAGTGCCGGAGTTCCTGCTCGAGTTGCTTCAGGCGTTCGATCAGTCCGCGAACCGGAGCCAGGCGCTCCAGCCATTGCAGGGTTTCCCGCTCCGTCGCCAGGGCGTCCCAGGCCTGCCTGGCCTCGGC
>NZ_JBGDZO010001399.1:0-233 GCF_046548235.1 Salmonella sp. SAL4457
TTCGAGCAGCGGGATGGTCTGGTCGATGTTGTACATCAGCGCGTCCTCGGTCACCTCCAGTTCGAGGAAGCACGCCGCCAGCCCGGCCTGCTCCAGCGCATGACGGACTTCGTCGACCAGGCTGGCCCGGCCGAGATTGCTGGCGCAGCAGTTGACCGCCACCCGCAGCCGTTCGTGGCCGGCCAGGTGCAGGCTGCGCAGGTCGCGGCAGGCGCGTCGCAGCACCCAGTCGT
>NZ_JBGDZO010001400.1:0-233 GCF_046548235.1 Salmonella sp. SAL4457
GCTTCCAGCAACTCAAGGACCACCTGCGGCGCGACCTGGCGATCTACCACCTGGGTCGGGACGAGCTGTCGATCCAGGACATCGCCGAGCAGCTCGGCTTTTCCGAGCCCTCGGCCTTCCATCGCGCGTTCAAGAAGTGGACCGGCCTCACCCCCGGCGCGTACCGGCACCAGGCGGAAGCCTGAAGCTCAGCCCAACTCCTGGCGACGAAGCCCGCTGCGCAGTTGGTCGAG
>NZ_JBGDZO010001401.1:0-233 GCF_046548235.1 Salmonella sp. SAL4457
GGCCTAGGCCGCGCCGCCCGCTGGGTCGGCAGGACGCTCAGCCAGTTGCCGGTGGATACCCGCCTGCCCTGGCATCGGGTTCTCGGCGCCGGCGGTCGCATCAGCCTGCCGGCGGACAGTCCCGGCGGTCGCGAACAACGCGCACGCTTGCGCGAGGAAGGCGTTCTCCTGCACAACGACAGGGTGGACATACGTCGGCATGGCTGGCTTACAGCGAAGTAGAGCGGTTAGAG
>NZ_JBGDZO010001402.1:0-233 GCF_046548235.1 Salmonella sp. SAL4457
GCCCAGCGGGTGCTCCAGCGGCACCTTCGGAGTGTTCTGGTGGAAGTGCGCGATCTGCTCGGCCAGTTCGTCAATATGCTGGTTGGACAGTTCGCCGCGGCCCTGGATTGCCGCCAGCAGGTTGTCCTGCGGGAACTGGCGCATCTTCAGCAGGTATTCGATTGCCTCGCCGTCGCCGCCGATCCGCGGCGCCTCTTCGCTGCCGGTGATCGGCAGGACCTCCAGGTAGAGAT
>NZ_JBGDZO010001403.1:0-233 GCF_046548235.1 Salmonella sp. SAL4457
CCTTCTTGCAGGTCAACCGCGCTACGGTTACTCCGCAATTCCCACCACCCAGGTTTCCAAGGTGAGCTGACCAACCCCACACCAATCGTACCCTCTCCAACAAGATCGACTTCCTCCTTTGCCTCCGCAGCACTCTCCTCCCACCGCGATGGCGACGCTCGGCGGCCTTGTCGGCCATCCCCGTCCTCTACTTTCAGCGCTCACAAATTCCAGCTTACCTGACCCCCGAGATT
>NZ_JBGDZO010001404.1:0-233 GCF_046548235.1 Salmonella sp. SAL4457
GGTCTACGAGCATTGGCGCAGCCGCCTGCATCCGGAAGACCTCGAGCGCACCGAGGCCAGCCTGCGCGCGGCGGTGGAGGGGCGCGGCAACTACGATGTGATCTTCCGCGTGGTGCTGCCCGACGGCGGCATCCGCTTCATCCAGGCCGGCGCGCAGGTCGAGCGCGACGCCGTCGGCAACCCGCTGCAGGTCACCGGGATCAATATCGATATCACCAGCGACCAGCAACTGC
>NZ_JBGDZO010001405.1:0-233 GCF_046548235.1 Salmonella sp. SAL4457
GTTCCCGCTCTACTTCAAACTGCTCGAACGCATTCCCGCGGTGGAAATCATCGTCCAGCGCGCGGTCTGGTCGGCCCTGTTCGGCGCCGTCCTGCTGCTGTTCTGGAAACACCCGGGCTGGTGGCGCGAGCTGCGCCAGAATCCGCAGCGCTTCGTCGTGCTGGCCGCCAGCGGACTGCTGATCGCCAGCAACTGGATGACCTATGTCTGGGCGGTGAACAACGGCCACATGC
>NZ_JBGDZO010001406.1:0-233 GCF_046548235.1 Salmonella sp. SAL4457
GAAGCACAGCGGGAAAAGATCGGGCGGTCCCTGGCGTGGCTGGAGGGCGACTGCATCGCCGAACTGCAGGCGCGCTTCGACATCGCCGCCATCGGCGTCGCCTGCGCCCTGGGCTATCTCGACCTGCGCCAGCCGGAGTGGGACTGGCGCGGCCGCTACCCGCGACTCGCCGCCTGGTTCGCCGAAGTCAGCCAGCGCCCGTCGATGCAGGCCACCCGCGCCTGACCCCGAGG
>NZ_JBGDZO010001407.1:0-233 GCF_046548235.1 Salmonella sp. SAL4457
GTTGCAGGGCGGCCAGGCCTTCCGCCTGGCCCTGCTCGCCGAACAGCCGCTGCTTGTCCTGCACGTAGGCCAGCATGGCCTTCATGAAGTGCGCCTGGTAGACCCGGGAAAAGCCCAGGCCGATGCGGTCGGCGCACTCGTCCAGGCGGAACGGCACCGACACCGCGACGCCGCCGAGCAGCGGGCAGTCCCCAGCGGTTTCGCCCAGGTACTTGAGCAGCACGTTGCCGCCC
>NZ_JBGDZO010001408.1:0-233 GCF_046548235.1 Salmonella sp. SAL4457
GTCGTGATGTTCCCGGACGAGGCGACGCGCGTCGATCGCACCGCGAAGGTCATCGAGACGATGATCCGCGTCGCCTATCTTCCGCAGAACGAGGTGTGGATGACCGACGACGCGCGCGCGTGCGCGACGTGGGCGCTCCCCAACCGCTGGCACGTCGGCTTGCTGGAGGTCCTGCAGCTCGCTCCGCTGGTGCGGGTGTTCGGGGCGCAGACGCTCGTCGCGCTGCGCATGCT
>NZ_JBGDZO010001409.1:0-233 GCF_046548235.1 Salmonella sp. SAL4457
GCGTCCGCCGCTCGTGACCGTCGTCAGCGACCCGGCGACCACGACGCCTCGCGGCAGCTTCTTCCACCTCGGCTCGCTGACGCCCAGCGGCCAGGCCCGCGTCCCACTCTCCTGGGCGCTCTACGACTTCGCCAACACCATCTTCAGCTATGCCGTCGTCTCGACGGCGATGGGCATCTGGCTGACCGCGCCCGAGCAGCTCGGCGAGGCCGACGGCCAGGCGCTCTTCAGCG
>NZ_JBGDZO010001410.1:0-233 GCF_046548235.1 Salmonella sp. SAL4457
GTACGATGCCGGCGACGGCGTCATCCAGCGCGAAGTTTTGCTGGCACGTTCAGCGCCAGTGATGGGATGTTTGCTGGGCGATGAACTCCGCGGGGCGGCGGTCGCTTCTCAGCCGCCCTCCGAATAGCTGCGGGCAAATTCGCTGCGGATGCGCCGGCCGCTCGTGCCGCCAAGCGCGGCCATCGCTTCGTAGTAGAGGATCATCGCCTGGCAGTAGCCCGGCTTCTCTAGTT
>NZ_JBGDZO010001411.1:0-233 GCF_046548235.1 Salmonella sp. SAL4457
ATGCTGCGAATGGCTCGCAAGTTCTGCGTAATGTTTTCCCCGATACGGCCATCACCCCGGGTGGCACCGCGGGTGAGGACGCCACGTGTATAGAGCAAAGCCACGCCGAGACCGTCGATCTTCGGCTCGACCACACCGGTGCAGTGCTGCCCGGGTAACAGCCGCTGCAGGCGCGCCTCAAACTCACGCAAGTCAGCGGTGCTCATGGCGTTATCAAGGCTGAGCATAGGCCG
>NZ_JBGDZO010001412.1:0-233 GCF_046548235.1 Salmonella sp. SAL4457
GGTCGGTAATACCGATGCAGAGCGCACTATCGGAGCAAGAGCGATGGAGAGCGCGAAAAAGACATTTTTGGATGGCCTGCGACCTCTTGTGGAGGAGATGCTGGGGAGCTATCTGAAAGTTCAGTGGCGTCGTAACTGATGCACCAGGTGAATGAGGTGCGGTGCGACAAAGATATTCCCGGACGAACAACATCAGACAGTACGGATGATGTACAGGTGAAATAGGGGAGACT
>NZ_JBGDZO010001413.1:0-232 GCF_046548235.1 Salmonella sp. SAL4457
AAGAGACAGGGCCCGGCTGTATCCGGCGCTGGCCGGCACCGAGTGGTTCTTCTACCTGGTCAGCCTGAGCGGCCTGGTGACGCTGTTGCTGGGGGCCGGCATGGCACTGTTCCAGCATGACCTGAAGGGGCTGCTGGCCTACTCGACGATCAGCCACCTGGGCCTGATCACCCTGCTGTTCGGCCTCGACTCCCCGCTGTCGAACGTCGCCGCGGTGTTCCACATCATCAAC
>NZ_JBGDZO010001414.1:0-232 GCF_046548235.1 Salmonella sp. SAL4457
GGCGGGGGAGCCACGTGGGTCTGCGATGGGACGATGGCGGCGCGCGGCGTACGGCTACGCTTGCTGCCTATTAATAAGGAAAGCGCGGGCAACTGACCCTCGCCGCGTTCACCGAGCAGTTCCAGAAGCCGACCGAGGTATTTCTCGTTCACCCAATCGAGGACGAAACGGTTGGGTGCATACACACGCAATTCGTCGCCTTCGGCTTCGACCTGCAAGGGACGGATCCAGG
>NZ_JBGDZO010001415.1:0-232 GCF_046548235.1 Salmonella sp. SAL4457
TGAGAAAGCTGCTGACCTCGGCGACATGCACCCAGGTCAGCAGGTCCGGGTCGCTGGCGGAGTAGGGCGTGCCGTCGGGCAACTGGCCGATGACGCTTTCGTGGATGCGCCGGACCCGCTCGATCAGTCGCTCGGCATCGGCCAGCGGGCCGTAGGTGGTGGCCGAGATGAACTGACCGGTGCGACGCAGGCGCCCGAGCAGGTCGTCGCGGAAATTGGAGTGGTCCCACAC
>NZ_JBGDZO010001416.1:0-232 GCF_046548235.1 Salmonella sp. SAL4457
GTACTGGGACGGCGTCTATCCGTTGCTCGACGCCGATGACGACAACGACCCCACCTTCCGTATCAACGCCCTCACCGGCCTGGTCGCCGAACCGCTGCTGCAACTGGTCTGGGCGATCCCGCTGGTGCGCTCGCGGGCGTTCGGCCCGGTCAACCTGCGCGCCGCGCTGAACGCCGCCGGGCTGCAACGCTTCGCCAGCGAGACCCTGAGTCCCGAGCAGATCGCCGGCGCC
>NZ_JBGDZO010001417.1:0-232 GCF_046548235.1 Salmonella sp. SAL4457
GCCGATGGCCTGCGCGCCGAGCGTGATGTCGAGATGGCTGGTGCGTTGCCCCGGCACGTCGAGGACCTGGCGCCAGGTGGCGCGGTCGAGGTCGCGGTAGGCGGCGACGAAACCGAGCTGGCGGGTCTGCTCGTCGAGCGTGCGTTCGATGCGCCGTTCCTCGCCCGGACGCAGGAGGAACTCGTCCTGCTCCACCAGGTCGCCACCGAGGGTCGACTGGGCGTTGTCGGTG
>NZ_JBGDZO010001418.1:0-232 GCF_046548235.1 Salmonella sp. SAL4457
GTGCAGAACCTCGCCCCGGAAGAGAAGAAGAAGATCAAGGCCTACCTGAACTTCGACATGATCGGCTCGCCGAACTTCGGCAACTTCATCTATGACGGCGACGGTTCCGACTTCGGCCTCCAGGGTCCGCCCGGCTCGGCCGCCATCGAGCGCCTGTTCGAAGCCTACTTCCGCCTGCGCGGCCAGCAATCGGAAGGCACCGAGATCGACTTCCGCTCCGACTACGCCGAGT
>NZ_JBGDZO010001419.1:0-232 GCF_046548235.1 Salmonella sp. SAL4457
TTCCAGATGCTGGATGCTCTTCGCCGCTTCGGCGAGGGCGTTGTTGATGGCGTCCTCGATGCTGGTCTTGGACGAGCCGACCAGTTCGATCTTCTTGTAGGTGTGGTGATTGGACATGAACTCTCTCCCCGGACGATGCCTGGTTCTTCGCGCCCGACGGGCGCCTCTGTTCAATGGACACTAGCCGAGCCGGAAAAGTGCAGCAAATCGCCAGCGCTCAGCCTGCCAACTG
>NZ_JBGDZO010001420.1:0-232 GCF_046548235.1 Salmonella sp. SAL4457
GCGCTGATGCGCAAGGCCCGCGAGGAGAGCGATCCGGCCGAGCGGGAGAAACTGTACGCGCAGGCCCAGGTGGTATTCCACGAACAGGCCCCATGGATACCGCTGGCCTACCCGAAGCTGTTCAACGTCCGGCGGAACACGGTGCAGGGCTACGTGATCAATCCGTTGAGCAACAACAACTTCGCCACCACCTCGGTGAAGCCGTCGAAGAACAAGGACCACAGCCCCGCCG
>NZ_JBGDZO010001421.1:0-232 GCF_046548235.1 Salmonella sp. SAL4457
GGCCAGACGATGGGCGACGATCACCCGGGTCCGGCCACCGCCGCGTTCGCGCAGGTTGCGCAGGACCTGCCGGGCGGTCTGCGGATCCAGCGCCGAGGTTGGCTCGTCGAGCAGCAACAGGCTCGCCGGCGATAGCAGCGCACGGGCCAGGGCCAGTCGTTGCAGTTCGCCGCCGGACAGTTGCAGGTCGCGTCCCGGCACGCTGTCGTAGCCACGCGGCAGGGCCATGATG
>NZ_JBGDZO010001422.1:0-232 GCF_046548235.1 Salmonella sp. SAL4457
TTGTTCCACAGGCCGTGGGCGATGGCGCGGGGAAAGCCGAACAGCTTGGCGCTGGGCGCCGACAGGTGGATCGGGTTGTAGTCGCCGGCGGCACGGGCATAGCGCCGGCCGATGTCGGCGGGCGCCTTCCAGTTGTCGACCGGCTCCAGCGGCAGCGGCTCCTGCTCGGCTTTCGGCGGAATTTCGCCGGGCACCTTGACGCCGCGGCAGAGCACCTTGCTGTCGCCGACCC
>NZ_JBGDZO010001423.1:0-232 GCF_046548235.1 Salmonella sp. SAL4457
TCCTTAGGTATGGCTATTTCGACGCTAACTCCGTGTTTCTCTGTCGTGACTTTGTTTTCATATCCTGCGATCCTCGTCTATGGAGCCTCAAGGAGTGGCATAGAGCCCTCACCAAACTCCGTGTCGCGCAGTCCGTCTCACCCGGTTGCGTGGAAGTACTCACTGGACGACCCCAATATTAATTTACCAATACGTTCCGCTACCTGTCGCTCGTGGCGTCGATGTCCCGCTC
>NZ_JBGDZO010001424.1:0-232 GCF_046548235.1 Salmonella sp. SAL4457
ATGTACATGTCGTCGCTGCCGGCCGACTCGCGAGTGCGCGACTTCCACAATTGCCCCGCGGTGAGGGTGAGACCCTCGATCTCGCTGGAGGTCAGCAGCGCGCCGTCGAAGGTCTGCGGCAACAGGCGCACGTCGTCGCGGAACGCCACCGGCAGTTGCGGCATGAGGATGCCGACCTGTAGCTGGGTCTGCGAATAGCGCAGCTTGGCGGTCAGGCCGAGGTGACTGTAGT
>NZ_JBGDZO010001425.1:0-232 GCF_046548235.1 Salmonella sp. SAL4457
GTACCCCCCTTGGAGAGCACGGCCACTGACCCGGGTGAAGACATCATCTAAACACGTCACACCACACCGCATGAACGCACTCAACAAGACCGGAGCATGGTGATACAAGGTGGGCCGTAATATCGCGGGCATGGTGAGGACAATATGGCGATAGATGACCCCTTCATGGAGCATCTGGCTGACTGGGCTGACCCCGTTATCGACATAGACTTTCGCGCACCGTAAGCACAAG
>NZ_JBGDZO010001426.1:0-232 GCF_046548235.1 Salmonella sp. SAL4457
TCCCCACCTGCCCGAGCTCGCACGCGGGGATGCCGATCCCGCGATCCGTGACCGCCAGGACAGCCTCGCTGCCCCCGCACACCACCGTCACCTCGATGGGCGCGGGCTCCGGCGAGTATTTGACCGCGTTGTCGAGCAGGTTCGCCACGATGTGTCCGACACGTTGTGCGTCGCAATGGACCGGCACGCGCTCGGGCGGCAGCCGCAGCACGAACGTCCGCGCTTCGAGGAG
>NZ_JBGDZO010001427.1:0-232 GCF_046548235.1 Salmonella sp. SAL4457
GTGCCGCTGTCATCGATGCTGGCGCGATTGCGTGAGGCCAGCGGGTCGGCCTGGAGCGACGCGATACAGGCGAAGGCGAGGAGGAGGGCGGACAGGCGCTTCATTGACCACCCCCGAGCATCTGCAGCGGTGCCAGGCCCTGCTTGAGGCTGCCGTTGATCTGCCCGGCGAGGCCTGCGCCGGCGCCGCCTCCCGCGCCGTGGGTGGTGCCGAGGTTGCCGACGGCCTGGAC
>NZ_JBGDZO010001428.1:0-232 GCF_046548235.1 Salmonella sp. SAL4457
GCCCTTCCCAGGGTATCAGGTTTCTGCTAGCTGAGGTGTTTGCCTACGTCCGGAGCTGGGGGTACTTGGACGTGCTGGTGCGTCCGCTGCCCGTCTGTCTCGCCGTGACGCTCGGGCCACTGTGGTGTCGATGGCATTGGCTCAACGATGTCTTTTTTCTCCTTTCTAGGACTGCTTGCAGGCCATCATACTAAGGATCCAGCCCGTGCGCCTCAGCATCACGCTCGATTGG
>NZ_JBGDZO010001429.1:0-232 GCF_046548235.1 Salmonella sp. SAL4457
GGCGTGCTACGCTCGAGACCTTTCACAGCTACGCGCAGCGGCACCTCGAGGTCATCGAGCGCTTTGGCCGGTTTCCGCATCGAAACGACGTGCTGGGCCGGCAGTCGACGGCGGAGGAGCGGACGTACCTGGAAGGAGGCGGCGAGACCTTCGGCCCGGGGTAGCGGAGAGAGGAATCCCATCATGCGTGCAGGTCCTCTGGCAGCGATCATGCTCATCGCCTGTCCCATGG
>NZ_JBGDZO010001430.1:0-232 GCF_046548235.1 Salmonella sp. SAL4457
GTTGCACAGCGGCTCGACCGCCGCCACCAGCCCGCCGACCGCTATGCTGCCGGTCAGCGCATAGGCCACGCTGAAGGCGATGATGAAGTGCATGACGGTGAAGGTCAGGGTCTTGAGCATGGCTGCTCTCCTTTGATCGAGAATCATTCCTCTTTGGCGAAAGCCTATCCAGGCGCTCGGCCAAGCGGAAATCGGCCTGTCCAATCGAGTGCATAGAGCGCTTCGATCGCAC
>NZ_JBGDZO010001431.1:0-232 GCF_046548235.1 Salmonella sp. SAL4457
TCGTCAACGCCGGTGCCTACACCGCGGTGGACAAGGCCGAGAGCGATGCCGACAACGCCCGCCTGATCAATGCCAGCGCCGTCGCGGTACTGGCCGAGGAGGCCGCGGCCTGCGGCGCCTGGCTGGTGCATTACTCCACCGACTACGTGTTCGACGGCGCGGGCAGCGTGCCTTTCGCCGAGGACGCGCCGACCGGCCCGCTGAGCGTCTACGGGCAGACCAAGCTGGAAGG
>NZ_JBGDZO010001432.1:0-232 GCF_046548235.1 Salmonella sp. SAL4457
GTTCAAGACCGGCTTCTTCCAGGACATCCAGCTCGGCCGTGATGGCAACGTGCTGGTAGTCACTGTAGTCGAGCGCCCGTCGATCTCCAGCATCGAGATCGAGGGCAACAAGGCGATCTCCAAGGAAGACCTGCTCAAGGGCCTGAAACAGTCCGGCCTGGCCGAGGGCGAGATCTTCCAGCGCGCCACCCTCGAAGGCGTGCGCAACGAGCTGCAACGCCAGTACGTGGCC
>NZ_JBGDZO010001433.1:0-232 GCF_046548235.1 Salmonella sp. SAL4457
GTCATGGCGCGCTGGTTGCGCCGCTCCTTCAGGCGCGGGAACAGCTCGAACATGCGCTGCATGTCCTCCTCGGCGTGGTCCATGCCGATGGGCATGGTACCCATCAGCAGGTTTTCCTCGACGCTCATGTCGGGGAACACACGGCGTCCTTCCGGCGACTGCGCGATGCCGTTGGACGCCACGTAGTGCGCCGACTTCTGGCGGATGTCCTGGCCGCGATAGAGGATCTGCC
>NZ_JBGDZO010001434.1:0-232 GCF_046548235.1 Salmonella sp. SAL4457
TCCTTGATCTGGACCTTCTTCGGTTGCTTCTGCAACTTACATCAGTACCGATTACATTGTTCGCATGCGGCCTGCACTTACTGCGGCGGCTTTTCCCTTCCCACCCGTTGTCCCGGTCCCAACTTGACGTGCTTTCCGGGGCACCGTCTATCCATAGGCGTCGGTTAGCAGTGACCTCCGTCACGCGCATGGGACGTACTTCGTTTGCGCCTTCGCGCAACCGCCCAACCTG
>NZ_JBGDZO010001435.1:0-232 GCF_046548235.1 Salmonella sp. SAL4457
AGCACGTGGCGGCGAGCTGGGTGGAGGATGGCGTATTCGACCGCGGCGAGACGCTGTCGAGCCCGCGCGGACGCGACACCATCGCCAGTCACGTGCGCAGCCCGGAGCACCAGGCCGCGATCGCGCGCGGCCGGGCACACGTCACCGGGCTCCCTCATGTCGCCATCGACGGCGATACCGCGGTGGTCACCTCCTACCTGCAGATCTTGGTGCCGCAGACGCAGGGTGAGGC
>NZ_JBGDZO010001436.1:0-232 GCF_046548235.1 Salmonella sp. SAL4457
GGCTCCGGCTGGTCGAAGCCGACCCAGACGCTGGTCACGTAGTCGGAGTTGTAGCCGGAGAACCAGCCATCCTTGGAGTCGTTGGTGGTGCCGGTCTTGCCGGCCAGGGCGGTGCGCTTCAGCGCCAGGGCGCGACGCCCGGTACCGCGCTTGATCACGTCCTGCAGCATGCTGGTCATGATATAGGCGGTACGGGCATCGATGATCCGCTCGGCCGGGGTCGGCTCGAAGG
>NZ_JBGDZO010001437.1:0-232 GCF_046548235.1 Salmonella sp. SAL4457
GCCTTACCGAAGCCAGCAGCGACCCGACCCTGGTCAAGCTCAACGGCGTGCCGGCGGTGAACATGGCCCTGGAGCAGGGCGCCCAGGACGCCGCGCAGCCGGCGACAGGCGGGCCGGCGAAGAGCGCCGATCCCCGCCAGGCGAACCTCGGCGATGCCCTTGCCGGCCGGACCTCGGATTCCTTGACCAAGGCCGTCGACGGCAAGGCGCTCGAGGCCCAGTTTCAGCAGAC
>NZ_JBGDZO010001438.1:0-232 GCF_046548235.1 Salmonella sp. SAL4457
CACCCGCGAGCAGCACCGGACCAAGGCGATGGCGATGATCGGCATGAGCATCGGCGTCTCCTTCGCCGTGGCCATGGTGCTCGGCCCGGTGCTGACCCATCTGTTCGGCCTGCATGGGCTGTGCTGGTTCACCGCCGGGATGGCGCTGGTCGGCCTGCTGCTGATCCTGTTCTTCGTCCCGCAGCCGGACCACATGACCCAGCACCGCGAATCCAGCGTGGCGCGCCAGGCC
>NZ_JBGDZO010001439.1:0-231 GCF_046548235.1 Salmonella sp. SAL4457
GCATTGATGGTTTTCAGCAGGGTCTCTTCGTCCACCGGCTTGGTCAGGTAGTCGCGAGCGCCCTGGCGCTTGCCCCAGACCTTGTCGGTCTCCTGGTCCTTGGTGGTGACGATGATCACCGGGATGGCGCTGGTCTCGGCGTCCTTGGTCAATTGACGGGTCGCCTGGAAGCCGTTGAGGCCGGGCATGACGATGTCCATCAGGACCACGTCGGGCTTTTCCTGGCGGGCC
>NZ_JBGDZO010001440.1:0-231 GCF_046548235.1 Salmonella sp. SAL4457
GCCAGTTCCTGCTCGGCCCAGGCGAGAAACGCCTGGCACTGGCTCTCGAAGAACAGCCGAAGCTCGTCGGCCCGCACCCGCTCGACGAAGCGGGTCTCCTTCTGGCTGCCGACCTCCAGGTAGACCAGCGCCAGTTCGACTTCCTCCAGCTTCCGTTCGGCGCAGAGCAGCCAGCCGTAGACCCTGGCCTGGGCCCAGTGCAGGTGCCGGTGGTTGGCCGGTTGCAGGGCG
>NZ_JBGDZO010001441.1:0-231 GCF_046548235.1 Salmonella sp. SAL4457
GTCATCGACTGGCCCTTGGTCGGCTTGCCGTCGATCTGCACGATCAGGTCGCCGGGCTGGATGCCGGCGCGGGCCGCGGGGGTGTCGTCGATCGGCGAGACCACCTTGATGAAGCCGTCTTCGCTGCCGACCTCGATGCCCAGACCGCCGAACTCGCCGCTGGTGCTTTCCTGCAGCTCGGCGAAGTCCTCCGGGCCGAGGTAGGCGGAGTGCGGGTCGAGGTTGCTGAGC
>NZ_JBGDZO010001442.1:0-231 GCF_046548235.1 Salmonella sp. SAL4457
TGCTTGCGCAGGCCGTCGAGGGTGGTGGCGATGGCGGTCGGATGGTGGGCGAAGTCGTCGTAGAGGGTCACGCCCCGGACCTCCGCGACCTTCTCCATGCGCCGCTTGACGTTGCGGAACTCGCTGAGCGCCGCCGCGCCCTGGCTGGGCATCACGCCGACATGGCGCGCCGCCGCCAGGCTGGCGAGGGCGTTGGCGACGTTGTGCAGGCCGGTCAGCGGCCAGTCCACC
>NZ_JBGDZO010001443.1:0-231 GCF_046548235.1 Salmonella sp. SAL4457
TCGTAGTGCCGGTCGCCGTCGCGGCGGGGGCCGACCGGGACGATCTCCTGCGCCTGCAACTGGAAGCGGTCGTTCTCCAGGGCCTCGCGCAGCCCGCTGGCGAGGAGTATGTCGCGGTGCTGGCGCTCCACTTCCTCATGGCCGAACTGGTACACCGAGACCCGGTTGCGCCCGGCATGCTTGGCCGCGTAGCAGGCCACGTCGGCCTGGCTCATCAGTTCGCTGGTGCTG
>NZ_JBGDZO010001444.1:0-231 GCF_046548235.1 Salmonella sp. SAL4457
GTCATGGACACCGACACACGTCCGCGCTCGGGGCCGGCGACATCCCGGAAATAGCCCCACAACGCCAAACCGAGCGACAGCCCCGTGTCGGAGCAACCGGGTGGAATCCACACGTTCTCGAACGGCGACCGCTGCAGCACACGGGCATTGGCCAGACCGTTCAGCGCCGTCCCACCCGCGATGCACAGGTTGCGGCTGCCGGTCTTTTCGTACGCGTACTCGGCCATCCGC
>NZ_JBGDZO010001445.1:0-231 GCF_046548235.1 Salmonella sp. SAL4457
GTGCAGGGTGCGGCAGGGATAGCGCAGCAGACTGGTATTGAGCAGGTCGCTGGGGATCGGCCGGTCGAACAGGTAGCCCTGGCCGATGTCGCAGCGGTTGCGCCGGAGGAAGGCCAGTTGCTCGGCGCTCTCCACGCCTTCGGCGACTACCTTGAGCTTGAGGTTGTGGGCCATGGCGATCACCGCCGAGGTGATTTCCATGTCGTCCTGGCTGTCCGGGATGTCCTTGAT
>NZ_JBGDZO010001446.1:0-231 GCF_046548235.1 Salmonella sp. SAL4457
GGGTGTAGGCGTCGTCGATGAACACCTCGTTCAACTCACGGATGAAGCGCTGGACGTCGCCGCCATAGTCCTTGTCGATCGAGCCACGGACCTTCTCCACCTTGGCGTGGACCTCCACCGAGCCGCTGCGGATCTCCAGCCAGTCGGCCTTGTCGGCGTCCAGCGCCTGGATGAAGTCGGCAATCGCCTGGCTGCTGTCCTCGCCCGGCTGGATGTCGAGGAACGGCTGGC
>NZ_JBGDZO010001447.1:0-231 GCF_046548235.1 Salmonella sp. SAL4457
GTGCAAGACCGATCAGGCCGGCCATGATCTTGCCCGTGTACACCGGGTCGAGCGGGATGCCCTCGGTGCGCGCGAGCATCTGCACGGCCTCCACCATCGCCGCGTTGGGCACCGAGTACTTCGGCTGCCAGTAGCCGCCGACGCTGCGGACCGTGTCGCGCGGTACCTGGATGCCGGTTTGCAGCAGGTCCATCACCGCCTGCGCCTCGCGATGCACGAGCGGCTCCTGGT
>NZ_JBGDZO010001448.1:0-231 GCF_046548235.1 Salmonella sp. SAL4457
TCCTATCACTGGGAGCACGGTTACGCCGGCCTCTCCTACAGCGGCTACGACAGCAACTATGGCTCGCCGGCCGAGGACGACGTGCGCCTGAAGATGCAGCAGGACCGCTACGCCTTCGCCTCCGAGATCCGCGACCTCGAAGGCCCGTTCACCTCGCTGAAGCTGGACGCCGCCTATACCAAGTACGAGCACAAGGAAATCGAGGACGGCGAGACCGGCACCACCTTCAAG
>NZ_JBGDZO010001449.1:0-231 GCF_046548235.1 Salmonella sp. SAL4457
GTGGCGATGTCGTCCTGGTCCAGCGCCTCGCGCGGCAAGCTGAGCCAGGCCGGATGCCGGGCCGGACGCTGGTCCCGGCCAAGACTGATGGACATCGCATAGGCGCCGTCGCCGAGCACCTTGCCCGGCAGCAGGCGCAGCCCCCAGGCCTCGAACAGCGGCGCGAGGTCGGACGACTTGTCGCCATCCAGCGTAGCGGCGAAATCGCTGCCGCTGTCGGCCTCGCTGAAG
>NZ_JBGDZO010001450.1:0-231 GCF_046548235.1 Salmonella sp. SAL4457
CTTTGTAGACAGTGAGACTCGTCACGCGGGTCCATTCACCGACTCTCTTTCTTCTCTCAGGCAGCGACGTGTCATGCTTCACGGGAATCGGTTCCCATCCCTGAGGAGCAAAGAATCTCTTCAACAGAGTCCATTCCTTCTCTCCTTCGTAACGATAGACTTCGGCTCGGGGAATAGAACCCGCATAAAGCTTGCCGTTATAGACAGTGAGGCCGTTGATCTCAGTACTGT
>NZ_JBGDZO010001451.1:0-231 GCF_046548235.1 Salmonella sp. SAL4457
GACCGAGAGCACGCCGAGCAGGCCGGTGAGGGCGACCATCAGCAGCGACAGGCCATCCATCGCCAGGTGGATGCTGATGCCGAGACGCTCGATCCACAGCACCTTGAATTGCAGGGTCCATTCCGGCTCGCCGCCGGGCGCGGGCGCCAGCTGGAAGTCGCCGGTGGCCCAGATCCACAGGCTCAGGATCAGGACCAGGGTCATCGAAAGCAGCGCGATCCAGCGGGGCAG
>NZ_JBGDZO010001452.1:0-231 GCF_046548235.1 Salmonella sp. SAL4457
GCCCTGGGCGAAGCGCTCCACGTCCGACTCGGACTTGTAGAGGCGCAGCTCGGTGGGCTCGAGCATGCCGAGCAGCGGCTGGTGGTTGGCCAGCACGCCGATTGAGCCCACCGTCGTGCGGGTCGAGACCATCTCGACCTCGTCGTTGAAGACCTCCCCCTCGGGGGTGAGGACCTCGACCTTGAACTTCGTCCGGGCCATCCCGGCTACTCCTTGGACGCGGCCTCGACG
>NZ_JBGDZO010001453.1:0-231 GCF_046548235.1 Salmonella sp. SAL4457
GGTTGTAGAGCGTTACTGATGCCGACATGTTGGTCTCCCTCCTTTCTTACTAGTCTACGGGAGAAGAATGCGGGGCACATACTGTGTGCTGTGACCTCTGATCGTTCTGTGCTTTCTCCGCTACGCGTACGCTTCACACAGATCTCTGGAGGCTTATCGGAGTTGGGCACCGAACCTCCCGCCGTGCACTGAAAGGGACTTGAACCCCTGACCACCTGTGAGTCATACAGG
>NZ_JBGDZO010001454.1:0-231 GCF_046548235.1 Salmonella sp. SAL4457
GTGTCCGAGACGGCGCCTGTGGATGATCCGGCCGGCCGGGTCGAGCACGAGGTCTTCCAGGTCTTTGCCCTCGAGGGCGATCTGGCGGGCGAGAAAACCGCCTTGGGCGGATTGCGCCAGCAGATGGCGGCAGTCGCTCAGGAGCAGCGGTTGTCCCGGTGTCAGCGGCACCTTGAACAGTCGCTGGGCGGCATACCCGAGTTGCAGATTGACCAGCAGGCTGTCGTCCGT
>NZ_JBGDZO010001455.1:0-231 GCF_046548235.1 Salmonella sp. SAL4457
GGCCGAATGCGGGTCCATGGTACGAGCCATGGCGATGCTGCCGACCTTGTTGGTCAGGCCGTTGTTGGCTTCGTTCTTGATCGGTGCGCGAGTGGGCTTCTGCTTCATGCCCGGCTCGAAACCGCCGCCCTGGATCATGAAGTTGTTGATCACGCGGTGGAAGACGGTGTTGTCGTAGTGGCCGCTTTTCACGTACTCCTTGAAGTTCGCCGCGGTTTCCGGGGCTTTCTC
>NZ_JBGDZO010001456.1:0-231 GCF_046548235.1 Salmonella sp. SAL4457
AGCGCTGGCCGGCGAAGACCTGGCGAATCGCCTGGACCATTTCCTCCAGCCCCGCGCCCTTGGTCATGTAGCCGGCGGCGCCGGCCTGCATGAGGCGGGTGGGGAACGGATCCTCTTCGCAGACGGTGACTACCACGACCTTGATGTCGGGCTGGCTGCGCAGCAGCTTGCGGGTCGCCTCCAGGCCGCCGATACCGGGCATCTTCACGTCCATCAGGACGACATCCGGCT
>NZ_JBGDZO010001457.1:0-231 GCF_046548235.1 Salmonella sp. SAL4457
CAACCGAAGCGGTTGACGATGCCGCACGGCGCATCTCTCGTTATCTTTTCATGCAGCTGGTGGTCAATGTGACCTACGGCATCCCGATCGGCATCGGACTCTATTTCATCGGTGTTCCGAATGCCCTACTTTGGGCGGTGCTCGCGACGCTCCTGCGCTTCATTCCATTTCTCGGCCCATGGATTGCCGCGGCGTTTCCGCTGGCGCTGGCCTTTGCCATCGATCCGGGCT
>NZ_JBGDZO010001458.1:0-231 GCF_046548235.1 Salmonella sp. SAL4457
GCGGCAAGGTCGAGGACGCCATGCGGTTCCTGCTGCCGGCGGAAAACCGCCCGCCAAAGGGGGCCAGCCTGCGGGAAGACCTCGAAGTCCGCTTCAACAGTGCGGCGCAGCCAGGCGCCAAGGGCCCCTTCAGCGAGTTCCTGCAGAGCGAGGTGGTGCGCTTCATCGTCCAGGCGGGACAGCAGACCGACGTCAAGTTCCTGAGCGTCAGCGACTGGGACTACGCCCAGG
>NZ_JBGDZO010001459.1:0-231 GCF_046548235.1 Salmonella sp. SAL4457
GTGCCGGGGACACCAGTTCGGAGCTGTGCACGCGGGCGTTGGGGCCCTGGATGGCGAGCATCGCCAGGTCGCCGCGTTCCTGCAGGTCGACCTTGAAGCCGGCGGCCTGCGCCTGCATCCAGGCGATGTCCTTGTCGCGGGTGGAAGCATTGACCACCACCCGGTAGCCGTGCTCGGTCAGGTAGACGATCAGGTCGTCGACCACCCCGCCCTCTTCGTTGAGCATCGCGC
>NZ_JBGDZO010001460.1:0-231 GCF_046548235.1 Salmonella sp. SAL4457
CCGGGAAACCGCGTGAAGAACTGCCGCCGGTGACGGATCGCAAATTCCTCGATATTGATATTGATAACTTCAATGAGCGCATGAAAGCCATTGCGCCGCGCGTGGCGTTCGCTGTGCCGAATACGCTGACGGGTGAAGGTCAGTTGATGGTCGATATCACGCTGGAAAATATGGACGACTTTTCGCCGGCACAGATTGCCCGCAAGGTGGACGCCCTGAACCAGTTACTGG
>NZ_JBGDZO010001461.1:0-231 GCF_046548235.1 Salmonella sp. SAL4457
CGCTGCAGCAGCTCGCGCTCGTGCAGGCTGAGTTCCGGGCTGTCCAGGCGAACACCGAGATTGTCTTGCAGCGCCCCTTCCAGGAGCAGGCTCTGCTCGAGTCGGGCGATGATCTCGGAGTTCATGCTGCGGTGATGGCTGCGAGCGACTTCTGCGATCTGCTCACGCATGCCCTCGGGCAGACGAACGACGAATTTGTCAGCGGTACGGCTGGAGTAGGTAGGAGTTGCC
>NZ_JBGDZO010001462.1:0-231 GCF_046548235.1 Salmonella sp. SAL4457
TACCCGAGGAGACCTCCTCACCAAGGCGAAGGAGGTCGCTGTGTCCTACCTCGGCGGTACCGTCACCTCTGCCGTCGTTGCCTTCCCCGCGTACTTCAATGGCTCCCAACGTCAGGCGACCAAGGACGCTGGCACCCTCGCCAGTCTCAACGTTCTTCGTACCATCAACGAACCCACCATCGCAGCCATCGCCTATGGTTGCTTGACAAGAAGGCCACAGGTGAGCGGAAC
>NZ_JBGDZO010001463.1:0-231 GCF_046548235.1 Salmonella sp. SAL4457
GGCCAGGCCGCAGTGGCAGAAGATCCACAACCGCAGCCGGCGTATCGGCAGGATCCTTGCCGACGGCAACCCGGTGGCCTGGTTCCAGGGACGCATGGAGTTCGGTCCGCGTGCCCTCGGTGGCCGCTCCATTCTCGGCTGCCCGAGCGTGCCGGGCGTGGCCGACCGGATCAATGCGCAGATCAAGTTCCGCGAGCGCTGGCGGCCCTTCTGCCCGTCGATGCTGGATAC
>NZ_JBGDZO010001464.1:0-231 GCF_046548235.1 Salmonella sp. SAL4457
GTCCGTGTCAGAGGCGGAACTGCCGCGATTGGCCCACGTAATGGTTGATGGCAACGTGCGATCTTCGAGAGTTTCTAATCGCGGTTGAAACGAGCGCGTGCGGTCTTTCTTTTTTTTCTGGTATCCGAGTGTCTTTGCCCGCGCACTGTGCCACCACCGAATATGGACCATCTCTATCCCCCTCGCATTCGAGCGGACGAAAGTCCCTGGGGAAAACGCGCGACGTGGATG
>NZ_JBGDZO010001465.1:0-231 GCF_046548235.1 Salmonella sp. SAL4457
AGCAAGTCGACCAAGGAGATCGCCGACATGATCGGTCGCATCCAGACCGGCACCCGCAGCGTCAACGACGACATGCAGCACAGCCAGGACCAGGCGCGGCGCGGCGTGGAGCTGGCCAACGAGGCCGGCGCGGCGATCCTTGGCATCCGCGAGAGCACGCACAAGGTGGTAGAAGCGGTGCAGCAGTTCTCGCGCACCCTCAACGCCGATCTCTAGGGCTCAGGCCAGGCT
>NZ_JBGDZO010001466.1:0-231 GCF_046548235.1 Salmonella sp. SAL4457
CAGGTAGGCATACTGGATCACGTCGCTGCTGCTGCCCCAGTAGCTGGACAGGCGTTCGGCGCGGGCCAGCGATTCGCCGGCGCGGATCACATCCTTGGGCGCCGCGCGGAGCACGTCGGAATCTTCCTTGACCTGGTCGAACTCGCTCTGCGCCTTGGCCAGCGACTGTTCGCTGAGCTTGTGGTCGGCGCAGCCAGCCAGCGCGGCGCAGGCCAGCAGGGTGGCGAAGAG
>NZ_JBGDZO010001467.1:0-231 GCF_046548235.1 Salmonella sp. SAL4457
GAAGGGGGAGGCAATCGATGAAGCGCAAGCCAGACTTGCTGTGGGTTTTGGTCATCATCTTCGGACTTGGGGTCGTCACCACCGGTTATACCCAGAGCCTCTGGGAACGACAGGCCAGCACGCCCGCCCAGGTGACGCAACAGCCGTAAGACTCGCCGGGTATCGCATGGAACGCGGTACCCAGGGTTCTCCCTCCTTCCTAGCGTTTCCCTGCCACGTACCAGCCCGCAT
>NZ_JBGDZO010001468.1:0-231 GCF_046548235.1 Salmonella sp. SAL4457
GATTAGCGAGTAGCGCTCGGCGAGGTCGTACTCCATCAGGGCGCCCTCGGTCTCGATCCACTGGTACTCGGGGACCTGCTCATCGAACGGGTAGTAGGTGTCGCAGTAGACGACGGGCGTGCCGTACCCGTCCGTCAGCTCTTCCTGGATCGTCAGGTAGCCGGGGGCATCGCTGTCCCAGGAGGCGACGCCGGGGTCGCCGTCGAAGCCGGTGACGCGGGTCTCCAGCAG
>NZ_JBGDZO010001469.1:0-230 GCF_046548235.1 Salmonella sp. SAL4457
GGTGATACCTACGCGAAAAATGTTTATGTGCAGATACAGAATACCGATGGTACGCCTCATACAATTAATTCAGCGATCGCGCTCCAGAATTATAACGGCTCCGGGGATTATGTGTTGCCTGACTTTAAAGTGTCTTATTTTATAGATGATGCTGAAAGCGTAACTGCGGGTAATGTCAAAACAGCCATTGAGCTTAAAGTTACTTACAACTAATAGGGATTATATATGAT
>NZ_JBGDZO010001470.1:0-230 GCF_046548235.1 Salmonella sp. SAL4457
GCCCGGTGCTGTCCTTGCGAGGCTTGCGGCCGCTGGGCTCCGGGGTCTGGCGGAAATCGCGCTTGCGGGCGTACTCGGCGAGCGGCTTGCTGCTGGGCATGGTGGGCTCCTCGGTGCTCAGACGCCGGGGCAGACCGGCGCGCTGTGCAGGACCATGTCGATGGCTTTCCCCAGTTCCTCCAGGGTCACCGGTTTGAGCAGCACCGGATAGGGTGCCGCCGGGTCGATGC
>NZ_JBGDZO010001471.1:0-230 GCF_046548235.1 Salmonella sp. SAL4457
GGACTACCATGCGTGACGCCGCGCTGCGCTACCCGAACATCCTCTTCGATCTCGACGGCACCCTCACCGACCCACGCGAGGGCATCACCCGCTCGGTGCAGTTCGCCCTCGCCCGCCTGGGCATCGACGAGCCGGACCTGGCGCGCCTGGAACACTTCATCGGCCCCCCGCTGTTGCAGTGCTTCATGCAGACCTACGGCTTCGACGAAGCGCGCGCCTGGGAGGCGGTG
>NZ_JBGDZO010001472.1:0-230 GCF_046548235.1 Salmonella sp. SAL4457
ATGCTGATCTGCTCGCCGTGCTCCATGTCGGTAATGGAACGCCGGCTGACGGCCTCCTCGACGGCCTTCTTGATGTGTTCACGGTAGCGCCTCAGGAAGCGCTGGCGGTTCACCGTGCTCTTGTTCTTGCCGTTCAGACGCCGGTCGATGACGTAGCTCATGAATGCTCCTCAGGGCCTGTGGCGCCCCGCCGGAGCGGAGGATCCATGGGTGGCGCTGTGCCCCCAACC
>NZ_JBGDZO010001473.1:0-230 GCF_046548235.1 Salmonella sp. SAL4457
GGGCCGAGCAGATGCACGGCGTCGAGTGGAACGAGACGCCCGGCGCCATCGGGGCGTCGATCGACGATCCAGCCGCGCTCCACGGTGGTCGCTGCGCCGGCAGCAGCGTGCCGGCTGAACAGCCACTGTTTCGCCCGTCCCCGGCGCGCCTGTTCCAGAACGAGCGGATCGTCCGCATTCACGACCGACCAGTCGTCATCGGTCTGGTTCTCGAAGATCCTGGCCTTGGC
>NZ_JBGDZO010001474.1:0-230 GCF_046548235.1 Salmonella sp. SAL4457
GGCCGGTGACATAGCCACCCAGGCCGAGCACGCAGACCGGCCTCAGCTGGCGGATCACCCGCAGCGCCTGGAACAGCGACTTGAGCAGTTCCAGCGGCGCCTTGACCAGCGACTTCAGGCCCTTGCCGCACAGCCCGCTGACCTGGATCAGGTGCAACGGCAGGCCGGCCTTGGGTACCAGGTCATTCTCGATGCCGCGCGGCGTCCCCAGCCAGTGCACGGCATAGCCG
>NZ_JBGDZO010001475.1:0-230 GCF_046548235.1 Salmonella sp. SAL4457
GGGTCAGGTTGAGCAACTGGTCGCGACTGAGTACCCGTTGCGGATGATCGAGGAACACCCGCAGCAGGCGGTACTCGGCGCCGCTGAGGGCGACCACGGTGCCGGCGTCGTCGAGCAGGTGGCGGGCGCTGGTGTCCAGTTGCCACTGGCCGAAGCCGATCAGCCGGCTGCTCTCGCTCACGGTGAGGTTCGGCGGCAGCATCCGCGTACGCCGCAGCACGGCGTTGATC
>NZ_JBGDZO010001476.1:0-230 GCF_046548235.1 Salmonella sp. SAL4457
GGCGACGGGCCTCGACCATGGCGGCGTTGTCGCCCGGATCGAGGCTTTTCTTGTGCTGCACCGGCAGCAGGTTCAGGTAGCCCTGGCGGGCGCGGTCGAAGCGGTGCCCGGCGGGGCAGGCGACGCCGTTGTCGACCTCGCCCAGGGCGGCGGAGCAGAGCGGGCAGATCAGCATCAGGCGAGCAGCCTCACCAGGGTCTGGTAGTAGATTTCGGTGAGCAGTTCCAGGT
>NZ_JBGDZO010001477.1:0-230 GCF_046548235.1 Salmonella sp. SAL4457
GCTCGTAAACATCTCGAAGGCTTCCGGCCCGACTCTGCCGGGCCCTGGCGCCGAAACGCTCGTGATGTAACTGTCGTTCAGAAAAAAGCTTGTGCCACAACGAGTTCGACGCACGGGATTCCCTGGACGTTTGGCCCGCCAGTTGCTATTCCCCACCGTCAGATCACCCAGAGCGGATTCCTGCGCCGTAGTCCGCCGGGCGATTGGCGGCAGCCTGTGGCTCCCTTCGG
>NZ_JBGDZO010001478.1:0-230 GCF_046548235.1 Salmonella sp. SAL4457
CGATCAGGGTATCGAAGGCGGTGAGGACCACCCCGGTGGTAATCGAGACGCCCAGCAGCAGGTGGAAGGCCAGCGCCGCGCCGAGCACCTCGGCAAGGTCGGTGGCGACGATCGACAGTTCCGCCAGCAGCCATTGGCCACGCGCCACGCCAGGGCGGTAGCGCTCCCGGGAGAGCTGCGCGAGGTCGCGGCCGGTGGCGATCCCCAGGCGCGAACAGAGGCTTTGCAGG
>NZ_JBGDZO010001479.1:0-230 GCF_046548235.1 Salmonella sp. SAL4457
GCGCCGGGTCGCGGCCAGGCCGACGCTGAACAGCATGCGCAGGCGCCAGCTCCAGCTCTCGGTGATATCCCGGCGCCGCTGCGGCGGCGTGATCAGGGCCGCCGCGACCAGCCGATCGTCGATGAACAGGCCGATGGCCGGCAACTCTTCGCCCAGATGGCGCTCGACCATCTCCCGGACGCAGGCACGCACGCGCTGGTCGTAGCCGGCGCGCTGCGCATCCATCAGGT
>NZ_JBGDZO010001480.1:0-230 GCF_046548235.1 Salmonella sp. SAL4457
TGTATGATGCGGCTGTTTCGGTTTCTCACCTTGGGGACTGCCTTTCTCGTGCCGATCATCGCCCGCTTCACCCTTCGCTCCCGCGTCCTGGCGGCCCTGCTGCTGTGCCTCTGCGCCGCCCTGTTCTACTCGCCGCCGGGCGCCGCGGCGCTGCCGAACCCGTGGGCGGGGAGTTCCTCCGGTGGCGAGAAGGTCAGCGATGCGCAGTTGGAACAATCGCTGAACCAGGT
>NZ_JBGDZO010001481.1:0-230 GCF_046548235.1 Salmonella sp. SAL4457
TTCTCCAGCGGCAGATCAGCGAAGAGCAGTTGCGGGCCATTTCCCGGATGCGGTCGTTCAACCGCGCCTTACGGGTCTACGAACTGGACGACTATCTGCCCGAGCTGCCGCTGAAGAGCCTGCATCGGGCCGAGATGCCCGGCGACATTCGCCAGATCCTCGGTCGTGCCCTGGGCCGGGCGGACCGTTTCGTGGTCTCGACCGAACCGTTGGCGGAGGCATTCCGGCGC
>NZ_JBGDZO010001482.1:0-230 GCF_046548235.1 Salmonella sp. SAL4457
GCCCTGGGCAATACCCCGCCGCGCTCGTTGAGCCTCTGGAGCACCTACGAACTGCCCGAGGGCGTGACCCTGGGCTATGGCGCACGCTACGTCAGCCAGCGCAACGTCACCTCGGTGGACAACGGCAAGCTGGATGCCTACTGGGTGCACAACATGATGCTCGGCTACCAGGCGACGCGCGACCTGAAACTGCAACTCAACCTCGACAACCTGTTCGACAAGGCCTACGT
>NZ_JBGDZO010001483.1:0-230 GCF_046548235.1 Salmonella sp. SAL4457
GTGTAGCGCCAGGAACCCTGCTTCTGCTTCTCGTGGTAGCTGCGCACGCGCTCGGCGGCGACTTCCAGGGCTTCGCGCTGGGCTACGGTGATACGTGTGAGAGCCAGCTCCAGGCGCTCGCGCGGCAGGATCAGGTCGGCCATCGAGGCGGCCTGGAGACCGTCGAAGCGCTGGGTGAACTCGACCACGGCGGCGTCGCCACGGCTGCGTACGGCGGCGATGATGTCGAG
>NZ_JBGDZO010001484.1:0-230 GCF_046548235.1 Salmonella sp. SAL4457
ACTCGACGAAAAGACCGCCGTGCAGGCCCAGGCGCAGGCGCAGCGCAACAAGCTGTCGCTGGTGACGCACCTGGTGCAGAGCAAGCTGGTAAGCGGCCTGGCCCTGGCCGAATTGTCCGCCGAGCAGTTCGGCATCGCCTATTGCGACCTGAATAGCCTGGACAAGGAAAGCTTTCCGCGGGACGCCATCAGCGAAAAGCTGGTCCGCCAACACCGGGTCATCCCTCTGT
>NZ_JBGDZO010001485.1:0-230 GCF_046548235.1 Salmonella sp. SAL4457
GCTTGAACTGCGCGCCGACCGCCAGTTCCTCGATCATGAACTGGAAGTCGTAGTCGCCGGAGAGCGCCACCACCTGGCGGCTCGGGTCGGCCTTGACCACTCCCAGCGCGGCGGGAATGGTCCAGCCCAGCGGGCCGGCCTGGCCGCAGTTGATCCAGTGGCGCGGCTGGTAGACATGGAGGAACTGTGCGCCGGCGATCTGCGACAGGCCGATGGTGCTGACGTAGCAG
>NZ_JBGDZO010001486.1:0-230 GCF_046548235.1 Salmonella sp. SAL4457
CAAGTGTGCTATGCCTCCCATTTTTACGCTCATTGTATTTTCCGCAATTAGCCTTATTTGCGGATTTTTATATTCCAGATTCATTGTTTTCAGGAATGAGAAATGAAAATTTCATTAGTGGTTCCCGTCTTTAATGAAGAGGACGCGATCCCTATTTTCTATAACACGGTCAGAGAATACAGTTCACTTAAACCTTATGACGTTGAGATTATCTTCGTTAATGATGGGAG
>NZ_JBGDZO010001487.1:0-230 GCF_046548235.1 Salmonella sp. SAL4457
GTGGACACCCCGGTCAGCGCCTCGGTGGTGTTGAACAGGTAGTCGATGCGGTCGATGGTCTTGACCAGGATATCGCTGATCCCTACCGGCCCGCCGGTCGTCGGTCGCGCTTCGGCGACCTCGAAGATCTTCCGCTCGGCCTCGTCGAGGATCTCGTTGGCGCCGCGCCCTTCCGGGTGGAAGGCGCTGTCGGCGATCTCGTTGCTGATGCCGATCAGTTGGCGCAGGGT
>NZ_JBGDZO010001488.1:0-230 GCF_046548235.1 Salmonella sp. SAL4457
GCCCTGCGGTCCGGCATCGACCTTGAGGATTCCAAGTTTTTCCGCCTGCAGCTTCAGAAGGGTCAGGCGCATCAGGTTCTTCGCCGGATCGGGCAGGAGCCCGAAGCGGTCGATCATCTCCACCTGCAACTCGCGCAAACCTTCCTCGTCAGGGGCGTTGGCGATGCGCTTGTAGAGGATCAGCCGGGCATGCACGTCGGGCAGGTAATCCTCGGGGATCAGCGCAGGCA
>NZ_JBGDZO010001489.1:0-230 GCF_046548235.1 Salmonella sp. SAL4457
AGACGGGAGACGTGCGTCCATGTCCGCGACACCCTATCTGCTGCAACCGCCGCTGGCGGTCGGATTCGCCCGCCTGGGCTTCGGCTCTCTCTCGCTGGAGTCGTTGCGCGAACGCTACGCCGCACCGTCCAGCGGCTCGCGCTTCATCGAGCTGGACGGTTTCCCGCTGCACTACCGCGACGAAGGCAGCCGCGACAAGCCGGTACTGGTGATGATCCACGGCGTAGTGG
>NZ_JBGDZO010001490.1:0-230 GCF_046548235.1 Salmonella sp. SAL4457
ACGCTGAGACGCTCCGTCTCAGTCGTCGGCTGTGGCGGCCCGGCGCTTGTCGAGGGTCGCCGATGGGCGCTTAATGGGCGGCACAACAACAAGATGCCGAGCAACGGAGGCCCCATGCTTTCCGCACACTCGACGGACCATGTGGACGGTGTCAGCCGTGTCCTGAGGAACGCCGCGCGCCTGCCGCAGGCGCCGGTGCCGACGCCGATCCTCGACTCCTGGCGCCGCTC
>NZ_JBGDZO010001491.1:0-230 GCF_046548235.1 Salmonella sp. SAL4457
GCGTACGGTCGCGGCGACCCCTTGATTCCGCCATATCCGCTTGAAACGATCTTGCAATGAACGTTCTCGTCTACTTGCTGCCAATCGCGCTGGGTCTGTGCCTCCTCGGCCTCGGCGCGTTCCTGTGGTCGCTCAAGAGCGGGCAATATGACGACCTCGACGGCGCGGCCGCCCGCATCCTGGACGACGACGACCTGCGCAAGGGTTGAAGCACGCGCAAAGGGTTGAAT
>NZ_JBGDZO010001492.1:0-229 GCF_046548235.1 Salmonella sp. SAL4457
GTGGCGTCCCCTAGGGGATTCGAACCCCTGTTACCGCCGTGAAAGGGCGGTGTCCTGGGCCTCTAGACGAAGGGGACACTGAAGTCTCAATCGCAAGACGCCTTGCTATTTACTTTTCATCAGACAATCTGTGTGAGCACTGCAAAGACCGTTTCTTTAAGGTAAGGAGGTGATCCAACCGCAGGTTCCCCTACGGTTACCTTGTTACGACTTCACCCCAGTCATGAAT
>NZ_JBGDZO010001493.1:0-229 GCF_046548235.1 Salmonella sp. SAL4457
TTTCCGTGCCGAGTGGCACTGTCGTATTTATTTGCGCTATATATGCCCTCGTCTTCATCTGATTTCTGCGTTAGTCTCCTCTCTTCCCTACTCCTCCCTTTCTAACCTCAGTCCTTACGTAGTGTTCGAGTACCCGGTGACTCCCTCCCTCATAATCTGTCGGCTGCTCTGCTGATTCTCCGTACTTATGACGCAAGTCAAAGGCCGCTTCCACAAGACTGTGTGAACT
>NZ_JBGDZO010001494.1:0-229 GCF_046548235.1 Salmonella sp. SAL4457
GCCCAAGCCCGCACCCGACGTCTACCTGCACGCCGCCAGCCTGCTCGGCGTCGCCCCCGAGCGTTGCCTGGTGGTGGAAGACAGCAGCACCGGCACCCGCGCCGCCCTCGCCGCGGGGATGCGGGTGATCGGCTTCGTCGGCGCCGGGCACATTCCCGCCGGGCACGCCGAGGTACTGCGCGAGCTGGGCGCCATCGCCATCGTCGAGCACATGCGCGAACTGCCGGAG
>NZ_JBGDZO010001495.1:0-229 GCF_046548235.1 Salmonella sp. SAL4457
GAAGATATGCGCGTCGTCCTGGGTAAAGCCGCGTACGCGCATGATCCCGTGCAGCGCGCCGGACGGCTCGTTGCGGTGGCAGGCGCCGAACTCGGCGAGGCGCAGCGGCAGGTCGCGGTAGGACTTCAGGCCCTGGTTGAAGATCTGCACGTGGCACGGGCAGTTCATCGGCTTGACCGCGTAGTCGCGACTTTCCGAGGAGGTGGTGAACATGTTCTCGGCGTAGTTC
>NZ_JBGDZO010001496.1:0-229 GCF_046548235.1 Salmonella sp. SAL4457
CTCATCGCCAGGGCGGCGAAGGCGCCGCACTCCTCGCCTTCCTGCAAGGCCCGCGAAGTGCCTACCGCGTGGGCCGTCATGCCCAGCGCCATGCCCTGCGCGGCGGGGTGCCGGACGCCGATGGCGCTCAGCAGCTCCGGCCCGAGGATCGCCCCGAGCACCCCGGTGATCAGTACGAACACGGCGGCCAGCGCCGCCACGCCGCCGATCTGGCTGGCCACCAGCATGG
>NZ_JBGDZO010001497.1:0-229 GCF_046548235.1 Salmonella sp. SAL4457
GGCCTGCGCGCCATCGCCGTCGGCACCGGCAATCCCGAGCGCCTGGAATTGCGCTACGTCGCCGACACCGCCGACATCAAGGAAGGCGACCTACTGGTCAGCTCCGGCCTGGGGCAACGCTTCCCCGCCGGCTATCCGGTGGCCACGGTCAAGGAAGTGATCCACGATTCCGGCCAGCCGTTCGCCGTGGTGCGCGCGGTGCCGACCGCGAAGATGAACCGTAGCCGCT
>NZ_JBGDZO010001498.1:0-229 GCF_046548235.1 Salmonella sp. SAL4457
GGCTGCGCTGGCGCGGCCAGGACAAGCTGTTCAACTCGAAGGCCTTCCTGCGCCTGACCCTGCTGATGGGACCGTCCGGCCTGATCGCGATCCTCGCCGGCTGGTTCACCACCGAGATGGGCCGCCAGCCCTGGGTGGTCTACGGACTGATGCGCACCGCCGACGCCTCCTCGGCGCAGAGCGTGACGCAGATGAGCCTGACCCTGCTGACCTTCGTGGTGGTGTACTT
>NZ_JBGDZO010001499.1:0-229 GCF_046548235.1 Salmonella sp. SAL4457
CCCCTGAGTAGGACTGTTTGTGGCGCAGGAAGTACGCCAAGATTGGATAGCCAGCGCTACGGGAAGGTGGATAAACTCGGGGGATTCATAGACGCGAAAGAGATTGGGTTGACGTACAAGAGAGCGACAATGGATGCGACCAGAACGAAGAGGCAGCCCAGGTTGGCGAGTCCTCTGGCCGTGAAGATGTTTCCACTGTCGTCGATGTGTTTGCGGCGGGGACCTGAAT
>NZ_JBGDZO010001500.1:0-229 GCF_046548235.1 Salmonella sp. SAL4457
TAGCTATAGGGTGCAGTGGGATCTGGCAAGTCGACTGAGGTCTGTAGAGTGCGGCATTCGGGTCCCTGGACAAGGAGAACTGTAATGGGGTGAGTACGCGCTCGTTGAGGCTGTGGAGGTCATTGATGGTCCAGGACTAACTACAGTATTTTACGCTCAACCGTATGTCTCAGACGACGAACAAACAATGTTCCCTTCCGACTTCAATGTTCGACGCGCAGTCGTACAG
>NZ_JBGDZO010001501.1:0-229 GCF_046548235.1 Salmonella sp. SAL4457
GGCGGTTCCTCGACCACCGGCGGCAACGGCTCGGGCGGCGGCGGTTCCACCACCGGCGGCGCCGGGGCGGTGAACTCGATGGTCATCGGCGGCACCTGTGGCGGCACCTCGGGCAGCGCCGGGGTTCTCTGCTGGCTCAGCCAATGGATCACCGCTCCGTGCAGGGTCAGGGCGAACAGGACCAGCAGGATCGTCTCGCGCCGGCTGAGCACCCGACCCTGTGCCGGGT
>NZ_JBGDZO010001502.1:0-229 GCF_046548235.1 Salmonella sp. SAL4457
GTCCAGGCCGATGTCGCCGACGTTCCGCCGCCCAGCGGCGAGGACGCCGCTCAACGCTGGTTCGCGGCGCCTTCCGGTGAGGTAGAGGTGCAACTGGCGGGATTGATCAGCGGTGGTCCCGCGGCGATCGCCATCCTCTCGGTGAACGGCGCGCCGGCCCAGGCCTATCGCGAGGGCGAGGTCCTGGCACGTGCGGCGAAGGTGCGGCGGATAGAGGCCGACGCGGTAC
>NZ_JBGDZO010001503.1:0-229 GCF_046548235.1 Salmonella sp. SAL4457
GTTGCAGCCCGTCGATGAAGGCCTGCAAGTCGCGCAGGAGGATCTCGTCATGGCACTCGCCGCCGGCGCACAGGGCCGGATCCTTGCTCTCGCTCAGGTCCTGGAAGGCGACGCGGTCGCAGGTGCCCTTGCAGCCGGACTGGTTGTCCCGCCACAGGACCCGCAGGCCTGCGCGCTGCAACACATCGAGAAGGCCTTCCTGGGTGCGCGCGCGAGCGTCGCTGTAGTC
>NZ_JBGDZO010001504.1:0-229 GCF_046548235.1 Salmonella sp. SAL4457
CTCTCGAGCAGTCCCTTGACGACTTCGATCGACCATGACGTCGGCGGCGCGGACGTCGATCGACTGAGCAGGTCCCGCAATCGACTGCCCGGTGGGACATCACCGACCACGAAGAGGCGGGAGGGGTGCCTCATGCGCTCGACGCGATGGATGGTGACGAATGCGGAGTGGCGGAACGCCGACAGCCGCACCACTCGTTCTCGCACGGCAAATTCGAACGGTCCGGAGG
>NZ_JBGDZO010001505.1:0-229 GCF_046548235.1 Salmonella sp. SAL4457
TAGGAATCGTCGACCCGCTCGTCGAAGCGGGCGAAGTGGCGCAGGCTGTTGAGCAAGGTGCGGCGGGTCTCCGGGAAGTCGCTGAGGTACTTGTCGAGACCTTCGATCAGGCCGACGAACTCGTTGCCGCCTTCCTTCGCCGGGTCCAGGGGCGGGGTCTTCGGCTCGTCGGTCTCGTTGAGGGCGATCGACAGGGCGTAGTCGGAATGGGTCACCACCAGCATCTCCC
>NZ_JBGDZO010001506.1:0-229 GCF_046548235.1 Salmonella sp. SAL4457
GCAACGACATCGAGCACGCGCTGAACTACCGCACCATCACCAAGGCGATCATCCGCCACGTCGAGGAGAACCGCTTCGCCCTGCTCGAACGGATGACCCAGGAAATCCTCGACCTGGTGATGGAGAACCCGGCGGTGCGCTACGCCGAGGTGGAAGTGGACAAGCCGCACGCGCTGCGCTTCGCCGAGTCGGTCTCGATCACCCTCGCCGGCCACCGCTGAGGCGGCCG
>NZ_JBGDZO010001507.1:0-229 GCF_046548235.1 Salmonella sp. SAL4457
CCCTGGGCCTGCCAGGACCGGCGATAGTCGCGGAAGCGCAGGACCATCCGTTCCCAGAACAGTTCGTCCTGGTTCAATCGGTCCAGGGTCGCCCAGTCCAGGTGCAGGCTGCGGGTAGCCAGGGCGACCCGCAGCAGCGCATCGGCGCCGGGGTCGGCGCAGGCACGCAGCCAAAGCAGCAGGTCGGCGGCTTCCTGGCTGTCGAACACCGAGTCGCGGTCGGACAGGT
>NZ_JBGDZO010001508.1:0-229 GCF_046548235.1 Salmonella sp. SAL4457
CCACAAGTCCTCTTGCGCCCAACGTCGCGGTCGCCAGCGTCATGTGCCACTGGCACGCGAGCCATCGGAGGCACGAAGGTTCAAGTGGGCGCCGAAACGATGGCAGTGAAGGGAAACATTGAGAGTCGTCAACGACAACGTCGCCGCGTCGTTGACCTCGAGCACGTCATGCATGGCGGGTGTTGGTAACAAGACCAAATCCTCCCTTCGAAGTCGCCCCGTGCTGACG
>NZ_JBGDZO010001509.1:0-228 GCF_046548235.1 Salmonella sp. SAL4457
TGCTGGTGCCGATCAGCCCGTCGGCCTCGCCGATGTCGTAGCCGCGCGCCAGCAACGCCTTCTGCACTTGCTTGCGCTCGAGCCGGCTGATGCCCGGGTCGTCGGTCGGCCAGGACGCCACCAGGCCGCTGCCGCCGCGCAGGCGGTCGGAAAGCAGGGCGATGGCCAGCGCGTAGCTTTCCGCGGCGTTGTAGGAATAGATCGCATCGTAGTTGCGATAGACCAGGA
>NZ_JBGDZO010001510.1:0-228 GCF_046548235.1 Salmonella sp. SAL4457
AGACAGGTTCTGCACGTCCTTGCGGGTCTGCAAATGATGGACCAGGGTGCGGAAGGCGGCGGCTTCGAGTTCCAGGCGTTGCTGTTCGGTGAGGTTGGCTGCGGTCATGGCGGTGTTTCTCGACGATGGCTCGGGGCAGGGTGAAGGCACAGGGCCAGGTCCGGCGATGATAAGAGTTGGCGCGGCCGGCGGGCAACGCTTGTGCGCGTCTTCGCGCGGTTCGCTCGT
>NZ_JBGDZO010001511.1:0-228 GCF_046548235.1 Salmonella sp. SAL4457
CGCCTGGTGCGTGCCGGGGCTGATGCTCCATGCGCTATTCAGCATCCCCCTGCAGGCCGCCGAGCGCTTCGTCCTGGCCGGGCTCGGCTCGCTGCTGTTCAATCTACCGCCGGTGCTCTACCTGGCCTTGCACGGCCAGGCCAGCCAGCCCGAACAACTGGCCCTGGCCTGCCTGCTCGGCAGCCTGCTGATGCCGCTGGTGCTGCTGCCTTCGCTATGGATCGAGGG
>NZ_JBGDZO010001512.1:0-228 GCF_046548235.1 Salmonella sp. SAL4457
GGGGAATGATGTTGGCCTTGTCGATCGAATCGATCGGCAGCAGGTACTCGTGATCGTCCACCAGGACCACCACATCCTGCTCCTCCACACCACGGAGAATGCCTTGGTAGTTACGCCGCCCCTCATAGGGCGAACGCAGCCTGATCTTCACTTGCTCGCCGGCATGCTTGGCGAACTGTTCGAGGGTGAACAGCGGCCGATCCATGCCCGGAGAGGACACCTCCAGGG
>NZ_JBGDZO010001513.1:0-228 GCF_046548235.1 Salmonella sp. SAL4457
GCCCACGTCGCTCCCGGCAAGGGGGCTGTCCCGCCTGGACATGGGCAGGTCGTTTTCGGCTAATTCGACCGCCAGCGACACCGCCACAATCGCCTCCAGCGGCTTGCGGAATGCAGCGGACGGCTTCCGGAAAACGCCAGACTCACACTGAGGGCCGTTCCTGGCTCCTTTTTCATCCCCCTCCGCGCGTCGGGCGCGGCAGGGGGATTTTTTTGCCGGAAGCCAGCT
>NZ_JBGDZO010001514.1:0-228 GCF_046548235.1 Salmonella sp. SAL4457
GTTCTTCCTGCCCCTGGCGCTGACTCGCGGCATCGGCCCGCTGCGCACCCGCCGCCCGCTATCGCACCTGCTGCGCACCACCTACGGCCTGGGCGGCATGTACTGCTACTTCTACGCCCTCGCCCACCTGCCGCTGACCGACGCCATGCTGTTCAGCTATGCCGCGCCGGTGTTCACGCCGCTGATCGCACACCTGTGGATCAAGGAGCCGCTGACCCGCCGCATGAT
>NZ_JBGDZO010001515.1:0-228 GCF_046548235.1 Salmonella sp. SAL4457
GCCTCGAACGCCGCGCGCGCCATGCCGACCGCCTGGGCGGCGATGCCGATGCGGCCGCCTTCGAGGTTGGCCAGGGCGATGCGGTAACCCTCGCCCTCCTCGCCCAGGCGCAGCGTGGCCGGGATACGCAGGTCGTTGAAGGCCAGCTGGCAGGTGTCCGAGGCGTGCTGGCCGAGCTTGTCCTCGATCCGCACCACCTCGTAGCCGGGCGTGTCGGTGGGCACGATG
>NZ_JBGDZO010001516.1:0-228 GCF_046548235.1 Salmonella sp. SAL4457
GAAGCGGCATATCACATTCCCGTTCAAACAGATTCTGACGAATGGGACTGGTCACATTATTCTCCTTCCACGATTTGCAGCGGTTCTTCTGCACCGAGCAGCGCCTGCCGTCTGGCGGCATCAACGTAGTTTCCCCACCACTGCATCAGCGGTCGCCTTTGTTCCAGATAGTCGCTGCGGTTGTAGGCCGCTTCGATCTCGTCTTCTTTCTGGTGTGCCAGCACAGAT
>NZ_JBGDZO010001517.1:0-228 GCF_046548235.1 Salmonella sp. SAL4457
TTGTTATAGAGAATCTCTTTTTCATTCTTGTAGTTCGATATCCCGCTGACATCGATTCCGGACCTGCCGAACACGGTGGATATCGTGCCCTGCCCGAAGCTCCTCGCGACACCGGGGTTCAGGGAGGTGGAGAGATAGCCGTCGTCGTGGCCAACCTTGCCCTCTTCCACGGCGTTGAAGGCATCCCCGCCACGGGTGCCACGGAAAGTCTTCACTACCTGTTCAGCC
>NZ_JBGDZO010001518.1:0-228 GCF_046548235.1 Salmonella sp. SAL4457
GAGCTAGGTTTTTGAAGATCATGGGCGAGGTGGATGATGAAAAAGCTATTAAGAAATTCTCTGGTTTAATAAACTACGTAAATACTGTTGATCCGGCTTATCTTGATAAGCTTCGCAAGAAGTATGGCTTAACGATTGTTGATATGTTTATTCATAACTCACCGAAGCTCTAGGTATGAATTTTCAGATAGTAATAAATAATATCCAACATATTGGTTACGCTGAGCT
>NZ_JBGDZO010001519.1:0-228 GCF_046548235.1 Salmonella sp. SAL4457
GCCCGTAGAGGCGCTGCGCGGCGTTCAGGCGGCTCACCGAGCGGCCGTCGTGGTCCTGCCCGCCGCGGGTCCACTGCCACCAGCCATAGAGCTGTAGCGCCGCGTAGACCATTTGCAGGAGCATGTCCGAATAAAGCTTCACCTCGAAGAATATCCAGGCGTAGAGCGCCACCATCACCAGGCCGATAGGCCAGCACCAGGGATTCTGGCGGACGGTCAGGTAGACGG
>NZ_JBGDZO010001520.1:0-228 GCF_046548235.1 Salmonella sp. SAL4457
GGTAAATCGAATGGTATCTCACTAGGCTGTATTGCTGATGAGATGCAGGAGGTCGATCGTCGCCTTATATTTCTTACATCGCCGCCCCAACTTGAATGCGCCTACGCACGGCTCTTGTCCCCAGGTCATCGGAGAACGTACCCCAGGCCGCCGTTCAGTCTTCGCAAAGCGCACCGCGCTGCCCAGCCTGGGCCTCTCCTTCGATTCAACGCTTTCTCCCGCCAGATG
>NZ_JBGDZO010001521.1:0-228 GCF_046548235.1 Salmonella sp. SAL4457
GTGCATGGACGCCTGGACGGCGAGTTGCTGGCGCGCGCCTGGGCGATCCTGATCGGCCGCCACGCGATCCTGCGTACCGGCTTCGATCTGCACGGTGGCCAGGTTCCCCTGCAATGGGTCCACCCGGCCACGGCGGTCGCCGCCGAGGTGCCGGTGCACGACCTGTGTGGCCTCGATGGGGAAACACGGCGCCTGCGCCTGCGTGCCTGGATCGAGGAAGAGCAGGCC
>NZ_JBGDZO010001522.1:0-228 GCF_046548235.1 Salmonella sp. SAL4457
GGTTGCCGGAGTCGGCGGCGTTCCTCGAACTCAAGGGCCGCCGCGCCGAACTGGACGCGCTGCTGCGCAAGGTCGATCCCGACTACCGGCCCGGCGCCGAGCGGGCGAACGCTGTCGCGGCCGAAGCGCCGAGCGGACGGGTCGCCCAGTTGTTCGAGGGGCGCCAGGCAGTGGGCACCCTGCTGCTGTGGGTGGCCTTCGCCATGTGCATGCTGATGAGCTACGGGC
>NZ_JBGDZO010001523.1:0-228 GCF_046548235.1 Salmonella sp. SAL4457
GGCCTCAGCTTTCGTCGCTGAGACCGGCTTCCGGCGTTGCGCGCTTCACCGACTGCACGCCGGCTTCGGCGTTGGCCTGGCTGGCATAGAGCTGGCTCTGGCCGACGACCTGGCCATTGGTGGCCTTGAGCACGAAGTGGAACTTGCCGTTGTTGGCCGGCTTGACCTCGAAGGCACCGTCGCGCTGGGAGTTCTTGCGCACCGACTCGATGCCGCCGAGCGCCGAGT
>NZ_JBGDZO010001524.1:0-228 GCF_046548235.1 Salmonella sp. SAL4457
GCATAAAGGCGGACGCCGTTTCGTCGCCTGGGGGCGGCGGGTCGTCGTCTCGCCAGAGGGGCGGGCATCGGCGCCGAGGCGGCGGAAAACGGCGATCGGGACGATACTCAGGAAAGGTGGGCGTTGCGGAACCAAGCCTCGCCTTCCATGACTAATAGCCGGGTTTCACGCAGAGGTCATTCCCATGAGAACAACAACAAGCATCCGCCGTGTCGCTGCCGTCCTGGC
>NZ_JBGDZO010001525.1:0-228 GCF_046548235.1 Salmonella sp. SAL4457
TCGCGACGACATACTGGAGACCTTCGTCCTCCACATGGTCTACGGCGGCACCCTGAAGGCCATGCCGCCGAAGCTGCTGGCCGACGTCGGGCGCAACGTGGTGATCCGGCCGCTGGCCTATTGCAGCGAGAAGGACATCGAGGCCTATTCCCAGCTCAAGGAGTTTCCGATCATCCCCTGCAACCTCTGCGGTTCGCAGGAGAACCTGCAGCGCCAGGTGGTCAAGGA
>NZ_JBGDZO010001526.1:0-228 GCF_046548235.1 Salmonella sp. SAL4457
GCGAAATTGTGCTCGAGGTTGGCGAAGACGGTGCGGGTGTACTGCTCCCAACTGCTCCACTTGGCTCCGTTGTTGAAGGAGCGGGATACGTCGTTGCGGTTGCCCTGGCTGTCGAAGAGCGGGAAGCTGCCCGACCAGCCCGATCCCTTGGGATCGTTGTCCTGATAGTCGGCGCCGACGGTAAGCATGGTGTCGGGATTCAGATCGAACTCGAGGATGCCGTAATAG
>NZ_JBGDZO010001527.1:0-228 GCF_046548235.1 Salmonella sp. SAL4457
AAACTGGTGGTGGTGCTGGGGCACACCAAGTGCGGGGCGGTGCGGGCGGCGGTGGACATGACCGCCCGCGGCGAAAACCCGGCCCAGTCCGACCTGCGGCACCTGGGGCCGGTACTCGGCGAGAGCCACGAGGTGGCCGCCAAGCACGTCGGGCCGGATTTCGCCGAACTCCCGGACGAGTCCAAGCAGTTGGTGGCGGACCAGGTGGCACGCGCGAACGCGCTGGAC
>NZ_JBGDZO010001528.1:0-228 GCF_046548235.1 Salmonella sp. SAL4457
CAGCAGCGCCTCTGCGCCGTTGTCCGTTAAGGTACCGCATGAGAGTTCCAGCACGTTAAGCTGCGGCAGGATATTACTTTCCAGCACCCGGCGGGCGATATCATCCTGCTCTTCGCTGTTCATCAACCCCAGATGGGTGAGCTGAGGGAAAAGGTCTTTCGATGCCAGTGCCATCACGTCATCCAGCGAACCGTCAAAACCGTATTCCTCTACGCCCAGGAAGAGCTT
>NZ_JBGDZO010001529.1:0-227 GCF_046548235.1 Salmonella sp. SAL4457
CTAGATCACCGGGTTTCGGGTCTATACCCTGCAACTTAACGCCCAATTAAGACTCGGTTTCCCTCCGGCTCCCCTATACGGTTAACCTTGCTACAGAATATAAGTCGCTGACCCATTATACAAAAGGTACGCAGTCACACAGGTAAACCTGTGCTCCCACTGCTTGTACGTACACGGTTTCAGGTTCTTTTTCACTCCCCTCGCCGGGGTTCTTTTCGCCTTTCCCT
>NZ_JBGDZO010001530.1:0-224 GCF_046548235.1 Salmonella sp. SAL4457
GTCCCCTTCGTCTAGAGGCCCAGGACACCGCCCTTTCACGGCGGTAACAGGGGTTCGAATCCCCTAGGGGACGCCACTTGCGCGGTAATGTGTGAAAGGCGTTGCCATCAGTATCTCAAAACTGACTTACGAGTCACGTTTGAGATATTTGCTCTTTAAAAATCTGGATCAAGCTGAAAATTGAAACACAGAACAACGAAAGTTGTTCGTGAGTCTCTCAAATT
>NZ_JBGDZO010001531.1:0-214 GCF_046548235.1 Salmonella sp. SAL4457
TGGTCTTCCGGCGAGCGGGCTTTTCACCCGCTTTATCGTTACTTATGTCAGCATTCGCACTTCTGATACCTCCAGCATGCCTCACGACACACCTTCACAGGCTTACAGAACGCTCCCCTACCCAACAACACACAGTGTCGCTGCCGCAGCTTCGGTGCATGGTTTAGCCCCGTTACATCTTCCGCGCAGGCCGACTCGACCAGTGAGCTATTAC
>NZ_JBGDZO010001532.1:0-208 GCF_046548235.1 Salmonella sp. SAL4457
GCATTACCCAGTACCATACCGGTGCGCCCCAGCATGAGCCAGCCCTCAACATTGCCGGCATCATTCTGCAGGCGGGTGCGCAGCCCCAGCGCCAGCCGCGCCATCTCCTCCTCATTCAGCGGCTGCGCCTGCGGGTCCAGCGCCCGCGCCAGCAGTCCCGGCGTCTGCGCCGTTGCCTGCTGCCAGGCCCTCACCTGCGGATAGCTGC
>NZ_JBGDZO010001533.1:0-203 GCF_046548235.1 Salmonella sp. SAL4457
GCCACCATCGTGGCGGGCGGGTGGATAATCGTCGCCCGCACGCGCCGGCGGGTGCGTATCAGACAGGACGTCCTGGCCGACGCCATTCCGGCGGCGGGACCGCGCGCCGGGTGGGGTGCTTACGTGCCGGGCGTGGTTATGGCGCTGGTCGTGGCCGCCATCAGTTACTCACAGACCGGCAGCTATCCGCAGGTGAGGGCCTG